>NZ_FOTM01000038.1 GCF_900114565.1 Leifsonia sp. CL147
ATCTCCAGGGACAAGATCCGGCGGTGGTCGACGGCGGTTTTCGAGGGCGATATCGAGCGGAGCCTGTTTCCGCGGCAGGCTAGGGCTATGACACATCCCGGGAGGCGAGCCTGGTTGGAACAGCAGCGGGCCAGAGAACGAGCAGCGCATGAGGCCGAGGTGGAGCGGTTGAACGCGCGGGTCCAGGAGCTGGAGGCGGTGAACCAGGCGCTGGGAAAAGCTATCGGGCTCTTGCACTCGATCAGCGAGCAGGAGCCCGACGAGAACCCGAAACCGACCGATCTGCCCGATTCTTGACCGGGGAAGCCGACCTCGTCATCGAACTGACCGCGATCACCGGCTCGCAGCGGCAAGCGTTGCAGCTGGCCGGGCTGTCCCGATCGACGTGGCATTACCGCCGCAACCCGCGCCCGCGGGTGGCTGACCCGGTCCCGCAGAAAGCGCGGGCGTATCCGTCTCGGCTCAACGATCTGGACCGCGCCCGGATCGCCCAGTTAGTGACCGCCGGGTGGGAGCAGGGCGTGTCGGTGGATCACGCCTTCGCGACCGCCTGGGATGACGGGATGATGCTCGCCTCCCGCCGGTCCTGGTGGCGGATCGCCGCCGGGATCACGGATCAGTCCGCCCGGCCGGTGGTCCCGACCCGCCGCCAGAGCAAGACGCCGCGAGTGGCGCCGGTGCTGGAAGCGACCGGCCCCGGGCAAGTGTGGTCGTGGGACATCACCGACCTGGCCAGCCCCTGGCGGGGCGTGTCGTTCAAGGCCTACTCGATCATCGATATCTACTCCCGCAAACTCGTCGGCTACCGGGTCGAGGACCGCGAGGTCGACGTCCTCGCTGCCGAGATGTTCCAGGACGCGTTCGCCCGCCACGGTGTCCCGGACGGTGTTCATGCCGACTCCGGGCCGGCGATGCGCTCCAACATCCTCAAAGACCTCCTCGAACAGCACGGGGTGACCCGAACCCATAACCGTCCCCGGGTCTCCAACGACAACCCGTTCTCCGAGTCCGAGTTCCGCACCATGAAATACCGCCCCAACTACCCCGGCATCTTCGACACGATCGAGCAAGCCCGGGCGTTCATGGACACCTACGTGCCCTGGTATAACCAGCACCACAAACACTCCGGCATCGCCCTGTTCTCACCCGACCAGGTCCACGACGGCAGCTGGCACCGCCACTGGCAACACCGCCACAACGTCCAACACGCCTACTACCAAGCCCACCCCGAACGCTTCCGCCACCACCCCAACACCCCAAAGCCAGCCGGC
>NZ_FOTM01000036.1 GCF_900114565.1 Leifsonia sp. CL147
GCGTCGACGGACAGATCCACAAAAAGACAGCCGCGAACGGCGTCCGTGTAATTTCGAGTCACGTCGGCGCCGGAGCCGAATCCATCATCTCTGTGGAGTTTCTCGACACCGTGCGGGTCAGTTGTTTGATTATGCCGCGATGAGTTCCGGGAGTGAAATCGCCTCCTCGATCGGCTCGGGGCTCGTGTTGTCCATGGCCCGGAGTTGGGCCATGGAGGCTTCCGAGAGGTAGCGACGGTCGCCCGCTTCCCATTCGTCGTGTTGCTCGACGAGGACCGCGCCGGCGAGGCGGAGCAGGGCTGCCGGGTTGGGGAACACTCCGACGACGTCAGTGCGGCGTTTGATCTCCTTGTTCACGCGTTCCATCGGGTTGGTGGACCAGATTTGACGCCAGTGCTTGACTGGGAATCCGGCGAACGCGAGCAGGTCGGCCCGTGCGTCGACGAGCATTCCGGCGACCTTCGGGTGCGACTTGCCCAGCATCCGGGTGACCTCGTCGAACTGGGTGTGCACGTGCTCGAGGTCGGGTTGGGCGAAGATTGTGCGGATGATCGAGGCGACCATCTCCTGGCTCGCCTTCGGGACAACGGCGAGCACGTTGCGCATGAAATGCACTCGGCAGCGCTGCCAGCTGGCACCTTGGAACACCACCCCGATGGCCTTCTTCAGCCCTGTGTGGGCGTCGGAGATGACCAGTTTCACCCCGCCCAGGCCGCGGACCTTCAGCGAGCGGAGGAACCCGGTCCAGAAGGCCTCGTTCTCGCTGTCGCCGACGTCGAAGCCGAGGACTTCCCGGCGTCCGTCCGCAGCGACACCGAACGCGACGACGACCGCTTGGGACACGACCCGGTGATTCACACGGGCTTTGCAGTAGGTGGCGTCGAGGAACACGTATGGGTAGTCCATGGCGGACAGGTCCCGGTCCCGGAACTGGCCCACTTCCCGGTCGAGGTCCGCGCAGATCCTGGACACTTCGCTCTTGGTGATGCCGGTGTCGGCGCCGAGCGCTTTGACGAGATCATCGACCTTGCGAGTCGATACGCCGTGGAGATAGGCCTCCATCACGACCGCGTAGAGGGCCTGATCGACTCGCCGTCGCCGCTCTAACAGGGCCGGGAAGAACGACCCCTGACGCAGCTTCGGGATCGACAGATGAAGGTCGCCCGCGGTCGTCGTCAGCGTCCGCGGGCGGGACCCGTTGCGTTGCGCGGTTCGGAACTCGGAACGTTCGAACGGCGCGGCGCCGATGAACGCGGTCGCTTCCGCGTCGATCAACTCCTGATACAGCGTCTCGGTCACTGACCGGATCCGGTCAGTGACATCGGTGAGTTTCAGTTGAGCAAGCAGGTCGAGCAAGGCAGACTGGTCCATGGCCATCGTGTGTTTGTGTCCTTCGTGAGTGACTTTGATCGGTTCTCACTGACCATCGCACGATGGCTCTCAACGTTGACGAAGCAACGCTCACCACTGCCGAGATTTACACAGAGATGATGGATTCGGCTCCGGCGCCGACGTGACTCGAAATTACACGGACGCCGTTCGCGGCTGTCTTTTTGTGGATCTGTCCGTCGA
>NZ_FOTM01000035.1 GCF_900114565.1 Leifsonia sp. CL147
TGGGCAGAACTCATGGCCACCAGCGGGCAGTTCTCCTGGCCACCCACGGGCAGTTCTCGTGACCGCCTACGGGCAGTTTTCCATGGCCGCCGACAATCGAGGCTTCCGACTGTCACAATGTGTCCGCGCCGACATAACAGGTCACCGGAGGAATCTAATGGCAGTCCAGCCCAGCGTCGCGCCCACGGCGGTGCCGCGTTTGCCGCGGCTGTTCCGGATAACAAGCCTGGTGACGGGCGGGGTGGCCGGGGCCGCAGCGATCCTCGTTGGTTTCGCATTCGCTGTATGGGTTCACATCGACGACCACCTGACGTTTCCCGCGATGCGGGACTCGATGGCCGTGCACTATCCAGCCGGACATGAGCTTTTCGGCTGGGCGTTGGCGACGTCGCTGTGGCTGTTCACCGCCATCGCCATCACGGGAGTGCTCCTAGGGGTAATCGCAACGAAGTTGCCGTGGACGCGTTCGCGCTTCTGGGCGATGCTCTTTCTCACTGTCATCGTCGCGGTGACACCCGTGATTGCGATTCGAACGTCGATGCCGCTTCCGCTTCTGGCCTTCGTGCCGTCGCTCGTGTCACTTGTTAGACTCGTGCGGGGCGCGTGAGCCGGTCAGGCGACTTACCGTCCGTGAGCGCATCGCGCGGTCCTGTCTGCACGGTAATCGATCCGTCAGCGGGAAGTAAGGAAGTGGCGGAGTACCGCAGCCCACTGCTCGAACGCGTCCAGATGTGCGTCGTGCGAAGCACCAGTGAGGTCCGCCCGGGTGGCGTTCGCACCTCGACGGAGGAACTCCAACTTCTGCTCCTCGGTGAACATGCCGCCGTCCGCATAGACCACGAGCGTCGGGGCGGCGATGCTCTCCCACTCGCTCCAGCGCGGCACCGCGACTTCGGTGATTGTTTGCACCATCACGTCAGCATCGAAGCGCGGATAGAGGCCGTCGTCACGCGGTTCGAGATCCGCCACCCACGCCCGAGCCAGCGGACCGTTGCCTAGCGCTGCGCGCGCGCCCTCGCGGCTGGTGAACGGCACTTCCCAGGAGCGGAAGTAGTCGCCGAGTGCGGCATGGTCGTCTGCGGATCCGCCTCCTTCATTTCCTTCTAGGAGCACAAGACGGCGCACCAGCTCAGGGTGGGCGGCCGCGACGAGCATCGCCGTGTGCGCGCCCATCGACTGGCCGACGAGGTCCACCGGTGCCGCCGACTCCGTCCCGATCACGGAAGCAACGTCCTCTACAAAGGCGGCGCGGGTGGTATCGGCCGGCGTACGGGTGCTGAGCCCGTGGCCGCGCTGGTCGACAAGAATTACTTTGCGGGGCGCGAGCGCCCGCCCGGTCGGGACGAACTCGCGGCTGCTGCCGGCCAGCCCGTGCAAGATGACAACCGGCGGCTCTTCTCCATCGAAGACCGAATACGAGATCGTGCTCCCGTCCGCAACTGTCACTGTGCGGCGTACTTCATTCACGAGGTAACGCTACAGCGGCCGGGAAACGCGCCCGAAAGCCGGTGCTCGTTCACGACCACAGTGCGGGCTGCTGAGCGTTGCACGAGCGAGAGGCTGGCGGGACTAGGGCGTGTCTCCTAATTGGTGGGTCCAGGCGATGACGGCGTTGAGGACTGCTGCGGATCGGTAGACGGTTGCGAGTTTGTCGTAGCGGGTGGCGATGCCGCGCCATTGCTTGAGTG
>NZ_FOTM01000034.1 GCF_900114565.1 Leifsonia sp. CL147
CTGCCCACCCCACACCGCATGCGAATAGTTGTCATCCGGATCCAGCACCACCAACCCGGCCGGCGCAGCCGCCTGCGCCGGCGTCGCCACCAGCACCGACCCAGCCACCAGGGCCGCGGCCATCACCGCGACAGCTGTGCGCAGCCGCCGACCCAGCAGGAACATTGAAGAGGACAGCATCAGCACCCTTTCGGAGTGTTGGAGATCAGAGAGAAAACAGAACGCGAGCAACAACCACAGACGGGCATCACTGGGAAACAGCCCACGCGAGCACATATCCGGACACCGAGTGGCCCGGTCCGTGCACGGCGACGACGGCCAAGCCCACCCGCTTCGACCCATCCGCCGCCAGCGGCGCACTGCCCGATGGGCCACGCGTCATCGCGCTGCGTAGCTGCTCGACGCCCGTCCGATCGGCACCGCTGACCCACCCCGTATCCACGTGAGCACCACACGACGACGACGTCGGCGCCGGAACCGTTCCGGCATTCGAGGCTGCCGCTGCGGCAACAGCCGTCGCGTACGTTGCGGCCATCGCGTCCAGACACGAGGAGGCGCCCAACTCCGGCGCCTTCACCGCCGACCGTATCGCCACCAGCTGCTTCATGATCGCCGGTCGATCCAACGCGGCCGGCTTCGGCGGCAACGTCGCGACAACGAGCTCGCCGCGCGGCAACGAGCGCGCCGACGCCAGGCCACTGAGCGCAGCCGGAGTCAACGCCACAGCTCCCACCGCGCACACCACCAGCACGATCACCAGGACAAGGACGCCCCGACCGCTCATGCCCTTCCGATCGGGCACGGCCTCACGACCGGGCACGGCCTCACGCTGCAACCGAACCCCCACGATGACCCCCCCGGTACGGCTGCGGTTGATGCACAGCAACTTCCTCGACTCACCACAGCATTCCGGCGCCACGGGCCATACGCATCACCCTGGTCCACCCCAATATGCGGGGTACGACGCAGCCGACGCCACAGAATGCGGCGCGCCGGATCGATACCGGGTGAAAACAGCGGGTGAGAACCGGCAAAGTCGCGTCAGCATGCGGGGAAATCGTCATCTCTCACATGCGGGCCCGCCTAGGCCCGTATCGCGCAGAGAAAGAGCAGGTCCGGATGGTGTCGAACCCAGGTCCGAAAATTGATCGAATCGCCGTGTCAGGCTTTCATGTGGAGCATTTCGTGAGCGAACGCGACGCAAGCCCCATCGCGGTCAGATGTGATTGCGCAGTCGGCCGCGATCACACCTACGACGAGTGGCATGAAGCCCAGGACTTGCCCGGTATGGCGCCCGTTTTAGATTCTCGTCTCCCCACGGCTGAAGGGAAGGCGCTGCTCACGCTCCGGGAGCTCTCGGTGCTCGATGGTCTCCTCGATGGTTGTTCGACACCGCAGCTCGCCGCGCGATTCGACGTCTCCGTCAACACGGTGAAGTCGCACCTCGGCAGCATCTACCGCAAGCTGGCAGTCTCCAACCGCGCCGAGGCGGTCAAGGCAGCCCTGCACCATCGCCTCCTGACGAACAAGGAATAGCGCCGGCTCGCCACCAGCATCGCGGGCCTGCATGTGCCCACCGCATCAGGAGGGCGTCCACGGGGATCCACTACCGGACAGCTGTTGCTGGTCAGTTCGAAAGCCGCCGCACGTTCCTTACGCCTAGGAGAGCGGTGACTGGCTTCACAAGTGCGATCTCGCCCAGTCGGAAGTCCTTCGCTGCGGTGAGGCGCTCGGCGAGGTCGGGGCGCTGCTTCCGCAAGTACGCGCGTGCCTTCTCGGCGTGCAAGGAGTTCGATGCAACCAACGTGAATGCATCAGACGACCAGCTTCGCCTTGAATGGCGGTCGACCACCACAGCCCGCTAGGTGATCCGTCATCGGCCCTGGTGCCAGAACCCGTCCACTGAGAGCTTCTATGCGAGGAGCGACTTGGCAGCGTGTGATTCGGCTGGTCTAGCAGGAACGCGCGCGTGCATGCATATCCGACGCCGATCATGAGCGGAGCCCTGAGATCTTCTCTCGGGCGCGCCCTAGGGCGTGTCTCCTAAATCTTTTGGGTTGATGCCGTGATGCTGGAGTGGTGTCACGTTT
>NZ_FOTM01000033.1 GCF_900114565.1 Leifsonia sp. CL147
TGTCAACGGCCACCAGAAATTGCCCATCGGCGGCCAGCAGAAGTGCCCGCTGGTGGCCAGTGGAAGTGCCCGTTCGCGGCCAGGAGTTCTGCCCATCGGGTTGTGGTGGCCCTGGCCGCGTGAGCGGTCTCGGTTAGGGCATGGGGGTCACCCCCGTGCCGGCGAGGGCTTGGGCGAGGCGGACGGACTCGCCGGTGGTCTGCGTGAGGTGGGCGTGGTGGAGGAGCCGGTCGACGGTCGCGGTCGCGAGGGTCTTGGGCATGAGCTCGTCGAACCCGGAGGGGTGCAGGTTCGAGCTGATCGCGATCGATCGTTTCTCGTAGGCGGCGTCGACGAGCCGGTAGAGGCCTTCGGCGGCGTCGTCTCCGACGGGGAGCAGGCCGATGTCATCGACCACGATCAGATCGGCGCGGAGCACTCTGGCGACGGTGCGCGTGACGGTGTCGTCGACGCGGTGCGCGCGGATCAGCGCGCCGAGGTCTTCGAGCCGGAACCACGCGACACGGAGTCCTTGTTCGACGGCGTGGTGGCCGAGCGCTTCGAGGAAGAACGTCTTCCCGGTGCCGGCGGGTCCGCAGATCACGAGGTTCTCCCGCCGGTGCACCCATTCCAGGGTGCGCAGCGCCTGCTGTGTCGGGGCGGGGATCGTTGAGACGTTCTCGTCCCAGGAGTCGAAGGTCTTCCCGGTGGGGAACCCGGCGGCCTTGCGGCGGGCGGCGAGCATCGACCGGGAGCGGCCAGCGATCTCGGCGTCGAGGAGGGCTTTGACGACCTCCGCGGGTTCCCAGCGTTGCGCTCTCGCGGTCGCGAACACGTCCGGGGCGATGCCGCGGGCGTAGGGCATCTTCAGCTGCCGCATGGTCTGCTCCAACTCCGTCGGGATCGGCGGCGCGGCCGGTGTCGCAACACTCATGCTCCCGCCTCCTCACTCGTCGCGGTGATCTCGGAGACCGGGACGATCGGCTGCCCGATGCTCGCCCAGCCGCGGGTGCCTTGCGCGAGCGAACGCATCTCCGACGCCGCTCTGGCCGGGGTGGCGGTGATCCGGCTGCCGAGGATCGAGGCGAGATCGCCGGTGTCGAATCGGCCGTAGGCGGCGGCAGTGCCGAGGGCTTCGTCGACGATCTCGATCCCGTGGATCCGGGCGAGTTCGACGGCTTCCCGTATCTTCTGGTTCATCCGCTGCGCCCCCGACGCCGCGGCCTCGAGCAGCCAGGCCGCCGCGCCGTGACCGATGCCGAGGAACTCCGCCTCCTCGACCGATCTCGCCTTGATCGGGTAATCGCCCGCGACCTTCACCCCCGCCTGGGCAGGGAAGTGGGCGTCGTCGATCTGCGGGGTCCCGGGGCGGGCGCGCCCGTGACGGGCGACCTCGACGGGGCCGTCGATGCCGTGGTGGACGATCACAACCCGCTCACCGTCGGCGGCGCCCTGGACGCGGACGAACACCTCCGCGCCCATCAGCAGGTGCGGGACGGAGTACTGGCCGTTCTCGAACGCGACCATCGGCGTGTTCTCCCCGACCCGCCGGCTCACCCCGAACGCGATCGTGTGAGCACGAGAAGGGACCGGGTGCAGCCGCTGCTGCTCCTCGGCCAGCAGATCGACCGGACGCCGCCGGGTGACACGGTGCTCCCGCGCGTTGACCTCGTCCATGAACTGCTCGCAAGCCGCCTCGAGCTCTGCGAACGACGCGTATTGGTCCCGCAGGTTCGCGTCGGTGGGCACGAGGTCCGCTTTCGCGAGCTTCACCGACGCTTCAACCCCACCCTTGGACGCCGGGTCCGCGGGCTGGCAGGTCAGCACCGTGACGCCGTAATGCGCAGCGAACGACACCGTCTGGGCGTTACGGACCGGGACCCCGGCGATATGCGCCGTGGTGACTGTCTTCTCGTTGTCGGTCAGGACATACGTCGGCGCGCCCCCGACCGCCCGGAACGTCCGATCCAACGCCGCGAACACGCTCGGGAGCGTCTTGTCACGGATCGGGATCACGACCCGGAACCGGCTGAACGCGAGCCAGGCGACGAACAGCACCGTCTTCACCCCGGCGACCACGGGCCCGTCGCCGAAGTCGTACTGCAACCACAGCCCGGGCTCGACCACCCACGGGCGATGCACCCGTCGGTGACCGGCCCGCCACGACGCCTTCACCGCAGCGACCGCCCGCCTGGTCGACCGCTCCGACCCTTCGAAGCCGATCGATGCGAGCACCTCGTGGACCTTGTCGGCCCGCACCTTGCCCTTCGTCTTCTCGACCAGCTCCTCGATCTTCGGCAGGAACTCGTCCACCGCCCGCGGCCGCGGCGCGGCGGCGCCGACAGGCCGACCCGCGGCTCGCGCCGCGACATGCGCGGCGACCGTGTGATGAGAGCAACCCGCGAGCTGCCCCGCCGCCCGATACGACCCCGTCGCATCGAACGCTTCCAGAATCTCCATGACTTCTCCGTCAGACTTCAACACAGCCCCTTCCCGGGCGACGACGACTTCAGCACCCGTCATCGAACCGGGAAGGAGGACCCACCGCCGCGACGACGCGCGGGGCGGAACCATCAGACGTGGGCAGAACTCATGGCCACCAGCGGGCAGTTCTCCTGGCCACCCACGGGCAGTTCTCGTGACCGCCTACGGGCAGTTTTCCATGGCCGCCGACA
>NZ_FOTM01000032.1 GCF_900114565.1 Leifsonia sp. CL147
ATGTCCCACCTGCCGAGTACGAGCAAGCCCACTACGCGACCCTCACCCGAGAGCCGCAACCCGCATAGGAGCGGCAGGAAACCTGGGGCGCTTCAACGTGACCGCGCAAACCGGCCCGGCACCGACCACAATCACCACCGTGTTCAACACCGACTACTGCTACAACTCCGGATCCGCCGCCCCCACCTGCTCCACCACAAGCAGCACCGACCGGTCGCAGCTGCAATGGCCCAAAGACAACCTCAGCGGCGGCCTGACCACGGCGTACACGTATGACGGCTCCGGGCGGATCAAGACAGTCGCCCAATCCGGTGGCAGCTCCGCGAACACCTGGAACTACACCTACGACGCCCGCGGCAACCGGCTCACCGCCGTAGTCACCGGCGCCACCCCCTCCTCACAAACCCTGACCTACAACGCCGCGAACCAGATCACCACCACCGGATACTCCTACGACGGCGCCGGAAACCTCACCGCCGCACCAGGTGCGACCTACACGTACAACGGGGCGCAGCAGATGACCCAAGCCGTCACCGGCAGCGTCACCTCCACCTACACCTACGCCGGCGCCAGCCAGAACCAGGTGCTCTCGGAGACGTTCTCTGGCAGCACCTACAAGCTCACCTACGGTCGGCCTGGTCAGAACGGGTTGCCCACGATCGAGCAGTACAAGGTCGGATCCGGTCAGGCTTACGTGTTCTCCGACCCGAAGACCGGGCAGCCGGTCATGCTCTCCACCAGCTCCGACCAGGACTGCCTCTACGTGATGGACGGCATCGGCAACCCGGTGGGCCTGCTCACCGACTTCGCCACCAACGCCTTCACCTTCGCCTACGACCCCTACGGGGCAGCGAACCTCACCGCCGGCGGCGCCGGCAACGGGTACACCCAAAACCCCTACCTGTTCAAAGCCGGCATCCAAGACCGCGCCACCGGCCTCGTCAAGTTCGGGCTCCGCTGGTACAACCCCACCACCGGCACCTGGACCCAACAAGACACATTGGATGCCCCCCTCGACCCGGCCAACGCCAACCGGTACGCCTTCGCGGGCGGCGACCCCATCAACGGGAGCGACCCGAGTGGGCGCTTGGACGATGCGAGTGCCATTCTGATAGGTGCGGCCGCTGAAGTCGGTGTCGATCTCATCGGTGGTGGCCTGATAGCGGCCACAGGTGGAGCTGCTGCAATCCCAATCGGAATTCTCTATGGTGCTATCGGTGGGGCAATCGGTGGCGGCGTTACAGCGAGGCTAGAAGGGACAGCTCAAGCCAGATCAGCGCCCGATCGCCTGAAGGTGCACTCACCGACGGAATTGCCGGAATCTTCTGAGTAGCGTTCTGCTATGACGATCGACCCGGGAACACCCGAAGGGCGACGGAGAAGACGCCGAGGGCTGATCGTATATGTGTCGACGATCGTGGCCCTCGCGGTTCAAGGGATCTTTTTGGTGGCTGCCCTCCGAAAGCCCAACGAGCTATCGTTGTGGATCTTGTGGGCCAGTGTATTGGTCCTTCTAATTGCCGCCTTTGTTGTCGAGGCGAAAGTAGAGGCACGGCGGCGGCGATCTGGTCGATAACCGCGACCCAGGCTGTAAAGCGATATGCTAACAGGTTACACCTGACATAGTTCGCTTCTCAGCTACAAATTAGCGCTTCAAAACGCGGCTACAAATCTGCTAGACTTGGGGTATGCCGCCGCGTTGGGAACCTTCCAGTGACAAGCACGGCGTGTCCCGCCGGGACCAGGCGTACGCGATCATTCACGCGACTTACGTGAACATCACGGACGAACCGGCTCCGGTGGGCGGGCAGATCGTGGTCTATATCGGCCCGGAGCACGCACAGACGGATCGCGAGCTGGAGATCCTGGTGCTCGAGTTCCCGGAGTCGGGTCGCGAGGCCTCGATCTTCCATGCAATGTCGTTGGGACCGAAATGGCGTCGATATCGAGAGGAGAACCCTGATGGCCGGAGATGAGATTGACTTCGACGCGCTAGCGGCGCGTCTGACCGACCCGAATGTTGAGATCGGTTCCAAGAAGGTGCTGCGCGGAAAAGAGGCCGCCGCATACGGGCGTGCCATGCTGCTGCGCGAGTACGGCAGCGAGGAGGCCCTCGCGGCAGCGCTGATCGCACCAGGTCGGCCGAAGCTGGGCAGCGGCCGGCGCGGCCCGTCGCCAACCGTGCGGGCGCGGATCTCCGAACAGGATTTTGCCGAGCTTGCGCAGCTGCGGGAAGAGACCGGCCGGACCGAGGCCGACCTGGTGCGCGAGGGCGTGCACCTACTGCTGGCGCAGCATAAGCGGGCGAGCTGACCACTGTCGGGGCGGCCTGAGTTGCCTTCGGCACCTCGTGGGGGAACGTTCCCCCACGCCTCCTCGGGCCGCGGCGCTCAGGCGCACCACGGGACGATGAGTACGGTTGGCCGCCTCTCTGGACGGGGCTGCTGCCAGCTGGGACAGCGGGTGAGGTTGCTGCTTGAGAACGGGCGGAACCTTCTGCGGTGAACTGTGGGAGTCCGAGAATGAGCATGGTTTTCCTTGATCCGGCCGAGGTATACGACAAGTCGGCGGAGATTGCCGAGGCCGGCCAGAGGCGGTCATTCGCTATATGAATGGCCGATAACGCGGCCCACGATTCCGACGTGCTGAGAACAGATCCTGCTGAGTCGGAAATACTCCCGTTCTGACCAACACCCGCTCCTGTCGGTTTAACTCGCGAGAGTTGCACGAGACGTAGAAGGTCCAGTGTTGCGCACGTTAGACCGTCTCTACTGGTCAGGCTGGGTTCTCGCGAGGGTTGAAGGTGCGTTCGAAGGGTTCTGCGGGACGCTCTTACGGCTGAGGCGGATCGCCGAATTAATTAGCAGCGAAACCAAGGCGGCGCTTATCACCAGTTGAAGGGTTACCAGGAGAATCCACGCCAGCGAGTCCCCAGGGCCGATGATGCCACCGGTCACAACCCGCCCGACACCCCACACGAACGTCGCCCCCGTCACTAGAGCGAGGAACCAGCTGGCCGGACTTCGATGCGTCATCTGCCACCACGGGCGCGGAGGATCGACCGGTTCGCCGTGGCCCCGAAACAGGCGCGCGCTGCACACCCAGAACCCGACGGCCAGCGCCAGCGATCCGAGGTCGGCGGCGACCGGATCGACGAAGGCGGGCAACACGTATTCGGTCAGATACAAATAACCCATGAGGATGCAAAAGCAGACAACGACGAACCCAGCGCGCCAACCGCCCACAATCCGCACGGGCTTGCGGAATGGATTCGTCTGGCCGGTCTGGCGATCCATCATCGAATACTCCCGTTCACCGCGGTTCGAGCCGCATTGTCACAGGCTACCTTCAGCAACCGGGACTGGTGCAGCGGAGGGTGACAGTTTCGGTTTAGGCCGCGAGGGCCAGGTTGTTGTTCATGATGGTCTCGAACTCGATGGGCGTCAAACGG
>NZ_FOTM01000030.1 GCF_900114565.1 Leifsonia sp. CL147
ATCCAGGATCGCGACGTGATGCGTGTTCTTGTGCGTGTCGACGCCTGCAACCAGCTCGTCCGGGGGAGACAACGGGTTGGTGAGAGGCGCGTCGAGTGTCATGCTCGTCATAGACGGGATTCCCTTCCAACGGTGATGAACGTCACCGCGGGTCGGGTAGGTGCAGACAGCACAAAGGTGAGACCACTTCCCGGTCAGGCTCCTATCAAGTCATGTTCCCCGCCCGGCCCGCAGCGACCCCGGCGTCGACGGACAGATCCACAAAAAGACAGCCGCGAACGGCGTCCGTGTAATTTCGAGTCACGTCGGCGCCGGAGCCGAATCCATCATCTCTGTGTCACTTCCCGCGGGGTTCTTCTCGTCGTTGACGTAGGTGGGCCATCGCGGGACGACCAGTTGTTTCCGCCAAGAAGCAAGGAAGTGATCCCACGATGACCCAGTACCAGTCTGCCTTGACGACCCTGATCGGCGAAGTCCTCGCCGACCCTGAGCTGGCCCATTCGGACGTGTTCCGGCGAATGTTGCAGGCCGGGCTGCAGGATTTGATCGACGCGGAAGCGACCGTGAAGATCGGTGCGGACCCGCACCCGCGCACCCCGGAGCGCACCACCCGCCGTAACGGCACCAGGCCCAAGACCCTCGCGACCCCGGCCGGGGAGGTCGACCTGCAGATCCCGAAGCTGCGGGAGGGCTCGTTCTTCCCGTCGCTGCTGTCGCCGCGCCGCCGGGTCGATAAGGCCCTCTACGCGGTGATCTGCCAGGCCTGGATCGACGGGGTCTCCACCCGCAAGGTCGACCAGCTGGTGCGCGCGCTGGGCAACGACACCGGCATCTCGCGCTCCACGGTCTCGCGGATCTGTTCCGAGATCGACGAGGCCGTCCAAGAGTTCCTGCACCGCCGGATCGACCACACCTGGTTCCCCTACCTCTTCCTCGACGCCACCTACCTCGATGTCCGCCACCGCGGCCGGGTCCTCTCCCAAGCCCTCGTCGTGGCCACCGGCGTCTCCGGTGACGGCCGCCGGGAGATCCTCGGGATGGCGCTGGGCGATGCGGAGACCACGGACTTCTGGACCGAGTTCCTCCGCTCGCTGCGCGAGCGCGGGTTGAAGGTCGCCACCGACACCGACCCACTCGGCGTCGCCCTGGTCACCAGTGACGCGCACGCCGGCCTGAAGGCCGCGGTCAAGGCGATCCTGCCCGGCTCCGGCTGGCAGCGTTGCCGGGTCCACTTCGCCCGCAACATCACCCAGAAGCTCGGATCGGCGCGGTCCAAGCCGGTCAACGCGCTGATCTCCACGATCTTCGCGCAGACCACCACCGAGGCCGTGACCGCCCAATACCGTGCCGTGACCGACAGCCTGTGCACCTCGTTCCCCGAAATCGCCGGCATGCTCGAGAACGCCGAGCCAGACCTCACCGCGTTCGCGACGGTGCCCCGCGAACACTGGCAGAAGGTGTGGTCCGACAACCCCATCGAGCGCCTGAACCGGGAGATCAAACGCCGCGCCGACGTCGTCCAGATCTTCCCGGACCGCGACTCCGTGACCCGCCTCATCGGCGCCGTCCTGCAAGAACAGCACGAGGAATGGCAATACGGAGAACGCCGCTACCTCTCCGAGATCTCCATGCGCAAACTCCTCCACACCCTCCACAACCACACCGAACCCGCCCACCCCGAACTCCACCTCACCGCCTGACCACCACCCACCCAGGAACCAACGCTGGGAACCACCACCCCGAACGTCAGGACCTCATGCGTGCTTGTAACCATAAGGGGGCAGGTACTCCTGGCCGGGTTCTCGCCGAACTTCACCTGTTCCGGGCCTCAGTTGCCACAACTCCCGATATCGATATGGGAGGGTGGTGTATCCGCCACGCGCCTCCCACCGTTCCACGATTGCTGTTAACAAATACATCACAGGCGCGATAACTGGGATCGATAGACAGAACACGACCCCGGGAACGATGAATGCCGCATCGGCATGCGAAAGCAGAGCAATCAAGCTGAACACGCCAGTGGCGACCGCGGTGCACGTGACCCAGACAATTGATCGAACGAGGGTCCACGCGGCCGGCACATGCCGCGACCGTAGTCGAGGGGGATCTTGCGGGTGCCCCATTCCTATCGCGACCTACAAATGTTTCGCGATGGCTTACCGTTCACAGCGCTGGTCAACGGCTGTCGTCGTTTCGCGATCAAGGTGAGGCCTCCTTCGCGAGCCGAACCGCTTTCGCCAGTCGCTCCGTCCAACCGCGGACAGTATCGCCATTTGGGTAGAGAATCCCCCTCTCCCCCGCAACACGTAGCTGAAGGTCGTACGTCGTGCCATCGGCGTCGACCGCCAGGAAAATCGTGGGATAGCTGCCGTTCGAGTTGTAGGTCTTCCCGTCGTGGACTTCACGAATCGTGCTGAGCGGAATCGTCAAGATCAGTCGAGGAACTCTTCTACCCTCAAACAGGCATACGTTGATTGAATCGACGGAAACCGAGAACCGCCCGAACGACATTTTCGGTTTGAGCCCTTGGACTGCGGCCAGCGCACGGATAACGCGGTGTGACTCGAACCCGAAGAGGCCAGTGAGGATAAGCGAATCTGCCTGCGTGACTCTAAGGGCAGCCTTCCGCTGATTGTTCCATCGGATGGACATGTAATTGGCGATCCCAGTCACAACGAGGAACAGCCCGACAGGACCAAGGGTCGCCCAAAGGACGGCTGAAACGCTCACTAGACCCTCAATGCGCAATGAATGGAGATGGAGTATGAAGACACACGCCGGGCGCTCGAAGATCCGTCATCCCCTCGCAGCCTCCAATAGCTTGCCACCACTGACAGTGAAACCAAATCCATCTCCCAGATGGCCCAGAGCCTCCATGGCGCCCTTCCAAGCTTGGTATGCGAGGTCCGACACGAAATGCTTCACAAACGATGGGATGAAAGGTATCGCGGACAAAATTGCCCCGATCACACAATCAGCGGTCAGTCCTCCGGCGGCGCAGGAAAGAATCGTTGCCACGATTCCCAAGACTCGCCCAGCAACAGCCGCCGCTTGCCCCCAGCCTGGTACCCACCACAGGAGGCTAAGGCCCGCAGCAACAAATCCGAGAATGTTGCTAACGAGGTCCAAAACCTTCGAGGTCGAACCGTATCCACCTTGCTCTGTGTGGGACTTGGGGTTGCTGGGGTCGGTTGGGTTGGTGGTGTTGTAGGTGGGTCGGTCGGCGCCGCTGCTGTTGACGGTGCTGGTGCGGCTGGCGCTGCCGCCGCGGGTGGAGGCGTAGGCATTGGCGACGCGTTGGTTTTCAGCGGCGTTGGTGGCGGCTTCGCGTTCCTGCTGGATCCAGAAGGTGGGCTGGTTGAAGTTCGCGTTCGCGCTGGGTTCGCTGAGCCGGTGGCCTGAGTCGTCAACGTAGGTGATCGGCGTGTTCTGGATGAACCCATACCGGTGCTGCGACTGGGGCGAGACCAACGTGCCCGAATAGCTGTCCGCTTGCATCCACTGGGCTTGCCCGGGCTGGTAGGTGCGGGCCTGGTATTGGATGAGGCCGGTGTCGGGGTTGGACTGCTGCCCGGTGTAGCCGATCGGGGTGGTGGTGGTCGTGTTCGGCAGCACCGCACCCGCATCCGTCACCTGCAGGTGCAGCGGTAGCGGGTTCCCGCCGGTGCTGCCATGCAGGGACCCGGAGGTAGGCTCCGCCGCCCCGAAGTCGGTGTACGCGGACGCGGTCTGGGTGGCGCCGGCGCTGTTAGCGGTGGCACGGACGGTGCCTTGCGCATCCAAATACAACCAGGACGCGGTGGTGGTGGTTTCCCCGTCATCACGGGTGGTGGTGGTTTGGTGGTCGGCGCCTTCCGGACCCCACATCACGTTCACCGTCACCGCCGACGTCGCCCAGGAGACCGGGGTGGCGCCGTCGTTAGTGATCGTGGTGCTGTTACCCACGAACGGCGTGTCCCCGCTGGCTTCGGCCGGGCAGCCGGGCACGGTGCCGCCGGTGCCGCAGCCCTTCCCACCCAGCAACTGGCTCAAAGTCGGGGTGAGGTGGTCGGAGGCGTACTCATCCGGAAGCTTCTCCCCCACCGTCCGACCCAGTCCGTCATAGGAGTAACTGGTGGTGAGTTTGTCCGACCGGACCGAACCCGTCAACCGGCCGGCGAAGTCATACGTGTTGGCGGTGGTCAGGGTGCTGGTCTTGGTTCCGCTGATCACCCCGAGCAGGGTGGCGGTCTGGATGGTGTCCACCTTGGAGCCGGTCTGCTCACCGTTGGCATCCCACGTGTTCGTCGTGGTCACGGTGCCGACCTCGGAACCCAAAAGCCCGGACGCGCTGCGCGGGCCGACGGTCTGGGTGAGCAACTGGTTGGTCGCGGAGTATGTGGCCTGGTAGCCCAGGATCTGCCCAGTCAACCGGTCCGTATCGCTCCCACTCACCCGGTTTCCGGCGGCGTCGTACCCGTAGGTGGCTTTCGCGCCGTCGGTGCGGGTGGAGGCAGTGAGCCGGCCCAGCTTGTCGTAACTGTAGGTGGTGGTCAGGTGTTTGGACGCGGACACCTGGTCCAGGCTGGTCACCCGGCCGTTGCTGTCGTGGCTGTAGCTGAGGGTCATCGGCAGGCCGTCGGCCGCGGTCAGGTTCGCATCCGGGCAGACCGGCAGCAGACCACAGACCAGGCCGGTGACTGTGCCGGTGACTGCCGAGACCAGACCTGTCCCCGACGCCGACGCCGACGTGGTTGCCGTGGCCGTCGCGGCCGGGGTGGGTGACGCGGTCGGGGTGGCCGGGACCGCGGGGGTCGGCGCCACGGTCGGGGTCGGGGTCGGCGAGGGCACCACCGACGTCGACGGCGACGGGGTGGGTGTGGGTGTCCCTGTCGGTGCGGGCGCGGCCGGCGTCTGGGTCGTCGGCGTGGTCGCGGACGGGGCTTGTGGTGCCGCGTTGGCGTCCACTCCCGGCGTGGATCCGGTGTGGGCGATCGACGTGATCTGCCCGGCCGGGTCGTAGCTGTAGGTGGAGGTGGTGTTGTTGGGCCGGGTGATCCGGGTCAGGTTCGAGGAGGCGTCGTAGCTGTAGCCGACGGTGCCAGTGGAGTCTGTCTGGGAGGTGACCCGGCCGGCGGCGTCGAGCCCGTACTTCACGGTTGACCCGTCGGGGTAGGTCAGGGCGGTGCGTAGTCCTGCGGCGTCGTAGCTGTAGCCGAGGGTCTTCCCGGCGCCGGTGGTGGTGGAGGAGATCCGGCCAGCGGTGTCGAAGGACCAGGAGGAGGTGCCGGTGGAGTCGGTCATCCCGGTCAACCGGCCGGCGTCGTCATAGCTGTAGCCGATCGCCGACCCCGTAGCGGGGGTGGTGGCGGTAAGGCGACCGGCCGGGTTGTACCCGTACTTCGTGGTCTTCCCGTCCGGTTTGGTGGAGGAGGTCTCCTGCCCGGCGGGGTCGTATCCGTAAGAGGTGGTCTTCCCGAGCGCGTCGGTCACGGAGGTGATCTGCCCGGTGGGGTTGTAGGCGTACCCGGTGGTGTGGCCCAGCGGGTCGGTCACCTGGGTGAGCCGGCCCGCCGCGTCGTACCCGTAGCCGGTGGTCACATTGGTGTCCGCGCTCGAGGCGGCGCCCGGGACGGCGTTCTCGGTCACCGCGGTCAGTTGCGCTGCCGCGTCGTGGGTGTAGGCGGTGGTCACACCGGCCGGGTCGACCATCGCGGCGAGGACGCCGGCGGCGGTGTACTGGTAGGAGGTGGTGGCACCGTTCTGGTCGGTCTTTGCCGCGAGCTGGCCCGTGCCGGTGAAGCTGAAGTTGATCGTTCCGCCGCGCGGGTCGGTGATGCCGGTGACGTTCCCGTTGCCGTCGTGCGCATACTTTGTGGTGTCGCCGGCGCCGTCGGTGCTGCCGCTCATCCGGTTCGCGCCGTCATAGCTGTAACTGGTGGCGCGGCCGGCCGGGTCGGTGACCGTGGTCAGGTTCCCGGCCGGGTCGTAGCCGTACACGGTTTTCCCGCCGGCGGGATCCGCGGAGGAGATCGCCCGGTTCAACGCGTCGTAGGCGACCGTGGTGGTCCGCCCGGTCTGGTCGGTGCTGCTGGTGCGGTTACCGGCCGGGTCGTACCCGTACTTCGTCTGCTTGCCCGCCGGGTCGGTGACGGTGACCACCCGATCCGCCTGGTCGTACGTGTAGGAGGTGGCGTGCCCGTTCGGGTCGGTGGTCTTCACCAGCCGGCCGGTGGCGTCGTAGCCGAACACGGTGTTCCCGCCGCGGGCGTCGGTGACCGTCGTCGGACGGTTCACAGCGTCGTAAGAGATGGTCGTCGTCGCACCGGCCGGGTCGGTGATCGAGGTGAGGTTCTGCGCCGCGTCGTACGTCTTCTGAGTGGTGCGCCCATCCGGGTCGGTGACCGCAGTGACCAGGCCCTCACCGTTGTACGTGTACTTCGTGACCCCGCCGTCAGCGTTCGTGACCGAGGTGCGCCGGTACTCCGAGTCGTACCCGTACCGGGTCACGGCGCCGGTCGGGTCGGTGACCGTTTCCACGTTCAGACCCTTGTTGTAGGTGTAGGCGGTGACGCCACCGTTCGGGTCGGTGATGGTGGCGACCTTGTCGTCGGCCTGATACGTGTAGCTGGTGACCGCGCCCGTGCCATCGGTGCGGGAGACCAGGTTCCCGACCGCGTCGTAGGCGAACGTGGTGGTGTGCCCGTCGGGATCGGTGACCTGGGAGACCCGGGAGGCGGCGTCGTAGGCCAACGTGGTCTTCCCGCCCACCGCGTCGCTGATCGTGATCAGGTTCCCATGCCCGTCATACCCGTAGGTGGTGGTGTTTCCGTCCGGGTCGGTGCGCGAGGCCAGGTTCCCGGCCGCATCGAAGGACTGCTGCCAGTGCGCGCCATCCGGACCCGCGACCGCGGTGGTGCGGCCCTGCGCGTCCACGGTGTAGCTGGTGGTCCGCCCATCCGTCAGTGTCTGCGAGGTCAGGTCGCCCTGCGCCGTGTACGTGTAGGAGGTGTTCGCACCGTCCGCGGCGATCGTCTGCGTGAGTCGGCCCTGCGCGTCATACACCGACTTGGTGGTGTTGCCGTTGCCGTCGGTGGTGGAGGTGGTGTCCCAGTTCTTGTAAGTCGTTCCGATGGTGTGCCCGAGGGGCGTGACGACCTTGGTGACCCGGCCCTGGGCGTCGATCGAGAAGGTGGTCTTCGCTCCGGTGGTGTCGGTGTAGGTGGTGCTGTTCTGGCCGTAGCTGATCGTGGTCGCTGCGCCGTCGCCGTTGACCTGCTTCACGACCCGCCCGGCGCCGTCGTAGGTGTTGGTCACATAGGTGGTGCCATCCGGTGCGGTGACCGTGACCATCCGGTTGCTGGCGTCATACCCGTAGGCGGTGGCGTGACCGGCCGGGTCTGTGACCGCGGCAAGGTTCCCCGCGCTGTCGTAACCGAGGGTCCAGGTGGCCCCGTCGGGGCGGGTCGCGGTGACCACCCGGCCAGCCGCGTCCGCGGTGAAGGTGATCTTCTGCCCGCCGGGTTCTGTCACTGAGGCCAGCGGCCCGAACGAGGTGATCGTCCTGGCCGGGGTTCCGGAACCGCCGGAGGTACCGTCCGGGGCCACCGGCCACGGGTTCGGCGTCGCCGGGATGGTGATGGTGGTCGTCCCGTACGTGTACGACCAGGCGTGCCCGGCCCGGTCGGTGTTCCCGGACAGCACGCCGGCGCCGGTGTAGGAGTCCTCGGTGAACACCTGGGTGGAGGTATCCGGCTTGGTCACGGTCAGGGTGTGCTCGGCGGTGCGGGAGAGCTTCGTGTAGATCCCCGGCTGCACCGCACTGTAGCTGCCATCCGCGTTCTTGGTGAACGCGGTCGCCGACCCATCCCCCGCCGTGATCAGCACCGACCCGTCCCCATAGGTCTGCGACTTCGCCGCCAAACCCGACGACCAGCCCCGACCGAACATGCCCGTCCGGGAGTCCAGACTGTTGTAGGTCAGATCCACCGGTGTGGACACCCCGCCCGGGCCGGACACCGTGAACAGCGTCTTGGACTGCAGGAAGTTGCCGGTGGAGAAGTTCACCGGATCCGACCCGTAACGCATCCAGTTCCCGAACCCGAGCGCGAACAACGCCGCCAGCTCCGCCGCCGACGGGACGCCCGGGAACGCGGTCTGCCCCTTGGACGCATCCCCACAGGTGATGTTCTGCGCCTGCAACTGCCGGGCCAGAGCGGTCACCACCGCATCGATCTGGAACCCGTACTGGGCGCCCTGATACGTGCCCGAGATCGCCGGCCAGTCGAAGTTGTGATCCATGAACCCGAAGAACGTCTGCGCATACGTGCCCGGCAGGTTCGCGAACTCCGCATACGGGTACGTCGTCCCGTTCGTGCCACCCTGCGTCACACCCGCCTGCTGCCGGCGCCCCGTGAACCGGGTCCACTCATCCAGCGTGCGCTGCCCGAACGCGAGGTCGTTCGCAAACGGCGAGGCGAACGAGGACGCACCCCCGTCAGCGGCCGTCCCCCACGGGGTCCCGTTCAGATTGTTCAGGCTGATCGTCAACGACACGGTCGCGTTGGTCATCTGCGCCGCCCG
>NZ_FOTM01000029.1 GCF_900114565.1 Leifsonia sp. CL147
GTCCACGACTAAGGATCGCGGACCATGACCACCCCGATCCTCCCGCGTAATCACGCGGCCAGATCAAGATCCCATCCACTCTTTTTGGCCTATAATCCCCGTCCGTTCCCGGGGCGGACTATGGTGTCGCCATGCCCCGCAGGACACGCTCATCGACCTTCTTCACGGTGCTGCTCGCCTTCACGGCGAACCTCCTGGTCGCGATCGCGAAGACCGTCGCCGCCGTGCTCACCGGATCGGCCTCCCTGGTCGCCGAGGCCGCGCACTCCTGGGCTGATGCGGGCAACGAGATCTTCCTCATCCAGGCCGAGCGTGCCGCCGCGAAGCCCCGCGACGACGTGCACCCGGGAGGCTACGGGCGCGACGCGTACCTCTGGAGCCTGTTCGCCGCTGTGGGACTGTTCACCGCCGGCGCCGTCGTCTCCATCATGAACGGCGTGTGCTCCCTCGGCTCCCGCACGGAGGACACGGAGTACTTCGTCGCGTACCTCGTGCTCGCCGTGGCGTTCGTGTTCGAGGGGATCTCGTTCATCCAGTCCTACCGGCAGGCGCACGCGAAGGCGGTCTCGCGTGGCGCGAACACGTTCGCGCACGTCCTCAGCACCTCCAATCCCACCCTCCGCGCCGTGTTCGCGGAGGACGCGGCGGCCCTCATCGGCCTGGTGATCGCCTTCTTCGGCGTTCTGCTGCACGAGCTGACGGGCAACCCGTTCTGGGATGCGCTCGGATCCATCCTGGTGGGGGTGCTGCTGGCGGTGGTCGCGGTCGTCCTCATCCAGCGGAACCGCCGCTTTCTGCTCGGCGAGCCCGGCTCCGACGAGGCCTGGCAGGCGGCGCTCTCGGCGCTGCTGGGGCTGCCGGATGTCGAGAAGGTCACGTACCTGCACCTGGAGTACATCGGGCCGGAGCGCTTCTATCTGGTGGCCGCCGTGGATCTGGTCGGCGACGAACGGGAATCCGACGTGGCGGCCGATCTGCAGGCGATCGAACGCGAACTCGAGGACTCCGAGTGGGTGACGGAGGCGGTCATCACGCTGTCGCGCCCGGGCGCCGAGGCCCTCCGTCCGGCTGACCTCGGCTGAGACGCTGCAGGGGAACGATCCCATAGCGGCCACTTTCCGTCCGCTGACCCGTGCACAATGGATCCATGGCAAGTACCGGATCCCGCGCGCTGCAGCTCCTCTCCCTGCTCCAGACCCACCGCTATTGGCCGGGTCACGAGCTCGCCGATCGCCTCGGCATCTCTCCCCGGACCCTCCGAAGGGATGTGGAACGCCTCCGCGATCTCGGCTACCCGGTCGACGCGACGCGGGGCGTCGCCGGTGGCTATCAGCTGGCGGCCGGCGCATCCCTCCCCCCGCTCGTGGTGGACGACGATGAGGCGGTGGCTCTGGCCGTCGGCCTGCGGACCGCCGCGCAGAGCGGGATCTCCGGCGTCGACGAGGCGTCGGTGCGTGCGCTCGCCAAGATCGTGCAGGTGATGCCGCCACGGCTGAGGCGGCGGGTCGACGCCCTCCGCATGACGACGCTCTCCACGACACTCGGACCGGCTCCCTCGGCGGATGCCGGCATCCTGACGGCGCTGGCGCAGGCCTGCCGCGACGAGGAACGGATCGAGTTCGCCTACGTCGCGCGTGACGGGCAGGCGTCGACACGGACCGTCGAGCCGCACCGGCTGGTATCCATCGAGCGCCGCTGGTACCTCGTGGCCTACGACCTGACGCGATTCGACTGGCGCAGCTTCCGGCTCGATCGCATCGCCTCCCCCCGGCCGACCGGGACGCGGTTCCGGCCCCGGGTCCTCCCGGCGGAGGATGCGGCCGCGTACGTGCGCCAGTCGTTGCACAGCGTCGTCGAGCCTGTCGTCGTGGAGGCCGTCGTGGAGGCGCCCCTCGAGCGCGTCCTCGACGTGCTGCAGCGCTGGGCGGACGTCGAGGACCAGGGCGACGGATCCAGCCGGGTGCGGATCACCGCCGACAGTGCCGAGTGGGCACTCTTCGGGCTCGCCGCCGTGGATGCGCCGTTCCGCATCCTCGGACCGAACGAAGCGCTGATCGCCGCCGCCGACTGGGGTGAGCGCTTCACCCGGTCCGCTGCCGCACTGGTCATCGACCGAGAAGCGGCCGCCCGGGTCACCGTGCCCTCCTGAGCCGGCCGCTGCGCGCTCACTGACGCCGGACACAGCCTCTCCTAGACTGGAAGGGATGACGACAGCAGCCCGCACCCCGAGCCCCGCCGACATCAAGCGGTGGCGCCGCTATCTGGCCGACGAACGCGCCGAGGCCTCGGTGTACCGTGACCTCGCCGGACGCCGCCAGGGCGAGGAGCGCGACATTCTCCTCGCGCTCGCCGAGGCCGAAGGCCGCCACGAGCAGCACTGGGTCGACCTCCTCGGAGATCAGGCGGGCCGGCCGCTGCGGGGCGATCTCCGTACGCGGATGCTGGGCTGGCTGGCCCGGCGATTCGGCTCAGTCTTCGTCCTCGCGCTGGCCCAGCGGGCCGAGGCCCGGTCGCCCTACGCCGGCGATCGGGATGCCACTGCGCAGATGGCCGCCGACGAGCAGGTCCACGAGGAGGTCGTCCGAGCGCTGGCCGCGCGTGGCCGGCAGCGGCTGTCGGGCACGTTCCGAGCGGCCGTCTTCGGCGCGAACGACGGCCTCGTCAGCAACCTCGCACTGGTGCTCGGCGTGAGCGCGAGCGGCGTCCCGAGCCATGTCGTGCTGCTGACCGGCATCTCCGGGCTCTTGGCGGGCGCGCTCTCCATGGGCGCGGGCGAGTACGTGTCGGTGCGGTCGCAGCGCGAACTTCTGGAGGCGTCCGCGCCCAATCCCGCGACGGGCTCGGCGCTCCCCCACCTGGATGTGGACGCCAACGAGCTCACGCTCGTCTACCGCGCCCGTGGGATGTCGCCGGAAGAGGCGGCCGAGCACGCGCGCCAGGTGCTCTCCGGACTGCAGGCTGTCACGTCGCCCATCCCGATCGCGGAGGTGTCCGCGCAGGACGGCGAGGACGGCGAGGACGAGCACGAGGCGATCGGGACGGGGTGGAACGCCGCCATCTCGAGCTTCTGCTTCTTCGCGTCGGGTGCCCTCATCCCGATCCTGCCCTTCGTCTTCGGATTGACCGGGACGGCAGCGATCGTGGTGTCCGCCTTCCTGGTCGGCCTGGTGCTGCTGGGGACGGGCGCCATCGTGGGGCTCCTCTCCGGTGCGTCGCCGCTGAAGCGGGCGATCCGGCAGTTGCTGATCGGCTATGGCGCTGCCGCCGCGACGTACCTTCTCGGGCTGCTGTTCGGCGCCACCGTCGGCTGACCCGGCCGCTCTCCGCCCGCTCCCCTACGGCTCTCGCGCGCCCGCGCTCCCGCGCTCCCGCGTTTCCTCGCGCCGACGCTCCCGCGTTTCCGCGCCGAGGTGCTCGTAGTTGCAGCCGACACGCCGAACGCAGGTGCACTTACGAGCACCTCGGCGGATGGGCGCCGCTCGGGCGACCTACGCACGCCTTGACTTGTTTATCTGCATTGGGTTCCGCGGGGCGAAACCAATCGAGGCGCGGACAGTCCTCATATGTGGAGGACCGTTTGGTCAGCGTTATGGAAATCGGGCTGCGTCCACGGAATGGGCACCGTCCGGCTCGATCACGGCTCGAGGGCGTGGAGAGGGAAGTTCTGATCGTGGAGCGTCGTACTGGGCACACCGCCCGTGGAAACCGTCGTCGGGGTATCGCCATGGTGGCGACGGCTTGCGCCGCACTCGGCGCACTCGTCGGCCTCATCGTCATCCCCCAGCACTTCTCGGATGCGTCGGCCACGGCGGTGTCGACGATCTACACGACAGGAAGCAACGCCTCCAACGGCACCACGGCCGCCTCGTCCGACGCGCCGAAGGGTGCAGCGACCGGAACCGCTAAGCCCGGCGACCTCCTGAAATGGATCGTCCCGTACCAGAACAACACGGGTGCGAACGCGTCGGTGAACCTCAAGGACGATCTCAGCAAAGCAGGCGCGTTCGTCGTCGGTTCGCTCCAGCTTCCTCCGGCGCAGAGCACGGTGGGCGGGGTGTCGTCCCAGTACACGACGGGAGGGGCGTGGACGACCGGCATACCCCCGGCCACGGCTACCGGCGTCGGATTCACGGCGGCGACGGCACCGCAGGGCACACAGCAGCTTTCGGCCCCGTTCAGTGCGCCTCCGCGCGGCACGATCACGATGACCGCCGGCGATGCCTACAACGTCGTGGTTCGCAACGGCCTGATCTATGCGGTTTATCACCACAACACCGGCCCGTATGTCTTCTGCGCTCAGGCGAGCGGAGCCACGTGCCCGGGATGGCCCACTGACAGCAACGTGCAGTCCTGGTCGGCCACCGTCGGCATCCCGATCGAGTCGGGTCCGTTCCGGACAGGCGCACTCTTCCCCGGCAAGACCCCCCAGCAGGCGGGCACCTGGCTCGTGGGCGACAAGCTCTACTGGTACAACGGGTACACGGACAACTCCAGTGTCGGAATCTCCTGTCTGGACCTTTCTTCCACGCCTCCGAGAAGTTGCGGATACACCTCACGTGCAGGCGCCGCTGTGGACAACGTCACCTACGGCGCGCAGATCAATGGCACCGGACTGCCGGCGTCCAACGGAAACACCTACAGCGCAGCGGTGCACGCCGGCAATCAGGCCGTCCTTCTCTGCACAACTCCGACGATGGCGGCCTGTGCAGGAGCCACCCTTCGTGCAAGTGGAGTGACCACCGCGACCCACTTCACGAGTTCCGCCTTCGGCAACTACGTGTTCGCCAGTGTGCGGCAGACGTCGTCGAATCCGTGGCAGACCTTCTGCTTCAACACGACAACGGGGGCCTTGTGTCCCGGTGCCTGGCCGATCAATTCATCGCTTGCGACAGCGAACAAGGGGACCCCGTTCGCTCCCATTCTCAGCAAATCCGGCGCTGTGACGGGGATCTGCACCCTCATGAACGGTATAGGTACCTCGTCGCAGTGCTTGAGCTTGACCGGTGCTGCGGTCTCGAATCCATACGACACAACGGGCGCCGGCTTCCCGATCGGCGCCAATGACTCGGGAGACGCCTACGTCGTCGGGACGAAGGTGTACGTATCGAACGGCAACCAAGTGATCTGCTTGGACTTCGCGAACTGGGCGCAGACGGGGAGGGTCCCGTCGTGCGCGGGCTTCGCGGCCGTGAGCAACGGACGCAATTACACGGTCCGCGACGCCTCGGATATCGGGGCCGGCTGCCTGGTGGCCACCGGAGACAACGGTCTGATCACCTTCTTCAACGCGAGCACCGGCGGCGTCTGCACCTCGACCCGTCCGACGACGATTACCGTCACACCCCAGGGCTACTACTGCGGAACGGGCGCAGCATCCTTCAGCCGATGGGGAACCCTCAGCCTCCCCGGTCTCGTCGGCACCAGCTACACGAACTCCTCCGTCACCCTGCGAGACCAGAACAACACCGTGATCAGCGGATTCGACAACGTCACTGTGATTCGGGGCGGATCGCTCAGCCTCGCGGCCATCCCTACGACCGTGACCTCGATCACGGCATCCGTCACGGTCAACGGTGTGACCAACGCGGCGGGGGTCATCACCGGGCAGATCGCCATCAGCTGGGTGGGCGCTCCACCGGAAATGTGCTTCCAGACCAAGGCGCCCGCGGTCGCCTGCGATGCGGCAGCCGCTCTGATCGTGTCCAACCAGGCGACCGCGGTGACGACCTCTGCCTCAGGCAGCGACGCTCCCGCCGGGAACACGACAGGGGTGGCCCAGTTCACCGACCGGGCCGATCCGTCTCAGTGCGGCCTGGCCGTCAAGAAGGTGTCCTCCGTGCAGTCGGCGCACCCGGGAGACAAGGTCACGTACACGATCACGGTGAAGAACACCGGAACGCAGTCGTACACGACGGCAGCCTTCTCCGACGATCTGACGGATGTGTTGAAGGATGCCCGGTACAACGGCGATCAGGTCGCCTCGACCGGGACGGCATCGTGGTCGGCTCCGGTGCTGTCCTGGTCGGGCGGCCTGGCGCCGGCGGCGGTGGCGACGATCACGTACTCGGTGACCGTGAACAGCCCGGATACCGGCGACCACACGCTGGTCAACACAGTGGTGTCCCCGACGACCGGAAGCAACTGCCTGCTCGGATCGAAAGACCCGCTCTGCACGGTGACTGTAGAGGTGACGGTCTCCGACGTGCTGTGGCGCAAGACCGATGCGACGGCCGCCAAGAACATCCTCCCGGGCGCAGCGTGGACCTTCACGCCGGTGGATGGGGCGGGCAAGCCGACGGGACCGGCGATCATTGTGACGGACTGCGTGGCTGAATGGGCGTCCTCGTGCACCGGCGCCGATCTGGACCCGCTCGGTGGATCCTTCCGGATCACCGACCTGGGCCCCGGCACGTACCAGTTGCGGGAGACGCAGGCGCCGGTCGGATTCATGGTGGCAGCCAACCCGATCACGGTGACCATCCTCGCCGCTTCGACCACGGTGACCCTCGCGGATGTCCAGAACAAGCAGTTGCCGGTGCCGCTGATCCCCCTCACCGGTGGCCTCGGCACGGATGCGCTGACGTTCACCGGCGCCGGGCTGCTGACCGCGATGCTGTGCCTGGCGGCGCTCCACCTGATCCGACGGCGTCGTTCGGCGTGAGGATCGATTGCGGGCTGGCGGCCGTTGGCTATACTTGCTCTTCGAACATATGTTCGATAGGCGAGGTGAACAGCATGGCCGAGATCGACGAGGCGGTCGCCGTGTGGACGACCGACGAGGGCATCCCCACGCGGCTGGTGTGGCGCTCCACTCGCTACCGGGTGTCCGACACTCCCACGGTGTGGGCGGAGGTATGCGCGTGGTGGCGGCCGTTCGGCGAGCATCGTTACACGACCGGCAGCCTTCCCCGCGAGATCGGCGGCTGGCGCTTCCAGGGCACCAGCGAGGACGGCGTTGTGCACGTGTTCGATGTCCGGCACGACACGGACCACCGATCCTGGCGGCTGGTTCGGGTCTTCGACTGAGCGCAGCGTGCCTTCCGGGTTTCCCGCACGCCGTCGCGTAGCCTCCATCGGGTGATGGACGATCGCTACGGAACGGATGTGCTGGCCGCCGGCTGGAAGACCGCCGGCCGCAAAGTCGTGCCGACCGTCGAAGCGGTGAAGGATCTGGTCGTCGAGGATGCGACGACCGGGTTCTGCGGGGCGATCACCCGGCTGGAGACGCAGACCATCGAGCTCGAGGACTACTTCGGGAAGAAGCGGGTGTTCCCACTGACCGGCTCGTTCCTGATCGACGGAGAACCGGTCCGGCTGGTGGTGCCGGCACGCAGACCCCAGGGGCCGACGCGCACCGCTTCCGGATCCTTCGCCGTCGGCGACCAGAAGGCGCGAGTCGCCCGCGCGAGCCGCATCTTCGTCGAGGGTCGTCACGACGCCGAGCTCGTCGAGCGCGTCTGGGGTGACGACCTGCGCGTCGAAGGAGTCGTTGTCGAGTACCTGGAGGGTGTCGACGACCTGGACGCGATCGTCGCCGAGTTCCGCCCGGACCGCGGCCGGCGCATCGGCGTGCTGGTGGACCATCTCGTGGCCGGATCCAAGGAGAGCCGCATCGCGGATCAGGTGTCGCGCGGCCCGTACGGCGCGCACGTGCTCGTCGTCGGGCATCCCTTCGTCGACATCTGGCAGGCGGTGAAGCCCGCGCGGGTGGGCCTCGCGGAGTGGCCGCGCATCCCGAGATCAGTCCCCTGGAAGCACGGGATCTGCGACGCGCTCGGGCTGCCGCATGCGACGCAGGCCGACATCGCGCGTGCCTGGAAGCGCATCCTGGGGCAGGTTCGCTCCTACTCCGACCTCGAGCCCGAGCTGCTCGGCCGGGTGGAGCAGCTGATCGACTTCGTGACGGAACCGCAGGGGCGGTAGGGGTCGGGAGCGGTAGGTCGTCACCAGCCGTATTCGGCGTACGTCTCGCCGCGCAGAAGTGCTTCGATCCCATTCCGGATGACCGGGACGACATCCTCGGGCAGCGCCTCGGCTTCGGCCCACACCAGTTCCGATGCCTTGTCCGGCTCGCCGACGATCGGCTGGACGCCGGCGGGGAGGTCCGCGGTGAAGAAGAAGTCGATGTAGGTGTCGCCGTCGGCGCGGCCGTGCTGCACCAGCGCGAGGCGCACGCTGGCGGGATCGAGGACGAGGCCGGTCTCCTCGCGCGCTTCGCGCAGCACCGCCGCGGTGGCGGACTCCCCCGGCTCGATGTGTCCGGCGGGGAGGGACAGCTCGCCGTCGCGGTAACCCGTCCCGCAGCGGCGCTGCAGCAGGATGCTGCGGCCGTCGAAGAGGCAGAGGTAGACCGCGGCGGGGTAGGTGGCGCGCACGTCTCCATTGTGGGTCGTGGAGGCGGCGGGAGTTCTCCACAACACAGGATTTTCAGTTGCACCATTCGAACATGTGTTCGAAAATGGGAGCATGACCTTGGCAGCCCCTCACCTCAGCGAACCGGTCGTCGACCGCGCGCAGGTGCATGAGCTGCAGACCCGGATCCGGCAGATGCAGGCGACCAAGCTCGAGAGCCGCACGCTGCAGACACATCCCGCACTCTTCCCACTGCTGCCCGGTGGTGCACTCAAAGCCGGTGCAGCGTACTCGGTGCGGGGGTCGACCACGCTGCTGATGGCCATGCTGGCCGGCCCGAGTGCCGCCGGGGCCTGGTGCGGTGTGGTCGGGATGCCCGATTTCGGCGCAGAAGCGGCCGGACGATTCGGCATCGACCTCGAGCGGCTCGTGCTGGTGCCGCATCCGGGCGACGACTGGCTGACCGTCACCGCGGCGGTCGTCGACGTGCTCAGCGTGGTCGTCGTCTCCCCGCCGTCCCGCGCGAAAGACGGCGACGTCGCCCGGCTCACCGCCCGCCTCCGGCAGCGCGAGGCGACCTTGATCGTGGCCGGCGACTGGCCACAGGTGGAGGCGACCCTCACCGTTGCGCGCAGCGGGTGGGACGGTCTCGGCACGGGCAACGGCTACCTCTCCTCACGGAGGGTGACGGTCGAGGCCGCGCCGCGCGGGGGCACCGGTCCGCGCCGCACCGCCGAGCTGTGGCTGCCTGCCCCGGATGAGCAGTTCCGCGCAGAGAGCTTCGGCGCCGCCGGCCCCACCCGGCTCGAGGCGGTGAGCTAGATGACCGGGAGTGGAGGTCATCCGAGTGCCGTCACCCGCGCGATCGTGCTGTGGTGTCCCGACTGGCCGGTCATCGCGGCGCAGCAGTCGCTCGCGCTGGCCGCCGACCTGCCGCTGGCGCTGGTGGAGAAGGGGATGGTGTTCGCCTGCTCGTCCGCGGCCCGCGCCGACGGCGTCAAGCGTGGCCTGCGGATGCGCGAGGCGCAGGCACGCTGCCCGCAACTGGAGGTGGTGCCCTACGACCCGGTGCTGGATGCGCGCGCGTTCGAGCCGGTGCTCGCCGCGATCGAGGAGATCACACCCGGCGTGCAGCCGGTGCGTCCCGGCACCTGCGTGCTGCGCGCGCGGGGGCCGGCGCGCTATTACGGCGGTGAGGAGGAAGCGGCAGCCGAGCTGCTGCGGTGCCTGGAGGCACTGGGGCTGCCGGATCCGCGGGTCGGCATCGCCGATGGACCCTTCGCGGCGGAGCAGGCCGCCCGCTCCACCGGCCTCGCCCGCGTGCGGGTCATCCCGTCCGGCGGCTCCGCCGCGTTCCTGGCGCCGCTCTCCGTCGCCCAGCTGGGTCTGACCCAGCCGGGTCTGGCCGAGCTGACGCCGCTGCTGCGCCGGCTCGGCCTGCACACGCTCGGAGACATCGCCGCACTGTCCCTCATCGACATGCGGGAGCGGTTCGGTGAACGCGGCGAGCACGCGCACACCCTCGCCAGCGGGCTGGACGGCACAGCCGTGGTGCCGCGGACGCCGCCGAAACAGCTCGACCGGGCGATCGAGTTCGAGCCTCCCCTCGATCGGGTCGACCAGGTGACCTTCGCCGTGCGCGGTACCGCGGAGCAGTTCGTCGCGGGCCTCACCAAGGCGGGACTGGTGTGCACGTCGTTGCGGGTGGAGGTGACCGACGAGTCCGGCCGGGTCAGCGAGCGCACCTGGTTGCACCCGCGGCTGTTCTCGGCTCCCGACGTGGTCGACCGGGTGCGCTGGCAGTTGCAGGGTGCCGGCGCGATCGACTCGGGGCTCTCGTCGCCGATCTCCCGGGTGGTGCTCGAACCCGAGGCGGTCGACGACATCGGCCACCACGAAGACGGCCTGTGGGGCGGCGGCGCCGATGAGCGCATCCACCACGGCCTCACCCGGGTGCAGAGCATGCTCGGCCACGATGCCGTCGTCACGGCCACGATCGGCGGCGGCCGCGCGCCTGCCGAGCGGCAGGTGCTGGTGCCGTGGGGCGACCGTCCGGTGGGTCTCGCGCGAGCCGACCGTCCCTGGCCGGGATCGTTGCCCGCCCCGGCGCCATCGACGGTCTTCGAGGTGCCGCGACCCGTCGCCGTGCTGACGGAGGAGGGCGCCACGGTCGAGGTGACCGAGCGTGGCGACGTCACAGCGCCGATCGCCCGCTTCTCCCCCACCGGAAAGGCGGCGGATGCGCGTCCGGTCGACTCCTGGGCGGGTCCGTGGCCGGTACGCGAGCGGTGGTGGGATGCCTCCCTCTCCCGCGCGATGCACCGCTTCCAGCTGGTCGACGCCGACGGGACTGCTTGGCTGCTCGCCCTCGCCGGCTCCGGCTGGTTCGCAGAGGCACGGTACGACTGATGGGCGGGTGGAGCTGATGGGATGGAACAACCCGCCCATTCCCTGGGCCGAGTTCGAGCGCAGGCTCTCCGGACGGCGCACCGGGCAGCAGGCCGACGAGCGGCCGTCGTCGCGGAAGCGGGCGAAGTACGTGCCGCAGCCGATCTCGGATGCTCCGGAGGACGCCGTCCCCTACGCCGAGCTGCACGCGCACAGCAACTTCAGCTTCCTCGACGGCGCCTCCTCGCCGGAGGAGCTGCTGGAGGAGGCGACCCGGCTCACCCTGCACGCGCTCGCGCTCACCGACCACGACGGCCTGTACGGCGTCGTGCACCTGGCAGAGGCGGCCGAGGCCTACGACCGGGTGAAGACCGTGTTCGGCGCCGAGCTGTCGCTCTCGCTGACCAAGCCGCAGAACGGCGAACCCGATCCGGAGGGCAGCCACCTGGTCGTGCTCGCCCGGCGGCAGGAGGGCTACCACCGTCTGGCCGCAGCGATCACCGCCGGGCAGCTGGCCGGCGAAGAGAAGGGCCGGCCGGTCTACCGCCTCGACGAGCTCGCCGAGCAGGCGGCCGGCGAGTGGATGGTGCTGACCGGGTGCCGCAAGGGCGACGTCCGGCAGGCACTCGCCGAGCACGGTGAACGGGCGGCGGAGCACGAGGTGACACGGCTCGCCGAGCTGTTCGGGCACGACAACGTGCTCGTCGAGCTGATCGACCAGGGCGGTCCGTGCGATTCGACCGACAACGACATCCTCGCCCGCATCGCCGCCCGGCTGCGGCTTCCGACGGTCGCGACCAACAACGTCCACTACGCCGGCCCTGCGCAGTATCCGCTCGCCACCGCTGTCGCTGCGGTGCGCGCCCGGCGCAGCCTCGACGAGCTCGACGGCTGGCTGCCCGCCGCGGGCGCCGCCCACCTCCGCAGCGGCGCCGAGATGGCCCGCCGCTTCGCCCGCTACCCCGGAGCCGTCGAACGGACGGTCGACGTGGCCGACGATCTGGCCTTCCGCCTCCGCAGCGCCCGGCCGCGCCTGCCGAGACAGGAGGTGCCGGACGGCCACACCCCGATGAGCTGGCTCCGGGAGCTGACCTGGCGCGGCGCGGCCGAGCGCTATCCCGACCTCGACCGCAATCCGGCCAAACGGGAGCGCATCGAGCGCGAACTGGACGTGATCGAGGCGAAGGACTTCCCCGGGTACTTCCTCATCGTCCACGACATCGTGCAGTACGCCCGGGGCCAGGGCATCCTCTGCCAGGGCCGCGGCTCCGCCGCCAACTCGGCGGTCTGCTACCTGCTCGGGATCACCGCCGTCGACTCCATCAAGTACGGGCTGCCGTTCGAGCGCTTCCTCTCCAGCATGCGCGAGGAGGAGCCCGACATCGACGTCGACTTCGACTCCGACCGGCGTGAGGAGGTCATCCAGTACGTCTACCGGAAGTACGGCAGGCACAACGCGGCCCAGGTCGCCAATGTGATCACCTACCGCCCCAAGAACGCGGTGCGCGACATGGCGAAGGCACTCGGCTACTCGACCGGCCAGCAGGACGCCTGGAGCAAGCAGATCGACTCGTGGGGCTCTGTGCAGACCAGCGACGACCACGACATCCCGGACGACGTGGTGGGTCTCGCGCAACAGGTGCTGAAGTTCCCGCGCCACCTCGGCATCCACTCGGGCGGGATGGTGCTCACCGACCGACCCGTCGGCGAGGTGTGCCCGATCGAGCACGCCCGTATGGAGAATCGCACGGTGCTGCAGTGGGACAAAGACGACTGTGCGTGGATGGGCCTGGTCAAGTTCGATCTGCTGGGCCTCGGGATGCTCTCAGCGCTCGACTACTCGATGCGCACCATCGAGGCGTCGCTCGGCGAGGCGTGGACGCTGGACAGCATCCCGAAGGAGGAGCAGGGCGTGTACGACATGCTCTGCCTGGCCGACTCGATCGGCGTGTTCCAGGTCGAGAGCCGCGCGCAGATCGGCACGCTGCCACGCCTGCAGCCGCGCTGCTTCTACGACCTCGTGATCGAGATCGCGCTGATCCGTCCCGGCCCCATCCAGGGCGGCGCGGTGCACCCGTACATCCGTCGCAAGCTCGGGAAGGAGACCGTCACCTACCTGCATCCGGCACTGGAGCCGGTGCTGGAGCGGACCCTGGGCGTCCCCCTGTTCCAGGAGCAGCTGATGCAGATGGCGGTCGCGGTCGGCGACTGCACAGCGGAAGACGCCGACCTGCTGCGCCGGGCGATGGGGTCCAAGCGCGGAGTGGAGAAGATCGAGGCGCTCAAGGCGAAGCTGTACGCCGGGATGGAGCACAACGGCATCACCGGTGATGACGCCGACGCGATCTACGCGAAGATCGAGGCCTTCGCGAACTTCGGCTTCGCGGAGAGCCACGCCATCAGCTTCGCCCTGCTGGTGTACGTCAGCTCGTGGATGAAGCTGCACTACCCGGGCGCGTTCCTCGCCGCGCTGCTGCGCGCCCAGCCGATGGGCTTCTACTCGCCGCGCACGCTCACCGCCGATGCGCGCAGGCACGGCGTCGTGGTACACCGGCCGGACATCCAGCGATCGGGCGTGTTCCCGCTGCTGGAGCCGCTGGACGAGGCCCATCCCGGTCCGACCGGCTCCGATCCGTGCCTGCAGGCGGAACAGCCGCCGATCGATCCGTTCGACCGCGCCGTCCGCCTCGACTTCGCCGCCCACCGCCGCGACGCCGGGCATGCCGTCCGGCTGGGACTCGCCGGTGTCACCTCCCTCGGCGAGAAGCTCGCCGAGCGCATCGTCGCCGAGCGGGAGGCGTACGGCCCGTACCGCGACCTCGGCGACCTCGTCCGGCGCACGGGTCTGAACACCGGCCAGTTGGAGGCGCTCGCCGCGGCCGGCGCATTCGAGGGCTTCGACCTGAGCAGACGGCAGGCGATCTGGGAGGCCGGCAACGCCGCGCAGGAGCGTCCGGAGTTCCTCGCGGGCACGGCGATCACCGTGCAGCCGCCGCTGCTGCCGATGCTCTCCCCCGCGGAGCAGCTCGCCAGCGATCTGTGGGCGACCGGGATCTCGACCGACGACCATCCCATCCGGTTCCTGCGTCCGGCGCTCGCCTCCCGCGGCGTGCGTCCGGCGGACACCCTCGCCGAGGGCGAGTCCGGCCGCCGGATCGAGGTCGGCGGCGTGGTCACGCACCGGCAGCGACCGGCGACGGCGGCAGGGGTGACCTTCCTGAACATCGAGGACGAGACCGGCATGGTCAACGTGGTGTGCCCGGTCGGCGTGTGGAACCGCTACCGCCGCGTCGCCCGGCAGGCGCCGGCGATGATCGTCCGCGGCATCCTGGAACGCAGTGAGGAGGGTGTGGTCAACGTGGTCGCCGACCGGATCGAGGCGCTCGACACGGGCATCCGCACCGTCTCCCGGGACTTCCGCTGAGCTCCCGCCCCAACGCAACATTCGTCACGAATGCCACGCTTCCCCGCGCCCAACGCAACATTCGTCACGAATGCCGCGCTTCCCCACGCCCAACGCAACATTCCGGGCTGTGTCAAGCTGCGTGGAGTCGTTGGGTGGGGGTGTTGATGCCGACGAAGCCGGCTGGCTTTGGGGTGTTGGGGTGGTGGCGGAAGCGTTCGGGGTGGGCTTGGTAGTAGGCGTGTTGGACGTTGTGGCGGTGTTGCCAGTGGCGGTGCCAGCTGCCGTCGTGGACCTGGTCGGGTGAGAACAGGGCGATGCCGGAGTGTTTGTGGTGCTGGTTATACCAGGGCACGTAGGTGTCCATGAACGCCCGGGCTTGCTCGATCGTGTCGAAGATGCCGGGGTAGTTGGGGCGGTATTTCATGGTGCGGAACTCGGACTCGGAGAACGGGTTGTCGTT
>NZ_FOTM01000028.1 GCF_900114565.1 Leifsonia sp. CL147
CGCCGCCCGCCGCAGCACCTCGTTCTCCTGCTCCAACAGCCGGTTACGTTTCCGCAGCTCGCGCAACTCGGCGGACTCACTCGTCGTCACGCCCGGACGGTTGCCGTCCTCGACATCGGCCTGGCGCAACCAGTTCTGCAGACAGGTCTCGCTGATCCCGAAGTCGGTCGCGACCTGCTTCAGCGTCACACCGTCCTCACGACGCCGCGCGACAGCCACGACATCATCGCGGAACTCACGGGGAAAGGGTTTGGGCATAATGACATCCTCTCTCGCGATGCACACAGCACCACAAGTCAGTTGTCACCTATCCCTGCACCAGTCCCCGCCTCATCTTCTTGATCGTGCCACTGTTCACCAACTGGGCTGTCCCATACTGGCAAACCGCAATTGTGGGAGTCGTGTTTCTGCTCCTGGCCGGCGGAATGATGTTGCTGTCCATGCGGAACCGCCGTCGCCGCCCGTAGATCCAGCATGACCGTCCGGCGCCGCAGGTGCTGGCTGTATTGGAGGCCCGCTCGCATACGGGTCACCGTTTCACTCACCGGGGCCAGGTGATCGCGTCGACGAGCGCCTGGGCTTCGCCGACTGCGCAGTATCCGACGTAGATGGTGAGGAGGACTGGGAGGAGCCATTCCTGCGCGGATCCAGTGTCGCCGAGGATGGGTAGCGCGATGCGGCCGCTGGGGAGCCAGATACGTTTGAGCAGGTTGTTGTCGAGTGCTGATCTCGGCGGTTTGATCACGAGCGGCCAAAGTGGTGCGATGCCGCGCAATCGCAGCTGTCGCATCCTTGCCCGTCACGACGATTGGTGGAATCGGCCTTGCGGGAGCTCTGCTCACCTTTGTTGGCGGGGGACTCGCCGAGAATGATCTATGTGATGGGTAGTGGGATGAGTAACTCGCAGCGCATTGTGGCCAGGATCGCCAGCAGCCTTGCGGCGGTCCTGGCCGTCGCGGCAGGCATCATCGAGGTAGCAAGTCACTCGTGGCTCTTGGCGGCCTTTGCTCTGGTCATACTCGGCGGCGCTATCGCCTACTTCGCTTTGTCCTTCGGGTCGGCCCGTAAGTGACATGCCGGAGCTATTGAGAACCACGACGGTTGACACCAGCAGCAGGACACCCCAGGAGTACGCCCTCGAATGATTTCGGAGATGACCTACGTGTGCTGGAGTTGTTGTTTGGTGTGGGCCAGGCGGTAGGAGTCGCTGCCGGTTTCGATGATGTTGCCGCCGAAGGTGAGCCGGTTGGCTTTGTCAAGCTCATTTGGCCCATTGTCGTCGTCTCCATTTGGCCCACGCCGTGCTCCGCGGTGTTGTTATCGATGCTGGCCAGGCGTGCGCCAGCCACGACAGTTTCGGCCGTTGGAAATGGCGCGTAAATAGAGTGGTGGCGACGGGAGGAGCGAATCTGTCGGTCCTTGCGAACGGTAGAACGCGGGGTCTAGGATCGCGCTCGTTGGGGGGTCAACATCGCGATCGCGTTGGGGGACGCTCCCTGTCTCAAGAAGGGAATCAGATGCTAACGAAGAAGTTGGTGGGACGCGTCGGGGGCCGGTTGGCGCAGATCATGGCGGCTATCGGGTTGGTCACGGGACTGTTTATGGTGGGCGCTCCAGCCGCGTCCGCTGCGTGTCTGTCTGTTCAAAGCCAGGCTGAGCAGACTGCGCAGGTGCAGAGCCAGCCCGAGCACGCGGCAGTTGCTCCGTCCTCGGCGACGGCGAGTTCGACCACGAATTCGGTCCAGCCCAGGATCATCACCTGGACGCCTTACGACTACGCCGCGATCACCACCTACCAGAAGTGCCTGAACCGGATGAACTACCTCAGGAGTGTTCGGCCCGACATCACCCACTGGGACTGCCAGGAATTCAATCAAGGCGGTTGCGGATCGTCCTCTGCCTATTGGATGGTCATGGTGGGGACGAACTACTAGTCGTGACTGCCACTTTGACGCCTGTTCGCGCGGGCGATGCCGTGACCGCGGTCGGGCGTTTGATCGTGTGCCAGGGGCAGCCGGGTCTGCTCCTGGCACACGATCGGGTCCCGGTCGAACAGGTGGGCTCGCTCGACCGAGCTGCCGCTGTGGCGTTGAGCCGTCTGCCGGATGGCGTAGCGCTCGGCAATCTGGTCCGCATTACTGGGCGATGGGATGGTCGCCGGCTGAGCGCCACCGAGGTCATCTCGGAAGAGGAGCCCGCGATACGACCGAGCGCGGTCGGGGCTGTGCCTTTGCCGGATCCGCCGAAGTCGTTGTCCGGTGCCGGGTCTCAGATCCTGCGTGAACTAGACCAGGCCGGCATCCTGTCCGGCCGGCGGATGGAGTTCCACCCGTTGCGCGACACTGTTCTCGTTACCGTGAGCGACCCGCATCGCGCCCACGAAATCGTGGATCGCCATGCGGCTCCCGAGCACTTCACCGTTCGACGCAGCATGTGGACAAGCGAGCAGCTTCGCAGAGCCAGGAAGCTGGCGCTGTCCGTCCCCGAGGGTGAACTCTTCTCCGCGGGCGAGAGTTACGACGAGCACGCTGAAGCACACATCACCATCAGCGTGAAACTGGCTCGTGAGGCCCTGGTCGCCGCGATGGCGGACCTCCCCTCAGGGCTAGTCTCCATCACCAGCTTCCTGAGGGCTGCGACGCCAGAAAGAGGATGACGCGCTCTTGGCTCGGGCAATTCAGGTCCTGTTGGTTCGGGTGTGGGCGAGGCGGTAGGACTCGGTTCCGGTTTCGATGATGTGACCGTTGAAAGTGAGCCGGTCAACGATCGCGGCGCAGAGGCGCGGGTCGGTGAAGGTCTTGGTCCAGCCAGAGAAGGATTCGTTGGAAGCGATCGCGACAGAGGCTTTCTCTTCCCGTTCGGTGAGGACCTGGAAGAGGAGCTCCGCGCCACGGCGGTCAAGTTCCATGTATCCGAGCTCGTCGATGCAGAGCAGATCCACACGGCCGTAGCGGGCGATCGTGCGGGCCAGCTGTTTCTCGTCGGCGGCCTCGACGAGTTCGTTGACGAGTTTCGTGGCGAGGGTGAACTTCACCCGGTAGCCCTTCTCGGCTGCAGCGGTGCCGAGCCCGATAAGGAGATGGCTTTTGCCGGTGCGGAGTCGCCGATGAGGCAGAGCGGGTCGCCGCGGCGAACTGCTGTCTCGGCGCGTTCTCAGCCAGGACTTTCAGCTGTGGGCCGGGTGTCTGGCCCACCAGGGGATGAATTGGTAGGCGAACCAGACTTCGATCCAGAGCACGCCGGCCAGGACCACGATCGCCACCGCGATCAGGATCGCGATCATGACGAGTCGTCGGAATGACATCAGGCCTCTGTAGGCGGGGCCCGCAGTTTTCATCGTGACCCCTTGAGACGAAGTTGACATTGAATGCGCGAACGGTCTTGGGCGTCCCGCTAGCGCGAGGCGGCCTCCAGGGCGGCGGGCTCCGGCTGACGGCGGGTGAACAGGCGGACGCGCTGCTGGGTGAGCAGGATGCCGGCGATCACGACGAGCGCGCCGACGGGCTCGTTCCAGGTGAGGTGCTCGCCCAGGATGAGGATGCCGAGCGCCACCCCGATCACCGGGGTCACGTAGGTGACGCCGGAGGTGACGGTCGGCCCCCAGGCGCGGAGGACGTTCATGTTCCAGATGTAGACCACGCCCGTTCCGAGCGCGCCGAGGCCGAGGAGCGAGAGCAGCACCGGCCAGCTGAACGTGATGGGGTGCCACGCGACGACGGGCGTGAGCACGATCATGATGACCGCGGCGATCCCGATGTTCAGGAACGCGCTGGCGGTCGCCGACACGTCGCGCGAGCTGATGAATCGACGGATGTAGCCGAAGCTGAACCCGTAGCAGGTCACCGCTCCGAGACAGGCGAGCTGGCCCCAGAGGCTGCCGCCCAGCGCATCCACCGCCCACGGGCCGACCACGACGACCACGCCCAGGACGCCGACGATCACGCCGAGCACCTGATCGCGGTTCAGCTTCTCGACGCGGAACGCCGCCGTCGCGAGGATGGCGGTCGTGATCGGCGTCACGGCGTTGTAAATGCTCGCCAGGCTGGACGCCACGTACTGCTCGGCCCACGCGAACAGGAGGAACGGAATGACGCAGTACGTGATCGCCACCACCGCGAAGTGCAGCCAGACGATCGGCTCGCGCGGGAGTCTCACGCGCATGACCAGGGCGATGATGCCCAGTGTCACGGCGCCGAACACCAGCCTCGCCCAGGCGACCTGGCCGAAGCTCACCCCGACGAGAGCCACCTTCATGAACAGGAAGCTGGCGCCCCAGATGAGACCCATGGCGGCGAACTGGATGGCGACCTTCACCCTCCGACGCTATCGGCTGCCACCGACACCCACGAGCGGAAATCGGACGGCTATGCACAAGAAACGGCCAGGGCCGGGGAGGCGCGAACGTGGATTTGATAGCGTCGCTCCGGGGGAAATCATGAATCGTCATATCGTTCCGGTCCGCGTCGCGGCGTCGGTGGGTGCCGTCGTCGCACTGGCCGCGCTGCTCTCGGGGTGCGCTCCCTCCGCCGACGAGACGGCGCGGCGGCCCGCGTCCTCGCAGACCCGCCACACCACTCCATCCGCGAAGCCGACGCAGGACGCTCCCCCCACCGGCCTTCCGACGGACTCCGCCACGCCGTCGCCCGCGGCAACGCCGCCCACGCCGCCACCGCCGGCGCCGATCCTGACGCCGGTCCCGCTCGGCACCGTCGTCGCGGAGGGGAACGTCGCCTCACCCAAGGGCAGCATCCACTTCCATTACCGGATGGTGTCGAACGGCGACAACACCTACTCGGCCGAATACTCCGGCTTCACCTCGACGGTCCCGGTGCCGGTCTCGGTGACGCTGATCGACGTGCCGCCGAGAGTCGGGGACGGCCTGACCTACCACGGCATCGGCGACCACGCGCTGGGCGCCCCGACCACCTCACCGGCTGCGCCGTCGTCCGCATCGCTCGGCATCAAGCCGTCCTTCCTGACCACGCTGGTGACGTACTCGGCAGCCGCGTCCGCCGACGGCGTCCCGGTCGAGCTCGGCCCGGACAAGGTCCTGGCTGTGACGAGCATCCACTGGTCGATCCCGGAGCGGCAGACCAACGTCCACCCGGTCGACGGCGGTACCCGGCCGAACGCCGCGGGGGCGGTCAGCGCGACCACGCCGTCCGGCGCGCCGGCCGGCTATGTGGTCGCTCCGGGCGACACGACGGGACGGGTGGCGGAGCGATTCGGCATCTCGGTGCCGGACCTGCTCTGGCTCAATCAAGGCGCATCCGTCTTCGACAAGAACCAGAACCTTTACCAGGGCACCACGCTGAATCTCGACCCCGAAAGCCTCTGACGCGCCCGGCGCACCCTCTCGCTTGATCCGGCGGGAACGGCCCTCACCCAGGCGGGAATACCCGGGCCCTCCGCCTGTTATATGCATTTGCATAGAAACGGCGAGAACAACCAGAGGAGCCAGTCATGCAGTTCGGAATCTTCTCCGTCAGCGACATCACCCGCGACCCCGTGTCCGGTGAGACGCCCAGCGAGGCGGAGCGCATCGACGCGATCGTGAGGATCGCGACCCACGCGGAGGAGGTCGGGCTGGATGTCTTCGCGATCGGAGAGCACCACAACCCGCCGTTCTTCTCCTCCTCTCCCACGACTCTGCTGGCCCACATCGCCGCCCTCACCGAGAAGCTCGTCGTCACGACCTCGACCACGCTGATCACGACCAACGACCCGGTGCGCATCGCGGAGGAGTACGCGATGCTGCAGCACCTGTCGAAGGGCCGCATGGACCTGATGGTCGGCCGCGGCAACACGGGTCCGGTGTACCCGTGGTTCGGCCAGGACATCCGCCAGAGCCTGCCGCTCGCGCTCGAGAACTACAACCTCCTGCACCGCTTGTGGCGCGAGGACGTCGTCGACTGGGAGGGACGCTTCCGCACCCCGCTGCAGGGCTTCACCTCGACACCCCGTCCTCTGGATGACGTGCCTCCGTTCGTCTGGCACGCCAGCATCCGCACGCCCGAGGTCGCCGAGCAGGCCGCGTTCTACGGCAATGGCTTCTTCGCGAACAACATCTTCTGGCCCAAGGAGCACTTCCAGCGCCTCATCGCGTTCTACCGCGAGCGCTTCGAGCACTACGGCCACGGCACGGCGAAGCAGGCGATCGTCGGACTCGGCGGCCAGGCCTTCATCGCGAAGCACTCGCAGGACGCCAAGAACCGGTTCCGCCCCTACTTCGACGAGGCGCCCGTCTACGGCAACGGCCCGACGATGGAGGAGTTCACGGACGCCACGCCGCTGACGGTCGGAAGCCCGCAGGAGGTCATCGACAAGACGCTGACCTTCCGCGAGTGGGCCGGCGACTACCAGCGCCAGCTCTTCCTCATGGACCACGCCGGCCTCCCGCTGAAGACCGTGCTCGAGCAGCTCGACCTGCTCGGCGAGCACGTCATCCCGGTGCTGCGCAAGGAGACCGAGGCGCGCAGGGACCCCGGGACGCCGGAGGCGCCGACCCACGAGTCGCTCGTCGCCGCGAAGTACGGGGATGCCGCTCCGCGCCAGCCGCGCCCGAACGCCAACCGCGGCGACAACGTGACCGGCGGATCCCCCTACCAGGACACCGCGCGCATTCAGGAGGCCGCCGAGCAGGTCCCCGCGAGCACCCCCTCCCTGTGATCGCTTCGCTTCCGGAAGAAGGACAGAACATGAGCACCGCAGACCAACGGCCGTTCCGGGTCGTCGTGGTGAACGCCGGAGTCAGCGACCCGTCGTCCACGAAGATGCTTGCTGATCGGCTGGCGCTGCGCGTCGAGGCCCTCGCTCAGCGTGACGGCCGGACCGTGCAGACGCTGGCCCTCGACCTGCGCGAGCTGCTCCCCGAGCTGGGCGCCGCCCTGGCGTCCGGCCACCTGGGCCCGAAGTTCACGAAGGCGGTCGAGGCCCTGAGGTCGGCCGACGGCGTCATCGCGACGGCACCGGTCTACAACGCCGGCCCGAGCGGGCTGTTCACCTCGTTCTTCCAGGTGCTCGACAACGACCTGCTCATCGCCAAGCCCGTCATCCTCGGAGCGACCGCCGGCACCGCGCGGCACGCTCTGGTGGTCGACGGTGAGATGCGCGGGCTGTTCGCGTTCCTGCGGACGATGACCACCCCGACCTCCGTCTTCGCCGCCACCGAGGACTGGCAGGACAAGGCCCTCACCAAGCGCATCGACCGGGCCGCCCGCGAACTGGTGGTGCTGATGGAGTCCGAGATCGAGGCGAAGATCGCCGACACCTCCTGGAACAGCTACCAGCACGAGTTCGGTTCGGCCGGCGGCATCGACCTGGAGTCCGACCTCATGCGGCTGGCCGCCGGAGGGACGCTCCCCGGCACTCGTCCGTAGGCGCTGCGCACCTGCGCCGCGTGCCGGACGGGACGACGTGCCCTCGGCGAACCTTCCGCCGCTCCCTTCCGCGGGCGAACGCCCTCTCCCGCGGTAGGGTCGGGGCAGAACAGGGAGGTCTCGGGATGGACGTTCTGACCGTGCTGCACTGGATCGGCGTCATCGTGTGCCTGATCCTCGCCCTCACCGGGCTCATCCCCGTGATCGCCGCAGCCGCGACCTTCGTGACGATCCCGTTCCACGCGTGGATCAACCACTACGGCAAGGCGGCGCCCTACCTTCCCCGGGTGGCGATCATCGTGCCGGCCTGGAACGAGGGTGCGGTGATCGGCGCATCCATCGACCGGCTGATGAAGCTGGACTATCCGCGCGAGGCGCTGCGGATCTACGTGGTAGACGACGCGAGCACCGACGAGACGCCCGACGTGGTGCGGGGACGCGCCGAGCAGTATCCCGGCAACGTGCACCTGCTGCGGCGCGAGCAGGGCGGTCAGGGCAAGGCGCACACCCTCAACCACGGCATCGCGAAGGTCCTCGAGGACGACTGGATGGAGGCGCTCCTCATCATGGACGCCGACGTCATCTACACGCCCGAGTCGCTGCGGCGGATGACGCGCCACCTGGCCGACCCCGACGTCGGCGCCGTCTCGGCGTACATCCGCGAAGGAAGCAGCACCGGCCGCAACTACCTCACGAAGTTCGTCAGCGTCGAGTATGTGCTCTCGCAGCCGGCCGCACGGCGTGCCCAGAACGTGCTCGGCGCGCAGGCCTGCCTCGCCGGGGGCGCCCAGCTGCACACGCGCGAGAACCTGCTCGCGATCGGCGGGCGCATCGACACGTCGTCCCTCGCCGAGGACACGATCACCACCTTCGAGACGCAGCTGCTCGGCAAGAAGGTCGTGTTCGAGCCGCACGCGCAGGTGCTCGCCGAGGAGCCGAGCTCCGTGGACGGGCTGTGGAAGCAGCGCCTGCGCTGGGCCCGCGGCAATGTGACGGTCACGGCGCGCTACTCGAAGGTGTGGTTCCGGCGCTCGCGCGTGCACAACCTCGGCGGCATCAGCTTCGGGATCGTGTGGTTCAGCCTGTGGCTGCTCCCGCTCATCATGATCCTGTCCGCGATCGGACTCGCGGGGCTGCTGTTCCTCGAGGACGGGCTCGCAACCGGGATCTTCCGGGTGCTCTGGATCTCGGCGGCGCTCGCCTACCTGTTCGTGCTCATCCTCGGCGCTCAGACCGACGGATCGACGACGAAACGCGAGCTGGGTCATGTCCTGCTCTTTCCGGGGATCATCAACATGATCGTGATGATCACAGCGCTCTTCCCGCCGGTGGTGCTCGTCTGGCTGCCCGGGCTGTTCGACGTGACCCTGACGACGCCGGTGCTCTTCATCCTGACGCTGGCGATCTACGTCTGGATCCCGTTCTCGATGGTGGTCGCGTGGCTGGCGCGCCGGGCCGACAAGACGCGGGCGCGCCGGTGGCTGTCGCCCGCGCTGATCTACCTCGCCGGGTACGGCTCCCTGCTGTGCGCGATCACGTTCGACTCGTACCTGAAGGAGCTGGCCGGGGCCGAGGCTCGCTGGGACAAGACCGAGAAGATCGGTCGCGTCGCCGCCGGTTGACGACACGTGGCCGATCGGGTCGCCCGACCCGGTAGGGTCGGAGCATGCCCGAGAACAGCGACGCGGCGGCCGCGATCCAGCAGCTGCACAGCATCCGTCAGAGCATCGACAACATCGACGCGGCGGTCATCCACATGCTCGCCGAACGGTTCAAGTTCACGCAGCAGGTGGGCGCGCTGAAGGCGGAGCACGGCTTCCCCGCAGCGGACCCCGAGCGCGAGAAGGAGCAGATCAGGCGCCTCCGCGCTCTGGCCGAGGAGAGCCACCTCGACCCGGCCTTCGCCGAGAAGTTCCTGACCTTCATCGTGGCCGAGGTCATCCACCACCACGAGCGCATCGCCGGCGAGAACGGCAAGTAGCACGGTGGGCTGGGATGCGGCCGCGCTGCCGGACGCGCACGGCCGCACGGTCATCGTCACGGGCGCGAACGCCGGGGTCGGCTACTTCACGTCGGAGCAGCTGGCACAGGCCGGCGCGCACGTCGTCCTCGCGTGCCGAGACCCGGAGCGGGCCGAGGCGGCGATCTCCGCGATCCGGCGGCGGGTTCCGCACGCGAGCGTCGAGGCGCTGCCTCTGGACGTGACGGACCGGCGCTCCATCGACGCGGCGGCCGACGCGCTGCTCGGGCGAAGCGTGGATGCGCTGGTGCTGAACGCCGGCATGGTGCACCCACCACGCACGCGGCAGACCGACGAGTACGGCAACGAGCTCGTGCTCGCGACCAACGTGCTCGGCCACTTCCGCCTGGTGGCCCGGTGCATCCCGGCCCTGGTGCAGACGGATGCACGGATCGTGACGCTGGGCTCGATGGCCGCGCGCCTCGGCCGCCTGCGGATCGACGACCTGCAGCTCGAGCGCTCCTACACGCCGTGGCGCGCCTATGCGGCATCGAAGATCGCGGCGCAGTCCGTCGGCTTCGAGCTCGACCGGCGGCTGCGCGCGGCCGGGTCGGCTGCGCAGAGCATCGTGGTGCATCCCGGCTACTCCATCTCGGGACGCACCCCCGGCATCCGGGGTGTCAACCACCCGTCGCGCGCCACCCGTTTCGCCGACAACCTGCAGGCGGCCTGGACCCAGGGCAAGGACGGCGGAGCTCACGCGCCGGTGCGCGCCGTGCTCGACCCCGAGGTGACCGGCGGCGACTACCTCGGCCCGGCCGCGTTCACGAAAGGCCCGCCGGTCCATATCCCGGCGACCCGCGCATCCCGCTCGCCGCGTCTCGCCGCCGCGCTCTGGCCCCTCCTCGAGCGCGCCGCCGCCCAGCCCTTCCCCCTCTGACCTGCGCCCACGCGCCCTGCGCCCTCGCGCCCTCGCGCCCCTGCGCCCGCGCCCCACCATCGAGTACGCAAAGACTGCACGTTCGAGCCCCCAAAACCGTGCAGTCTATGCGTACTCGACGGTGGGGGCGAGCCGACGGTGGAGCGGGAGCCGGGGGTGGGGGGTGGGGTCAGGCGACGACGATGGAGAGGAGGAGGTGCGCGGGAGGGACCTGCGCGCGCAGGGCGTCCCGGGCCGAGGCGTAGTCGGGGCCCTCGGCCTCGATCTCGCTGACGGCGGACCCGCGGATGACCGCCGTGGCGATGACCCGCCCGCCACGCGGCATCGCGTTGTGCACGCGCAGCAGCTCGAATCCGTCCGGAACCTGCTCCTCGATGAGGGCGCGCGCCGACTGCGCATCGTCCGCCTCGGCCGTGAGCTCCCGCGTTTCGCTGCTCTGGATGAGACCGCGCACCTTCATGGCATCCACGCTACCGGACCGCGCCCGGCCCCCTGTCCGCTGTTCCCGCCGCCGAGGGCCGCCCGATACGGTGAAGGGATGGACTTCCTCACCCGGCCCATCGACCCCACCTCCGAGCGCGATCTGTCCGCCGGCGGACTTCGCCTCTCCCTGGTGGACACGGAGGACGCCGCCGCGTTCGACGCGTGGATCCGCGCGGACTTCCGCGGATTCCACGACGGCCGGCCGAAGGACGAGGTGCTGGAGGAGGCGCGCGGGTACCTCCGCTCGCGCCGGACGACGGGGGTGTACGACGACGCCATCCCGGCCCGCGAGCCGGTCGGCACCGTCAACTCGTGGGTCGCGCCCCTCACCGTCCCGGGCGGGGAGCGCATCGACGCCTGGGCGATCAGCTCCGTCACCGTCGCGCCGACGCATCGCCGGCGCGGCATCGCCCGCGCGCTCCTCGGCGGCGAGCTGCGCACGGCCCACGCGCTCGGTGTCCCGCTGGCGATCCTCACGGTCTCGGAGTCGGTCATCTACGGCCGCTGGGGCTTCGGGCCGGCCACCTATGCAACGGCCTGGACGGTCGACACGAAACGCGTCCGCTGGGCGGGCGCCGAGTCCGTCGGACGCCTGTCGTTCACCGACCCCGAGGAGTACCGCGAGACCGCCGAGCGCGTGCTCGACCGCGTCATGGCGGGCCGTCCGGGCGAAATCGGCCTGGAGCCCTACCTCGCCCACCGCCTGACCGGCCCGCTGAAGGGCGACACGAATGCGGCTCGCTACCGGCTGGTCCGCTACGACTCCCCGTCCGGCGAGCCGGAGGGCTTCGTCTCCTACACCGTCAAGGGTGACGACGACTTCACCCGGCACACGGTCGACGTCAACTACCTCGCGGCCGCCACCGACGGGGCGCTCACGGCGCTCTGGCGGTTCCTGTTCGAGCTCGACCTCGTTGCGAGCGTGAAGGTGTGGACGCGCGGTGTGGACGAGCCGCTGCCCGCGCTGGTCTCCGACATCCGGGGCGCAAAGGTCACGTCGGTCGACGACCACTTGTGGGTGCGCATCCTCGACCTCCCGGCCTCGCTGCAGGCCCGCAGCTATGAGCGCGACGGCTCCCTGGTGCTGGATGTGGCCGACGACCTGGGTCTCGCCGCCGGCCGCTTCCGCCTGACCGTGACGGAGGGGCGGGCGACCGTGACCACGACAGCGGATCCGGCCGACGTGACGCTTCCGGTGAACGCCCTCGGCAGCGTCTACCTCGGCCACGACACGGCGCGCTCGCTCGCCGTCGCGGGCCGCATCCAGGGCGACGTGGACGCGCTCGACCGCCTGTTCCGCACGGCGGTGCCCCCGCGGCTGAGCACCTGGTTCTGAACCCTTCCGCACTGCCGAAGGAGATCAGCTCCCGATTCTCCTTCGGATGGCAGTAGTGAAGGAGATCCGGACGATTCTCGTTCGGATCTCCTTCACTGGTGCGCGCACGGAGCCGGGGGGCTCAGTCGATCAGGTCGTGGCGGACGACGATCTGGTCGCGGGCGGGGCCGACGCCGATCGCCGAGATGCGGGCGCCGGAGATCGCCTCGAGGGCGAGGACGTAGTCCTGCGCGTTCCGGGGCAGGTCGTCGAAGCTGCGGGCGCCGCTGATGTCCTCGGTCCAGCCGGGGAACTCCTCGTAGATCGGCTTCGCGTGGTGGAAGTCGCTCTGCGAGGCGGGGACCTCGTCGTGGCGCGCGCCGTCCACGTCGTAGGCGACGGCCACCGGGATGCGATCGATGCCGGTGAGCGTGTCCAGCTTGGTCAGGACGAAGTCGGTCACGCCGTTCACGCGGGCGGTGTACCGCGCGACCGGCGCGTCGTACCAGCCGGTGCGGCGCGGGCGGCCGGTCGTGGTGCCGAACTCGAAGCCGCGCTCGCGCAGGAACTCGCCCCACTCGTCGAACAGCTCGGTCGGGAAGGGCCCGGCTCCGACGCGGGTCGTGTACGCCTTGACGATGCCGATCACCCGGTCGATGCGGTTCGGGCCGATGCCCGAGCCGGTGGCGGCACCGCCGGAGGTCGAGTTCGAGGACGTGACGAAGGGGTACGTGCCGTGGTCCACATCCAGCATCGTCGCCTGGCCGCCCTCGAAGAGCACGTACTTGCCCTCTTCGAGCGCCTGATTGAGCAGGAGCGAGCTGTCGACCACCATCGGGCGCAGGCGCTCGGCGTAGGCGAGCAGCTGCTCCACCACCTCGTCGACTGTGATCGCGCGGCGGTTGTAGACCTTGACCAGGAGGTGGTTCTTCTGGTCGAGGGCGCCCTCCACCTTCTGGCGGAGGATGTTCTCGTCGAAGATGTCCTGGATGCGGATGCCCACCCGGTTGATCTTGTCGGCGTAGGTGGGGCCGATGCCGCGGCCGGTGGTGCCGATCTGGCGCTTGCCGAGGAATCGCTCGGTGACCTTGTCGATCGTGCGGTGGTACGAGGTGATGACGTGCGCGTTGGAGCTGACCCGGAGGCGGGAGACGTCCACGCCGCGGGCGATCAGCGCGTCGAGCTCCTCGAACAGCACCTCGATGTCGACCACGACGCCGTTGGCGATGACCGGGGTGACGCCTTCGGTGAGGATCCCGGACGGCAGCAGGTGCAGGGCGTACTTCTCGTCGCCGATGACGACGGTGTGGCCCGCATTGTTGCCGCCGTTGAACTTGACGACGTAGTCGATGCGGCTCCCGAGGACGTCGGTCGCCTTGCCTTTGCCTTCGTCGCCCCACTGGGCGCCGATGATCACGATCGCGGGCACGTAGGAGTCCTCTCAGTGGATGGATCGCTTCGGCGCCACGCGGACGACCGTCGCACTCGATCCTATCGTGACCCATTAAGTTGCACACGGGTGTGCAAGAAAGATGTAGACTGCTGCTATGCCCACTCCCTCCACCCGTGCTCCACGTCGCGACGCGACCGCGAACCGCGAGGCCATCCTCAGCGCCGCCGCCGTGGCGCTGAACGAGGACATCGACGCGTCCCTCGAGACCATCGCCGCCCGGGCCGGCCTCAGCCGGCGCGCGGTCTACGGCCACTTCGCCACCCGGGACGAGTTGCTCGTCGAGGTGTTCACGCGCGGCGCCCGCCGCCTCGCGGCCCTGCTGGAGCCGGTGTCGCATCCCGACCCGCTGGTCGAGATCGCGCTGTTCGGAGCGACGCTCTGGGCCGAGGTCGAGCACATCCGCGTCAGCGCGGCCCTCGCCGTCCGCGGCCCCCACCGCGAGCTGGTGGGCACGGCCCTCGACCCGGCGCGCGAGCGGCTGCGCGAGACGGTCCGGCGCGGCATGGGGTCCGGCCGCATCCGGACGGACCTCGATCCCGAGACGGTCACCCGGCTGATCGAGAACGCGGCCGTGGCCGTGCTCGAGGAGGCGACGCGTACGGGGCTGACGCCCGAGGCCGGCCATGGACTGGTCATGCTCGCAGGCCTCGGCGCCGCGGGGATGAGCTGGCGCGAAGCGGGCGAGCTGATCGCGTCCACGCCGGAGCTGGCGTTCGTCCCGGGAGCGGGGACGGGTGCGGGAGCGGCAGCGGGCACCCGCGCCGCAGCGGGCACCCGCGCCGAAGCGGGCGCGAGCGGCTCGAGCGACGGAGGGCGGCAGCGATGAAGGTCGTCCTCGACCGGGTCGGGAAGGGCGCCGCCCTGCCGCTCACCTCCGCGACGTTCGAATCGGGGCGCGCCTCCCTCGCCCGGGCTGAGACCGAGCAGCGGCCGACCGTGCTCGGGCTCATCGCCTCCGGGCGGATGCGTCCCGACTCCGGGACCGTGGCCATCGACGGCGTCACCGACTACGCCGCGATGCGTCGGCGCATCGCCCTGATCGACGCGCCCGGCGTCTCCGAGCCCGCCGCCGATGTCACCGTGGCCGGTGTGGTGGCGGAGGAGCTGATGTTCGCCGGCCTGCGGTCGCATCCCCTCGCTGTGCGGCGCTGCCTGCGCGAGCTCCAAGCGTCCGAGTGGTCGCGATCCTCGATCGGCACGGTGCCGCCGGCCGTCCGCATCCGCCTGCTCGCCGAGCTGGCGCTGCTGAGGAAGGGAGTGGATGCGCTGGTCATCGTCTCGCCCGACCGTCACGGCGGCGATCCCGTCGACTGGTGGCGGTTCGCTCGCGAGCTCGCGGGACGCGACACGGCCGTGCTGGTCGTGGCGGGCGACGCCTCCGCGGCGGCGATCGCCGCCGCCTCCCTGGTCTCGCGAATGGATGAGACCGGCCCGGACACTTTCGACGAAGACCCCGGCCGAGACGACACCGATGGGCTCCCGGACCTGATCGTGGAGCCCGAACCCGAACCCGAGCCCGAGCCCGAACCCGACCCCCGGCCCACCCAGGAGCGCGAATGAAGATTCCGCAGATGATCGCGGCGGAGTTCCGTCGCCTCACGGCCAACCCCATGTCCATCGTTGCGCTCGTCGCCCTGATGTGCGTCCCGGTGCTCTACGGCGGCCTGTACCTGTGGGCCAACCAGAACCCCTACGCGAACCTCGACCGCATCCCGGCCGCCATCGTGGTCGACGACGCGGGGGCCACCGTCGGCGGGAAGGACGTCTCCTACGGCGACGACGTCGCGAAGCAGCTGGTCTCGGACGGATCCTTCCAGTGGCACCGCGTGGAGCAGGGCTCGGCGGCGCGCGGCGTCGACGACTCGAAATACGACTTCAGCATCACCTTCCCGAAGGACTTCTCGACAGCCCTCGCCTCCGCCTCCGGGACGGACCCGCACCGGGCGATCGTCACCCTCACGACGAACGACACGAACAGCTACCTCGCCTCGACGATCGGCACGCAGGCGGCGGAGAAGATCCGCACCGCGATCGTCCAGCAGGTGAACGAGGAGGCGGCGAAGCAGTTCCTGGTCGGACTGGCGGACATCCGCTCGCAGCTCGTCACGGCCGTCGGCGGCGCCGACACGCTGGTCGACGGCAGCGCGAGCGCGCAGTCCGGTGCGAGCCTCCTGGCGGACGGCACGGCCCAGCTCGCGTCGGGATCTCAGGAGCTGTCGGGCAAGCTCGGGCAGCTCGCGGCGGGGGCACAGCAGGTCAGCGACGGGGCGGCCCAGGTCGCGGCCGGCAACAGGGAGTTGGCTACCCAGGCGAACCAGGCGGGGGCGGCGGCCGCCCAACTCGCGGCGGAGGCCCCGGCGACCGGCCGGCAGCTCCTCCAGGAATTGCAGGCTCGGCACGTCGATTCCTCCGTGATCGCGCAGGTGCAGGCGTCGCTCGCGAGCATCGACACGACCGTGCAGTCGGGCAACCGCCGCATCCAGAGCGCCGTCGGCCAGATCGACCAGCTCTCGGCCGGAGCGGACCAGGTCGCGGGTGGCGCATCCCAGGTCGCGGCCGGCTCGCAGCAGGCCGCGGACGGCGCATCGCAACTCGCTTCGGGCGCTGCCACCGCGGCGAGCGGATCTGCGCAACTGCGCGACGGGCTGACCAGCCTGCACACCGGCACCGCGCAGCTGCGCGACGGGCTGCAGGCGGGCGTCGGCCGCATCCCGGACAGCTCCCCCGAGCTGCGGCAGAAGCAGGCCAGCACCATCGCCGACCCGGTCGACCTGAAGAACGACTCGATCACCTCCGCCGGGACCTACGGCGCCGGGCTCGCACCGTTCTTCGTCTCGCTGGCGGCGTGGATCGGCATCTACGCGCTGTTCCTGATCGTCAAGCCGGTCTCGCGCCGGGCCATCACGGCACTCCACTCGCCGGTGAAGATCACGCTGGCGGGATGGCTCACACCGGGCCTTCTCGGAGCAGTGCAGATGATCGGGCTGTTCGCGATCGTGTCCGGCGCTCTCGGGTTCCGGATCGACGATCCGCTCGGGATGTACGCCGTGATGGGATTGGCGTCCGTCACGTTCGCGGCGATCATCCTGGCGCTCAATGTCTGGCTCGGCAGCGTCGGGCAGTTCCTCGGGCTCGTGCTCATGGTGATGCAGTTGGTGACGGCGGGCGGGACCTTCCCCTGGCAGACGCTGCCCGGACCGCTCGCCGCGCTGCACCATGTGCTGCCGATGTCGTACGCGGTGGACGGCCTCCGTCAGCTGATGTACGGCGGCAACCCGGCGACGGCCTGGTCGGATGCCGGAGTGCTGGCCCTGTGGATGCTCGTGGCGCTGCTGATCTCGGCGATCGGCGTGACGCGGATGACGCACTTCCGGACGCTGCGCGACCTGCGTCCGTCGCTCATCGGGTAGGCGGGCGCCGTCGCCGGCCGGCGCTAGGGTGGCGGCGTGACAGAAACGCTGCGCATCCTGCACCTCTCCGACACGCATCTGTACGGAGACGGGAGGCTGCACTACGGCATCGTGGACACGCTGGCCGGGCTGGATCGGGTGCTCGCCCGAGCGGCGACGCTGACCGGGATCGACGCGGTCGTCGTCTCCGGCGACCTGTCGGAGGACGGGACCGCGGCCTCCTACCGCATCCTGAAGAGCACACTGGAGCCGTGGGCGGCGCAGCGCGGAGCGGCCGTCGTGTACGCAATGGGCAACCACGACCTGCCGGACGCCTTCGAGGAGGTGCTCGGCCCGAGTGAGACCGAGACGACCGTGCGCGGGTTCCGCATCGTGACGGTCGACAGCAGCGTCCCGCGCGCCGGCTACGGACATGTGGACGACGCCCAGCTGGACCGGTTGCGGCGGGTGCTCGCGACGCCGTCCGAGCGGGGCACGGTCGTCGTGCTCCACCATCCACCGGTCGAGCCGACGACGGTCCTGTTCGAGCCGCTGCGGCTGGTCGACCCCGAACCGCTGCTCGACGTGTGCGGCGGCGGGGATGTGCGCCTCATCCTCGCCGGGCATTTCCACCACGGACTCGTGACCGAGGCCGGTGCGCCGGGCATCCCGGCGGTCGTCGCGCCCGCCGTCGCCAATACGACGGACGTGCTGTGGCCGCCGCCGCGGGAGCGGGCCGTGCGGGGAGCCGGGTTCGCGTGGGTGCAGCTGCCCTCGCAGGGGCCGGTGCGCGCGCACATCGTGACCGCCCCCGCGCCCGACGACGGCGAGACCGTATACGAGCTGGATGCGGCCGCCATCCGACGCATCGCCGACGACGCCGGGTGGCACGGGTGACCCCGCCGACCGGCGCCGGCGCCGGCACCGCCGGATACTCGGGCACGCCGCTGTGGAAGAAGCTCGGCCTGAAACCCGGGATGCGCGCGACCGTGCTGCACGCCGATCCCGGCTGGAGCATCCCGCTCGAGGACGGGCCCGAAGTGGACTGGGTCGAGGACGGGCAGCGGGGACTTGTCCTCGCGTTCTACCGGCACGCCGCCGAGTACCTGGACGAGCTCGATGAACTCGGCGAGCGCATCCGTCCCGACGGGATGCTGTGGGCGGCGTGGCCGCGGAAGGCCGCCGGACACGTGAGCGACCTCGACGAGAACCTCATCCGCGACGCCGCGCTCGCCCGCGGCCTGGTCGACGTGAAGGTGGCCGCCCTCGACACCGACTGGTCCGCCCTCAAACTCGTCTGGCGCCGCACCAACCGCTGACCCCGCCCTCCCGCCCCACTATCGAGTCCGCACAGACTGCACGCAAACCCGCTCCAAATCGTGCAATCTGTGCGGACTCGATGGTGGGGCGGGAGGCTAGGGGAAGGGGACGTGCTGGGTGATCCAGGCGTGCATGGCGACGGCGGCGGCGGCGGAGGCGTTGATCGAGCGGGTGGACCCGAACTGCGAGATCTCCACCACGGCGTCCGCGGCGTCCAGAGCCGCCGGCGACAGGCCCGGACCCTCCTGCCCGAAGAGCAGGACGCACTCCCGCGGGAGTGCGAACGTCTCGATCCGGACGGAGCCGGGCACGTTGTCGATCGCGATGACCGGCAGGCGGGCGCCGCGCGCCCAGGCGACGAAACCATCCACGTCGTCGTGGTGCACGACGTGCTGGTAGCGGTCGGTGACCATGGCGCCGCGCTTGTTCCACCGCCGGCGCCCGATGATGTGGACGGTGTCCGCCGCGAACGCGTTCGCGCTGCGCACGATGGAGCCGATGTTCATATCGTGCTGCCAGTTCTCGATGGCGACATGGAACGGATGCCGGTGCCCGTCGAGATCCGCGACGATCGCCTCCATGCTCCAATACCGGTAGCGGTCGATCACATTGCGTGTGTCGCCGTGGCGGAGGAGCTCGGAGTCGTACCGCGGGTCGTCCGGCCACTCGTCCGCCCACGGGCCGACCCCGTTCGTCGTCAGCTCGTGCGTCGGGTTCGGCGTCTCGTCCACCGGTTCAGCGTATCCACCGCGGCGGGCAGCCTCACCTCCGTCGGACCTCCCCCCTAAGCTGGACGCATCCGCTTCCGGTGAAAGGGGTCCAGGTGACGCGTCGCGACGAGATCGAGTGCTGGCTCACCGACATGGATGGCGTGCTCGTGCACGAGAACCAGGCGCTCCCCGGTGCGACCGAGCTGATCCAGCAGTGGCGTGACCAGGGCACGCCGTTCCTGGTGCTCACCAACAACTCCATCTTCACGCCGCGCGACCTGGCCGCCCGGCTGCGCACCTCCGGACTGGATGTGCCCGAGGAGTCGATCTGGACCTCCGCCCTCGCGACCGCCGACTTCCTCAAGTCGCAGGCGCCCGGCGGCAGCGCGTACGTCATCGGAGAGGCGGGCCTCACCACCGCCCTCCACGAGGCCGGCTTCATCATGACCGACACCAGCCCCGACTACGTGGTCGTCGGCGAGACGCGCAGCTACTCCTTCGACGCGATCACCAAGGCGATCCGCCTGATCGGCAAGGGCGCCCGCTTCATCTCGACCAACCCGGATGCGACCGGCCCCAGCGCCGAAGGCCCGCTGCCGGCGACGGGAGCCGTCACGGCCATGATCACGAAGGCGACGGGCCGGGACCCCTATGTGGTCGGCAAGCCCAACCCGATGATGTTCCGTTCGGCCATGAACCGCATCGGAGCGCACTCCGAGAACACGGCGATGATCGGCGACCGGATGGACACGGATGTCATCGCCGGCATCGAAGCCGGCCTCCACACCATCCTCGTCCTCACCGGGATCAGCGACCAGGCGGAGATCGAGCGGTACCCCTTCCGGCCGGACGAAGTGCTGGGCGGCGTGGACGAGCTCGTGGTCCGCGACCCTGTCGAATCCGAGCTCTGACCGGTCGGCGCGGTCGGAGGGGGGCCTGTGGACGAGATCGCGCGCATCCGCTCCGCGATCCGCGAGGCCGCCTGCGCGGCCTGGACAGCGCTCCGCGACGAGCGACCCTCGGAGGACTTCTACTACTTCGGGCTGTGGACGACGACCCTGGCGCACCGGCCGGTGCCTACGGCCTGCTCGATCCAGGGGCTGCAGCGCGCGGTCGACGACGCCCGCAGGCAGGGTCTCCCCCTGGGGGAGGACGACCTGCGGTGGAGCGTGAACGATTCGCCCTACGACCAGTTCGGCGACGAGCTTTTCGCCGGGATCGAGCCCCTCTTCGATGCGGTCGGGGATGCCTACGACCGTCCGCACGAGGTGAATCAGGCGCTCCTGGAGGCCATGATCGGCGGGCTCGCCGACCTGGACGCTGAAGGATTCTTCGGGACGGGTCTCGAGCGGGAGTCCCTCGTGCTGAATGTCACGCTGCCCGCCCATGAGCGGCCGGCGGATGCGCTGGAGTCGGCGCGGCGCCTCAATCCGCCGCGTGCACTGGTCCGCTACGCGGCCGATCTGGTCTCGGCGGAACGCGGCTGACGCGAGGGCCGCGCCGAGTGCGGCGCGGAGTGCGGCGTGGCCGAGGGCCGCCGGCCGCCGGCCGAGCGGCGTACGCGATTCAGGCGGCAGGTCCGGGGCCGGCCACCGAGGACGTGAGCGGCTCACCGCCGGAGCGGTTGGCGAAACAGTAGTACGAGCGCTGGCCGTCCTTCCACTGCTGCTCGGTCGCGGGATAGGAGCCGACGACCTGGAGGTCGGGATACGCCGCCGCGGCACCGAGGTCGATCACGCCTCCCGCCGTGCACAGGCCGGGAATCTGCTGGGCGAGGGCATCGACTCCGGGGTAGGGAGCGGCCGGGTCCGCCGACAGCAGGTTGGTGTAGACCAGCTGCGCGGCGTGCGGGGTCGCGCAGTCCACGACGGTGAAATCCTCGGCCCAGACGTTGGTGAAGGGCTGGATGCACTCGCCGCCGCCCAGCGTGTCCCAGGGATGCACGCCGGGCCCGACGGCAGCCGCGGGTTTCGGAGTGACCGTCGGGGTCGGCGTAGGAGTGGGGGTCGGCTTCGGCGAGGGACTGGCCGGGTGGGACGCGGTCGAGACGGGCGCCGGCTGGGCCGCACGGAACAGAAAGGGGATGCGGGTCCCGAGTGCGAAGAGGCCGATGAGCACCAGCACAACAGCGAGCGCCCCCGCCAGGGAGAACAGGATCCGGTTGTTGCGTGAACCCCAGAGGCCCGGGGCCGCCGGGCCTGCGGGGCTCGCGGTCTGCGGGCCGGTGGATGCGGACGCCGCCAGCGGTCCCGTGGGCACGGCCGGATCAGCGAGGGCCGCGGGAGTGGACGGGAAAGGGGTGAACGCCTCGGTCTGTGGCAGGCTCGAATCCGTTGGCGTGCTGAGAGTACGGGAGGACTCCTGGGCGCTGAAGGGCGAGGCGTCCGCCGGTGGCATGGTGAAGGGCATCGTCGCCAGGAGTTGCGGCCCCTCCTCCTCGGCCGCCGGCTCGGGCTCGGGCTCGGGCTCCGCATGGCGTTCGGCCGGCCCTGTCGGGTGTCGGTCGTCGTCCAGGTCCTCGTCCACCGGTTCTGCGGCGACCACGTCGCCGAAGAGCGCCGAGATCCCGTCGGCCTCGTCGACGTCGCCCAGGTCATCGGCTGCGTCGTCGTCCGCACCCACGGATTCGGCCGGCTCTCCGGCGGCGGCCGCTGCGGTCCACCACCCGAACGGCTGCGGTTCCGCCTCCGGTTCGGATGCGGCCGCGATGCTCTCCGCATCGATCGGACTCGTCGCCGGCGAGGGGACACCACCGAGAGCCACCTCCGCCTGCGCGGCCGGAACCGCCGGCTCGGACGGCAGGACCGGAGGCCCGTCGTCGCGCCCGGGCCGGAGCAGTGCGTCCAATTCGGCCGCATCCAGCTGCTGGGTCGGGGTGTCGACCCCGGGCTCGAGCAACGCCGACGCGTCGAGGGGAGGGAGCACCGGCTGCTGCGGCGCGTCCGGCGTCGGGGTGACGGCCTCGGGGGGTGTCGACGGCGCCGGCGGGCGGGTGAACGCAGACGGATCCAACGGGATGATGCTCGTCGTGTCGCCGATGACCGAACGACTGGAAGGCTTATCGGGTTCGGACGGGCCGAAGCCGAGGAGCGCGGCCAGCCCGTGACCATCGGCGGTGTCGTCCCCGTCAGGCACGTCCGTTGCCGGCGGATCGAAGATCGAGCGGGGCGTCTCCTCCGCGGCCGGAGCGACCGGCGCTGCGGGCTCGGCCGCCGGGATCACCCACGGACGAGCGGGCGGCTCCTCCACAGGCGCGTCCAGCGGCGGCTCCTCCCCTACCGGTTCAACGGACGGCTCGACAGGCGACGGCTCGACCACCGACGGCTCAACAGGCGACGGCTCAACAGGCGACGGCTCGACCGGCGACGGCTCGACCACCGACGGCTCGACCGGCGACGGCTCGACCACCGACGGCTCGACCAGGGGTGCGCGGTACACCGGCGGCACCAACGGAGGGACGATCGGAGGCTGCGTCGGCAGCACCGGGGATGCGGCGGGCGCTGGCGCCGGAACATCCTCGCTCGGAGCGGGAGCGTCCTCCGAGTCCTCTGTGCCCGGATCCTCGACCGAGGGCGGTTCGACGAGCGGATCGCCGCCGGCGCCGGGCGTCAGGTTCCAGTTGAAGGCGACGGGGAATTCCGTCTGCGCGTCCTCGACCGCAGCCGGCTCCTCGAGCGTGTTGCCGAGAAGGTCGTCGAATCCTGCTCCCGCACTCGGCCGCGGTGTCGACGGAGGAATCGGCCCCACCGGAGTCCGCTCATCCACCGAAGGCTGCCCGCCGTCCGGCCGGTGCTCCGAAACCGGACCCTGCTCCGAAACCGGACCCTGCTCCGCTACCGGACCCTGCTCCGAAACCGGACCCTGCTCCACCGGGGGACTCTCAGCCTCCGGCTCCTCCCGTTCTCGCCGCTGCGCGGGCGGCGTGACGTGCCTGCCTCCCGTGAGCTGCTGGAGCAGCCAGTCGGCACTGCCCGCCGTCGGCTCACCGCCCGCCGGCTCGCCGGCCGCCTCCGGCTCGTCGTCCGCCGCGCCCCGCCCGCGCTCATCGGACACTACGCCAGCCCCAGGTCCTTCAGACCGATGGCGGCGAAGTACGGGTACCCGGCGGCCTCGATGACCTCACGTGCGCCGGTGTCCCGGTCGACGACGACGGCGACCGCGGCGATCTCGGCGCCCACCTTCGTGAGAGCCTCTGCGGCTTTGAGCGGCGAGCCTCCCGTCGTGGACGTGTCTTCGAGCACGATCACGCGCTTGCCCGCGAGGTCCGGCCCCTCGACCTGCTTTCCGCGGCCGTGGTCCTTCGGCTCCTTCCGGACGACGAAGGCGTCGTAGGAGAGCCCCTGGGCGGCCCCCTGGTGCAGGATCGCGGCAGCGACCGGATCGGCGCCCATGGTCATCCCGCCGACGGCGAACACGTCCGGCACATCGCGGATGAGATCGATCATCACCCGGCCGATCAGCGGAGCGACTCGGTGGTCCAGGCTGACCTTGCGCAGATCGACGTAGTAGGTCGCTTTCTTGCCGCTGGTGAGCGTGAAGTCCCCGTGGAAGACCGCTTCGGCGGCGATGTAGTCGATGAGCTGCTGTCGTGCGTCGGTCACACCCCGATTCTAGAGGGGAACACCCGGCCGCCCGGGAGTTCTCCACAGGCTCCGACGCTCCACGCATCGCCCACAGGATCGGGTGGCGTCAGCGGTGGCCGATACGATCGGGACATGCGCGTCGCCACCTGGAATGTGAACTCGATCCGCACCCGCGTGGTCCGGGTCGTCGACTGGATGGTCCGCGAGGACGTGGATGTGCTCGCGATGCAGGAGATCAAGTGCACCCCCGAACAGTTCCCGTACGCGGCGTTCGAGGCGGCCGGATACGAGGTGGTCCTGCACGGCCTCAACCAGTGGAACGGCGTCGCCGTCGCCAGCAGGCTGCCGATCAGCGACGTCACGATCGGCTTCCCGGACATGCCCGGCTTCCTCAAGGACCACGACGGCCCCGACCTGCCCAAGGAGGCACGCGCGATCGGTGCCACGGTCGACGGCCTCCGTCTCTGGAGCCTCTACGTGCCGAACGGCCGCTCGCTTGCCGACCCGCACTACGTCTACAAGCTCGACTGGCTGGCCGCGCTGGCCGCCGACACGCAACGCTGGCTTGCGGAGGACCCGACGCTCGCCCTCGCGCTGATGGGCGATTGGAACGTCGCGCCGCTCGATTCCGACGTCGGTGATCCGGCCCTCGTCCCGGGTCTCTCCACCCACATCTCGCCGCCCGAGCGCACCGCCTTCGCGGCGTTCGAGAAGGCGGGCCTCTCCGACGTCGTCCGGCCGATCGTCCCCGACGGCTACACCTACTGGGACTACAAGCAGCTGCGGTTCCCGCGCAACGAGGGCCTGCGCATCGACTTCATCCTCGGCTCGCGCTCGTTCGCCGAGCGCGTCGTGGGTGCGAGCATCCACCGCAACGAGCGCAAGGGCGCGGCCCCCAGCGACCACGTCCCCGTGCTCGTGGAACTGGCGCCCGTCGCCGCGGCGGAAGACGACGACGACCGTCCGATGATCTTCGGCTGAGGGCGGCCCGATCAGCTCCCGCCGATCCCCTCGGTGACCTGCACCGGGCTGTCGAAGTCGCGGTCCGAAAGTCCCTCGAGGGCGTCGATCACCTCTTTCGGCGCGCCCTGACCTTGCGCCGCGCCGACGAGATCGGCCTTGCTCGCCGGGTAGTCGACCCCGCTCAAGTACTTCTGCACGTCGATCTGGATGGGCCGGTCGGCCATGGTGGTCTCCTTCCGTTGCTTCCCTGGATGAGTCCATGCGTACCCCGATCTCGGCGGGTGGCAAGGCGTCCACCGCTTTTCGCACGATCGCGCTGTGAAGTCCAGGCCCTATCCCGATCGATTGTGCGGCCTAACGTCGCGTCTGATCGAGATGACGACGAAAGGAGCAGCGATGGCTGCAGTGACCCGATCCATCGACGTGAATGTGCCCGTCACGACGGCATACAACCAGTGGACGCAGTTCGAGTCGTTCCCCCACTTCCTCGACGAAGTGGAGGAGATCCGTCAGGTGGATGACACCACGAACCACTGGCGGGTGAAGATCGGAGGCGTCGAGCGTCAGTTCGACACCGTGATCTCGGAGCAGGTCCCGGACGAGCGCGTGGCGTGGAAGTCCGTTGCCGGCGACACCGAGCACGCGGGCGTCGTCACGTTCCACCGGCTCTCCGATCTCGAGACCCGGGTGACGGTTCAGCTGGAGTGGGCTCCGTCGGACGCGGTGGAGAAGGCCGGCTCCGTGTTCGGCCTCGACGACCACGCAGTGAAGAAGGACCTCGAGAACTTCAAGGAGTTCATCGAGTCGCAGGGCACCGAGACCGGCGCGTGGCGCGGCGAAGTGGATCGCGGCGAGACGATCTGACCACGGCGTGCGGTCGTCGCGGCCCGGGCTCGTGCTCGCGACGGCCGCATCCCTCTGTCAGCGCACCAGGTCGGCGGTGATGACCAGGTTGTCGGTGGAGGGTCGGCCGTCGGGCCGCTGAAGGCAGGTGATCACGACCAGCCGGCCCGGAGTGTTCGCCCAGATTCCCGCGAACGCGGGCAGGTCGGTCTTCGTGACGATGTGCGATTCCGTCACCCGGTACTGCGCACCGGCGACCGCGATGGGCGAGCCGACCGGCACGCGAGAGGCTCCCCGGGCGATGTCGAACAGGTAGTTGCCCGGTCCGACACCGCCGCCGCGGATGGAGTGCATGACCACGAACACGGTTCCGGCACCGGGATTCGCGGGAGTCGTGCCGATGTTGCGGACCCGGTACGCGTCCTGGAAGCCGGGCGGGGTGATGGTGTGGTCCACCTCGTTCATCGCCGCCAGCGGGACGTCGAGTCCGACCGCGGGAACGGAGAAGCGGTCGCCGGCCGGGGCGCTCACCTCCATCCGCTTCACCGTCGCCGGCGCTGGAAGCACGTCCGGCTCGATCGCCACCTGGTTGCCCGCGAGGTCTCGGACGGTGTGGGCCGGGGCGGCCGCCGTGGCCGCCCATCCGACGGCGCCGACTCCGATCAGGACGACCGCGACGCCGAGGGCCACGATGACGAGCCCGTTGCGTCTGGGACGTGCGGGCTGCTCGCTGCCCGGCTCGGACAGGGCGGCGCGTGGTGTGCGCATAGGTCGTCCTCCTTCAGGGGTTCGGTGTCGGGATCCTCCCGGACCGGTGCGTGCACCGGTCCGGGATCCGGATCAGGAGCGGCGCGACGCGCGAGTCCGCCACGCCATGAGGACGACGAGACCCAGGAGGACCACGCCGGCACCCAGGGTCATCGCCCAAGCGGAGGGCACGGCACCGACGACCTCGCCACCGGTGTTCACGGCCGCGGCGATGGGGGTCGCCGGGCCTTGCACCGCGGGAGTGACGACCGGGCTGGTGATGTCGATCGACAGCTTCGCCGTCGCGGTCAGTCCGCTGGTGTCGGTGACCGTGTACGGCTGCGTCGTGACCGGTCCGTGGTAGTCCTTCTCGGGGGTGAAGGTCGCCACCGGCTGGCCATTCGTCAGGGTGATCGACCAGACTCCCTCACCGGGAACCGTCTTTGTGGTTTGGCCGTTGTCGAACACGACCCCGGTGATCGGGCCCGTTCCCGGCGTGGTGGTCGGCGTCAGCGTCGCCGTCCTGTTCGGGTCGATCGTCCGGTGCTGGTCCGTCGTCGCCGGCGGGGTGTTGATGTCGATCGACAGCTTCGCCGTCGCGGTCAGTCCGTTGCTGTCGGTGACCGTGTACGGCTGCGTCGTGACCGGTCCGTGGTAGTCCTTCTCCGGAGTGAAGGTCGCCACCGGCTGGCCATTCGTCAGGGTGATCGACCAGACTCCCTCACCGGCAACCGTCTTGGTGGTCTGGCCGTTGTCGAACACGACCCCGGTGATCGGGCCCGTTCCCGGCGTGGTCGTCGGCGTCAGCGTCGCCGTCTGGTTCGGGTCGATCGTCCGGTGCTGGTCCGTCGTCGCCGGCGGGGTGTTGATGGTGACGGACAGCTTCGCCGTCGCGGTGGCGCCGCTCTCGTCGGTGACCGTGTACGGCTGGGTGGTGACCGGTCCGTCGTAGTCCTTCTCGGGAGTGAAGGTCGCAACCGGCTGGTCGCCCGTCAGGGTGATCGACCAGACTCCCTCACCGGGAACCGTCTTGGTGGTTTGACCGTTGTCGAAGGTCACGTCCGTGATCGGCTTGGTCCCGGGACGGACGGACGGGTTCAGTGTCGCGACCTGGTTCGGATTGATCGTGACCTGAGAGTCGTCGGCGACCGGCGGCAGCGCGATCGCGAACGCGATGCCCTGACGTCCGGATCCACCGCGTCCGGTGATCTCGGCGCTGACCGTGGTCGCGCCATCCGCCTGCACCATCACGATGCCCCGGGCAGAGACGGAGGTCTCGCCGGGCAGAAGCAGGCTCTGGCAGGTGACCGAGGTCGTGCCGAAGCCGGTCAGGACGCTGTTGCACGGGGTCCCGTAGGCGGCGTTCGTGTTCCCTGAGACCTTGTTGCCGGCGGTCGGAACCACCTCCTGCAGGTTTTTCAGGGGAACGTCGGAGGTCCAGACGAAGCCCTCATTGGTGTTGGTGGACTCGGCGTCCGTCATCACCAGCGAGTAGCCGGTGACCGGCTGCCCGCTCGGGTTGGTGATGACGAGGTTGTTCAGGGTGACGGTCTCGCGGGGACCGGCCACCGCGTACGGCGACGTCGCGTCCGCCAGCTCGTAGAGGGCCGGCGCGCCGGACGTGCCCGTGTAGTAGGGAGTGCCGGCGATCGTGTTGCCGAGGATGGCGCGGGACCAGATGTCCGTGCCGAACGCGGCGGAAGTGAGGCCGACGGAGCCGGTCGGGCCGGCCGCGACGGTGATGTCGAACGATGCCGCATAGCCGCCGATGTTCAGCGACATCGGCTTCGTGATGGAGTTGCCGCGGATTTCGGCGCCGGTCAGCGAGCCGAAGGCGGACATGTCGATCCAGCACAGGCTCGACGCAAGGGGACCACCGGTCCCGTACGAGCAGCCGTTGGCGGTGGCCGGGGCGGCTTGGACGGCCGGGGCGGTCGGGGCGGCCTGGGCGGGGGCGACGCTCAGCAGCGGAGCGGAGGCCAGGAGAGCGGCGGAAGCCGCCAGGGCGGCCCATTTCCAGATGCGGCCCCGCAGCGTGCGGGCAGGGGTGGGCGGGTGAGTCTCGGGAGACATGACGGATCCTTCGGGGGGTCGGGTTGTTCGGGTCAGTGCTTAGACGCAACCGCGGAAGCCGAAGGGTCCGCGAGTTTCGGGGCTCGCCGGTGGGTGACCGCGGGAGAAAGCTCCGCGGCAGGCATTCACGCGCTGATTGCGACACATAAGAGACGAGCAATCTCGCTACTTATGACGCCGCTTTCGAAAATATTTCAGTTGACTTTCGGGCCGGGCCGAAAGACGACCGTCGGGAGGTCAGGCATCGCCGGGCCGGTGCTCCGGCTCACCGCGTTCGACGATCGTGGCGGGGTCCACATCGTCCTCGGGCGGGACCGGGATGTCGCCCTGGTCGTCGGGGCCTCCGGTGCCGGGGAGGACGGACGAACCGGTGGACTCATCCTGCAGCACCTCGGTCTCCCGCTCGCTCGACGGGCTGTACGCCCGGTCCCGGGCCGTCTGCTGGGCGTCGCTCGGGTGGTCATCGGGTTCCGGCGGTTCGGGGGCGTCCGGTGTCGCGTTCATTGGGGGGACGGTACGCGCACTCGGCGGACGGCCCAACCCCCTGGCGTCCACCGCCTCCTGGTGTTTCCTGGGGTCCAAACCGATGAAGGAAGCGGAGGTCGATCCATGGCATTCCCCGAGCAACAGCAGCAGCCGCCCGGCAGCACCGAGGCGATGGAGCCGCGCCCCGACCACGGCGAGGAGAGCTACCGCGGGAGCGGGAAGCTCACCGGCAAGGTCGCACTGATCACCGGAGCCGACAGCGGCATCGGCAAGGCGGTGGCGATCGCGTACGCACGCGAGGGCGCGGACGTCGCCATCTCCTACCTCGATGAGGATTCCGACGCCGAAGACACCGCGAAGTGGGTCCGGGAGGCCGGCCGTCGCGCCATCCTCCTCCCCGGCGACGTGTCCGACCCGCAGCACTGCCGTGACCTCGTCGCGAAGACAGTCAACGAGCTCGGCGGCATCGATGTGCTCGTCAGCAATGCGGCGTTCCAGATGACCCACGAGTCCCTCGACGAGATCCCGGACGAGGAGTGGGACCACACGATCGCGACGAACCTGTCGGCGTTCTTCCATCTGGCCAAGGCCTCTGTCCCGCACATGAAACCGGGGTCGAGCATCATCGGCTCCTCCTCCGTGAACTCCGACATGCCGTCGCCGACCCTCCTCCCCTACGCCGCGACCAAGGCCGCCATCGCGAACATGACGGCGTCGCTCGCACAGCTCCTCGGCGAGAAGGGCATCCGCGCGAACAGCGTGGCGCCCGGGCCGATCTGGACGCCGCTGATCCCCTCGACGATGCCCGACAAGAAGGTCACGCAGTTCGGCAGCGACACCCCGCTCGGTCGTCCTGGTCAACCGGCCGAACTGGCGCCGGTCTACGTGCTGCTCGCCAGCGACGAGGGCTCCTACATCTCGGGAGCGCGCATCCCGGTCACCGGAGGCCGGCCCATCCTGTAGCCGAACACCGAGCCGGCCGAGGTGCTACTGCCGGCCGGTGAACTCCTCCATGGAGTCGTAGACGCCGAAGACGCGCCCGGCGACCGCATCCCACGCCCGGGTGGGCAGGATGCCGCGGAGCGTCTTCGCGAGGCCGACGGTCCACGGGAGCATGAGCATCGGCCGGCCCGCGAGCATCGCCCGCCAGACGCGGTCCACGACGTACTCCGGAGTCATCATCGGGGTCAGCAGCGGTCCGCGTGCGCCCTCGAACATCCCGGTGTCGATGTAGCTCGGGGCGACGGTCGTGACCTTGACGTGCCCGAAACCCTGCTGCTGCAGCTCTATCCGGAGGCTGTCGCTCCAGCCGATGACCGCCCACTTGCTGGCGGCGTACACGCTCATCCGCGGATTGGAGACCGTCCCCGCCGCCGAGGCGATGTTCACGATGCGCGCCTCGCGGCCGCTCTGCAGCATCCCGGACACGAACTCGCGCGTCACATACATGGGGGCGAGCGCGTTCACCTGCATGGTGGGGCGGGTGTCGTCTCCGTTGTCGTGCTCCCAGAAGTACTTGCCGCGGACGATCCCGGCGTTGTTGATGAGGACGTCGATGCCGTCGAGCTCCTTGCGGACGGCCTGCGCGGTCTGTGCGATCGCGCCCAGCTCGGACAGGTCGACGACGTACGGAAGGACCGTGGTGGTGGGCCGTCCGGCGGCGGAACTCGGCGAGCGCGGAGGCGCCCCCCACGCGGCGGCCGTGCGGCCGGCGAGCACTTCGTGCCGCAGCCGCTGGGTCACATCCTGGAGTCCCGCCTCGTCACGGTCCCACAGCACGACGGCGCGCGCACCCTCCAGGACCGCGCGCTCGGCGTAGAGCCGTCCCATGCCGGAGGCCGCACCGGTGATGAGCACGCGTGCGCCGCGGACCGTTCTCGCCATGTCCCTATCTTCGCAGCGTTACACAGAGATGATGGATTCGGCTCCGGCGCCGACGTGACTCGAAATTACACGGACGCCGTTCGCGGCTGTCTTTTTGTGGATCTGTCCGTCGACGCCGGGGTCGCTGCGGGCCGGGCGGGGAACATGACTTGATAGGAGCCTGACCGGGAAGTGGTCTCACCTTTGTGCTGTCTGCACCTACCCGACCCGCGGTGACGTTCATCACCGTTGGAAGGGAATCCCGTCTATGACGAGCATGACACTCGACGCGCCTCTCACCAACCCGTTGTCTCCCCCGGACGAGCTGGTTGCAGGCGTCGACACGCACAAGAACACGCATCACGTCG
>NZ_FOTM01000027.1 GCF_900114565.1 Leifsonia sp. CL147
CGCTTCCGCCACCACCCCAACACCCCAAAGCCAGCCGGCCTCGTCGGCATCAACACCCCCACCCAACGACTCCACGCAGCTTGACACAGCCCGATCGACTCGTTTATGGGCCATAAACGCAACTAACGGGCCGCTTATTTGCGATTGTGCCTCCATCGGGATGCAGCCGAAGTACCGAAAGAAGAGGAAGATCGAGAACGCGCTGCCGGCGGTTTTGTCCGCTACGGTGCGCGGGGAGGATGATGACGGACGTGAGCAAACGCGCGACGATCGCTGATGTGGCGCAGATGGCCGGACTGTCCAAGGCGTCGGTGAGTCTGATCCTGAATGACCGGCCCGACACCGGGCTGTCGGCGGAGAGCGCTGAGAAGGTTCGGCGCATCGCGGCGGAGTTGAACTATCGCCCCAACCCGGCGGCGCGTGCTCTGCGTTGGGGCACCACGCGAACCGTGGGTTTCATCTCGGATGAGGTCACTCTGACCCGGTATGCGACGGCGATGATCAGGGGTGTGCTCGATGTGGCTGCGGAAAGCGGCCACACCGTCCTGATCGCGGAGCATGGCCACCATCCGGAGCGGCTTGCCCATCAGCTGGAGACGATGCTCGATAACCGTGTGGGCGGATTGCTGTTCGCCGCCATGGCGGCCAGGCAGGTGGAGATCCCCGACCTGCCCGCCGGGCTTCCCATCGTCATGGTGAACGCCACCACCTCCGGAACCGCCCCCGCAGTGCTGCCGCAAGAATTCGACGCCGGCGCCGCGATCGCCGACACCTTGATCCAGGCCGGACACCGCCGGATCGCCCTGCTGGGCCGGCGCCCGCCCGAGCAGCTCCCGCCGGAGGTCTCAGCGACGATCGGCGATCGGCAAGCCGGCATCGACCAGGCGATCTCCGATGCGGGCCTCCAGTTGGTCGCGCAGGGCTTCGAGTCCGAATGGGCTCCCGCGGAAGGGTACCGGTTGTGCCGGGAACTGCTGGACTCCGGAGTGGAGTTCACCGGGCTCATCTGCATGAACGACAACCTCGCGTTCGGGGCGTATCAGGCGCTGCTGGAAGCGGGGATCCGGATTCCCGACGACGTGTCGGTGGTCTCGTTCGACGACGACGAGATCGCAGGCTACCTCCGCCCCCAACTGACCACGGCCCGGCTACCCTACGAGCAGATGGGCCGCATCGCCATGGAACTGCTCCTCAACGGCACCGACATCCCCCACCGCACCCTGGTCCCCATGCCGGTGATCCGACGGGACTCCGTCGGTAGACGTCTGTCGCAAGGGTTAGCGTGAGACCATGAGCAACCTCAGGGTGATTCGCATATGGATCGTCATCTTCATGGTCGGTCTGGTCGTGAGCGGTGTGACCGCGTTCCCCCTCGAGGGAGAGCTGCGGGTGGTCTCGAGCGTGCTCCACGCCACTCCGGCACCGGAGATGCTTCCTGGACTCGTCCAGTGGATCGATCGGGTCCGCGAAGCTCTCATCGAAAGCGGGGCACAGTACCCGTTCCTCGCGTACGGCACCGATTGGCTGGGGTTCGCTCACCTGGTCATCGCCGTCGCGTTCATCGGGCCGCTCATGGACCCGGTCCGCAACATCTGGGTTCTCCGGTTCGGGATGATCGCCTGCGCCATGGTCATTCCCTTCGCCTTCATTGCCGGCAGCATTCGTGGCATCCCGGTCGGTTGGCAACTGATCGACATGTCGTTCGGCGTCCTCGGCGTGATCCCGCTCATCTTCGCCCACAGGCGGACGCAGCGGCTTGCGGCGCTTGCCGCGCCACAGACGGTTCCCGACACCGGAGTCGAGGCGTTGCCGGGCAGGGCACAGCTGTAGCGGCCTCGGGTTATAGGCCGCGGCCTCGGAACTTCCGTGTGGCCCGCTATGGAATGGGAAAAGCCCCGCCACTTCATTGAAGTGGCGGGGTTTTTGGTGGATCTGAGGGGACTCGAACCCCTGACCCCCTGCATGCCATGCAGGTGCGCTACCAGCTGCGCCACAGACCCAGAACATGTGTCTCTTCGGCCTTCTCAGGCCGCCGGAACAACTCGTCCAGACTACTACACGGACAGCGCCAGAAAAAACTGAGCCGGTCCCTGCGTCAATCGAACAGCTCGCTCAGCCAGTTCTCGCGTTTCTTTCGCGAGGGCTGCCGTCCGTACTCCTGCCGACCGTACTCCTGCCGGCCGTAGTCCTGCCGAGCGTACGGCTGCGGGGCCGGCTGTGGGGCCGCAGCGACCGAGCCCGCTCGTTCGATGATCTTGTCCAGCTCACCGCGGTCGAGCCAGACGCCACGGCACTGCGGACAGTAGTCGATCTCCACGCCGCTGCGCTCGCTCATGACCAGGGGCAGGTTGTCGGTGGGGCATCTCATGCCACCAGTGAAACGTGCGCAGATGAGAGGCCTCTCAGGCGAACGTGGGAAGAGTCTGGGAGTAGGCCTACGTGCTACTCGGCACGCTCGGGCACGGGCAGTTCGACAGGGAGCACCGGGCAGTCCTTCCAGAGGCGCTCCAGCGCGTAGTACATCCGGTCCTCCTCGTGGAAGACGTGAACGACGACGTCGCCGAAATCGAGCAGTACCCAGCGGCCTTCGCCCTTGCCCTCGCGACGCAGCGTCTTGACGCCGGACTCGTTCAGCCGGTCCTCGACCTCCGACGCGATGGCGATGACGTTTCGCTCCACGTGGCCACTGACCAGCAGGAAGACGTCGGTCAGCGGCAAGGGTCCGGAGACGTCGAGGGCGATGATGTCCTGGCCGCCCTTCGAGTCGGCGGCGACTGCCGCCAGCTGCAGGAGCTCTCGGGCGTGCGGGGATGCGGTCACTGGCGGCCCTCCGGTCGCGTTCGGTGCGAGGTCGGTACGGAAGTGGATGGAGAACTGCGGATGATCAGAACACCTTCAGGACGTAGGCGGCGACCAGCAGACCGATGACGCCGATGGCGAGCACGCCGGCGGTGACCATGAGGACGACGGGCAGCGTGTTGCCGCGCTTCTTGGGCGGTGCGATGACACCGCGGGTCGAGGTGTGCGTGCTGATGGCGCGGGACGCGCGGACCGGCTGCACCTCGGACGTGTTGAACTCGTTCTCCTCGCCGTCGAGAAGACGGTCGAGGTCGGACGAGTCGATGTGATCCGGATGCGCACCCGTGGCACCCATCCCTCGCGGGAGGTCGATCGAGCCCGTGACGAGGATCTCGCCCGTGCTCGTCAGCGGAGCCGTGGCATCGGGATGCGGGATGGCCGGGAGGATGAGCGCGTTCGTCGTCGTGGCCGCCGTCGACTGGCCGACGTTGCGCGAGGTGATCGGCTCGTCACCGTCGTCGAGCTCCGCGGCGGTGGACCAGTGGCCGGTCGGCGGAGTGAAGGGCCTGCGCTCCTCGGTGGAGACGTCGTCCGTGGCATCCGCCGTGGCAGGCACCGGATCGGCGGCCTTCGCCGGCGCCTCGGTCTTCGCCGACGGCTGCGCGCCGAAGGCCGCGAATGGCGAGGTCAGACTCTGGGTCACCGTGGCCTCGGGCTGCGAAGTCCGCGAGGCGGAGGGCACGAGTGGCGCGAACGGCCAGGCCGACTTCTCGCTGGTCGAGGTCGAGCCGCTCGACTGCGCCGGGGCGGCCGCGGAGCCCTCGGACGCGCTGGGGGGTGTGCCGATGGACGGAGTGGGGGCGACCGCCGGCCGGGGCTTCGGTGAGGAGGCGGCTCCGCCCTGGGGCTCGGAGGTGAAGGTCACCGGGACGACCGGCTCTCCGGCGACGGCGGGGTGGCCGGCCTGACCGTTCGCCTGCTCCGCCTGCTGCATCGCACGCAGTTCACGACGCGTGAGCGTCCTGCCCTGATCGGCCGGCTGCTGGCGCGCCGGTGCGGCGGTGGCCGATGCTCCTGCCGAAGCCGGGAGGGGCGGTTCGGGCTGGAGGATCGCCATCGGCTGCGTCACGGGTTCGGGCTGGGACACGTCCGGAGCCTGCTTGAACAGATCGAACGCATCGCTCGACGGGGATGAGACGCCGGGCTCGGCGAAAGCGCTGGCCGGGATGGCGGGCTGCTCGAGGTCTGCGGCGGAGGCACCGCGAGCGGCTTCCTGCGTCGGCTCCGCCGCGCGCTCGCGCTGCGGGGAGTTGGTGGTGACCTCGGGGATCTGCCCGGCGGGGGTCGGCTCGGCGGTTCCCGCGCGTCGGGAAGCGGAGCGCTCGAACTCCCTCGCCTGTCGCCGCGTCTGCGGCTGGCCCGCTGGCGGCTCTTCAGGCCACGATGTCATGCCACGCTCCGATACAGATGGTGTTTGGAGATGTACTGAACGACCCCGTCGGGTACGAGGTACCAGACCGGGAATCCCCTGCTCACCCGGCTCCGGCAATCGGTCGACGAGATCGCCAGGGCCGGAACTTCCAACAAGCTTACGTCTTGCTCCGGTAATCCAGAAATACTCAAGTCGTGTCCCGGGCGACTCACAGCCACGAAGTGCGCGAGCTCCCAGAGCTCACGCACGTCACGCCAGCTGAGGATCTGGGCGATCGCATCCGCGCCGGTGATGAAGAACAGCTCGGCGTCCGGCCGCTCCTCGTGGAGGTCGCGCAGGGTGTCGATCGTGTAGGTGGGGCCTTGCCGGTCGATGTCGACCCGGCTCACCGTGAAGCGGGGATTCGACGCTGTCGCGATCACGGTCATGAGGTAGCGGTGCTCCGCTGCCGAGACCGGACCCTTCTGCCAGGGCTTGCCCGTCGGCACGAAGACGACCTCATCCAGCCCGAACGACTGGGCGACTTCGCTGGCCGCGACAAGGTGACCATGGTGGATCGGGTCGAAGGTGCCGCCCATCACGCCGATCCGCGGCCGGCCCGTCTCCATCAGCTCCATGCGGAGGTGGCTCAGTGCCCCTGGGTCGGGTGGCCGCTGCCGTGGTGGGTCGCACCCGGCGCGCCGGCGTGGGCGGCGGCATCCGGTGCGGAGCGGTGGCTGTGCCGGTTGGCGACGTCCTTGAAGCTCCAGACGACGAACGAGAGCGCGATGAACACGACGATCGCGATCGCGCCGTAGGCCCAGGTGGGCATCGGCAGCTCGACGTGGGTCTCCGCCGCGAGGACGGTCGTCAGAAGTGACATCGTGCGCAATCCTTTCTCGGGGCCAGAGGCCCGCCGTCAAGTCTAGCGGTCGGCTATGCGCGGATCTGGCCGGACCCGCGGACGATCCACTTGGTGCTGGTCAGCTCCGGGAGACCCATGGGGCCGCGGGCGTGCAGCTTCTGCGTCGAGATGCCGACCTCCGCCCCGAAACCGAACTCGCCGCCGTCCGTGAACCGCGTCGAGGCGTTGACCATGACCACCGCGGAGTCCACCTCTGCGAGGAAGCGGTCGGCGCTCTCGAGGTCGTTCGTCACGATGGACTCGGTGTGCTGCGTCGAGTACCGGCGGATGTGCTCGATCGCCTCATCCAGCCCGTCCACCACCTTCACGGAGATATCGAGGCTCATGTGCTCGGTGGCGTAGTCTTCCTCGGTCACGGGCACCGCGTCCGGCGCGTACGACAGAGCCCGCTCATCCGCGTGGATCGTGACCCCCTCGGCCCGGAGCGCGGAGAGCACCGGCGGCAGCAGGCGTTCGGCCGCGTCGCGGTGCACGAGGAGCGTCTCGACCGCATTGCAGACGCTGGGACGCTGGACCTTGGAGTTGCGGACGATGTCGACCGCCCAGTCTTCGCGCGCCGACGCGTCGAGCACGACGTGGACGACCCCCGCGCCGGTCTCGATCACCGGAACAGTCGACTGGGTCACGACGGTCTGGATGAGCTCGGCGCTCCCCCGCGGAATGAGCACGTCGACGTAACCGCGCGCGGTCATCAGCTGCGCAGCCCCCTCGCGGCCGAAATCGTCGATGGTCTGAACGGCGTCGGCGGGCAGCCCGGCACCGGCCAGCGCCTCCTGGATGACACGCACCAGCACCCGATTCGTCTCGATCGCCGCGCTGCCCCCGCGCAGGACCGCCGAGTTGCCGCTCTTGATCGCCAGCGCAGCGATGTCGATGGTCACATTGGGCCGCGCCTCGTAGATCGCGCCGACGACGCCGAACGGCACCCGCACCTCGGTGATCTTCACCCCGTTCGGAAGCGCGCTCCCCCGCACGACCTCGCCGACGGGATCGGTCAGCGCCACGACCTCGAGGACGGCATCGGCGAGCCCCTGCAGCCGCGCCGGGCTGAGAGTGAGCCGGTCGAGCAAGCCGGACGACAGTCCGTTCTCGCGCCCGTTGGCCAGGTCGAGCTCGTTGGCTGCGAGGATGTCGCCCGAGGCGACGAGGACGCCGTCGGCGATGGCGCGCAGAGCGCGGTTCTTCTGCTCGGTGTTCGCCGTGGCCAGAGCGCGCGACGCCGTCTTGGCGGCCGAGAGCCGCTCCTGCAGCGAAAGGGTCGCGGCGGGCGCCGCACCGGTGATCGAGGACATGCGTCGATTCTAAGACGCGGTCGCGTCCGACGTGACGGCGTCAGGCGAATCGGTGGAGAGCGTCCCCCTGGGGACGGATTCATCGTCGAGCCCGTACGTTCCCGCCGCCGTCGTGCCGGGCACGGACGTGCCGGGCACGGACGTGCTGGACGCCGACGTGCTGGACGCCGACGTGCTGGGCGCCGGGGCGAACCACGTCCCGACCCGCTCGCCACGCAGCGCCTGCGAGACCAGCGAGGTCGCCGTGAGCACCACCGCTGTGCCCTGCTCGGCGGCCTGACGCGCCGCCGAGACCTTGGTGACGGCACCGCCGCTGCCCACGCCCGAGAGCCCCGTGGAGCCGATCTCGACACCCTCCAGCTCGTCGTCCCAGCCCACCTGATCGATGCGCTCGGCGCCGGGCTCGTGCGGAGGCCGGGTGTAGAGCGCATCCACGTCCGACAGCAGCACCAGCACGTCCGCCTGCACCAGCAGCGCCACCAGAGCGGCCAGCCGGTCGTTGTCGCCGAAGCGGATCTCGTGCGTCGCCACCGTGTCGTTCTCGTTGACGATGGGCAGGATGCGGAGGTCGAGCAGCCGCTCCATCGCCCGCTTGGCGTTGCTGCGGTGGGTCGGGTTCTCCATGTCGCCCGCGGTCAGGAGCACCTGGCCGGCGACGATCCCGAAGCGGTCCAGGCTGTCCTGGTACCGGTAGATCAGCACGTTCTGGCCGACCGCGGCCGCAGCCTGCTGCGTCGCGAGATCGGTGGGGCGCTGGGAGAGCGAGAGGTACGGGATCCCCGTGGCGATGGCGCCGGAGGAGACGAGGATGACCTGCGTGCCGCGGCCATGGGCCTCGGCGAGGGCGTCGACCAGCGGCGCGATCTGTCCGGCGTTGTCGCCGCTGATGGACGACGAGCCCACCTTGACGACGATGCGCCGGGCTGAGGTGATCTGGCTGCGGTCGTCGATGGTCATCGCTCGGTGCTCTCCTCGTCGCCGCCGTTCGCGTCGGTCCTCGTCCGGTCGGACGTGCCCCGGCCTGCGCCGCTCACGACGTTCTCGTCGTACGTGTCGTCAGCCCAGAGGCCGGCCTCGCGCTCACGCTGGAGCTCCTCGCGGGCCTCGGCCTTCGCATCCATCCGCTCGAAGTACTCCTCGCGGCGCTGGGCACGCGTCGCGCGCTGGTTGGTGTCCAGGCGCGTGTCCGTGCCACGCGGTGCGGTGATGAGCTCCGCGGTCGAGGTGAGGGTGGGCTCCCAGTCGAACACGACACCGTTGTTCCGCCCGATCACGACGGTCGATCCGGGGACCGCCCCCGCCCGGACCAGCTGGTCCTCGACGCCGAGCTTCGCCAGCCGGTCGGCGAGGAAGCCGACGGCCTCGTCGTTCGCGAAATCCGTCTGCGCGACCCAGCGTTCGGGCTTGGCTCCGAGGATGCGGTACACCGGGCCGTCCGTACCGCCCTCGACCTTGACGACGAAGCCGTTGTCGTCTACGGCCGTGGGGCGGATGACGATCCGGGGCCGCGCCTGCTCCAGCGCCGCCAGTTCGGCGCGGGCGTGCTCGACGAGTTCGGCCAGCGCGAACGACAGCGGCCGCAGGCCATCGTGGCTCACCGCGGAGATCTCGAAGACGCGGTAGCCGCGACGCTCGAGTTCCGGCCGCACGAACTCGGCGAGCTCGCGCGCATCCGGAACGTCGATCTTGTTGAGCGCGATCAGCTGGGGACGCTCGAGCAGAGGCTTCTGGCCCTCGGGCACGGGATACGCGGCGAGCTCGCCGAGGATGACGTCGAGATCGCTGAGCGGGTCGCGACCGGGTTCCAGGGTTGCGCAGTCGAGCACGTGCAGCAGGGCCGAGCAGCGCTCGACGTGGCGGAGGAACTCGAGCCCGAGCCCACGGCCCTCGCTCGCGCCCTCGATCAGCCCGGGAACGTCGGCGACGGTGTAGCGGACGTCGCCCGCCTGCACCACTCCCAGGTTCGGGTGGAGGGTCGTGAACGGGTAGTCGGCGATCTTCGGCTTGGCCGCGGACAGGGCTGCGATGAGACTCGACTTCCCGGCGGACGGATAGCCCACCAGGGCGATGTCGGCGACCGTCTTCAGCTCGAGACGGATGTCGCCCTCCCAGCCGGGCGTGCCGAGCAGGGCGAAGCCGGGCGCCTTGCGCTTCTGGTTCGCCAGGGCCGCGTTGCCCAGGCCGCCGACGCCACCTGCCGCCGCGACGACCCGCATCCCCGGCTCGGTCAGGTCGGCGAGCTCCTCGCCGTCCGCGTCCTTGACGACGGTTCCGACGGGGACGGGCAGCTCGAGGTCTTCACCGGTGTGGCCGCTGCGGTGGTCGCCCATCCCGAAGCCGCCGTTCTCGCTCGAACGATGCGGTGAGCGGTGGTAGCCGAGAAGGGTGGTCACCTGCGGGTCGGCGACGAGGATGATGTCCCCGCCGTTGCCGCCGTTGCCGCCATCGGGTCCGGCGAGGGGCTTGAACTTCTCGCGGCGGACGGAGACGCACCCGTTGCCGCCGTTCCCGGCGCGCAGATGCAACGTCACGCGATCGACGAACGTTGCCATGGGGGTCTCCTGTTTACTCGTGAAAAGGCGGATGGGCGGGCCGAAGCCCGCCCATCCGGAAAAGGGTGCTCGTGGAAGAGCGTCAGACCGCGGCTTCCACGATGTTGACGACCTTGCGGCCGCCCTTGGTGCCGAACTCGACCGCACCGGCGGCGAGGGCGAAGAGGGTGTCGTCGCCACCACGGCCGACGTTCACGCCCGGGTGGAAGTGGGTGCCGCGCTGGCGGACCAGGATCTCACCAGCGTTGACGGTCTGGCCGCCGAAGCGCTTCACGCCGAGGCGCTGAGCGTTCGAGTCGCGGCCGTTGCGAGTGGAGCTCGCTCCCTTTTTGTGTGCCATGGTGTGTTCTCCTCGTCGGCTACTTGATGCCGGTGATCTTGACGCGCGTGAGGTCCTGGCGGTGGCCCTGGCGCTTCTTGTAGCCGGTCTTGTTCTTGAACTTCTGGATGACGATCTTGGGACCGCGCAGGTTGCCGAGGACCTCGGCGGTCACGGTGACCTTCGCGAGGGACTCAGCGTCGGAGGTGATCTTGTCACCGTCGACGAGCAGCACCGGTGCGAGCTCGATCGTGCCGTCCTTGTCGGCCTTGATACGGTCCATCGTCACGATGGTGCCGACCTCGACCTTCTCCTGCCGGCCACCGGCGCGCACAACTGCGTAAACCACTTGTCAGTACCTTTTCGTCGGGGAACAGCTCCCGGCGCTGCCGTGGACCTGGTCCTGCTCTTGTCTCTGTTGGAAACTTGTGTGTTCTGGAAGTCACTGGCGAGTCGGGCCGACCGCTGCTGCGACCGGCTGCTCTCAGAAAACCATGATGATTGCGCGGGCTGAGCCCGGCACACACCAACGGTCAACTTTACCCGACGCCCCATCCATCGTCAATTCGACGGGGACTCCGTGCGTCGGGTCGAGACCGCCCGGCTCCGCCTGCGGAACCGGTTCCTAGAATCATTCTATGACGGTCCTGATCGATCCCCCGGCATGGCCGGCCCACGGCATGTTGTGGTCGCATCTGGTGAGCGACGCGTCGCTCGACGAGCTCCACGGGTTCGCCGCCGCCCACGGCGTGCCGCCGCGGGCGTTCGACCTCGACCACTACGACGTGCCGGATCGCCGCTACGACGCTCTCGTGGCGGCGGGGGCGCATCCCGTGTCCGGACACGAGCTCGTCGCGCGCCTCATCGCCAGCGGCTTGCGCGTGCGTGCACGCGACCGGGTGCGTGGGCCGCAGACTCGGGCGCAGACTCGGGCGCAGACGGATCGGGCGCAGACTCCGACGCAGACGAATGGTCCCGACATGCCGTGACGACCCGGGTCGTCACGGCATGTCGGGACCAGTGGATGGCTACTCGCCCTTGGGCGCGAGCTCGCCGCCTGCGATGACGGTCGTGCTGGCCCGGCGGCTGCGGCCTCGGCCCTGACCCGGCTCCTTCGGCGCCGGAAGAGCGTCGAGGACGGAGTCGAGCAGCAGTTCGGCCTCTTGAGGCAGCGGACGCGGGGTCGACGGGACGACAGCGGGCTCTGGCAGGTCGAGCAACGGGAGCAGCGGCTCCTCCGTCGGCGTGTCCGCGGCCGCTGTGTCCGCAGCCTGGGTGTCCGCGGCCGCTGTGTCCGCGGCCGCTGTGTCCGCAGCCTGTGCGGCCGGGGCATCCGCCGCTGCCTGAATGCCCGTCTGCGCTGCCGCGTCCGCCGGCGGGCGGTCGATGCCGCCCTTGGCCTTCCGGCGGCGCTTCTTCGGCCCCGTGGCCTCCGGCAGCGACACGTCGGGGGTCGCGGCACTGACCGGCAGCGCCTGCGCCGGGCTCTCCTGCGGCTTGGCCTCGTCGTCGTGGTGGATGGTGGAGGCGGCGATCTTGGCGAGCGCGTTCTTCGCATCGTCCGTGATCGCATGCGTGCCGTTGTGGCCCGCTCCGCCTGCGGCTCCGTTCGACCCGCCGTTGCCGGTGATCGGGCCGTTCCCGCCGCGGCCGCGGCGACGGTCGTTCTGCGGCTGCTGCTGAGGCTGTCGGTGCTTCACCACAGGATCGTGGTGGACGACGACTCCGCGGCCGGCGCAGACCTCGCACGCCTCGCTGAAGGTCTCCAGCAGGCCGAGGCCCAGCTTCTTGCGGGTCATCTGGACGAGGCCCAGCGACGTGACCTCGGCCACCTGGTGCTTCGTCCGGTCGCGGCTCAGGCACTCCACCAGGCGACGGAGGACGAGGTCGCGGTTGGTCTCCAGCACCATGTCGATGAAGTCGACGACGATGATGCCGCCGATGTCGCGCAGCCGCAGCTGCCGGACGATCTCCTCGGCGGCCTCCAGGTTGTTCTTGGTGACCGTCTCCTCCAGGTTGCCGCCGGAGCCGACGAACTTGCCGGTGTTCACATCCACGACGGTCATGGCCTCGGTGCGGTCGATCACGAGCGAACCGCCCGACGGGAGCCAGACCTTGCGCTCCAGCGCCTTCTCGATCTGCTCGGTGATGCGGAACTCGTCGAAGGCGTCCTGCTCCCCGGTGTACGGCTCGACGCGGTCGAGCAGGTCGGGGGCGACCTGGCGCAGGTAGTTCTCGATGGTCTGACGCGCATCGTCGCCGGCGATCACCAGCTTCTGGAAGTCCTCGTTGAAGACGTCGCGGATGATCTTGATCAGCAGGTCCGGCTCGCTGTGCAGCAGCGCGGGCGCCTGCTGCGACTCGACCCGCGTGCTGATGTCGGCCCACTGCGAGGTGAGCCGGGTGACGTCGAGGGTCAGCTGCTCCTCGGTGGCGCCCTCGGCCGCAGTGCGGACGATGACACCGGCGTTCTCGGGGAGCACCTCCTTGAGGATCTTCTTGAGGCGCGCGCGCTCCGTGTCCGGGAGCTTGCGGCTGATGCCGTTCATGGATCCGCCGGGCACGTACACGAGGTAGCGGCCGGGCAGCGAGATCTGGCTGGTGAGGCGGGCGCCCTTGTGGCCGACCGGGTCCTTGGTGACCTGGACGAGGACGCGGTCGCCCGGCTTCAGCGCCAGCTCGATGCGGCGCGGCTGATTGCCGGTCTCCGCGGCATCCCAGTCGACCTCACCGGAGTAGAGCACGGCGTTGCGGCCGCGGCCGATGTCGACGAACGCGGCCTCCATGCTCGGAAGGACGTTCTGGACGCGGCCCAGGTACACGTTGCCGATCAGGGACGCCTCCTGCGAGCGGGCGACGTAGTGCTCGACCAGCACCTTGTCCTCCAGCACGCCGATCTGGATGCGGCCACCCTTCGAGCGGACGACCATCTGGCGGTCGACGGACTCCCGGCGCGCCAGGAACTCGGCCTCGGTGATGACGGGCCGGCGACGCCCGGCATCCCGCCCATCCCGGCGGCGCTGCTTCTTGGCCTCGAGGCGCGTGGAGCCCTTGACCTTCTGCGGCTCGGTGATGAGCTCCGGCTCGCGTGGCGCACGGACCTTGACCACGGTGTTGGCCGGGTCGTTGGCGTCGTCGCGGGCCGTCTCGCCGGCGCGGCGGCGGGAGCGGCGGCGGACACCGCCGGCCGGCTCCTCGTCGGCCTCCGCGAGTGGGGGCAGCGGCAGCACGTCGGGCGCCTGGAAGAGCAGGGTCGTCGGCGGGAGGCCGGGGGCGGCCGCGGCCGCCGGGACCTCCGGCTCGCCGTGCCGCTCAGGGAGGGCCGGCGGCTCGAGCGCCCCCGAGGGGGCGGGCGCAGCCGCGACCTGCGTGGGCGCGTCGGCGTCGGGCCGACCGGCGGTCGGCTGGGCCGCGGTCGCACGCTCGGCGGTCGGCTGGGCCGCGACGGGCTGATCGGCGACGGGCTCAGGATGCGTCTGAGGGGCGAAAACGTCGGCGTTCGCCGCCTGCGGAGACTTCCTCACCACGCGTCGCGTGCCGAAAAGCCCTTTGCGCTTCCGTCCTCCCGTCTCCGTCTCGTCGTTGTCCGTGTTCTCGAAATTTTCGTTATCCACCATCGCTGGTGCACTCCTCGACCGGTGCGGCTCCCCGCTCCCCGGGTACTCTCCGTCGGGAGGCGGCGCGTGCGGCGCCCCCCTCAATCCTGTTCGGATGCCTCCGGGCTCGTGGCGCGGCCTGCATCCGGCTCATGGTCACCACCGGCCTCCACGGCCGGCATTTCAACGGGCGCTCTGGGCGCCCTCAAGCCTTCTGTCGCTGTTCCCGGCCTCGGCCGCAACGACTGCTCCAACGATTATCGCACGGGCCGAGGACGACTCGGGTCCGTTCCCAGGGCGACACGCAGGCGTCATGCCATAATCCGAGGGTGTCAGCCAGCCCTGCCGAGGCCGCGTACCGCCGCCCGACCGCTCTCGCCGTATTCCTCATCGTTGCCGGACTCATCGGGTTCGCGGCCGCCTTCGCGCTCACGCTCGACAAAATCCATCTGCTGCAGGATCCGAACGCGCAGCTGTCCTGCAACTTCAACGTCCTGGTGGGATGCGCGAAGAACCTGAACTCGTGGCAGGGAGACCTGCTCGGCTTCCCCAATCCCCTCATCGGGCTGGGAGGCTGGACCGCCACGGTGGCCGTCGGCGTCGGTCTGCTGGCCGTCCGGGCGCCCTTCGCCCGCTGGTACTGGATCACGTTCAACGTGGGCGTGCTGCTCGCGCTGGTGCTGGTGATCTTCCTGATCACGGAATCGATCACCGTGCTGAACGTGCTGTGCCCCTGGTGCATGGTCACTTGGACCGTGACCATCCCGACTTTCTGGGCGGTGACGCTCTACAACGTCAAGGAGGGCAACATCCGGCTCCCGGAGGGGGCGCGCCGGGTGGCGCGCACGCTGTACGGCTGGGTGCCGCTCATCACGGTCGTCTCGTACGCGATCGTCGCCGTGCTGGCGCAGATCCAGCTGGACTGGATCCACCGCGCCTTCGTCTGAACCGCCCGCGATTCGTGACGAATGTTGCGTTAGCCCGGGGCGGGGTGCACATTCGTCACGAATGTCGCCCTGCGGTCGCGCCAGGTGCACATTCGTCACGAATGTCGCCCTGCGGTCACGCCACGTGCACATTCGTCACGAATGTCGCCCCACGCCCGCGCCACGTGCACATTCGTCACGAATGTCGCCCCACGCCCGCGCTAAGTGCACATTCGTCACGAATGTCGCCCCACGCTCACGCTAAGCGCACATTCGTGACGAATGTGGCGGGTGGGAGGCGACGGACGGTGGAAGGGTCAGCCGAACCAGAGGGTGAGCTCGCGTGCGGCGGACTCGGGCGAATCGGAGCCGTGCACGAGGTTCTGCTGCACCTTGAGGCCCCAGTCGCGCGCAAGGTCGCCGCGAATGGTGCCCGGCAGCGCGGTGGTCGGATCGGTGGCCCCGGCGAGGGAGCGGAAGCCCTCGATCACCCTGTTGCCCGCGAGGCGGATGGCCACGATCGGGCCGGACTCCATGAACTCGACCAACGGCTCGTAGAACGGCTTGCCCTCGTGCTCCGCGTAGTGGTGCGCGAGGAGTTCGCGGTCGGCCTGGAGCATCCGGATGTCGACGAGCGAGTAGCCCTTCGCCTCGATGCGGCGCAGGATCTCGCCCGTCAGATTGCGGGCGACTCCGTCCGGCTTGATGAGCACGAGGGTCTCTTCGACGCCACTGGTCATGGGTTCTCCGTTCCGTTGTCGGCCGCCGGAGCGGCCCGGTTGTTTCGGTCGATGCGCGCGGCGGCGATCATGCAGTACGCCCACATGGCGGTGAAGATCGCGCCGACGATGAAGAAGGCGGGGACGAGGAGCCCGGCCGCCACGACGATCAGCTGGATGACCCACCCCAGCACCACGCCTGCCGTGTTCCTGAGCAGTCCGATCGCGACGATCGTCAGCACGATGAGCGCCGCTCCCCCGCCGAGAGCGACCACGGCCGGCAGTGAGTGCAGCCCGAAGAGGACGAGCGCCCCGAGGAAGACGACGAGCAGCTCGAAGCCCAGGACGATGGAGCCGAGCAGTTCGCGGAGCGACCGCTGACGCCGTGGAGGGCGTGGAGGTCGCCCGGAGGCGGGAGCGTCCGTCACGACGCCGCCTTCTTCCACTCCTGGTCCTCGGCGTAGGCCATGGCCTGACCGACGAGCACGATGCTGCCCGCGACCACCACCGCGCGCCGGCCCTCCTCGCCCGCCCAGTCGCGGGCGGACTCGAGGGCGTCGATCGCGTCGGAGTAGACGATGGTCGCCTCGTCGCCGACCTCCTCGCGCACGAGGTCGCCGAGCTCTTCGGCGTCCCGCGCGCGATCGGAGGCGGGCTGGGTGACGAAGAACTGCGTCGCCACGGGCGCGAGCGCGCGGACGACGCCGCGCGCATCCTTGTCGGCCAGGATGCCGAGGACGAACGTGATCTCATCGAAGTCGAAATAGCTGCGGAGCGCTTCGGCGAGCGTCTCGGCGCCCGCCGGGTTGTGGGCCGCATCCACGAGGATGCTGGGCTCGACGCCGATCAGCTGCAGCCGTCCGGGCGAGGTGGCCGTCGCGAACCCCTCCTCGACCAGGTCTGTTTTCAGGGGCTGCGTGCCGCGGCCGAGGAAGGTCTCGACGGCAGCGACCGCGACTGCGGCGTTCTGCGCCTGGTGGTCGCCGTAGAGCGGCAGGAAGACGTCCTCGTAGGTCGCTGCACGACCGCGTACGGTCACCAGCTGCCCGCCCACAGCGACCCGGGTGGACGCGACGTCGAAGTCGCGCGGCTGCTCCGAGAATGTGGATTCGGTCAGCGCGGCCGCTTCGCGCAGCACCCGGTCGGCCTCGGGGACCTGGGCCGACGAGACGACGTCGGCGGAGGGCTTCACGATGCCGGACTTGGTGCGCGCGATCGCCTCGACCGTGTCGCCCAGCGCCTTGGTGTGGTCCAGAGCGATCGGCGTGAACACGGCCACCTGGCCGTCGCCGACGTTGGTGGAGTCCCACTCGCCGCCCATGCCGACCTCGATCACAGCGACGTCCACGGGGGCATCTGCGAACGCGGCGTAGGCCAGCGCGGTCAGAGCCTCGAAGAACGTCAGCGGCGTCTTGCCCGCGTCGGTGAGCTCCGCATCCACGATGTCGAGGTACGGGGTGATGTCCTCCCAGTTGCGCACCAGCGACTCGTCGTCGATCGGCTCGCCGTCGATCACGATGCGCTCGTTGAAGCGCACGAGGTGCGGGCTCGTCAGCAGGCCCGTGCGGAGCCCGTAGGCCCGCAGCAGGCTCTCGGCGATGCGGCTCGTCGACGTCTTCCCGTTCGTCCCGGTGATGTGGATGATCGGGTACGCGCGCTGCGGATCGCCCAGCAGTTCGACGGCGCGGCGCGTGGCATCCAGCCGGCGCTCCGGCGCGCCTTCGCCGACGCGCGCCAGCAGGGCCTGGTACACGGCCTCGGCGCGCTCTCGGAAGTCTCCCTCGTCGGTCACCGCTTCTCCTCCAGAATCCTCATGCTCAGCCTCATGACAGTTTGGTCACGCCCACGGTGAAGGCACCGGCGTTGGCGAATTGGCCGGCCCCGAACCGCTGCTCGAACGTCGCGCGGTCGTCGCCGGCGGCGGATGACGAGACGGCGGATGACGAGGCGGCGGATGAGGAGGCGTCGGCGGCCGACAGCTGCACGGCCAGTGCCAGCGTCTCCGCCGCGATGTCGACATCGACGGCGAGGTCGAGCGCGCGCGCGTCGTCCTCGTGCTCGAAGGCCAGGTCGAGGCGGATGCGGTCGCTCACGTCCAGCCCCGCTGCCTTCCGGGTGTCCTGCACGGCACGGATGACGTCCCGCGCAAGCCCTTCGGCCTCCAGCTCCCGCGTGGTCGCGGTGTCGAGCAGCACGAAGCCGCCGCCGGCGAGCAGCGCAAGAGCGGCGGTGCCGTCGCCGCCCGAGGCCGTCTCCAGGACGAGGTCGTACTCCCCCTCCTGCAGCTCGATGCCGCCGACCGTCACGACGCCGTCGATCTCCGTCCAGTCGCCCGCCCGGGCGGCCTGGATGACCTGCTGCACCTGCTTGCCGAGGCGCGGGCCTGCTGCGCGGGCGTTGACCGTCAGCCTGCTCGTGATGCCGTAGCGGGCGGCACTGTCGTCCTGCAGCTCCACGAGCTCCACCGACTTGATGTTGAGCTCGTCGCGCAGGATGCCTTCGAACGGACGCAGCGCCTCGGCGTTGGCCGCCACGACGGTCAGCGACGCGAGCGGGAGACGCACGCGCCGGCCGGCCTGCTTGCGCAGGGACAGCGCGGTGGAGCTGATCGCGCGGATGCGGTCCATCGCATCCACCAGGGCGTCGTCCGCCGGGAACTCGTCCGCGTGCGGCCAGTCGGTGAGGTGCACGCTGCGGCCGCCGGTGAGGTCCTTCCAGATCCGCTCGCTCACGAGCGGGAGGAGGGGCGCGGCGACGCGTGTGAACGTCTCCAGGACCGTATAGAGCGTGTCGAAGGCCTCCGACCCTGCTCCCGACTCGTCGACACCGGCCCAGAACCGGTCGCGCGAGCGCCGCACGTACCAGTTGGTGAGCACGTCGGCGAAGTCGCGCAGCTTGGCGGCGGCGAGGGTCGAGTCCAGCGCGTCGAGATCGGCGGTGACAGCCTCCACCAGGTCGCGCGTCTTGGCGAGCAGGTAGCGGTCGAGCACATCCGTGGATGCCGTGGACCGCTTGGCCTCGTAGCCCGTCGCGTTGGCGTACAGGGAGAAGAAGTACCACGTGTTCCACAGCGGGAGCAGGACCTGGCGGACCCCTTCGCGGATGCCCTCCTCGGTGACGACGAGGTTGCCGCCGCGCAGCACCGGGCTCGACATCAGGAACCAGCGCATCGCATCCGACCCGTCTCGGTCGAACACCTCGTTGACGTCCGGATAGTTGCGCAGGGACTTCGACATCTTCTGACCGTCGCTGCCGAGCACGATGCCGTGGCTGATGACGTTCTCGAACGCCGGGCGGTCGAACAGCGCGGTCGCGAGCGTGTGCAGCAGGTAGAACCAGCCGCGGGTCTGACCGATGTACTCGACGATGAAGTCCGCCGGGTTGTGGCTGTCGAACCAGTCCCGGTTCTCGAACGGGTAGTGCACCTGGGCGAACGGCATCGAGCCGGAGTCGAACCACACGTCCAGCACGTCCGGGATGCGGCGCATGGTCGAGCGGCCGGTCGGGTCGTCCGGGTTCGGGCGGGTCAGGTCGTCGATGAACGGCCGGTGCAGATCCGGCTCGCCCGCCGCGTTGAGCGGCAGGCGACCGAAGTCGCGCTCCAGCTCCGCGAGCGACCCGTACACATCCACTCGCGGATAGGCCGGGTCGTCGCTCTTCCACACGGGGATGGGCGATCCGAAGTAGCGGTTCCGCGACACCGACCAGTCGCGGGCGCCGGCCAGCCACTTGCCGAACTGGCCGTCCTTGACGTTCTCGGGCACCCAGGTGATCTGCTGGTTGAGCTCGCCCATCCGGTCGCGGAAGTCCGTGACGCGCACGAACCAGCTCGACACCGCCTTGTAGATGAGCGGATTGCGGCAGCGCCAGCAGTGCGGGTACGAGTGCTCGTAGCTCGCCTGGCGGAGCAGCCGGCCCTCCTCCTTCAGCATCCGGGTGAGGGGCTTGTTGGCGTCGAAGACCTGCAGGCCGGCGACCTCCGCGACGTCCGGCAGGAACCTCCCGCCGTCGTCCACCGAGATGATGACCGGGATGCCGGCCTTCTCGGTGACCCGCTGGTCGTCCTCGCCGTAGGCGGGCGCCTGGTGGACGATACCCGTGCCGTCCTCGACCGTGACGTAGTCGTCGACGAGGATGCGCCACGCGTTCTGGGTGCCCCACTTCTCGGTGTCGGCGTAGAAGTCCCAGAGGCGGTCGTACTCGACGCCCTCGAGCTCGGCGCCGCGGACCGTGCCGGAGACGGCGGCCAGGGCGTCGGCGGCCGACTCGTAGCCGAGGTCCTTGGCGTAGTTGCCGACCAGGCTGGTCGCGAGCAGGTAGCGCCCGCTCAGCACCTGCTGGCCGGGCTCGCCGTACGAGTCGGCGGCGCCGTTCGGGCCGGACGGGACGACCGCGTACTCGATGCCGGGACCGACGGCGAGGGCGAGGTTCGTCGGCAGGGTCCACGGCGTCGTGGTCCAGGCGAGAGCGCGCACCCCCGTGAGGCCCAGGGACTCCGCTTTGGCGCCGACCAGAGGGAAGGTCACGGTGACCGTCTGGTCCTGCCGCATCTTGTAGACGTCGTCGTCCATCCGCAGCTCGTGATTGGACAGCGGGGTCTGGTCGCGCCAGCAGTACGGGAGCACGCGGTAGCCCTCATAGGCGAGGCCCTTCTCGTGCAGCTGCTTGAATGCCCAGATGACCGACTCCATGTAGGTGGTGTCGAGCGTCTTGTAGTCGTTGTCGAAGTCGACCCAGCGCGCCTGGCGGGTGACGTACTCGCGCCACTCGCGGGTGTAGCGCAGCACCGAGTCCTTCGCGGCCTGGTTGAAGGCGGCGAGCCCCATCTCCTCGATCTGGCTCTTGTCGGTGATGCCGAGCTGCCGCTCCGCTTCGAGCTCGGCGGGGAGGCCGTGGGTGTCCCATCCGAAGCGGCGTTCCACCTTCTTGCCGCGCATCGTCTGGAAGCGCGGGAAGACGTCCTTCGCGTAGCCGGTCAGCAGATGGCCGTAGTGCGGAAGGCCGTTGGCGAAGGGAGGGCCGTCGTAGAAGACCCACTCCTCGGCGTCGTGCCGGTTATCGATGGAGGCGCGGAAGGTCCCGTCCTGCTCCCAGAACTTCAGGACATCGGTCTCGATCTCGGGGAAGACCGGGCTCGCGCTGACGTCGGGGCGCTGCGACTCATCGTCCGCGGCGGACTTGGGGTACGGCATCTCACTCCTGGCAGGTTCTCGTGCTGCACGAGGACGCCGGACGTTCGCACGCCCGTCGCGGTACCACCCCGCTTGCCCCACCCGCCGCCGGTGCCGGACGGAGCCTCTCATTCTTCGGCTGTGACGGGCCGGACCCGTTCGGTTCTAGTGAGCGCCGCTTGCGCGACGGCCGTTCTTCCGAAGACTCGCCGGTGATGGCCGGGTCAGTGTCTGTGCGTCCATCGTACCGGGTCCGGGGCTCGCCCGTCCCGTTCGCGAGCGAATGCGGTGGTTCGTCACGACTGCGGGTGCTCGCGCAGCTGCAATCGTGACGAACCACCGCAGTCGCAGCGAGGCCGCAGCCGCGGCGAGGGGATGTCGCGAGGCGAGGAGCCGTGACGCGAGGAGTCGTGACGCAAGGAGCCGTCAGGCGAGGAGGCCGGCGTAGCCGGCGCAGACCGGCGCGACGGCCTCCCGGACGAGCGGGGTGAGCGGACCGCGGCGCACGCCCGCCCGGGCCCACGCGGCGGCAGCGGAGACGGCGGCGCCGACGACGGCGGTGGCCGCAGCACGCGGAAGCAGAGCGTCCGCCGACGCACCCGTTCGCGCGGCGAGGAACGAGTGGAGGCTGCGCACCAGCCCCAGAAACCGCGGCAGCGCCGAGGCCTGCAGCTCCGCGTCGGTCCCCATGAGCTCGACCTGCGTGACCGCGAGCGGAAGGCGTCCGGGACCGAAGGAGCCGGCGAGGCGCGTGATCGCCTCGAGCACCGCCTCCATCGGCGGGAGCGCCGGGTCGACGTCGGCGGCGGCCGCATCGAATGCAGCGAGCGCCTCATCCACCTCCAGCCAGAGGAGGTCGCTCTTGGCGGCGAAGTAGTTGAAGAAGGTGGCCCGGCTGACGCCGGCGCGCCGCGCGATGTCGTCGACGGTGGTGCGGGCGTAGGTCTGCTCGAGGAACAGTTCGGCGGCCGCCTCGGCGATCATGCCGCGCGAGGAGGACCGCGGACGACCGGAGCCGGACGGTCGCCTGGAATGCGGGAGAGCCATCCTGCGTTCCCCCCTCGTGCAATTATTGGACCCGGTCCACATATTAATCCGTTCCGAAGGACACCTGTGACTACCACCATCAGCCCCGTCCGCAGCGAGACCGACCGCCCGGGGATCACCCCGGGGACCGCACGCCGCGTCACCATCGCATCGTTCGTCGGAACGGCGCTCGAGTCGTACGACTTCTACCTCTACGCGTACTTCGCCGCGTTCTTCGTCGGCCCGCTGTTCTTCTCCCCGCTCGGTTCGTTCGGGGGCACGCTCGCGGGCTTCCTGGCCATCGCCGCCGGCTTCGTCATCCGGCCGATCGGCGCGATCGTGTTCGGGAACCTGGGCGACCGGATCGGACGCCGACCGACCCTGCTGATCACCATCCTGCTCATGGGCATCAGCACGGGACTGGTGGGCGTGCTGCCGACGTATGCGGCGGCCGGATGGTTCGGCGCGATCGCGATCGTGCTGCTGCGTCTGGTGCAGGGCTTCTCGGTCGGCGGCGAGTGGGGCGGCTCCATCCTCCTCGCTACGGAGTACGCCAACCCGAAGCGTCGCGGATTCTATGCGGCACTCCCCCAGCTCGGCTCGCCGGTGGGCTCCATCCTGAGCGCCGTGGTGTTCATCGTGCTGACCCTGAACATGTCGTCGGCCGACCTCGCGTCGTGGGGATGGCGGATCCCGTTCCTGACGGCGTTCCCGCTGCTGCTGGTCTCGCTCTACCTGCGCTGGTCGATCGACGAGACCCCGGTGTTCCGCAAGCTCCTGGAGACCGGGACGCGCGACCGCTTCCCGATCGTCGATGTGTTCGTGAAGGCTCCGGCCGGGTTCGTGATCGGGATCGGCGCGGCCATCCTCGGAATCGGCTCCTACTCCCTGATGAACACCTACATGGTCGGCTACGGCACGGCGGTGCTCAAGTTCCCCTACCAGGACCTCCTGGTGGCGACCACGATCGGCGGCCTGCTCCAGCTGGTGACCATCCCGCTGTTCGGGCTGTGGGCCAACCGGATCGGGTCCGCGCGGGTCGTCGCCATCGGCGCGATCGGGACGCTGATCGTCGCGTTCCCGATGTACTTCCTGCTGCAGTACGCGACCTTCGGGATCCTCGTCGGCAGCATGATCGTCGGCGGCATCCTGCCGACGCTCGCGTGGGCGGGACTCGGCGGGCTGATGTCCGACCTGTTCCCGAGCGAGATCCGCTACAGCGGGCTGTCGGTCGCGTACAGCATCGCGGCGCTGCTGACCTCGTTCGTGCCTGCGCTCACCCAGGTGTTCGGCCAGGCCACCGGCAACGCCTGGTGGCACCCCGGCATCGTGCTCGCGGTCATGTCCGCGATCACCCTGGTCGCCGCCCTCTACGCCGCGCGGAGGAAGCCCATCGTCGACGAGGTGTGAGCGCTTTCGGTACGCTTGACGGGATCCCACACTCAGGCACCCCGTGGACACGGTGCCGCACATATCGACTCGGAGGACCCTCATGAGCGCGCACAGCGTACCCGACAAGCCCGCCCTGGAGGGACTGGAGTCGAAGTGGGGTGAGCGCTGGCAGGCCGACGGCACGTTCCGGTTCGACCGGGATGCGGCGCTCGCGGCCGGCCGCGACGGGGTCTATTCGATCGACACGCCGCCGCCGACGGCCTCCGGGTCGCTGCACATCGGCCACGTCTTCAGCTACACGCACACGGACGTCGTGGCGCGCTTCCACCGCATGCGCGGCCGGAAGGTGTTCTACCCGATGGGCTGGGACGACAACGGGCTGCCGACCGAGCGGCGCGTCCAGAACTATTACGGCGTCCGCTGCGACCCGTCGCTCCCCTACGACCCCGACTTCGTCGCTCCTTTCGAGGGCGGAGACAACAAGAGCACGAAGGCCGCCGACCAGAAGCCGATCTCGCGCCGCAACTTCATCGAGCTGTGCGAGCGGCTGACGGTCGAGGACGAGAAGCAGTTCGAGGCGCTGTGGCGGATGCTCGGCCTGTCCGTCGACTGGTCGCAGACCTACCGGACCATCGGCCACGACTCGCTGCGCGTCTCGCAGCTCGCGTTCCTGCGCAACATCGAGCGCGGGGAGGCCTACCAGGCGCTGGCGCCGACCCTGTGGGACATCACGTTCCGCACGGCCGTCGCGCAGGCCGAGCTGGAGGACCGCGAACAGCCGAGCGCCTACCACCGGGTGACCTTCCACGGCCCCGCCGGTCCCGTCTTCATCGAGACGACCCGGCCGGAGCTGCTGCCCGCCTGCGTCGCGCTGGTCGCGCATCCCGACGACGAGCGCTACCAGCCGCTGTTCGGGACGACCGTGCGCACCCCGCTGTTCGACGTGGAGGTGCCGGTCGTCGCCCACCACCTGGCCCAGCCGGACAAGGGATCGGGCATCGCCATGATCTGCACGTTCGGCGACATCACCGACGTGACCTGGTGGCGGGAGCTCGACCTGCCCAACCGGACGATCATCGGCTTCGACGGCCGCATCCTCCCGGAGCCGCCCGAGGCGATCACGACGGAGGCCGGCAGGGCGGCCTACGCGGAGCTCGCCGGCAAGACGGTGTTCTCGGCCAAGCAGGCGGTCGTCGAGCTGCTGCGCGCCTCCGGCGACCTCGTCGGCGAGCCCAAGCCCATCCAGCACCCGGTCAAGTTCTTCGAGAAGGGCGACCGCGCGCTCGAGATCGTCTCGACCCGCCAGTGGTACGTGAAGAACGGGGCGCGCGACGAGGAGCTGCGACAGCGGCTGATCGAGCTCGGCCGCGAGATCGACTGGCACCCCGACTTCATGCGGATCCGCTACGAGAACTGGGTGAACGGCCTCACCGGCGACTGGCTGATCTCGCGCCAGCGCTTCTTCGGCGTGCCCATCCCGATCTGGTATCCGTTGGACGCCGACGGCGATCCGGTCTTCGACCAGCCGATCCTGCCGGCCGAGGACCAGCTCCCGGTCGACCCGTCCTCGGACACCGCGCCCGGCTTCGACGAGGCGCAGCGCGGCCAGGCGGGTGGATTCATCGGCGAGCACGACGTGATGGACACCTGGATGACGTCCTCGCTCACGCCGCAGCTCGCCGGAGGCTGGAAGCGCGGCCCGGACGGGGCCGACGACGAGCTGTTCGACGTCGTGTTCCCCTTCGACCTGCGCCCGCAGGGCCAGGACATCATCCGGACCTGGCTGTTCTCGACGTTGCTGCGCGCGAAGCTGGAGGCGGATGTCGCACCCTGGCGCAACGCCGCCCTCTCCGGCTTCATCGTCGACCCGGACCGCAAGAAGATGTCGAAGTCCAAGGGCAACGTGGTCACGCCCGCCGACATCCTCGAGCGGCACGGATCCGACGCGGTGCGCTACTGGGCCGCCTCCAGCCGCCTGGGCACCGACGCGTCGTTCGATCCGCAGAATCCGACGCAGATCAAGATCGGCCGTCGGCTCGCGATCAAGCTGCTCAACGCGGCCAAGTTCATCCTCGGATTCGACGAGCCCGCCTCGCTCGACCTCGATCAGGTGACCAGCCCGCTCGACCGCAGCATGCTCCAGAACCTCGCGGGCGTGGTCGCCGATGCCACGGCCGCGCTCGAGGGCTACGACCACGCCCGGGCGCTGGAGATCACCGAGACGTTCTTCTGGACGTTCTGCGACGACTACCTCGAGCTCGTGAAGGAGCGTGCGTACGGCGAGGCGAGCGCCGAGCAGGTCTCGGCCCTCGTCGCACTCCGAATCGCCCTGTCGGCCTTCCTGCGGCTGCTCGCGCCGGTGCTGCCGTTCGCGGCGGAGGAGGCGTGGAGCTGGTTCCAGGAGGGATCGGTCCACGTCGCCGCCTGGCCGCAGGCGACCGAAACGGCACAGGAGTGGAGCTCCGACCGCGAGGTCCTGGCGATCGTGGGCCGGGCCCTGACCGGGATCCGCGGAGCCAAGACCGCGGCGAAGGCATCGCAGCGCACCCCGGTCGATTCGGCCGTCATCGCCGGACCTCCCGCCGAGATCGCGGCCGTCGAGGCCGCAGCGGGCGATCTCCGCTCGGTGGGCAGAATCGACGACCTGCGGTTCGCCTCCGCAGATGAGCTGGTGGTCACCGATATCGTGCTGGCCACGGCCCCGAGCGAGGAGGAACGATGACGGTGAACGTCAGACCGGTGCAGGACAACGAGTTCTTCACCTGGCTCGACCTCTACGCGGGTTACGGCGACTTCTACGAGAATCCGGTGACGGACGAGAAGGCGCTCCTGGTCTGGAGCTGGATCTCCGACCCCGGGAACGAGCTGGAGGCGTACTTCGCCGTCGACGAGGACGGCGTTCCCATCGGGCTGGCGCACGTGCGCGAGTTCGCCCGTCCCCTCGACGGGAGCAAAGGTCTGTACCTCGACGACCTGTTCGTGGCACCCGGTGCGCGCGGCGCGGGAGCCGGCTCGGCACTGCTGGATGCGCTGCGCCAGGCCGCCAAGGATCGCGGCCTCTCGGTCGTGCGCTGGATCACGGCGAAGGACAACGCGACGGCGCGGCGCCTGTACGACAGGTTCGCTAAGAAGACCAGCTGGGTCACCTACGACCTCGTCCCCTGAACCTGACCGTTATATGGTCGGAGCACGCACCGGATTCACGACCGGGCGCGCCCATGCGAACGGAGGAATCCATGTCGATCGAGGTTCGACCGGTCAGGGACGGCGATTTCTTCGCCTGGCTCGATGTCTACGCGAAGTATGCCGAGTTCTATGACACTCAGCTGACCGACCAGAAAGCCCTTCTGCTGTGGTCCTGGCTCACGGACGCGGATCACGAGGAGAACGGCTACGTGGCCGTCGATGGCGAACGCGTGCTCGGCCTCGCCCACGTGCGGGAGTTCGCCCGCCCGCTGGAAGGGGACCGAGGACTGTTCCTCGACGACCTGTTCGTACTCGACAGCGAGCGGGGCCGGGGAGTGGGCGCCGCGCTCATCCAGAAGGCACGATCGCTCGCCGAGGAGCGCGGACTCGGGGTGGTCCAGTGGATCACCGCGCAGGACAACACGACGGCGCAGAAGCTCTACGACGACGTCGCGACCCGCACATCGTGGGTCACCTACGAGATCGATCTGACGAAATCCCGCACGAGCGGACAGGGCGGCGAACCGGCGGAGAGTGCCGGTGCGTCGGGCGGGCCGTCCGAGACCGGGGACGCAGAAGCGGCCCACACGACGGCGGGCCGCGGCTGATGCAGCTCGGAACCCGCTGGGCCGTCGGAGAACAGGCCCCCGCCTCCCTGCCCGAGGTCGTCGCCTTCGCCGTGCAGACGGTCGAGGAGGAGCTGGTCGCCACCGACGTCGAGACCACCGGCTGGAACTGGACGCTCACCTGGCTCGAGGCGAAGCCGGTCGTCACGCTCGACGACGGCACCGAGATCCACTACAACCCGCAGGAGGACTCGGCGACCATCACGCAGCCGGTCGAGGTCGACACGTCGGACTACGACGTGGACGAGGCGTAGCGCGGGTCGACAGCTCGTACGCAGCCAGCTGACGCTGCCATCCGGCCACTCGGGTTGTCTAGGCTGAGGAGATGGCCGACACCGCAAATCCCTTCTTCTCGCCGAGTACGCTCCCCTACCAGCTGCCGCCCTTCGCGGAGATCCGGGATGAGCACTACCGGCCGGCCTTCGAGCATGGCTTCCAGGAGCAGCTGGCCGAGATCGAAGCGATCGTCACCTCCGACGAGCCCGCCACGTTCGAGAACACGATGCTCCCCCTGGAGCGGTCGGGTCAGACGCTCAGCCGGGTGGCGGAGGTCTTCTTCAACAAGAGCTCCTCGGACAGCACCGACTTCACGAACGACCTGGAGGAGGAGATCGCTCCCCTCCTCTCCGCGCACCATGACGCCATCCGCCTGAATCCCGCGCTGTACGCGCGCATCGCGTCGCTTCACGAGCGCCTCGACGAGCTGGGGCTCGACGCGGAGTCGCGCTACCTCGTCGAGCGGTATCACACCGAGTTCACCCTCGCCGGCGCCGGGCTGGACGAGGCGGACAAGGAGCGGCTGCGCGAGTACAACCAACGCCTGTCCACCCTCACCACGCGCTTCGAGAAGAACCTCCTCGCCGACACCAACGACCTCGCCGTCGTGTTCGACTCCGCGGACGAGCTCGCGGGTCTCGGCGAAGGCGAGCTCTCCGCCGCCGCACAGGCGGCCGCCGATCGCGGACTCGACGGAAAGTACGTGGTCACCCTCGTGCTGCCCACCGGCCACCCGTGGCTCGCCGACCTCACGCGGCGGGAGGCGCGCGAACGCATCATGAGCGCCTCCCGTGCCCGAGGAATCCGCGGCGGGGACCACGACAACCGCGACCTCGTGCTCGAGATCACGCGGCTTCGCGCCGAGCGCGCCCGTCTGCTCGGCTTCGACACCCACGCCGCCTACGTCACAGCCGATCAGACCGCCCGCACGCCGGGGGCCGTCGCGGACATGCTCGGGCGACTCGCGCCGGCTGCCGCCCGCAACGCCCGCGCCGAACAGGCCGACCTGCAGCGGCAGCTGGATGACCGCGCCGGCGAGGCGGACACGGTGCGGGCCTGGGACTGGGCGTACCTGACCGGTAAGGTCCGCGCCGAGAAGTACGACGTCGACCTGGCCGCGATGCGCCCCTACTTCGAAGCCGAACGCGTGCTGCACGATGGCGTGTTCTTCGCGGCGAACCGCCTCTACGGCCTCACCTTCGCCGAGCGCCCCGACCTCGTCGCGTACCACCCGGAGGCTCGCGTCTTCGAGGTCCGCAACGAGGACGGGTCGGAGCTGGGGCTCTACCTCCTCGACCTCTACACGCGCGACTCGAAACGCGGCGGCGCGTGGATGAACAACCTGGTCGCGCAGTCCGCTCTGCTCGACACGCCGACGGTCGTCGTCAACAACCTCAACGTGCCGAAGCCCGGCGCCGGCGAGCCGACACTCCTCACCTACGATGAGACGAACACGCTCTTCCACGAGTTCGGGCATGCGCTGCACGGCCTGTTCGCCCGGGTCACGTATCCGAAGTTCGCCGGAACGAACGTCTTCCGCGACTTCGTCGAGTTCCCGAGCCAGGTCAACGAGATGTGGATGCTGTGGCCGGAAGTCCTCGAGAACTACGCCGTCCACTACACGACGGGCGAACGGATGCCGCAGGAGCTGGTCGATAAGTTGCACGCCTCGGAGTCGTTCAACCAGGGCTTCGCGACGAGCGAGTACCTCGCCGCCGTCCTGCTCGACCAGGCATGGCACCGCATCACCGCCGATGACACGGTCACCGATGTTCCGGCCTTCGAGGCGGACGCTCTGACGAGCGTCGGCCTCGACAATCCCGCCGTGCCGCCGCGCTACTCGAGCACCTACTTCGCGCACACGTTCTCCGGTGGCTACGACGCCGGCTACTACTCGTACATCTGGAGCGAGGTACTCGACGCCGACACGGTCGAGTGGTTCCGTGAGAACGGTGGGCTGACCAGGGCCAACGGCGATCGCTTCCGCTCACGGCTGCTCGGCGTCGGAGGCTCCAAGGATCCGCTCAAGGCGTACCGCGACTTCCGCGGACGGGATGCGGAGATCGAGCCGCTGCTCAAGCGCCGCGGCCTGAACGGCTGAGCTACCGGCCGGCCTGGATCAGGCCGACTTCTCCTCGCGACGCGGACGATGCGGGACGATGGTCGGCGCTGCGTTCTCGAGCACCACCTCCTTCGTCACGACCACCCGGGCCACCTCGGAGCTGGACGGCACCTCGAACATGATCGGGCCGAGCACCTCCTCCATGATGGCGCGGAGCCCGCGTGCACCGGTCTTGCGAAGCACGGCCAGGTCGGCGATGGACTCGAGAGCGTCGTGCTCGAACTCGAGCTGCACGCCGTCGAGCTCGAACATCCGCTGATACTGCCGGACCAGCGCGTTCTTCGGCTCGCTGAGGATCTGCATGAGCGCATCCTGGTCGAGCGGCGTCACGGTGGTCACGACCGGGAGGCGGCCGATGAACTCCGGGATCAGACCGAACTTGTGCAGGTCCTCCGGCAGGACCTCGCTGAAGAGGTTGATGTCATCGCCCTTGGAGTGCAGCGGGGCGCCGAAGCCGATGCCCTTCTTGCCGGCCCGCGAGGAGATGATCTCTTCGAGGCCCGCGAACGCGCCGGCCACGATGAAGAGCACGTTCGTGGTGTCGATCTGAATGAATTCCTGATGGGGATGCTTGCGGCCGCCCTGCGGGGGAACCGAGGCGACAGTACCCTCCAGGATCTTCAGCAGCGCCTGCTGCACGCCCTCGCCGGACACGTCCCTCGTGATCGACGGGTTCTCGGCCTTGCGGGCGATCTTGTCGACCTCGTCGATGTAGATGATGCCGGTCTCAGCGCGCTTGACGTCGTAGTCCGCTGCCTGGATGAGCTTCAGCAGGATGTTCTCGACGTCTTCGCCTACGTAGCCGGCCTCCGTCAGCGCCGTGGCATCCGCTACGGCGAACGGCACGTTGAGCCGGCGGGCGAGCGTCTGCGCGAGGTAGGTCTTGCCGCATCCGGTCGGGCCGATCAGCAGGATGTTGGACTTCGCGATCTCGACGTCGTCCATCGCATCGGCAGCCGTGATGGTCTGCTTGGCACGAACCCGCTTGTAGTGGTTGTAGACCGCCACGGCCAGAGCCCGCTTGGCCGCCTCCTGGCCGATGACGTACTCCTCCAGGAACCCGAAGATCTCCTTCGGCTTCGGAAGGTCGAACTCGCTCGACGCCTCCTCGCCCGCCTCGGCGAGCCGCTCCTCGATGATCTCGTTGCAGAGCTCGACGCATTCGTCGCAGATGTACACGCCTGGACCGGCGATCAGCTGCTGCACCTGCTTCTGGCTCTTGCCGCAGAAGGAACACTTGAGCAGATCGGCGCTTTCCCCGATGCGTGCCATCCCTCTCCCCACCTTCGTCGTGTCTGTTCCGTCGAGCCTAACCCGCGCTGCCGACAATGGCGCGCACCTCGCACCTAATTGCTTCACGCGGCGATTCTGCTCGCAGCAGATCGGTCCGGTTCCTAGAGCGTCCAGGTCACAGCAGGTGACGGAAGTAGCGCTCGGGTGCGTCCAGGAACGACCGCCAGTGCGTGACGATCTCCAGGTCCTCCCACCGCGACTCGCGCATCCCCCACTCGCCCAGCTCCAGGATGTGCGCTCCGGGCAGCGCGGCCAGGATCGGCGAGTGCGTCGCGCACAGCACCTGCGTGCCGCGTCGCACCATGTCGTTCAGCTCGGAGAGCCACGTGAGGGTGGATCCGAACGAGAGCGCCGCCTCGGGCTCGTCCAGGCAGGCGAAGCCGGTGACGTGGAACGGGTTGTTGAGCTTGTTGACCAGGAGATCGTTGAACGACTCGCCGTGGCTGAGGGAGTGGAGGTGCCCGCCCGGGCCGCCCAGCGACTCCAGGTAGGTGTAGTACCCGTGCATCGTCTCGGCGCGGAGGAAGAAGCCCCACTTGGGCGTTCCGAGGCTGCGTTCCGTGCGCAGCCAGCCGCCGAGCGGCGACTCGCTGGGTCGCGTGACGTGCGACCCGTTCGTGCTGCCGCCCTCCGGCGGCATCCCGTATGCCGTCGCGATGCCCTCGATGATGGTCGACTTGCCGCTCCCGTTCTCGCCCACCAGGAAGGTCACGCCATGCGGCAGTTCCAAGCCCTCGCTCAGCAACTGGGCGACGGCCGGGATCGACGCCGGCCAGACCGACGGGTCGAAGACCGCCTCCGGGTCGGCGTAGAGACGACGAACGGGGCGGTCATCGAAGAGACCGCCCCGTTCCGCCATGCAGCGAAGGCTACTACTTGACCAGTGCCGGCAGCTGCTTGCGGCTGGTGAGCACCTGGTCGATCAGGCCGTACTCGAGGGCCTCGTCCGCTGACAGGATCTTGTCGCGGTCGATGTCCTTGTTGACCTGCTCCACCGAGCGGTTGGAGTGCCGCGAGAGCGTCTCCTCCAGCCAGGTGCGCATGCGCATGATCTCGTTCGCCTGGATCTCGATGTCCGACGCCTGGCCCTGGCCGGCCTCGCCGACGGCGGGCTGGTGGATCAGGATGCGCGCGTTCGGCAGCGCCAGGCGCTTGCCCGGCGTGCCGGCGGCGGTCAGCACAGCGGCGGCCGAGGCGGCCTGGCCGAGCACGACCGTCTGGATCTGCGGACGGATGTACAGCATCGTGTCGTAGATCGCCGTCATCGCGGTGAACGAGCCACCGGGCGAGTTGATGTACATGACAATGTCGCGGTCCGGGTCCTGGCTCTCGAGCACGAGGAGCTGGGCCATGATGTCGTCGGCCGAGGCGTCATCCACCTGGACGCCGAGGAAGATGATGCGGTCCTCGAAGAGCTTCGCGTACGGGTCCTGCCGCTTGTAGCCGTAGGCCGTGCGCTCCTCGAAGCTGGGGAGGATGTAGCGGGCGCCGGGCGCCTGGACGCCACCGAAGGCCTGACCGCCGAGCATTGGAGTGTTCATTGAAGTTTGTCCTTGTCCTTCCAGCGGCCTGCTACTTGGATCCCGCGTCGGTGCCGCCGCCGCCGGAGACGTCGAGCGCCGATTCGCGGATGTGGTCGACGAATCCGTACTCCAGCGCCTCCTGGGCGGTGAACCAGCGGTCGCGGTCTCCGTCGGCGTTGACCTGCTCGACGGACTTGCCCGTCGCCTCCGCCGTGATCTCGGCCAGGCGGTTCTTCATGTCGACGATCAGCTGAGCCTGAGTCTGGATGTCGCTGGCGGTCCCGCCGAAGCCGCCGTGCGGCTGGTGCAGCAGAACGCGCGCGTTCGGGGTGATGTAGCGCTTGCCCTTCGTGCCGGACGTGAGGAGCAGCTGCCCCATCGACGCCGCCATGCCGATCCCGACGGTGACGATGTCGTTCGGGACGAACTGCATCGTGTCGTAGATGGCCATACCGGCGGTGATCGACCCGCCCGGAGAGTTGATGTAGAGGTAGATGTCCCGCTTGGGGTCCTCTGCGGCCAGGAGCAGCAGCTTCGCGGCGATCTCGTTCGCGTTCTCGTCCCGGACCTCAGAACCGAGCCAGATGATGCGGTCCTTCAGCAGTCTGTCGAACACGCTGGGCTGGAAACCCATGTCGGCCATATTCGCTCCATTTCCTTTGTCGCTTGGGATCGAATCTATCGGAGTGCCGAGCGCATTTCGGTGCTGTTCGCCCTCGGCAGAGTGCGGCGCCCGCACGGGGGCGGTCGTCGCCGGCGTCCCCTCCTTCGGTGCGGGCCCGGGACGCACGGAAGCCGGGCCACGCGGAGTGCGTGGGCCCGGCTTCGGTGTGAGTTCCGGCGACGGTTACTGAGCGCCGGCCTTCTTCTTGGTGGAGCGCTTCTTGGGCTTCTCGTCGGCGGCCGGAGCCTCGTCGGCGGTGGCCTCTGGCGTCTCGTCGGCAGCGGCGTCGGCCTGCGGCGCGTCCGTCTGCGGCTCGTCCGTCTGCGGCTCGTCGGTGTGGGGCTCCTCCGCGTCGGCGATGGCCGTGAACTCGGCCAGGTCGACCGGCTTGCCGTTGCTGTCGACGACCTTCACCTTGCCGAGGACGATCGCGAGCGCCTTGTTGCGGGCGACTTCGCCGACCATCGACGGGATCTGGCCGTTCTCCGAGAGGATCTTCACGAACTCGTTCGGGTCCATCCCGTACTGGGCGGCTCCCTGCACGAGGTACTGCGTGAGCTCGTCCTGGCTGACCTTGACGTCGTTCTGCTGCGCGACCTCGTCGAGGAGGATCTGCGTGCGGAAGGTCTTCTCGCTGGACTCGGTCACCTCGGCGCGGTGGACGTCGTCCTCGAGGCGGTTCTCCTGCTCCAGGTGGCGGTGCACCTCGTCCTCGACGAGCTGCGCCGGGACCGGGATCTCGACCAGCTCGAGGAGCTTGTCGACCAGCTGGTCGCGGGCCGACGTGCCCTGCGCGAAGACCTTCGAGCGCTCGACCTGGCCGCGGAGGCTCTGACGCAGCTCTCCGATGGTGTCGAACTCGCTGGCGATCTGGGCGAAGTCGTCGTCGGCCTCGGGGAGCTCGCGCTCCTTGACGGCGTTCAGCGTGACGGTGATCTGTGCGTTCTCACCCTCGTGGTCGCCGCCCATGAGCGGTGCCTCGAACGTGGTGGTCTCGCCGGCGGTGAGCGTGTCGAGCGCCTCGTCGATGCCTTCGATGAGCTCGCCCGAACCGATCTCGTACGAGATGTTCGCTGCGGTGTCGACCTCCTCGTCGCCGATCACGGCGACCAGGTCGATCTGGGCGAAGTCGCCCTGCTTGGCGGGACGGTCCACCGTGACGAGGGTGCCGAAGCGGCTGCGGAGCTGGTCCAGCTCCTCCTCGACGTCGTCGACGCCGACCTCGGCCGCATCCACCGTGATGGTGATGTCGTCGAAGTCGGGGAGGGCCACCTCGGGGCGCACATCCACCTCGATGGTGAGGAGCAGGTCGCCCGAGAAGTCCTTCTCGTTCGGCCACTCCGTGATGTCCGCCTCCGGGCGGCCGAGGGGACGCACGTCGTTCTCCTCCACCGCGAGGCGGTAGAAGCCGTCGAGGCCCTCGTTGACCGCGTGCTCCAGGACGGCGGCCTTGCCGACCCGCTGGTCGATGATGGGCGGCGGCACCTTGCCCTTGCGGAAACCGGGGATGGTCACCTGCTCGGCGATGTGCTCGTACGCGTGCTTGATGGAAGGCTCCAGCTCCTCCGGCGTCACCGAGATGGTGAGCTTGGTGCGGGTGGGGCTGAGCTTCTCGACCGTGGTCTTCACGATGTCTGGGTTCTCCTGAATGTTCGAACGGTGGTCTTCTCGCAAGGAACGAGGTCCTCGTCGGGGCGACAGGATTCGAACCTGCGACCTCCCGCTCCCAAAGCGGGCGCTCTAGCCAAGCTGAGCTACGCCCCGGCTTCAACGGTGCGAAAGACCAGGGGCAAGTCTACTGCACGCGGGGTGCCGCGCGCGTGTACTACGATGGTCGACGGCCGCAGCATGGAACGCGGCCACGGCGCCGCAGCAGCGGCCCCGGGGATGTAGCTCAATGGTAGAGCCTCAGTCTTCCAAACTGATTACGCGGGTTCGATTCCCGTCATCCCCTCCATTACGGACACTGAGCGAGCGGCCCATCGAGCGAAACGCTCCGGAACGCGATCCCCGTCAAAACCCCGTGTTGATTACCTTCCCTCGTTGACCGTGGCATGCTTCGAGCATGAAGGCCGGTGAACGAATCCCGCTTATCAAGGCAGCGGCGGACGCCCTGTTGGCTCAGTTCGATGACGCTCTTCTAGTGCTCGGCCAGTTTGGCATTGATACCGAGGGCTGGAGTTGGTACGACTCGGACGATAGCCGCCGCAAGTTCCTACTAGGCACGATTCAAACTGCCACGGACACGCAGCTCATCGACCTTCATGACTTCCTAATCGGGAGCGATCAGGCTCCCGTGTCCGTTTCTGCGGACGACGATCCGTGGACAGAACTGCCGATTCGAGTCTTTCTCTCACACAAATGGGAAGACGCTGAGTGGGTAACCGCGCTGCGGTCGAATTTGGCGAAGTACGGAATCAGCGCCTTCGTAGCACACAAAGACATCACCCCGTCAAAGCACTGGCGTGAGGTGATTAAGGCGGGACTTCGAAGCTGCCACATGATGGTGGCAGTGCTGCACGACGACTTCCACACGAGCCAGTGGTGCGATCAAGAAGTCGGCTGGGCGCTTGGGCGAGGCATTCCGATCGCAACCGTAAGACGCACACTGGAATTCGATCGCGGGGAGGACGGCTTTCTCGAGGAAGTACAAGACATCCAACTGGACCCAGGGAAGGCCTCCGGTGAGATGCGAGCGGCGCAGGAAATTTTCCGGGCCGCCATCCGTACCGTGAAGCCGCCCGAGCTCGTTCGGCGCGCGATTGCGGAGGCACTAGTCACGTCTCCGTCCTTCGAGAACTCCCGAAACCTCTTCCCCGCGATACAGCGACAAGACCAATGGGAGCAGGAGAGCTTGGACCGCCTTAAGTACGCGGTTCAGACGAACCGCCAGGTCTACGAAGCGCGGGTAACGGATCAGCCTCTCCCCGCCCTGATCCAGGACATTGTGGACCAGTACGAGCCCAAGCCAACCGTCTGGACCACCGAGGAGACACCGTTCTAGGGCGTGTCTCCTAATTGGTGGGTCCAGGCGATGACGGCGTTGAGGACTGCTGCAGATCGGTAGACGGTTGCGAGTTTGTCGTAGCGGGTGGCGATGCCGCGCCATTGCTTGAGTGCGGCGAAGCGGCGTTCGATAACGTTGCGGCCCCGGTAGTCGTCTCGGTCGTAGCTGACGGGTCGTCCGCCTCGGGATCCGCGGCGGAGGCGGTGGCCGATCTGGTCTGATGGTTGCGGGATGACCGCTTGGATGCCGCGGTCGCGCAGGTGCTGGCGGATCGCTCGGGACGAGTAGGCCTTGTCGCCGCGGAGCCGGTCGGGCCGGGTCCTGGGCCGGCCGGCGGGAC
>NZ_FOTM01000037.1 GCF_900114565.1 Leifsonia sp. CL147
TGAAGCGCCCCAGGTTTCCTGCCGCTCCTATGCGGGTTGCGGCTCTCGGGTGAGGGTCGCGTAGTGGGCTTGCTCGTACTCGGCAGGTGGGACATAGCCGAGGGTCGAGTGAAGCCTACGAGTGTTGTACCAGTCGACCCAGCCGGCGGTCGCGAACTCGACGTCCGAGATCGTCTTGAGTGGCCTGTCGTGGAACACGGTCGTTCGGATGCACTCGGCCTTGTAGAGTCCGTTGATCGTCTCCATCAGCGCGTTATCGTATGCGTCGCCGACGGACCCGATCGAGGGCGCGATGCCATCGAGCGCGAGCTTGTCTGTGTAGGCCAGCGAGACGTATTGAGAGCCGGCGTCCGAATGCGCCCGCAACTGCTGTGGCTGGATCGGGTGGCCTTGCCGTCCACGTTCCCAGAGCGCCATCCGCAGCGGGATCATCACGAGCTCGACCTGCTTGGTAGTCTGCGCATGCCAGGCAACGATGCGTTGCGAGTAGACGTCGACGATGAACGCGACGTACACCCACCCTGCCCAGGTGCGGCAATAGGTGAAGTCCATCACCCAGGTGTGATCCGGCCGCGGCGCGGTGAAGTCCCGGTTCAGCAGGTCACCGGCACGGATCCCGTCCTTGGCGGGGATCGTGGTGCGAGTGCCCTTGTCGCGGCGGATCCCCGCCAGCCCGAGCGCCCGCATGGCGCGATCCACCGCGCCACGCGACGCGCCGGGGACCGTGGTGCGGCGGATCAACGCGGTCATCTTCCGCCGCCCATAGAGACCTTCCGGGGTCAGCGCCCGCTGCATCCTCCCGTTGCGTTCGACGGTGGCCCACGCGGCATCGCGGACCGCATCGACGACCAGTGCGTCGGTGACCGTCCGGGCAGCCACGACGCCCTGCCGAAGGGCCCGATAGGTGCGCGCGGCGATCTGCTGGCCCTGCTCGCGCAGGACCCGGCAGATCGACTCGACCGCGTGACCCTCAGCTCTCATCGTGTCGATGAAGCCCAGCATCAATGGTTGCGGGGGTCGAGTTCCCCCACGAAGAAACTCGTCGCCGCCTTCAAGATCGCGACGTCCTCACGGAGCCGCTTGTTCTCCGCCTTGAGCCGCTTGATCTCGGCGTGCTCGACGCTCGTGACACCGTCGCGGGTGCCATCGTCGATATCGGCTTGCAGCACCCACCGGCGCACGGACTCGTGGCCGACACCGACCTGGCGGGCCACGGCCGCTGACGCGGCCGTGAGCGACGGATACTCCGGCCGGTGCTCCCGCACCAGCCGCACCGCACGCTCACGCAACGCGGGATCGATCTTCTTCGGCATGACATACATCCTTCCAACTCAAAAGGATGCGGCATCAAACCTGGGGCGCTTCA
>NZ_FOTM01000031.1 GCF_900114565.1 Leifsonia sp. CL147
GCGCATGCGGCACCGTGAGCCCCGCACAATGGCCTACTTCGAACGGCGCCGCGCGGAGCAACTCACCGACCGCGACATCATGCGTTGCCTGAAACGACACGTCGCGAACGAGGTTTATGCCGCCCTGCTCAACCCCGCCACCGACAACCCGGTCGGACGCGAACTCCGGGCACGCCGACAGGCGATCGGCACACCGATCAGTGTCCTCGCCGCAACGCTCGGCGTCCCCTACCAGCGGCTACGACGACTCGAGATCGGCACCCGCGCCGACCCCGAACTCGAACAACGCGCGAACCTCGCGCTCGCTCAACTCGAAACACCGCAGGCCGCTTGACAGCAATAGGAGCATCCACGTCCCGGGACTTGACCGCGATGAGTGACGAGGTGGCTCTGGCGAGGGTGCTGGAGTTGGAGGATGTCATCGGTCGACTCCAACGCGTCAAGGACGCGGTGGGCGGGTTCGGAATAGATGCATACCGCGATGCGGGTGGCGGCCTGTGGGCGGGGCAGAAGCGCAACCGTTTCATGGAGGGTTTCGAGGCGGCCAAGTCGAGTCATTCACGGATTGGTGACCAGATCGGTGAGGCCATCGGTGAGTGCAAGAGAAAGCAGCGAAGTCTGGCGTTCTCGATCAACGCAATCGAGCATCCCGCGCTCTCTGCTCAGGCGATCGCGATAGCGCTGACCTGAACGGGTCAGCGGAGAGACGGGAGGTCAGGGATGGCTAAGAGAAGTATTCAGGAAGGCTTTCACGAGGAGACCCGCAAGGTTTCGGTGCTCACTACTCACGTCGCGGGCACGAAGGACGGGTGGGACAGAGGAGAACCGTTGAAGGTTTCCGGGGCGAAGACAGTCTCGGAGATTTACGCGGATCTGTCGGCTCTGATTGCGCTCTATGGCAGCTTGGCGGCAAACGACGCTGCCGAGTTCGACCAGTTCGGCGTGAATATCGAGGTGCAGGATCGCGAGGACGCGAAGCGATGAGTGTGGTCGAGTTTTCCGCTGACGCGTGGCAGGCGTCGTCGCCAGGGTTGCAGAAGGGGCTTGCTCGTCGGATCACGGCGGTGAGTGAGTTGTTGCAGGGGTTCGATGCTCTTGCGGCGTCGGACAAGGTCACCGGTCAGGGTGCTGATGCGATGCGCGCGTATATCGGTGAGGTTCATCTGCCGATCCTGCAGTCGCTCTTGATCAGCTTGTCCACGTTCCAGACCGCTATCGGTGTGTATTGGAACGGATACGCCCAGGTTGATTCCGATGGGAACTTCCGGCTTGTGAACGACGAGTACGGGACGCATCTGGCTCGGCTCGATCGGGGGATGGAGCAATTGCGCGGTTTCAGCGTCCAGTTGCGGCAGATCGCAGGGGACGCATCCCATCTGGTGTCGTTGGGTGGGGCTGGGGCGGTCGCGGCTGAGCAGGCAGTGAACGAACTGCAGGGGATGCATTCGATCGTGAAGGGGCAGAAGGAGACGTGGGAGGCGTATGAGGCCTCCGATCCCGGATTCGCGCAGGTCAGGAGTCTGATTGCGGAGCTGGGTCGCATCGTGAAGAACGTCGGCGCCCTCACCGTGGGGCAGGGCCGCTCGTACACCGCGGGAAGTTTCACCCTTACCCTGCAACAGTTGGGGCCGCTTACCTCGGGGATGGTTGAGTACTGCCAGCAGAACCAGAAGGTCGCCTCGGACGGCTGGAGAGACATGTTCTCCAAGCTCGTCAAGGATGTGGAGGCGGCGGACAAGGCTCGGCGGGAGCAGGCGGGGTGGGACCTGATCTGGGACGGGCTGCAGATCGTTGCCGGCGCGGTGATCACCGTCATCGGGCTCGGGCTGACGCCGTTCACCGGCGGGTTCTCCCTCGGCCTGACCCTCTTGGGCGGATCCCTCCTGATCGGCGGGATCAACAGCGCCATCAACCACGTCTCGATCGCGACCACGGGCAATGAGCTGAACCTGGTGGGCATGGCCGGGAAGGCGGTCAGTGATTGGTGGGACGCGAATGCGGTGAAGCCGGCTGCTGATTCTGGGTGGTGGTCGTTGCAGTTCCTGGCCGGTGTCGGGTCGGGGGTCATACACACCATCAGCGACGCCGGACAGTTGAATGTGCACGAGGCGGGGATGGCGCTGACGGTGCTGGTCACCGATCCGCGTGCGCTGGCGGAACTCTGGAACCAGATCACAACCACCGTTGGCCAGGTCGCCGGGTTCAACCCGTCGGTGATCGGACAACTCGCCGGGGCGTTGCTTCCCGGAGCTGCGGCTCTGAAAGCAGCCCGGGCGGCAGGGCTGGTCGGCGAGGCTGGCGAACTCGCCGGCGTGGGAAAGCCCATCAAGACCCTCCCCGTGCCGGTGCCGTCGCCCAACGAGCTCCAAGACCTGAAGAGCGCGTTGATAGACGCAACCCGCGGGAAGCAACTACCTGGGTACGACCCCACAGGTGGACTCGGCTGGGACCGGTTCCTAGATACGTACCTGAACGGCTTCGACGATAAGGGACGACCGCAATGGAACTGGCCCGACGACCCACCCCACACGAACGGCTTTACCAATGGGATATCCAAACCGTCTGACCTCGTTCCCGGAGACACGCTCGAACGCATCACGTTCAAAGGAAAAGACGGTGAACCTGTTGATGGGAGTTTCGCGGCTCCTCCCGGAACGGCCTTTGACCAGTTGTCGCTGCCGCCCGATCGCCTCGGAGGCAACACGACCGTAGTGCGCTACGAAATCCTGAAGCCCCTGCCCGACAATGTGCGCATGGGGGAGATCGCCCCGGGATTCGGGCAACCAGGTCTCGGCACTCAGTATCATTTCCCGGTCGGTATCCAGAAACTCATCGAGCAAGGCTATTTGAAGGAGATTTCATGAACCACGAGCAATATGTACAAAAAATGTCGGAAATCGGGTACTCGCGAGAGGACGCGGAGGACCTGATTTGGCTCTCGAAGGACTCATCCGATTTGGTCTTACGAACCTTCAACTTCGTGCCAACGGCCGAGGGACTCTATGAAATCTGGATCTCAGGGGACAGGGACGATTTCTTTCGAGTTTCTGGACCGAATGGTGAGGAGTTCCTTGGAACGTTGAGTGACGCTTACGAGTACGTCTTTGAGCGGAAACGCAAGTGGCGAGAGAAGCAGGCTCGTGCGCAGCAACAGCCTGAGTGAATCGTCTGAGCTTCGTACAACTGTGGCGCATCGTGTGTGAGGGGGTGGCGGTTGGCAGTTCGTCGGCGGTGCACTCTCTGGCGTCGGAAGTGCCCTGACTGGGGCGGCGCAGCTGAACGTGGAAGAAATCGGGATCGCCGTTACCGCGATGATCGCCCACCCTGGCGCCTGGGCGGCAGGGCTCTGGCAACAAGTGACAGCCACGGTCCGTCAGATAGCTGACGGGAATGCGTACGTGGACGGACAACTCGCCGGAGAAATAGCCAGCGTACTCATCCCCGGCATGGCCGCCACCAAGATCGCACGGGCAGGCAGCCTCCTGAAAACGGCAGGCGAACTCGGACCCGTCACACGTCTCACCGCTGCCCAGCAGACTCTAGTGGACCAACTCATCAACGCCGGAGTCAAGGTCAGCTCCGAGAAGATCGTCACTATCATCAAGACGCCGGAAGGAAGGATCGTCTGGCTCGAAGAAGGCATGACCAAGGAGATGGCGGCACCGGGAGGCGCGTCCGGTCTTGCTCACATCATTGAGGACCATGGTGGGCAGTTCACGCAGAAGGGGATCAGCGAAGCTGAGATTCCTGAGGTCCTCACCAAGGCGATACAGACTGGAAAGGTCATCCGCTACCAAGCTAAGGAGCCCGAACCCGCGGCCGGTTTACGAATTCGAGTACGAGGGAAAGATCCTCAGGCTTTCAATCACAATCGGAAGCAACAGCTACATCGTAGGAGCGAATTTCGCATAATGAACGACTTCATCATTACCCTCCCCGTGCTCGAACCTGATCTGCCCCCTTGCGTCGACATCCACTACGAATGGACGCAATTCGCTGTGTGGTTGTCTGGAAAGTACGGCGTGGGCAACCCAGTGGAAGGTCACGAGATCGGCCTCAGCTCGGAGCTTGTCCATGATCTTCTGGTTTGGACAGACGCCGCGGATGCTCTGTTCAACGCGGATGATCCGCCAAACGGTTTATTACCTGCGAACTTCTACGAGGATGGATTTGAGTTGGCCAAGCGGGTGCGGGCGGAGCTTCCTGCGGAGTGGATCGTCACGGCGTACCACCCGGTTTCCCGAACCAGGGTGGTACTTCCACTGCGCGATTAACTTGAGCCAGCTGACGGGACGTTCCTGAAACGCAGAAGTGCTGGCGCTCGCCCCGATGAAATTAGCTTGGGGATGGTTTCGGGTTGGCGAAGCGCTTTTCGGCGGAGCTTCCTCTTACGAATTTGAATACAAGGGCAAGCTTTTGAGGCTTGCCATCACAATCGGCGACAATGGCTACATCGTAGGAGCGAACCCCGCATAATGAGCGAATTGCACTCCCTGTTCTCGAACCTGCCGAGCCACCGCGCGTCGATATCCACTACGAGTGGAGGCAATATGCCGTGTGGTTGTCTGGAAAATACGGCTATGACAACGTGGATGGACACGAGATTGGCCTCAGCCCGGAGGTAGTTCGCGACCTGTTTGATTGGACAGAACGGGGGGATGCTGACTTCAACGCCGAGTACCCGCCCGATAGTGTTCATACTCCGAATTTTCTTGAGGATGCTGTCGAGTTGGCGCAGCGCGTTCGGGCTGAACTTCCTCCTGAGTGGATTGTCACCGTGCTCGATCCGATATCCCGCACCCGTGTCGTGCTTCAGTTGAACGGCTGACGCCTGGAAGCGAGACGATCAGGACCAGCCGCGTCAACATCCCGATCTCCGATTCGTCGGGATTGAGGATTCCGTCCGGAAACGAGGTCAGCGGCGAATGACTGGCAGGAACTGCGCCTCGCGATCGTCGTATGGATCGAGAGGAAGTATCGCCGGCAGCGAGCCCAGGACGCTCTCGGCGGCTTGACGCCGATCGAGTTCGAAGCGAAGTTAACCGAACAGCCGCTCTCCCTCGCGACCAAACTACACCTGTCACCGATCCCTACTTCACGCCCGTCGCCGGGGTGATGCTGTATCGAACAGGACGAGCCGTGTGGCGGCGAGTGCAGCGGCCGCGTTGATCGTCCCGGCCCGGCCCGGCCCGGCGCGGCTGACATCATCGACGCCGAGGACGGGTCGCGGCGGGCGATAGGTGTGGGTTACACCCACTCCCAGAGCTTTGCCGGGCGACCGGTTGCGCCGGTGACGACGGCGTCCGCGCGGCGCAGCGACCGGTTCTCGGAGAACGATCGCGTCAGTGACGTGCGCCGGGGGCGACCCCGGTCAGCTCCTGGGCAAGCTTCACAGCCTCGGACGTCGTGAACCGGTCACCGAGCAGGGCTCGGGTCAGGGCCTCGTCGGCGAACAAACGTGGGGCGAGCTGGTCTCGGGCCGCGGCGATGATCGTTCCGTGATCGAAGGGGAGTCCCTCCGGAGACTGCTGCCAGGCGAGGTTCCCGGCCTCACGAGCGATGACCGCGATGGACGGTGATTTCGCGGCTCCCCCGGGAACGCGATTTGATCAACTCTCCCTGCTGTCAACGGCCACCAGAAATTGCCCATCGGCGGCCAGCAGAAGTGCCCGCTGGTGGCCAGTGGAAGTGCCCGTTCGCGGCCAGGAGTTCTGCCCATCGGGTTGTGGTGGCCCTGGCCGCGTGAGCGGTCTCGGTTAGGGCATGGGGGTCACCCCCGTGCCGGCGAGGGCTTGGGCGAGGCGGACGGACTCGCCGGTGGTCTGCGTGAGGTGGGCGTGGTGGAGGAGCCGGTCGACGGTCGCGGTCGCGAGGGTCTTGGGCATGAGCTCGTCGAACCCGGAGGGGTGCAGGTTCGAGCTGATCGCGATCGATCG
>NZ_FOTM01000025.1 GCF_900114565.1 Leifsonia sp. CL147
CGCCTCCCTCCCGGCCACATGCTGGAAACGGAGGACTTTGGGGGCATGGATGCCGCATCCTTCCTCCGTTTCCCTACCTGCAGCGGCGTGTCGAGCCGCACATCCTCCGTTTCCGGCACTGGCGTCGGCGGACTGGTCTCCACAGAAAAGGGAGGAATGGAGCGGGATGTTGCGGCGCGTAAGCGGGAAACGGAGGCAGTTTCGCCCGAGGGCCCCGATGACTCCTCCGTTTCCGCGGGGAGAGATGCAACCGTGGCGTCGCGCGACTGGTCAGGTGCCGCTGTCGCTCGCTCGCCGCGAATTGATGAGCGACAGGGCCGCCTCGAAGGAGTCCGCGAAAGCGGTCTCGGTGAAGCCGGGACGCAGCATGATGATGTCGAAACCGCCGCTGTCCTGTTCGATGTAGGCGAGCAGTCCGCCCGGATCGGTGGGTTCGACACGGGTGTCGCAGATCCGCCACGAGGTGCCGGTGAGCGCGATGATCTCGAGAGCGGGGTCGAGCGGGACCCCTTCGAAGCCGGCCAGCATCGGCGTGCCTCCTGTTCGTGCATCCTTCACACAACCACTGCTTCGCCCCGCGGGTGAGGGCTTGACACGCACGCGAAAATCACGGGCACGCGACCGGGGCCCCGGCCGGAATGAGACCAGGGGAGCGATCGACCGCGCACCGGCCGAGGACGTCGGTGCCCGCATCCATCGCCGGCTCCGGCGTCTGCGCGGATGGTCCCCACATACCGACGAGACCGTTCTGTGTACCCAGTGATGGGGGTTTAAGGCCCTGATCAGGGTGATCGCAGGGTTAAAACGCTATTGCGGCGCCTCGGCCGGGCGGTAGCGTGCAGCCAACCCGACGAAAGGCTGGACCCGATGGATGACCAGGCAGCGAATCCCGAACCCGTCACCCGTGCACGACACGCCGAGCAGGCCGAACCGCGGAAGCGCCGACGCGTCTCCGGTCGCGTGCGGGCGCTGCTCGCCGGCGGCCTCGTCCTCGGCGTCGGTGCGACCGTCACCCTTGCGGCCTGGAACGACTCCGAGTTCGCGACGGGCACCTTCCAGGCCGGCACGTTCAACCTGCAGGGCTCCACAGACGGCACCGCGTTCAGCGACCACGCCACCACTCCCGGTGCCGCGCTGGGCTTCAGCGTGAACGCTTCGTCGCTGTCCCCGGGCGACGTCGTCTACGCGCCCTACGCCGTCCGGCTCGCGGCCAACACCACGAGTCCGGCGACGGTGACGGTGACCGCGCCCTCCACGACGGGCACGGTCGCGAACCTGACGTACACGCTCATCCAGCCCTCCAGCTTCGGGTGCACGTCCTCGACGACCGGCACCGTCCTGGTGCCCGCGGCGACAGCCGTGGGGAGCGTTCCGGGGACCGTGACGTTCGAGCTGGCGCCGGGCGCTCCGGTGACCAGCGCCGGCGCCGCCGTCGACCTGTGCTTCGCCGTGACCGCGGGCGCCGGGCTCACCCAGTCGCAGGCCGGGACCGCGACATGGCAGTTCCAAGCGTCCTCGCACTGAGCGCAGACGGAGTCACCCCACCGAGCCGTCGGCGACGCAGCGCGGGCCGGTGGCTCCGCAGCGCCCTGCTGAACGTGGCCGCTGTCGGGGGAGTGCTGTGCCTGCTGTGGGTCGCGGCCGCTCTGGTGTTCCATCTGAGTCTCATCATGTTCAAGACCGGGTCCATGTCACCGACCATCCCGACCGGGTCGCTGGCGCTGGTCCACCAGGTTCCGGCCGCCGAGGCCCGGGTGGGGGATGTCGTGACCGTCGACCGGCCGGGTCAGCTCCCGGTGACGCACCGTGTGGTGTCCGTCGAGCCCGCTCAGGATGGGCGTGCCCGCCTGGTCCTGAAGGGTGACGCCAACCCGACGGTCGACCCGGCTCCCTATGACGTCGCCACGGTCCGCGAGGTGTTGTGGTCTGCGCCGGGTCTCGCACGGGTCGTGGTGTGGCTGGGCAGCCCGTGGGTGGTCGGCGTGCTCACTCTCGGTGTCGCGGCCCTGGTCACGTGGGTGTTCTGGCCGCGCGAGCGGGGAGAGCAACGGGAGGGACGCGAACGGGGCGGGCGCCGCCGCCGGTCGCGCGGACGTCGCCGCGTCGATGTCGCGGGGTTCCGCACATGAGTCGCCGGCGCGCGATGCGGTTCGCGGCGACAGCCTGCGCTGCCGCACCCATGATCCTTGTCGGCCTCCTCGGTTCGGGAGCTCCCGCCGCGGCCGCCGCATCCGCTCCCGCCGCCGCCGCGGCCGCTCCCCCTGCGGCCGCAGCACCCGCTCCCACGCCGCAGCCGCTGACGCTCACCTCCGATGCCGGCCCGCGGCCCTTCCTGCTGGTGCCGGGACAGAGCACGCCGTGGCTCGTGGATGTGGTGGCCGACGTGAGCGAGCTCGACAGCCTCCTCGGGCAGCTCTCCGCGACCGGTCCGCTCGCCCGCTCCGACGCCATCACCGCAGAGGTGGAGAGCTGCGTCCGCCCGTGGGCCAGGGGGATCTGTTCCTCGGGCGCCCGGACCGTCCTGCCGGCCACCGCGCTGAGCGCGCTGCCCGCCGCCCGCGCGGCCCTCGAGGCGAGCGCGAAGCCAACGCCCGGCACGGTCCACCTGCAGATCCGGCTCGCCCTCGCCTCCGACGCCTCCATCGATACCGCGCGCAACACCGTCACCGCTGTCCTGCGCGTGGATGCGTCCGGGACCATCACGGAGGCGGGCCGCCCAGCGACCCTCCCGGACACCGGAACCCGCATCGGCGACTACGGAGTGCTGGCGGCCGGGGCCGTCCTCGGCGGCATCCTGCTCGCGCGGGCCGGCGCCGCGCTGAGGCGGCGACGTCGTGCCTAGGCGGGTCACCCGGCTGCTGCTCGCCGCCACGCTCACCTCCCTCATCGCGGTCGGCGCTCTCGTCTCCGTTCCACAGCCGGTCGACGCGCAGTGGCGCGATCAGGAGGTGGCGACGGCGACCCTCCAGGCCAAGACCATCCCCCCGGTCTCGCTCGCCGGAGCGTCGCCGTTCTGCTCCTGGGCGGGCTTGATCACGACGACGAGCATCAGCCTCCAGTGGTCGCCTCCGGCGGGCTACGCTTCGACGACCGTCCAGTTCGTCGCCCAGAAGGGCACGAACAGTCAGCTCGTCACCGGCGCGACGACGACCGTCGCCGGCGGCGTGTACACGACGACCATCCCGATCAGCATCCTGAACGCCATCGGCAGCCTGCTGGGCGGAAGCTTCGTCATCCATGTCACCGTCGTCGACCCGCAGACCGGATGGAGCTCGAAGGTCGTCGACTACACGTACGTCATGACGCTCGCGGGCATCGTGACCTCCTGCTCCGCCACTCCCGCCGGGTGAGCGTGGCGCCGGGTGAGCGTGGCGCGGGGTGAGCGTGGCGCCGGCTGATCCTGCGCGCCCGGCGATTGAGCCCGCCCGCCGGTTGAGCCCGCCCGGCGGCTGAACCGGCGCGCCCGGTGCCGTAGCGTGGAGGCGGCCGGGCGAGAGGAGGGCATCCGTGGACGGTCCGCCCCCGCTCGCTCCTGCGGCCGTCGCCCGCTCCGTGCGCGTCCGCCATCCCGGTGCGACCGCCTGGACGCCCGACGAGGTGGATGTGGATGTGGCGCCCGGCGAGGTGCTCCTCATCCTCGGCCCGAGCGGATGCGGCAAATCGACGTTCGCGCTGACCTTCAACGGGCTCGTGCCGCACGCGGTTCCCGCCGAGTTCGCCGGCACGATGACGGTCGGCGGGGTCTCGACGCGGGAGGCGAGCGTGGCGGAGCTCAGCGAGCGCGTGGCGATGGTGTTCCAGGACCCGGAGGCGCAGCTGGTCACCCGCACGGTCCTCGACGAAGTGTGCTTCGGCCCGGAGAACCGGCTCGTCCCGGCGGCCGAGGTCGAGGCGCGCGCGGAGGCCGCCCTGCGCGCCGTCGGACTGTGGGACCGCCGCGACGAGAACCCGGACATCCTGTCCGGTGGCGGCAAGCAGCGACTCGCCATCGCGTGCGCCCTGGCGCTCGGGTCGCCGCTGCTGGTCCTCGACGAGCCGACCTCCAGCCTCGACCCGGCCGGTGCCGAGGAGGTGTACCGGCTGCTCGGCGAGCTCACGGCGCCCGGCTCGACGCGGTCGGTCGTGCTGGTCGAGCACGACCTCGACCTGGCGCTCGGGATCGTGGATACGGTGCTCGTGCTGGACGGCGCCGGCCGGCCCTTCGCCTCCGGCCCGGTCCGTGAGGTGCTGCGCGCCCGCGCCGAGGACCTCGAGGCGCTCGGCGTGTGGCTGCCCACTCCGACGACCGCCGCCCTCCGGATGCGGCGGGCGGGCATCCCGCTGGATCCGTTGCCGCTCACGGCCGGGGAGCTGGCGGCTGCGCTGGCGGATCCGGATGTGGATGGTGCGGGCGAGCCGGCAGGGGCTGGAGGGTCGGAGGTCGCCGGTGGCGGAGGAGCGTGGGCGGAGGTTTGTGCGGAGACCCCGGGAGACCGGGGCGGGGCCGAGGGGCCGAGCGGGGCCGGTCCCGGCCGGGATGCGGAGGTACGCCCGGCGATCTCGGTCACCGGACTCACCGTGAAGCGCGGCGGCCGCCGCATCCTGAACGAGGTCTCGCTGCGCGTGCCCCGGGGCGACTTCCTCGCCGTGGTCGGGCCGAACGGAGCGGGCAAGAGCACGCTCGTGCAGTCGCTCGCGGGCGTCCTCCGCGTGCCGCGGGGGACCGTGGAGGTGCTCGGCCTCGAACCGGCGCGAGCATCGGCGAGCGCGCTCCGCGAGACGATCGGTTTCGTGTTCCAGAATCCCGAGCACCAGTTCGTGGCTCACACCGTGCAGGACGAACTGGCGCTGGCGCTCGGTCTGCGACAGCGCCGGCTCCCCGAGGCGCAGGTCACCGCCGGCGTCGACGGGATGCTCACTCTGCTGGACCTGCACGCGCACCGCTCATCGCATCCATTCCGGCTCTCGGGCGGGCAGAAGCGGCGCCTGTCGGTGGGCACGGCGCTGATCGAGGGCGCGCCCGTCCTGGTCCTGGACGAGCCGACCTCGGGCCAGGACCGCGCCCGCGCGGCCGACCTCCTGGAGCTGCTCGCCGCGCTGAACGCGACCGGCACGACGGTCATCGTCGTCACTCACGACCTCGGACTGATCGGCCAGTACGCACGCCATGTCGCGATCCTCGACGAGGGGCGGGTCGTGGCCCTGGACGAGACGGCGCGCATCCTGGGCGACCGTGCGCTGCTCGAGGCGCACGCGCTCCGGCAGCCGCCGCTGGTGCGCGCGCTCGCCGGGCCGTCCATCCCTGTGGAGCTGCGCGGACTGACGCGACTCGCCGACCTTCCCGGGCTGCGATGACTGCGCCCGCCCTCCGCCTGGCGACGCCGGCGCCGAGCTTCCTCCACCGGCTCAACCCGCTCGCGAAGGTCGCCGCGGTCGTCCCGGCCTGGATCGCGCTGCTGGTCACCCGGGATGCGGCCGCGCCGCTCCTCCTGTTGCTGCTGGCCGTCGTGCTCCTGCTCGCGGGATGCCGCCTCCGCGGCCGCGCACTGGTCCTCCTCCTCGTCGGCGTGCCGGTCGGCATCCTCGTGGTGTCGGTCGGATCCGCCGTCTGGGTCGATCCCGGCCGTGCGTCCGGCACGGACGTGCTCGTCGTCGCCGGTCCGCTCCGGCTCACCGCCGGGGCGCTCCTCCTCGGCCTGACGACCGCCCTCCGGCTGGCGGCCCTGCTGGCCCTCGGCCTGATCGGTGGTCTCACGACGAGCGGGCCGGAGCTCGCGCGGGCGTTGACCGCGCAGCTGCGCATCCCGTACCGCTTCGCCTACGCAGCCGTGGCCGCCTACCGGTTCGTGCCGCGCTCCGCCGCCGAGCTGACGCTGATCCGCCAGGCCCTGAGGATCCGCGGCGTCGCCCCGGGGCGCGGGCCGATCGCGGCCGTCAGGCGGATGCTGTCCGGCGTCGTGCCCCTCCTCGCCTCCAGCATCCGTCACGCCGACCGCGTCGCCCTCGCGATGGAGTCCCGGGCGTTCGGCGCCCACCCGCGACGAACGGAACGCGTCCCTCCGCGCTGGCGGACGGCCGACGCCGTGTTCACGGTGGCGGGATGGGCGGCGACGGCGGCAGTGCTGGTGCTGGTGCTGGTGCCGGTGCCGGTGCTGGTGCCGGTGCTGGTGCTGGTGCCGCGGTTGCCGTGACGTCGCGCTCCCGACGCCCCTCCTGCCCCACGATGCGCGACTGCGCCCTTACGGAACATGTGCGGCCCGGCGAACACCGGCAAACGTTCCAAACCGTGGCATTCACCGCCGCGTCCGTGCATCCGACGGCTCCCATCCGCGCCGGGGCGATGCTCTCACCCTCCGGCGATTGGCTGACGGGCGGGTATGTCACGACATTCGTGACGAATGGTCGCTCTGGTGGCGGGGAGCACGACATTCGTGACGAATGGTCGCTCTGGTGGCGGGGAGGGTGACATTCGTGACGAATCGTCGCTCTGGTGGCGGGGAGGGCGACATTCGTGACGAATGGTCGCTTTGGGCGGGTGGAGGGTGACGTTCGTGACGAATCGTTGCTCTGGGTGCGGGGAGGGTGACATTCGTGACGAATGGTTGCTTTGGGCGGGTGGAGGGTGACATTCGTGACGAATGGTCGCTTTGGGGGCGGGGAGGGTGACATTCGTGACGAATCGCGCCCGCCGGGTGCCTGAGAAGGCTCGCAGATTGACCCCCGAAGGGGGGTGATTTGGCCGATTCCGGGGTGAACCCGGGGTGAAAACCGTCCGGTTGGGATGTCGCAGTCGGCAGACTCGACGGTATCCCGCCAGCAGTGCGTCCTCGCTGCACGTGCTGTCGGACCGAAACCGTTCTGCCCGAAGGACTTTCGCCGTGCTCAGCCGACTTCGTTCATTGCTCGTACCCTCCGATCGCGACGGCCGACGCCACCGCCAGAGCGGCCCAAGCCGCCACCGCCGCGACCGCGACCGCCGCGACCGCCGCCGCACGCTCCGCGCTCCGGCCAGCGTCGCGACCGGCATCGTCCTCGCCCTGATCGGCGCGGTCGCCATCGGCGCCCCGGCCGCGAACGCCGACGACCTCGGCTCGGGTGTGCTCAACCTGTCGAAGACGGCGAGCGTCACGCAGGTCGAGCCGGGGCAGAGCTTCCTCTACACGATCAACTATGGATGCTCGTCGACGACCACGGGATGCGTGAACGCGGTCCTGACCGACCCCGTCCCCGCCCCGCTGCAGATCGTGGGCAAGCCGACGGTGGTGGGCGCGGGCAGCGTCACGACCACGGTGACCGGGAACACGGTGACGGTGGCGTTCGCGGACAACGTGCCCAACACCGTCCCGGCGAGCACGGGACTCGCCGCGGGCACCACGGGGTCCGTGCAGATCCAGGTCACCATGCCGTCCGACGTCGCCAAGGACCAGGACGGCGTGCAGCTCACCAATACGGCGACGTTGCAGGCGACCAACGCGACGACCGTCAGCAGCGGCGTCCCCGTGACGGTGCACGTTCCGGACGTGATCGCGGCGACGGTGTCGAAGACGTGGACGCCGGGCTCCACCCAGTACAACCCGGGGGAGACCTCGCAGGTCGCGCTGACCGTGAAGAACACCTCCAACATCCCGGCGACCAGCCTCACCATCGCCGAGCCCGCCGACCCGAGCGCGGCCACGAGCACGTTCGAGTTCTACGATTTCGCGGGCTTCGGCGCCGTCACCTTCCCGGCCGGCGCCGACCAGGTGCAGGTCGTCGCGATCACCGCGGGGGGACCGGTCGACGGTCCCGTGGGTGCCACCCCGCAGCTGCCCGGGGGCGTGCAGGCCGCGGACGTGACCGGCCTCCAGTTCGTCTTCTCCTCCAGCACGGGCGACACCATCGCGGCGGGCGGCACCGCCGGGTCCGTCGCGCTGACGCTCGCGCAGCGCGCCGTCAGCCGCACGGACGGAACCGCCCTCGTGACCGGAGGCACCCGCACCAACCAGGTCGGCGCCTCGGTGAGCACGCCGGACGGCGACGGCCAGGCTCCTCCCGCGTCGGCCCAGCAGGTGGTGGCGCCCCTCACCGTGAGCGTCGCCGCGGGCAAGTCGTTCCAGGATCAGCAGATCCCAGCCGGGCAGTCGTCCACGGCCACCCTCACGGCGAAGAACACCTCGACCGGCCCCCTCACCAGCCTGACCGTGAGCGAGCCGGGATCCGGCACCTTCTTCACCGGCAAGGTCACCTTCGGAGGTTTCACCTCCGGCGCCACGTGGCCGCAGGGCGCGACCAGCGGAACCGTCCACTGGCTCGTGAACACCGGATCCGCGCCGGCGGATTCCACGTTCGACCAGAACTCCGGCCTCCCGCCGACGCCGGCCCTCGCGACCGGCCAGTTCCTCACCGGGTTCCAGGTCGTCTACGCCGGCGCGATCGCGCCGGGCGCGTCGGCGAGCATCCCGTTCACCGTGGACACGACGACGGATGCGGGCCCGGCCGGCTCCGGCTTCGTCAGCTACCCGAACACCGTCACGGTGACCGGCGTCAATCCGGCCGGGACGGCGTCGCAGGACGCCGGCGCGAGCCTCGACGTGTACTTCCCCGAAGTGAAGCTGACCCTCGGCAAGTCGGTCACCCCCAGCACGGTGATCCCCGGAGGCACCAGCCTCGTGCAGCTGTCCGCTCAGACGCCCACGGGCACCAGCTCCGTCCGCCCGAACACCATCGTGGTCACCGAGCCCCAGGACACCGCGAACGCTCCGTACTGGAACGCGTTCGACGCCACCGGGATCGCGTCGACCGCCGTGCCCGCGGGTTCGACGCTGACGATCGAGTACACGACCGACGGCACCACCTGGCAGACCTTGACCGTGGTGGATGCGACGGCCGGCTCGAAGACGTACTCGGCCACGCTCGACAGCGTGCTGCCCAGCGGGACGACGCACTCCGACCTCCGGGGCCTGCGTTTCACCTTCGCGGATGCGGACGGCTTCGGCCAGGCGACCAACGTGAAGCCGGCCATCACCTTCACCGCGCGCTCTCTGCTCCGCGACGGCACCGGCCCGACGAACCCGGGCGCGTACCCGACGGTCACCCCCTACCAGAACTGCGCCGTCGGCCAGGCGTCCGGGACGGTCGCCGGCAGCACGACCGTCACGAGCCAGCCCGCGTCGGCCTGCGCCACGGTGGGCGTGCAGGCGACCACGGGCGGCCCGGGCCCGCTGATCGCGGCGAAGAGCTGGGACGGCCAGAAGGTCGTCCTGGCGCAGTCGGGTGTCACGACGGGTGTCACTCTCGGCTGGGGCAGCCAGGTGAGCGGGATGCAGTCGATGACCATCCAGGATCCTGCGGTGCCGAGCCCGATCGCGGGCAGTGTCTTCCAGGCGTTCGACCTGGCGCGGATCGACGCCATCACCCCGACCGTGACGCAGGGCGCGACGTTCGACCCGCTGATCCGGTGGGACAAGGTCTCGAAGGTCGAGCTCTTCGACGGGACGACCTGGAACGACATCACGTCGGAGGCGTGCGCGAGCGCGAACGCGTGCGACGGGATCTTCCCCGGGTACACGCTGACCGCAGCGGAGCGCGCGAGCACGCAGGGGGTGCGGCTCACCGTCGTGGAGAGCCCCAACCGCGCGGCCCGCATCCAGTCGACCGGCGACCCGACCGCGCCGGCCGTCGGCAGCGGCGTGGCCAGCGTGAGCGCCGGCGCCGTTCCCGGAGGCCGCACCATCCACCTCGATCTCACGTTGCGCAACAGTGTGCGCGGCAGCACCGTCACCGACTGGGTGACCGGCACCCGCACCTACAACCTGGCCGGCTCGCCGGGGGCGGTCGACAACTCCGTCGAGGTGGGCGCGCAGCCCTTCACCGGCGCTCCGACCACCCGGGATGCGGACGACCACGTCACGATCGTCGATCCGACGTTCACCACGAAGGTGACCAAGACCGCGTCTCCGCAGACGCTGGTGATCCCGCAGCCGGATGTCCCCGCTTCCGCGTATCCGTCGACGACGTACACGACGACGGCGACCAACACCTCGAACAGCAGCACGTGGCAGCTGCGGCTGTCCGACCCGACGGAGTGCGCGAACGCGACCACCTCGGACCCGTGCGTGTTCGCGCCGTACGATGCGACCACCAACCCGTTCGAGCAGCTCACCCTGACGAAGATCGCCGTGGACCTGTCCCAGGCGCCGGGCGTGCAGGCGTCTCAGAGCAGTGTGTCCCTGCTGCACCGGGCTGCTGACGGCACCGAGACCACCGAGACGCTCAGCCTGGCCGCCGCGACCGCCCTGACGGCTGCCGACCTGAGCGACGTCGTCGCCGTCAGCGCACTGCTGCGCGGCACCAACGCACAGGGACCAGACGGCACGGGAGGCACGATCTCGCCGTCGCAGAAGATCACCCTGGCGCTGACCGCGCAGCTGCGCAAGACGAGCCGCACCGGGGGAGCGGCTCCGACGCCCAGCACCATCCAGAACACCGCGCACGCGACGCTGCACGACGACGTCTACCCCGGCGTCCAGGCGGCCGACACGCGCGGTGTCGCGCTCACGCTGCAGAACGGCAACCTGCAGGTCACGACGGCGAAGTCGTTCAACCCGTCGAGCACCCTGCAGTCGGCGCCCGCGGACCCGATCCAGGTGAACCTGCGTGCGCGCTCGACCGGGACGCTGTCGCCCAAGGTGCTCGTGATCGAGGATGCGGATCCGACGTTCTGGAACGCCTTCACTCTGAAGTCCTTCACTCTGCCCAACACGCCGACCGGCGCCGACCAGGTCCAGGTGGATGCGCAGACGGGCCAGGGGCCGGCCGCCGCGTGGCAGACCGGGACGCCGGCTGCGATCGCCTCCGCCGCGCTGCCCTCCGGCGTCGCCGCGGCGGATGTGACCGGCCTGCGCTTCACCTTCTCCCGCTCCGATGGCGCCCCGTTCGCCGCCTCCAATGACGTGGACGAGGTCACCCTGAACCTCTCGCTGCGGAGCACTCTGCGCGACGGCAGCGGACCGGTGACCTCGACCGTCGTCCCACAGCCGATGCCGGGCGAGACGGCGCCGGGGACGGTGTCGGACACCGTGACGGCCGACGCGTCGTACAACGACGTGCAGGCGCAGCAGGCGAACGCCACCGCGACCTTCACCGTCGACCCGGGCACCGCGAAGATCGCCGTGGAGAAGACCAGCCCCGGCCAGGCCGCGTCGGGACGCGAAGTGAACTGGACGCTGCGCTTCAAGAACACCGGGACGGGAATCCTGCCGAACCCGGTGGTGACGGACACGCTGCCGGCCGACGGCTCCCTGCTGTACGTCCCGACGAACGTCCCGACGTACAGCACCTCGACGGGAGGGACGCTCCCGACGGACGGCGCGGTCATCGCCCGCGCCTACGATCCCGTGACGGGCAGCATCCGCTTCACCTGGCCTGCCGGGTCGCAGCTGGCCCCCGGAGAGACGTACAGCATCACGATCGGCCTGCAGATCAAGCCGGGCCTCGCGCCGGCGTCGTCCGCGGTCAACACGTTCGGCGTCACGACCGACCGCCAGCTCGCGAGCAGCGACTGCACGGCGCTGAACCCGGGCAACGGCCGTGCGGTGACCTTCGCCGCGAACACCTGCTCGACCAGCAACGTGGTGACCACCCTCTCGCAGGGCTCGTTCACCGCATCGAAGGGTGTCAAGTCGCCAACCGGCCAGGCGCAGAACATCGTCAACCCGGCGCTTCCGTGCACCCCCGACAGCGAGGGCTTCTACCGGTACCCGTGCGCCGCGGTCAGCGCGATCGGCGCGACCGACGACTGGAAGCTCGACATGGTGAACGGCGGGAACGTGGCCGCCAAGAACCTCACCGCCGTGGATGTGTTCCCCGCGCCCGGTGACACGGGTGTCGTCGACTCCTCCCCCCGCGGCTCGGTCTACACGCCGCGCTTCAACGGCGACCTCGCCTTCCAGCCGTCCGCGGACGCCGCGGGCGCCGTGATGACCTGGTTCGTGACCACCGCGGCGAAGCCGTGCGCGGCCGACATCACGCCGGGCTCCTCGTGCCCGGCCGGCTCGTGGGTGCCCTCGAGCGCGGTGGGGACCACCATCCAGGCTGCGGATGTCACCGGCGTCAAGATGGTGTTCGACTTCAGCGGAACGGCCACGGGTACCCTCGCGCCGGGCGCTGAGGTGAAGGTCACCTACACCAGCACGAACATCCCGACCACCGCCGCCGGCGACGACCGCGCGTCGGTGAGCGCTCCGGTCACGGCCGTGCGTGCGTGGAACTCGTTCGGCTTCTACCCGACCTACGTGTCGGGGTCGCAGCCGGCCGGCCCCCAGGAGCCCATCAAGGCGGGCGTCATCCTGACGGGCGGACCCCTGCAGATCACCAAGACGGTCACGGGAGCGGCGGCGCAGTACGCGCCGGCGAGCTTCCAGGCGGATGTCGTCTGCACGGTGACCGGCGTCCCGGTCGATCTGGGCGGGAACGCCTCCGTCACCCTCAGCGCCGCGAACCAGTACACGGCGCGGATCGACGGCATCCCCACCGGCGCCCAGTGCGCGGTCACCGAGCACGGGGCCGACGGCTCGTACGGTGAGTCGAGCCGCAGCGTCACGCCGGGATCCGTCACCATCGCGGCCGCCGACGCGACCGCGCCGGTGCCGGCCGGCCAGCAGGTCGCCATCGTCAACGACTACGGCGTGACCTCTCTCACCGTGACCAAGCACGTGGACACGGCGGCGACCGCGGGCACGTTCGGACCGTTCGCCGTCGGCGTCGCCTGCACGGCGCCGCTCGGCCAGAGCATCCCGCTCGCAGCCGGCGACGCCGCCTTCACCCTGCAGGACGGCGGATCGCACACCATCGGCGGCCTGCCGGCGCACGCGGCCTGCGTCGTGACCGAGACGGATGCGGATGGTGCAGCGGCCTCGCCGAACCAGGTGTCGTTCTCGGTCGACGGCGCCGCGGCGACGGACGGCTCGCAGGCCACCGTGACCCTCGGTGCCGGCCCGCAGCCGACCACCGCGGAGATCGTCAACCACTACGCGGCGGGCACTCTCGCCATCAGCAAGATCGTCGACGGCGACGCCGCGGGGAGCTTCGGCGACGGGCCCTTCACGGTGCACGTCACCTGCGTCTACGGAGGCGACCAGACGCTGTTCGACGGCGACCTGACGATCGCCGGCGGCCAGACGCTGACCGTGCCGGGCGTCTATCCGGCGGGCACCCAGTGCTCGGTGGCCGAGACCACCGACGGCGGGGCGACCGGAAGCACGGTGGACCTGCCGACGGTGACCATCCCGGGTGCGACGGACGGCAGCATCCCGAGCGTCACGGTGAGCGTGACGAACACGTTCTCGTCCGGCAGCGTCACCATCGTCAAGCAGCGCACCGGTGACGGGGTCGACCGTTACGGCTCCGGCCCGTTCACCGCCCAGCTCGTCTGCATCTGGCAGAAGGACGGCCAGACGCTCACCATCCCGCTGCCGGACGGGGGCCTCGTCACTCTGGATGCGGCGAACGGCTACACGGCGACGGTGACCGGACTCATCCAGCGCGCGCACTGCGAGGTGACGGAGACCGCCACGGGTGGGGCGACCGCCGTCGCCATCGCGCCGGACGGTGGGGTGACCGTCCCGGCCGGCGACCCGGCGCAGGTCACGATCACGAACACGTTCGACACGGGCTCGCTCGTCATCGACAAGAAGCGGATCGGCGACGGCGTCGCGAAGTTCGGAGCCGGCCCGTTCACGATGCAGGTGACCTGCAGCTACGACGTGGATGGCGTGGTCACCCCGATCGAGCTCGCCGACGGCGGCACGGTGGTCCTGTCGAAGGACAACGGCTACACCGCCACCGTCGACGGCCTGATCGCGGGCGCCTCCTGTGCCGTCGAGGAGACGGACGCCGGGCTCGCGACGGCGACCACGATGGATCCCGCGGACGGCCGGGTGACGATCGGCGCCGGTCAGAGCGCGACCGTCACGGTGACCAACCGCTTCGACGTGGGCCACCTGAGCATCGCGAAGACCGCGGACCGTTCGACGGCGGAGGTGGGCGACACCATCGTCTACACGATCACCGTGACCAACGACGGCCAGATCGACGCGAAGGACGTCGCCGTCACCGACCTGCTGCCCGGAGGACTCCAGCTGATCGGCGCCCAGCCGGCGGCGACGAAGGCCGCGAACGGCGACCTGACGTGGGTCATCGCGGGCATCGCGAAGGGGGCGAAGGCCACCATCACCGTCGCCACGAAACTGATCGCGCCGCAGGACATCACCAACCGGGCGACCCTCGGGCCGCTGTCCGGTCCCTGGGATCCCTCCACGGGCGACAGCCGTTGCGGCGACGACGGGACCGCCTGCGCCACGGTGACCGACCCGGGCGTGCACGGCCTGGCGAGCACCGGCAGCGACATGCTCGGCTCGCTCGCCGGAGCCCTGACGGCTCTGGCGGCGCTGATCGCGGGCGCCGGCCTGATGCTGCTGCGTCGCCCGAGGCCGCGGAGGCGGTGAGCCGCGGCGGAGGACCGGGGCTGCGGCCCCGGTGAGCCGCCGCGGAGCGCGGGGTCGGGGGCGGGGCCGCGACCCCGCCCGCTCCGGGATCAGGGCAGCGTGACCGGAGCGTCGCTCAGGACGCCGTGGCGGGTGCCGGTTGCCGTCGCGAACAGCGCGACCACACCGATCCGATGGGTCCCGGAGTCCGTCCACGCGTAATCGCTGGAGGCGTCGCCTGCCGCATCCAGGATCAGGTCCGGAAGCTGCGGCGCCGGCGTGCCGTCGGCCCAGACCGCCAGCGTGGTTCCCGGCGTGCCGTGCACGGCCATGTGCACCCCGCCGGGCACCACGGTCGCCGTGACGGCCGGGACGGTCACCGTTCCGGTCACCGGTACGGACTGCGCCGACACGTTCCCGAGCGGGTCGGTCTGCCGCGCGGTGAGCGAGTAGGCGGAGGGGATCGCGATGAGTTCCGGCGAGCTCCACTGGCCCTGAGCGTCCGCGGTGACCGTTGCGATGCCCGTGCCGTGATCGAAGAGCTCGACGGTGGCCCCGGGCTCGGCCGTACCGGTCAGGATGGGCGCGAGCAGCGCGGCGGTCGCTCCCGTTCCCGTGTCCACCGCGGCGATGACGGGAGGCTCCGCCGTGCGGTCCACCCCGATGCGGACGGTGGCGCCCGCCGAGGTCCCGCTGCTGGTGGTCTGCGTCGCGCTCAGCACCCACGCACCGTCGGTCAGAGCGGCGATGTTCGCCTCCACGGCCCACGTGCCGTCCGCGGCGACGGTCGCCGTCGCGAGAGGCGCCGGAGCGGAGAGGGCGGTCGCGCTCGTCGCACTGAGTGCGGTTCCGGCGGGCGAGGCGGTGATGGCGACTGTCGCACCGGGCTGCCCGGTTCCCGCGAGCGGGAGGGTCGTCGCGGCCGTCTGCCAGCCGGCCGGGATCACCGTGGTGATGGCCGGTGCGGCGGGCGGCGCGGCCGGCGTGACCGGAGGCGTCGTCGGCGCCGTCGGCGGGGTGACGGGCGGAATCGTCGCCTGGATCACGGGCGAGGGCGCGGGGGTCTGCGCGAGCGGACCAGGAGCCGCCGGGCTAGGATCGGTCGGGCCCGGAACCGTCGGCCCGGGAACGGCCGGAACCACCGGAGGGGCCGTCGGAACCGCAGGAGCGGTGGACGCCCCCGAGGACGTGCCCGGCGCATCCTGAGCCGACGCCGGCGGAGCGCCGTCGGACCGGCTCGACGCCACGTCATGTCCTGGCCCGCCCAGCAACTGCGGCCCGAGGACGATCGCCCCTGCGACCCCGGCGGCGACCGCCAGGCCGGCGACCGTGGCGCCGACGCCGATCGCCGCGCGACTCGCACCCGTACCGGTGCGCCCGAGCGACCGGGTCATCCCGATCGTGGATGCTGCGGCCGGCTGGCCGCCGGTCGCAGCAGCGCCCGCACCGCCTCCCAGGCCCGCCGCCGCGGCGGTCACCGCCGCTGCGCGCGCGATCTGCGCGGCGTACGCGGTCGCTCCGCCGATCCCGAGCAGCAGCGGCAACAGGATGAGGGCGAGCCGCGACCCGACGTTCTGCGCCTCCGCGGCGACGATCGAGCAGCGCGTGCACTCGGCGAGGTGGCGCTCGAGGCGCGCGGTCTCCCGCTTGCCGAGGCCTCCGCGTGCGTACGCGCCCATCCGCTCGGTGGTCCAGCGGCAGTCGGAGCCCTCGGCGCTCGCGTTGATATGCGCCTGGATCCAGGCCTGGCGGAGTCCCTCGCGGGCGCGGTAGGCGAGCGCCGCCGTGCCGTTCGCCGTGAGGCCGAGCAGCGGTGCGACGGCGGCCGGCGTCATCCGCTCGACCTCGCTGTACCAGAGCACCTCCTGCCAGCGAGCGGGCAGCGACCGGAAGGCCTGTGCGGTCAGGGAGCGGTCCAGCGCCTCCATGCTCGCCGCCTCCGTCGACGTCGGGTCCGGAATCGTGGTCGCATCCTCGATGGGTGCCTCGCGTCGGCCGCCGCCCCAGCCCGCGGCGACATTGCGGATGGTCGTGAACAGGTAGGGCCGGAAGCCGGTGTGCGGCCCGCGTCCGTCGCGGACGGCCTTCAGGATGAGGGCGTACGCCTCGGCGACGACGTCGTCCGGGTCCTCGTCGGTGAAGGACCGGGCGACCGTCCGCCCTGCCGCAGCGTGGCGGCGCCACAGCTCCGCGAAGGCCTCCGTGTCGCCTGCGCGCGCGGACTCGACGAGGTCGGTGTCCGACCGCTCGGGCGCGGCGTCCATCCACTCGTCCTCGCGCAGGCCGTCGTCGCTCCTCATGGCGTCAGCGGCTTCCGGCGAGCACCCGCGGGTGCTGGAGGTCGGCCGGTCGGTGAATCGGGTCGGGCATCGTGTGTTCTTCCTCTGGGCCCACCGGGAGCGCCCGCCGCAGGACGGCGGACGCTACCGGCGTCGAGCGGGGTTCGGGTCTCCCGGCGCCGGCCCCGCAGGGGAGCCGGACATCGAAACGGCGATTCGGATCGCCGGTGGTGCATGTTCGGGTCACGCGCCGCTTAAGAGATGCGGAAGCCGGGCGATCATGACGCGGCTTTTCGGAGATCTTTTCCGCGGGCGGTGCCGCGGCCGCCGGCGCGGCGTCGGTGCGGGCCCTCATGGCGCGAGGAGGAGGGCGACAAGGTCGTCGCTGTGGAGACGCCCCTCCTCGTCGACGACCAGGCCCGAGCGGGCGCACCGCTCGAGCAGCCCGTCCGCATCCCGTCCGGAGAGCACGGCGACATCGGCGAGCGAAGTCCATCCGGCTTGGGCGCGGGTGCGGATGGATTCGCTGCGCACGCCGAGCTCGCGCGCCAGCAGGCCCGCCGGGTACCCGGCGGTCAGCAGCCCGCTGATCACCTGGCGGGTGAGCAGGTAAGCGGCGCGACGCTGTGGACCGAGCGCCAGCCTCTCGTCGTCCCGGGCCGCGACCAGGAGGGACGCCAAAGTCTCCGGCAGCGTTCGCCGGAAGCGCGCCGCGGCGCTGGGGCGACGGAGGGTCGGTGCGCTCTCGTCGAGGGTCATGTCGTTCCTCGGTCACTGGGCGGGTATGCGGTGTCAGTCGGAACGCTACTGCCCGGAAGGCTCGGACGCGGTGGATTTCACCCTGCGATCACCCCATGGGCCACGATCCGCGATCACTCCCGTTCGACTAGGAGGTGCCGGTTCAGGGCGACCGCGATCGCATCCTCCCGGTTTCTGACGCCCAGTTTCCGGTACACGCTGCGCAACTGCGTCTTCACTGTGTTCGCGGAGACGACCAGCGCCGAAGCGATCTCGGACACCGAGCCGGTCCCCATCAGCTGGCCGAGAACGGCGAGCTCGCGATCGGTGAGCTGCAGGTCGGCCTCCGCGACCGGGAGCAGCGAACGGAGCGGCACGTCGGTCGTGACGTGCCCGTAGCCGGCCTCGTCGAGAGCAGCTGCGACGCGGTCGAGGTCATCGCCGGGCAGCAACGCGATCGCCAGGCGCTGCCGCGTCTTGTCGAGGAGGGCGCCGAGATGTTGCACGACGCCGCGGGTGCGGGACGTCGGCGACAACCGGAGCAGCACCGCCGCCTCCAGCGCCGCCGCCTCGGCCGAGGAACGCGCGGTCCGCAGGTGGCCTGCGGTCGCTCGCAGCTCGCTCAAGGTGGATCCGTTCTTGCCGAGCGACAGGCCGACCCTCGCTCGTGCCAGGTGGCGCTCCGGGCCGGCGACGGTGTCCCGCTCGACGATGACGCCCGCCGCATCCGGGTTCCCGAGCGCCAGCTGGAGGATGGAGCGCGTCCGCGCGAGCCGGTTCCGGGCGGCTGCCGTGCGGGACTCGGCCCCACGCATGGATGCGTAAGCCTCCAGCCCGGCGAGGGCCTCGCCCGGGCGGCCCTCGACGAGCTCGAGGAGTGCTGTGACCTCCGCCTCGGCGATCCAGTGCTCGATCGAGCGCCGGTCGTGCTCCATCGCCTCCAGATGAGTGCGGGCTGCGGCGGTGTCGAAGCGCTCGAGCGCCAGCGTCGCCTCGGCCAGCCGGTAGAAGGTCCCCGTGTACATCCGCCGTTGCCGATCGGTCCACGGCCCGGTCCTCGCATAGTCGATGTGCGCTGCGGCCTCCGGAAGGTCGCCCTGGAGGGCGTGCACGCCGGCGAGCATCGCCAGGTTCCCGAAGCCGGAGGACGGAGGCGTCGTGGGCGAGACCGCCAGTCCCTTCGCGAAGGTGTCCATGGCATCGTCCACCTCGCCCGCGTAGTAGAACGAGATGCCCAGCTGCCCGTAGAGGCGGGGGAGCTCGCCGAGGGACTCCCGCTCCTCGTCGTCCAGCCGGTCGAGCTCGGAGACCGCGGCGTGGGCAGGCCCGATGGAGAGTCGCGGCCGCCCGATCAGCCGGAACGCGGTGGCCTCGGCCGAACGGATCAGCACGCGGTCGGCGCCGCTCACGGTCATACTGCGCGGGGCCTGGGCCGCCCGGACGGCGGTCACCAGATACCGCAGCCCGCGCAGTCGATGGAATCCATGGGTGTTGTAGATCAGGCCGAGCATCATGGCGAGCAGGGGGTGGGTGCGGAGAGCGTGGCCGGGTGCGCGCTCCAGGAGGACGCGGACCGCCTCGCCGTGCTCGGTCATGAGCTCGAACCAGCCGGCGCAGACCGCCCTGTTGGCCGCATCCCAGTCGTCGGCGTCGACCGCCTCCTTCAACTGCGCGAGCGCGGACCGGCCCGCCTGCGATCGATCGGGCATCCCCGTGAACTCGTCGTCCAATCGCCCTCCCAGCTGTGTCGTCGCGCAGGTCGTGTCCTCCGGCGGGTCCGTGATCGAAGCCGCTCTGTCGACAAAACCACACATCTTCGCCGGGTGACCCCGTTTTGCGCCGTACGTCCCTTCGACTGGGGGCAGGATTGAGTGCACTCACGAGAGAGGTGGACGATGGCGGCGAAACCGACCGGGCCGGCGAGCCCTCGCCTCAGCACGCGCGCCCTCCTGATCATCGCGGCGTTCGCCGCGCTGGGAGCCCTGCTGCTCATCCTCATCGCTCCCGTCACCGGGCTCCTCGCCGTGCTGTTCCCTCCCGCGTACGCGGTGGCGGCGGGCATCCACAGCGTCCTGCCCCTCCTGGCCCGGAGGCTGGTCGGCTTCCCGTGGACGACCACCATCGCGTTCGCGCTGGTCGGCATCCTCGCCATCGGGTTCACCCCGCTCGGTGTGCTCATCGTCATCCCGCTGGTCATCACGGGGGCGGGGTTCGACGTCACGCTGCTGCTCCTGGCCCGCCGCAGTGAGCCGCGCCTGCGGCACTTCGCGGTTGGCGCGCTCGTCTCCGCCCTGCTGCTGTTCCTGGTGTCGCTGCCTGTCTTCTCACCGCGCGACCTCACGCCGTGGATCGTTCTGCTCGCGCTCGCCGGCCGGATCGTCGGGCAGCTCGCCGCCGCGGGCGCCGCCTGGGCGATCGGGCAGCGCGTGCTCGCCGCGGGGATCCTCCCCGCCGCCGCCGCCGCCGCCCCTCCCGCCGCCGCCCCTCCCGCCGCCGCGCCTCCCGCCGCCGCCGCAACGACCACTCGATCGCAGGGTCGGCTCGGCCGGCGCATCCGTCAGTCCCGCTCCGTCAGCAGGTGACGCTCGAGGGCGATCGCGATCGCCTCGTCCCGGGTCTTGACGCCGAGCTTCCGGTACACGCTGCGCAGCTGCGACTTGACGGTGTTCACCGAGACGTTCAGCCGCGCGGCGATGGCCGCGTGCGACGGATGCTCGAGCAGAGTGGCGAGCACCGCCGTCTCCCGCGGCGTGAGCGGGTCCTCGGCCTCCAGGTCGTAGAGCAGGGAACGCAGCCGCCCGTGCGCGACGAGCTCGCCGTAGCCGCCGGTCGTGAGTGCGGCCGAGACGCGGAGCAGATCCGACGCGGGCAGGAGCGCCAGCGGCAGAAGCAGCCGGCTGTGCTGGAGCATCGCGCCGAGGTGGTCGACGACCGCTGTCGTCCGCCGCTCCGTCGAGAAGCGAAGGAGAGCGGCCGCTTCGAGCGCCGACGCCTCCGCCTGCTGCCGTATCGACATGACGCTGCCGGACAGTGGTCGCAGCTGCTGCAGGGCGGCTCCGTGCCGCCCGCGCATCAGCTCGAGCCGGGCATGTCCGATGCAGCCGACGACACTCGGGCCGGCGTCCCGGTCGAGGATGGCGGCCGCGGCATCCGGATTCCCCAGAGCGCATTGCAGGACCGCTCGCAACGGTGCCAGAGCGCGCCGTGCCGCGTCGGTGCGGCCCTCCGGCCCGCGCGCCCGGGCGGACTGCTCGAGGCGGGCCAGGCCGCGTCCGGGATAGCCGCCCACCAGCTCGACCATCCCGGCGATCAGGATGGCCGGCATCCAGTGCGCGGTGGGTGGGGCCTCGGCTTGGGCTTGGATGGCGGCTTCGACGCCGGCTTCGGAGTCGGCTTCGACCTCGGCTTCGAAGAGATGGGCCTGGGCCGCGGTCGCGTCGAGCTCGTCGAGCGCGACCATCGCCTCCGCCAGCCGCAGCAGCACCAGGTCCTCCTGCCGGAGCGGGCGGCCCTGGGAGCGGGCGGCGTGGATGTTCTCCCTCGCCGAGGCCAGTTCGCCGGTCGTCGCATTGAGGCCGGCCAGGGTCGCGAAGATGGCGGGAGCGGCGGAGTCGCCGAGCGTCTGGGCGTGCAGCAGTGCCCTCTCGGCGGCGTCGAGGGCGTCGGCGTCGGCGCCGGTGTCGAGCAGACAGGCTGCGAGCTGCGCATACAGGCCGCCGACCGTCTCGTTGCCGCGCGCCTCGGCATCCGGCAGCGCTTCGAGCTCGGCGAGAGCCGTGCGGGCCGAGGTCCGCGCCCGGTCCGGCCTGCCCAGCATCCGGTGCAGGTCGGCCTGGTTGGTCTGAATGATCGCGCGGTCGAGCCCGCGCATCCCGTGTGCCGGCCTGTCCAGCGCCGCGCCGGCCTGGCCCATCCGTCTGAGGCCGTGCACGCGGCGCCGGGCCAGGGTCAGCGTGCTCCGTCCGAGCAGTGCGACGATCAACGGTCGCCGGTCGAGTTCGTGAGCCGGCACCCGCTCGAGCGCGACTGTCAGCTCGTGCGCAGGGCCGGAGAGCAGGTCGAACCAGTGGCGCCGGATCACCTCGGCGACGTCGTCGTAGCGCTCCGACGTGAGCGCAGCATCCAATCGGGACCAGGCCGCGGCGAAGAGCGCGGCCTGCTCGGTGTCGTGTGTTGTGTTGATCGCTCGTTCCACGAGCTGTCCTCCGAAGTTTCTGGACGCGCGTCGCCGCGGCTCAGACCGGAAGGAGGTGTGCGTCCGCAGAGGGACGTGCCCGTTCCGGCCTGGCAGCGTGTCCGCGCGTCGGCTCCGCGCCCGTCGTGGGCGCCGTGCGAGCCGGCGCCCCACCGAACGAGTTCGGGCGGCTGCCGAGAGGGGAGGCGCAGTGGGCCTCCGTCCGGAGAGGGCGGTCAGCCGGGGCTGACGTCGTGTTCGCCCGGTGGACCTGTGGGAGGTGGGCTCGACGAAGGGCTGCCCGTCGCGGCGCTGAGCGCGAGGGGAGGGAGCCAGCCGGCTTCGACCTCGCCGACGGCGCCTCCGGCCTGCCCGGCGGACGGCACGAACGTGCCTCCTGCCGTAGCGGAGCCGTCGAAGTAGTGCGGTTGGGCGGGGAGGTCACCGGGGAGAGCGGTCGCCGTGCCCGGCGGGACGGTGAGCACCGGGAGCGGGGTCACGGCCGGGACGCCGGCGCGCCCCTTCGCCGATGCCGTGGTGGAGGCCGGGGCTGCGGGAGCCGGAACGGCGGGCACGCCCGCGACGACGGCGCCCGGCGCACCGGCGGTGACGGGGCCGGTCGGACTCGTCGAGCCCGCGGCGCCCCCGGGCGAGGTGGAGGGTGGGGTCGGCTGACCCGGCGGAGTCGCGACCCCGCCCGAACCTCCCGTACCTCCCGAGCCGCCGGTCACTCCACCGACCACCCCTCCGACGGCACCGTCGACGGTCCCGACGACGGGTGCCGTGATCGAGCCGATCGGGGTCGGACCGAGGATGCCGTCGACCGCCGTTCCCACGATCGGGACGGACGAGACGACCGAGTCGACGGCCGAGGTGACCGGAGTCACGATGGAGCCGAGAAGTCCGGAGCCGCTCGCGGTGCCGGTGCCGGTGCCGCTCGCGGTGCCGGTGGCGCTCGCGCCGCTGGTGCCGCTCGGCGCCGTCGAGGCCTGCGCCGTCGAGGTCAGCGACCCCACGGCGCCCTGCGCCGCCTGGACGACCGACCCGAGAAGAGACCCCGACGGTGGCGGCGCCTGTTCGGCGGAGGCCGGAGACGACTGAAGCAGGAAGCCGAACAGCGTGAGCGCGCCGGCACCGGCCAGACCGAGGAGGGCCAGGCGAAGCGGGCGCGCGCGGGAAGCCGCCGTCTCCGGCACCTGCTGTCCCTGGTCGCGCACTGTTCCCCCACTGGCCGACGTTGTCGATCGCGACTATACCGAAGGAGGAGACCGTCCGGGTGATGCCGGGGTGAATTCCGCGCGGAACGCCTGCTTCCGTGGTAGGACGCGCAGCTGCCACCGTCACCGGCGCTGTGCGTCAGCCGGCCGAATCCAGCTCGACCGACTCGCCCGGTCGCAGCATCCGGAGGCGGTCGCTCAAGCCGTGCTCGGCATAGGCCGCCTCCACGTCCGCCTGGCCCTGGGTGAAGTGCGCCCAGCCCTCGGCGTGCACCGGGACGATCACGGCGTCGCCGAGCAGGGCCGCCGCCCGGGCGGCCTTGTCCGCGGTGAGGGTGAGGAACGCATCCAGCCGGGCGGTGCGCGCCGCGCCCGCGAAGAGCAGGGCGATGTCGATCGGACCCAGGTTCTCGGCGACCTCCTCCACGACGCGGAGGGACGCGTTGTCGCCGCTCACGTAGACGGTGGGCACACCCTCGCCGGCGAGCACGAAGCCGATCACCGGGCCGGAGGAGGCGTCCATCCCGTCGGGTCCGTGCTGGGCCGGGACCGCGTGCACCCGGAGCTCGGAGCCGTCCGGCCGGGGAACGGTCAGATGCGTCCACGGGCCGAGTCCGCGCACCGCGCCCTCGACCCGTTCGGCCGCAGCGGCCGTGCTCACGGTGAGCGGCGCAGCGCGCACGACGTCGCGCCCCCGATCGTCGAGGTTGTCGGGGTGCTGATCGTGTGAGAGGAGCACCACATCCACCGCTCCGACCTGTTCGGGAGTCAGGCCCGCCGGCGCGGTCTTGACCAGCACACGACCGGCGACGGGATGCTCGCCCGGCGGGTCGAACGTGGGGTCGGTGAGGATGCGGAGGCCGCCGAGCTCGATGAGCGCGGTCGGTCCTCCGATCAGGGTCACGCGGACGGTCACGGGTCCTCCTCTCGCCGCCGCGACCCGCTGGCCGCGCGCAGCCGGAGGAAACGGTAACCCATCCCGATCGCGAGGACCACGAGGCCGGCGACGACGGCCGGCAGGGGCAGGGTCGCGACGAGGACCACGCAGCCGACGGCGCCGGCCACGGCGAGCGCGCGCGGGTAGCGTCGGTGGGCCCGATCCTGCGTCCAGGCGGAGGCGTTCGCGGTCAGGTAGTAGAGCAGCACGCCGAACGACGAGAAGCCGATCGCGCCGCGCAGATCGGTGACAGCCACGAGGACGCAGACGATCAGGCCGAGCACCAGTTCCGCCCGGTAGGGGACGCGGAAGCGTGGATGGACGGCTGCGAACCAGGAGGGGATGTCGCGGTTGCGCGCCATAGCGAGGCTCGTGCGTCCGATCCCGGCGATCATCGCCAGCAGCGCACCGAGGGCGGCCGCAGCGGCCCCGATCCGGATGACCACCCCGGGCCACGCGGCCCCGCCGGTGTCCGCCACCGCGCTCAGCGGCGCCGTGACCTCCGCCAGGCCGGCCGCTCCGATGGCGTGCAGCGCCGACACGGCGACGAGTGCGTACACGACCAGGGTGATGCCTAACGCGGTGGTGATGGCACGGGGGATGGTGCGCACCGGATCCACCACCTCCTCGCCCATCGTGGCCACGCGTGCATACCCGGCGAAGGCGAAGAACAGGAATCCGGCCGACTGCAGGATGCCGTACGCGGTCACCGCCGGACCGGGTTGCGCCGCGCTCGCCGCGCTGTGCGTGAACCCGATGACGACCGCGACGGTGAGCGCCGCCAGGGAGACGGCGACGAGGAGGCGGGTCAGCAGGGCCGTGCGCGTCACCCCCAGAGTGTTGACGACGGTGAGCGCTGCGACGGCCAGGACGGCGACCGGCTTCACCCAGGGACCGGGCACCGCGTACGTGGCGAAGGTGAGGGCCATCGCCGCCGAGCTGGCCGTCTTGCCGACCACGAACGACCAGCCGGCGAAGAACCCGGCCCACTCGCCGAGCCGCTCCCGGCCGTAGACGTAGGTGCCGCCGGAGGTCGGGTACTGGGCGGCGAGCTGCGCCGAGGAGGTCGCATTGCAGAATGCGATGAACCCGGCGACGACGAGTCCCACGAGGAGTCCGGCACCGGCGGCGGCCGCGGCCGGAGCGAACGCGGCGAAGACGCCCGCGCCGATCATCGACCCGAGACCGATGCTGATCGCATCCCCCAGGGTCAGTCGCCGGGCGAGCGAGCCGTCGCCCCGCGGCGGGGTGGATGCGTCGGTCACGGGACGCAGTCTAGGGCCGGCGGGTGACATCCCCGGATGCCGTCATGCTTCTGCGCGCCCGTGCGGACGGTGGACCTCCAGCGCCGGACGGAGTACCGTCGCGCGGTCAGCACAGAACGGAAGGACGACGCCATGAGCGACGAGAACACCCGCCCCGACGCCGACGAGCTGCCCGACGGCGCCGCCTCCGACGGCAGCGCCCCCGAGCCCGGCGAGGACACCAGCTCCGGCGGCGGCCCCGACGAGCACAAGCCCGCCCACCGCGCCTAGCCGCCCCGCCCCGCTCGCGCCCCGCCCCGCTCGCGCCCCACCGTCGAGTACACGAAGACTGCACGTTCTGAGCTCGAAATCGTGCAGTCTTTGCGTACTCGACGGTGGGGCGGAGGGGCGGAGGGGCGGTGGGGCGCGAGGGGCGGGGGCGGAGGGGCGGGGGGTCAGCGGCGGCGGAGGGGGCGGACGCTGAGGGACTCGACGGTTCCGGAGGGCGGCAGGTCGACGGCGATGCGGACGGTCGCCGCGACCATCTCGGGCGTGATCGTGTACGCCGTGTCGTACTCGTCGCCTTCGCGGGCGACGAGCGCGCGCTGCATGTCGGTGTCGACGCGACCCGGATGGATGCTGCTGACGCGCACTCCGCGCGGCCGCTCCTCCTCGCGGAGCGCGTCCGTGAGCGCCCGCAAGGCGAACTTCGACGCCGCGTAGACCCCGCCGCCGGGAGAGCTGGCCAGTCCCGACCCGCTGTTGATGGCGACGACCAGCCCGCCGGCCGCCCGCAACGCCGGCAGCGCCCGACGGGTCAGCTCCGCGACGGCGAACACATTCACCTCGAAGACGCGCCGCCAGGTCTCGACGCCGGTCTCCTCGACCGTGCCGCCGTCCTCGACCCCGGCCGAATGGACCAGCACATCCAGTCGCCCGGGCAGAGGCGGAAGCGTGTCGCCGGCGAGGTCGGCGACGAAGGGCTCGGCGGACGGCAGCTGAGCGACCACCGCATCGACGGCGGCGGCGTCCCGCCCTCCGACGAGGATGTGGTGCGTGCGGCCGAGCTCGACCGCGATCGCCCGGCCGATCCCGCGCGACGCGCCCGTCACGAGGGCGACCGGCCGGTCCGCGGCGACGGTGTCCGAAGAGTCCATGCCCCGACCCTACGCGGATCGTCCGTGACCGCTGCTGCGGGAGCCGAGGTGACCGGAAGCTGGCCGGTGCGGCCGTCGCGGCGGCGCCGGTTCGGGCGCCGGTTCGGGCGCCGGTCGGCCGGGCGATTGCGGGAGATTCGAACGAATCCCGTTCGAATCTCCTTCAGTACTGCCATTCGAAGGAGATTCGAAACCCGATCTCCTTCGATAGCCCACCGGCGGGTGGGGGTGGGAGGTGGCAGGTGGCAGGGACCGGTCGGCAGGTTGGCAGGTCGGCAGGTGACCGGCCGGCAGGTGACCGGCCGGCAGGTGACCGGTCGGCAGGCGGCCGGTCGGCAAGTGGCAAGTGGCGGGAAGGCAGGTCAGGCGGCCAGACATGTAGGCGGGCCGCCGGCCGGCGAGCCGGCCCGGGCGGCCCCCCGTCCGGCAGACCGGCCCGGCTCCCCTAGGGTGTGGATGTGCGGGAGGTGTGGACGTGAGCGAGCCAGGGCGTGCCCCGGGGGTGCGTGAGGTGGCCGCTGCGGCGGGCGTCTCGCGTCAGACGGTGTCGCGCGTGCTCAACGATCATCCGAGCATCCGGCCCGAGACGCGGGAGCGCGTGCTCGCGGCGATGACCGACCTGGACTTCCGGCCGAATCGCGCGGCGCGGATGCTGACGACGGCGCGCTCGCGCACGATCGGGGTGCTCGCCGCATCCACGTCGTCGCTGTTCGGGCCGGCCTCGAGCATCGACGCGGTGGAGCGTGCCGGTCGCGACGCCGGCTACACGGTCACCGTGGCGCACGCCGGGTCCCTCGACTCGGATGATCTGGAGGCTGCCCTCGACCACCTGCGCGCGCAGGCCGTGGAGGGTGTGGTCGTGATCGCTCCGCAGCAGCGGGTGCAGGATGCGATGGCGCAGTTCTCGCTGTCCGTCCCCTCGGTCACGCTCCACGGCGCGGGCGGGGCCGGCGACGAAGGCGTCTTCGTGGACCAGGTGCTCGGCGCGCGGCTGGCCACCCGCCACCTGCTCGCTGCCGGCCACCGGCGGATCGCGCACCTGACCGGGCCGGGTGACTGGACGGAGGCGCGGGCGCGACGGGAGGGATTCCTGTCCGAGATGGCGGCGGCCGGCGCCGATCCCGTGGTCTCGCCCGAGGGCGACTGGACCGCGGCGTCCGGTGCCGCGATCGGTGCGGCCCTGGTGGGAGACCGGGCGATCTCGGCGGTGTTCGCCTCCAACGACCAGATGGCGCTCGGGGTGCTCTACGCGGCCCGGCTCATAGGACGCGCCGTGCCGGGCGAGTTGGCCGTCGTGGGGTTCGACGACATCCCCGAGGCCGCGTTCTTCGCTCCGCCGCTGACGACCGTGCGGCAGGAGTTCGACGAGCTGGGACGGCGGTGCGTCGCCCGGCTGGTGTCACTGATCGAGGGCGGTGACCTCGGCTTCGAGGAGCCGGTCGCGCCCGTGCTCGTCGTGCGCGACTCGGCCTGATGGCGTATGCTTCCTGTGTCAATGTGACCGGTCACAAAGGAGTGGATGCCATGCAGCCCGCCGCCGCACCCGACGCCCGCGCGCGCGAAGCCATCGCCGCCGGACGCACCGCCCTCGGCATCGAGCTCGGCTCGACGCGGATCAAGGCGTGCCTGGTGGACGCCGACGATCCGTCGGTCGTCCTCGCCGTCGGCGCCCACGAGTGGGAGAACTCCTACGTCGACCGGCGCTGGACCTACTCGCTGGAGGAGGTCTGGACCGGCCTCCGTGCCGCCTACGCCGGCCTCGTCGCCGACGCCGAGCAGCGCCACGGCGTCGCACCGACGACCATCGGAGCGCTCGGCGTCTCGGCCATGATGCACGGCTACCTGGCCTTCGACGAACGGGACGAGCTCCTCGTCCCGTTCCGCACGTGGCGCAACACCAGCACGGGCGCCGCTGCACGCGAGCTGACCGACCTGCTCGGGGTCAACATCCCGCTCCGCTGGTCGATCGCCCACCTGCACCAGGCCGTGATCGACGCCGAGCCGCACATCCCCTCGGTCCGCTTCGTCACCACCCTCGCGGGTTACGTGCACTGGCAGCTGACGGGCCGCCGGGTGCTCGGCGTCGGCGACGCGTCCGGCATGTTCCCGATCGACCCGGCCACGACCGACTACGACGAGGCCCTCGTCGGCCGCTACGACGGCCTGGCAGCCGGCCGCATCCCGCCGCTGCGCGACCTGCTGCCGGAGGTGCTCTCGGCCGGCGAACCGGCCGGCGAGCTGACCGCCGCGGGCGCCGCCCTCCTCGACCCGTCCGGTGTGCTGCGTCCCGGCGTGCCGCTGTGCCCGCCCGAGGGCGACGCGGGAACCGGGATGGTCGCGACCGCCTCGGTCGCGCCGCGCACGGGCAACGTGAGCGCAGGCACGAGCATCTTCGCGATGGTCGTGCTGGAGCGTGCGCTGGCCGAGGTGCATGACGAACTGGATGTCGTGACCACGCCCGCAGGGGATCCCGTGGCGATGGTGCACTGCAACAACGGCGCCAGCGAGCTCGCGGAGTGGGCCGGCCTGTTCGGCCGGTTCGCCGCGGCCTCCGGCAGCCCGGTCGAGCCCGATTCCGTGTTCGAGACGCTGTTGCGCGAGGCTCTGACCGGTGAGGACGACGCGGGCGGCCTGCTCGCCTACAACCACCTGGCCGGGGAGCCGATCGCCGGCCTCGACGAGGGGCGGCCGCTGCTCGTCCGCACGCCCGGCAGCCGCTTCACGCTCGGCAACCTGATGCGCGCCGAGGTGTACGGCGTCTTCGCGACCCTGGCGCTCGGGATGCGCGTGCTCGCCCACGAGGGCGTGGCGCTCGACCGCATGCTCGCGCACGGCGGCGTGTTCCGCACGGCGGGCGTGGCGCAGCGTTTCCTCGCCGGCGCTCTCGACGCCCCGGTCTCGGTCGCGCACACCGCCTCCGAAGGCGGGGCGTGGGGGATCGCGGTGCTCGCCGCCTACCTCGGCTCGCGCGCGGAGACGGGGCAGGACCTCGACACGTACCTGCGGGAGAGCGTGTTCCGCGACGTCGCCTTCGAGACCGCCGAGCCGAGCGCGGCGGATGTCGCCGGCTTCGCCGCCTACCTCGACCGCTACGACGCCGGCCTCGCCGTCGAGCGCGCAGCGGTCGTCGCGCTGCCCGACGCCCCCAGCACCGCCCCCGACGACACGAGCGCCCCCGACGCCCTCACCGACGCCCCCGCCACCCCGGAAGGAACCGACCAGTGACCCCCGCCGAATCCGCCGCCGTCCGCGCCGCCCGCGAGCGCGTCGCCGCCCTGCACGCCGAGCTCGTCCGTTACGGGCTCGTCGTCTGGACCGGCGGCAACGTCTCCGAGCGCGTCCCGGGCGAGGGCCTCTTCGTCATCAAGCCCAGCGGCGTCGACTACGACGACCTGGCGCCCGAGAACATGATCCTCTGCACCCTCGACGGCGCGGTCGTCCCCGGCTCCCCCGGCTCGGAGCGGTCGCCCTCCTCGGACACCGCGGCGCATGCCTTCGTCTACCGGAACATGCCCGAGGTCGGCGGCGTCGTGCACACGCACTCCACCTACGCCACCGCCTGGGCGGCGCGCGCCGAGCCCATCCCGTGCGCCATCACCGCCATGGCGGACGAGTTCGGCGGCGACATCCCGGTGGGTCCGTTCGCGATCATCGGCGACGACTCCATCGGCCGCGGCATCGTCCAGACCCTGACCGGTCACCGCAGCCGTGCCGTACTCATGCAGAATCACGGCGTCTTCACCATCGGCAAGGATGCGCGGGATGCCGTGAAGGCCGCCGTCATGGCCGAGGACGTCGCCCGCACGATGCACATCGCCCGCCAGGGCGGCGACATCGTCCCCATCCCGCAGGAGGCGATCGACAGCCTCTTCGACCGCTATCAGAACGTGTACGGACAGAACCCGGAAGGATCCATCTCCTGATGCCGAAGCTCACCACCTCCCTCGATGTCTACGAGGTCTGGTTCCTGACCGGGAGCCAGCACCTGTACGGGCCGGAGACCCTCGCCCAGGTCGCCGACCAGTCGCGCGCCATCGCCGACCAACTGGGCGCCTCTTCCGGCGTGCCCGTCCGCATCGTGTGGAAGCCGGTCCTCACCGACTCCGACGCCATCCGCCGCATCATGCTGGAGGCGAACGCCGACGACCGCGTCATCGGCGTGATCGCGTGGATGCACACCTTCAGCCCCGCGAAGATGTGGATCACGGGCCTCGACGCCCTCCAGAAGCCGCTCCTGCACCTGCACACGCAGGCGAACGTGGAGCTGCCCTGGGCCGAGATCGACTTCGACTTCATGAACCTGAACCAGGCCGCCCACGGCGACCGCGAGTTCGGCTACATCCTGACCCGCCTCGGGGTCCCCCGCACGACCGTCGCCGGCCATGTCTCCAACCCGGTCGTGGCCGCACGGGTCGGAACGTGGATGCGCGCCGCCGCCGGACACGCGGCCACCCGCACCCTGAAGCTCGCCCGCTTCGGCGACAACATGCGCTTCGTCGCCGTGACCGAGGGCGACAAGACGGAGGCGGAGCACGTCTTCGGCGTCCAGGTGAACACCTGGGGCGTGAACGAGCTCGCAGCGGCGGTGGCCGCAGCATCCACCGAGGACGTCGACGCCCTGGTCGCCGAGTACGAGGAGCTGTACGACGTCGCGCCGGAGCTCCGCCGCGGCGGCGAGCGCCACCAGTCGCTGCGCGACGGCGCCGCGATCGAGCTGGGCCTGCGCTCCTTCCTGGAGGAGGGCGGCTTCGGCGCCTTCACCACCAGCTTCGAGGACCTGGGCGACCTGAAGCAGCTGCCCGGTCTCGCGGTGCAGCGCCTGATGGCCGAGGGATACGGCTTCGGCGCCGAGGGCGACTGGAAGACCGCGGTCCTGGTCCGCGCGGCCAACGTGATGGGCGCGGGGCTCCCGGGCGGCGCCTCCCTCATGGAGGACTACACCTACGACCTGACGCCCGGCGACGAGCGCATCCTCGGCGCGCACATGCTCGAGGTGAGCCCGTCGCTGTCGTCGGCCAAGCCGACCCTCGAGGTGCACCCGCTCGGCATCGGCGGCAAGGACGACCCGGTCCGCCTGGTCTTCACCGCCGACTCCGGTCCCGCGGTGGTCGTCGCCCTGTCGGACGTGCGGGACCGCTTCCGCCTGGTCGCCAACGTCGTGGAGGTCGTGGAGCCGTCGGCCCCGCTGCCCAAGCTCCCGGTCGGCCGCGCCGTCTGGAAGCCGGCGCCCGACTTCACCACCTCCGCCACCGCGTGGCTGGAGGCGGGGGCCGCGCACCACACCGTCATGAGCACGGCCGTCGGCGTCGAGGTGTTCGAGGACTTCGCCCGGATGGCGCGCACCGAGCTGGTCGTCATCGACGAGTCGACCACGCTGCGGCAGTTCCGCCGCGACCTCGAGGGCAACGCGGCGTACTACCGCCTCGCCCGCGGGATCTGACGCTCCTCTCGCCGGGGGACACCTCGTTGCACGCGTCATCGCGACCGCGACGGGGTGCCCTCCGGCGCAATCCGATCAGGTGCGGCGGAGCATCCGGAGGCCGGCGGGGATGGACAGCACCACGACCGCCGCGACGAAGACCACCAGCACCGTGACCAGCGGCCAGAGGATGAGCGCGACGCCGACGAGCAGGACCGGCAGCGCCAGGCCGAGGTAGGCGATCAGGAAGATCGCCGCGAGCACCTCGCCCCGGCGGTCGGGAGCCGCCAGCGACGCCGCCACCGCGATGGCGGAGCGGAACTGCAGGCCGACGCCGGCGCCCGCCAGCACCCCGCTGACGACGAACGCCGGGAGGGATGCCGACAGCACACCCGCCGCCAAGCCGCCGAGGCCGGACAGCATGAGCACCAGCGCGAGGATCAGCTGGGCGCGGGTACTGAGCCGGGCGAAGACGATCTGCGACACCGCGGAGGCGGCGAACACCGCGAACGGCACGAAGCCGGCCAGCAGGTGCGAGGTCTGGTGCAGCGTCCCGGCCAGTACGCTCGGCGCCAGGGACGTGAACAGCCCGAATACCGCGAAACCGGCGAACGCGGCGACCGCCGCCGCGGAGAACGCCCCGCGCGCCTCCGCCGGGAGCGAGATGCGCTGCGGACGGTACGGCGGCCGCTCCTGCGCGCGCGCGACCGTCTCCGGCACCAGCGGCACGGCGACGGCGGCCACGGCCAGGATCAGCAGGAACACCGCGTACGGCAGCACGAGCGGCTGCGGAAGCAACTGGGCGAAGGCGCCGGCGATCAGGGGACCGAGCGCAAGGCCTCCCGTGTTGACGACGGTGGAGACGGTGCCCGCCAGGCGCGGACCCTCCTCCGGGCGCGCGACCGCCCGGAGCTCGCTCAGCTGGGCGGTCGCGCTCGCCGTGAGCGCGCCGACGCCCGCACCGGAGACGATCCGCGCCACGATGAGGCCGGCCACGTCGTTCCACACCAGGAAGAGCGCGGCGGCCACGATTTCGAGCAGAACGGCGATCAGCACCATCCGCCTCCGCCCGGTCCGGTCGCTGAGGTGCCCGATGAGGAAGAGGCTGGCGATGACGCCGACCGCGTACGCCGCGAAGATGACCGTCACGACCCAGGTCGGGAAGCCGTCCCGCGCCTGGTACAGCGAATACAGCGGAGTGGGGATGGTCGAGAACGCCATGACCGCGAGGAACGCTGCCGCGATGACCCAGAAGCCCGCGCCGTGGCGGAGGCGGAACCGGCCGGGGACGGTGCCGAGCGTGCTCGTCATGATCCGATGATGCGCCCCGGGCATCCATGGGGTCCAGCGGCGGCGTCAGCCCAGCCAGCGGTACTCGAGCTCCGGGCGGCCGGGGGTGCCGTAGCGGGGCGAGCGCGAGATCCGCTCGGTGTCGGCCAGGTGCTCCAGGTAGCGGCGGGCGGTGACCCGGGACAAGTGGAGCGGCTCCGCCACCTCCACCGCGGAGAGCGGCCGGTCGACGCCGCGGAGGTACTCCACGACCGCCTGCAGGGTCGGCTCGGACAGGCCCTTGGGGAGCGGGACGTCGGACGGCGTGCGAAGCGAGGCGAGCATCCGGTCGACGTCGTCCTGCGTGGCGTGCGCCGAGCCGCTCTCGAGCCGGCGCCGGTAGTCGAGGTAGGTCTGCAGCTTCGCGGCGAAGGTCGCGAACGCGAACGGCTTGATGAGGTACTGCACGATCCCGACCGACACCGCGGAGTGCACCATGTCGATATCGCGCACGGCCGTGATGGCGATGATGTCGACCGCGATCCCGGCCGACCGGATGCGCCGTGCGATGTCGATGCCCGTGCCGTCGGGGAGGTTCATGTCGAGCAGTACCAGCTCGATCGGCTCGGACGTGAGGGAGGCGCGGATCGCCGCGAGCGCCGCGGCGGCCGTCCCGACCACACCGGCCACCGCGAAGCCGTCCAGCCGGGCCAGGTAGCTGGCGTGCGCTTCGGCGGCGAGCGGATCGTCCTCGACGACCAGGGTGTGGATCATGCGGCCACCGCCCAGCGCGCCACGAACTCCGTGGGAGGCCCCTGCCGCAAGTGGATGCTGCCGCCGTTGGACTCCAGCAGCTCGCGCACCAGCGCCAGCCCGAATCCGCGGCCGGTTGGTCCGCTCGGCTTCGTGGAGAACCCCCGGGTGTAGATCCGGTCGGCCACCGTCGCGTCCACCCCGCCGCCGCTGTCCGCGACGGTCAGCTCGAGCATCCCTTCGGCGCGGTCCGCGGTCAGGGTCACCCGCACCCAGGCCGGACCTGCGCTCTCGGCGGCCGCATCGATCGCGTTGTCGACGAGGTTGCCGACCACGGACACCAGATCGACGGGGGAGAGCCGGGAGTCCGGCAGTCCCTCGTCCACCGCGACCTGGAGCTCGACCCCGCGTTCGGCCGCCTGCGCCACCTTCCCCAGCAGCAACGCGGCGACCGCCGGCTGGTTGGCGGCGCCGAGCACGTCGTCGGCGAGCGACTGGCTGCGTTCCACCTGCTCCGCGATCAGCTCGATCGCCTCCTCCGGCCTCCCCAGTTCCAGCAGCGAGACGACCGTGTGCAGCCGGTTCGTGTACTCGTGGCTCTGCGACTGCAGCGCCTCCGTCAGAGTGCGCACCGACTCCAGCTCGCCCGCGAGGCGCTGCACCTCGGTGCGGTCGCGGAGCATCGTGAGCGTGCCGAGGGCCTGCCGCGAACCGCCGGCCGGAGTCGCCGGCTCCTGATTCACGACGATGAGCCGCCGGCCCGCCACATACGTCTGGTCGGTCACGCGGCCGCCGCCGGAGATCACTTCCGCGATCGCGGCCGGCAGCTCCAGCTCGCTCACCGGCACCGGCTGCTGATCGCCGGAGGCCGGCGGGAGGTCGAGCAGGTCGGCGGCCTCGTCGTTGTAGAGGACGACGCGCCCCTTCTCATCGGTGAGGATGAGCCCCTCCCGCACCGAATGCAGCACCGACTGGTAGTAGGTCACCATCCGCGAGAGCTCGGTCGGCTGCATCGCCCCCGTCACCCGCGAGAGGAAGCGGCGGGCGAGCATCGCGCCGAGGGTGCCGATCAGCACCAGGAGCACCGCGCCGGCGAGGACGAACGGGATGCGCGCGGCGACCGACGACGTCACGTTGCTCTCCGTCACGCCGGCCGCGACCATCCCGACGACCGTTCCGTGGTCGAGGACCGGGACGACCGCCCGCACGGACGGTCCGAGGGTGCCCGTGTAGGTCTCGGTGAGGGTCCGTCCCGCCTGCGCAGGCGCGATCGTGCCGATGTACTTCTTGCCGATCTCCGCCGGGTTGGGATGCGTGAAGCGGGTGCCCGACGGATCCATGATCGTCACGAAGTCGACGCCCGTCGCGTGCATCTCCTCGAGGGCGAGCGGTTGCAGGCGTGCGGTCGGCTGGAGCGCCTGGACGCCGGAGACGACGGCAGGGTCGTGTGCGAGCGTCGAGGCGACGGCCAGGCTCACCCGGGTCGCCGTCTCGTTCGCCGACTGGCGGGAGCTCAGCCACAGGATGAGCGTCAGCGCGCCGGCGACGACCAGCACGGCGACGAGCTGCAGCGCGAAGATGCGGCTCGCGATGCTCCATCGCCGTCGTGCCCGGACCATTCCGACCTCGATCCTGACCTCGATCCTCTGGTGATCAGTATGACCACAAATAGCGCCGCCCGGTCCGCCTCCGCAGGCTGATGGTGCACCACCTCAGGTGGATCAGGCACAACGACGTTCCGATCGAATGGACCATCCCATGCTAAAGAAGCCCGGCGCCCGCCGCCGAATCAACCGAAACCACTACCTCTACTTCGCCGTCATCGTGGCCGTGATCGCCGGGGCCATCGTGGGTATCGTCGCCCCGGCGTTCGCCGTCACGCTTCAGCCGATCGGCACCGCCTTCGTCGGCCTCATCAAGATGATGATCGCGCCGGTGATCTTCTGCACGATCGTCATCGGCGTCGGCTCGATCGCCAAGGCGGCCACGGTCGGCAAGATCGGCGGACTCGCGCTCGGCTACTTCCTCGTGATGTCGACCTTCGCGCTGGCGATCGGGCTGGTGGTGGGCAACCTGCTGCACCCCGGCACCGGCCTCCACCTCCAGGGGATCAGCTACAAGGCCACCGGCGAGGCGGTCTCGGGCACCGACTTCATCCTCGGCATCATCCCCGTGTCGCTGTTCTCGGCGTTCTCGTCCGGCAGCATCCTGCAGGTCCTGCTGGTGGCGCTGCTCGTCGGCTTCGCCGTCCAGGGCCTCGGCGCGCGCGGCGCCGGCATCGTCAAGGCCGTCACGAGCCTGCAGGCGGTCGTCTTCCGCATCCTGTCGATGATCCTGTGGCTGGCTCCGGTCGGTGCGTTCGGCGCCATCGCGGCCGTCGTGGGCGGCACGGGAGCGGGCGCGCTGGTGAGCCTCGCGACCCTCATGATCGGCTTCTACATCACCTGCGCGATCTTCATCGTGGTCGTGCTCGGTCTGCTGCTGAAGGTCGTCACGGGAGTGAACATCTTCTCGCTGCTGAAGTACCTGCGCCAGGAGTACCTGCTCATCGTCGGCACCTCCTCCTCCGAGGCGGCCCTGCCCCGGCTCATCGCCAAGATGGAGCACCTCGGCGTCTCCCGGTCGGTCGTCGGCATCACCGTCCCGACGGGCTACTCCTTCAACCTGGATGGCACGGCCATCTACCTGACGATGGCGTCGCTGTTCATCGCCAACGCCATGGGCACGCCGCTCGCCCTCGGTGAGCAGATCGGCCTCCTCCTGTTCATGGTGATCGCGTCGAAGGGTGCTGCGGGCGTCACCGGAGCGGGCCTCGCGACCCTGGCCGGCGGACTGCAGACGTACCGCCCCGACCTGGTCAACGGCGTCGGCGTCATCGTCGGCATCGACCGGTTCATGTCCGAGGCGCGTGCGGTGACCAACTTCACCGGCAACGCGGTCGCCACCCTCATCATCGGACGCTGGACGCGGCAGATCGACGCCGAGCAGGTCCGTCTGACGCTCTCGGGCGCACGGCCGTTCGACGAGGAGACCATGGGAGAGGACCACGGCCTGCCGCCGGTCGAGGCTCCCGTCGCGACGCCGGTCCCCACCACCGCCAACCTCCACGCGATCGTCGGCACCACCCCCGCGGACACGCAGCTGGAGGAGTCGGCCGGCGGACGGAACCGATGACCCACCTCACGGAGAGCCGCGCAGCCACCGCCCACCCGGCGGTGCCTGCGCGGCTCGCGCGCTCCTGGCACCTGGTCTCCGGGCTCCGGCTCGAGGATGCTGCTGCATCCCGAGCGGATGCCGTCGTGATCGACCTCGAGGATGCGGTCCCCGCGGCCGAGAAGGAGTCCGCCCGTCAGGCCGCGGCCCGCTTCCTGGACGACCGGCCCGCCTGGGTCCGCGTGAACGACGTCACCTCGCCGCACTGGGCGCACGACCTCCGCGTCATCGGGGCGTCGCACGGTCTGCTCGGGATCATCCTGGCCAAGACCGAGTCGGCCGCCGATATCGAGCGGACCGCCCTGGCGCTGGCGCGGGGAGCGAAGATCGTCGCGCTCATCGAGAGCGCGTGCGGCCTCGAGGCCGCCTCCGAGATCGCCCGGCAGGAGAGGACGTTCCGGCTGGCCTTCGGGTCGGGCGACTTCCGGCGCGACACCGGGATGCACGACGACCCGGTCGCCCTCGCCTACCCGCGCTCGCGGCTCGTGGTGGCCAGCGCCGCGGCCGGGCTTCCCGGACCGATCGACGGGCCGACCCTCGCGGACTCGCCCGACCGGGTGTCCGAGGCGACCAGCGCCTCCCGGGCCCTCGGCATGACCGGCAAGCTGATGCTGCGCTCCGCGCACGCGGCAGCCATCAACGAAGCGCTGAGCCCGTCGCCGGCGGAACTCGCCTGGGCGGAGGCCACCGTGGAGGCGGCGACCGACGGATCCGCCATCGACGGAAGCTACCTGCCGACCCTCGCCCGCGCCCGGGCGACGCTGACGCTGGCCGCCGACCTCGGACTCGCGCGCGGCTGACGGGTGGGGCGCGGCCGACGGGTCGGGCGCGGCCGGGCCCGGCCGGGCGGGCCGGGCGCGGTTGCGATCGAAGGAGAATCGGGCCCGGATCTCCTTCGAATGGCAGTACTGAAGGAGATTCGGCGGTCAGGCCTGCGAATCTCCGACGGTGGCGAGAGGGTGTTGCTGCGTGCGGCGCGCCAGCGCGCCGACCGCCACCGCCGCGACCGCGACGCTGATCAGCGCCCCGAGCAGGAGCGCCGATCCCTCGCCCGGGAGGAGGCCGCCGGCCTGCAGGCCCAGTGCCACGGCCGCGACCGGCACGCCCAGCTGCCCGGCGGACACGACGGCCTGACTCCAGGGCAGGCCCGCGGCCCGGGATGCGGTGTGCGCGATCACCGCGCTCGCGCCGAGGCTGACGCCGAGCAGCACCATCCAGGGATGGCCGCCGAGGTCTCGCAGGTCCAGCGACGCGCCCAGCCAGACGAAGAAGAGGGGACCGAAGAAGCCTTCCGTCATCCCGAACAGCTGCCGGGCGAGCCGATGAGGCTCCCCGATCGCCGAGAGCACGAGGCCTAGCGCGAACCCGGCCAGCATGATCGAGAGCTGGGCCGTCTGCGCGATCGCGGCGAAGACGAAGAGCACGAGCATGCTCAGCCGGAGCTCGAGGGCGAAACGCCGCCGCTCCGAGTAGGCGTGCATGCGCCGGCGCAGGCCGTTCCGGTCGAGCCGTGGCAGAACGACGACCAGTGCGATCGAGACCGCCGCGATCACGACCGCACCGATCGCCGCGGGGCCCGCATCCTGAGGGGCGACGGCGAACGGAAGGGCGACGATGCAGACGAGGTCGGCGACCGCGATCTGCGCGATCAGCGGGCCGAGCCCCGCCGACGAGAGCCCGACGGATCCCAGCATCGGCAGGACGACGGCAGCGGACGACGACGCGAGCACCACGGCGTACATCGCCGCATGCCCGGTCCCGAAGGCCGTCGCCAGGACCACGCCCAGGATGGCGGCCGCCACACCCGCGACGGCCGCTCCCGCGAGGCCCCGGAGCCCGACCGTGGAGCGGAGGCGCGGGTCGCGCAGCGGGATCTGCGAACCGACCACCACCATCGTCAGGCCGAACCCGATGTTCGCGAGCAGCCGGAACGCGTCGGTGTGCGGATCCACCAGGCGCAGCCCGGTGTCGCCGATGAGCAATCCTCCCGCGAGCTCGCCCACGACGACCGGGACGCGCCACGCCGCCCTCGCCGAGAGCACGGGCCCGAGCAGCCCGATCGCCACGATGAGGGCGAGGGAGGCGGCGGTCACCCGGCGTGCTCGACGTGCGCGTCCGGGCCGGGGACGACGACGGCCGTGTGGTCGGCGTCCTCCCAGCGGACGACGTAGGGCGGCTCTCCTTCGTTCCCGTGCACCTCGACGATGACCCCGATGCGTTGTTTCCCGGCGACACTCCTCGACATGACGATCAGGCGGTCTCCGACTGAGGCCTGCATGCGCCCACCTCCTCGATGCGGATGACCCCAGAATGCTCGCTCCGCACCCCGCCCGCAACCGTCCCGTCCCCGCTCCCTCACCCCCCACCGTCGAGTACACGAAGATTGCACGCTGCGGCGGCGTGTCGCGTGCAGTCTTCGTGTACTCGACGGTGGGGCTGGTTCTGCGAAGTCGCTCACAGGGGTGGCGGGGGAGAGGCTCGCGTGCTTGCCTGGCGGCATGGCAGCGGTGAAGCGCGTGATCGTCTTTCTGCAGGAGAACAAGACAACCGACTTCTACTTCCCCACCCTCGCCGACTGGGGCGCCCAGGTGGCGGACAATGGCGGTTTGCGCACGACGGCCCCGGATTTCGACCAGCCGCACGATCGCAACGCCTGGGTGCACTACCGGATGGGGGACTACCCGGCCGAGCGCATGCAGCTCGACAACGACCAGCTCATCCCGTACTACAGCTGGCTCGCCAAGACCTTCGTCTTCAGCGACCACCACTTCGGGTCCGGCTCCAACTCGACCCCCGGGCACATGCTGGCGATCGGCGGCCAGATGCCCACCCTCAAGAACCCGCCGTTCGTCGGACCGCATCCGGTGTGGAACCTGCCCTCCATCTTCAGCGTCGCCGAGAAGGCCGGCGTCAGCTGGGCGGCCTTCCCCGACCAGGACGGGTACCCGACGAAGTTCTACACCACCCTCACCGAAGCGCCGGGAAACGCCAACCTGCACCCGCCGTCGCAGTTCATCCCGATGGCGAAGGGAGGGACGCTGCCGGACATCTGCTACGTCTGGTCGCCCGCGGGCTACGACGAGCATCCGCCCTTCACGAGCGCGCCCGACTACCTGACCAAGGGGCAGGGTCTCGTCTGGCAGCGGGTGCAGGCCGTGATCGACGGCGGAGGCTGGGACGAGACCGTGTTCATCCTCACCTGGGACGACTGGGGCGGATACGCGGACTCCGTCCCGACGCCCGCCATCGAAACCGTGCCGGACGCCCTCCACCCGGACGGTTTCCCGATCATCGGCGGCTCCCGCATCCCGCTGCTGATGTTCGGCGGTGCCGTTCCGCAGGCGATCGACTCGGAGTGGCACTCGCACGCGTCCATCCCGAAGACCATCTGCGACCTGCTGGGCCTCGGCACGTTCGGTGTGCCGCGAGTGGATGAGGCACCATCCTTGGCGCAGCTCGTCCAGCCGGGACTCGGCCGGCCGGTGCCCCCGGCGCCCGGCAGCGCGATCACCCAGCCGACCCCTCCGTCGCCGCGGCCGACGCCCGTGGAGCCGAAGCCGTGGCCCGGGCCTCTCGGCCAGCCGCTGCCCGCGCTGGTCACCCTCGACGGGAGCTCCGTCCCCGCGCCGACCGACGGCGTGGTGCGGAAGTCGCCGCCGAAGGCGCCGGTCGCGCCGCCGGTCGCGCCGGTCGCGCCGCCGGCGTGAGTCGCTGCGCTTGCTCACGGCCCTCGCGATCGAGTGGTCCCAACACGCCGTATGGGCCCGCTGTGACACGGCGTGTTGCGACCACTCGATGCCGCGCGAGCGGACGAACCGCTATTCGACGGTGATGGTTGTGGAGTACCCGGCGCAGGATCCCGTGTCGACGCAATCGTCGTAGGTGCTGCCACTCACCACCACGAAAGCCTCACCGTGCGGGAAATCGGCGGGCACCGTGAGCTCCGTGCCGAACGAGCCGTCAGGCGCGACTCTCACGCTGATGGATTCCGAGTGGATGCCGCGGTGCCAGAGGACGATGGAATACGTATGGCCACCCGGGTAGCCCAGGTCGCAGCGCGCTGCGGCGCTCGATATGGTCACGGCCCCACCTGCCGCCACGCTCGTCGGCGTCGCCTTCAGCGGCTCTGGAAAGCAGCGTGCTGCCGGAGCGCACCCGGTCACCATCAGCGATGCAGCCGCAAGGGAGAGAGCGAGGCCTGCTGCGGCCAGCCGGCGGTCCATGGTGCCTCCCTGTCGGCGGACGAGTGGAGTGGTCGACTCTAGTTGTCGAAGAGAACCTCTTTGATCGTGTCCTTGGCGACGGAAGGGAGCTGCCACCGCTCAGCGATGGCGCGACTGATGGTGGTCTTTCCCGAGGCGGGACGGCCCACGACGAGGACGACCGTCTGTCCCACTGCTAGTCCTCGCCCCACACCGGGCGCGCTTGCGAAGCGAGCTCGCGCAGCGGCACACTGTCGAGCACGACGCGGGACTCTGGCACATCGAACGCGGGCCACTGGACGACCACCTCCACGGGGCCTTCCGGTGGCAACGGCCATAACCACAAGGCGTCGTCGGCCCGGTAGAAATCCTCGGACCCGCCCCCGCCCCCTCCCGTGTGGCTGAGGGTGTGGCTTTGAGGCGTGACGCCGTAGACACCCGGCGGCGAGCCGAGGATCACCTGCTGACCGTCGCCGAGCAGGACCCCGTAACGGAGGCGCTTGGGGTGGAAGCGTACGAAGTGGTCGTTGATCTTCGACTGCATCTCGCGCCATTCCTGGCTGCTCGCACGTCCGCGCCGGATGCGGCGGTCGATCAGGAACTCGACGCCATTGCTGTAGACGCGAACCGCCGCCAGGATGATGGCGACATTCTCGGTGACGGCGATCGTCGCGTCGATCGGGAAGAGGGGAGCGAACTCTGTGTCCGACGGCTTCCACCACGGCGTGGGCTCGCGCTCCGGGCCTTCGCTCTCGACTTCGGGCGGGTCCGGCGGAAAGAAGCTCACGGGGCCAAGACGATCACACCGCCGACGCTGACCGCAAGAGTCATCCCAGGCCGGGGTGCAGGATCGAGTGGTCGTAACGCGCGACGACCAGCATCCCGACACCGAAGTCGGCAGCGTAGGGGTGGCCGACGCTACCTCGCAGGCAGCTGCGGAATTCCGCTGTCTAGCGGGGGTCGGTGCAGCGACGCGCCGGCTAGAACTTATCGGGAGAATCCACGGATTCGCCGACGGTGATCTCCGGGGCTACGTTCGGGTCAGCGCCGACAGAACCGATGAACGACATCAGCTCGGGATCGCTGAAGAACGTGTTGAACGCGTCCGCGGACTCCCATTCGTCGATGATGAGGACGTATCCATCCCCGGAGCCGAACTGGTGGTGAAGGGCGCCTTGCTGCCGCCCCATCTCCGCGATCCTTCGGTAGTCGTCCGCGCGTTCGGTGAGCGATCTCTTGAACGCGTCCACATCGGCGGAAATCTTGACGGCGACAATGACAGACATGGCGATGACCTCCTAGGGCCCCCGATTCGGTGCCGATAGTACCGCCGGCCGAGACGACCGGCAATAGACCAGAGCGTGCTTTCGCTACGCACAGGCTGGGCTCGGGCGCGACGCCGGGCTCGGGCGACGCTCGACGTTTGGCGACCGAGTCTCGAATGCGTTCGCGTTTGATCTCGAGTTCCATCTGCGCGAGCGCTCGGGTTCGCTGAACGGCTTGGCGTTGGTAATGACGGTGTCGAACCCGGGCCAATAGAGTCGGCATAACGAGCAGAGTCGTTCTCATGTGTGGGCCGGCAGGTGCAGGCAAGTCCACCGTTGCTCGACAGTTGGAAGCAGACGGGACGACTCGGCTCTCGTTCGATCAGGAGGCGTGGAACCGCGGACTCCGGGTCATGCCGCTTTCCCCGGAGTTGCGCGAGGAGATCGAGCGTGAGCTCAGAGCCCGTCTCGTTCAGCTGGTTGCTGATGGCGTTGACGTCGTTCGTGACTTCTCGTTCTGGTCACGCCGCGCACTCATCGAGTACCGCGAGCTGCTGCGTCCGCTCGGCATCGAACCCGTAACCGTGTACCTCGATACACCACGACAGGTGGCGTCGGAGCGGATGCGCGCTCGTCGACTTGCGCACGAGGACGACTACCCATTGGACGAAGCGCTCATTGCCGCATACTTCGATCACTTCGAGCCGCCCACCGAAGCTGAGGGCCCACTGACCGTCATCCACATCATTTCGTATTCGCTCAGCCGGTGACCACTGGGCTCCGATCGAGCGTTCCCTCGCCACCGTCTCGCGACTTTGTCCACGACTCTCCGTCGCGCTCATACACGACTCGAATGTGACGCCGATCTGGTGAACCTTGCCAGAATTCCACGCGCTTCGGCTCAACCCACCACAAGGTCCAATCACCCGGCGCGACGCCTTGGCGTGCTGATGCTGAGCGCCCGGCGAGGTCGGCGGCGCTCTCCTCCAGCGTTGCTTCGCGGACTGCTCCGCGCACGCGTACGGCCCGCACGATTGGCTGCCACCAGAAATTCAGAGCGGCCACCGGGTTCGTACCTAGCTGCACCCCTTTGGCGGAGGAGCGCAACCCAGCGACCGCCCAGCCACGAGAGCCAACGTCCTTCAGGATGAGAGTGCGCGCATCGGGCATACCGCTGGCATCCACCGTTGACAGCGTCGCGGCGTGGGGTTCTGGCACTCCAGCGTCTGCTGCTTCGACTATCCACGTCGTGAACAATTCAGCCGGATCGCTCGCCAGCACCGTCAAGTCGAGCGGCGGTGGCGATCCGACAAGGGCGGGCTGAGCCCGCAGCCAGCGGGCGAAGGTGTTCGTCGCCATAGCATCATCCTCGCCCTCCCGCGTGGGGCATGAGCGGAGTTCCCGCATAATCGTCGGTATGAACCACGCGCGAGTCTCCGGTGGCGACGTCGTCGTTGAGACGGAGCGTTTGCTGCTTCGGCGTTGGCGAGTGTCCGATGCCGCCCTCCAGCGGGAACTGTGGACCGAGCGCGATCCTCGCGTGCCTCCGCATCGTCGGATAGACCCGGACGGTCACCCGACAGTGGAGGATATCGAGGACTGGTTCCGTCGGGGGGACCCAGATGCTTCGCTGGGACTTTTGGCAGCACAGCGAAAGAGCTCAGCGGAGGTCATCGGCTATTGCGGTCTGATTGCGAACGTGCACGGACAGGATGGCGAGCCGGAATTGGCGTACGAGTTTCTCCGCAGGGTCTGGGGTCAGGGATTTGCGACCGAGGCATCCTGGGCTGTGCTCGCCTGGGCCAAAGAGTCGGGCTACCGACGAGTATGGGCGACCGTCCGCGACTGGAACACTGCCTCGCGTCGTGTGATGACCAAGCTCGGGTTCGTCGAGACCGGTCGAGTGGAACCTGACGGTGCCCACGGAAACTCGCTGTTCTACGCGAGAGACCTCTAGTCGCAGTCATCGCGACGCGCGCAAGCCCGACGCCGAGATTGACCACGAGTATCGCCGGCTCGCCGATGGTGAGTACGACGAGTCGAGCCCCTCCGGCGATGGCCTACCGATTCCGGGCATAACTAGGCGCTTGCCGCGGCTTAGCCGTTCCGGGGAGTTGGCGTAGTTTGCGGCCGCCTCGTTTAAGGCGCCGTCAAGGAGGCTCCCAAACACCGTACGGCGCCTGAGAGGTTTCACATATTGGGTTTCTCGTACGGTCAATCTGCCCCCAATAGGGGGTGCAAAACGGGTTCTGCGTGTCGCCTGCTATTCCTTTCCAGGACGTACCGGCCCTACGGTTTGGTTTGGTCGAGCCGCCACTGGGGAGGTTCTGAGACTTCGGAGTCACATTGCGTCAGGCGCCCGCGCTCGCAAGATCCACAAGACCGCTCCAGGTTCGAAGCAACAAAGCATCGCTCGGTTCACTTCGCAGAAGCCGAACTGTACTTGTAGTGGCCGCTTTCTCGCTCTGCGTTGCGGCTCAGGCAACCGCGCTGGCACCGGCTGGTGCGGCCGGACCGCTAGTACAAGCGGATATCTCGACTGTTGCAGATTCGGCGACTGCTGACACCGAGGCCAACGCCTCCGTGATCGCGGTCAAGTTTCAGCATGACGTCACGGTCACATCCGAAACGTCGCCGACGCTGTTGACCACGGCTCTGGCTGTCGGCGGGTTCAAGCAAGAGGCGGACCAGGTCCCTTCGCGCGTGCTTCAGAACGGCGCATGGACGCCCGAGGACACGACTCTGGGTTCCGCTGTCGATGGATGGTTCAGCCCGCGCGCGGCGGCTGCATCAGTGCGTTTCTCCGCTGGCGGTACCACGCAGATGGCCCAGGTCCAAGTGCCGAGCGGGGACTGGGTAACCGAGTCGTGGCCCTACGGAGCCCTTCCGACGCCCCAAATCAGCGGATCCAGCGTGACCTATCCGAATGTCTTCCCCGACGTGGATCTTGAACTCACGGCGACGGCGCCGGGTATGTCAGAGGTCCTGGTGGTGAAGACACCGGCCGGCGCCGCGGACCCCCAACTCGCGAACGTACAGTTCGGCATCGCTGGCGCGACACTGACGGTTGCGAATTCCACCACGAAGGCCCTTCTGGCGACTACGCCTGGTGGGGCCAAGGCAGTCTCGGCCGCGCCACTGTGGTGGGATTCCGCGGGAGCCAAGGCGGGCCCGTTGGGGGCTGGTGGCGGTGATGCTCGGGCGATGGCCTATTCGAATACCGCGACATCAGTGGGTTTGAAGGTCGACTCGGTCACTGCAACGCCTAATCTCCAGTATCCGGTCTACATCGATCCCGATTGGAGCAGCAACTCCGCATATCTGCAGGCCGATTGGTACGACGACCGTGCATACCCGAACCAGTCGTATCTGGACCCGAGTTCGGACAGCGTCGGATACGGCATCTCCGGTGGCATCGGTTACCTGTCGCGGGCGTTCTTCCAGTTCCAGACGAGCCAACTCGCCGGCAAGTACATCTCCAGTTCTCAATTCCGCGCCAACCAGACGTATTCAAACAGTTGCGATACCACCACAACGCAGTTGTGGAACTACGGTCCCTCCACGAGCCCTGGGTTCACCTGGAACCAGGAGCCGGCAGCATGGAACACCCTGCTCGACCAGAACGTGGAGGAGAACGGCGGACCGTGCGCGCCAGCCGCCAACTGGGTGGGCCTGAACGCCACCAGCGCCGTCACCGCTGCGGCAGCCGGCGGTCAGGGAAGTATTCAGCTCGGTCTGCGGTCGGCGAACGAGGGCAACAGCCTGACGCGGAAGCATTACGACTGGAACGCCCAGCTGATCACCATCTATGACACGCCGCCCAATGCGCCCTCGAACCTGAAGTTCGGGTCGGCGATCGGCAGCAAAGGCTGTGGGACGCAGACCAGCCCGACGCCGTTGAACCCGACAGTGGCCGGGGTGAACCTGCCGATGCAGGCCGTGATCTCAGACGCCGACAGCGGCCAGACGGTCCAAGGGGTCTTCTACATCGACGACATGAGCGTGAGTCCTATCGTAGGGACTGCGTCATACACATCTTCGCTCCTGAATCAGGGTTCGACGTTCGTGTGGAATTACACGGCGCCGACGACAGGCTCGAGCGCGTGGGTCAACGGGCACACCTATAAGTGGTACGTCGTGTCCCGCGATGACACAGGAATGGCCGGACCGCACTCGATCGACTGCTTCTTCAAGGTGTACACGACAGGTCCGTCGGCGGCGAACATCTCTGTCACGCCCACTGCCGGTCAAACTTTGGGGGACGTTGCGACCGCAGTGATCACGGATCCCACCGATCAGGCGTCCATCCAAGGCTATGAATACTGGGTTACTCCGGGAGGCACCGTCTCGGCGGGCGACCCGCCCGTGGCCGAAACGGTCAACGCGCCCTCGCCGTGCACGGGCGGCCTGACGGTAACACCGGGCGGCAATCTTGTGGGCTTTGCCTGCCCGTCCGGGACGAACGGCCAGGCCACGATCAGCATCGGGATGCCGGACCTCACCTCGGTTTTGAATGTTGTGGCATATGACGCGGCAGGTAACGTGTCGCCGCGCATTTCGGGTTCCGATCGTGGTGCATATGCGGCCTTTTCCCTGAAGCCTGCGGCGAACCTCTCGTTTGAGACGGGCGGTCACCAATGGACGACCGACTTGGTCAGCGGGAGTCCGATACCCGATTCGAATACGACGTCAAATGCGACCAATCTTAACCTCGCTGGAGACGTGTCGGTCGCGAGCGGAAACTCACCCGTCTATTCGGGTTCGGGTACGTCGCTCGCTTTCACAGGTACCAACGGCCAGGCGCCAACAGAAGCGAGCCCGGTTACCGGCGGCTCGCTGCTCAACTCGAGCGCGTCCTTCAGCGCGAGCGTTTGGATGGAGCCGACAACCGCGGGAGAGAGTGCCACAGCACTGTCCCTGGTCGGTCCGCAGGGGTACGGGTTCTCGCTAGAGCTCAGCCAAGGCCACCCGGTGTTCTGCATGCGCAGTCAGGTCGCGGCCACCCCGGCGCACGGTGCTTGCCTCACCGACACCGTCGACACGCCCGCGGTAAACACCTGGACGTGGGTGACCGGGGTTTATGACGCCAAGAACCATCTGATGCGCATCCTGTTGAACGGCTCGACCCAAAGCACGGCTGTCATGATCTGGGTTGATGACACGACTGATCCGGGAGCGTCCGGACCGCTCGCGGTCGGGTCCGACGTCACTTCAACCGGTATCACAACCCAGGAGTGGGTCGGGCAGCTCGGTAGCCCCGCGGTTGTACCCGGAGTTATTGACGGAAGCCAATTGGGTCAGCTCATGAGCGACTCTGACCCTAGCTAGCGCACCATTCCCCGCATCGAACAGCGTCAAGAACAGAGGGCAGCATGCGAGCACGTCGAGTTGGGCCGGCCGGTTTTCTTAAGCGTGGAGTAGGCGCGGCAGCGATCGCAGTGCTCGTGAGTGCGCTGATCACCGCTACCCCTGCGTTTGCCACAACGGAGGCACCCAAGCCTGTGCTGGGCAAACCCGTTCCTGGTCATCACGCCAACAGTGTCGCTTCCGCGACCGCCGCGCCTTCTTCGAACAGTGTTAAGCCCGACCTGAAGAGCCTGCCGAAGGCGGGCACGTACACGGTTGCAACAAAGCCAGATGGACGCCGAACGGCGATGAAGTTCGCGGGGAAGCGGTTTGGTGATCTGCTCGGGGCGTGGCAGGCGGTCGGCGCTACAGGAATTGAACTTGCACCAGCCGACGTCGGCTCACACTCCGGCCCTTCGACCAGCGTGAAATCCGTGACGGCCCAAGTTCTTTCCGCGTCCCAGGCAAAGAAGTTCGGGCTCTCCGGGCTGGTGATCCAGCTCCAGCGCTCGGACTCGGCTCGCTCCCAAGCGACGACCGCCATCCGAATTCCTGCAACGCTTCTCAACTCACTGTTTGGCGCAGACTACGCCTCCCGCATTCACTGGACCGAGCTGCCCGCGACCAAAGCGAGCTCCTCACCAAAAACCAGCGCACTTTCCTCCGTGGCCGACCCGTCGAGCAAATCGGTCGTAACCGCGGCCCAGGTCTCCGCAACGCCCATGCTTCTCGCGGCGACCGCCGCTCCCTCATCGACTGCGGGGACCGGCACTTTTACCGCCACCTCACTGAAGCCCTCCGACACCTGGGACGTCAGCGCCCAAACGGGCGACTTCTCTTGGACCTACCCACTGCGGGTGCCGCCGACTGCTGCCGGGCCCGCTCCCGATCTGTCGCTGGCGTACGACTCGCAGTCGATCGATGGCGAGACAGCCTCCACCAACAATCAGCCCTCATCGGTTGGAGATGGCTGGCATATCACCGGATCCGGATTCATCGAACGCACGTATGTTCCTTGCGCATTAGACGATGGCTCCTCGGGTCCCGTCACCACCTCCGGCGACCTGTGCTGGAAGACCGACAACGCTACCCTGGACCTCAACGGTCACACCGGCCAGCTCGTCCAAATCGGTACGAGCGGTAACTGGCGGCTGCTGCACGACGACGGCACGCGCATTCAGCACACGAGCGGCGCGTCCTGTGGGAGCAACGGAACCTACGACAGCGACTGCTGGACCGTCACCACAGCAGACGGCACCCGCTACCTCTTCGGCGCAAACCCGTCCTCGAACTCCACCTGGACGGTCCCGGTGTTCGGGAACGACCCGGGGGAGCCGTGCCACGCCGCGACGTTCGCCGCGTCATCGTGCAGTCAAGGATGGCGCTGGAATCTCGACGAGGTCATCGACACAAACGGGAACGCCGAAGCCTTCACCTACAATGCGCAGACCAACGAGTACGCGCTAAATGGCACCACGGCGACACCGTATGTCCGCGGCGGCGAACTCGCATCTATCCAATACGGTGCGCCCAGCTCGAGCATCCACACCGCAAACACACCCTCCCAAATCGTGTCCTTCGGGTACGACAGCTACGGCCGATGCAGCGACGCGAGTCACGCGAATTGCACCGCAGAGCCAGTTTCAGGAAGTGCCGTCACCCCAGCTGTCCCCGCGAACTACCCGGATATTCCGTACGACCAGAACTGCACCACCGGAACGTGCTCAACGCAGCTCTCGCCCACCTTCTGGTCCAATTCGATGCTCGACACGATCACCACCTCCGTGTGGTCCAGCACGGCCTACTCCACCGTCGACACCTGGACGCTTGGCCACTCGTTCCCGGACCCCGGAGACAGCAGCAGTGCTGCCCTCTGGCTCACATCAATCACGCACACCGGGCACGTAGGCTCTACCACCGGCCTGAGCGAACCGCCCACAACCTTCACCGGACGCACGCTTCAGAACCGCGTCTACGCCATTGACGGCGAACTGCCCCTGAACCGGTACCGGATCTCCGGGATCACCTCCGCTCTCGGCGCACAGACAACGGTGGGCTACTCATCACCACAGTGCACCGCCGCGCAGGTTTCCGGGATCGAGGCGAACCCGTGGTCGAACAACGAACTGTGCTTCCCTGAATGGTGGACCCCGCAGGGCGGCACCCAGCGAGAGGACCTCTTCAACAAGTACGTCATCAATAGCGTCGTCAGCAACCCGACAACAGGGGGAAGCAACGACGTCATCCAACAGTCGACCTACACTTACGGCACCCCGGGCTGGCGATACGACACCTCACCGTTGATCCCGGACGCCCAGCGCACCTGGTCAGTCTTCGCCGGCTTCAACACCGTCAACGTCCTCACCGGTGACCCGACGATTCCAGCCCAGGAACACGAGAACGACTACGTGTACTACCAGGGCCTCGACCAAGACCGGGCCAACGCGTCGGGTGGAACGAAGACCGTTGACGTCACCGGCACGACGATCCTGGATTCGCTGTGGTTCGCCGGCAGGGTCTACTCACAAAAGACCCTCAACGGCGCTGCAGGGTCCCAGCTCTCGCAAGCGATCCACACGCCATGGGTGTCCGCTGCCACCGCGACCGACTCCAGCGGGACTGCCTACCTGACCGGTGACGCGCAGACGGTCGTAACCACACCGAACTCCACCGGCACCGCCACCACGACCACGAACACAACGTTCGACCCCACCTATGGATTCGTCACGCAGGTGGACACTGAGCACTCCGACGGCGCCACAAACACCTGCCAAACAATCACGGCGACCGCCCCGAATTTGACCGCCTGGATCATCGGCGCGACCGCCGAGAGCGTCACGGTCGGCCAGAAGTGCGGAACCAGTCCCACCTTCCCTGCCGACGCGATCTCAGACACCCGAACGTTCTACGACGGCAGCAGCACCCTCGGTGCGGCTCCCACAATCGGGAACGTGACCTCAACACAGGTGGCAACCAGCTACACCAACGGTCAACCGCAGTTCACGACCGCATCCACGACAACCGTGGACAGCCTCGGACGCCCGCTCGCGCGAACGGACGTCCTCGGCCACACGACCACCACGACTTACACGCCCACAGCGGGCGCTGCCCACGCCGCAGCCAACAGCTCACAGTCGGTCGTGAACAACTCCGCACCGGTTTCCTGGACCACGTCGGTTCAGTTCAACCCGGCACTCGGCCTGGAGACCTCCGCCACAGATCAGAACGGACTGGTCACCAGCGCCAGCTACGACGCGCTCGGCCGGCGAACCGGGGTCTGGCTACCCGGGAACGCCCAAAGCACGAACCCCACCAACCCGAACACGGCATACACTTACGCCCTTTCCCAGACCGCCGCATCATCGGTCGAGACCACGACGTGGACTTCGAACTCGACCCTGAGCAGTTACACCCTGTATGACGGACTCGGCCGAGCAGTCCAGACACAATCCCTCTCACCTGCCGGTGGCACCATCGTGACCGACACCGGCTACGACGCCAACGGTCAAGCCAACTTCACCCAAGGCCCCTATTGGACGACCTCCGTGACCCCGTCGAGCACGGTCTTCATCGCCAACAACCCACAGAACATCCCAACCTCGCTCGTCACGACCTTCGACGGCGCCGGCCGGACAACCGCTTCGATCACCAACAGCTACGGCACGGAACAGTTCCGCACCAGCTACGTCTACCCGTTCACCAACGAAACCGACACCAACCCCCCGACCGGCGGGACACCCACGAGCGTCTTCACGAACTCTGCGGGACAAAAGACGAAGCTCGTCCAATATCAGGCCGCGTCTGTATCGACCACGGCCCCGACCGACACCACGGCGTACACCTACGACGCGCGCGGAAACATGTCCTCCATGACCGACCAGGCCGGTAATGCGTGGAGCTGGACATACGACGTCCTCAACCACCAAACCTCGGCCACCGACCCGGACACCGGGACGACCTCAACCAGCTATGACCTAGCGGGCAACCTACTCACCAGCACCGATGCTCGCGGGCAACAACTGTCGTACACCTATGACCCGCTTAACCGGAAACTCGCCGAATACGCTGGCGGTACTACGGGGAGCCTCCTTGCAGCGTGGACGTACGACACCGTCGCCAACGCAACCGGTCAACTCGCCTCTTCCACCAGCTACCAGGGATCCGTGCCCGGAACTCCCGGCGCCGCCTACAAGGCGACGGTCAACGGGTACGACAAGGCGTACAAGCCCACCGGAACCACACTGAGCATTCCCGCCGGAGCTCCCGCATTCGCCGGCACAAGCTACACCACATCGAACATTTACAACCGCGACGAAAGCCTCGCCGCGGAGATCCTGCCCGCCGAAGGCGGCCTCGCCTCCGAAACTCTCCACTTCACCTACAACACCACCGCTCAACTCAGCGGGCTGCACGGCTCAACCTCCTACGGCGTCGTCTCATTCACCGGGATCGGGCAAACAGCGCAGATCCAGAAGGGAACCAGCGTTCTCGACACGACAAGCTTCGGCTACGACGCGGCCACTGGAGCGGTCACAGGAATCCAGGAAACCGAGTACAACGGCACCGCATACTCCACCCCAGCCACCCTCACGTACGGCCGCGACCACAGCGGAAATGTCACCAGCCTGAAAAACGCAGGGATCTCCGCCACTGACACCCAATGCTTCAACTACGACTACCTGAAAAACCTCACCCAAGCCTGGACGCCCACCGACGGCAACTGCACAACCGCAGCATCCGCAAGCAACATCGGGGGGCCCGCTCCTTACTGGGAGAGCTTCAATGTCGATGACGCGACCGGCAACCGGACCCAAGAAGTCCAGCACGGCACCTCGGCCAGTGCGCCATCGACGACGAACACATACTCGTACCCGGCAGCCGGCGCAGCCAAACCACACGCCATCACGACAGTAGCGGCCACCGGTGGGACCACTTCGACATCCAGCTACAGCTACGACGCAGCCGGTAACACTGCAACGCGCCCCGGGCAGACCCTCACGTTCGATGCAGCGGGCAAACTCGCCTCAGACAATGTCTCATCGCACACTCAATCGAACATCTACGACCCATCCGGGAACCTCCTGCTTCAAACAGATCCAACCGCGGGAAGCACCCTCTTCGTCGGGGATACCCAACTCCACGTCACACCCGGGACGACAACCGCCTCCGCAGTACGTGACTACAGCATCAGCGGCCAGCTGGTTGCCGAACGAACAACCCAGGCTGGTGTCACTGGGTCCGTTTTGAACTTCGTCGGAACCGACGCCAACGGAACCCCGTACCTCGAGATCAACAACACAACAGCGGCCACGACCGAGCGGTATTTCGACCCATACGGAAACGCCCGCGGTACGTCAGCCAGCTGGTCAAGCACCAACACCTACCTCAACGCGCCACAATCGACCACAACGGGTCTAAGCATCGTTGGAGCCCGCGCGTACGACCCCACCATCGGGAAATTCCTCTCCGTCGATAGCGTCCTGGCTCCGGACAATCCGATGCAGAACAATGGCTACACCTACGCCCTGAATAACCCGATTACCCAAGCCGATCCCTCCGGCAACGAACCCACGAACCCCGACCCTAGCTGCAATACCGCCGCGTGCCGCAACGCCTACTACGGCGCACCAGCCAACGGCGACGGAACCGACATCTCCAACGCTCCACCTCCCGCGGGTAACGGCGGATCCGGTCCGAGCCAACACCAATCTTCCGACAGCTCGGGCGACGCCAATCTCTTGCACGCTCCCACGAACGCTAGCCAGTTCTTCAGCTTCTATACGTGGTCGCCTTTGCCTGACAAGTTCAAGAACGGCCCTGTCGATTGGACCGGACTGGGGGAAGCCGCTGGTACGGCGGTCGTGGTGGGTGGAATAGCACTCACGGTGGTCGGGTGTATTGCGGCGACCGAGGGGGTCTGCGGCGCATTCCTTGTCGAAGAAGGCGGCGCAGTCACCGAAATCTCGACTGAGCAGTCGGTAGCTGAAATCAGCTCGATACTCCAGGAACACACCGACGCCGCCGTGGCCAGATTTGACGCCGGGGACATTGCGTTGTCTGCCAAGCAGGAGCTGGCTGCCGGCAAGAACGGCAATCTATACGAAATGTTCAGAGGGCAGGTCCTCGACAGTGCGATCAAGAACTCTGTCGAGGGCGACTCTCGTCTGAGCCTTTGGATATCCAAATCTGGCGAATACGGCCCCGACTTTCACGACGTGAATACAAATACTTGGTGGGACATCACCACTCCCGGTAGGTTTCAAGCGCACTTGAACCAGTACAGCGACCCGTTCGGTCAGGGAATAGGCTTGTTCACGAAATGACGATGGTCGAGCTGCGGAAACGTTGGGATACTGCCGAAGGTCGAGCGCTTGCCGCTGCGGTATCCGCGTGGCTGTATGGGCGCGCGCGTCGCCCGCGAAATCTGGACTCGATCGATGGGCGCCACGATCTGCGCGGGCTCGCGATGCACCATCTGCAAAGCCAGCGACCCGCGACCATCTACGGGACCGTGGAGAACGCGCGTTGGAAAGACTTGGACCTCCGTGGCGCGAGCTTGGACCACATGCGGTGGTCGTCGGTGGAAGTCGGGGGATGCCTTTTCGACGGTGCTTCGCTCGATGGCTTGCGTGTGTGGGAATCGTCGATCGAACACACGTCCTTCACGCGTGCGAAGCTAGAGGGGGCGCTCATCGGCGCGGGCGAGAAATACCCACGCAACCAGTGGCGACACGTCAGTTTTCAGCGCGCGAAGATGCGTGACGCCATCATTCACAATGCCGACCTCGACGATGTGGATTTCAGTAACGCCGATCTGAAGGGCGCTTCGTTTCGCCATTCGAGGCTCGAAGGAATCCGTTTCGCCGGTCCGCTACGGGATGTGCTGTTCGAGAATAGAGACTTCGTCACCGTGACCAGCGTCGGGCATCCGATGCGCTCGGTGGATTTCAGCGACTCCGAGTTTTACGATGTCGAGTTCCGCGGTTCACATTTCGATTCCGTCACGTTCCCCACATCCCAAGAGCACCTGCTTATCCCTCGCTTTCCGTCGGCTGCCCGGTGGGTCCTGCACCGGCTCGAGGGTGACGACTCCGAGTGGTCACGAATGCTCACGGCGATGCTCAGCGGTGGGCTGGTCCGTCTCAGCGCGGAGGATTCCACCGGCTTCTTTATCAGGGACGACTTCGTTCGCTGGGAAGGCGAAGGGTTCGCCGACTTCGTATTCGATCTGCTCCGCAGTGCCTCTCTCGCGATAGCTGGCGAAGCTCCTTGACCCGATGATTCGTCGGCGACGCCACTCTCGGACAACGAAGCTGGAACAAGATCCGCAGTTCCGTGACCGGGTACAGTCCCTACTGGACACTGGGATGAAGCCACAAATCTGTGCTTAAGCAGAGCGATATTCACCGCCGCTGCGGGCTGCTGCTCCTGGGTATCGCGTTTGTTCTTATCGCGGGTGGCCTCCTTATGTACTCGCGAACACGACCCCTCAGCCAATGCCTTCCTAGTGTTGGAGAGATTGCTTCGATAGCGACTGGCGTCAGTCGATCGGATGTGGCCAGCCGGCGGTGAGGGCGAAAAGCTCCGGTGTCAGCGGGCGCGCACCGTCGGATTCATGTTCGCGGACGAAGTCACGGACTTCGTCTCGGGACGAGGCGTCGGAAGCAGGGAACACAAGCAGCGCCTCCCGATGCGGGACTGAGGCAACCAGTTTGGTCCCCAGATGCGGGCCGAGTATCGACAACAAGGACGGCAGGATCAAAACGCTCGACGCTGCCCAGTGACCGCCAAATAGCGCGAACGGCATCCCTCCCGGACCAGTCGGGAAAACGCGCGAACCGATCGCTCCGGATCTGAGCAAGGCATCGAGGTTGGCGATCGCCTCAGGCAGACAAACCTCAATACCTCCACCGCCAGAGGCCAGGCGTTCAGGTCCAGCAGAAGCGACCACCCCGTCGTGATCCTCCACTATCTGAACAAACACGCCATGGCCGATGCCGCGCGACAGCGAGGCGTCGCTCGTTCCGGGGTACGCATCCGTCACAAGGTATGGGTAGATGAGCGACATCCCGCGATTCTCGACGTTGTGGGAAATGTTCGCGGCACGACACGCGGAGGTGCTACGGCGATCCGAGAGCACCAAGGTGACTACTTAGCCACGTGGAAGGTCTTGTTGTTGACGATCAGGAGGACTATTCAACGCCGGGGCGCACGTGACACTTGGTTACACGAATGCAAGATCAGCAAGCGACCTTGCCGGGTCATTCAGAACCGTTAGCGCCTCAGCAGGGGATTCCTTCGCTGCTGTGGGTGGAACGTAAGTAGTGCCCCGTAATGTGGTGTAGCGCGGTGGCCGGCTCGTCGTTTCGGACGTGGGCGCGGTCACCGTGTGATCCTTCGAGAAGTCTCTTACCTCCACTCGAAAGGCATCATCACGATGACCGCACTTCACATTGTCGACCCTGCGAGCGTGCTCGCTGAAGCCTTGACCGACGCGTCGGGCGGATCTGATGCGCAGCCTGTTGCAGACCACGATCAATGCGCTCCTCTCCGCGGATGCTGACGCCGTCGTCGGCGCGGAATGGGGCAAGCCCAGCCCCGACCGCACCGCGCAACGCAATGGCTACCGGCACCGCGACCTCG
>NZ_FOTM01000008.1:0-5789 GCF_900114565.1 Leifsonia sp. CL147
CCCGCGCGTTCAACCGCTCCACCTCGGCCTCATGCGCTGCTCGTTCTCTGGCCCGCTGCTGTTCCAACCAGGCTCGCCTCCCGGGATGTGTCATAGCCCTAGCCTGCCGCGGAAACAGGCTCCGCTCGATATCGCCCTCGAAAACCGCCGTCGACCACCGCCGGATCTTGTCCCTGGAGATGCTGCGCGCCTGCAACCACGCCAGCTTCGTCCCATGCGGTTGCAAGTGATACTCATGCACCACCTCGCGGATCTCCTCCGCAGTAAAACCCGTTGTGACTCCCAAAACAGAACCCTCCCAAACCGAGCCAACCTGACTCACAACCAGCCTGGCAAAGAGGGATTCGTCACGAATCTGCACTCAGCTCGCTGGCGCGACGTCGTCTGACCCCTTCGACATTCGTCACGAATGTTCACTCAGAGCGCGTCTAAGTGCACATTCGTGACGAATGTCGAACGGGGAGGGGAAGGACGGATGTCGAACGGGAAGGGGAAGGACGAATCTCGACAGCGACGTCAGTGCGCCAGCGAGATGCCCTGCGTGCTGGGGTTCCCGCTGTAGATGCCGTCGATGACGTCGGCGAAGTCGGCGAGGATGACGTTGCGCTTGATGCTCAGCTTGGGCGTCAGGTGCCCGCTCGCCTCGCTCAGCTCCGTTGCCAGGACCACGAACTTCCGGATGCTCTCGGCCCGCGACACCCCGGCGTTCGCGTGGTCGACGGCGCGCTGGATCTCGGCGTTGACCGCCGGGTTCACGGACGCCTCGGCGAGGGTCATGTCCTTGTCCTCGCCGTTGTTCGCCAGCCACGTGGGCAGCATCTCGGTGTCGAGCGTGACCAGGGCGGAGATGAACGGCTTCTGGTCGCCGACGACGATCACCTGGCCGACCAGCGGATTGGCGCGGATGGGATCCTCCAGCGCCGCCGGGGAGACGTTCTTCCCACCGGCGGTGACGATGATCTCCTTCTTCCGGCCCGTGATGGTGAGGAAGCCGTTCTCGTCCAAGGACCCGATGTCCCCGGTCCGGAACCAGCCGTCCTCGAACGCGGCGGCCGTCGCCTCGGGGTTCTTCCAGTACTCCTTGAAGACGTTGATGCCGCGCACCTGGATCTCGCCGTCGTCCGCGATGCGGAGGTCGACGCCCGGCAGCGCGGGTCCCACGGTGCCGATCGTGAAGGTGGCCGGCCGGTTCACGGTCGCGGGAGCGGTCGTCTCGGTCAGCCCGTAGCCCTCGAGCACCTTGATCCCGAGGCTGTGGAAGAAATGGCCCAGGTGCGACCCGAGTGGAGCCGACCCGGACACCGCGTACCGCACCCGGCCGCCCATCGCAGCACGCAGCTTGGAGTAGACGAGCCGGTCGTACAGGGCGAACTTGAGCTTGAGCCCGAACGGGACCGAGCCCGCCTCGACCGCCTTCGAGTGCTCCACGGCGACCTCGGCCGCTGCGCGGAAGATGCGTCCGCGGCCGGCGGACTCCGCCTTCTGCTCCGCGGAGTTGTACACCTTCTCGAACACGCGCGGCACCGCCAGCAGGAACGTCGGCTTGAAGCTGGCCAGCGCCGGCAGCAGCTGCTTGGTGTCCGCCTGGTGCCCGACCTTGACGCCTCCCGTGATGCACAGGACGGCGATGAACCGCGCGAAGATGTGCGCGGTCGTGATGAAGAGCAGAGTGGATGCTCCGCCCGGCTGCTGCACGACCTCCCTCAGGGCTTCGGCCGAGTTGCGGCAGAGCTCCACGAAGTTGGAGTGGGTGAGGACGCATCCCTTGGGCCGTCCGGTCGAGCCCGATGTGTAGATGAGGGTGCCGATGTCGGAACCCTTCGCGATGCGGCGACGGCGCTCGATCTCCTCGTCCGGCACGTCGGCGCCGGCGGCGGCCAGCTTGTCCAGATCGCCGAGGTGCAGCTGCCAGATCGTGCCGACGAGCGGGAGCTCGGGATGGACCTCGTCGAACCGCGCGTGCATCTCCGCCGTCTCGAGGAAGACCGCGATGGCTTCCGAGTCGGCCATGTTCCACTGGATCTGCGTGGGGGAGGAGGTCTCGTAGATCGGCACGAGGACCGCGCCCGCGAACCAGGTGGCGAAGTCGATGAGGGACCACTCGTAACGGGTCTTCGACATGAGTCCGATCTTGTCCCCCGGCTGGATCCCCGCGGCCACCAGTCCCTTCGCCAGGGCGATCACCTGGCGGTAGAACTCGGCGGCGGTCACGTCCTTCCAGCCGTCCCCGTCCGGCAGGCTGAACAGCGGCTGATCCGGGGTCTGCGTCACGCGGTCGACGAGCAGGTCGGTGGCGTTGGCCTCCGGGTCGGCGGGGACGAGTACGGGTGTTTCGATCTGATTCACGGTAGCTCCCTCGATACCGGCGGACGGGCGTGCGGCCGAATGGCTTCGCCCGATTCGGATGATTACACTCTAGATGGTCCTGCCGGACGCGCTCGGGTGCTCCCTGACGGCCGGGACCGCCCCTCCCGCCACCCCCAGCCAGGAAGGCCACACGTGCACGCGATCGGCATCGACATCGGCGGGACCAAGATCGCAGGAGCCGTCGTCGACGAGTTCGGGACGATCGTGCGGGAGGACCGGGTGCCCACGGACGCCAGCCGTCCCGAGGAGATCGAGAACGCGGTCGTCGCGATGATCGAGCGGCTCTCCGACGGCCCGGAGGAGATCGCGGGAGCGGGAGTGGCGGCCGCCGGCTTCATCGACGCCGCCCAGTCCACCGTGTACTACGCCCCGAACATCAACTGGCGCCACGAGCCCTTCCGGGAGAAGCTCGAGGAGCGGCTGGAGATCCCGGTCATCATCGAGAACGACGCGAACGCGGCCGGCTGGGCCGAGTTCCGGTACGGCGCGGGACGCCTCGTCTCGGACATGGCCGTGCTCACGATCGGGACGGGGGTCGGCGGCGCGATCGTCAGCAACGACCGGCTGTTCCGCGGCGGCTTCGGCGCCGGAGCCGAGATCGGCCACATGCGCGTGGTCCCGGGCGGTCTGCCCTGTGGATGCGGTGCGCACGGCTGCATCGAGCAGTACGGGTCGGGACGGGCGCTCCAGCGCATGGCGAACGAGCTCGCGGATGCCGGCGGCATCGGCCAGGGCCTCGCCGACGTGCGTTCCCGGACCGGCGTCCTGAGCGGAGCCGACATCAGCGCGCTGATCTCCGCCGGCGACCCCGGCGCGCTCGCCGCACTGCGCCAGCTCGGCGACTGGCTCGGCCAGGCCTGCGCGAGCCTCGGCGCCATCCTCGACCCGCAGCTGTTCGTCTTCGGCGGCGGGGTCGCGCAGGCGGGGGAGCTGCTGCTCGAGCCGATCCGCCTGGCATACCTCGAGAACCTGCCGGCGCGCGGCTTCCACCCGGAGCCGGAGTTCACGATCGCGGAGCTGGTGAACGACGCCGGGGTCGTCGGCGCCGCGGATCTCGCGCGACTGCACGCTTCCTCGCTCTAGGCGACCGCCCGGGATAGGCTTCGACTCGATGTTCTACTGGCTGATGAAGTACGTGATCGCGGGGCCGATCCTGCGCGGGATCTTCCGGCCGTGGGTCGTCGGGCTCGAGAACGTCCCCGCCGAAGGCGCTGTCATCCTCGCCAGCAACCATTTGTCGTTCATCGACTCCATCTTCCTGCCGATCGTCGTCGACCGGCATGTGTCGTTCCTCGCGAAGAGCGACTACTTCACCCGCCGCGGGCTGAAGGGATGGGCGACGCGGGCGTTCATGAACGCGACCGGCCAGCTGCCGATCGACCGGTCCGGCGGCAAGGCCTCGGAGGCCTCCCTCAACACCGGCCTGGCGGTGCTCGCGCGGGGCGAGATGCTCGGCATCTACCCCGAGGGCACCCGCAGTCCCGACGGCAAGCTGTACCGCGGACGGACCGGCGTCGCACGGATGATCCTGGAGGCCGGCGTCCCGGTGGTGCCGGTGGCGATGGTGGACACCGCCCGGATCATGCCGATCGGCACGCGGCTGCCGAAGATCGGCCGCATCGGCATCATCCTCGGGGAGCCGCTCGACTTCTCGCGGTTCGACGGGATGGAGGGCGACCGCTTCATCCTGCGCTCGGTCACCGACGAGATCATGTACGAGCTGCAGCGCCTCGGCGAGCAGGAGTACGTGGATGTGTACGCCAGCACGGTCAAGGAGAAGCGCGCGACGCTGTCACGGTAGGACCTCTGCGGCGGCGGTACGCCCAGGCGCGATAGGCTCGGTATCCACCCCACCCACCGATCGATGCGAGCCATCGGTCCAGCAGAGCGAGCGGAAGACCAGTGCTACAGACCACAGAGCCCGTCGTGCGACCAGACGAGTCCGTGATCGAGGGCCTGGAGTATTGGCGGACGCTCCCGATCAAGCAGCAGCCGCACTGGCCGGACGCCGAGGCGGCGGCCGCGGCCTCTGCCGAGATCGCGACCCTCCCGCCGCTGGTGTTCGCCGGCGAGGTGGACCAGCTGCGTGAGCGGCTGGCGCGAGCCGCCGAGGGCCGGGCATTCCTGCTGCAGGGCGGCGACTGCGCCGAGACCTTCGCGGGGGCGACCGCGGACCAGATCCGCAACCGCGTCAAGACGGTGCTGCAGATGGCGGTCGTGCTCACGTACGGCGCCTCCGTCCCGGTCATCAAGATGGGCCGGATGGCGGGGCAGTTCGCCAAGCCGCGCTCCAGCGACACCGAGACGCGCAACGGCGTGACCCTTCCGGCGTACCGCGGCGACATCGTCAACGGCTACGACTTCACGCCGGAGTCGCGCCAGGCCGATCCGCGCCGCCTGGTGCAGGGATACCACACCGCCGCATCCACGCTGAACCTGATCCGGGCCTTCACCCAGGGCGGGTTCGCGGACCTTCGGCAGGTGCACAGCTGGAACCGCGGCTTCGCGGCCAACCCGGCCAACCAGCGCTACGAGGGCCTCGCGCGCGAGATCGACCGCGCCATCAAGTTCATGGAGGCGGCCGGCGCCGACTTCGACGAGCTGAAGCGGGTGGAGTTCTACTCCAGCCACGAGGCGCTGCTGATGGACTACGAGCGCCCGATGACGCGGATCGACTCGCGCACCGGCACGCCGTACAACACCTCGGCGCACTTCGTGTGGATCGGCGAGCGGACCCGGGAGCTCGACGGCGCCCACGTCGACTTCCTGTCCCGGGTGCGCAATCCGCTCGGTGTGAAGCTCGGTCCCACCACCTCTCGCGACGACATGCTGCGCCTGATCGACAAGCTCGACCCCGAGCGGGAGCCCGGACGGCTGACGTTCATCACGCGCATGGGCGCCGGCAAGATCCGGGATGCGCTGCCGCCGCTCCTGGAGGCGATCAAGAAGACGGACGCGCTGCCCCTGTGGGTGACGGACCCGATGCACGGGAACGGTCTCACCACGCCGACCGGCTACAAGACGCGTCGTTTCGACGACGTCGTGGATGAGGTCAAGGGCTTCTTCGAGGCGCACCGCGCGGTCGGCACGAACCCGGGCGGGATCCACGTGGAGCTCACCGGCGACGATGTGACCGAGTGCCTGGGCGGGTCCGAGCACATCGACGAGGCCACCCTCGCGACGCGGTACGAGTCGCTGTGCGACCCGCGGCTCAACCACATGCAGTCGCTCGAGCTGGCCTTCCTGGTCGCCGAGGAGCTGTCGCAGGCCTGACCGCCTCGCCGCCGCGCCCCCGCGCCCCCGCGTCTCACCGCTGCAAACGGAGGAGGGTAGCTGCCAACCGGCGGCTACCCTCCTCCGTTTCCTGCGTTCGGCGAAGGCCTCGCCCAGAACTCCTCCGTTTCCTGCGTTCGGCGAAGACC
>NZ_FOTM01000008.1:5859-148441 GCF_900114565.1 Leifsonia sp. CL147
GAACTCCTCCGTTTCCTGCGTTCGGCGAAGACCTCGCCCGGAGCTCCTCCGTTTCCTGCGTTCGGCGAAGGCCTCGCCCGGAACTCCTCCGTTCCCACATCCGGCCGGGGCCGCGACTCCTCCGGTTCCGCAGCCCATGCCGGTGGGGAAGGGAGGAGGATGTGGCGGGGTCGGAGGGATATGGCGGGAAACGGAGGAGTTTCTCGAACAGGGCGGCCGAAAGTCCTCCGTTTTCGCGAGCCAGGCTGACGAGCGGGAGAGTGGGCGGAGCGGGACGTCGGGACGGGACGGGACCGGGACGGGACGGGACCGGGACGGGAGGGATGCCGCTAGAAGCCGGCGAAGTTGACCGTGATCGTGGAGCCCTTGGCCTGCTGCGTGCCGGCGCCGGGGGAGATCTTCGAGACGACGAACGCCGGAGGCGCGACGTCGGCGATGGGGCTGTACTTGAGCTGGAAGCCCGCGTCCGTGAGCGCCTTCTTGGCGACATCCCACGTCTTGCCGACGACATCCGGCACCGTGACCGGCTCCGGACCCTTAGACGTCTCCAGCAGCAGCGTGTCGCCGGGGCGCACGGGCTGGTGCTGCGGCTGCGCCGCGATGACGTCGCCTTCGGGGATCGTGTCGCTGTAGCTCTGCGGCCCCGCCGAGGTGAGCAGCTGCACCTTGCTGAGGATCGCCGACGCATCCGCGACCGATTTGCCCGAGACATCCGGGATGGAGCCGGCCGAGACGACGAGGTTGACCGCCGCGGCCTCGAAATACGGCCCGCCTCCGGAGATGTCGGCATTGTTGTCGGCGCGCGTCGCGGAGAGCACCGTGTTCGCGGGCACCTTCGCATCGAACTGCTGCGCGACCGCGCCGACCTTGGCACCGGCTCCCGTGATGGCGCTCTTCGCCGCATCCACCGTCTTGCCGGCGAGTGCGGGGATCGTGATGGGCTTCGGCCCCTGCGAGATCCGCAGCGTCACGGTGCTGCCGCGCCCGGCGGGTATGCCCGCCCGCGGATCGGTGCTCGACACCATCCCCGTGGCCACCGTCGTGCTGTACTCCTGAGCCTGTGCCGTCTTGAAGCCGAGCTTCTGCAGCTGGGCCGTCGCGGCGGCCGGTGCAGCGTTGACGACGTTCGGCACGGTGACGAGCGACCCCGGTCCCGCACCGAAGTACCAGCCCGTCCCGGCGGCCGCGCCCGCGAGCAGGAGCACGAGCGCGAACAGCCACCAGCCCTTGCGGCGGCGCTTCTCGGCCGCCGCCGACAGGGTGGCGGTCGCGGCGGGAGTGCTGGAGGCGACCTGCTGACGGATGGCCGGGTTGATGATCTGGGTGTCGCCCGCGTCGAGGTCGAGGGCGGGCGGCAGCACCATCGTCGGCTGCAGGACGGCCTCGCCGCGCAGCGACTTCTCGGCTTCGAGCAGCCGGTCGAGCATCTCGCGCGCGTCGCGCGGGCGGCGGTCCGGATCCTTCTCGGTCGCCCACAGGACGAGCTCGTCGAGCTCGGCCGGCACCGCCGGATTCTTGCTGCTGGGCGCCGGGACCGCGTCGTTGGCGTGCTGGTACGCGATCTGCATCGGCTGCTCGCCGAGGAACGGCTGCTGGCCGGTCAGCATCTCGTACATCATGATCCCGAGCGCGTAGATGTCGCTGCGTGCATCCGCGACGCCGCGGGTGACGAGCTCGGGGGAGAGGTACGCGATGGTCCCGAGGAGCGCCTGCCCCGTCGCGGTGTTGGCGCTGGCTGCGCGGGCGAGCCCGAAATCGCCGATCTTGATCCGGCCGTCGTCGGCGAGCAGCACGTTCTCGGGCTTGAGGTCGCGGTGGACGATGCCCGCCTTGTGCGCGGCGGCGAGGCCTGAGAGCACCGCCTCCATGATGTCGATCGTCTGCTCGGGAGTGAGCTTGCCGTAGTCCTTCAGCAGGTCGCGCAGGGTGATCCCCGGCAGGTACTCCATGACGAGGTACGCCATGTCGGAGTCCTGGCCCTGGTCGAAGACATTGACGACGTTGGGATGCGCCAGGCGCGCGGCGGAGCGGGCCTCCTGCACGAAGCGGCTCTTGAAAGTGGAGTCGTCGGCCAGGTGGCCGTGCATGATCTTGATCGCGACCCGGCGCTCGAGGCGCAGGTCGGTGGCCAGGTAGACCGTCGCCATGCCTCCGCGGGCGATCCGCGAGCGCACCTGATACCGGCCGTCGATGAGACGTCCGATCATCGGGTCGGTCTGGCTCGTGGTCACGGATCGAGTCTAGGGAATGAGGGATGCGCGAACCCTGCAAAACACCGGCGGAGGCCGCTGCTGTGATCCGGCTGTGACATTTGCGCTCAGCCGAGCTGGGCGAGCCACGCCCGGGCGGAGGTCTCCCACTTGGCGTAGGCGTCGGGGAACGCGGACAGCTGCACGGCCTGAGCCGCCTGCGTGATGCTCATGCTCGTCCATCCCGGGATGTCGAGGAGCCCCCGGGTCTTGCCCTTGTTGGGGTTCGCGGCGCCGCCGTAGAAGGCGAGGGTGGCGCGGGTCGGGTCGAGCACCTGCTCGGGAGTGCCCCATCCGGTGCTCGGGCGCTGCTGGAACAGGCCGAGCGAATCGCGGTCACCATAGCGGACATTGCGGAGGCCGGACTCCTGTGCCGCCGCGGCGAGGGCGATCACGATCCCCGAATCCGGGACGCCGAGTTGGCGGCCGATGCGGATGATGAGCTGCGCGTTGGCGCGCATCTCGTCGGTGAGGGCGACGACGTGCCCGGAAGACGCGATCGGCAGGGGCGCGGGAGCCGCGACGGGCGCCGGAGCGGCCACGGGTGCGGCAGCGACGGGCGTCACTGCGGGAGTGTCGAGAGCGGCCGTGGTCATGCCCGGGATGCGGACCTTCTGACCGGGGAAGATCAGGCTGGATGCGCTCAGGCCGTTGGCGGCGAGGACCGAGCGGGTGGAGACGCCGAACCGGCCGGCGATCCCGCTGACGGTGTCGCCGCGCACGACGGTGTACGTGGTGGTCGCAGCGGGCGCGGGTGCTGCCGGAGCGGGCACAGCCGGAGCAGGTGCTGCGGGAGCAGGCGCGGCGTGTACGGGGCCGGCGAGGGCGAGCACCTGCCCGGGGAAGATGAGGCTCTTCCAGCTGAGCCCGTTGAGCGCGAGCACGGCCGCGGTCGACAGGCCGAATCGGGCGGCGATGCCCGAGACCGTGTCGCCCGACCGGACGCGGTAGGTGGACGGCGCGGCCGCGACGCTGGTGCTCGCCGCGGAGGTCTGCGCCGCCCCGGCGATCGTGCTGGTCACCGTGGCCCGCTCGAGCGGAGTGACCTCTCCGGTGTCTCCGTCATGGCCCGACGCGTGGTCTTCGCGCGGCGCGGCCTGGGCCGGCGTGACGAGATTGAGGGTGACCGCGAGCGAGCTCGCCACGGCGATCGGGACGGTTCCCAGGATGCTGCGGACCTTGCCGGTATCTGCCAGAGCCATGGTGACCCCCCTTTTCGAGTGACACGACGACACCCCACGCTGGCACAGAAGGCAAGAGGAGTCAACAGAAGTGGCTGATGTGACAGCAGTTTACCTGATCGTAACAATCGGAGTGGCGTTCGCTCCCCCCGATCTCGTGGCACGCTGGAGGGGTGAGCGAGAACGTCCAGACCACCGAGTGGTTGACCGTCCCCGACCTCGTCGAGCAGTTGGGCCTGAGCGTGAGCCGGGTCCGCCGGCTCATCGAGGACCGTCACCTCGGCGCCAAGCGCGTCGACGGCATCCTGAAAGTCCCGGCGTCCTTCCTGAAGGACGGCGAGCCGCTGAGCGAACTGCACGGCACCCTGATCGTCCTGGCGGACGACGGGTTCAGCGACGACGAGGCCGTCGACTGGCTCCTCGCCGAGGAGGAGAGCCTCGGCACCTCGCCGATCGAGGCGCTACGTGCCGGCCGCAAGGCGGAGGTCCGCCGGGTCGCGCAGGCGCTCGCCTAGACTCCCGTCCTCGGGCGAGCAGGCCGGTCAGGCGAGCAGGACGGCAGGCCGTCAGGCGAGTAGGGCGAGCAGGCCGTTCAGGCGGTACGCCGCGTGACCGTGACCGCGAGGTCGCGCAGCTGCGCGCGGGCGGCCGCGCCGAGCGGCGCCGCGTCGAGCGCGGCGATCGCGCGCGCGACGTTGTCCGCGATCATCTTCTCCACCGTCTCCACCGCGCCCGACTCCCGGATGGTCAGCTGCAGGGTCCGGATCTGCTCCGGCGTGAGGCCGGGGTCGCCGAGCAACTCGTCGAGGGCGGCACGCGCCCCCGAGGGGATGGCCTGCCGGGTGAGCGCGATCAGCACCGTCCGCTTCCCCTCGCGGAGATCGTCGCCGCTCGGCTTGCCGGTCACGTCCGCGTCGCCGAAGACGCCGAGGAGGTCGTCCCGCAGCTGGTACGCGATGCCGAGCGGGAGCCCGAACGCGCGCAGCGCCTCGTGCTGGCCGACGGTGGCTCCGGCGAGGCTCCCTCCGATGAGCAACGGCGACTCGATGGAGTATTTGGCCGACTTGTAGACGATCACCCGCTCCGCGCGCGCCAGCTGGTCGGCGTCCGGGCGGCCGGCCCAGCCGATCTCCTCGAAGATGTCGAGGTACTGGCCGGCGGTCACATCCAGCCGCATCCGGTTGAACTCGGCGCGGGCGGCGCGCCGGGCGGGTGCACTGACGAGCTGGGTGAGGCCCTCGTCGAACAGTTCGTCGCTGAGGATGAGGAGCAGGTCGCCGAGCAGAGTGGCGGCTCCGGTGCCGAAGCTCGCGCCCGATCCGCCCCACCCCTCCCGGTCGTGGAGCCGCTCGAACCGCTTGTGCGCGGACGGCGCCCCGCGGCGCGTGTCGGAGTTGTCGATCAGGTCGTCGTGGACCAGTGCGGCGGCGTGGAACAGTTCGAGCGCGCTGGCGACCGAGACCACGGCATCCAGCGCGCCGCCGGCCGTGATCGCCCCCGGACCGGCGCCGTCGTCCTCGCCGCCTCCCGCCGTCCGGACGGCCTGCCAGCCCCAGAAGCAGAAAAGGGCCCGGAATCGCTTGCCGCCGCTGAGAAAATCCCTTGAGAAAGCCGCGACGGGAGAGAGCTCATCGGCGATGGAGACGAGAATGGAAGCAGGCGTATCGAAGAATCCATCGATTCTGGACTGGATGAGATCGACGAACCGGATGCTTTCAGACACACGCCTAGCCTAGCCAGACCCGCAAGGCTACAATCGGCTTCACTGAAGCCTCGAACCCGCGAGAAAGAGGGGGAATCGGATGCCGCTTTCGGAACACGAGCAGCGCCTCCTCGAAGAGATGGAGCGCAGTCTCTATCAGAATGACGCAGATTTCGTCGCGAAGGTCGGGGGCAAGCGGGCTCGGCCTGCCTACCGTTCGATCGTCCTCGGGATCCTGCTCGCCGTCGTCGGTGTGGCCGTCCTGGTGGCCGGCGTCTACTTCCAGCAGCCGGTCGTCGGCATCGTGGGCTTCGTGGTGATGTTCGCCGGGGTCCTCGTCGCCGTCGCGCCGGGCAAGCGCGTGGCCGTCGAGCCGGGCACGGCGGAGCCGAAGGGCGCGAAGGCGCGCGGGGCTCAGGCCGGCTTCATGGACCGCATGAACGATCGCTGGGACAAGCGCAACGAAGGCGGCGGAGAGGGCTAACCCCTCCACCCTGCTCCACAGTTCTTCCATCGAAGGGCCGATCGAATGATCGGCCCTTTTTTCATGCCCTCTTTCCATCCCGGGCCCTCCATTTCCCTCCACCCCGTACTTCCGCGGTATTCCGGGCTTCAGCGTCCCCATTTCGGGGCAATTTGGTCAGGGTGCATGACTTTGTGGATGGAAGTGGAGTAAAGTGGAGCAACACCGCAACCTGGGCCGGGAGAGTGGGGGTGGCAGCCGATGTTCCTCGGTACGCACGCCCCGAAACTCGACGAGAAGGGGCGCATCATCCTTCCGGCCAAGTTCCGGGACGAGCTCGCGTCCGGCCTCGTCCTCACCCGCGGCCAGGAGCACTGCGTCTACGTCTTCTCGCAGCGTGAGTTCGAAGCGCTGCACGAGAAGATCCGTCAGGCGCCGGTGACGAGCAAGCAGGCCCGCGACTACCTGCGCGTCTTCCTCTCGGGGGCGAGCGCCGAGGTCCCGGACAAGCAGAACCGGGTGACCATCCCGTCGGCGCTGCGCTCGTATGCAGGACTCGATCGCGACCTGGTCGTGATCGGCGCGGGAAGCCGCGCGGAGATCTGGGACGCACAGGCCTGGGAGACCTACCTGGCCGAGCAGGAGGCAGCATTCGCGAACACGGAGGAGGAGGTGATCCCGGGACTCTTCTGACCGCGGCGTCCCTGACGCCCGACTCCCAGCCATACGCCCTGACGCCACTTCCCCGGTGTCAGGTCGGGATGGATGGGGATCCGGAATCAGGGGCACAGCGACCGTCCCGAACAGCCATGACCGACTCCACCGGAAACGACCGCATCCACACCCCCGTCCTCCTCGAGCGCTGCATCGAGCTGCTCGGCCCCGCTCTGGCGAAGCCCGGCGCTGTCTTCGTCGACGCCACCCTCGGGATGGGCGGTCACTCCGCCGGAGTCCTCGAACGCTTTCCCGAGGCCACCCTGGTCGGGCTCGACCGCGATCCCGAGGCCCTGGCGATAGCGGGGGAGCGCCTCCAGCGCTTCGGCGACCGCGTCCACCTCGTCCACACCGTCTACGACGGCATCCGGGAGGCGATCGAGGGGCTGGGCTTCCTCCGGATCGACGGCGTGCTCTTCGACCTCGGCGTCTCCTCCCTCCAGCTCGACCGGGTGGAGCGCGGCTTCTCGTATTCGAAGGACGCCCCGCTCGACATGCGGATGGACTCCACCAGCGAACTGACCGCCGCCACCGTGCTCGCCGAGTACTCCGAGGCCGACCTGCGCCGGATCTTCCGCGAGTACGGGGAGGAGCGGCTGGCCGGTCGATACGCCTCCCGCATCGTGGAGGCCCGCGAGAAGCAGCCGCTGGAGCGGTCGGGCCAGCTCGTCGACCTGATCACCAAGGCCACCCCCGTGGCGGTCCAGCGGCAGGGCCACCCGGCGAAGCGGGTCTTCCAGGCGCTGCGGATCGAGGTGAACCAGGAGCTGTCCGTTCTGCAGCGGGCGATCCCCGCGGCGATCGACGCGCTCTCCGTCGGCGGCCGCATCGTCGTGGAGTCCTACCAGTCGCTGGAGGACCGCATCGTGAAGCGCGAGCTCCAGGCCCGCTCCGTCTCGAGCGCCCCGGCGGGCCTTCCGGTCGAGCTGCCGGAGCACCGTCCGGAGCTGAAGCTGCTCATCCGCGGCGCGGAACTGGCCGACGAGGACGAGAAGGCGGCCAACCCTCGCGCGACATCGGTGCGGTTGCGCGCCGCCGAGCGGGTACGACCCGCGAACACCGCCGACACCACGACACGGATGAGATGAGGAGGGGCTCGTGAGCACCAACCTGGCAGAAGCGATCTCGCAGCCCACGCGCAAGCGTCCGGCGGCGCTGTGGCATGGCGGGGCCCTCCCGGCACCGGTGGAGGAGCCCAAGCGCACCCACCTCGAAGTGGTGTCCACCCGCTCCCAGCGGAGGGCCCGGCCGCGCACTCTGTACGCGGCCGTCGCGGTCGGGACGCTGCTCACCGTCGTGGTGGCGCAGCTGCTCCTCAGCATCGGGATCTCGCAGGGCGCCTACCAGCTGAACACCCTGCAGGCGAAGCAGGCGCAGCTCCAGCGGTCGTATCAAGCCGTGTCGGAGGACCTCAACCGGGTGTCGTCCCCGCAGAACCTTGCCGCCAACGCCAATGCCCTCGGGATGGTCAGCAACAGCAGCCCCGCGTACCTCCGGCTCTCGGACGGGGCCGTGCTCGGCGCGCCGCTTCCGGCGGACGGCGCGGCCGGCACGGTGACGGGCGCCCAGGGCAACCTCGTGCCCAATGCGCTCCTGGCCGGAGTCCCGCTTGTGACCCAGCCGAAGACACCGGCGACGGCCCCGGGCGGGCAGCCTGTGAATTCCACAGGTCCGGGTGCCGCTACCCCGGCCGCCACCACGGGGCCCGTACCGTTGGAGGGAGCGTTGCCGACCCCGGTGACGCACTGACGACGGACGGGGCGTGCGCATGGTCGGCAAGAAGATGCTGCGGCGGCGGACCGCTGCGACGGTCCTCGCCGTCGCGGCGGCCGTCGGCATCCTCGGGGCCAAGCTCGTCGACATCCAAGTGATCCGGGCGGACGCCCTGCAGGCGGACTCGATGAAGGCCAAGGAGGTCTCGACCTCCCTGCTGGGCAACCGCGGTGACATCGTCGACGCGAACGGGTCCATCCTCGCCACCACCGTCTACACGTATGCGGCGGCGGCCTCGCCCAAGGATGCGATCGCCGGCGGGCGGGACAAACTCGTGAAGGCGGCGGCGGCGATCGGTGCGATCACCGGCCAGGGCGGCGACGCCGTGCTCGGACTGATCGACGGAGCGCTCAAGCAGAACCCGAAGTCGCAGTATGTCCTGATCAAGTCCGGGATGGATGTCGGCACCTTCGACAAGCTCGACAAGCTGCCGTACCCGTGGCTGACGTTCACGAAGAAGCAGGCGAGGAGCTATCCGGACGGAGCGGTCGCCGGGAACCTCGTCGGCTTCCTGTCGGACGGCGGCAATGCGGGACTGGAAGCGAGCGAGAACGGCTGCCTGGCCGGCGAGAACGGCGAGGAGACCTATCAGCGCGGTGCGGATGGCGTCGCCATCCCGGGCAGCACTGTGGTGCAGAAGGAGGCGAAGGACGGCGGCACGCTGAAGCTGACCATCGACAGCGACCTGCAGTGGTTCGCCGAGCAGACGCTGGCCCAGCAGGTGGCCGCGACCGGCTCGAAGTTCGGCTTCGTCACCGTCGCGGAGGCGAAGACCGGCAAGATCAAGGCCATCGCGCAGTGGCCCGCGCTCGATCCCAACAACATCAACGGCACCGATCCGTCGTACTGGGGGCTCAAGCTGTTCAGCGACCCGTACGAGCCGGGATCGACCTTCAAGGCGCTGACCGCATCCATGCTCATCGACCAGGGCAAGGCGACGCCCACGACTCCGGTTCTCGCACCGTACGAGTGGAAGTCCGGCAACGGCGCCGACCTGCACGACTCCGGTTACCACGATCCTCTCCGGTTGACGCTCACGGGCGTCCTCATGATGTCCTCCAACACCGGCATGTCCCAGCTGGGCAGTCGACTCGCCGACCAGACGCGCTACGACTACCTGAAGAAGTTCGGGATCGGCGAGTCCACGGGCCTGCCCTACCCCGGCCAGTCGGACGGCATCCTGCACCCGGTCAAGGACTGGGACGACCAGACCAAGTACGCGACGATGTTCGGCCAGGGCGTGTCGGCGACCCAGCTGCAGATGGTCGACGCGTACCAGGCGCTCGCCAACGGCGGCACCCGCATCCCGCTCTCGATGGTCGAGGGATGCCAGCACCCGGACGGCAGCGTGACCGACGTCCCGACGACGAAGCCGACCCAGGTGGTGTCGCCTCAGGCGGCCGCCACCACCCTCGGGATGATGGAGTCGGTGGTCACCTCGGGCGAGCTCAAGAAGCAGCTGCAGATCCCCGGCTACCGCGTCGCCGCGAAGACCGGGACGGCCCAGCAGCCGGACGGGAAGGGCGGCTATCTGCCCTCGTACTACGTGTCGGTGATGGGCGTCGCCCCGGTGGACGATCCGCAGTACGTCGTTTCGGTCAACCTCGGATACCCGACTACCATTACTTCGTCGGCAGCTGCCGCTCCGCTGTTCCACACGATCATGAGTCAGGTGCTGAAGACCTACCGGGTGAAGCCCTCCACGTCCAGCCCGGCCGACTATCCCCCCTACTACTGAAGACACCGTCTACGGAAAGTGAGCCTCGTGACAGGACCGGCGCCCTCGTCCCTGCGCCCCGAGCATCCCGTCGCCCGCCCGCTCGCCCAGCTGGTCGCCGAGTTCGGGCTCGACGCCCGCGGCGACCTCGACGGTGTCGAGGTGACCGGTGCTGCCCTCGCGAGCTCCGTCGTCGAACCGGGCGACCTCTACATCGGGGTGCCGGGACGCAACGCGCACGGCGCCACGTACGCGGCCGCCGCGGCCGAGGCCGGAGCGGTCGCCGTCCTCACCGACGAGGAGGGCGCGGCACTCGCTGCCGACTCCGGCCTGCCGGTCATCGTCACGCCGGACCCCCGCGCGGCGCTCGGCGCCGTCTCCGCCTGGATCTACCGCACCGAGGAGAACTCGGCGACTCTCTTCGGCGTCACCGGAACCAACGGCAAGACCAGCGTCGTGTACCTGCTCAACGCCATCCTCGGCCAGCTCGGCGTGGTCTCCGGCCTCAGCTCGACGGCCGAGCGCCGCATCGGCGACACCGCCATCACGAGCAAGCTGACCACCCCGGAGGCGAGCGAGCTGCACGCCCTGCTGGCCCGCATGCGCGAAGAGGGCGTCCGCGCCGTGGCGGTCGAGGTGTCGGCGCAGGCGCTGAGCCGTCACCGCGTCGACGGGATCGTCTTCGACGTCGTCGGCTTCACCAACCTGAGCCACGATCACCTCGACGACTACACGGCGATGGACGACTACTTCGCCGCCAAGCTGGAGCTCTTCCAGCCCGACCGCGCGCGTCGCGGCGTCGTCACGGTCGACTCCGACTGGGGACGCCGGCTCGTGGAGCAGTCGCGCATCCCGGTCGCCACCCTCTCCACCTCGCCCGGGTCGGACGCCGAGTGGATGCTCACCGTGCTCGAGGAGACGATCACCCACACGGCCTTCGCGCTGGAAGGCCCGGACGGCCGCCGGCTCGAGACGCGCATCCCGCTGCTCGGCGCCTACAACGCGGCCAACGCCGCCCTGGCCATCGTCATGCTGGTGGAGTCCGGCTACGACCTCGACGCGATCGGCGCAGCACTGGAGCGCGACGGCGGCATCGACGCGTACATCCCGGGTCGCGCCGAGCGCCTCTCGGGCGAGCGCGGTCCCGTGGTCTTCATCGACTACGGCCACAGCCCCGACGCCTTCCTCTCGACGCTGAGCGCGCTGCGCAAGGTGACGGAGGGGCGCGTCGTCATGGTGTTCGGAGCCGACGGCGACCGCGACACCACCAAGCGGACGGACATGGGCGCGATCGCCGCCCGCGGTTCGGATGCGGTCGTCATCACCGACTTCCACCCCCGCTTCGAGGACCCGGCCAGCATCCGCACCGCCCTGCTCGAGGGGGCGCGCTCGGCCGTGCCGGACCTCGAGCTGTACGAGATCCCGGACCCGCGCGCGGCCTTCCGCACCGCGCTCTCGCTGGCCGGAGAAGGAGACGTCGTGCTGTACGCCGGCCCCGGCCACGAGGACTACCAGGAGGTCGCCGGACAGCGGCTGCCCTACTCCGCACGCGAGGACGTCCGCCTCGCACTGCGAGAGGCGGGGTGGCTGTAGATGATCGCTCTCACGCTGGCCGAGATCGCCGCGGCCACCCGCGGCACGCTGCTGCTCGACGGGACGGACGCGACGCCTGAGACCGAGGTCGCCGGCGAGTCGACGACGGATTCGCGCGAGGTCGTCCCCGGCTCGCTGTTCTTCGCCAAGCCCGGCGAGTTCACGGACGGCCACCTGTTCGCCCCGCAGGCGGCGCAGGCGGGCGCCGCGCTCGTCGCGGTCGACCATCCACTCGACCTGCCGGTCCCGCAGCTGCTGGTCGAGGACACGGTCGCGGCCCTCGGCGACCTCGCCACCGAGGTGATCGCGCGCGTGCGCTCGCTCGGGAGGCTGAAGATCGTCGGGATCACCGGCTCCAACGGGAAGACCACCACCAAGAACCTGCTGCGGGCGGTGCTGGAGCAGGTCGGGCCGACCATCGCGCCGCGCGCCTCGTTCAACAACGAGGTCGGCGCCCCGGTGACCATGCTGCAGGTGGACGAGGGGACGCAGTTCCTCGTGGCCGAGATGGGCGCGAGCGGCATCGGCGAGATCGCCCGCCTGGTGCGGATGGCGCGCCCGGACGTCGGCGTGGTGCTGAAGGTCGGGCTGGCGCACGCCGGCGAGTTCGGCGGCATCGAGAAGACCCTGCTCGCGAAGTCCGAGATGGTGACGGACCTCTTGGAGTCGGATGTCGCCGTGCTCAACATCGACGATGCGCGCGTGCGCACGATGGCGGATAAGACGGTCGCCCGAGTGCTGTGGTTCGGACTGGACGAGCGTGCCGACGTGCGCGCGACCGCTGTGGTGTCCGACCGCCGCGGCACCTCCTTCACGCTCCACCTGCCGGACGGGTCCTCGCGGCCGGTCCGGTTCCAGGTGCTCGGCGAGCACCACGTGATGAACGCGCTGGCCGCCGCCGCCTCTGCGCACGTCCTCGACGTCGGCATCGATCTCATCGTCGCGGCGCTGCAGTCCGTCAAGACGGCGGAGCGCTGGCGGATGGAGGTGCTGGGCGGAAGCGCGGTGACCGTCATCAACGACGCCTACAACGCCAGCCCGGATTCGATGTCCGCCGCCCTCAGGACGCTCGCCCAGATCTCGGAGCGGCCCGGCCGGACGGTCGCGGTGCTCGGCGAGATGAGCGAGCTGGGCGAGTTCTCGGGCGAGGAGCACGACCGCGTCGGCCTGCTCGCCGTCCGCCTCGGCATCGACCAGCTGGTCGTCGTGGGGCCCGGCGCCCGGCGGATGCACATCTCCGCGATCAAAGAGGGCTCGTGGGACGGCGAGTCGATCTTCTTCGACACGCAGGACGCCGCCTTCGAGCACCTGACGGGCGCGCTGCGCGCCGGGGACACCGTGCTCGTGAAGTCGTCGAACTCGGCGGGACTCCGGTTCCTCGGCGACCGACTGGGAGAATTCTTCTCGTGAAAGCCCTGCTGACCTCCGGTGCGCTGTCGATGGCGTTCACGCTGTTCCTGACGCCGCTCTTCATCCGGCTGTTCCGCCGCCTGCAGTGGGGGCAGTTCATCCGGGACGACGGCCCGCAGAGTCATCACGCGAAGCGCGGCACCGCGACGATGGGCGGCATCGTCGTCATCCTCGGCACGCTGTTCGGCTACTTCACGGCTCTGCTGCTCACCGGGGATGAGACCAGCGTCTCGGCCCTCCTGGTGCTGCTGCTGATGGTGGGGCTCGGCGTCGTCGGCTTCGTCGACGACTTCCTCAAGACCCGGCGTGAGCGGAGCCTCGGCCTCACCGGCTGGGCCAAGGTCGCCGGTCAGGTGATCGTCGCGAGCGTCTGGGCGTTCCTCGCGATCCGGTTCCCGAACGGCCACGACTACACGCCGGCGTCGATGAGCGTCTCGGTCATCCGCGACATCCCGGTCCTCGACTTCGGCTCGATCACGAAGTTCGGCGTCATCGGGGTCCTCGTCGGCTACGGCCTGTATCTCATCTGGATCAACTTCATCGTGGCGGCGACCTCGAACGGCGTCAATGTGACCGACGGGCTGGACGGCCTCGCCTCCGGCGCGTCGATCCTCGCCGTCGGCGCGTACATCATCATCGGTTTCTGGCAGTCGATCCAGTCGTGCACGAGCGTGACCCTCAATCCCGAGAACGTCGCCAAGTGCTACGACGTGCGCGACCCGTTCGACCTGGCCATCGTGGCGACGGCCATCGTCGGAGCCGTCGTCGGCTTCCTGTGGTGGAACACCTCGCCTGCGCAGATCTTCCTCGGCGACACCGGCTCCCTGGCCCTCGGCGGCGCGGTCGCAGCGCTCGCCATCCTGAGCCGCACGGAGCTCCTGCTCATCCTCATCGGCGGACTGTTCGTCATCGAGGCGGGCTCGGTGATCGTGCAGCGCGCGTACTTCAAGCTGACGCACGGCAGACGCATCTTCCTGATGAGTCCCGTCCACCACCACTTCGAGCTCAAGGGATGGGCCGAAGTGACGGTCGTGGTGCGGTTCTGGATCATCGGCGGCCTGCTGGTGGCCGCGGGCGTCGGCTCCTTCTACCTGGAGTGGCTGGCGACATGACCGACTCGCGCGACCCCGGCACGCCGGCGGACCGGACCGCCGAAAGGCTCGTGGGGCTGACCAGCTGGCACGCGGACTGGAGCGGGCTGCGCGTGGCCGTCTACGGGCTCGGCGTCACCGGATTCTCCGTCGCCGACACGCTCGCCGAACTGGGTGCCGACGTGCTCGTCGTGACGGCGAAGGCGGACGACGAGCGGCGGATGCTGCTCGAGGTCATCGGCGCCGAGCTCGTGGAGCAGGCCGACCTGGGTGCTGCGCCGGAGCGACTGGTCGCGTTCGACCCGGAGCTCGTCATCGCGTCCCCCGGATTCCACTGGGACCACCCGCTGCTCGTCTGGGCGCAGGAGAACGGCACGGCGGTGTGGGGGGACATCGAGCTCGCCTGGCGCCTGCGCGACAAGGTCGCCCGCGCCGACGGCGCCGACGGCCCGGCCGACTGGATCTGCGTCACGGGCACCAACGGCAAGACGACGACCGTGCAGCTGACCGCGACGATGATCCTCGCCGGCGGCAACCGGGTCGCGCCGTGCGGCAACATCGGCGTCCCGGTGCTCGACGCCATCCGCGATCCGGAGGGCTTCGACGTGCTCGTCGTCGAGCTCTCCAGCTACCAGCTGCACTGGGTGAACCGCAACGCCGGCGGCGAGCTCTCGCCGTTCTCCGCCGCGTGCCTCAACATCGCCGAGGACCACCTGGACTGGCACGGGTCGCTCGAGGCGTACATCGCCGCGAAGGCCAAGGTGTACGACAACACGCAAGTCGCCTGCGTCTACAACCGGGCCGACGCGAACACGCTGCGGATGGTGGAGGAGGCGGAGGTCGTCGAGGGCGCGCGCGCCATCGGCTTCGGACTGGATGTTCCCGGCCCGAGCGACTTCGGGATCGTGGACGGCATCCTCTGCGATCGCGCGTTCCTGGAGGACCGCGCGAACGCCGCCATCGAGCTGACCACCCTGGACGAGCTCCGCGAGGCGGGGCTGGATGCGCCGCACGTGGTCGCGAACATCCTCGCCGCCAGCGCCCTCGCGCGCTCGTACGGGGTCACTCCGCAGACGATCCGCGATGTCCTGACCGCGTTCCGGCTGGATGCGCACCGCATCGAGCTGGTCCGGGTCGAAGCAGGCGTCAGCTGGGTCGACGACTCCAAGGCGACGAACCCTCACGCGGCCGACGCATCGCTGCGCGCCTACCCGTCCGTGGTCTGGCTGGTGGGCGGCCTGCTGAAGGGCGTCGACGTGGATGCGCTGGTCGCCGCCCACGTGGGCCGCCTCCGTGGGGCGGTGCTCATCGGAGTGGACCGCGAGCCGCTGATGGCTGCATTCCGGCGACACGCGCCGGAGCTTCCCGTGCTGGAGGTCGAGGCCCGCGAGACTGAGGAGGTCATGCCGACGGCGGTGCGGCTGGCCGGCGGCCTCGCCCGCGAGGGCGACACGGTGCTGCTCGCCCCGGCGGCGGCGTCGATGGATCAGTTCGCCGACTATGCGGAGCGCGGCCGTCGCTTCCAGACAGCGGTCAACGAGTACGTGGGAGGTGAGGCAGATGACGAGTCCGCCTCGCGTCCCGACCCGGATCAGGGCTGAGGAGACCGAGTCGCGCGCCGGCCGTCTCGGAGCGCTGACCACGCGCATCCAGCTCGGGCGGGCGATGACGTCCGAGTCGGCCAACTACTTCCTCCTGCTCGGCATCACGCTCTTCATGGTGGTGTTCGGTCTCGTCATGGTGCTGTCGTCGTCGGCGGTCGAGTCGCACAACGACAGCAACAACTTCTTCGCGCGCTTCTGGTCGCAGGGTGCGTACGCGCTCGTCGGCCTCCCGCTGATGTTCGTGGTGTCGCGGCTTCCGCGGGCGTTCTGGCGCAGATCGATCTGGTTCTTCCTCGCTGCCGCCTGCTTCCTGCAGGTGCTCGTCCTGCTCACTCCGCTCGGGATGGAGATCGGCGGCAACCGCAACTGGCTCAAGATCGGCTCGCTGACCGTGCAGCCGTCGGAGGCGATCAAGCTCGCCCTCGTCGTCTGGCTGGGGATCGTGCTGGCGCGAAAGCGCGAGGTGCTCGGCCAGTGGAAGCACGTCGCCATCCCGGTCGTCCCGGTCGCCGGCGGTGCGATCGCCCTGGTGACGCTCGGCGGCGACCTCGGCACGACCATGATCATGGCGGGGCTGGTGCTCGGCGGCCTGTTCTTCGCGGGTGTCCGGATCCGGTACCTGTTCACCGGGGTGGTGGCCGTCGGCGTCGTGGCCTTCTTCGTCGCGATCTCCAGCGCGAGCCGTCTGGGCCGCATCGCGGCGGCGTTCGGCGGGACGAGCGCGGCCAATCCGGATGTCGACTGGCAGATCAACAACGGCTTCTATGCGCTGGCGTCCGGCGGCGTCTTCGGCGTGGGGCTCGGCAACTCGCACTCGAAGTGGTCCTGGCTCCCGGCCGCCGACACGGACTTCATCTTCGCCATCATCGGCGAGGAGCTGGGCCTGATCGGGGCCGTCGTGGTGCTGCTGCTCTTCGTGATGCTCGCGATCGTCTTCCTGCGCATCATCCACTCGTCCACGGATCCGTTCGCCCGGGTGACCACGGCGGCCATCATGGTCTGGCTGATCGGCCAGGCGTTCGTCAACATCGCGGTGGTGCTCGGCGTCATCCCGGTTCTCGGCGTCCCGCTCCCACTGATCTCCGCAGGTGGGACTGCGATGATCAGTTCCATGACCGCCATCGGAATCGTGCTGTCGTTCGCGCGCCAGTCCCACCGTGACTCCCTCGCCGCCCAGCGCCGGGATGCGGAGGACCTGCGCGCATGACGCGCTACCTTCTCGCCGGCGGAGGCACCGCCGGCCATGTGAACCCGCTGCTCGCCGTCGCCGACCGCCTGCGGCGCGACGACCCCGCCGCCGAGGTGCTGGTCCTCGGCACGGCGGAGGGTCTGGAGGCGCGGCTCGTGCCCCAGCGCGGCTACGAGCTGGCGACCATCCCGAAGCTGCCCTTCCCGCGCCGCCCGAATGCCGCGGCCCTGCGTTTCCCGGGGGAGTACCGGCGCACGATCCGGACGGTGCGCGAGCTGATCCGTTCCCGGGGGATCGACGTCGTGGTGGGGTTCGGCGGCTATGCCGCCGCCCCGGCCTACTCCGCCGCACGTCGCGAGCGGGTTCCGCTCGTGCTCCACGAGGCGAACGCCCGGCCGGGCCTCGCGAACCGGCTGGGGGCACGGTACACGCCGTGGGTCGGGGTGGCCTTCGAGGGGACGCCGCTTCCGCATCCCACCTTCGTCGGCATGCCGCTGCGGGTCGAGATCGAGGAGCTCGATCGTGCCGCCGCCCGCGCGCCCGCGGCGGCGGAGTTCGGGCTGTCCGCCGAGCGCCCCACCCTGCTCGTCACGGGTGGTTCGCTCGGTGCGCGGCGCCTCAACGAGACGATCGTCGCCCGCGCCCGGGAGGTGACCGCCGCAGGCTGGCAGGTGCTGCACATCCAGGGCGGCCGCGGCGAGCTCACCGACCCCGGTGTGGAGCACTACCGCCTGCTCGACTACTGCGACCGGATGGACCTGGCCTTCGCGCTCACCGACGTCGCCGTGGCCCGGGCGGGCGCTGCGACCGTGTGCGAGTTCGCCGCCCTCGGCATCCCCGCCGTCTACGTGCCCTTCCCGATCGGCAACGGCGAGCAGCGCTTCAACGCGGCCGGCGTCGTCCAGGCCGGGGGAGGCCTGCTGGTCGACGACGCCGAGTTCCTTCCTCCGTGGGTGGATGCGCACCTCCTGCCCCTGCTCGCCGACACGGACCGCGTGGCCGCGATGGCCGCTCGAGCCGCCTCCGCGGGCGTCCGCGACGGCTCCGACCGCATGGTCGCCCTCATCCGCGAATCGCTCTGACCCGGAACCGCCGGCGTCGGCGGCGCCTCGAAGGGTTATGGAGGTTCGCCGCGTAAGCTGCATGGGTGACGATCAAGCCAGACCCGAATCTCACCCTGCCCGACGAGCTCGGAAAGCTGCACTTCGTCGGCATCGGCGGCTCGGGGATGAGCGGCATCGCCCGCCTGTTCCTCGAGGCCGGCTACACGGTGACGGGATCGGATGTGCGGCATTCCGCCAACATCGACACCCTGCGCGGCCTCGGGGCGACGATCACCGTCGGCCACGACGCGGCCAACGTCGGCGACGCCGACACGCTCGTCGTCACCGGAGCCCTGTGGCAGGACAACCCGGAGTACCAGCTGGCGCTGGCGAAGGGCCTTCCGGTGCTGCACCGCTCCCAGGCGCTCGCCTGGCTGATCAAGCGGTCCCGCCTGGTCGCCGTCGCCGGCGCCCACGGGAAGACCACCTCCACCGGCATGATCATCACCGGGCTGCTCGGCCTCGGCGAGGACCCGAGCTTCGTCAACGGCGGTGTGATCGCCTCCCTCGGGAAGAGCTCTCAGACGGGCGCCGGCGAGCTGTTCGTGGTGGAGGCGGACGAGTCCGACGGCTCGTTCCTGCTGTACGACACGGCCGTCGCCCTGATCACCAACGTCGATCCGGACCACCTCGACCACTACGGCTCGCTGGAGGCGTTCGAGGATGCGTTCGTCACGTTCGCGCGCGAGGCCGACGAGTTCGTCGTCGTGTCCTCCGACGACCCCGGCGCCATCCACGTCACGCGCCGCCTGCGCGAGGAGGCGCCGGACAAGCGCATCGTCACCTTCGGCGAGGCCGAGGATGCAGACGTCCAGGTGCGCTCCATCGTCACCGACGGTCCGGTGTCCTTCGTGCTCCGCTACCGCGGCGAGGACTACGCGGCCCGCCTGCGCGTTCCCGGCCGCCACAACGCCGTCAACGCCGGGGGAGCCTTCGCCGTCCTCACCGGCCTTGGCTTCGACCCGGCCGCAGCACTCGCGGCCATCGCCGGGTTCGGCGGCACGGAGCGCCGCTTCGAGCTGCACGGGACCGTCGGCGGCGTCAGCGTCTACGACGACTACGCGCACCACCCGACCGAGGTCGCCGCAGCCCTCTCGGCCGCGCGCACCGTCGTCGGCGACGGCCGGATCATCGCCGTCCACCAGCCGCACCTCTACAGCCGCACGCGGCTGTTCGCGCGGGAGTTCGCCGAGACGCTCGAGCAGTACGCCGACGAGACCGTCGTGCTGGACGTCTACGGCGCTCGGGAGGATCCCGAGCCCGGCGTCACCGGAGCGCTCGTCGCCGACCGCTTCGCGCATCCCGAGCACGTCGCCTTCATCGCGGACTGGCAGCAGGCCGCCGACCACACCGCGCAGATCGCGCGCGAGGGCGATTTCGTGATCACGCTGGGCTGCGGCGACGTCTACCGCATCGTCCCCCAGCTGCTGGACTCGCTGCGCCGGGAGCACCCGGACGCCGTCCCGGCGGAGTAGGCGTCCCGTGAAGCGTCCTCAGGGTTTCGACCGGCAGGAGGCGCCGGCCGCGGCGTCCGCCGCGCCGCGTGGGAACGCGGAGGAGCGCGGCGGGCGAGACCGGGACGAGGCCGTGCCGCGCACCGTCGGGACCGTGACCGAGCCCATCCCCGTGGTGAAGCCCGAGCAGCGGGATCCCGTGCGGTCGCCGCTCCCCGCTCCCGCGCCCGGCACGGAGAGCTCGCCCTACTCGCGGCTGCCCACGAACCGCGAGATCGCCACGGCGCTGCGCGCGGCCCGTCGCGAGCGCAAGCGCGTCGAGCGCGGGGAGGTCCGTCGCTTCACCAAGCGCTCGCGGCGTCGCCGCCTCGCCTGGCTGGCCGCCGCGGGAGTCGTGGCCGCCCTCGTCCTCGCCGTCGCGATCATCGCGTATTCTCCGCTGCTCGCGCTCAAGCACATCCAGGTGACGGGGACCTCCCGGCTGGATGCGACCGCCATCGAGAAGAAGCTCTCGGATCAGCGGGGCACGCCGCTGCCGCTGCTCAACCAGGCGGGGATCTCCAGCGACCTCGCCGCCTTCCCGCTGATCCGCAGCTACACGGTCGAGAGCCATCCGCCGGACTCGATCGTCGTCCGCGTGGTCGAGCGGCAGCCCGTCGGAGTCATCCAGCAGGGCGGCGCATACACCCTGGTGGATGCGGCCAAGGTTCCGATCGCGAGCAGCGAGAAGCGGCCGGACGGCTTCCCCCTCATCGCGGCGAGCGGCGGCGCGGCGGACGTGGATGCGGACTCGGGCTTCGCCGCGGCCGCGAGCGTGCTGAGCGCCCTGCCTCCGGGCGTCCTGGCGCAGGTCGACACGATCGCCGCGAAGACGAAGGACGACGTGAGCTTCACCCTGCGCAGCAGCCATGCGACCGTGGTCTGGGGGAGCGCGGAGGACTCCTCGCTGAAGGCCGCGGACCTCGCCGCTCTGCTGAAGAGCGCAGCCGGCGCATCCCGTTACGACGTCTCGTCGCCGCACAGCGTGACGACGGGCTAGCGCCGAGATGGATGGCACTTTTCCGACACGCCTGCCGGGTTACCCGGGCGGGGCCACCGCGCACCTAACGTCGGATCGAGAATTGCATACTGAGCAAGACTTTAAGCCTCAACTTGAGGTCGAAGGTTCCCGTGGAGGCCGGACGTGACAGCACAACAGAACTACCTCGCCGTGATCAAGGTCGTCGGCATCGGCGGAGGCGGCGTCAACGCCGTCAACCGCATGATCGAGCTCGGCCTCCGCGGCGTCGAGTTCATCGCCATCAACACGGACGCGCAGGCGCTGCTGATGAGCGACGCCGATGTCAAGCTCGACGTCGGGCGCGAGATCACCCGCGGCCTCGGCGCCGGAGCCGACCCCGAGGTCGGCCGTCGCGCATCGGAGGACCACGCCGAGGAGATCGAGGAAGCCCTCGCGGGCGCCGACATGGTCTTCGTCACGGCGGGTGAAGGCGGCGGCACCGGCACGGGCGGCGCCCCGGTCGTTGCACGCATCGCGAAGTCGATCGGCGCGCTGACGATCGGTGTCGTCACCAAGCCGTTCTCGTTCGAGGGCAAGCGCCGGCAGCAGCAGGCCGAGATCGGCGTCCAGCGGCTCAAGGAAGAGGTCGACACCCTCATCGTGGTGCCGAACGACCGGCTGCTGGAGATCAGCGACCGCGGCATCAGCATGCTGGAGGCGTTCTCCACCGCCGACCAGGTGCTCCTCGCCGGTGTGCAGGGCATCACCGACCTCATCACCACCCCGGGACTCATCAACCTCGACTTCGCCGACGTCAAGTCGGTCATGCAGGGAGCCGGCTCGGCGCTCATGGGGATCGGCTCCTCGCGCGGCGCCGACCGGGCGATCAAGGCCGCGGAGCTCGCCGTGGCCTCGCCGCTGCTGGAGGCGTCGATCGACGGCGCCCACGGAGTCCTGCTCTCGATCCAGGGCGGATCGAACCTCGGGATCTTCGAGATCAACGACGCCGCTCGCCTGGTCCAGGAGGCGGTGCACCCGGAGGCGAACATCATCTTCGGTGCGGTCATCGACGACACCCTCGGCGACGAGGTGCGCGTGACCGTCATCGCGGCCGGCTTCGACGGAGGCGAGCCCAACACGCGGCCCGCGGCGGTCGACGGCCGGCGCGCCAGCTATGTGGAGGCCGGATCCGAGCAGGCGCAGGCGGCCTCCTCCGCGCCGTTCGAAGCAGGCGAGGCCGCGGCTCCCGCTCCCGCCGCCGACACCTGGCAGACCGGCGAGAGCCCGGCCGCAGAGGCGGCACCCCAGAAGGACCCGGCGTTCGACGACGAGAATGACGACCTCGACATCCCCGACTTCCTCAAGTAACGGGCTGGCCGAGCGGCTCGCAGCGGTCCGGGAGGGCGTCGAGGACGCCGCCCGGGCCGCCGGCCGTTCGCCCGGGGAGCTCACCACCATCGTCGTGACGAAGTTCCACCCGGCGTCGCTGGTGCGCGAGCTCGCCGGGCTCGGCGTGCGCGACGTCGGGGAGAACCGTCATCAGGAGGCGCAGGCGAAGGCCGCCGAGCTGGCCGACCTCGACCTCGCCTGGCACTTCGTCGGGCAGCTGCAGGGCAAGAAGGCGCGGCAGGTGCGGCGATACGCGTCCGTCGTCCACTCGGTCGACCGGCTGTCGCTGGTGGATGCGCTGGCCGCCCGCGAGGGCGAGGCCGACCCGGACCTCGACGTCTTCGTCCAGCTCAACCTGACGGACGATCCCGGACGCGGCGGCGTCGCAGATCGCGACCTGGAGCCGCTGGTGGAGCACGTGCTGGAAACGCCGGGACTGCGCCTGCTGGGCGTCATGGCGGTGGCTCCGCTCGGAGAGCAGCCCGCCAGCGCCTTCGAACGGGTGCGCGCCGCCTCCGGCCGCGTCCGCTCGCTCGCCCCGGACGCCTCCGCGATCTCGGCCGGGATGTCGCAGGACTACCGGGAGGCCATCGCCGCCGGCGCGACACACCTTCGGATCGGGACGGCCATTACCGGGAATCGGCCCGAGGTTCGTTAATCTCGAAGCACGAGTTCACGTGCGTGGCGAGGCGTCGCGCAGGTCTGTACGGAGGAAGCCATGGCCAACCCGCTGAAGAAGACGATGGTCTACCTGGGCCTTGCCGACGAGGAGCTGGAGTTCGAGGAGCAGCACGAGCAGCACCAGCCGCGCCGCGAAGCCCCCGCGCCGGCTCCGTCGCCCGTGCAGGCCGTCCCCCATCCCGCCCCGGTCGCACCCGCGGCCGGCCGCGCTCCGGTCACGCCGCTGCGCAAGTCGTCCACAGCACGGAATGCATCGGTACAGGAAATGAACGAGATCCTCACGGTCCACCCCCGCCAGTACCGCGACGCCCAGGCGATCGCCGAGTCGTTCCGGGAGGGCATCCCGGTCATCATCAACCTCTCGCAGATGAGCGAGGGCGACGCCCGGCGCCTCGTTGACTTCGCCAGCGGCCTCTCCCAGGGGCTCTACGGCAAGATCGAGCGCGTCACGCCGAAGGTGTTCCTGCTCTCGCCGAGCCACGTCGTGGTCTCCGGCGAGCACGGCGGTCAGGACGCCGACGTCGACGCATCCTTCTTCGCCCAGGCCTGACGGCACGCGGCGCCTGGCGGGGACGCGACCTCCGGCGGGACGCACCCGCCGGCTGCGACGTCCGGCTCCACGACGCCTGAGCGCATCGGCTCCCTCCGCCTCCTCCGTGGGCGGCAGGGGAGGCGGTGCGCTTTCGTCCATACTGGGTAGGTGCTTGCCGTCTCGATCATCGCGACCGTCGTCTACTACGCGCTGCTGATCTACTTCTTCGTGCTGTGGGCCCGGTTCGTGCTCGATCTCGTCCGGGTGTTCGCCCGCCAGTGGCGGCCGCGCGGCTTCGGGCTGGTGCTGGCCGAATCCACGTACGTGATCACCGATCCGCCCATCCGCTTCTTCCGCCGGATCATCCCGCGCGTCTCCATGGGTCCGGTGGCGATCGATTTCGGGTGGAGCCTCACGATGCTGGTGGTCATCATCGGGCTGTACGTGACCCTGGGATTCCGCTGAGTGTTGCTGAGGCCCGCGGCGGAGCGCCCGTTGTATCGTTGACGAGCCGACGCGCGGACCGTGCGGGTGGCTGCGCGAGTCCCATCCGCTTTGCTAGCGTTGGCTGAACGCGTTTCTGTTCCAATTTTTCACGAAGGTGGCTTGCCATGGCGCTGACTCCGGAAGATGTAGTCAACAAGCGGTTCCAGCCGACGAAGTTCCGCGAGGGGTACGACCAGGACGAGGTCGACGACTTCCTCGACGAAGTCGTCGTCGAGCTGCGTCGCCTGAATCAGGAGAACGAGGAGCTCAAGCAGCGTCTCGTGGCCGCCGACTCCCGGATCGCCGAGCTGCAGCGCAGCGGTGGCCAGGGCGGCGCCGTCGCCGCTCCGGCGCAGGCCGGCAACGCCGAGACCGAGCGTCTTCAGCGCGAGAACGAAGACCTGCGTCAGCGCCTCGCCCAGGCGCAGCAGGAGGCCGCACAGGCCGCTCAGCAGGCGCAGGCTCAGCCCGCTCCGGCGTACCAGCCGCCAGCGGACGACGCGAACGACCCCAACGCCACCAACAACCTCCTCCAGCTCGCCCGCCGGCTCCACGAGGAGCACGTGCGCGAGGGCGTCGAGAAGCGCGACCAGCTCATCGCCGAGGGGCACGCCACCGCAGCCCGCATCGTCGCAGAGGCCGAGTCGAAGCAGCGCGCCCAGATCAGCGCCCTCGACCAGGAGCGCACCGGACTCGAGCGTCGCATCGATGAACTCCGCACGTTCGAGCGGGACTACCGTAAGGGTCTCAAGAGCTACATCGAGAGCCAGCTCCGCGACCTCGACGCGCCCGTCCAGGGCGGCGGCGCCAACCCGGCCCAGAGCCGTGCGGCCGTTCCGGTAGGCGCCGGAAGCGCGGTTCCGGCTCCGGTGCCCGCAGGCGGCTCCGACGACGGCAACCAGGGCCAGCAGGTTGGTCAGCAGCCTCCGGCCTTCCCCGGCTTTGGAGGCTAGTCCCTCCCGGTCCAAGGTCAGCGTCCGGGCCTTGGTGATCCTGGGCGTGGTGGCGCTGTGCGTGTACCTCGTCGACCAGACCGCCAAGCTCCTGGTGGTGGCGAACCTCTATGAGGGTCAGCAGTTCCAGGTCCTCGGGCAGCTGCTGCAGTTCCACTTCGTGAAGAACGCGGGCGCAGCGTTCTCGATCGGCACCGGCTCCACATGGATCTTCTCCATCGTGGGCGTCGGCGTCCTCGGGTTCGTCATCTGGTACGCCCCGCGGATCCGGTCGACGGCCTGGGCGGTGCTGTTCGGGCTGCTGCTCGGGGGGCTCCTCGGCAACCTGACCGACCGGCTGTTCCGCGAACCCGGCTTCGGCGTCGGCCACGTGGTCGACTTCCTGCAGATCCCCGTGCTGCCCGCGATCTTCAACCTCGCCGACGTGGCGATCGTGTCGAGCATGGTGCTGTTCCTCCTGCTCACCCTCCGCGGCGTCGGCCTCGACGGCCGGCACGCGCCGGACGGCGACGTCGACCCGGAGAGCGAGTCGGTCGCGGGTGACCCGGCGAGCGAGTCGGTCCCGGGTGACCCGGTCGCAGGGGAGCCCGTCGCAGGGGGGCCTGTCGCAGGCGAGCCGACGTTGGGCGAGCCGAAGCAGCCCATCGCGAATCAGCACGACAAACCTCAGAGCTAGATGGAGTCGCGCAGCATCCCGATCCCGGACGGGCTCGACGGCTCGCGCGTCGACGCGGGCCTCGCCAAGCTCCTCGGCTTCTCGCGCAGCTTCGCCGCCGAGATCGCCGAGGCGGGCGGCGTGACGGTGGACGGCCGGGAGGCCGGCAAGTCCGACCGCCTCGCGGCCGGCTCGTGGCTCGAGGTGTCGTGGCAGCCGAAGTCGGACGTGCAGGTCGTCCCCATCGCCGTCCCCGAGCTCACGATCGTGCACGATGACGACGACATCGTGGTGATCGACAAGCCCGTCGGCGTGGCCGCCCATCCCTCGGTCGGCTGGGAGGGCCCGACGGTGCTGGGCGCGCTGGCCGCCGCGGGCTTCCGGATCTCCACCTCGGGCGCCGCCGAGCGCGCGGGCATCGTCCACCGCCTCGACGCCGGCACGAGCGGCCTCATGGTCGTCGCGAAGTCGGAGCACGCCTACACGGTCCTCAAACGTGCCTTCCACGACCGGACCGTGGAGAAGATCTACCACGCCGTCGTGCAGGGCCATCCGGATCCGCTCACCGGCACGATCGACGCGCCGATCGGCCGCCATCCACGGTCCGACTGGAAGTTCGCCGTGGTCGCGGGCGGGAAGCCCTCCGTCACGCATTACGAGACGATCGAGGCGTTCCCTTCGGCAAGCCTCCTCGAGATCCATCTGGAGACCGGTCGGACCCATCAGATCCGCGTCCACATGGCGGCCCAGCGGCACCCGTGCGTGGGCGATGCGATGTACGGAGCCGACCCGGCGCTGAGCGCGCGGCTGGGCCTCTCGCGCCAGTGGCTGCACGCCGTCCAGCTGTCCTTCGACCACCCGGCGACGGGGGAGTGGGTCACCTTCACGACGACCTATCCCGCGGACCTGCAACACGCTCTGGACGTGCTCCGCACGTAGCCGGCGCGCATCGAAAACGGAGGAATTCCGGTCGGTTCCGGCCCTCGCCTCCTCCCTTTCCTGCGCCCGCGCGGCGCGTCGCGCAACATCTCCTCCTTTCCCCCCGGCGGTGCCGAGGGTCGCCGAAAAATGTCGGCCGAACCGTTTACGCTGAAGGGGTCATGAGCGACTCCTTCGTACATCTCCACGTCCACAGCGAGTACTCGATGCTCGACGGGGCGGCGCGGGTCAAACCGCTGGTTGAGGCGGCGGCGGCGCAGGGGATGCCCGGGGTCGCCATCACCGACCACGGCAATATGTTCGGCGCGTTCGACTTCTGGCGCACCGCCGTCGATGCGGGCATCAAGCCGATCATCGGCACCGAGGCGTACCTCACGCCCGGCACCCATCGCACCGACAAGACCAGGATCCGCTGGGGCGACGGCGGCGGCGACGACGTCTCGGGCTCCGGCGCGTACACCCACATGACGATGCTCGCGGCGACCACCGAGGGCATGCACAACCTGTTCCGGATGTCGTCGTACGCCTCCATGGAGGGCTACTACTTCAAGCCGCGCATGGACCGCGACCTGCTCAGCCGGTATTCGAAGGGCATCATCGCGACCACGGGATGCCCCTCCGGCGAGGTCCAGACGCGCCTGCGCCTGGGCCAGTACGAGGCGGCACGGGAGGCGGCGGCCGAGTTCCGCGACATCTTCGGCCGCGAGAACTTCTTCGCCGAGATCATGGACCACGGCCTCGGCATCGAGCGCCGGATCATGTCCGACCTCATCCGGCTGGCGAAAGATCTGGGCCTGCCGCTGGTGGGGACCAACGACCTCCACTACACGCACGCCGAGGATGCGAAGAGTCACGCCGCCCTGCTCTGCGTGCAGTCCGGCTCCACCCTCGACGACCCCAACCGCTTCAAGTTCGACGCCGACGAGTTCTACCTCAAGACGCCGGAGCAGATGCGGCAGCTGTTCCGCGACTATCCCGAGGCGTGCGACAACACCCTGGCGATCGCCGAGCGCTGCGACGTGCAGTTCGACACGGCCGCGAACTACATGCCGCGCTTCCCCGTCCCCGAGGGCGAGACGGAGCAGACGTGGTTCGTGAAGGAGGTCGAGCGGGGCCTCGAGCAGCGGTACCCGGGCGGCATCACCCCCGAGGTGCGCAAGCAGGCCGACTACGAGATCGGCGTCATCTCGCAGATGGGATTCCCGGGCTACTTCCTCGTGGTCGCCGACTTCATCAACTGGTCGAAGCGCAACGGCATCCGCGTCGGCCCCGGCCGCGGCTCCGGCGCCGGCTCGATGGCCGCCTACGCGATGCGGATCACCGACCTCGACCCGCTGCAGCACGGCCTCATCTTCGAGCGGTTCCTCAACCCCGACCGCGTCTCGATGCCCGACTTCGACGTCGACTTCGACGACCGCCGCCGCGGCGAGGTCATCAAGTACGTGACCGAGAAGTACGGTTCGGAGCGCGTCGCCCAGATCGTCACGTACGGCACCATCAAGGCCAAGCAGGCGCTGAAGGACTCCGGGCGTGTGCTCGGCTTCCCGTTCTCGATGGGTGAGAAGCTCACCAAGGCGATGCCCCCGCCCGTGATGGGCAAGGACATCCCGCTCACCGGCATCTTCGACAAAGACCACCCGCGCTACAAAGAGGCGGTCGACATCCGGGCGGTCGTCGAGACCGACCCGGAGGCGAAGACCGTCTTCGACACGGCGCTCGGACTCGAGAACCTGAAGCGCCAGTGGGGCGTGCACGCGGCCGGCGTCATCATGTCGTCCGACCCGCTGATCGACATCATCCCGATCATGAAGCGGGAGCAGGACGGCCAGATCGTCACGCAGTTCGACTACCCGGCCTGCGAGTCCCTCGGACTCATCAAGATGGACTTCCTGGGGCTGCGCAACCTCACCATCATCAACGACGCCCTCGACAACATCCGCGACAACCGCGGCGAAGAACTCGTCCTCGAAGAGCTCGCGCTCGACGACCGTCCCGCCTACGAGCTCCTCTCGCGCGGTGACACGCTGGGCGTGTTCCAGCTCGACGGCGGCCCGATGCGGTCGCTGCTGCGGCTCATGAAGCCGGACAACTTCGAGGACATCTCGGCGCTCATCGCGCTCTACCGGCCGGGCCCCATGGGCGCGAACTCCCACACGAACTACGCGCTGCGCAAGAACGCCCAGCAGGCGATCACGCCCATCCACCCGGAGCTCGCCGAGCCGCTCGCCGAGATCCTCTCCACGAGCTACGGCCTCATCATCTACCAGGAGCAGGTGATGGCGATCGCGCAGAAGGTCGCGGGATTCTCGCTCGGCCAAGCAGACATCCTGCGCCGCGCGATGGGCAAGAAGAAGAAGTCGGAGCTCGACAAGCAGTTCGAGGGCTTCTCGCAGGGCATGCAGGCCAACGGCTACTCGATGGATGCGGTCAACAAGCTCTGGGAGATCCTGCTCCCGTTCTCCGACTACGCGTTCAACAAAGCGCACTCGGCCGCCTACGGCGTCATCTCGTACTGGACGGCCTACCTGAAGGCGCACTACCCCGCGGAGTACATGGCGGCGCTGCTGACCAGCGTCGGCGACTCCAAGGACAAGATGGCCCTCTACCTCAACGAGTGCCGCCGCATGGGCATCAAGGTGCTGCCGCCGGACGTCAACGAATCCAACCTGTACTTCGCCGCCGTCGGCGAGGACATCCGCTTCGGGATGGGCGCGGTCCGCAACGTCGGGGCGAACGTCGTGGAGGGGGTCCGGGAGGCGCGCGAGAGCAAGGGCCGCTTCGAGACGTTCCACGACTTCCTGAACAAGGTGCCGATCCACGCCGCGAACAAGCGGACGGTCGAGTCGCTCATCAAGGCGGGCGCATTCGACTCGCTCGGCCACACCCGTCGTGCGCTGATCGAGGTGCACGAGGATGCGGTCGAGTCGGCCGTCAAGATCAAGCGCAACGAGGCGAACGGCGATGTCGGGTTCGACTTCGACAGCCTGTGGGGCGAGGACGAGGCGACGCAGACGCAGCACCACATCCCGCAGCGTCCGGAATGGGCGAAGCGCGACAAGCTGGCGTTCGAGCGCGAGATGCTCGGACTCTACGTCTCCGACCATCCCCTCGCGGGCCTCGAGCTGCAGCTGGCCAAGCTCGCCAGTACGTCGATCGCCGAGCTGGTGGGCTCCGAGAGCATCCAGGACGGCGAGACCGTCACGATCGCGGGCCTCGTGACGAGCGTGCAGCACCGCGTGGCGAAGGCATCCGGCAACCAGTACGGGATGATCCAGGTCGAGGACTTCGGCGGCGAGTTGACCGTCATGTTCATGGGCAAGGCGTACCAGGAGTACTCTCCGCAGCTGGTGGGAGACGCGATCGTCGTCGTCCGGGGCCGGGTGAGCCTGCGCGACGACGGGATGAACCTGCACGCGTTCTCGCTGATGACGCCCGACGTGGGCCAGGCGAACGACTCCGGGCCGCTCGTGATCACGATGCCGGACCAGCGCGCGACCACCGACACCGTTCTGTCCCTGAACGAGGTCCTCGGTCGTCACCCCGGCGAGAGCGAGGTGCGCCTGCGGCTGGTGAAGGGTCACGTCGCGCGGGTGTTCGAGGTTCCCCGGCCGGTCACCGTCAGCGCGGACCTCTACGGAGAGCTGAAGGGCCTGCTCGGCCCCAACTGCCTCGTCTGACGCCGCCCCTCCCGCCCCCTCCGCCCCCCGCCTCCTCCCCTCCACCCCCGCCTCCACCCCCCCGCCTCCACCCTCCGCCATCCGCCGAGGTGCTCGTAGTTGCACACGACACGCCGTCTGGGGCTGCAACAACGAGCACCTCGGCGGAAGGTCGGGGCGAGGGGGACGTGCTCCTCCCGCCGAGGTGCTCGTAGTTGCGCGTACGGGGCCCGCCTGCCCCAAGGTGCTCATTCCGCCGAGGGGCTCGTTCCCGCGAGGTGCTCGTTGTTGCATCCGCCAGGGTGCTCATTCCGGCGAGGTGCTCGTTGTTGCACCCGACACGCCGTCTGGGGCTGCAACAACGAGCACTTCGGGGAGGGCGTGAGGGCGGCAGAGCGGGAGGGGGAGAGCGGGAGGGGGAGAGCGGGAGGGGGAGAGCGGGAGGGGGGACAGTGGCGCAGCGTGAGGGGGCGAGAGCGGAGGCGGCGGGCGGCGGGCTGGGGGGCGACAGCTGGGGCGGCGGGCTCGGGCAGCGGACGGCGGCGGGCGGCGGGGCCGGGTCAGACGGGGGTGCCGGGGCGCCAGTAGGTGCGTTCGTGGTAGACGAGCGGAGCGTCGTCCTCGCCGAGGCCGCCCTCCTCGATCTGCACGATCACGACAGCGCTGTTGTGCACCTCGGTGCGTTCGAGGATGCGTCCGACCATCCACGCGGTCGTGTCCTTGATCACGGGCAGTCCGTGCGGGCCGCGGTACCAGTGGTCGCCGAGGAAGCGCCGCCGGTTGTCCCCCGAGAGGATCTGCGCCACATCGCGGTTCCGCACACCGAGGGTGTGGATGACGACCCGGTCGGTCTCCGCGATCGCGGGCCAGCTCGACGCCGACAGCGACATGTTGAAGGTGGCGAGGGGCGGCACGGCGGCGAGCGATGCCAGGGAGGTGGCCGTGAAGCCGACCGGAGTGCCGTCGGAGGTCTGTGCCGTGATCAGCGCCACCCCGGCAGCGTGACGGCGGAACGTCTGCCGGAAGGCCGCGAGGTCGGGAGTCGCGTCGCTGACGGTGCCGTCGGTGGGGTCGGGGGATGCACTGTTCATACTGTGGGTACAAGCTCGAATCTGTCGGGACCATTCCGCGCGGGGGATGACCGGCGCGAACCGTTAGGCTGGTCGGGCCATGATCCAGACCATCGACCTCCGCGGTGTCCAGCCTACTCGCGCCGCCTTCCAGCGCCTGGTTCCTCGTCCGGTCGTCGACGTGCACGCCGCGATGTCCATCGCCACCGAGCTGATCGACGATGTCCGGCGGCGCGGCCTCGCGGCGCTGACCGAGCAGGCCGAGCGCTTCGACGGCGGGGCTCCCGCGTCCGTGCGCGTGCCGCAGTCCGAGATCGACGCGGCCGTGCAGGCGCTCCCCGCCGAGGTCCGCGAGGCCCTGGAGGAGGCGATCGCACGCGTCCGCGAGGCGACGGCCGCACAGGTCCCGCCCGCCGCCGAGACCGCCATCCGCCCGGGCGCGACCATCGTCCAGCGCTGGCAGCCGGTCGAGCGCGCCGGGCTCTACGTCCCCGGCGGCAAGGCGGCGTATCCGTCGAGCGTGGTGATGAACGCCGTTCCGGCCCAGGTCGCGGGCGTCGCTTCCGTCGCTCTCGCCAGTCCGCCGCAGAGGCGGTTCGGAGGCGCGGTCCACCCCGCCATTCTGGGCGCCGCCGGGCTGCTGGGCATCGACGAGGTGTACGCGATGGGAGGCGCCGGCGCGATCGGCGCGCTCGCGTACGGCGTCGAAGAGCTGGGTCTGGAGCCGGTCCAGGTCATCACCGGACCGGGCAACGTCTACGTCGCCGCGGCCAAGCGCGTCGTGCGCGGCCAGGCCGGCATCGACTCGGAAGCGGGAACGACCGAGATCCTGGTCATCGCCGACGATGCGGCGGATGCCGGCTACGTCGCTGCCGACCTGGTGAGCCAGGCGGAGCACGACGAGGCGGCCGCCTCCCTGCTCGTCACCGACAGTCCGGCGTTCGCGGATCGGGTGGTCGCCGAGCTCGGCCGGCAGGCAGACGCCACGAAGCACGCCGAGCGCGTCCGGACCGCGCTGGGCGGCCCGCAGTCGGCGATCGTCCTGGTCGACGACCTGGCGGCGGCCGCCGCCTTCAGCGACGCCTACGGACCGGAGCACCTCGAGCTGCAGACGGCGGATCCGGAGGCGCTGCTCGCGTCCATCCACAATGCCGGCGCCATCTTCCTCGGGGCCACGTCGCCCGTCAGCCTGGGGGACTACCTCGCCGGCTCCAACCACGTGCTCCCGACCGGCGGCCAGGCCCGCTTCTCGCCCGGCCTCGGCGCCTACTCGTTCCTGCGGCCGCAGCAGGTCGTGAGCTACGACCGGGATGCGCTGCGCGAGGTCGCCGACCGCATCGTCGCGCTCTCGGCAGCCGAGGACCTCCCTGCGCACGGCGAAGCGGTCACCGCGCGCTTCCGCCCGGGCGGTCCGGCCGACTCCGGGCGGTAGAATTCCTCCATGTTCTGCCCCTTCTGCCGCCACCCGGATTCCCGCGTCATCGACTCGCGGACCAGCGACGACGGGCTCTCCATCCGCCGCCGGCGGCAGTGCCCGGAATGCGGCCGCCGCTTTTCGACCACCGAGACGGCGAGTCTGAGCGTGATCAAGCGCAGCGGCGTGGCCGAACCGTTCAGCCGCGAGAAGATCGTCCTCGGCGTGCGGAAGGCCTGCCAGGGCCGGCCGGTGACCGACTCCGACCTGGCGGTGCTGGCGCAGAAGGTGGAGGAGACCATCCGGTCCACCGGCGCGTCGCAGATCGAGGCCAACGACGTGGGGCTGGCGATCCTCCCGGAGCTGCGGGAGCTGGACGAGGTCGCCTACCTGCGCTTCGCGAGCGTCTACCAGGCGTTCGACTCCCTCGACGACTTCGAGGAGGCGATCCGCTCGCTGCGCCTCGCGCACCGTGCGGAAACGGTGGATGTGCCCTAACGGGTATTCTCGAACAGGCATGTATCGCGTACTGTTCGACCTCATCCTGTCCCGGCTCGACCCCGAGCGGGCCCACCATCTCGCGTTCCTGGTGATCCGCGCCCTCCCGGCCCTGGGCCTCGGCGGTCTCGCCCGCCGGTACACCGCGCCCGACCCCTCGCTGGCGGTGGAGGCGCTCGGACTGCGGTTCGCCTCCCCGTTCGGTGTGGCGGCGGGCTTCGACAAGGACGGCGAGGCCGTTCTCGGCCTCGGCGCGCTCGGCTTCGGCCACGTCGAGGTCGGCACGGTCACCGCACGCCCGCAGCCCGGAAACGAGAAGCCGCGGCTGTTCCGCCTCATCCCGGACGGCGCCGTCATCAACCGGATGGGCTTCAACAACAACGGCGCAGGATGTGCCGCCAACCAGCTGCTGCGGGTGCGCCGCGCCCGGCGGCGTCCCGTCCTCGGCGTCAACATCGGCAAGTCGCGGGTGGTCGCCGTCGAGGATGCCACGGCCGACTACCTCACCAGCGCGCGGGCCCTCGCACCGGTCGCCGACTACCTCGTCGTGAACGTCAGCTCTCCCAACACGCCGGGGCTCCGCGGCCTGCAGGAGCTCGAACTGCTCGCACCGCTCCTGACCGCCGTGAAGGAGGTCGCCGGCGATACGCCGCTCCTGGTGAAGATCGCCCCGGACCTCACCGACGACCAGGTCGAGAGGATCGCTCGGCTCACGGTCGAGCTCGGTCTCGCCGGCATCATCGCCACCAACACCACCATCGCCCGGGAGGGTCTGCGCACCGACCCGGCAGTCGTCGAGGCAGCGGGAGCAGGAGGCCTGAGCGGCACGCCGCTCGCCGCTCGCTCGCTCGAGGTGCTGCGGCTGATCCGGGCGGTCGTCCCGCCGGAGCTCTGCGTGATCTCCGTAGGCGGTGTCGACACGGCAGAGGATGTGCAGGAACGACTGGATGCGGGTGCCACCCTGGTGCAGGGCTACACCGCGTTCCTCTACCGCGGCCCGCTGTGGGCGCGGCAGATCAACCGGGGGCTGCTACGCCTCCGGAGTGCCCTGGTGGAAGCGTAGGCGCCAGCGTCCCGAGCTGCGCACCCAGAGGGAGCTGCGCAGTGTCGCGCCCCGCGCATCCACGGTCCGCGTCGTGAGGAGCAGCGCATCGGGAGCGACCCGGTCGATGCCGAGGACGTCGAGTTCGCCGGCGGGGGAGTCCTCGTCCGCGAGCTCGGAGATGAGGGCGTCGCGGCCCCACACCCGGCCCGAGCGGCCGATCTCCTCGAAGGAGGGATGCAGCAGCGCGGCGAGTCGCGAAGCGTCGGAGCGCACGCCGGGTTCGAGCAGTTCGCGCTCCAGCCGGGCGACGGCTTCCTCGTCCGTCTCCTCGGGCGGAAGGCCGTCGAAGAGGTCGAACTCGAGGGCGTCGTCGTCCGTCGCGGTCGCCGTCGTGCCTCCGGATCGCGTCGGCAGCAGGGCGGGCTCCAGGTCCGGCTGCGGTTCCGGCGCCGGCGCCGGCTCCGCCGTCGCAGCCGCGGCCGCGGTCCCGGGCCACCCCGGGCCGATCGGGATCGGGTCGCCCAGCTGATAGGCGGTGGCCACGGCACGGGCGCGCACGTCTGCGGCCTCGTTCAGCTCGTGGCCGGCGTGTCCCTTCACCCACTCGAACGTGAAGCGGCGGCCCTGCAGTGCGCGGTCCAGGCGCTCGAGGAGCTCACGGTTCAGCACGGGGGCGCCGTCCGCCTTGCGCCAGCCTTTGCGCTTCCAGCCGGGCATCCACTTCGTGACCGCGTTGATCACGTACTGGCTGTCGCAGTAGATGTGGAGGTCGTCGTCCAGGTGGGCCGTGGCCTCGAGCAGGTCGATGACCGCCATGAGCTCGCCCTGGTTGTTGGTGCCGTGCGGCCAGCCGCCGGCCGACCAGTGGGCGTCGTCCACGTACCAGGCCCAGCCGGACGGGCCGGGGTTGCCGAGGGCGGAGCCGTCGGCCGCCGCGATGATCGCCACGTCAGCTGGGGAACCGGCCGCGCTTGACCTGCGGCTTGGGCAGGCGCATCACGCGCAGCTGCAGGGCGCGCATCGCGGCGTACCAGCGCAGTCCGCGCTCGACCTTGCTCTCCCCGAACTTCGCGGCGATGCGCTTGCGCACCAGGAAGCCGAGGACGATGCAGTCGATCACCGCGATCAGGAAGAACCCCCAGAGGGCGAACAGGCCGTACGCCTGCAGGAGCGGGGACGGCAGGAAGGTCAGCACGATCACCAGCAGCATGATCGGGATGAGGAACTCGCCGATCGAGAAGCGCGCGTCCACGTAGTCGCGGACGTAGCGGCGCTGCGGGCCGCGGTCGCGGGCCGTCAGATAGCGGTCATCCCCGGCGGCCATGCCCACGCGGGCCTTCTCGCGCGCCTCCGCCTGCCGCTGGCGCGCCATCCGGGCCGCCTCCTTGCGGTCGGTGGGGACGAGCGGGCGCTTGCGTGCAGCCTCCTGCTCGCGGCGGGAGGGCGTCGGCGCCCCCTTGCCCTGCTTCAGCCGGGCAGCCGTCTCTTCGGGGGTCTCGGCTGCGGGCGTTTCCGCGTCGCTCGCCGGGTTCTGTCGTTTCGCCAACTTCGAGCCTTCGGTTGTGGGGTCCGCTTAAGATTACCCGCATGACAGAGAGCCAGCTGACCCCCGTTTCCGCGACCCACGACACGGCCGCGCCCGATTCCCCGGACGGCGTCGAGCAGGAGGTCCGCGCCGCAGTCCACGCCGGGCTGCCGTCGGCGATCGCGGACCTCGCGCAGCTGGTCCGCATCCCCTCGGTGTCGTGGTCGGCGTTCGACCCGGCGAACGTGCGCCGGAGTGCGGATGCGGTGGCCGCCCTGCTGACGGAGACGGGCGTCTTCGACCGCGTCGAGGTGAAGCAGGCGCCGATCCCGTCGCGGGGCGACGACGGCGGGGCGGAGAGCCTGGGCCAGCCGGCCGTGCTCGCGACGCGCGCTGCGCGGAACGGACGACCCACGGTCCTGCTCTACGCCCACCACGATGTGCAGCCCGAGGGCGACGCGGCGGACTGGGAGACGCCGCCGTTCGAGCCGACCGTCCGCGGCGACCGGCTGTACGGCCGGGGCGCCGCCGACGACAAGGCGGGCGTGATGTCGCACGTGGCCACCGTTCGCGCCCTGCATGAGGCTCTGGGCGACGACCTCGATCTCGGCCTCGCCGTCTTCATCGAGGGCGAGGAGGAGTTCGGCTCGCGCTCCTTCTCGAACTTCCTCCAGCAGAACTCCGCCGCGCTGGCGGCGGACGTGATCGTCGTCGCCGACTCCGACAACGTCGACGTGGACACGCCGGCGCTCACGGTCTCGCTGCGCGGCAACGTGACGTTCCGGCTCACCGTCTCGACGCTCGGGCACGCCTCCCACTCCGGGATGTACGGAGGTGCTGCTCCGGATGCGATGCTCGCGGCGGCGAGACTGCTCGCGACGCTCCACGACGACGACGGCGCCGTGGCCGTCGAGGGTCTGCGGTCGTACACGGGGGCCGCCGAGCCACCCGCGTTCAGCGAGGAGGAGCTGGCGGAGGACGCCGCCTTCCTTCCCGGAGTCCGGAGCATCGGGCGGGGCCCGATCCTGTCGCGGATGTGGTCGCAGCCGACCATCACGGTCACCGGCATCGACGCCCCCAGCGTGGCCAACGCCTCCAACACCCTCCTGCCGAGCGTGTCCGTCCGGATCAGCTCCCGTGTCGCGCCGGGGCAGCCGGCCCGCGAGGCCTACGAGGCGCTCGAGCGCCACCTGCGGGCGCACGCTCCGTTCGGGGCGGTCATCGCCATCGACGACGTCGACCTCGGCGACCCGTTCCTGGTCGACACCGCGGGCTGGGCCGCGAGCGAGGCGAAGCGCGCCATGACCGACGCCTGGGGCGCGGAGGCGGTCGAGACCGGCATCGGCGGCTCCATCCCGTTCATCGCCGATCTGGTGCGGGAGTTCCCCGAGGCCCAGATCCTGGTGACCGGCGTCGAGGACCCCGACACCCGTGCGCACAGCCCGAACGAGTCCCTCCACCTCGGGGTGTTCAAGCGTGCCGTGCTCGCCGAGGCGCTGCTTCTCACGCGGCTGAACGCGAGAGAATCCTGAGCGGATCGGCGGCGGTCGCGGAAATCGCAGCCGAGCGACGTACAATCGACGCAGATTTCGTTTCCGAAGCCTGAATCATCCTTTGTGAGGAGCCCGATGTCCGACACGACGCTGACCGCGACCAAGGCCCACGGAGTCGGCCTGACCGACACCGCGGCATCCAAGGTCAAGAGCCTGCTCGAGCAGGAAGGCCGCGACGACCTGCGTCTGCGCGTCGCCGTCCAGCCCGGTGGCTGCTCCGGTCTGATCTACCAGCTGTACTTCGACGAGCGGATGCTCGACGGGGATGCGACCGTCGATTTCGACGGTGTGGAGGTCATCGTCGACAAGATGAGCGTCCCGTACCTGGACGGCGCGACGATCGACTTCGAGGACACCATCCAGAAGCAGGGCTTCACGATCGACAACCCGAACGCGACCGGTTCCTGCGCCTGCGGAGACTCCTTCCACTGAGTTCCATAGCACACGAGAACACTCAGGGCCGCCCTCCACAGGGCGGCCCTTTTGTTCGGATCAGGGTGTCAGTCGGAGTAGGGTGGATGCAGCCACATACAGTTGCATGTGAACTGTCCCCGTAGTCACTCGAAAGGTCACCGGTGCGTCACAATCGCCGTCTCCGATGGGCTGCCATCCCGATCGCTGCGACGCTCGTCGTGGCGCTTGCGGGCTGCACGCAGGCTCAGCTGCACGGATTCCTCCCGGGCTTCGTGGAGGGTCAGCCGCCCGTCACGAACCACACCGACCGCATCAGCGGCCTGTGGGTGACCAGCTGGATCGTGCTCCTGATCGTCGGCATCATCGTGTGGGGCCTGATCCTGTGGGCGGTCATCGTCTACCGCCGGCGCAAGGGGCAGACCGGCCTTCCGTCGCAGCTGCGCTACAACATGCCGATCGAGATCTTCTACACGATCGTGCCCCTCATCCTGGTCCTCGGCTTCTTCGCCTTCACCGCCCGCGACCAGGCGGCGATCGAGAAGCCGTACGCGAACCCGGACCTCAAGATCCAGGTGTACGCCAAGCAGTGGGCGTGGGACTTCAACTACGTGACCGACAACGTCTACGACCCGGGCGTCCAGGTCCAGCCGGACGACAACAGCGCCACCCAGGGCGCGGTCCAGGAGGGCAAGATCCCGACCCTGTACCTGCCCGAGAACAAGACGATCACGATCCAGCTCGACTCGCGCGACGTGATCCACTCCTTCTGGGTCCCCGCGATGCTGTACAAGAAGGACGTCATCCCGGGCAAGACGAACTACCTGTACTTCTCGACCACGAACCGCACGGGCACCTTCGTCGGCAAGTGCGCCGAGCTCTGTGGCGAGTACCACTCGGCGATGCTCTTCAATGTGAAGATCGTGCCGCAGTCGGAGTACGACGCTCACATCCAGAGCCTGCGCGCCCAGGGATTCACGGGTCAGCTGGGCTCCGAGTACGACCGCAACCAGAACCTGCCCGGGACGGGCGCCGCCCCTGCGGGTAACGAGTAGGACAGACTGATGACGACGACAGCACCCGCACCGGGAGCCACCGCGGCTCCGAGGCCTGCGTCCACGATCCTCACCGCGAACGGTGCGGCCCGCAAGGGCAACATCCTCGTGAACTACATCACGTCGACGGATCACAAGACCATCGGGTACATGTACCTGATCTCCTCGTTCGTGTACTTCCTCATCGGCGGCGTGATGGCCCTCATCATCCGCGCCCAGCTGTTCGAGCCGGGTCTCCAGGTGGTGCAGACCAGGGAGCAGTACAACCAGCTCTTCACGATGCACGGCACGATCATGCTGCTGATGTTCGCGACGCCGCTGTTCGCGGGCTTCGCCAACGTGCTCATGCCGCTGCAGATCGGCGCGCCCGACGTGGCCTTCCCGAGGCTGAACGCGCTGGCGTACTGGTTCTACTCGTTCGGCTCGCTGATCGCCGTCGCCGGCTTCCTCACCCCGCAGGGCGCCGCCTCGTTCGGATGGTTCGCCTACGCGCCGCTGTCGAGCACGACGTTCTCGCCCGGGCTCGGCGGCAACCTCTGGGTGCTCGGCCTCGGCCTCTCGGGCTTCGGAACCATCCTCGGCGCGGTGAACTTCATCACCACGATCATCACGATGCGCGCCCCGGGCATGACCATGTTCCGGATGCCGATCTTCACCTGGAACACCCTGGTGACCTCGATCCTCGTGCTGATGGCCTTCCCGGTGCTGGCCGCTGCGCTGTTCGCGCTGGCCGCCGACCGTGTGTTCGATGCGCACATCTACGATGCGGCCAACGGCGGAGCCCTGCTCTGGCAGCACCTGTTCTGGTTCTTCGGGCATCCCGAGGTGTACATCATCGCCCTGCCGTTCTTCGGCATCGTGTCCGAGATCTTCCCGGTGTTCAGCCGCAAGCCGATCTTCGGGTACAAGACGCTGGTCTACGCGACCATCTCGATCGCGGCCCTGTCGGTCACCGTGTGGGCGCACCACATGTACGTCACCGGATCGGTGCTGCTGCCCTGGTTCTCGCTGATGACCATGCTCATCGCGGTTCCGACCGGCGTGAAGATCTTCAACTGGATCGGCACGATGTGGCGCGGGTCGCTCACCTTCGAGTCGCCGATGCTGTGGTCGATCGGCTTCCTCATCACCTTCACCTTCGGTGGTCTGACCGGCGTCATCCTGGCGTCCCCGCCGCTCGACTTCCACGTCTCGGACACGTACTTCGTGGTGGCGCACTTCCACTACGTCGTGTTCGGCACGGTCGTCTTCGCGATGTTCGCCGGCTTCTACTTCTGGTGGCCCAAGTGGACGGGCAAGATGCTCAACGACCGGCTGGGCAAGTGGCACTTCTGGCTGCTGTTCATCGGCTTCCACACGACCTTCCTGATCCAGCACTGGCTGGGCGTGGTCGGTATGCCGCGACGGTACGCGACCTACCTGCCGTCGGACGGCTTCACGTGGATGAACCAGGTGTCGTCGATCGGTGCGGGCATCCTCGCCATCTCGATGATCCCGTTCTTCGTGAACGTCTACCTCACCGCGCGCAACGCGCCGAAGGTCACCGTGAACGACCCGTGGGGCTACGGCCGCTCGCTCGAGTGGGCGACCAGCTGCCCGCCCCCGCGGCACAACTTCACGTCGATCCCGCGCATCCGCTCGGAGTCGCCGGCCTTCGACCTGAACCACCCCGAGGCGGGCATCCCGATCGGGATCGGTGCGGCCAAGGACGCCCCGCAAGCCCCCGTGCACGACATCGCGAACGACGAGGTGAGGTAACCCATGCGCGCCAATGCGATCCTGTTCTGGATCCTTTCGATCTTCTTCGTCCTGTCGTCCGTCGTCTACACGCTGTGGAACCTGCTCGACGAGTTCCACCGCAATGTGGAGTGGGTGGGCACCGTCGGCATGCTGCTCGCGGCCATCCTCTCGGCGTTCATCGCCTTCTACGTGGGCCGCTCGCACGCCTCGCAGGGCGGTGAGCTGCCGGAGGACCGCCTCGACGCGAACATCGACGACGGCGATCCCGAACTCGGGCACTTCAGCCCGTGGAGCTGGTGGCCGTTCTCCCTCGCCGTCGGTGCGGGGCTGGTCATCCTCGGCCTCGCCGTGGGCTTCTGGATCTGCTTCATCGGCGTCGCCTTCGCCCTCGTCTGCCTCGTCGGCTGGGTCTACGAGTACTACCGCGGCTACTTCGCCCGCTGACCCGCACGTCGCACCGCGTACCTCGTACATGGGGCCGTCTCCTCCGGGAGGCGGCCCTTTGGCGTCGAGGGCGCCATCCGTCCCACGGATCCAATCTGGTGGTCCCAACATGCCGTTTTGAAAGTGCCGAAACGGCATGTTGGGACCAGTGGATGCGGTCCTTCGGTGTCGAGGGTCGCATCCGTGGAACGCGGCGCTTTGGCGTCGAGGGCGCCATCCGTGGGACGCAACACGCGGTCACGCGCGTCGCCTAGGGCGTGTTGCGTCCCACGGATCCAATCTGGTGGTCCCAACATGCCGTTTCGAACGTGCCGACACGGCATGTCGGGACCAGTGGATGCGGTGCCGGCATCGGCGGAGGACCTCGACGCAGATGTGTGTCGTGGCGGGGGTGCTCGTTCGTCAGCGGCGGGCGCAGCGGAGGACGTCCATGACGCCGGTCGTGTGTGTGCGTGCAGGCGTCACCGGTAGACGCAGCGGAGGACGTCGATGACGCGGGTCGTGTGTGCCGTGCAGGCGTCAGCGGCGGACGAGGCGGAGGACGTCGACGGAGACGCGGGTCGTCTCGGGGGTGCCGGCGCCCGCGGCCGCGCCCGCCGCGCCCTCGCCCGCGGCGCCTCCGCCCACCGCGCCCGCGCCCGCCGCGCCTCCGCCCGTCGCGCCCGCGCCCGCGCCCACCGCGCCCCCGCCCATCGCACCCGCGGGCACCGTGTGGCGCGCCGACGGGCCCATGCCCGCCAGAGCGGCGGCGAGGTCGTCCGTGAGTGCTAAGTCGTACCCGACGGGTTCGCGCGTCTGAAGGGCGTACAGGGCCTCTGACGTGGCAATGACGTCCTCTGCCTTATCGGACGGGATGTCGAGCATCGTCCCCCCGGCCCTCAGCGATCCGAGGTGGTCGGGACGGGGCACGACGACCACCAGCACCCCTCCCGGGCGGAGGACACGGTGGAACTCGGGCAGGTTCCGCGGCGCGAAGACATCGAGGATCGTGTCCGCATTCTCCGACCGGACGGGAAGGGGGCGCCACGTGTCAGCGACGAGCCCGTCGATGCGGTCCGACGAACGCACAGCCCGGGCCACCGCCTGTGGCGAGAGGTCCATGGCGAGACCGAGTGCCGACGGTACGGCGGTCAGCGCAGCGCGCAGGTAGTGGCCGGTTCCGGCGCCGGCGTCGAGGATCCGCGTCCCGGCGGTGGCTGCAGCGACCGCCTCCGCGATGGGGGAGTAGGCGCCGGCCTCGAGGACGCGGTCCCGCGCGTCCAGCATCCCGGGCGTGTCACCCAGGTGCTTGCTGCCGCCGCCGAGCAGGGAGACGTAGCCGCGTTTGTTGACGTCGTGGCGGTGGCCGTTTGCGCAGCCCAGGGTCAGGTGGTCGACGGGTTCGAGGTCCGCGGCGCACACCGGGCAGCGCAGCCAGGACGCGAGGCGGTTCAGGTCAGCGGGCATCGGGGGAGACCTTACCAAAGCGGGAGAGAGCGAACGCAGAAGCGCCGGCGCGAATCAACGCGCCGGCGCTTCCGTGAGACGGGACGGTCAGTGGTGTCCGTGACCCGACTCGAGCTCGCCGCGGGTGGGCGGCAGGATCCGGTCCTCGAAGAACCAGCGGGACAGGCCCGCGCGCATCCGGTTCGCCGCCGTGATCTTGCCGCGGCGGTTCGGGCGCACCATCAGCGGCTCGTACGTCTCGTACGAAATCAGACGCCAGCGCTCGTAGTCGCTCAGCTGCTCGTGCACCTCGATGAACTCGCCGCCGGGCAGCTTCACGATGCGGCCGCTCTCGTAGCCGTGGAGGGCGATCGAGCGGTCCTTCTTCTGCAGCGCCAGGCAGACGCGCTTGGTCACGATGTACGCGACCACCGGCCCGACGAAGAGCAGTGCCTGGAGGGTGTGGATGACACCCTCCATCGTCAGCTTGAAGTGCGTGGCGATGATGTCCGAGCTCGCCGCCGCCCAGAACACCGCGTAGAACGTGACACCGGCAGCGCCGATGGCGGTGCGGGTCGCGGCGTTCCGCGGACGGTCCAGGATGTGGTGCTCGCGCTTGTCGCCCGTGACCCACGCCTCGAGGAACGGGTAGATCATGACCGTCACGATGAACAGTCCGAGGATCGCCACCGGCACGATGATGTTGAACGACCAGGTGCGGTCCAGCCACACGAACTCCCAGCCCGGCGGGACCAGGCGCAGCGCGCCGTCCGCGAAGCCGATGTACCAGTCCGGCTGGGTGCCCGCCGAGACGGGTGATGGATCGTAGGGGCCGTAGTTCCAGATCGGGTTGATCGTGAACAGCGAGGCCATCAGCACCACGACACCGAACACGATGAAGAAGAAGCCGCCGGCCTTGGCCGCGTACACCGGGAGGACCGGGTACCCCACCACGTTGCCCTGCGTGCGGCCGGGGGCCGCGTACTGCGTGTGCTTGTGGATGACCACGAACATCAGGTGCAACGCGATGAACGCCACGACCAGCGCGGGAAGCAGCAGGATGTGCAGCGTGTACAGGCGTCCGACGATCGCCGTGCCCGGGAACTCGCCGCCGAAGAGCAGGAACGAGATCCACGTGCCGACCACCGGGAGGCCCTTCACCAGGCCGTCGATGATGCGGAGGCCGTTGCCCGAGAGCAGGTCGTCCGGCAGCGAGTAGCCGGTGAAGCCCTCCGCCATCGCGAGGATGAAGAGCACGAAGCCGATGATCCAGTTGAGCTCACGCGGCTTGCGGAACGCCCCCGTGAAGAAGATGCGCAGCATGTGCAGGCCGATGGCCGCCACGAACAGCAGCGCCGCCCAGTGGTGGATCTGACGGACCAGCAGGCCGCCGCGCACCTCGAACGAGATGTTCAGCGTGCTCTGCATCGCCGACGACATCGAGATGCCTTTCAGCGGGACGTACGAGCCGTTGTAGACGACCTCCGCCATGGAGGCCTGGAAGAAGAACGTGAGGAAGGTACCGGACAGCAGGATGACGATGAAGCTGTACAGCGCGATCTCGCCGAGGAGGAAGGACCAGTGGTCGGGGAAGATCTTCCGGCCGAACTCCTTGACGGCCCCGGAGATGCTGGTGCGGTCTTCGAGGTAGTTCGCGGCCGCTGCCGTGAACCCTCCCGAGGAGGCCGTCTTCGTTGCCGCGGGTGCGGCGGTGGTGGTACTCAATGGCGCTCCCAGAAGCTCGGGCCGACGGGCTCGTGGAAGTCGCTGCGCGCGACCAGGTAGCCATCGGCGTCGACGGTGATCGGCAGCTGCGGCAGTGGCCGCTTCGCCGGTCCGAAGATGACCTGCGCTTCGTGCGTGATGTCGAACTGCGACTGGTGGCACGGGCAGAGCAGGTGGTGGGTCTGCTGCTCGTAGAGCGCCACCGGGCACCCGACGTGCGTGCAGATCTTGGAATAGGCGACGATGCCGTCGTAGTTCCAGGTCTCGCGGCCCTTGGAGACGTGCAGGTCCTCGGGCTTGAGGCGCATGAGCAGCACGGCGGCCTTGGCCTTCTGCTCGAGCATGTCGTCCGCCTGGAGGAGGCCCTCCGGGATGACGTGGAATGCGCTGCCGAGCGTCACATCCGACGCCTTGATCGGCGTGCCGCTGGGGTCGCGGGTCAGGCGGACGCCCTTGGCCCACATGGTCTGGGAGAGCGCCTCCACCGGGTCGACGTTCTGGGGCGCGAGGCCTCGGAAAAGGACGACGGCCGGGAGGGGGAACGCGATGAGCGCACCGATGAGGCTGTTGCGCACCAGGGTGCGGCGGTTGAAGCCGGACTCCTCGTCGGCCTGACGGAAGATCTCCGCGGCGCGCAGCGTCGTGGCGTCGCTCCCGCGCACCGGGTGGCGGAGGTCGACGCCTTCCTTCTCGTGCATGAGCGCCTTGCCCCAGTGGACAGCGCCGATGCCGATGGCGAGGAGGGCGAGCGCGCCGCCGAGGCCGATGAACAGCGTGTTCAGGCGGACCGACCCGGGGTCGCTGTCGACGATCGGGAACGCCAGGTAGGCGGCGACCGCCCACACGGAACCCGCGATCGACAGGTAGAAGAGCGTGTAGACGGTGCGCTCTGCGCGCCGCTCCTTCCGCGGGTCGAGGTCGGTGACGCGCGGCCGGTGCGGCGGGAACCCGGGGTTCTCGACAGCGTCGCGGATGATCACCGCCGTCCCGGGGTCGCCGGTCCGGTGCTCCTCAGCAGACGAACTGGCGGGCGTCAGCTCGTGACCGCCGTTCTCGTCCTGTGCCATTGCTCTCCTTCTTACGCTGTGTCGTGCCTGGTGCCGGCTGATTGCCCGAAGGGCTAATTGGATTTCGCCGTGATCCACACGGTGAGGGCGACGATCGCGCCCAGACCGAAGATCCAGAGGAACAGGCCCTCGGCCACCGGGCCGAGCGAGCCGAGTTCGAAGCCGCCCGGGGACGGGTTGTTCTGGATGTACTTCAGGTACGTGATGATGTCGGCCTTGCCCTGGGGCGAGATGTTCAGGTCGTTGAACACCGGCATGTTCTGCGGGCCGGTGATCATGGCCTCGTAGATGTGCTGTGCGCTGACGCCGGTCAGCGGCGGGGCGTACTTGCCCTCGGTCAGCGCGCCGCCGGCGCCGGCGACGTTGTGGCACATCGCGCAGTTGATGCGGAACAGCTCGGCTCCGCGGGCGGCGTTGCCCTTGCCGTCCAGGTACTTCTGCTCCGGGATGGAGGGGCCGGGCGCCAGAGAGGCGACGTAGGCCGCCAGCGCCTTCACCTGGTCGTCGGTGAACTGGACCGGCTTCTCCTGCGCCTGCGGGCCCTGCATCTGCATCGGCATGCGGCCGGTGCCGACCTGGAAGTCGACGGCGGCCGCGCCGACGCCGATCAGGCTGGGCGCGACGGACGAGCCCTGGGCCTGGAGGCCGTGGCAGGTGGCGCAGTTCGACTCGAAGAGCTTCTTGCCTTCGTCGACCGAGCTCTGGCTCGTGGCGGCGGCGGGCTCGTCGGCGGATGCCGTGGTGGTCGTGAACGCGGCGTACGCGCCGCCGGTCAGGCCCAGGCCGATGGCGAGGAGCGCGACGGTGGCCAGCGGGTGACGACGACCGGCCTTCCGTGCTGTCTTGCTCGAGCGGACCGGCGCTGCCGTGCTGCGGTTTTTCGGACGCATGGGGTGAAGAACGCTCCTGTTCACTATCGGATGAGGTAGATGACCGCGAACAGGGCGATCCACACCACGTCGACGAAGTGCCAGTAATAGGAGACGACGATCGCGCTGGTCGCCTCCTTGTGGCCGAAGATCTTGACCGCGAACACGCGGCCGATGACGAGGAGGAAGGCGAAGAGGCCGCCGGTGACGTGCAGGGCGTGGAAGCCGGTCGTCAGGTAGAAGGCCGAGCCGTAGGCGTTGCCGCTGAGGGCGATGCCTTCGGAGACGAGCGTCGCGTACTCGAGCACCTGGCCGGACACGAAGACCGCGCCCATGAGGTAGGTCAGCGTGAACCACTCGACCATGCCCCAGCGCCAGAACTGCAGCCGGCTGCCCACCCGCCGCGGCTGCATGCGCTCGGCAGCGAAGACACCGAACTGGCACGTGACCGAGCTGAGCACCAGGACGATCGTGTTCGTCAGCGCGTACGGGACGTTGAGGTGCTGCGTCTCGGCGGTCCACAGCTGCGGCGATGTCGACTTCAGGGTGAAGTAGATCGCGAACAGGCCCGCGAAGAACATCACCTCCGAGCCGAGCCACACGATCGTGCCGACAGCCACGACATTGGGCCGGTTGATCGCCGGCGCACTGACTGAGGGAGCCAGTCCTGGAGAATTGAGGGAGGTGCTCGTCACGTAACCCATTATGGCTGAAAAGAACCCATGGTTTTCCCACCCAGGGGGCTTGAATCCGCCCGAATTCCGGTTAAGACCCGGTCAGCGGCCGCCGGATCGGCGGCTCTCGCCGTGGCGTGTCGCCCGCCGATAGGATCGCTTCATGTCCCATGCGCAGTCCTGGCCGTCCGTGCTGACCGCTCTCCTGGCCGGAGAGCACCTGAGCGTGGCGGACGCGGCGTGGGCGATGGACCAGGTGATGACCGGCGAGGCGACCGACGCGCAGCTGGCCGCCTTCCTCATCGCGCTGCGCGCCAAGGGCGAGACCGTGGACGAGATCGTCGGCTTCCGCGACGCGATCCTCGAGCACGCCGTCCCGCTGCCCGTCGATCCGATGGCGCTGGACATCGTCGGGACCGGCGGCGACCGGTTCGGGACCGTGAACGTGTCGACCACGGCCTCCATCGTCGCCGCGGCAGCGGGCGTCCCCGTCATCAAGCACGGGAACAGGGCCGCGAGCTCGTCGTCCGGCTCGTCGGACGTGCTGGCGGCCCTCGGCATCGACCTCACGCTCTCCGCCGAGCGCGTGGCGGAGGTGCTGCAGAAGGTGGGGATCACCTTCGCCTACGCCAGCGCCTTCCACCCGGGTTTCGGCAATGCCGGGCCGGTGCGGGCGCAACTCGGCGTGCCGACCGTCTTCAACTACCTCGGGCCGCTGTGCAACCCGGCGAGGCCCGAGGCGTCGGCGGTCGGCGTGGCGGCGCTCGACCGCATCCCGCTCATCGTCGGCGTGTTCCAGACCCGCGGCGCGACCGCGCTGGTCTTCCGCGGCGACGACGGGCTCGACGAGCTGTCGACCACCGGTCACAGCCACGTCTGGGAGGTCTCCCGGGGCCTCGTCACCGAGCACGACATCGACCCGCGCGAGCTGGGCATCCCCCGCGCGCGGATCGAGGACCTGCTCGGGAAGGACGCCGCGTACAACGCGGCGGTCGTGCGTGCCGTGCTGGCAGGGCAGGAAGGCCCCGTCCGCGACATCGTCCTGCTCAACGCGGCGGCCGGGCTCGTTTCCTTCGAGCTCGCGTCCGACCCGTCGAGGGTCCAGGAGTCCATCCTGGACCGGTTCCGTTCGCAAATGGCGGTCGCGGCCCACGCGATCGACTCCGGGGCTGCGGCCGCGAAGCTCGACGAGTGGGTGGCCGCGACGCACTGACACGGTGGAGGCATCCACCGGAATGGAAGGAGAGGTTTCGATGAAGAAACTCATCAACGACGTACCCGACGTCGTCACCGAGTCCCTCGCCGGCTTCGGCCGGGCCCACGCCGACATCGTCCGGGTGTCCCAGGATCCGAAGTTCGTGGCGCGAGCCGACGGCCCGGTGCGGGGGAAGGTGGGTCTCGTCAGCGGCGGCGGCAGCGGCCACGAACCGCTTCACGCGGGCTTCGTCGGCAAGGGGATGCTGGATGCGGCCGTTCCGGGCGAGGTGTTCACCTCGCCGACGCCGATCCCGATCGTCGAGGCCACCAAGGCCGCGGACGGCGGAGCCGGCGTCCTCCACATCGTGAAGAACTACACGGGCGACGTGCTCAACTTCGAGACCGCAGCGGACCTGGTCGGGGCGGAGGGCATCACGGTGCGCTCCGTGGTCACCAACGACGACGTCGCGGTGCAGGACTCGCTCTACACGGCGGGGCGCCGAGGTGTCGCCGGGACCGTGCTGGTCGAGAAGATCGCCGGCGCCTCGGCCGACCGGGGCGACGACCTCGACACGGTGACCGCCATCGCGGAGCGGGTCAACGCGAACGTCCGCTCGATCGGGCTCGCCCTGACCGACGGCACCGTCCCGCACGCCGGACAGCCCGGCTTCGTGCTGCCGGAGGACGAGATCGAGTTCGGTGTCGGCATCCACGGCGAGCCCGGTCGCGAGCGGATCAAGCTGGAGCCGGCCGACCGCCTGGTGGACCGGATGATGGATGCGATCCTCGGCGACCTGTCGTTCGACGGCTCGCCGGTCCTGCTGTTCGTGAACGGGATGGGCGGCACGCCGCTGTCGGAGCTCTACATCCTGTTCCGCCGGGCGGCCGAGATCCTGGACGAGCGCGGCATCACCCTGAGCCGCTCGCTGGTGGGCAGCTATGTCACGTCGCTGGAGATGCAGGGCGCATCCATCTCGGTGCTGAAGCTGGACGACGAGTTCACCGCGCTCTGGGACGCACCGGTCCACACGGCCGCGCTGCGCTGGGGCGTCTGAGCCGCGGTCGTACCCGCTGACGGACGTGACACCGAGACCGAGAACGAGGAGGAGGCGTCGATGACGCTGGACACGAACTGGATCCGGACGTGGATCGCCGGGGCCGCCGCATCCATCGGCGAGCACAAGCAGGAGCTGAACACGCTCGACCGGGAGATCGGCGACGGCGATCACGGCGAGAACATGGACCGCGGGCTGCGCGCGTCCGTCGACGCGCTGGGCAAGCTGGCGGAGGACGCGACGCCGAAGGATGCGCTGCGCTCGGTGGCCATGACCCTGATCTCGACGGTCGGAGGCGCGTCCGGCCCGCTGTACGGGACGGCGTTCCTGAAGGCGGCGGACCCGGTCGGCGATTCCGGCGCGATCGACGAGAAGGAGCTCGTGGCGGTCCTTGCCGCGGCGCGTGACGGCATCGTCTCCCGGGGCAAGGCGGAGCCCGGCGACAAGACCATGATCGACGCCTGGACGCCCGCGGTCGACGCCGCCTCCGCCGCGCAGGAGTCCGGGGCGCCGGCCTCGGGCATCCTGGCGGCGGCAGCGGAGGCGGCGGAGAAGGGTGCGGAGGCGACCGAGCCGCTCGTGGCCCGGAAGGGCCGCGCGAGCTACCTCGGCGAGCGGTCGGCCGGGCACCGCGACCCGGGAGCGCAGTCCACAGCGTTGCTGCTGCGCGCGGCGGCGGAAGCGGTTGGAGCATCCGGGCCGTCCGGAGCGTCCGGGGCGTCCGGGGCGTCCGGAGCGTCCGGTTCGGCTGGAGCGGCCGGATGACCGCCACGGTCGGAATCGTCTTCGTCTCGCACAGCTCGCAGATCGCGGCCGGGATGGTGGAGCTCGCGCGCCAGATGGCGGGATCCGTCCGGCTGGTGGCCGCGGGCGGCACGGACGACGACGGGATCGGGACCAGCTTCGCGAAGGTGATGTCCGGCGTGTCCGAGGCGGACGGCGGCGAGGGGGTCGTGGTCGTCAGCGACCTCGGCTCCGCGCTGCTGACCGCCGAGACAGTGCTCGACATGCTCGACGAGGGGCAGCGTTCTCGCGTCCGCGTCGTCGATGTGCCGTTCGTCGAGGGCGGGGTCGCCGCCGCCGTCGCTGCGGAGTCGGGTGGGACTCTGGATGCGGTCGTCGCGGCCGCCGAGGGAGCGGTGGATGCGTGGGCCGCGAAGCCTGCGGCAGAGGCCGCCGAGTCTCCCGCCGACGCCGGCGGTCCCTACGAGCGCGAGGTCCTGGTCCGCAATCCGGAGGGCCTGCACGCCCGCCCCGCGGCCGAGTTCGTCAAGCTGGCCAACACGTTCCCGTCGAAGGTGACCGTCAACGGCAAGGATGCGAAGAGCCTCCTGGGCATCATGTCCCTGGGGCTGACCGCTGGTTCGACCGCACGGATCGCGTCAGCCGACCCGGGCGGCCGCCCCGCCGTCGATGCGCTGGCCGACCTCGTGGACACCGGCTTCGGCGAGGTCTGACCCGTCCGCCCGGACTCAGGAGCTCGCGGACCCGGACGCGGGGATCGGGGGCAGCGGGAGGAACATCTCGCGCTCGAGGGCGGTCCGGTCCAGCGGATAGGGCTGGGTGCGGCCCGTGAAGGCGAACCCGCGCCGCAGGTAGGCGCGGATCGCCGGCGCGTTGTCCTCGTGGACGTCGAGCAGCAGGCGCTCGCCGCGTCCCTGCGCCCACGCGATCACGGCGTCGAGGAGCGCGTCCGTCATCCCGTGCTCGCGGCCCCGCCACGCAGGCGTCACGTAGACGCCGACGAGGTAGGGGTCGTGGGCGTTCGCGGACTGGTATCCGCCCATGCTGCCGAGCCACCGCCCGTCCTCGGCCACCGCGGCGAACAGACGGTTCGTCGGCACCGCGTTGGAGGCGCGCCTGCGCCAGTGCTCGTCGGGATGCGCGCGGGCCTGCTCGATCGTCTCCAGGAACGCGATGGGCGCGTCCTGGAGCATCTCGAAGCGCAGGGCCTGGTACGCCGGCCAGTCCTCCTCGACACTGGCGCGGACGACCCACCGCGTCATCCGGTCAGTCCCGATCGGCGAGCAGGGTCTCGGCCTCGGCCAGCAGGATCGCCGTGCAGAGGCCGTCGAGCGCGGTCGTCAGCTCGCTGAGCGGCGGGAACGTCGGCGCGATGCGGATGTTCGCGTCGCGCGGGTCGTCGCCGTACGGGAACGTCGCCCCGGCCGGAGTGACCGCGATCCCGGCCTCTTTCGCCAGCTGGACCGCACGATTCGCCGCGCCGTCGACGATGTCGAGGCTGACGAAGTAGCCGCCCCGCGGAGCCGTCCACGACCCGCCGCCCCACGGCGCCAGGCGCTCGCGGAACGCCGCATCCACCGCCGCGAACTTCGGAGCCAGGATGGCGCGGTGCTTGTCCATGTGGGCGGCGAGGCCCTCCGCATCCTTCAGCAGCTCGACGTGGCGGAGCTGGTTGAGCTTGTCCGGGCCGATGCTCTGAGCGGAGAGGTTGTGCAGCATCCACTGGATGTTCGTGGCGGAGGCGCCGAAGAACGCCACGCCCGCGCCCGGGTAGGTCACCTTGGAGGTGGAGGCGAAGACCAGCGGGCGGTCCGGGTTGCCGGCCTCGGCGGCCAGCGCGAGGACGTCGATCGGCTCCGGGCGCTCGTCGGTGAGGTGATGGACGGCGTACGCGTTGTCCCAGATGAGGCGGAAATCCGGTGCAGCGGGCAGCGAGACGAGCGCCCGGACGACCTCCTCGGTGTACACGGCTCCGGTCGGGTTGGAGTAGACGGGGACGCAGAACATCCCGCGGATGCTGTCGTCGGCGGCCAGCAGCGAGGCGACGGCCTCGACGTCGGGTCCGTTGTCGTCGCTGGGCACCGGGATCAGCCGGATGCCGAGGCGTTCGGCGATCGTGAAGTGCCGGTCGTACCCCGGAACCGGCGCGAGGAAGCTGATCGGCCGGCCCGCCCAGGGAAGATCGGCGCCGGGGACGCCGTGCAGCAGCGCGAACGCGATCGTGTCGTGCATCAGCGTGAGGCTCGAGTTGCCGAGCGCGAGCAACTGCTCCACCGGGATGCGCAGTGCGTCCGAGAAGATCGCTCGCAGCTCCGGAAGCCCGCTCGCTCCGCCGTAGTTGCGCAGGTCTGTGCCCGCGGCATCCCGGAAGCGGCCGTCGGGCAGGTGCAGCAGATCGTCCGACAGGTCCAGCTGCTCGGCCGACGGCTTGCCACGCGTCAGGTCGAGCTTCAGGCCGGCGGCCTTCAGCTCGTCGTAGGCGCGGGCGAAGGCGGCGTGCGCCTCACGCAAGGAGTCGGTGTCGAGGTCGGCCAGCGGAGAGGGCGAGAGCGTTGCTGAGGTCACGTGAACGATCGTACCGGCGCGCTGGAGCCTGCGCCCAGGGGACATGTGCGAACATCCCGAGTGTGACCGAAGAACTGCAGAAGGGACGCGGACGTTCCCGCGTCAGGATGGGCGTCGCGTTGGGGGCGGGCGTGGCCGTCACCGTGGTGGACGGCCTCGTGGACGACTGGCACTATTCGGTCATCGCCGGCTGGGCTGCGGCGTGCCTGGTCTACGTCGTCTGGGCGTGGGTGTCGGTGTGGCGGATGGATGCGGCAGGGACCGAGAGCCATGCGACCCTCGAGGACCCGGGCCGCCGCGTCTCCGACATCGTGCTGCTGCTGGCGTCGAGCGCGAGCGTCGCGGCGATCGTCTACATCCTGGTGGATGCCCGGCACCTCCACGGCGGCGCGCAGCTGGGCGTCGCTCTGCTGTCGGTGGTCAGCATCGCGCTCTCCTGGACGCTCGTGCACACCCTCTACGCGCTGCGCTACGCCCGCATGTACTACCGGAAGGGCGGCGGGATCGACTTCAACCAGAAGGAGCCGCCGCGGTACAGCGATTTCGCCTACCTCTCCTTCACGCTCGGGATGACGTTCCAGGTCTCCGACACGAACATCACGAGCTCGTACATCCGCCGGACGATCCTCCGGCACACGCTGCTGTCGTACCTGTTCGGCACCGTCATCGTCGCGGCCACGGTGAACCTGGTGGCCGGGCTGACCTCCTAGGGCTGCGGCGGGCCGATTCGTCGGAGAGCGAGCGGACCGGTCAGCGGGTGTAGGTGACGAAGCGGTAGCGCATCCCGTTCGATCCGGTCAGCCACTCGCCCGCGTCCGCCGTCCACTCGGGCCCCACCTCGGGTGCGCGCGAGTCGCCGGCGACGTCCAGGTCGAGCTCGGTCACTTCGAGGCGGTCGGCCACGCCCAGGGTCTGGCGGTAGAGCTCCGCGCCGCCCATGACCCACACCGTGGAGGCGTCCCCAGCGGCAGCAAGAGCCGCGTCGATGGAGTGCGTCACGCGCGCGCCCGGGGAAGCCCATCCCTCCTGGCGGGTGACGACGATGTTGTCGCGGCCGGGGAGCGGCCGGTACCGCTCGGGGAGCGATTCCCAGGTGCGCCGGCCCATGATCACCGGGTCGGTGCCGGTGAGGGCGCGGAAGTGACGGAGGTCCTCCGTCAGGTGCCACGGCATGACGCCGTCCACGCCGATGACGCGGTCGTGGGCCTGCGCCCAGATCAGCGCGACGGTCATACGGCGACGGCGGCGCGGATGGCGGGATGGTGCCGGTAGTCCTCGACGGCGAAGTCCTCGAAGCGGTAGTCGAAGATGCTGTCGGGCTTCCGGGTGAAGCGGAGCCGCGGCGCCGGATACGGGTCGCGCGTCAGCTGCTCGTTCACCTGCTCCACGTGGTTGTCGTAGATGTGCACGTCCCCGCCGGTCCAGACGAACTCGCCCGGCTCCAGCCCCACCTGCTGGGCGACCATCATGGTCAGCAGGGCGTAGCTGGCGATGTTGAACGGCACGCCGAGGAACATGTCGGCGCTGCGCTGATAGAGCTGGCAGGAGAGCCGTCCGTCGGCGACGTAGAACTGGAAGAAGGCGTGGCAGGGCGCGAGCGCCATGTCGGGGATCTCGGCGACGTTCCAGGCGGAGACGATGATCCGGCGCGAGTCGGGGTCGCTGCGGAGGGTGTCGACGACCTGCTGGATCTGGTCGATGTGCCGGCCGTCGGGTGCCGGCCAGGAGCGCCACTGCACGCCGTAGACCGGGCCGAGCTCGCCATCCTCGTCGGCCCACTCGTCCCAGATGGTGACGCCGTTCTCGCGCAGCCAGCCGACGTTGCTCTCGCCGCGCAGGAACCAGAGCAGCTCGTAGGCGATCGACTTGAAATGGACGCGCTTGGTCGTGATGAGCGGGAAGCCGTCGGCCAGGTCGAAGCGGAGCTGCCGGCCGAAGACGCTGCGCGTCCCGGTGCCGGTCCGGTCGGATTTGTGGGTGCCGTTCGCGAGGACGTCGCGCAGGAGGTCCTCGTACGGGGTTGCGATTCCGCTCACAGTCCGATGCTACTGGGCACTTCGGCTCGCCGGGCGGATCCCTCTGCTGCCGGGTCACGGCGCGTCGTAGTCTGGCGTCATGGACCCCGGGGCGCGCGGCGAGCGGCACAGCGACGACGAACTGGCGAGTGCGCTCGAGGAGGAGGTGGCGCGGATCACGTCGGCCATCCCGATCATCGTGCAGCGGGATGCGGTGGGGCGTCACGCGGCGGGTTCCGCGGGTTCTTCGGGTGCGGCGGGTTCTTCGGGTACGGCGGGCGACGCCGTCCGGCCGCCGACCTTCCAGCCGGTGAATCGCGCCGAGCCACTGGGGTTCGTCCCGGAGGATGTCGCACCGCGTGATTCGCAGCCGATCCCCGTCCTGGCTGTTCCGGGTCCCCAGACGCAGCCGGAGACGCAGCCGCAGCCGCAGCCGGAGCCGCAGCCGGAGACGCAGCCGCAGCCGCAGCCGCAGCCGGAGCCGGAGACGGGGACGAACCCGGATCGGGATCCGAACCCGCCGGCGCCGGCACTCGGCACAGCATCCAGCAACTCCGGCTCCGCCACGCTCCCGCCCCAGCCCCCGCGGACCGGTGTCGCCCCGACTCTCCCGGCGGGACACCGCGCCGCCCTGCGCCTGTTCGTCCCCGAGGCGGCCGACCTCGAACCGACTCCGCTCGAGCAGCGGGTGGGGCGCGCCTCCCGGATGTTCTGGCTCTGGTTCGCCGGAACCTCCTCCCTCATCAGTGTGGGCGTGGGCGCGACGCTGTTCGTCCTCGGGCTCAGCCTGCGTCAGCTCCTCGTCGCGACGCTCGTGGGCGTGGCGCTGTCGTTCCTTCCCCTCGGGCTGGCGACGCTCGCCGGCAAGTGGAGCGGGCAGCCCACCCTCGTCGTGTCGCGCGCCACCTTCGGGATGCTGGGCAACCTCCTGCCGACCGTGATCGCCCTCGTCGTCAAGCTGTTCTGGGGTGCTGTGCTGTTGTGGCTCGCCGGCTCGGCGGCCGGCTCGCTCACGACCGCCGAGAACTGGCCGGGGAGTCCCGTCGCGGCCACCTCGGGGGCGCTCGCCGTCACCATCCTGGTCGCCGTCGCGGTCGCCTACTTCGGGTATGCGCTCCTGGCGCGGGTGCAGCTGATCCTGACGATCGCCTCCGCCGTGCTGATCGCGCTGATGGTCACGGCGACGTGGCGGCTCGTCGATGTGGGTCGGGCGCTGGCCGTTCCGGACGCGCTCTGGACGCACGTGGCCACCGGAGCCGTGCTCGTCTTCAGCTATGTCGGGCTGGCCTGGGCGATGAGCAGCGCGGAGGTCGCCCGCTATCAGCGGCCGCGTTCGTCCGGGGCGGCGGCGATGCTGTGGGCGACGTTCGGCGCCGGCGTCCCGCCGTTCGTGCTCGTCTCCTACGGCGGTCTGCTCGCGGCCTCCCATCCGGAGCTCGCCGGTGAGCTCGCCCGCGATCCGGTGGCGGGCCTGGTGGGGCTGGGGCTCCCGGCCTGGTACCCGGTTCCGCTGCTGCTGGCCGTCGGGCTGTCCCTGATCTCCGCTCTCGTCCTGACCGTGTACTCGGCCGGCTTCACGGTGGATGCGCTGGGCGTGCGGCTCGGACGACGCCGGAGCACCCTCCTCGCGGGCGGGGCGATCGCGCTCGCCGGGGGTGTCCTCGCCGCGACCGTGACCGACCTGGACTCGGTCATCCGCGGGGTCCCGACGGCGCTCTCGGTGCCCGTGGCCGCGTGGGTCGGGGTGTTCTCGGGGGAAATGATGCTGCGAACCCGGCGGTTCCACCAGCCGTCGCTCGTGACGCGCGGCGGCATCTACCCGGACTGGCGCTGGACCAACCTCGGCCTGCTGGTCGGCGGAACGGTGATCGGTCTGGGGACGGTCAGCTCGCCCCTGCCCTGGCTGGCGTGGGAGGGCTACCTGTTCCGGCTGGTGGGGATCGACCCGCACGCGGGGATCGGGGCGAGCAACATCGGCGTGGTGATCGCGCTGCTGATCGGGTTCTTCGGTGTCCTGGTGAGCGCGGTCCCCGCCGTGCGCGATCAGGAGCTCGCGGTCGCCTGACCCGCAGGGTCGGGGCGGGAGCGCATCCCGTAGGCTGAACGACGTGCCGAACACCCTCTCCTCCGTCCGCGACACCGTCGAGCAGCTCTGGCCGCTCGCCGGTGCCGAGAGCTGGGACGCACCCGGTCTCGTCACGGGCGATCCGGGCGCGGCGGTCGAGCGCATCCTGCTCGCCGTCGACGCGGTCGGGGCGACGGTCGACGAGGCGGTCGAACTGTCCGCCGACCTGCTGATCGCGCACCATCCGCTCCTCCTGCGCGGCGTGACGAGCATCGCGGAGGACCGCTACAAGGGCGCGCTGCTCGCCCGGCTGATCCGCGGCGGCGTCGCTCTGTACGCCGCGCACACCACGGCCGATGTGGTGACCGAAGGCACGAGCGATGTGCTCGCCGCGCGCCTGGGGCTGCACGACACGCGTCCCATCGCACCCTCGCCGGACGGCGTCACGGGGATCGGACGGGTCGGCGACCTGCCCCGGCCCACGACGCTCGGGCAGCTGGCGCGTGCGCTCGCCGAGATCCTCCCGCCGACCGCCGGCGGGGTCCGCGCGGCCGGCGACTACCAGCAGCCGGTCACTCGCGTCGCCGTGTGCGGAGGGGCGGGGGATTCGCTGCTCGCCACCGAGGCCGTGCGCGGAGCCGACGTCTACATCACCGCGGACCTCCGCCACCATCCCGCCTCCGAAGCGCGCGAGCAGGCTGCGGTCGGCGGCGGTCCCGCCCTCCTCGACGTGTCCCATTGGGCGAGTGAGTGGCTCTGGCTCGACACCGCCGCCGTGCAGCTGCGTACGGCCCTGCCCGGCGTGGAGGTCGTCGTCAGCGAGCTGCGGACGGACCCCTGGGATTTCGCCATCCTGCAATGACCACCATTACGTAAGGAAGCACCGCACTGTGAAAGCCAGCCACGCCGACCAGACCGAGCTCCTGCGCCTCCAAGCCGCCGACACGCGACTGGCGCAGCTCGCGCACGCCGCGAAGAACCTGCCGCAGGCCGTCGAGCTCGCGAAGCTCCAGCCCGAGGTGGATGCGCTGCGCGCCCGCTGGATCTCCGCGACCGGTGAGCTGGAGGACGCGCGCGCCGAGCTCGAGCGCATCGAGTCGGACGTCGAGATCGTCGAGGCGCGCGCCAAGCGCGACTCCGACCGGGTGCAGCAGAGCGCCTCCATGAAGGACGTGCAGGCGCTCGAGCAGGAGCTGGCTTCGCTGACCAAGCGCAAGAACGACCTCGAGGAGATCGAGCTCACGGTCATGGAGCGCGTCGAGGGCCTGGAGCAGGCGCTCGCCGCTGTGGAGGCCGAGCGGGCCGAGCTGAGCGCCCGCGTCGAGGTTCTGGAGGCGCAGCGCGACGAGGAGGCGGCGAAGCTGGAGGCGCAGCGGAAGGCGCTCGTCGCCGACCGCTCCACCATCGCGGGCGCTCTGCCGGCCGACCTGATCGAGCTGTACGAGCGCCAGCGCGCCCGCTACGGGATCGGTGCGGCCGCCCTCATCCGCGGCGTGTCGATGGGCTCGAACGTCTCGCTGACCGAGTCGGATCTCGCGGACATCCGCCGCGCTGCGGCCGACGAGGTCGTACTCTGCCCGGACAGCGGGGCCATCCTGGTCCGCGGAGAAGACTCCGGTTTCTGATCCGTGCGCGAGGCCGTCGCAGCCGGCTGCGCTATCGTTGAGGCCGGAATGGGTCGGCAAGACGGTCGCGTCGGTCCGCGAGAGCGGGCCGCCGAGGAACGTCCGGGCTCCGCAGAGCAGGGCGGTGGGTAACACCCACCCGGGGCAACCCGCGAGAAAGTGCAACAGAAAGCAGACCGCCGCAGGCCTCGGCCTGAGGTAAGGGTGAAACGGTGGTGTAAGAGACCACCAGCGGCCGGGGTGACCCGGCCGGCTGGGTAAACCTCGCCCGGAGCAAGGTCGGACAGGGGACCATGAGGCTGCTCGTCTCGTCCCCGGGTAGACCGCTGGAGGGCGGCGGCAACGTCGTCCCGAGATAGATGGCCGTCCGCGGTGCAGCGCACCGTGACAGAACCCGGCGTATCAGCCGGCCCATTCCCTTTCCCTGCCGGGGGCTCCGTCGCCGTCGGGCACGAACCGGTACCCCATCCCGGGTTCGGTGAGCAGGTAGCGGGGGTGCGAGGGCACTGGTTCGAGCTTCTTCCGCAGCTGGGCGAGGTACAGCCGCAGGTAGCCGGTGTCGCTCGTGTACTGCGGTCCCCACACTTGGGTGAGGAGCGCCTGGCGGGTGACGAGGCGGCGGGGATTGCGCAGGAGCACCTCGACGATGGCCCACTCGGTCGGAGTAAGTCGGACGGTCTCGGTGATGTCCCCAGTGCGACGGGTCACCTGGCGTGCGGCGAGGTCGACCGTGATGTCGCCGAACGCGACCACCGGCTCGTCCGTCGCCGCCGCCTGCCGGCGGGTGAGGGCCCGGATGCGCGCCAGCAGCTCGTCGGCTGCGAACGGCTTGGTGACGTAGTCGTCGGCGCCCGCGTCGAGCGCATCCACCTTGTCGGCGGAGCCCGTGCGGCCGGAGACGACGAGGATGGGCACGCTCGACCAGCCGCGCAGCGCCTCGATCACCTCGATTCCGTCGAGCTGCGGCATCCCGAGGTCGAGCATGACCAGGTCGGGATGCTGTTCGACCGCGAGCGACAGCGCTTCGGCGCCCGTGCGCGCGGTGTGCACCTCGTACCCGCGCGCTGTCAGCAGGATGCGCAGCGCGCGCAGGATCTGCGGGTCGTCGTCCGCGATCAGCACCCTCATGCCGTCTCCTCCCCGGCCGCCGGGAGGGAGACCACCATCGTCAGTCCGCCGCCCGGGGTGTCCTCGGCGTCGAGCGTTCCGCCCATGCCCTCGACGAATCCCTTGGACAGGGCGAGGCCCAGGCCGATGCCGGCGTCGTTGTCGGTGTCGCCGAGCCGCTGGAACGGCACGAACACCGCCTCCCTGCGCTCGCCGGGGATTCCCGGGCCGTGGTCGATCACCCGGAGTTGCACGGTGCCGGCGAACTCGCTCGCCGCGACGACCGGGGGCCGGTCCCGCGGGCTGTAGCGGAGCGCGTTGCCGAGCAGGTTCACCAGCACCCGCTGCAGCAGGACGCCGTCGGCCAGGAGCGGCGGGACGCCGGGAGGAAGATCCAGCTCGACGTCGGCCGGTCCCAGTCCCAGCTCGTCGAGCGCCGGGAGCACGATGTCGTCGATCTCGGTCGCGCTGAGGGAGACACCGAGCACGCCCGCCTCCACCCGGCTCACGTCGAGCAGGTTGGTGACCAGGGTGGCGAGGTTGCCGAGGCTGTCCTCGGCCGTCTCCAGCAGGGTCTCGCGGTCGTCGTCGCTCAGCTTCAGGTCCGCCTGCCGCAGCGTCGTGACCGCAGCGGTCGCGGCCGCGAGCGGACGACGCAGGTCGTGGCCGACGGCGGCGAGCAGCGCGCTGCGGGCCCGATCGACCTCGGCCAGGGGACCGAGCTCGGACGCGGTCGCCGCGAGCTCCCGGTGCTCGAGCGCCGCATCCAGCTGCGCCACGATCGCGGCGAGGAGGCGGTGGTCGCTCGCCTCGAGGTCGCGGCCGGACAGCTCCAGCGTCCCGCGCGTGCCGACCGGTACCGGCTGGACGCGCGGCGGGATCGAGGGCTCCCCGGACGTCGCGACGACCGCGGGTTCGCCCTCATCCGCGATCAGGAGGCGAACCCCGGTGAGCCCGAACGCCTCCCGCGTGCGGGTCACCAGCGCCTGCAGTGCGTCCTCGCCGCGGATCACCCCGCCGGCGACCGTCGCCAGCAGCTCGGCCTCCGCCCCCGCCCGCAGCGCCGCGCGGCTTCGGCGGGCCGCCTGGTCGACGACGAGGCTCACCAGGATCGCGATGACGACGTACAGGATGAGCGCGACCAGGTGCAGCGGCTCACCCACGGTGATCGTGTAGAGCGGATCCACGAAGAAGTAGTCGAGGGTGAGGCCGGACAGCAGGGCCGCGAAGATCGCCGGCCAGATCCCGCCGACGAGGGCGACGACCACGACGAGGAGCTGATAGCTCAGCACATCCGCGGTCATCGATTCCCGTGAGCGGAGGCTGGTCGTGAGGAACAGGGTCAGGAGGGGACCGCCGAGCAGGGCGAGCACGAACCCGTACACCCGCCGGCGGACGGTCAGCCCGCCCTTCGGCCGCGGCAGCGAGAAGCGGCCGCCCGCCCGGTCGTGCGAGACGATGTGCACATCGATCGGACCCGACTCGCGGATGACCGTCGCACCGATCCCAGGCCCGGTCAGGAGCGCGGCGAGCCGGCTCCTCCGCGACACGCCGATGACCAGCTGCGTGGCGTTCTCCGCGCGGGCGAACTCCACGAGCGCCGTCGGGATGTCGCTGCCGACGACCTGGTGGTAGCTGCCGCCCAGCTGCTCCACCAGCGCCCGCTGAGCCGCCAGCGCATCGGGAGCCGTCTCGCGCAGGCCGTCCTCGCTCGTGACATGGACGGCGAGGAGGTCGCCTCCGGAGCTGCGGGCGGCGATCCGGGCGCCGCGGCGGAGCAGCGTCTCGCCCTCGGGTCCGCCGGTCAGGGCGACAACGACGCGCTCGCGCGCCTCCCAGGCGCCGGCGATCCCGTGCTCGGCGCGGTACTGCTGCAGTGCGCTGTCGACCTCGTCGGCGAGCCAGAGCAGGGCCAGCTCGCGCAGCGCGGTCAAGTTGCCGAGCCGGAAGTAGTGCGAGAGGGCTGCGTCGATCCGGGCGGCCGGGTAGACGACGCCCTCGGCGAGCCGGTCGCGGAGCGCCTGCGGTGCCAGGTCGACGACCTCGATCTGGTCCGCCCGGCGCAGCACCGCATCCGGGATGGTCTCCTGCTGGTGCACGCCGGTGATCTGCTCCACGACATCGTTCAGCGACTCGATGTGCTGGATGTTGACGGTCGACATCACGCTGATGCCGGCCTCCAGCATCGCCTCGACGTCCTGCCAGCGCTTGGCGTTCCCGGCGCCGCCCACGTTGGTGTGGGCCAGCTCGTCGACCAGCGCGACCTGCGGCGCGCGTGCGAGGACCGCATCCAGGTCCAGCTCGCTGAGCGTCACGTCGCGGTGCTCGATCCGGCGTCGCGGCACGACTTCGAGGCCCTCCAGCATGGCCGCCGTGGCCGCCCGGCCGTGAGTCTCCACGACCGCGACCACCACGTCCTTGCCGGCAGCGAGGAGCCGCTTGCCCTCCTCGAGCATCGCGAAGGTCTTGCCGACGCCCGGAGCGGCGCCGAGCATCACGCGCAGGTGACCACGAGGCATCTATCGGCCCATCTGCTGTCAGCGCCGGAGCCCCGCCAGGGCGAGGTTCAGCTGGAGCACGTTCACGGTCGGTTCCCCGAGGTAGCCGAGGTCCCGTCCCTGAATCCTAGACTCGACCAGGCGCCGGACGGCCTCCTCGGGCAGCCCGCGCGCCTCCGCCACGCGCTTCACCTGGAGGAGAGCGTAGGCGGGGGAGATGTGCGGGTCGAGCCCGGAGCCGGAGGCGGTGACGGCGTCGTCCGGTATCTGGGACGGCGTGGCGCCGTCCGTCGTCTCGATGACCCGCGTACGCTCGTCGACAGCCTTCTGCTGGGCGGGGTTGGAGGCGGCCAGGTTGCTGCCGCTGGAAGCGCCGGCGTCGTATCCCCGCTTCCCGGTGCCCCCGGTGCTCCCGGGTGCGGTCGCCGCCGAGGGGCGGGACTGGAACCACTGGGGGATCGGCCTCCCTGCGGCATCGGTGAACGACTGGCCGATGAGGACCGAGCCGACGATCCTGCCGCCCGACGAGACCGTCGACCCGTTCGCCGCAGTGGGGAGGGCGAGCTGGGCGACGGCCGTGACGGCCAGCGTGTACGCCGCGCCCAGGACCACCGTGAAGACGAGCATCGCGCGGAGGGCGACCCAGTAGCGACGCCACGCGCCGCGGAGGGGATTCATGCGGGTGTTCCTTTCGAAAGGGAGCGGGCCGGGAAGCGGTGTCAGAACCCGGGGATCAGCGAGACGACGAGGTCGATCAGCTTGATCCCGATGAACGGCGCCACGATCCCTCCGAGCCCGTAGATCAGCAGGTTCCGGGTGAGCAGCGACGACGCCGACACGGGGCGATACCGTACGCCGCGCAGCGCGAGCGGGATCAGCAGCACGATCACGATCGCGTTGAAGATCACGGCGGACAGGATGGCCGAGTCCGGCGAATGCAGTCCCATCACGTTGAGTGCGCCCAGCCCCGGGAACGCGGCGACGAACATCGCGGGGATGATGGCGAAGTACTTCGCGACGTCGTTGGCGATGGAGAACGTCGTCAGCGCGCCGCGGGTGATGAGGAGCTGCTTTCCGATCCGTACGATGTCGATCAGCTTGGTGGGGTCCGAGTCGAGGTCGACCATGTTGCCTGCTTCCTTCGCCGCGGAGGTTCCGGTGTTCATCGCCACGCCGACATCGGCCTGCGCCAGGGCGGGCGCATCGTTCGTGCCGTCGCCGGTCATCGCGACGAGGCGCCCGCCCTCCTGCTCGCGCCGGATCAGAGCCAGCTTGTCCTCCGGCTTCGCCTCCGCGAGGAAGTCGTCGACGCCTGCCTCTGCGGCGATCGCCTGGGCGGTCAGCGGGTTGTCGCCGGTGACCATGACCGTACGGATGCCCATCCTCCGCAGATCGGCGAACCGCTCGGCGAGGCCGGACTTGACCACATCCCGGAGCTGGATGACGCCGAGAAGGGATGCTGCGCCCTGCGGCGAGCGCACGGCCACGGCGAGCGGGGTGCCGCCGGTCCGCGAGATCCGCTCGACCGCAGCATCCAGCTCCTCCAGTTCGCCCGGCGAGAGGGCCGAGGATTCGCGGACCCAGGTGACGACGGCGCTCGCCGCACCCTTGCGCAGCTGGGAGCCGTCGGCGAGATCGAGGCCGCTCATGCGTGTCTGGGCGGTGAAGGGGACGACGGTGGACCCGTCGGGGCGGGACGCGCCGGACGCGCCCATGGATCCGGTGGCGCCGGTGGGCTTCTCGAAGCCGAGGCTCTCCGCGAGCTGCACCACCGACACGCCCTCCGGCGTCGGGTCGCTCAGGGAGGACAGCGCGGCGGCACGCACGAGCGTCTGGCCCGCCGTCTCTCCGACCGTCGTGAACTCGGTCGCGCGCCGGTTGCCGTAGGTGATCGTGCCCGTCTTGTCCAGGAGCAGCGTCGTCACGTCGCCCGCCGCCTCCACCGCACGTCCCGACATCGCGAGGACGTTGTACTGCACGAGGCGGTCCATCCCGGCGATGCCTATGGCCGAGATCAGGGCGCCGATGGTCGTCGGGATGAGGCACACCAGCAGCGCCACGAGCACGGGGACGGACGGGGAGGCATTCGAGTAGCCTGCGACGGCCGGGAGCACCAGGACGACGATCGTGAAGACGATCGACAGGCTGGCCAGGAGGATGTTCAGGGCCACTTCGTTCGGTGTCTTCTGGCGTGCGGCACCCTCCACCAGAGCGATCATCCGGTCGACGAACGTCTCGCCCGGCTTACTCGTGATGCGCACCACGATGCGGTCCGAGAGCACGCGGGTCCCGCCCGTCACGGCGCTCCGATCGCCTCCGGACTCGCGCACCACCGGTGCCGACTCGCCGGTGATCGCCGACTCGTCGACCGTCGCGATGCCCTGGATGACGTCCCCGTCGCCGGGGATGAGCTCTCCCGCCGCGACGACCACCACGTCGCCCAGCCGGAGGTCGCTCGACGCGATCCGCTCCAGCGGGGCGAGCCGCGCCTCCGGATCGTCGTCGGTGTACGCGGTGACCCGGTGGGCGGGCGTCGTCGAGCGGGTCTGCCGGAGCGTGGCCGCCTGGGCCTTGCCGCGGCCCTCGGCGACGGACTCGGCGAGGTTGGCGAAGACGACGGTCAGCCAGAGCCAGGCGGCGATGCTCCCGGTGAAGGGGAGGGAGGCGGCCTCCGCGCCGCCGGCGCCCGGCCCGACGAAGGGCTGCGCCACCGCGATGACGGTGGTGAGCGCTGCGCCGACCTCCACGATGAACATCACCGGATTGCGCCACAGGAAGCGGGGATCGAGTTTGCGCAGGGCACCCGGAAGGGCGGAGACGAGCTGGCCGGGGGAGAAGGCGCCGGCCGGAGCGGTCGTCGCGTTCGGCTCGGAGCGGAGAGCGGTGGTGGTGGTCATGTCAGTGCAGTCCTTCTGCGAGGGGACCCAGCGCGAGAACGGGGAAGTAGGTGAGAGCCGAGACCAGCAGGATCGTCCCGGCCAGCAGACCGACGAACTGCGGGCGGTGGGTCGGCAGTGTCCCGGCCGTCACAGGGATGCGGCCCTGCGCTGCCAGGGAGCCGGCGAGCGCGAGCACGAAGACGATCGGGAGGAAGCGCCCGAGGAACATGGCGACGCCCAGTGAGGCGTTGAGCCACGGGGTCGCCGCCGTCAGGCCGGCGAAGGCCGACCCGTTGTTGTTCGCCGCCGAGGTGAACGCGTAGAGGACTTCGGTGAAGCCGTGCAGCCCGGGGTTGAGGATCGAGGTCTGCTGGACGTCCGCGCGGATGCCCGGGATCGCGAAGCTGAGCCCCGTGCCGAGCAGCACGATCGCGGGCGTCGTGAGGATGTAGAGGCTCGCCAGCTTGATCTCCCGGGCGCCGAGCTTCTTGCCCAGGTACTCCGGTGTCCGGCCGACCATGAGCCCGGCGATGAAGACGGCGACGATCGCGATGACGAGGATGCCGTACAGGCCGGAGCCGACGCCTCCGGGCACGAGCTCGCCCAGCATCAGGTTGATCAGCGCCATCATCCCGGCGAGCGGGCTGTAGCTGTCCAGCATCGAGTTGACGGCGCCGCTGGAGGTGGCGGTGCTGGCCGTGTCGAACAGTGTCGAGCCGAACATCCCGAACACCGTCTCCTTGCCCTCCAGGGTTCCCGACGCCGCCTCGAACAGGCTCATGGCGGCGAGGGAGGCGGTGAACAGCAGCGCCATCGTCCCGAGGATCGCGTACCCCTGCCGCGTGTCGCCGGCCATCGTCCCGAAGGTGCGCGGGAGCGAGAACGGGATCAGCAGCATGAGCAGCACCTCCAGGAGGTTCGTCCAGGCCGTCGGGTTCTCGAACGGATGCGCGGAGTTGACGTTGAAGAAGCCGCCGCCGTTCGTGCCGAGCAGCTTGATCGCCTCCTGCGAGGCGACAGGTCCGCCGGGGATGCTCTGCGTCGCGCCCGCGAGGGTGTGCGCGTCCTGGAAGCCGTTGAGGTTCTGGATCGCTCCGCCCGCGACGAGGACGACAGCGGCGACGAGCGAGAGCGGCAGCAGGATGCGCACGGTCGCCCGAAGCAGATCCACCCAGAAGTTGCCGATGGAGCCGGTGGAGCGCGACGCGAACCCGCGCACCAGTGCGATGGCGACGGCGATCCCGACGGCCGCCGACACGAAGTTCTGCACCGCCAGTCCCAGCGCCTGAACGCTGTAGCCCAGGGTCAGCTCGGGCGAGTAGGACTGCCAGTTCGTGTTGGTGACGAACGAGACGGCCGTGTTGAACGCCGTCCCCTCCGGGACGGCGGGCAGGCCGAGCGAGTACGGCAGGAACTGCTGCAGCCGCTGCAGGCCGTACACGAGGAGGATGCCGACGACCGAGAACGCCAGAACGGCGCGCAGGTAGGCCGGCCACGACTGCGAAGCGCGCGGGTCCACACCGATCAGCCGGTACACGCCGCGCTCCACGCGCGCGTCGCGCTCGGAGGTGAACACGCGGGCCATGTAGTCGCCGAGGGGCCGGTAGGCGACCCCCAGCAGGAGGACGAGCGTCGCCAGGTTCGCGACCGGGAGCCAGCCCTCCACTAGAACCGCTCCGGCTTCACGAGCGCGACGAGCAGGTAGCCGATCGCGGCGACGGCCAGGAGGGCCGCGACCATCGTGAGGACGATCACAGCTTCTCGACCGCCCGGGCGACCAGGCCGACGCCGAGCGCGAGCACGGCCACAGCGAGCAGGTAGACGACGTCGAGCATGACTTCTCTCCATCCAGAGGACGCCATGCCGTTCGGCGATGGCAGGAGAGATTCCACACCCGCTTGGATGCGCCCGGCCGGGGTCCTAACGCGTCCCTAACGGACTCCCGCCGAATCCATGCGGGATGCTCACGCCCAGGCCGATCAGCCCGAGTGGGAAGCGAAGGAGATTCGAACGAACCGCGTTCGAATCTCCTTCACTACTGCCATTCGAAGGAGATTCGGCACCCGATCTCCTTCGATACGCGGCGCGGCGCCGCGCGCCGCCGGCTAGCGCGCGACCGCCGGCGTGTCGTCCGGCGTGCCGACCTCCGCGGTGCGCCCGCGCTCGCCGCGCTCCCGGCGCTCGTCGCGCACGGCCAGGGCCGCGGCGCCGAGGATGCCCGCGTTGTTGCGGTGCACGGCCGGGACGATCGGCGTCTTCAGGTCGAGCAGGGGCAGGAAGTCCTCGTAGTGCTTGGAGACGCCGCCGCCCACGATGAAGAGGTCCGGGGTGAAGAGGAACTCGACCGTGGTGTAGTACTTCTGGAGGCGCTTCGCCCACTTCTCCCAGCTGAGGTCGTCGCGCTCCTTCGCCGAGTAGGCCGCCCGCGACTCCGCGTCGTGACCGTCGACCTCCAGGTGGCCGAGCTCGGCGTTCGGGATGAGGATGCCGTCGTAGATGAGTGCGGAACCGATGCCCGTGCCCAGCGTCGTCATGATGACCAGGCCGTCCTTGCCCTTGGCCGCGCCGAACCGCGTCTCGGCGTAGCCCGCCGCATCCGCATCGTTGACGAAGTGGATGTCGCGGCCGAGCGCCTTCTCGAAGAGGTCCTCGGCGCGCAGGCCGATCCAGTCCTTGGAGACGTTCGCGGCCGAGAGCGTGACGCCGTGGCTGACGATGGCGGGGAAGCAGATGCCGACGGGGGCATCCGGCTCCTCCTTCGCGAGCTGGTCGACGATCAGCTTCGTCGTCTCGACGATGTCGTCCGGCTTGCCGCCGGCCGGTGTCGGCAGCTTCACCCGGTCGCTGAGGAGCTCGCCGGTCGTCAGATCGACCAGGCCCCCCTTGATCCCCGTACCGCCGATGTCGATGCCGATCGCGTGCTTCTGCGTCATGCGTCGAATCTACCGCGCCTCCACGGAGGAGAGGATCGCCGCACAGCCCTCAGGGGAGTGTGAGGACCTCGGCGCCGCGTTCGGTGACCACGAGCGTGTGCTCGAACTGGGCGGTGAGGCTGCGGTCGCGCGTGACGACGGTCCAGTCGTCCGCCCATATCTCCCACTCGTGCGTGCCGAGGGTGAGCATCGGCTCGATGGTGAACACCATCCCGGGCTCCATGACGTCGTCGAAGGCGGGCGCCGCGTCGTAGTGCGGGATGATCAGGCCCGAGTGGAATGCGGCGCCCACACCGTGACCGGTGAAATCACGGACCACGCCGTAGCCGAAACGCTTGGCGTAGGACTCGATCGCCCGTCCGATCACATTCACCTGCCGGCCGGGGGCGACGGCCTTGATGCCGCGGTTCAGCGCCTCCCGGGTCCGCTCGACCAGCCGGCCGACCTCGTCGGTGGCCGTCCCGGCGATGAAGGTCTGGTTGCTGTCGCCGTGGAAGCCGTCCTTGTACGCCGTGATGTCGATGTTGACGATGTCGCCGTCCTCCAGCACCGTGTCGTCGGGGATGCCGTGGCAGATCACCTCGTTCACCGAGCTGCAGATCGACTTCGGGTAGCCGCGGTAGCCGAGCGTCGAGGGATAGGCGCCGGCCGCCAGCAGGAACTCGTGCCCGATCGCATCCAGCTCCTCCGTGGTGACGCCCGGGCGGACCGCCTGGCCGACCCGCTCGATGGCCTGCGCGGCGATCCGGCCGGCCTCGCGGATCAGTTCCACCTCGTCCGGCGTGTAGACGTCGCCGCGCGTGTGAGGCGCCGGTCCCGGCCGCCCCACGTACTCGGGGCGGGCGATCCGGCTGGGCACCGGACGCATCGGGCTCACTCGGCCGGGGACCAGGTGACCGGCGGAATCCTTGGGCATACCATCAACTCTATGACGAGCGACGAGTACGGCATCAAGCAGGATGCCGAGCACAAGTTCTGGTACAACATGAAGACCGGCGAGGTCGAGCAGGGCTTCCTGTCGCCCGCGCCGAACCGTGTCGGTCCGTTCGACACCCGCGAGGAGGCGGAGCACGCGCTGGAGAAGCTGCGCGAGAACTCCGCCAAGTGGGCGGAGGAGGACGCCGCCGACAACCGCTGACGCGTGTCGGTCGACGCCCGGCGTCAGAAGCTGTGCTCCGACGTGGGGAACGAGCCGGCCTGGACGTCCGCCTTGTACGCGCGGGCAGCGTCGGCGAGCACCGTCTTCAGGTCGGCGTACTGCTTCACGAAGCGCGGGACGCGACCGGTGGTGAAGCCGGCCCAGTCCGTCCACACCAGCAGCTGTCCATCCACATCCGGACCGGCGCCGACGCCGATGGTCGGGATGCGCAGCTCGGCCGTGACGCGCTTGGCCACTTCCGCCGGCACCATCTCGAGGACGACGGCGAAGGCTCCCGCGTCCTCGACGGCGTGCGCGTCGGCCAGGAGCTGGTCCGCTGCATCCCCGCGGCCTTGCACCAGGTGACCGCCGAGCCCGTGCTCGCTCTGCGGTGTGAAGCCGACATGCGCCATCACCGGGATGCCCGCATCCACGATGCGCCGGATCTGCTCGGCGCTGCGACGCCCGCCCTCGAGCTTGACCGCGTGGGCGCCGGTCTCCTTCATGAACCGCACCGCCGTGTGCAACGCCTCCAGCGGCCCGGTCTCGTAGGAGCCGAACGGCATGTCGGCGACCACGAACGCGCGCTTCACGGCACGAGCCACCGCGCGGGTGAGCGGGATGAGGTCGTCGACCGTCACGGGAAGGGTGGTGTCGTACCCGAGCACGTTGTTCGCGGCGGAGTCCCCGACGAGCAGGAAGTCGATCCCCGCTTCGTCGAAGATCTGCGCGGTGAGCATGTCGTAGCTCGTCAGCCCGGTGAACGGCGACCGTTCCTCCTTCGCCGCCTGGAAGTGGCGCGTGCGCACCCGCTTCAGCGCTTGCATGGACGAGGTGGCGGGATGGACGGAGGGCACCGGCGACTGCTCAGTCATGCGGCCAGTCTAGGACGGTGATTCGTGACGAATGTCGCGTTCCGCTCGCGTGAAGCGACGATTCGTGACGAATGTCGCGTTCCGCTCGCGTGAAGCGACGATTCGTGACGAATGTCGCGTTCCGCTCGCGTGAAGCGGTGATTCGTGACGAATGTCGCGTTCCGCTCGCGTGAAGCGACGATTCGTGACGAATGTTCGCCCGCCCCAGCCCGCCACGATTCGGCCGGGGCTCTCACCCACTAGTCTGGGATCGGCCGAGGAAAGGGGCAGGATGGACAAGCAGCGCGACTTCGTTCTTCGTACGATCGAGGAGCGTGGCGTCAAGTTCGTGAGGCTCTGGTTCACCGATGTCGTCGGCACGCTGAAGTCCGTCGCCATCGCGCCCGCCGAGGTCGAGGGAGCATTCAGCGAGGGTCTGGGCTTCGACGGCTCCGCGATCGAGGGCCTGACGCGCGCCTACGAGTCCGACCTGCTCGCGCTGCCCGATGCGACCACGTTCCAGATCCTCCCGTGGCGCGGCGAGATCGATCCGACCGCCCGGATGTTCTGCGACATCACGACACCGGACGGCCAGCCCTCGGTCTCCGACCCGCGCAACGTGCTCAAGCGCACGCTCGAGAAGGCGGCCGACCGCGGCTTCACCTTCTACACGCATCCCGAGATCGAGTTCTACCTGCTGAAGTCGTCCCAGTTCGGCACGGAGGGCCCGGAGCCCGTGGATTCCGCGGGCTACTTCGACAACGTGCCGGGCGGCACGGCGCACGACTTCCGCCGTCGCTCCGTCCGCATGCTCGAGGATCTCGGCATCTCGGTCGAGTTCAGCCACCACGAGGCGGGCCCCGGCCAGAACGAGATCGACCTCCGCTACGCCGACGCACTGACGACGGCGGACAACATCATGACCTTCCGCACGGTCATCAAGGAGGTGGCGATCGAGCAGGGCGTGTACGCGACGTTCATGCCGAAGCCCCTGTCGGGCCACCCGGGTTCGGGGATGCACACCCACATGTCCCTGTTCGAGGGCGACACGAACGCGTTCTTCGAGCCGGGCGCCCAGTACCAGCTCTCGAAGATCGGCCGGCACTTCATCGCCGGTCTCCTGCGCCACGCGCCCGAGATCACCGCGGTCACGAACCAGTTCGTGAACTCGTACAAGCGCCTCTGGGGCGGCGACGAGGCCCCGAGCTTCGTCTGCTGGGGTCACAACAACCGCTCCGCGCTGGTCCGCGTCCCGCTGTACAAGCCGAGCAAGGGCCAGAGCTCGCGCGTCGAGTACCGGGCGATCGACTCGGCCGCGAACCCGTACCTGGCGTTCTCGCTGCTCCTCGCCGCCGGCCTCAAGGGGATCGAGAACCAGTACGAGCTCCCGCCGGAGGCAGAAGACAACGTCTGGGGAATGTCCGACGCCGAGCGCCGCGCCCTGGGGTACAACCAGCTCCCCGCGAGCCTCGACCACGCCATCTCCCTGATGGAGGAGTCGGAGCTCGTCGCCGAGACGCTGGGCGAGCAGGTCTTCAACTACGTCCTGCTCAACAAGCGCAAGGAGTGGGCGGAGTACCGGGCGCAGGTCACCCCCTACGAGCTGCTGACCAACCTCGAGATCCTCTGACCGTTCGTCGTGACGCGACAGCAGCTCTCCCTCACGTCCCTGGCGCGCGCCGGGTTCGTGGGGCTGAGCTCTGTTCGCGACGAGCTGGATGAGCTCGCCGACCGGACGGGCCTGGACCCCGAGGCGCTCATCGCCGCCCTCTCCGCCGCGGCGGATCCGGACGCTGCGCTGTCGTGGGCGCTCCGCCTGCTGCGACAGGCGCCCGCGCGAGCGACCGCCGCCTTCGGATCCGAGGAGAACGCCCGGCGCCTGTTCCGGGTGATCGGCGCCTCCGAGGGCGTGGCCGAGTTCTTCCTCCGCCAGCCCGCCCAGCTGGATGCGCTCGCCGCCCCGGTCAGCGGCCTGCCCGACCTCGACGTGCTGCGCGCCGACCTGATGGATGCGGTGTCCGCCGTCGACGGGGTGGCCCGCGACGACGACGAGGCGGCCTGGGCCGCTCTGCGCATCCGCTACCGCCGCCGGCTGGTCCAGCTGGCGAGCTTCGACCTGGAGCAGCCGGACCCCGTCGACGGCTTCGACGCGGTCGCGGCGACCCTCTCCGACCTCGCGGCGGCCGCGCTGGAGGCCTCCCTCGCCGTCGCCCGGCGGATGACGATCGGTACCGGCCCCGGCCGGTTCCCCGAGGCCCAGGTGCGCGCCACACCGCTGGCGATCATCGGGATGGGCAAGGCCGGCGCCCGCGAGCTCAACTACCTCAGCGACGTCGACGTGATCTTCGTGACGGAGGGTGTCGAGCAGGCCGGACTCGAGCCCGGCCGGGCCGTGGACATCGCGACGCGCCTGGCGATGCTGACGATGCGCGGCATCCACGAGCCCGCCATCGAGCCGGGGCTCTGGGAGGTCGACCCGAACCTGCGGCCCGAGGGCAAGGACGGCGCGCTCGTCCGCACCCTCGACTCGCACCTCGCCTACTACGACCGCTGGGCGCGGGGATGGGAGTTCCAGGCGCTCCTGAAGGCGCGGCCGCTCGCCGGCGATCTCGACCTGGGGGAGCGCTACGTCGCCGCGCTCGCCCCGAAGGTCTGGAGCAGCGCCTCCCGCGAGAACTTCGTCGAGTCCGTGCAGCGGATGCGCGAGCGCGTCACCGAGAACATCCCGGACGACGAGGTCCACTTCCAGCTGAAGCTCGGCCCCGGAGGCTTGCGCGACGTCGAGTTCACCGTCCAACTGCTGCAGCTCGTCCACGGCCAGACCGACGACCAGGTGCGCCAGCGGGACACCCTCGGTGCCTTGGCCGCGCTGGCCGCCCAGGGCTACATCGGCCGCGAGGAGTCCGCGACGTTCTCGCGCGACTACTGCGCGCTGCGGCTCATGGAGCACCGGCTTCAGCTGCGCCGGCTGAGCCGCACGCACCTCATGCCGCGCGATGAGGCCGACATCCGCATCCTCGCCCGCGCGACCGGCCTCGCGCCGAACGCGGGCGAGCTGATGACGCAGTGGAACGAGATCAAGCACCGCGTGCGCGGCCTGCACGAGCGGTTGTTCTACCGTCCGCTGCTGAGCGCGGTCGCCAGCACGTCCTCCGAGGATGCGCGGCTCGCCGGGGGAGCGGGCCTCACGAGCGCCCAGGCGGAGGCGCGGCTCGCGGCGATCGGATTCCGGGACCCGCGAGGCGCGCTCGCCCACATCGCAGCCCTCACCTCGGGCGTCTCGCGCCGCGCGGCCATCCAGCGCCATCTGCTCCCGGTGATGCTGCAGTGGTTCGCCGACGGTCCCGACCCGGACTACGGACTCCTGACCTTCCGTCGCCTCAGCGAGGAACTCGGGAGCACCCACTGGTACCTGAGGATGCTGCGCGACTCCACCGGCGCCGCCGAGAGGCTGACGCGGGTGCTGTCCGGCTCGCGCTTCGCCGGAGAGCTGCTCGGCCGCATCCCCGAGTCCGTCGCATGGCTGGAGTCGGAGGACGAGCTGCGGCCGCGTGCCGCCTCCCTGTTGCAGGAGGAGACCGCGGCGATCCTCGCCCGGCACGAGTCCGCCGATACTGCTGCGGCTGCCCTGCGTGCCGTGCGCCGGCGCGAGATCCTGCGGCTCGCGCTCTCCGGCATCCTCGGCTTCGCCACCATCGAGGAGCTCGCGCACGGACTCACGGACGTCACCGAGAACCTCATCGCCGGCGTCCTGCAGGCGATCCGCATGGCGCGGGGCGACGCCGACGCCCTGGAGTTCGCGGTCATCGCCATGGGGCGCTTCGGCGGCCGGGAGCTCGGCTTCGGGTCGGACGCCGACGTCATGTACGTCTTCCGTGCGCAGGCGTCCGGACCCGGAGCCGCTGGAGCAGCTGCCGGGGAGCCGGATGCGGCCGCGGAGCCGGATGCGGCCGCGGAGCCGGATGCGGCCGCGCAACAGGCGGCGAATCGCAGCGCGCTCGCGATCGTCTCCGAGCTGAACCGGCTCACCGAGGACAACCGCCTCCCACTCGACCTCGACATCGGCCTGCGCCCGGAGGGCAAGAACGGGCCGCCCGTGCGCTCCCTGGAGTCCTACCGGGCCTACTACGCGCGGTGGTCGCTGACCTGGGAGGCGCAGGCACTGCTGCGCGCCCGGGGCTTCGCCGGAGACACCGCCCTCCTCGCCGACTTCGAACAGCTCGCCGACGAGGTCCGCTACCCGAGCAGCATCGGCGAGCAGGCCGTGCGCGAGGTGAAGCGCATCAAAGCGCGCGTCGAGAACGAGCGGCTCCCGCAGGGTGCCGACCCGTCACGGCACCTCAAGCTGGGGCGCGGTTCGCTGAGCGACGTCGAGTGGTTCGTCCAGCTCATCCAGCTCGAGCACGCCGCCCGGATCCCGGAGCTCAGGACCACCTCCACTCTGGATGCGCTGGCCGCCGCCGCCGAGCACGGCTTCGTCTCGGCCGAAGACGCCGCCCGGCTGCGCGATGCGTGGCTGTTCGCCTCCCGGACCCGCTCCGCCATGACCCTCTGGGCCGACAAGACGGCCGATGTGCTTCCCTCCGACCGTGGCGCGCTGGATGGGGTGGCGCGCCTGATGGAGTATCCGCCGGGATCCGCCAGCCGGCTCGAGGAGGACTACCTCGCCGTGACGCGCCGTGCCCGCCAGGTCTTCGAGCGCTCTTTCTACGGCCTCCCGCAGCGCCCCGCGCCCACCGGCTGACCCGCCCTCGCCTCACCCTCGCGCCCCACCGCTCGTCGCGCCCCACCGCCGAGTACGCGGAGATTGCACGTTTACGGCGCCAGAACGTGCAATCTTCGTGTACTCGGCGGTGGGGGGCGACGGTGGCGCTCGGCGGTGGGTGGAAAAGGGAGCCTAAGGTGGCCCCCATGGGGAAAGCTGAGAAAAAATCAACATTGGCCGGACGTGCTCGACCTGCGACTCAACGCCTTGAACGCCCTCCGGCTGGTGCTCGCCGTCAGCGTGATCGTGTGGCACACCTTCGCCGTCACGGGCGCTGCGCATCCGCCCGCCCCGGTGACGCAGTTGCTGGGCGACGGAGGCGTGGACGGATTCTTCGCGATCTCCGGCTTCCTCATCGTGTCGAGCTGGCTGCGGCGGCCGCACTGGTGGCCGTATCTCCGGGCGCGCATCCTGCGCATCCTCCCCGGGTTCTGGGTGTGCCTCGTCGTGACCGTTCTGGTGCTCGCGCCGATCGGCGTGCTCCTCACCGGGCACGGCTTCCCGCACAGCTACGTGACGGACTCGGCACTGTACGTGGTGAAGAACGCGGCGCTCCGCATCAACGAGTTCGGGATCGCGGGAACGCCGCAAGGCGTCCCATACCCCGGCGTGTGGAACGGCTCCCTCTGGACGCTGTGGTGGGAGTTCCTGTGCTACCTCGTCGTGCTGGCGCTCGGGCTGACCCGAGTGCTCCGATTCCGCGTGACCGTCCCTCTGGCGTTCGTGGCCTGTCTGGTCGTCATGGTCCTGTCCGACCTGGGTGTCGTGCACAACTTCTATCTCGTGAACGGCGCCCGCTTCGGCATCATGTTCGCCGCGGGTGCGCTCATCCAGCAGTTCCAGCGGCTGCTTCCGGCGCGCTGGTGGCTGGTGGGCGTGGCGACCCTCGTCATCGCGGGGTCGGCCTTCCTCCCGGACTACCGGGTGATCGCCGCTCTGCCGCTCGCCTATGTCCTCATCACGGTCGGCGCTCTCGTGAAGGTGCGGAGGCTGCGCCTGGAGAACGACGTCTCCTACGGCACGTACATCTACGCGTTCCCGGTGCAGCAGGTGCTGGCGTGCGCGGGGCTCTCCGCGCTGGGCGTTCCGCTGTTCGCAACGGTGGCCACCGCGGCGACCCTCGGCGTCGCGACCCTGAGCTGGTACGGGGTGGAGAAGCCCGCCATGCGGCTGAAGAACATGCTGCGTCGACGCCCGGTCGTGGCCGCGCCTGCGGTGCCGCCCCGTGCGCCGCGGCCGACTGCCGCGGTCGTCCTTCCGGCCGTCGATGCGAGGCCGTCGGTTCGTCCGTCGGTCGACGGCTGAGCCGATCGATGCCGCACCGTCGCACGGTACCGTTGGCGTTGCAGAGCGATGGGGAGTGACGCCTACGCGCTGCCCTTTGGGGCGGTGAGAGTGCCCGCTTCCGCTGCTTCGGCGATCGTGGTGTACGCCGTGGCGAGCGCTTTCGCGTCATAACCGCCGAGACCAAGCACGTACCGGACGGCGACGCTTGCGCTGTGCAGCTGGATGTACTCGATCGCGATCTCGGGATACAACGTCTTCACCAGGTCGTTGACGCCCGGTGCGTTCGCCTGAGTGCGGCCCTTGCGTGCCTGGTGATGTGTGGCTCGACGATCATCCGGCGTCCAGTGGATATTGTGCGCCTTGAGCCGATTGAGATCGGAGAAAACGCTGTCTTGCATGAGAGCGGCCCGGACCGTGTGGTAGGCGGCGTAGAAGTAACTGACGGCGTACCACTGGCTTGGGAGCGCACACAGCTGGTCGGCATCACTGGCCATCACGGCCGCTCGCTGCCGGCACGCGTCAGGCGTTTGCAGCGTCGTCTCCGTCACGCGTAGCTGTATTGGGTAGCAGAGAGCGTCGCGTCGATCGTGTCCCGAATATGGTCGACGAACACATACGTCAGTCCCATCTCGTCCGCATACAGAAGCTCGATGTCGAACATGGTGGCGATGGCCTGACGCTGCGCATCGTTGGACTGGTCCTTGAGCGCGATGGTTACAAGGGCGGTGGATTCCCGCGGGTTCGCAATAACCTGGAGACCTTCCAGGTTCTCTTTGCCCAGGGTGTCGACGGTGTACTCGCCGATAGCGTGCGTGAGGGCCTCGAACTCGCTCAAGCCGGTCATACGGACACGATACATCTGTCGTCCTCTTGTTCCGTCGCCCTGTGGACAAAGCGGTCAGCCCGTCCAATCCGGAGGTGACGTCGACGTCAGTCGTGGCCCTCGATCGCCCGGCCTTCCGTCGGCGGACGGTGTCGCTGCTCACGGCGATCCAGCTCATCCTGGAGCGCGACGAAGAAGCGGTCGATCTCACCCAGTCGACGGGTGTACAGCAGCGCCTCGGCACCGCCGACCCGTCCGAGCGCGTCGAACTCTACGCGCGTGTGCGTCTCATCCACCCGGACGAACCGGAGTTGAGGCTTGAAGAGCGCGTAGCCGCCGAGGATCTGAGCGAACGGATCCCGGAGGCTCGTCCCTCGCAGCGCGTCGCGGACGAAGTCCTGCACCTCCTCGAACGCCACCGGCACGACCTCGCTCGGGATATGCCGCGGAACGACCGCTTTGCTCCCGGATCTCCGCAGCCTCCCGCGCTTCCGCGGATCGAGCTCGCTCACACCGGAAGCGTACGCCGGAGTTCTCGTGAATGCAGAAGGGCCTATCGGAAGACGATTCCGGTAGGCCCTGCTGCACTCGTGCGGGTTCTCAGACCCCGTAGTACAGCTCGTACTCGAAGGGGTGCGGACGCTGCGCGAGCGGCTTGATCTCCTTCTCGCGCTTGTACTCGATCCATGTCTCGATGAGCTCCTGGGTGAACACGCCGCCTGCGAGGAGGAAGTCGTGGTCGGCCTCGAGCGCGTCGAGGGCCTCGCCGAGCGACGCCGGCACCTGCGGGATGTTGCGCGCCTCCTCCGGCGGGAGCTCGTAGAGGTCCTTGTCGACGGGCTCGTGCGGCTCGATGCGGTTCTTGATGCCGTCGAGGCCCGCCATCAGCTGCGCGGCGAACGCGAGGTACGGGTTGCCGGAGGCGTCGGGCGCGCGGAACTCGATGCGCTTCGCCTTCGGGTTGGAGCCCGTGATCGGGATGCGGATCGACGCCGAGCGGTTACCGGCCGAGTAGACCAGGTTGACCGGGGCCTCGAAGCCGGGGACCAGGCGGTGGAACGAGTTCACCGTCGGGTTCGTGAAGGCGAGGACCGCGGGGGCGTGCTTCAGCAGGCCTCCGATGTACCAGCGGGCAACGTCCGACAGGCCGCCGTAGCCGGCCTCGTCGTAGAACAGCGGCTTGCCGTCGTTCCACAGCGACTGGTGGGTGTGCATGCCCGAGCCGTTGTCGCCGAAGAGCGGCTTCGGCATGAACGTGGCGGTCTTGCCCCACTCGTTCGCCGTGTTCTTGACGATGTACTTGAACTTGAGGATGTCGTCGGCCGCGTGCACCATCGTGTCGAAGCGGTAGTTGATCTCGGCCTGGCCGCCGGTGCCCACCTCGTGATGCGCGCGCTCGAGGATGAGTCCGGCGTCGATCAGCTTCAGCGAGATGTCGTCGCGCAGGTCGGCCTGCTTGTCGACGGGGCTCACGGGGAAGTAGCCGCCCTTGTACGGGGTCTTGTTGGCGAGGTTGCCGCCCTCTTCGGTGCGGCCGGAGTTCCAGGCGCCCTCTTCGGAGTCGACGGAGTAGAAGCTGGAGTTCTGCTTCACCTCGTAGCGGACGTCGTCGAAGATGTAGAACTCCGCCTCGGGGGCGAAGTACGCCGTGTCCGCGATGCCGGTCGAGGCGAGGTACTTCTCGGCCTTCTTAGCGACCTGGCGCGGGTCCTTCGAGTAGATCTCACCGTTGCGCGGGTTGTAGATGTCGAACACCATGATCAGCGTCCGCTCGGCCCGGAAGGGGTCGACGTAGGCCGTCGAGACGTCCGGGATGAGCTGCATGTCCGACTCGTGGATCGACGCGAAACCGCGGATCGACGAGCCATCGAACAGCTGCCCGACCGAGAAGAACTCCTCGTCCACGGTCGAGGCGGGGATGTTGAAGTGCTGCTGCACACCCGGAAGGTCGGTGAAGCGGATATCAAGGAACTTCACGTCGGTGTCCTTGATGAACTTGAGCACCTCAGACGAATCACGGAACATACGGACAACTCCCAATGGCTTTGCGGGTGACCGGACTGCGCCTGCAGCCCAGAACAACGTTAGGGGGAGGCCGTTTCCCGGCGGTGACGCAAATGTTTCCGGCATGTTACGCGTACCCGGGTCGGGCATGGATGTGACGCTCCCGCTGTGCTCAGGATACGCAGGTCCGCCTCGCTAGACTCAGGCCGTGCCGCAGAACCCGACCGACCGTCCCGGCGACATCGCCCCCAGCCGCTACCCGGGGGAGCGCCTCGGCCTCCCGGAGGCCGGCCCGCGTTCGGTGGGCCGGATCGGACGCCGCATCGGCGCGATCGTGGTCGACTGGGCGATCGCGTCGTTCCTGTCGTTCGCGTTCTTCCGTTACGACTCCTGGGCGACGATCCTGCTCTTCGCGCTGCTGCAGATCGTCTTCATCCCGACGATCGGCGGCAGTGTCGGACACCGCATCTTCGGGATGCGCGTGGTGGCGGTCCGCGGCGGCTGGGTCGGCCTCTGGCGCCCTGTCGTCCGCACGCTGCTGCTGTGCCTCGCCGTTCCCGCCCTGGTCTGGGACTCGGACCAGCGCGGATTCCACGACAAGGTCGCCGGAACCGTCCTCATCCGAACCTGACGCCGACGTACCCACCGCCGAGTACCCACCGCCGAGTACGCAAAGACTGCACGGAATTGATCGCATTCCGTGCAGTCTGTGCGTAGTCGATGGAGGGGCGCGGGAGCGTCAGCGCGAACGCTGCGCGCGGACCTTCATCGGGTCGATTCCCTTGGGGATGGGCATCTGGCTCTCGATGGACTGCAGCCGGTTGCTGATCGCCAGCACCTCGGCCTTGGTGAGAGTCGGCTTGATCTTCGACAGCCGCCGCGGGACCTTGTGCAGCGGCACCGAGTCCGCGTCCGGCCCGACGCTGATGATGGTGACCGGGACGTTGGGGAGGATGCGGTTGACCTTGCGGCGCTCTTCGTCGATCATCCGCTGAGTCCGGGTCTTCGGGCCTTCGCTGATGAGAACCACGCCGCCACGGCCCGTCGCACGGTAGACCGCGTCCTGGGTCTTGCCGTTCACGGCCACCGGCATTTCGGAGCCGCGCCAGCTGCGCTTCAGCGACGATCGCAGGACGGCGCCGACCGCACCCGGCTGTCCCTCGATCTGCGAGTAGGCGGCACGTTCGGCGCGGCGGCCGAGGATGATGAGCGCCAGAAGGAGGCCGGCGAGGACGCCGGCGAGGATCCACAGCACCATGGTGAAGACGTTGCCGCCGGAGAGGAGCACCGCCACCAGAACGCCGAGGACGATCGGCAAGGCAGCCCCGAAGGCGATGTAGAGCACCGCGCGGTCGTCGTACCGGCGGGTCATCTGGAACACCTGCCACATCTGCTTCAGACGGCCGGGCTCCTTGGTGGACTTGTCCTTTGCCATAGGTCCAAGGATACCGGCACTGCAGGGTTCCAGACGACTCAGTCGATGCTCGTCCACGCCTCGCCCGCCGCTCGTTCGTGACGGGTCCGCGACGGGCCCGCGCGGCGTGCTTCTGGAGGCGGCCGACCCTTAGGAGACCGCCTGCGCGAACCCGAGCGACGCGTCGGCCAGGTGACGCAGCTCGTCCGGCACCGGCCGTCCCTTCGCCTGCATCGACTGCGCCCACAGACGTCCCGCCCGGTACGACGAACGCACCAGCGGGCCGGCGAGGACGCCCAGGAAGCCGATCTCCTCCGCTTCCTCCTTGAGCTCGACGAATTCGTCCGGGTGAACCCAGCGCGCCACGGGAAGGTGGCGCGGGCTCGGCCGCAGGTACTGGGTGATCGTGATGATGTCCGTCCCGGCGTCGTGCAGGTCGCGCAGCGCTGTGCTGACCTCGTGACGCTCCTCGCCCATCCCGAGGATCAGATTGGACTTGGTGATCAGCCCGGCCGCGCGGCCCTGGGTGAGCACATCGAGCGAGCGCTCGTACCGGAAGGCCGGCCGGATGCGCTTGAAGATCCGGGGGACCGTCTCGACGTTGTGGGCGAAGACCTCGGGCTCGGCCGAGAACACCTCGGCCAGGTGCCGCGGGTTGCCCGAGAAGTCGGGCACCAGGATCTCGACGCCGGTGCCGGGCGACTGCCGGTGGATCTCCCGGATCGTCTCCGCATAGAGCCAGGAGCCTTCGTCCTCCAGGTCGTCCCGGGCGACCCCCGTGACGGTGGCGTATCGAAGGCCCATCCGCTCCACCGACTCGCCGACGCGGCGCGGCTCGTCGCGGTCGAACTCGGCCGGCTTCCCCGTGTCGATCTGGCAGAAGTCGCAGCGCCGCGTGCATTGCGAGCCGCCGATCAGGAACGTCGCCTCGCGATCCTCCCAGCATTCGTAGATGTTGGGGCAGCCGGCCTCCTGGCAGACGGTGTGGAGGTCCTCGGACTTCACCAGGCTCTGCAGCTGCCGGTACTCCGGCCCCATCTTCGCCTTGGTCTTGATCCACGCGGGCTTGCGCTCGATCGGCGTCTCGGCGTTGCGGATCTCCAGGCGCAGCATGCGGCGCCCTTCGGGTGCGGCGCTCATGCGACGGCCTCCGCTGCGGTGAACTCCAGATCGAAGGCCTCGATCACGAGGGGAGCCACGTCCTGGGGAGTCACCGTGCGGCCGAGGACGCGCGAGATCGTCGTGACCCCGGCGTCCCGGATGCCGCACGCCACGATGTGGTCGTAGGCGTCGAGGCTGTTCGAGCAGTTCAGCGCGAACCCGTGCATGGTCACGCCTTCGGCGACGCGGAGGCCGATGGCGGCGATCTTCTCGTCCTGCTCGGCTCCCGGGTTGTGCTCCGGCAGCATCCACACGCCGGACCGGCCTTCGACCTGCACTCCCGTCACGCCCACGCGGGCGAGCACATCGATCAGGACGCGCTCGAGCGAGCGGACGTAGCCGACGACGTCGATGGGTTCATGGAGGCGGACGATCGGGTACCCCACGAGCTGCCCCGGCCCGTGCCAGGTGATCTTGCCACCGCGGTCGGAGTCGACGACGGGCGTGCCGTCGGTCGGACGTTCGTCCGGGGAGGTCCGCTTGCCCGCGGTGTACACCGGCGGGTGCTCGAGGAGGATGACGGTATCGGGCGCCTGGCCTGCGACGACAGCGGCGTGCACGGCACGCTGCTGCTGAAGGGCCTCGAGATACGGCACGGAGTTGGCGCTTAGCCCCGTGACGTCATACGTGGTCACCGGGTCAGTCTATGCGCGCGACCCGGTCGCTGCTCACACCTCGGCCGACGGGCGAGTTCTCCACCGGTTTTCCCGTCCGGCCCGGTCGCGCACGCTGGTCCGATGTGATGGATGCGTGATGCCGTCTTGCCTGTCCTCCCGTCCCTCCACCGCCACCCCAGCGGAACTCCTGCGCGTCGCGCGGGTGCTCGCCGATTCCGAAGGGTGGGAGGCGAGTGCGACCGCCGGCGGTGCCCCGGAGGACCGGCCGGGCGAAGGGCGGATCGTCGTATCGGGAGGGGCGCTTCCCGGGCGGGGGGTGCTCCGGGTGCGGGAGGCGGACCCTGTGGTGTGGCCGCCACGGGATGTGCTCGCCCGGCGAGCGGCAGGGAGCGAGCATGTGATCGCCGTGCTGTCCGAGGTCGGCACCCGGAGGATCCGCGGGCGCGAGGTGGATGCGGTGGTCCTCGCTCATGCGGATGGGGGAGACCTGGCTCAGCTCCTCCAGCGACGCAGAGGCCTTCGCGGAGGGGAGGCCGCGACGATCCTCCTCGGGGTGGCCGCAGGACTGGCCGCATTGCATACGGGCGGCTGGGCGAGTCCCGAGCTGTCGCCGTCCGGCATCGTCTTCGGCGGCGACGGCTGTCCGGCCCTCGACCTTCTCGACGGCGTGGTGAGGTCTGAACCGGCCGCTGTGGTCGCCGATGCGGATGCGTTCTATGCGCTCGCCAGGATGCTCTCGCTGCGTGTGGTGGACGGTACCGGGATGGTGCTGCTGTCAGCCGTCGAGAAGGGCTTGCGCGTGGGTCGCTGGGAGGCGGTCGAAGCGTCCGTGCTTTCGGCCATCGCCCCTGAGCCGGTCGGTCTTGCGGGGGACCGCGCCGGCCTCGGAGGCGTCACGGCCCCGCGGACACGGGAAGCACCGGGTCGCCGGAGGCGGAGCCGGAGCGCGAAACCCGTCGGCAGGCCGGCATCGGCCATCGGGGTGGTCATGGACTTCCTGGACGATCAGCCGATCCGGGAATCGGCGCGACGCGTCGGTGCCTGGGTCCGGCGCCGGCCGATGGTCGTCGTGGCGGGCGCGGTTCCGATCGCGCTGGCGCTCGCCGCTGCGGTCCTGCTGCCCGGGTCGCCCTCCGCGGGAGCGCCCGCTGCGGGTGTTACGCCCGCGAATTCGCCTGGAGTGTCGGCGCATCCGAGCGAGGGCGGCGCGCCCACGGTGAGGCCCACGGTGAGGCCCACCCGCGAGAGCGGGCCGGCCTCATCGGCCCAGCCGACCGGAACTGCTGCTGGTGCTGCCGGGACCGCGCCGGCTCCGGCCGTGGGCGGCGACGATCCCGTGGATGCCGCGCGCGACGCCCTCCGGTCGCGCCACGACTGCTTCGTGGCCCGGCCGGCGACGAGCTCCTGCCTGGCGGACATCCTGGACGGCGCATCGGCGTTCGCCGAGCAGGAGGCTGCTGCGCTCGGTTCGCCGGGAGCGGACGGCGCCCGGGACTACACCGGCGCCCGGTTCTCCCTGCTGGAGCGGTGGGGCGCCGCCGCGCTGGTGAATGTCGTCCCGGATGCGGCGCGGACGCCGGAAAGCGAACCGGCCTCGCTCTTACTGGTGAAGAGCGAGGCCGGATGGCGCTTGCGGGCGGTGTTCCCGTGACGGGGTCAGAGACCGAGGTTGCCCTCGAAGTTCCCGCCCTCGAGGCGGTTCTTCACCGCGACGAGGAACCGGGCCGCGTCGGCGCCGTCCACGATGCGGTGGTCGTAGGACAGGGCCAGGTACACCGTCGACCGGATCGCGATGGAGTCGGTCCCGTCGGCCGATACCACGACCGGCTTCTTCGACACGATGCCGGTGCCGAGGATCGCGACCTGCGGGAGGAAGACGAGCGGAGTGTCGAACAGGGCGCCGCGCGAACCGGTGTTGGTCACCGTGAAGGTACCGCCCGCGAGCTCGTCCGGCTTGAGCCGGTTGTCGCGGGTGCGCTCGGCCAGGTCGGCGATCTCCTTCGCGAGGCTGGCGAGGTCGAGATCCGAGGCGTTCCGCACCACCGGGGTGAGCAGGCCGCGCTCGGTGTCCACGGCGATCGAGATGTTCTCGTGGTCCGGGTACACGATGCTGTCGCCGTCCACCGTCGCGTTGACGACGGGGTAGCTCTTCAGCGCCTCGGCAGCGGCCAGGGTAAAGAACGGCAGGAAGGAGAGCTTGACGCCGGTCTTGGCGAGGAAGTCGCCCTTCACGCGGTCGCGCAGCGCAGCGACCTTCGTGACATCGACCTCGACCACGCTGGTGAGCTGCGCGGTCGACTGCATCGACACGACGGCGCGTTCGGCCACGACCTTGCGCAGGCGGGACATCGGCTGCGTGGTACCGCGGAGCGGCGAGACGGGTGCGACAGGAGCAGCGGCGGGGGCGCCGGCCGCTTCCGGGGCGGGCGCGGCAGCCGAGAGGATGTCCTCCTTGCGGATGCGTCCGCCGACACCGGTTCCCGTCACGGTCGAGAGATCGACGCCCTGCTCGTTCGCCAGCTTGCGGACGATCGGGGTCACATAGCCGGCGTTGCCGGCGTGCGCGCCGCCCGAGGGGGCGGCAGCGGCCTGGGCCGGAGCCGGAGCCGGTGGAGCGGCCGGGGCGGGTGCGGTCTGGGAAGGAGCCGGTGCGGCAGCCGCAGGTGCGGCCGGAGCCTGCTGAGCGGGCGCGGCAGGGGCCGGAGTCGTCTCGGCCGTCTCGGCCGGGGCGGCCGGGGCGGCCTGTGCGGGAGCCGGAGCCTCCTGAACAGGGGCAGGGGCGGCCTGTGCGGCGGGCGCCTCCTGCTGGGCCGGAGCGGCCTGCGCGGGCGCCTGCTGCGCGGGAGCAGCCTGCGCGGGCGCAGCCTCGGCGGGTGCAGCCTGCTGCGCGGGCGCAGCCTCGGCCGGTGCGGCTGGTGCGGCCTCTGCCGGAGCGGCCTCGGCCGCGGGCGCGGCCGGCGCCCCGGCGCCTGCGCCGGAGCCGTCACCGATCGTCACGAGCGCGGTCCCCACCTCGACGGTCTCGTCCTCCTGCACCAGGATCGCCTCGATGACGCCGGCGACCGGCGACGGGATCTCGGTGTCGACCTTGTCGGTCGAGACTTCGAGCAGGGGCTCGTCCACCTCGACACGGTCGCCAACGTTCTTCAGCCAGCGTGTGACCGTGCCTTCCGTGACGCTCTCGCCGAGCGCCGGGAGGCTGACGGATTCGCTCATGAGCTTCTCTCCTTCAAACCTGATCGTTCAGTAGCTTATTGCAGCCGGGTCCGCACGGCGCGGACCCGGCTGATGGTCCTAGAGGGTGTGCAGCGGCTTCCCCGCGAGGTACAGGAAGGCCTCGCCGAGCGACTCGTTCTGCGTCGGGTGCGCGTGGATGAGCGGCGCGATGTCCTCCGGGTACGCCTCCCAGTTCACGACCAGCTGCGCCTCGCCGATGAGCTCGCCGACGCGGGCGCCGATCATGTGCACGCCGACCACGGGGCCGTCGTTCACCCGCACGACCTTCACCGAGCCGTTGGTGCCGATGATCTCGCTGCGGGCGTTGCCGGCGAGGCTGTAGTCGTAGCTGGTGACGCTGTCAGCACCATACTTCTCGGCGGCCTTCGCCTCGGTCAGGCCGATGGAGGCGACCTCCGGGTCGCAGTACGTGACCTTCGGGATGTTGACGTCGGGGATCACGATCGGGTTGAGGCCGGCGATCTCCTCGGCGACGAAGATGCCCTGCTGGAACCCGCGGTGCGCGAGCTGGAGGCCGGGGACGATGTCGCCGACGGCGTAGACGCCGGGGATGTTCGTGGCGAGGCGCTCGTCGGTGATGACGAAGCCGCGGTCCATGGTGACCCCGACCTCGTCGAAGCCGAGACCGGCGGTCAGCGGGCCACGGCCGACGGCGACGAGCAGCAGATCGGCCTCGACGGTGTCGCCGTTCTCGAGGGTGACGACCACGCCGTTCTCGTTCTGGGTGACTCCCTGGAAACGGATGCCCAGGCGGTAGTCGATGCCGCGACGGCGGAACGCGCGCTCCAGCGACTTGCTGATCGACTCGTCCTCGTTCGGGACCAGGTGGGGCAGCGCCTCGATGATGGTGACGTCCGCGCCGAACGACTTCCAGACGCTGGCGAACTCCACGCCGATCACGCCGCCGCCGAGGACGGCGACCTTGTTCGGCACGAAGTCGAGCTCGAGGGCCTGCTCGCTGGTGATCACGCGACCGCCGAGCTCGAGACCCGGGAGCGAGCGCGAGTAGGAACCCGTGGCGAGGATGATGTTCTTGCCCACGATGGTGTTCTCACCGACCTGGACGGTGGTGGGGGAGGTGAGACGGCCTTCGCCCTCGATCACCGTGATGCCGCGGGACTTGACCAGGCCCTGCAGGCCCTTGTACTTCTTGGCGACGATCCCCTGGCGGTACTCGGTCACGCCGTTGATGTCGACGCCCTGGAGCTGGGTCACGATGCCGTACTTCGACGACTCGCGCGAATAGTCCGCGACCTCGGCCGCGTGCAGCAGCGCCTTGGTGGGGACACACCCTCGGTGGAGGCAGGTGCCACCGACCTTGTCCTTCTCGATCATGCCGACGGTGAAACCGAGCTCGGCCGCACGCAGCGCCGCTGCGTAGCCTCCACTCCCACCGCCGAGCACCACAATGTCAAAGTTCTGCTCAGACACCCAGCTACTCCCTCGCGCATCAGATCATGTGACACGATTGGCCGCCCAGAGGGTGGCTCCGGGAGACGTGTTGATGGGCGGGATTTCCCGCCCATACGACCCTACTACTTCCCGGAAATGGTCTCGGCCAGACGGACGAGCGCGCGTACGCTGACCGCGGACGGGCCCTTCCCGGTGAAGCCGTACGGCGCCGGCGGGCTCTTCGCCGGCCCGGCGATGTCGAGGTGCGCCCAGGGGATGCGCGGCGCGTCGTCCTCCTCGCCTGTCCGCCCGACGAACTCCTGCAGGAACACCCCGGCGAGCAGGGCCCCGCCGGCCGTGTTCCCCGGGTTGGCGTTGGCGATGTCGGCGACATCCGAGTTGATGCTGGCGCGCAGCTCGCCCGGGAGCGGCAAGGGCCACAGCAGTTCGCCGGACTCCTTCCCTGCGGCCAGCACGTCGTCCACGAGCTCCTCCGAGCCCATCACGGCGGCGTACCGGGTGCCGAGCGCGACCATCGCGGCGCCGGTCAGGGTGGCCACATCCACGATCGCATCCGGCTGCTCCTCGCTGGCGGCGACCAGGCCGTCGGCGAGCACCAGCCGTCCCTCCGCATCCGTGTTGAGCACCTCGACCGTGCGGCCGCCGCGGATCCGCAGCACGTCGTTGGGGCGGATCGCCGATCCGGAGGGCATGTTCTCGGCCAGGCAGAGCCACGCGGTGACGCGCACCGGCAGCGCCAGCCGAGCGACGGCCTGCACCACGCCGAGCACCGTGGCGGCCCCGGTCATGTCGTACTTCATCCCGACCATCCCACCCGCCGGCTTGAGCGAGAGTCCGCCGGAGTCGAAGGTGATGCCCTTGCCGACCAAGGCCAGGTGCCGGGTTGCGCCGTCGGGGGAGTAGGACACCTTCACCAGGCGCGGCGGGCGGGTGGAGCCCTGGCCGACGCCGAGGATGCCGCCGAAGCCGTCCGCAGCCAGCTGCTCCTCGTCCCAGACGGTGACCGTGAGGGGGAGGCCGGCGGCGACCTCGCGGGCACGCTCCGCGAACGTCTCGGGATACAGGTCCAGCGGCGGAGTGTTCACCAGGTCCTTGACCAGCGCCGCAGCCTCGGCCACGGCCAGGGCCCGGGACACCAGCGCGTCCCCCTCGGCCGCCGGGGCGGAGCCGAGCACCTCGATGGTTGCGACGGGCTCCTTGATTCCCGCCCGGCTCTTCTCGCGGTACTCGGTGAAGGCGTACGCGCCGAGCGCCGCGCCCTCGAGCACCGCGCCGAGCTCGCCGTCCCGCTCGGCCGGAAGATCGATGGCCACCGCCGGGGTTCCGGCCAGCTGGCGGACAGCGCTGCCCGCGGCGTAGCGCAGGGCGTCCGCGCCGCCCTCCGGCAGTCCCACAACGGCGACCGACGGACCGCCGCTGCGCCCGGGCAGCCGCACCACCTCATCCTTGCCGCCGCCGAACCCGACAGCGCGCAGCTGCTGCGCCAGCTCCTCCCGCCGGGCGCCCGACAGGACCGTGACGGTGTCGCGCGCGACACGCGCCGCGACCACGATCACCTCGACGGGGTTGGCCGGGGAGGTCTCGGGGGAAGAGGCGTCGGTCAAGGTCAGCGCGGGAACGGTCATGCCACGACCCTAACGCGCAGTGGATGGGCTGCTCCGGCCAGGCGGAGCGCCCTGCGTGTTCGCTGTGGGCGTTCCGGGCGGGCGGCCTCATCCCTCATCGCGTGCCGGGGTCCGCTCTAGAGTTGACATATGCGTGATCCCGGCGAACTCTTCGAGCTCAACCCGGCATTGGAGGTGCCGGAAGGGCTGCCGCTGGTCGCCGGCCTCACCGGCTTCGCCGATGCGGGTTCCGGAGTGAGCCAGCTGGGCACCTACCTCCTGGGCACCCTCGACAGCGAGGTGGTCGCCACCTTCGATGCGGACATCCTGCTCGACTACCGCGCGCGCCGCCCGATCATCTACTTCGACCAGGATCACCTGACCGACTACCAGCCCGCGACGCTCAAGCTGTACCTGGCGTACGACGAGCTGCGCCAGCCGTTCCTGCTGCTCTCCGGCTTCGAGCCGGACTTCCGCTGGGAGGCGTTCACGGACGCGGTTCTCGGCCTCATCGAGCGGTTCAAGGTGAAGACGATCACGTGGGTGCACTCCATCCCGATGCCCGTCCCGCACACGCGCCCGATCGGTGTGACGGTGAGCGGCAACCGCACCGAGCTCATCGACTCCATGTCGATCTGGAAGCCGCACACCCAGGTACCGGCGAACGCCCTCCACCTGCTCGAGTACCGCCTCCAGAAGCTGTCCTATCCCATCGCGGGCTTCATCCTGCTCATCCCGCACTACCTCGCGGACACCGAGTACCCCGCCGCGGCCGTCGCGGCCCTCGACTCGATCAGCGCCGCGACCGGCCTGATCTTCCCGACCGACCGGCTGCGCCAGGAGGACAGGGACTTCGTCGCCAACATCGACGAGCAGGTCGCGGGCAACCCGGAGCTCGGGCGCCTGGTCGGCACCTTGGAGGAGCGGCACGACTCCTATATGGAGGACACGCAGCTGCGTTCCCCGCTGACCGACAGCGACGGGGAGCTTCCCAGCGCGGACGAGATCGCCGCGGAGCTCGAGAACTTCCTGGCGTTCCGTCGCCACGGCGACGAGGAGAACGGGCGCGGCGAGCGCTGAGCGCACGCCGTCCCATCCGTCACCGCCCCGGCGTTCCGGAGCGCGTCCGCTGCCGGGCGTAGGATCGTCCGGTGAATTCGCGTCGTTCCTGGGTCGTCTATGGGATCGGCGTCTTCGCCTACCTGATCGCGGTCATGCAGCGCACCACGATCGGTGTCGCGGGCGTCGCCGCGACCGACCGGTTCCACGTCTCCGCCTCCGTCCTGTCGGCGCTCGCCGTGGTGCAGCTGATCGTCTACGCCGGCATGCAGGTGCCCGTCGGCGTGCTGATCGACCGCATCGGCTCACGGGTCCTCATGCTGGTCGGCACGTCGCTGATGGTCGTCGGGCAGGTCGCCGTCGCCCTGGCCCCGAGCATCGCGGTCGCGATCATCGGGCGCATCCTCGTCGGCGCCGGGGATGCCACGGTGTTCACCTCTCTGATGAGGCTGACCAATTCCTGGTTCCGCGGAAGGCTGGTGCCCCAGCTCTCCCAGTGGATCGGGAACGTCGGCCAGCTCGGGCAGGTCCTGTCGGCCATCCCCTTCGCCCTGCTGCTCCATCTCTCGGGCTGGAGCGTCGCCTTCCTGTCGGCCGCGTCGCTCTCCGTGGTCGCCGCGATCGCGATCGCGGCGGCTGTGACGGATCGTCCCGCGGGTGCGAGCGAGGGGCCGCGGCCCGCGACCTGGCCGGACTCCATCCGGCAGCTGCGCGTCAGCATGTCGCGGCCCGGCACGCAGCTCGGATTCTGGTCGCACTTCGTGACCCAGTCCTCCGGAACGGTCTTCAGCCTGATGTGGGGCATCCCGTTCCTGGTGTTCGCGATCGGCATCCCGCAAGCGACGGCGTCGGCGCTGCTCACCGTGCTGGTCGGCGCCGGACTGATCTCCGGTCCGATCCTCGGGATCCTGACCGCGCGATTCCCGACCCGCCGCAGCAATCTGGTGCTCGGCGTCGTCGCGCTCATGGCGGCGGCCTGGACGCTCGTGCTGCTCTGGCCGGGGACGCCGCCGCTGTGGACGGTGATCGTCCTCATCGTGGCGATCGGCATCGGCGGGCCCGGGTCCCTGATCGGCTTCGACTTCGCGCGCAGCTTCAACCCGCTGCACAGCCTCGGCTCCGCCAACGGGGTCGTGAACGTCGGCGGCTTCCTCGCCAGCTTCGTGATGATGTTCCTCATCGGGGTGTCTCTGGATGCACAGGCCCACGGCGCGGGCGGCGACGCGCAGCTCTACCAGCTCGACCACTTCCGCTGGGCGTTCGCCATCCAGTACGTCATCGTGGGCGCCGGTGTCGTCTTCCTCGTCCGCGCCCGCCGTCGCACACGTCGGCAGGTGCTGCAGGAAGAGGGAATAGAAGTAGCCCCTCTCTGGGTTGCACTCGTCGGAGCGTGGAGGAGACGCGGCGGACGCGAGGCGCTGTAGCGGGTGCTGACGGACCGGTCGCGCGAACTGGTCGGGGGCGCACGTGGAACGTGCAATAATTGACGTCTGGACCCGTTCATGTCCCGGGGCCGGAGCATTCGACGATGCCCGGTGCCTCTACCCCGGACTTGACATGGGTCTTAGTAGTGTCCGCACGCAAACCCTGAGCCAGGCTCGGCCATCAGGATCTCGGCCCCTCCGCTTGGTATGAAAGGTGTTCACATGGCAACCCGTGCAGCAACGAAGGCCCGCGACGCGGAGGTCGAGGTCGATGAGACCGTGACCGTCGCGGCGGACAGCGAGACGACGAAGCCCGCAGCCAAGAAGGCGGGCGCGAAGGCCGCCCCCAAGAAGGCGGCGGCGAAGACCACGACGGCTGCGAAGAAGCAGACCGCAGCGGCGAAGGACAAGGCAGGCGCGTCGGGCGACGACGAGGAGCTCGACGACGACGCCGAAATCGAGATCGACGAGGATGCGGTGGTCGTCGACGATGACGCCGTAGCAACCGACGACACCGACACCGACACCGACACCGAGGCCGAGGCCGCGCCGGTCGACCCGGAAGCGGACGACGCCGACGACACCGACGCGGAGGACGGCAAGGCCGTCGTCGGCGGTACGCCGATCGCGATCCCCCTGCCCACCGATGCCCTCGTGCTGCGCGCCGTGGACGAGGACGACGACATCCCCGTCTACTCGTCGACGATCACCGGCGCCACCGCGGACCCGGTCAAGGACTATCTGAAGCAGATCGGCAAGGTCCCCCTGCTGAACGCGGCAGAGGAGGTCGAGCTCGCGATGCGCATCGAGGCCGGGCTGTTCGCCGAGGACAAGCTGGCCAACACCCCGAACCTGACCAAGGAGCTGGAGCGCGAGCTGCGGTGGGTCGCCCGCGACGGCCAGCGCGCCAAGAGCCACCTGCTGGGCGCCAACCTGCGTCTCGTGGTCAGCCTGGCCAAGCGCTACACCGGCCGCGGCATGCAGTTCCTCGACCTCATCCAGGAGGGCAACCTGGGCCTCATCCGTGCCGTCGAGAAGTTCGACTACACGAAGGGCTTCAAGTTCTCCACCTACGCCACCTGGTGGATCCGTCAGGCGATCACCCGCGCGATGGCCGACCAGGCGCGCACGATCCGCATCCCGGTCCACATGGTGGAGGTCATCAACAAGCTGGCGCGCGTGCAGCGCCAGATGCTGCAGGACCTCGGCCGCGAGCCCACTCCGGAAGAGCTCTCCAAGGAGCTCGACATGACCCCGGAGAAGGTCATCGAGGTGCAGAAGTACGGTCGCGAGCCCATCTCGCTCCACACTCCTCTCGGCGAGGACGGGGACAGCGAGTTCGGCGACCTGATCGAGGACACCGAGGCGGTCGTCCCGGCGGATGCGGTCGGCTTCACCATGCTGCAGAAGCAGCTGGAGAGCCTGCTCGACTCCCTGTCCGAGCGCGAGGCGGGCGTGATCCGCATGCGCTTCGGCCTGGGCGACGGGATGCCCAAGACCCTCGACCAGATCGGTGACACTTTCGGCGTGACGCGCGAGCGCATCCGCCAGATCGAGTCGAAGACGATGGCGAAGCTGCGCCACCCGTCCCGCTCGCAGTCGCTGCGCGACTACCTCGAGTAAACCGGTGCGCTACCGACTGGCGGTCATCGCCGGCCGCCTCGCCCGCTGGCTTCTGCGCCTGCGGGGAGGCGGCTCCGCGGTGCCGGGCCGCGTCGCGCTCGCGATCGCTCCGAAGTTTCTCGAGCGCGCCGTCAGCCGGCTGCCGCTGGGAGTCGTGTTCGTGTCCGGCTCGAACGGCAAGTCGACGACGACGAACATGCTCACGGCGATCCTGCGGGAGCACGGGCTGGAGGTCTTCACCAACCCCTCCGGCGGAAATCTCCCGCAGGGCATCGCCTCGGCGCTCCTCGCCGACGTTCCCCTCGACGGTTACGTGCGCGGCGATGTCGGCGTGATCGAGGTGGATGAGGCGTACGGCGTCGACCTGGCGCGTGTCCTCAAGCCGCGCGGTTCCCTCCTGCTCAACGTGCAGATCGACCAGCTGAACCGGTTCTTCGAGCCGGCCCGCGTGATCGGGATGCTGCGCTCGATCGCCGAGGGCTCCTCCGAGTTCGTGGTGGTGAACGCCGACGACGACAGCCTCGCGCGCGTCGGTGGCGAGCTGGCCGCCGCGGACCGGGACGTGACCACGTTCGCGGTGGCGCCATCCATCATCGAGTCCTCGCCGAACGGCCTCGCCAACGTCAAGGACCTCACGGGCGCCGCCGCGGCGGCGCTGCCCGTCCCGTCCGTCTTCGTCAGCAAACTCGAGGTGCAGAGCGCCCAGCTCACCATCGGCGGCGAGAATGTGCGCATCGGGCTGCCGGCCCGCGGCCTGCACTACGCCGTGGATGCGGCGGGCGCGACGGCGATGGCGCGGCGCCTGCTCGGCGACCGGTTTCAGCCGAACGCCGTGGTCGCTGCCATGGCCGCGCTCCGCACCGTCTACGGTCGCGGCGAGACGCTGCACGTGGGCGACGAGGAGCTCGAGATCATCATGATGAAGAATCCGCCGAGCCTCCAGCTGAACCTCGACTATCTGAGCGAGTCGCCCGAGCAGGTGTTCGTCTCGGTCGACGAGGGCACGCCCGACCCGTCGTGGGTCTACGACATCGACCTGTCCAAGCTCAGCCACGTGGATGTGGTCTCCGGAACGAAGGCCTGGCAGTTCGCGACGCGGTTCGCGTACGCCGGCGTCGAGGTCGATCAGGTCGTGCCCGAGCTGAAGCCCGCTCTGCAGGCCTTCCTCACCCTGCCGAAGCCGTCACGCGGCAGGAAGACCATGATCGTGAACTACGAGCAGATGATGCTGATCCGCAAGCAGCTCGGCTTCCTCGATCTGGAGGGCGGGGAGCGATGACCGTCCTGCGCATCCTGCACCTCTATCCGGCGGAGCTCGGCATCAACGGCGACGCGGGCAACGTGCTCGCCCTGGCCGAGCGCGCCCGCTGGCGGGGTGTCGACGTGGACGTGGTGACCCACGCGCCCGGTGGCGAGCTGCCCTCCAGCGTGGACCTGATCCACATCGGCTCCGGACCGTTGTCGGCGCAGCGCGCCGTCCACGAAGATGTGCTGCGGATCGCGCCGCGGCTGCGCGCCTGGCGCGACGCCGGCGTCCCGGTCCTCGCGATCGCCGGCGGCTGGCAGCTGCTGGGCACGGAGCTCGAGACGGCCGAGGGCGAGGTGCTGGCGGGAGCCGCGGTCTTCCCCAGCCGCTCGGCGCTCGGCGCCAAGCGGCACGTCGGCGAGATCGTCGTGCGCCTGGCGGACGGCACCACGATCGCCGGGTTCGAGAACCATTCCGCCCGCACCGTGCTCGACGGTGCCGAGCCTCTGGGCCGCGTCCTCAGCGGCACGGGCAACGACGGCTCTGTGGAGGGTGTGGTCGTCGGCGCGTCGATCGGAACGCACCTGCACGGACCTCTCCTGCCGATGAACCCCGTGCTCGCGGACCGCCTCCTGGGGACGGCTCTGCGCAGCGAGCTCCCGCCCGTGGCGCAGACCGAGCGGGTCGACCGCTACGCCACCAACGCGCGGCGCGCGATCGCCGAGCGCCTCAGCGTCTCCCTCTGATCTCTGGGGGTTCGCCGTCCGTCCGGCCGCGAGTCAGCCGACGTAGACGCGGGGGACGCGGGCGGCGACGCCGGTGACCATCTCGTCGGCGATCGTCTCGGCCCAGTCGGCGTACTGCTCCGCCGTCGGCTCGCCGGCGGTGCCGGGACCGAAGAGGATGGCGGTGTCGCCCAGCTCGACGCGGCTCCGTCCCGCATCCACCAGCATGCTGTCGGCCGCCACCTCGACGACCGGGCAGCGACGGCCGTTCAGCAGAACCGAGGTCTTCGCAATGCCGAGCGTCGGGACGCCGTCCGCATAGCCGATGCCCAGGCGCGCGCGAGCGGTCCCGCCGACGTGCACTTCGGTGACCGGCGCCTCGAGCCGCATCACCGGGATGAGGCCCAGCTCGGCCCCGGTCGAGTCGTCGAACGGGGAGAATCCGTACGCGGCGATCCCGAAGCGCACGAACGAGAAGCGGGCCTCGGGCATCCGGATGCCGGCCGAGCTCGCTGCGAGATGCAGCGCCTCGAACCGGGCGCCGAGCGCTTCCGCCTCCGCGACCGCCGCACGGAACTCGGCGAGTGCGGCCGCATCCGCGGTGATCGAGGCGTCCGCGAGATGCGACCAGGCGGCGCGGATGCGGACCACACCGCGGCGCTGAAGGTCCACGGCGGATTCCACCAGGCCCGGCCACTCCTCACGGGTGGCGCCGTTGCGGCTGAGCCCTGTGTCCACCTTCAGGTGCACGACGGCGGGACGGTCGGCGCCCGCCGCTGCGATCGCATCCAGCTGCCACGCTGCGGAGACGCCGAGCTCGATGTCCGCCTCGATGCCGGCCCGCCAATCGGTGTCCTGTCCGTGCAGCCAGGCGAGGAGCGGGACGGTGACCCCGGCGTGACGCAGGAGGAGCCCGGCCGGGATCTCCAGGACCGCCAGCGACGTGGCGCCGGCCTGGAGCCCCGCCTCCGCGATGGGGAGGAGTCCGTGCCCGTACGCGTCCGCCTTCACGGCGAGCATTGTCTCGGCGGGAGCGATCAGCCGGGTCAGGTGCGCGACGTTGTGCCGCAGCGCGGCGAGGTCGATCACGGCGCGGGGGAGCGGCTCGGCGACCGCATCCACGATGGTCATGCGGGAGCCCTCATGAGCGGTGGATCCTCTCGATGCGCCGGCCGAGCCGGCTCGTGATGACCGGGGCGGCGATGCGCAGGGCGTCCGCCCAGTCCAGCACCGAGGGCTCACCGCGGCCCGGGTCGCCGAACAGGACGACGGGGTCGCCCGGCCGGGCGGAGTCGTCGCCGATGTCGACCACGAACTGGTCCATCGCGATGCGCCCGGTGATCCGGCCGATGGTGTCGCCGACCTTCACCGGTGCCGTGTTGGATGCCACGCGCAGGATGCCGTCGGCGTAGCCGAGAGCGACCAGCACCAGGGTGGTCGGTCGCGGGGTGCGGTAGGTGTAGCCGTAGGAGACGCCACGATCGGCGGGGACGCGCTTCACGGCGATGATCTCGCCCTCCAGGCGCATGGCGGGCAAGGAGGGACGGGCGGGGTCGAGACCGAACAGCGCCGGGCCGAGGACCGCGGTGCCGGCGGCAGCACCATCCCTGCCGACGGTGACACGCGCGGTGAGCCCCGCGTCCGCGATGGCCGCCGCATCCTCCACCCGGGAGACGAGAAAACCGCCGACCCCGGCATCCGTCAGCGCACCTGCCACGGGCAAGAGCCCGTGGCCGTACGCATCGGCGCGGAGATCGGCGGTGGAGCCGGGGAGCGATGACGCGAGAGCGGATGCCGTGGAGCGGATGGCGGAGAGGTCGATGTGGGCGTGCCTGCGCACGCTCGTGCCTGTCGCCATCCTCCGGTCAGCCTCGCGGTTCGCGATGCGGACGCGTTACGCGCGCTGCTCTTCGAACAGGCGGGCGGTCTCGTCGTGCCAGCTGTGGGCGATCTGAGAGAGCTTCTCCTGGTGCTTCTTGCCGTGGTGAGCGCAGAAGAGGAGTTCGCCGTTGTTGACGACGACGCGGATGTACGCCTGTGCGCCGCAGCTGTCGCAACGATCGGCGGCCGTCAGTTGCGGCCCCGACGCGAGCTCGTCAACGGCCCCGTTCTCCGAGGTGAGTGTCGACATGTGAGGCTCCTTTCCGTCGCAACCGCTGAACTCGATACCTCTATAGAACCACGGATACTCGGCAACCAGGCGCGCATTGGCTGCTATTTCGCTCAACGCGTAGCCTCGCGAGCGGCCCGGGTGTCGCGGCATGGCCTCCCGGGTCCCGGCGCTTACGCTGGTGGTGTACGTGCTCCCGCATCCCGGGCGGGGAGGCACCCGATCCACAAGGAGCACCCGTGGCGAGTTCGGACTATTCGGCCAGGCACCTCTCGGTGCTCGAGGGGCTGGAGGCCGTCCGCAAGCGCCCGGGCATGTACATCGGCTCCACCGACTCCCGCGGGCTCATGCACTGCCTGTGGGAGATCATCGACAACTCCGTGGATGAGGCCCTCGCCGGTCACGGAACGGCCATCGACGTCATCCTGCACGACGACGAGAGCGTCGAGGTGCGCGACTCCGCTCGCGGCATCCCCGTGGACATCGAGCCGAAGACGGGTCTGTCCGGAGTCGAGGTGGTGTTCACCAAGCTGCACGCCGGCGGCAAGTTCGGCAGCGGTTCGTATGCGGCGTCGGGCGGTCTGCACGGGGTCGGGGCCTCGGTGGTCAACGCGCTTTCGGAGCGGCTCGACGTCGAGGTCGACCGCGACGGCAAGACCTGGGCCATGTCGTTCCATCGCGGCGAGCCGGGCGTCTTCGAGGACGGCAAGGGCGAGCCGAGCCCCGACAACCCGTTCACCCCGTTCGTCAGCGGCAGCGAGCTGCGCATCGCGGGCAAGGTGGCCAAGGGCGTCACCGGCACGCGGATCCGCTACTGGGCCGACCGGCAGATCTTCACGAAGGGCGCGGAGTTCGCCACCGACGACCTGGTCGGGCGCGCGCGGCAGACGGCGTTCCTGGTCCCCGGGCTCACGATCTCGATCGACGACAAGCGGCCCTCCGGCGACGGCGCAGGACCCGCGGGACGGACCACCTTCCGCTACGAGGGCGGCATCTCGGAGTTCGTCGACTTCCTCGCCCCGGACAGCCCGATCACCGACACCTGGCGCCTGACCGGAGAGGGCCACTTCACCGAGACGGTGCCGGTCCTCTCCGACTCGGGCGCCATGCTGCCGACCGAGCTGCGGCGCGACTGCCAGGTGGACATCGCCCTGCGCTGGGGGACCGGCTACGACACGGTCATGCGCAGCTTCGTCAACATCATCGCGACGCCGAAGGGCGGCAGCCATCAGGCCGGATTCGACCAGGGGCTGCTCAAGTTCCTCCGCCAGCAGGTGGAGCTGAACGCCCGTCGGCTGAAGGCCGGAACGGACAAGCTCGAGAAGGACGACGCGATGGCCGGGCTCACGGCCGTGCTCACCGTCCGCCTCCCCGAGCCGCAGTTCGAGGGGCAGACGAAGGAGATCCTCGGCACGCCGGCCGTGCGGGCGATCGTCGCGAACGTCGTGCAGAAGGCGATGGCCGAGCGCTTCACCTCCTCCAAGCGGGACGACAAGGCGCAGGCCGCGCTCGTGCTGGACAAGGTCGTGGCGGAGATGAAGTCGCGGATCTCGGCACGCGCCCACAAAGAGACGCAGCGCCGCAAGAACGCGCTCGAGACCTCATCCCTGCCGGCGAAGCTGGTCGACTGCCGATCCAACGACGTCGCCAACAGCGAGCTGTTCATCGTCGAGGGCGACTCGGCTCTCGGGACCGCCCGCCGGGCACGGGACAGCGAGTACCAGGCGCTTTTGCCCATCCGCGGCAAGATCCTCAACGTCCAGAAGGCGTCCGTCTCGGACATGCTCTCGAACGCCGAGTGCGCGGCGATCATCCAGGTGATCGGTGCGGGCTCGGGGCGCAGCTTCGACCTGTCCGTGGCGCGCTACGGCAAGGTGATCATCATGTCGGATGCGGACGTCGACGGTGCGCACATCCGCACCCTCCTGCTCACGCTGTTCTTCCGTTACATGCGGCCGATGATCGAGGAGGGCCGCGTCTTCGCCGCCGTGCCTCCGCTGCACCGGGTGGTCGTCGTGAACCCCGGCTCGAAGCCGAACGAGACCATCTACACCTACTCGGAGGCGGAGCTGCAGGCGGTTCTCGCCGACCTGAAGAAGCGCGGCAAGAAGTACCAGGAGCCCATCCAGCGCTACAAGGGACTGGGCGAGATGGATGCCGACCAGCTCGCGACCACGACGATGGATCGCGCCCACCGCACCCTCCGCCGGGTGCGCGTGCCCGACGCCGAGGCCGCCAACCGCGTCTTCGAGCTCCTCATGGGCAACGACGTCGCCCCCCGCAAGGAGTTCCTCATCGCGAGCGCCGACGACCTCAGCCGCGCCCGCATCGACGCCTGACCCCCGCCTCCCACCGCCGAGCCCCACCGTCGAGCCCCACCGTCGAGTACACAAAGACTGCGCGTTTTTCGGCATAGAAGCGTGCAGTCTTTGTGTACTCGATGGCGGGGGGCGACACGCGCGGGTGGGGGCGGGGGGCGAGGGGCTAGGCGATGCGGCGGCCGATGGAGCCGACGACGGTGTCGAGGGGGGTGCCGGAGCCGTCGCGGCGGGCGCCGCCCTCCGGGAGGGTCCGCGCGACGCCGTCGGGGGCGACGGCGAGGGCGGGTCCGCGGCCGGCCCAGGCGAGCACGAGCTCGCTCTCGCCCTTGAGGAAGCGCTGGGCGCGGACGCCTCCGGTGGCACGTCCCTTCGCCGGGAACTCCGCGTAGTCGCTGACCTTGGCCGTCCCCGGGTCGGCCCCGGGCAGCGTCGCGTCGCTGGCGGCGATCGTCGCGACGACGGCCTGCTCGGCGTCCTCCGCCGATACCGAGCCGAAGAAGATCGCACGCGCGCCCGCGCTGAGGTTCATGCCGGCCATTCCGCCGGCGGCCCGGCCTTGCGGGCGGACGCTCGAGGCGGCGAACCGCAGCAGCTGCGCGTCGCTTGCGACGAACACCAACTCGTCCGCATCCGTCACCGTCGTGGCGCCGACGACCTGGTCGCCGGGCTTCAGCGCGATGATCTCGAAGTCGGGCTTGTTCGCCCAATCGCCCGCGGCGACGCGCTTCACGACGCCCTGGGCGGTTCCGAGCGCGATGGTCCGCTCCGAGTCGAGACCGACCAGGGCGAGGATGCGCTCCTTCTTGTCCGCGAGCGCCAAGTAGTCGCCGATCTTGACGCCGGCGCCGAGTTGGATGGAGTTGGCCGGCACTCCGGGCAGGTCGACGGGGGAGAAGCGGATGAGCCTCCCGCGGTTCGTCACCGCGCCGATCTCGCTGCGGCTGGTCGTATCCAGCTGCGACAGGATCGCGTCGTGCTTGCTGCGCCGGGCCGGCGGCTGGATGCGGTCGAGGCCCTGCTCCTCACCTGGGCCCGCATCCACGCGCAGGATGCGACCGGTCGTGGAGAGGTACACCCGCGTCGGGACGTCGGCGACCTCCAGCTGCACCGTTGCCGCCTTGCTGCGGGAGGCGGACGCGATCGACGGCTTCGCTTCGGTCAGCAGCGTGCGACGGGGCGTGCCGAACGTCGCGGCCACGCGCTCCAGCTCGTCCGACACCAGGTCTTCGATGCGCTGGCGCGAGGCGAGCAGGGCCTCCAGCTCTTCGATCTCTGCGCGCAGCTGGTCGCGTTCGGTCTCCAGCTCGATGCGGCTGAACCGGGTGAGCCGGCGGAGGCGCAGCTCGAGGATGTAGTCCGCCTGCAGAGTGCTCAGGTCGAACACCTGCATCAGGCGGCCTCGTGCCTGCTCCGTGTCGTCGGAGGTGCGGATGACCTGGATGACCTCGTCGATGTCGACGATCGCCACGAGCAGTCCTTCGACCAGGTGCAGGCGTTCTTTGCGGCGCGCGAGGCGGAACTGCGAGCGCCGGGTGACCACGCTGATCCGGTGGTCCAGGTAGACCTGCAGCAGGTCCCGCAGGCCGAGCGTCTGCGGGCCGCCGGCGACGAGGGCGACGTTGTTGATCGCGAAGCCCTCCTCCAGCGGCGTGTGCCGGTACAGCTGCTCCAGCACCGCCTCCGGGCTGAACCCGGTCTTGATGCCGATGACCAGCCGGAGGCCGTGCTGACGGTCGGAGAGGTCGGTGACGTCGGAGATGCCGTTCAGCTTCTTGCCGTTGACGCCGTCCTTGATCTTCTCGATGACCTTCTCGGGCCCGACACCGTAGGGCAGTTCGGTGACGACCAGTCCGCTCTTGCGCGCAGTGATGGACTCGACGGCCACCTTCGCGCGCATCCGGAAGCTTCCCCGGCCGGTCGCGTAGGCGTCGCGCACACCGGCGAGGCCGGCGATGGTCCCGCCGCCCGGCAGATCGGGACCGGGGACGTAGGCCATCAGGTCGTCGAGGGTCGCGTCCGGGTTCTCGAGCAGGTGGCGGGCAGCGCCGACGACCTCGATGAGGTTGTGCGGCGCCATGTTGGTGGCCATGCCGACCGCGATCCCGCTCGCGCCGTTGACCAGGAGGTTCGGGAAGGCAGCGGGCAGCACATCCGGCTGCATCAGCTGGTTGTCGTAGTTGGGGACGAAGTCGACGACGTCCTCGTCGAGGTCCTCCGTCATGGCCAGCGCGGCGGCGGCCAGGCGGGCCTCGGTGTAGCGGGCGGCGGCGGGCCCGTCGTCCAGCGAGCCGAAGTTGCCGTGCCCGTCGATGAGGGGGACGCGGAGGGTGAAGTCCTGCGCCATCCGCACGAGCGCGTCGTAGATGGCGCTGTCGCCGTGCGGGTGCAGCTTTCCCATCACCTCGCCGGTGACACGCGCCGACTTGACGTGGCCGCGGTCGGGCCGCAGTCCCATCTCGGTCATCATGTAGAGGATGCGGCGCTGCACCGGCTTCAGGCCGTCGCGAGCATCCGGGAGGGCGCGGGAGTAGATCACCGAGTAGGCGTACTCGAGGAAGGAGCCCTGCATCTCGGTCGTGACGTCGACGTCTTCGATGCGTTCCGTCGTTCCGGCGGCGGGCTGGTCGTCTGCTGGTGTCATTCGTGCATTCTGTGCAGGAGGGGCGGGGAGGGCCGTGGGGGCGCCTCGGCCGGCCGGGGATGGCTGTGCCAGACTGGGCCGGATGCCCCCCATGCTACCGGCCGCGTTCACGACGAGAGCGAGCCTCGCCACGGTTCTGCCGAGTTCGCTGGCCGCCGTCTCAGCCGGTGCGAACGAGCTGGGGCTGCCTCCGCTGGAGCACGTCGTGGTGATCGTCGTCGACGGACTCGGTGCGGCGTCGCTGCGCGCCAGAGCCGGGCATGCGCGCACGCTTGCGCCGCTGCTGGGCAAGGCGACCACCATCGATGCCGGGTTCCCCACGACGACGGCCGCCGCTCTCGCGACGCTGACGACGGGGACGACTCCCGGCGAGCACGGGCTGGTCGGCTACCGCGTCCGCGATGGGGCCGGACGGCTCACCAACCAGCTGAGCGGCTGGGATGCGGCCATGCATCCGGACACCTGGCAGCGCTCGCGGACGGTGTTCGAGCGCGCAGCGGACCAGGGGGTCCGGGCCCGGGCGATCGGGCTCCCCAAATTCGAGAACACCGGCTTCACCGCGGCCGTGCTGCGTGGAGCGGAGTTCACCGGCGTGTCCAAGCTGGCCGACCGGTTCGCGGCCGCTGCCGACATCGTCGCGTCGCCGGGTCCCGGGCTGACGTACCTCTACGTCGCCGAACTCGACCAACTGGCGCACGCACGCGGCTGGGAGTCCCCGGAGTGGACGGCCGCCCTGGAGACGGTGGATGCGCTGGTCGCCGGCTTCGCCCGTGGCCTCGGCCCCGGCCGGGGGGCCCTGCTCACGGCCGATCACGGTGTCGTGGATGTTCCGCACAGCGGCCACATCCTCTACGACACCGCTCCGGAGCTTCTGGAGGGTGTCGCCGGGATCGCGGGCGAGCCGCGGCTCCTCCACCTCTATCTGGAGGACGGCGCCCCGCCCGAGGCCGTGGCTGATCGCTGGCGCGACTCCGAGGGCGAGCGCTCGTGGGTGGCGACGCGGTCAGAGGCGATCGGTGCCGGCTGGTTCGGGCCGAGCGTCCATCCCGAGGTGGCGCCGCGGATCGGGGATGTGCTGGTCGCCGCCCGCAAGCGGATCGCCTATTACGACGGACGCGACCCGCAGCGCACCGGCCGCAACATGGTGGGCCAGCACGGATCGCTCACGCCGGAGGAGACGCGGGTTCCCCTGCTGCGCTTCGGAGCGGCAGGCTGAGCTCGCCCGCGACCGGATGCGGGGCGTGGTGCGGCACGTGCTGTGCTGCCGCGGCGGACGTCGTCTCGGGCGTCGGAACCTCATCGGCGGTCGTGCGCGACCCGATCCCGAACCGCTCGATCCAGTAGGCGAATCCGCGGCCGGGTCCCCAGCCCTTCAGCGACATCGCCTTGCTCTCGAGGAACCGCCAGCTGAGCCACGAGAGCGCGAGCACGATGATCGCTGCGCCGAGGATCATCGGGATGACGCCGAGTTTGTAGAGACCGAAGTAGGCGAGCGTCTGCTGCACCGGGAATGCGTACAGGTAGACGCCGTACGAGATGTCGTTCTTCTGCCCGATCGTCCGCAGCCGGCCGGGGATGGCGGATCCGACCCACAGGATGAAGTAGACGCCCGCCGGAACGCCGACGACGGCGTACCCGCCGTTCAGCAGCGTCCACGCGAGCACCACACCGGCGGCGATCCCGAAGCGCGGGGTGAGCGGGATGGAGCGCGAGTACACCGCGAACACCGACCCGATGGCGAACGGATAGGCCAGAAGCAGGAACTGCGGGTCGCCGAGCGGCGGGAAGACCGCTCCCATCGTCCCCGGGCTGACCAGTTGCACGATCTGGCCGGCGAAGATGACGGCCGCGACCGCGACGACCACCGGTCGCGCCTTCGCCAGGACTCCCGCGGCGAGGAGGACCGCGACCATCAGGTAGCAGGCCCATTCGTACGAGAGGGTCCAGGTGGAGCCGTTGAAGACGCTGGCGTGCGCGCCGAGACCGTAGGGGGTGGAGTAGCGGAAGACGTCGAGGATGCCCCAGGCGCCGACATGCAGCGTCCAGTTGGAGGCGAGGTAGTGCCAGGGGCTGGCTGCGGATCGCGCGAAGTAGTCGGCGATCGCGTGACCGTCGAGCGTCCAGATCACCGGCCCGAGGACGAATGCGGACAGCAACAGGACGAGGAAGAACGCGGGGAAGATGCGGAGGACGCGGCGCCAGAGGAACTGCATCACATCCGCCGACATCCCGCTCTTCGTGATCAGGTAGCCGCTGATGGCGAAGAAGCCGGCCACCGCCAGCGAGCCGAGGTTCGACTGGCCGTGCGTGATCCCGGTTCCCGGATCGTGGCCGAAGCCGCCGAGAGGGAAGGTGTGCGAGACCAGGACCGCCAGCGCGAGAACGAGACGGATCAGGCCGAGCGCGTTGTCATGCCCGCGGAGGGCAGAACTGATCGTCCGTGCAGGGTCCGTTGAGAGCATTCCCACAGGATACGGGACGATCGGCGGTCGGCGTTCCGCCGCGCGCGGGAACTCAGCGCTCCCGGAGACTCAGCTGCGGCGCCCGCTGGAGCATCAGGCCAGGTCGTCGTCCGTCCGGGCGCCGAAGACGATCTCGTCCCAGCTCGGCATGGCCGCGCGGCCCTTCTTGCGCGCCGACGGCTGCGGGCCCGAGTCGTTCGACGGGGCGCTCGGGGGAGCCGGGACGTCGAGGGGCAGCGGCGGCTGCTCGGCGACGGGAGGACGCTCGGCGGCCAGCGGACGCTCCTCGACGAGACGGAACGGCGTCGGGATCTCGATCGGCGTGGTCGCAGCGGGCGGCTGCGGCTGGCCGGCAGCGGGACCGTCTTCGTAGGCCGCCGCCTCGCGCTCGCCCCGGCGGCGGCGCAGAGCCTCCAGCAGGTCGGCGGTCTGGTGGAGGTCGCGAGGGGCGTCATCCGACCGCTTGATCGCCGAGACGGCGATGGAGTTGTTGGTCCCCGGCGTCCGGGGCGGCAGCGGCTCGATCGGAGAGGTGACCTCGGGGCCGAGCAGGTCCGCGGACGGCGGCGGGAAGGTGAACGCACCGCTGTCGAAGCGGGAGGTGTCCGGCTCGCCCTCGTGCGGCAGCACGGCGCGCAGCCGGGGGATGAGCGTCCCGCCGCGCAGCTCTCCCGCCTGGGAGAGCGTGGTCGCCTCGGAGTTCAGTGGCGCGAGGGCGTGCTTGCGCGCGTCGTACGACCAGCGGGCATCGTGGTCGATGGTGTCCGCCGTGAACTCGAGCTTGACGATCCAGCCGGTCTCGCTGTCCTTCCAGCTCGCCCAGCGCTCGCCGGCGACACCGAGGGACGCCAGACGTTCGCGGATGACGCTTCCGAACGTCTCCTGCTCGCCGAGCGGGTCGACCGCGTCGGAGGTGTGGACGGGGACGCTGAGGGCGCTCGCCACGATGTGCTCGCGCTCGGCGATGATCGGTCCCTCGAAACGCTGAACGTAGTCCAGCGGCGCTCCGGTGACGGCCGCCACATCCTCGGCGGACATGCCGGAGCGGATGTGCGCCTGGACCTCGCGCGGTGAGAGCTTGGGCGCGTCGGCGGGCGTCTCCTGACGCACCTGGCGCACCTTCGACTGCAACGCCTCGTCGACGGCGATGCGGAACCGCTCACCGTCGTCGCCGACGGCGACGAGTGCACCGTTCTCGACCCCGATGACCTTCAAATCCTGCATGTGGATTGCCTTCCGAGCTCGTTCGTACGGGCCCAGGATGACACGGAGAACCGGGCAATCCGGGGAATATCCCGGGCGTGCCGGAAGTTGCACTGGCAGCGATCGCTGAAAGGGTCCTGGATGGTTTTGCTATTCGGGGGCGATTGATGCAAACTATGGCCGCCGATTGCGAGAATCGGCCGCTACATACGAGAAGTGGATGGGCATGGCAACGGATTACGACGCACCACGGAAGACCGAGGACGACTCCGAGTCGATCGAGGCCCTCAAGGAGCGTGTCCCGGACAAGATGTCGGGTGTCGTGGACGTCGAGGACGCCGACAATCCCGGTGGCTACGAGCTGCCCGGTGCCGACCTCTCCGACCTCGACCTCGATGTCGTGGTGCTCCCTCCCCAGGCGGACGAGTTCACCTGCGTGAACTGCTTCCTGGTGAAGCACCGTTCGCAGATCGACCACGAGACCAAGCTCGGGCCGATCTGCGTGGAGTGCGCTGCGTAAGCACCGGGTCGCTTGATCGACATTCACCTCACGCGCGTTCTCGCATCACGATTCGCCGCATAGCGCGTCCCAAGAAGTAACGGGCGTCGGTGCCCACTCGTCGGAGTGGGCGCGTCCGTGGGCGAGGGGTGTGGTGTGAGCGGAAGAGTCGCGGTCGATACGGGCCGCTTGCGGGCGTGGGGACAGTTGCTGTCGGAGGCGCAGGCCGAACGTGGGCGTCGGGTGGCCGACGGGCGCGACATCGGTTCTGGCGCGTCCGTGAGCGCGGTGGAGAGGTTCACCGAGTATTGGGTGCCCGCGGTGTCGGTGGTGGCCGACACTGTCGACGCTCTGGCGACGGCGGCGCGGTCGGCGGCGGACGCGTACGAGCGCCGGGACGCGAAGAGCGCTTCGTCGTTCGACGGAGGTGCACGTGCGATCTGAGGACTGGTCTGCCGTCGGGTTGTCGTCCGATCCGACGCCGGGGGAACCGGAATCGGTGGATGCGCTGTCGTCTGCGTTGATGGCGGAGGCGGAGCGGTTGTGGCACGTGTCGGACAGGGTCTCCCGGGTCCTGTCGGATCTCGATGGCTCGCACTGGTCCGGAGCCGCGGCGGAGGCGTTCGCGGGTCGGCTGCGTGCGGTGACCGACGGGGCGAAGGCGGCGTCTGATCGGCATGTGGAAGCGGCGGACGCATCGCGACGCTGGTGCGGCGAGTTGTGGGCGGCGCAGGAGGACGCCGACGCCGCGCTGCGGGAGGCGGAGGAGGCGCTGGAGCATCTGTCGACGGCGAAGGCGTTACCGGCGGACGTGGTGAGCGCTCCTGCCCGCGTTGCCGAGGCCGAGCAGCGGGTCGCGGAGGCGAAGGCCAAGGCGCGACATGCGCAGCAGGAGCATGCCGAGGCTGAGGCGAGATTCGTCGCAGCGTTGGACGCCACGCTGCACGGCGCTCGGCCCCGCGTCCCGGTCGGGCAGTTGGAGGACTTCCTCGATACGTTCAGCACTGCGGCGTTCGTCCTCCCGGCCAGCACCACGACGAAGTCCACGAAGGCCACGAGCGAGAAGCTGCTGAAGGAGGTCGAGCTTCAGTACCGCACGTGCCGCACGGAGGCGGAGTGGGCCGCCTGGGCGAAGAAGAACGGGTACGCCCCAGCGGAGGTGATCGCCGCGCTGAAGAAGATGAAGCCGGACGACCTCAAACGGTTCAACCAGCTGATCGCCCATGGCGGCATCGCCGGGGGTCTCGCGTCGTGGCTGTTCGAGGGAGCCCGGTCCCGTAAGGATGTGGCATGGCTCCACGACCACCTGCCGTCGCTTGAGCCGCAGATCCCGGGCGGGACTTTCTGGAACGAGTGGGACGACATCGATCTCTCCTGGCCGTTCGGGCCGGAAGACATCAACCAGGGTGGCGTGAACGACTGCTGGTGGCTGGCGACACTCGCCGCCTACGCCGACACCCCGGAAGGGGCGAACTGGCTCAAGGACCACATCCACGACAACGGAAACGGCAGCTACACCGTCACGCTGTACCGTGACGGGAAACCGATCAAGGTCACCGTCACCGACTACTTCCCCGCTGTGAAGGGCAAGGATGGAAGGACGTACCCCTATGGCGCCTATAGAGGCGACGAGCCGAATTGGGTGTCGATCTTCGAGAAGGCGCGGGCGGCGATGCCGGATACCGGGTCGTATGATTTTGTCAACGGCTTCTACTCGGTGTTCAACAAGGACTTCGGCTCCGGTGGGGCCATGGAGACCCTGACCGGGGATCCCGCCCACTGGTTCTCGCCTCCTGGCCCTCACAGGGCGGACACGCACAGTGCGTCCGAGCTTCGCGGCGACCTGGAAGAGGGGCGACCAATCACTGTCACCACGGCATTCCCAGGCCGTGAGGACATGGTCAACTGGCACGTCTATACGGTGATGGCGATTGACGAGCAGGGGAATGTCGCCCTGCGCAATCCCTGGGGACCGGGTGACGGAACCATGCCCGAGTATGTTCATCTGACCTTCGAAGAGATGTGCAGAGCAGGCTGGTACGTGAACATCGGGGCGCCGAAGTGAGCTGGCCGGTCCTGTCTCGGCGACGACGGCTTGTCAGGGGCTGGGTGATCACTTTCGCGCTGATTGCCGTCGCGGCTGCAGGGGTTTCGGTCATAGCCGTGATGAACGCCCCGGAAGCTGCTCCGGCTCCGCCGCCTGGGACGAATGTGACTGCAACGGCAACCGGCTCAGGGCTTGGGGCTCCCGGCCCAAACCTTCAGTTCAGGTTGGCTGGGACTTCCTCAGCGGAAGTGAATGCCTGCTGGATCGGTTTACTGATCCGGTGGGGCGCCCCTGGGAAGAGCACCACTGGCCTGAGGAATGGTTTCAAGATCTATCAGAGCACGAATGCCTATTCGAAGAGCCTGCTCGGCGGTCATAGCTCTCCAGAGCATTCCTCCAGTCCCAATCAGAACACCTGGGGCGAGGAATACGTTGTGGAGCAGGCGAAGGTCGGTCATACGTATCGCCATGGACCGGTGGTGATTCGGGTTCTCGGGACGTGGCAGTCGTCGAAGTCCGCGGACGACAGGCGGGGGTATCTGCATGTCTCGTTCGATGAGGGCGAGATCGTCTGCCCGCCGCTGCCTGCGGATACGGTCGAGGTCGCGGGGCAGTGAGCAGGCCGATCCAACGTGAGGGATCCCGTCAGATTCGCGGGTGGCGTTGGAGCGGGCGAAGGTTATGGCCGCCGATCGCGAGAATCGGCCGTTACGACGAGAAGTGGATGGGCATGGCAACGGATTACGACCCACCGTCACCGCGGCGTTCACAGGCCGGGGGGACATGGTGGACTGGCACGTCTATACCGTGACCGGGATTGACGAGCAGGGTAATGTCACCCTGCGCAATCCCTGGGGGCCGGGTGACCGTGACAAGCCGGAGATCCTCCATCTGACATTCGACGAGATGTGCAGAGCAGGCTGGTACCTGAACATCGGGGCGCCGCCGAAATGAGCGGGCCGGTCCTGTCTCCGGGGCACCGCCGGGTCCGGGGGTGGTTGATTGCTCTAGCGGTCTTCGTTGTGGCGGCGGCAGGGGTTGCGGCCGTCATCATCGTGAATGTCCCGGAAACTCCACCGCCGATGCCGGCGGGGACGAATGTGGTGGTGACGACCCACGGGACGGGGCCAGGGAGACCCGTCCCGGATGTCCCGCCCGGTAAATCCGGGCCAAGCTCTCGTGACATAAACGGGTGTTCGGTGGGCGTTCGGAGCGACTCTGTGGTGGCCGCCAAGTATCTCACCGCCGAATCCGTCGCCTTCCAGTTCGCCCAGGTCACCGAGAACGTGCCCGAGACCACCCCGGGCGGTAGGCCGCATCCGTTTGTGATGTCAGGTCCAAACCGCAACCGTTGGAGCGAGCTGTATGACATGAAGGGGGCGAAAGTGGGTCATACGTATCGTCATGGCCCGGTGGTGATCCGAGTGCTCGGGACGTGGCAGTCGTCGAAGTCCGCGGACGACAAGCGTGGGTACCTGCATGTCTCGTTCGATGAGGGCGAGATCGTCTGCCCGCCGCTGCCTGCGGAAACGGTCGAGGTCGCGGGGCAATGAGCAGGCCGATCCAACGTGAGGGATCCCGTCAGATTCGCGGGTGGCACATCACCGCGGCCGTTCTTCTTGCGGGGGCAGTGATGATTGCGGTTGTCGTTCTTGTGGGCATTCCGGAGACTCCGCCGCCGTCGCCGGCGGGAACGAATGCCGTGCTGACGACACGGGGCACCGGCCCGGGGGACATGGTGGACTGGCACGTCCATACCGTGACGGGGATTGACGAGCAGGGTAATGTCACCCTGCGCAATCCCTGGGGACCGGGTGACGACGACCACCCGGAGTACTTGCATCTGACATTCGACGAGATGTGCAGAGCAGGCTGGTACGCGAACATCGGGGCGCCACCGAAATGAGCGCCCCGGTGCAGCCTCCACGTAGGCCCCGAGCACGCAAGTGGTTGATCGCCCTTGCGGTCCTTGTCGTTGCGGCGGCAACCGTTGCGGTTGTTGTCATTGCGAATATTCCGGAGAATCCGCCCCCGATGCCGCCCGGTACGAACCTGGTGCTGACGACGCGGGGCACCGGCCCAGGAGCGCCGGTGCCAGATCTCCCCTCCAGACAAACGAGTGCTGGCCGCAACTGGCGCAAACGGGTGCACCGTGAGTTTTATCACCGGCGTGGCTGGGATTACCGCCGATTCGGTTTCCGTCTTGATCAGGCAAGGGGCGTGGAATGCGCCGGGCGACGAGGAGACTCCGTTGCGGGTGTCGGGCCCGAATCAGAACACGTGGGGTGAACAGTACGTATTGAAGGGGGCGAAAGTGGGTCATACGTATCGTCATGGACCGGTCGTGATCCGAGTGCTCGGGACGTGGCAGTCGTCGAAGTCCGCGGACGACAAGCGTGGGTACCTGCATGTCTCGTTCGACGAGAGCGAGATCGTCTGCCCGCCGCTGCCTGCGGAAACGGTCGAGGTCGCGGGGCAATGAGCAGGCCGATCCAACGCGGAGCACTGAGCGGACCGGTGCGAGTTCCCGGCGCTTAGGCAGCACCCGAAGAACTGAGGCGAGCCTCTTCGAGAACCCGGACCAGCTGGTCCGGGTTTCTTGTCGAGAGGAGCCAGTACGGTGTCGGGTCGTCGAGATCGGCCAGCGGCACCTTCACCACGGGCTTGATCCAGCCGCGGATGAGCAGCCAGGCCCGCGCATCCAGCAGGCGGCCGCGCTGCTGGGTCGCCTCCTCCCCCCGGTAGGCGGCCGGCGCACCGGTGAGGCCGAGGGGGATGCGCGCATTCCCCGCGACGAGCTCCTCCTTCGTGACCCGGATGACCGGCGTGGTCGCGACCAGGAAGATCGCCCAGGCCACGTAGATGACGATGGCGAGCACCACCCCCACCGCGAAGTTGATCGGCGCGAAGACGAGCATGACGGCGGGGATGACGAGCAGGGTCGAGATGAACAGCCAGGGCGTCGCCCACAGTCGTTCTCGGTAGAGGTCCATGACCTCTATTCGATCAGACTTCTGCACTAGCCTCGACACGTGACAGATACCGTCGACGTGCCGATCATCGCCGAGTTCCCTCCCGCCTACGCGCACCCCGGCGACGCCGGCGCCGATCTGTGCGCTGCGGAGGCGGTCACCCTGGGCCCCGGGGAGCGCTTCACGATGCCGACCGGAGTCTCCATCGCCCTGCCCGAGGGCTACGCCGGGTTCGTCGTGCCGCGCAGCGGCCTCGCCATGCGCCACGGCCTGACCATCGTCAACGCGCCCGGCACGGTGGATGCGGGCTACCGCGGCGAGATCCGGGTCACCCTCCTGAATACGGACAGGTCGATGGCCTACGATATCGGGGTCGGCGACCGGATCGCCCAGCTGATCGTGATGCCGGTCACCCGGGCGAGGTTCATCCCCGTCGACACCCTCCCGGACAGCCACCGTGGCACCGCGGGCTTCGGCTCCTCCGGGTACACCGTGACCACGTCAGGAGAACACGCGTGACCGACAGCAGTACCCCCCGAGGCTCCGACGACGGCGCCGGGCTCGAGCAGCGGGGAGCGGAGGCTCCGGGTGCCGACGCGCTCGAGGGCGACGCCCTCGAATTCGAGAAGTCGGCGCCGGAGGACCGCGAGACCGAGGGCCCCCTCGATGAGAGCGAGGCCAATCCCGTCCGCCCGTATGTCGATCTCGGCGGCGTGAAGATCCTGCCGCGCGAGGGGCTCCACCTGCGACTGGAGGTCGAGGAGGAGTCGCAGCGCGTCGTCGCCGTCGGCCTCGACTACGCGGGCTCGACCCTTCAGGTGCAGCCGTTCGCCGCTCCGCGGTCCTCGGGTCTCTGGCACGAGATCCGCGCTCAGATCTCGGAGCAGGTGCAGCGCCAGGGCGGCCGGGTGACGGAGCGCGACGGTGCATTCGGGCCGGAGCTCGTGGCCGAGATCCCCGTCGCCGCCCCGCAGGGCGGCCCCGTCGAGACACGCGTGGCCCGGTTCGTCGGCGTGGACGGCCCGCGCTGGTTCCTCCGCGGAGTGATCGCCGGCGATGCGGCCGTGCAGCCCGAGGCCGCCGCGCTGGTCGAGGACCTCTTCCGCAGCATCGTCGTGGTGCGCGGCACGGTCCCGATGCCGCCGCGCGACCTCATCCCGCTCCGGATGCCCGCCGCGCCCGCCGGGGGCACCGAGAACGACTACTCCTCTCTGTAAGGCATGAGCATGACCGATCAGGACCGGCCGGACCGGGAAGCACAGAACCCGGAAACGCGGGCCCCGGAACCGCAGACCCCGGCCCTCGGCGACAGCATCGCCGCCGCGGCGCGCCGCTCCGGACTCGGGCAGCTGGCCGAGAGCGACGCCTCCACGGGGGCGGCGCTGCTGGGCGCCCTCGGAGGCTTCCGCGGGCTGTGCGAGACCATCCTGCCCGGCCTGGTGTTCCTCGTCCTCTTCACGTTCACCGAGAACGTCCCGGTCTCGATCATCTCGTCGGTGGCTGTCGCAGTCGTCTTCACCGTGCTGCGCATCGTCGGGAAGACCCCGGTCACGCAGGCCATGGCCGGCCTGATCGGTGTCGGGATCTCGGCGATCCTCGCGCTCATCACGGGCCGTGGAGAAGACAACTTCGTGTTCGGGATCTGGGTCAACATCGCGTTCGGAGCGGCGATCCTGATCTCCATGCTCGTGCGCTGGCCGCTCATCGGCCTGGTCGCCGGCTACCTCATGGGCGGCGGCGTGGCCTGGCGCCGCGACAAGCGGAAGTTCCGGGTCCTGCAGGCGGTGACGTTCCTCTGGCTCCTGCTCTTCGTCGTCCGGCTGCTCGTGGAGGTTCCCCTCTACCTGGCCCACACGGATGCGGCCACGAGCGCGCTCGCTTTCGCCCGGCTCCTCACCGGTGTTCCGCCCTACGCGCTGCTGCTGCTGGTGACGTGGTTCATCGTGAAGGGACAGTTCCCGCAGGTGCAGGACGAGCGCGCGCGGGGCGCCTCGGCCGGGTAGAGCGCGCCACGAAGGACGAGGGGGACGGATGCTGGACGCCGAGACGACCGAGGGGCTGAACGCCGCCCAGGTCGCGGAACGGGTGGCGGACGGCCGCGTCAACACGCAGACCCAGCCGAGCTCCCGTTCGGTGAGCGACATCCTCCGCGAGAACATCTTCACGCTGTTCAACGGCATCCTCACCGCCTGCTTCGTCGCCGTGCTGCTTCTCGGCGACCTGCGGGACGGCTTCTTCTTCGGGATCGTCGTCGTCAACGCCCTCATCGGCATCGTGCAGGAGTACCGCGCCAAGCGCGTGCTCGACCGCGCGGCGCTCCTCGCGGCGCCGCACAGCCGGGTGCGACGCGACGGGGAGGTCACGACCGTGGCGCTGGAGGACGTGGTCCTCGACGACCTGCTCGTGCTGCGTCCGGGCGATCAGATCCCGGCGGACGCGGTCGTCGTCGAGAGCACGGGTCTCTCGCTCGACGAGTCGATGCTGACGGGGGAGTCGGACCCGGTGTTCAAGGATGCCGAGGCCCCGCTCCTGTCCGGCTCCCACGTCGTCACCGGCACGGGGCTCGCCCTTGTGACGGCCGTCGGCGCCGACTCCTACGCGAGCTGGCTGACCAGGGAGATCCGCAAGCACTCGCTGGTGCGTTCCGAGCTGCGGGACGCGACCAACCGCATCCTGGTGTACCTCTCCTGGATCCTCGGGCCACTCATCCTGGTGACCCTGATCGGGCGGGTCCTCACGTACGGCGGCTTCGCGCACCTGTTCCGCGACGACCACTGGCGGCGCGCGCTGCTGGATGCGGTGGCCGCGGTCGTTGGCATGATCCCGGAAGGTCTCGTGCTCCTGACGAGCCTCGCATTCGGTGTGGCCGCCATCCAGCTGGCCGCCCGCAAGGTGCTGGTCCAGGAGCTGGCCGCGGTCGAGGTGCTCGCGCGCGTCGACGTGCTCTGCCTCGACAAGACGGGGACCCTGACGACGGGGGAGCTGTCGTTGCACGGCACCGAGCCCATCGGCGACGCGGTGGATGCGGAACTGGCCGAGACGGCGCTGGCCGCGTTCGGCTCGGATGAGGCGGGCAACGCGACCTCGGGGGTCCTGGGATCGCGGTACCGCAGCGACCGGTTCCGGGTCTCGCGGCGCATCCCGTTCAGCTCGGCGACGAAGTACAGCGCCGTGGTGATGACGGTGGACGGCCGGGAGTCGTCGTGGGCGCTGGGCGCGCCCGAGTTCGTGCTGGAGGAGCATCCCGGCGCGCTGGAGCGGGCGACCGCGCTCGCGGCGACCGGTTTGCGGACGCTGGCCCTGGCGCGGGCGATCGACCCGCTGCCCGAGGCGGTCCACGTACCTCTTGCCGGGACGCGGGTGGAGCCGGCCCTCCTCGTGCTGCTCGCCGAGACCCTGCGGCCCGAGGCCCGCGACACCCTCGCGTACTTCCGCGATCAGTCGGTCCGGGTGGTCGTCATGTCCGGCGACAACCCGGTCACGGTCGCCGCGATCGCCCGGGAGCTGCAGCTCGAGGGCGAGGCCGTGGACGCGTCCACCCTCACGAGCGACGAAGCGCTCTCCGACGCGCTGGAGACCGCGAGCGTGCTCGGCCGCGTCAGCCCGGACCAGAAACGCGCGGCGGTCCGGCTGCTCCAGGAGCGCGGCCGCACGGTCGCGATGACCGGCGACGGCGTCAACGATGCGATGGCGGTGAAGGATGCGGACCTCGGCATCGCCATGGGGACCGGGACGGCCGCCACCAAGGCGGTCTCGCGGGTGGTGCTGCTGGACGATCGCTTCGACCGGCTGCCCGATGTGCTGGCGTTCGGCCGCCGGGTGATCGCCAACGTCGAGCGCGTCTCGAACATCTTCCTCGCGAAGACGACCTACGGCATCCTGCTGGCGCTGGTGAGCGCGTTCCTGCTGTGGCCCTTCCCCTTCCTTCCGCGGCAGCTGACGCTCGTCTCGTCGCTGGCCATCGGCATCCCGTCCTTCGTCCTCGCGCTGACGCCGAACAAGCGCATCTACACGCCCGGGGTGCTCGGCCGGGTGCTGCGGTACTCCGTGCCGACCGGACTGATCGCCGGCGTGACCGCGATCGTGACCTATGCGCCCCTGCACCGCAGCATCCCGCTCCACGAGGCGCGCAGCGTCACCACCGTCGCCCTGTTCTGCGTGTCGCTGTGGATCCTGTGCGTGCTGACTCGGCCGCTCACGGGAGTGCGGTGGCTGCTGCTCGCGGCGGTCGCGACGGCGTTCGTCCTGGTGTGCGTCATCCCGTTCACCTCGTCGTTCTTCGAGATGCACCTGCAGCTGGACGGGTCGCTCGCCTGGGGCGTCGTCGTCGGCGCTGCCGGGGCCGCAGGAGTGGAGCTCTTCTACCGCTTCGCGAAGCGGCGCGCGCTGGTCTTCGATCGCGTCTGATCGTGGTAGTTTTATCTCGACGTCAAGATAGTTTCGTTCAGCGCGGGATTAGGGTTACCTTGCTGGAAAGGCACTTGGACGGACGACGAAGATGAACGAGGCGTGCGTGAACATCGCCTGCCGATGAAGGAGAGGGCACTGTGTCAGCAACGGAAATCTCAGAGCACGGCAGCTTCGGCGCCAAGAGGAAGCTGAGCGTCGGGTCGCGGGACTACACGATCTTCGCGATCGACACCGTCGAGGGCTACCAGCGGCTGCCGTTCAGCCTCAAGGTGCTGCTCGAGAACCTGCTCCGGACGGAAGACGGAGCCAACATCACGGCCGACCACGTCCGCGCCCTCGGCGGGTGGGACCCCGAGGCCGAGCCGGACACCGAGATCCAGTTCACCCCGGCACGCGTCATCATGCAGGACTTCACCGGCGTCCCGTGCATCGTCGACCTCGCCACCATGCGCGAGGCGGTCTCCGCCCTCGGCGGCGACCCCGAGAAGATCAACCCGCTCGCGCCGGCCGAGATGGTCATCGACCACTCCGTCATCGCCGACCTGTTCGGCCAGCCGGATGCCCTCGAGCGCAACACCGACATCGAGTACGAGCGCAACGGCGAGCGCTACCAGTTCCTCCGCTGGGGGCAGACGGCCTTCGACGACTTCAAGGTCGTCCCGCCGGGAACCGGCATCGTCCACCAGGTCAACATCGAGTACCTGGCCCGCGTCACGATGACGCGCGAGGTGGGCGGCGAGCTGCTCGCATACCCGGACACCTGCGTCGGCACCGACTCCCACACCACGATGGTCAACGGCCTCGGCGTTCTGGGATGGGGCGTCGGCGGCATCGAGGCCGAGGCGGCCATGCTCGGCCAGCCGGTCTCCATGCTCATCCCGAAGGTCGTCGGCTTCAAGCTGACCGGCGCCATCCCGACCGGCGTGACCGCGACGGATGTCGTGCTCACCATCACGCAGATGCTGCGCAAGCACGGCGTGGTCGGCAAGTTCGTGGAGTTCTACGGCGCCGGCGTCGCCGAGGTCCCGCTCGCCAACCGCGCCACCATCGGCAACATGAGCCCGGAATTCGGCTCCACCGCCGCCATGTTCCCGATCGACGACGTCACGCTCGACTACCTGCGCCTCACCGGCCGCAGCGAGGAGCAGGTCCAGTTGGTCGAGGAGTACTCGAAGGCGCAGAGCCTCTGGCACGACCCGTCCACCGAGCCGGTCTTCAGCGAGTACCTGGAGCTCGACCTCTCGACCGTGGTCCCCTCCATCGCGGGTCCGAAGCGCCCGCAGGACCGCATCGAGCTCGACCACGCCAAGCAGCAGTTCGAGAAGGACCTCGTCGACTACGCCGAGATCTCGCACGACCTCGTCGACCTGACGATCTCCGAGTCGTTCCCGGCATCCGACCCGGGTGAGCTGCAGCCGGAGGACGCCCGCAGCATCCACCAGCACAGCCACCACAGTCACGCACCGAGGACGGCATCCAGCCCGACCCCGGTGACTCTGAAGGACAAGGGCGAGTCGTTCGTCCTCGACCACGGAGCGGTCGCCATCGCGGCGATCACCTCGTGCACGAACACGTCGAACCCCTCCGTGATGCTCGCCGCGGGACTGCTCGCGCGCAACGCGGCGAAGAAGGGCCTGAAGGCCAAGCCGTGGGTCAAGACCACACTGGCCCCCGGGTCCAAGGTGGTCACCGACTACTACGAGAAGGCCGGTCTCACGCAGGACCTCGAGGCGCTCGGGTTCTACACGGTCGGCTACGGCTGCACGACCTGCATCGGCAACTCGGGTCCGCTGCTCGACGAGATCTCGCAGGCGGTCAACGACAACGACCTCGCGGTCACCGCCGTGCTCTCGGGCAACCGCAACTTCGAGGGCCGCATCAATCCCGACGTGAAGATGAACTACCTCGCCAGCCCGCCGCTGGTCATCGCGTACGCGCTGGCCGGCTCGATGAACTTCGACTTCGAGGTCGACCCGCTCGGGCAGGACTCCGAGGGCAACGACGTCTTCCTCAAGGACATCTGGCCGGACGCCGCCGAGGTGCAGGAGACGATCGACTCCTCCATCAACGAAGGGATGTTCGTCCACCAGTACGCGTCCGTCTTCGAGGGCGACGAGCGCTGGACCTCGCTGCCCACTCCGATAGGCTCCGTGTTCGAGTGGGATGAGAAGTCCACGTATGTGCGGAAGCCTCCGTACTTCGAGGGCATGACGCTCGAGACGAAGCCGGTCACCGACATCGCCGGCGCCCGCGTGCTCGCCAAGCTCGGCGACTCGGTCACCACCGACCACATCTCGCCCGCCGGCTCCATCAAGGCGGACAGCCCGGCCGGCACGTACCTCACCGAGCACGGCATCGACCGCAAGGACTTCAACTCCTACGGCTCGCGCCGGGGCAACCACGAGGTGATGATCCGCGGCACGTTCGCCAACATCCGGCTGAAGAACCAGCTGCTGGATGGCGTCGAGGGCGGCTACACCCGCGACTTCACGCAGCCGGACGCGCCGCAGTCCTTCATCTACGACGCCTCGCAGAACTACCAGGCGCAGGGCATCCCGCTCGTCGTCCTCGGCGGCAAGGAGTACGGCTCCGGCTCATCGCGCGACTGGGCGGCCAAGGGCACCAGCCTCCTCGGTGTCCGTGCGGTCATCACCGAGAGCTTCGAGCGCATCCACCGCTCCAACCTCATCGGCATGGGGGTCGTCCCCCTCCAGTTCCCGGCGGGGGAGTCGGTCGACTCGCTCGGTCTCGACGGCACGGAGGTCTTCACGATCACGGGCCTGGAAGAGCTGAACGAGGGAACGACACCGAAGACCGTGCACGTCGTCGCGGAGCCGAGCGAGCACTCGCCCGCGGGCAAGCAGACCGTCGAGTTCGACGCCGTCGTCCGGATCGACACCCCGGGTGAGGCCGACTACTACCGCAACGGCGGCATCCTGCAGTACGTGCTCCGGAGCCTCGTCTGAGGATGGTTCCGAGCTAGGACGGAAACCCCCGGTCATCCATACAGGATTCCGGGGGTTTCAGTTCTTGCGCTCGAATTCCGGCCACTCCCGATAGAAGTCGTCGGCCGCCCCGGAGAACGGCTCGTGCTCGACGAACCACTTGCGCGCCGATCCGCTCACGCTGTGGAGCACGTCCCGCATGGCTCTGCGCTTGCCCCGGAGATCGAGGCCGAACACCGGCTCGTGGTGGGCGATCCGGTTTCGGAAGTCGTAGACGATGGCGAGAGACTGGGCGACCTGATCAGGACGGACCCCATGGCGGTTGGCGAACGAACGCTCCAGCGCATCGTCCCACAGCTTCTGCTTCCCCTGGTGTCGTTGAGAGGGAAGCAGATAGCGCCAGGTACCCAGGGACAGCTGCGCCACCACATCATCGTGACCGATTGTCCTACGGCCTCCGACGGCCCGGCTGGCGTCCCGCCTGGCAGTCATCAATCGATCCGGAGTGATCACGGACAGCAGGAGGGGAGCGGCATCCAAAGCCCAGTCCGGTGTCCCGTGCGTCGTCTGATTCCACACGCGCAGCTCGCGATCGAGTGCGTTCCTCAGAATCACTTCGACGTAGTGGAGTGACGTGTAGGCGATCCCGCTGACGCGCGCGTTCGCCCGGTACAGCTCCAGTGCTCGGGACTCGTCATGCGCGCACGCGGCGAGATAGGTCGACATCCGGGGGCCGCTCAGGTACGGCAAGATGTCGACAGTCATCCGATGATCGTATTAGGCTGTTCGGGAAGACGTCGAACAGAAGCACCGACGTTTACGCTCTAAGCGGCCCGGGAAACCGGGCCGCTTTGCTTTGTCCTGTAGTCAGATGGTGAGGATTCCCGTCACGCTTGGCTCTGAATGAACGGTTCCGAGTCTCCTGGCGATTTCAGCGAGCCTAGACTCGAATCCATGGGCATTCTCGAGACCATCCACGGTCCCCGCGACCTCGACCGTCTGACGGACCGGGAGCTCGGCCAGCTCGCCGCCGAAGTGCGGGCCTTCCTGGTCGCGAACGTCGCGAAGACCGGTGGGCACCTGGGCCCGAACCTGGGCGTGGTGGAGACGACCATCGCCATCCACCGGGTGTTCGACTCGCCGCGGGACGCCGTCGTCTTCGACACCGGCCACCAGTCGTACGTGCACAAGCTGCTGACCGGTCGCCAGGACTTCTCGCAGCTGCGGCAGAAGGACGGCCTCGCCGGCTATCCGCAGCGCTCGGAGTCCGAGCACGACATCGTCGAGAGCTCCCACGCCTCCTCCTCCCTCTCGTGGGCGGACGGCATCTCGCGCGCGTTCGAACTGACCGGCCAGCGGGACCGCCACGTCGTCGCCGTCGTCGGCGACGGCGCTCTGACCGGCGGGATGACGTGGGAGGCGCTCAACAACATCTCCGACGACAACAATCGCCGGCTGATCATCGTGGTCAACGACAACGGCCGGTCGTACGCGCCGACGATCGGCGGGATGGCACGGTTCCTGAACACGGTCCGCACCCGCAAGAGCTACCGCAGCCTCTACCTCACCTCGCAGCGGGCATTCGACAAGCTCGGCACGCCCGGGCGCGCCTTCTACCGCGGCGTGCGCGGCGGCCTCCACGGATTCCTCAGCCGGTTCACCAACAACGAGGCGCTGTACTCCAACCTCGATATCAAGTACATCGGCCCCGTCCACGGGCACGACATCGGAGCGATGGAGGAGGCGCTGCGCCAGGCGAAGAACTACGGCGCCCCGGTCATCGTCCACGCGATCACCCAGAAGGGACGCGGCTACGCGCCGGCCCTGCGCGACGCGGCCGACCAGTTCCACTCGGTCGGGCAGATCGACCCCGAGTCCGGCGAGTCGCTCGGCAGCTCCGGCAAGGCGACCTGGACGGACGTCTTCGCCGACGAGATCGTCCGGCTCGCCGAACAGGACCCCACGATCGTCGGCATCACGGCCGCGATGCTCCGGCCGACGGGCCTGCACAAGCTCGCCGAGCGCTTCCCGGCGCGCGTCCACGACGTCGGCATCGCCGAGCAGCACGCCACCACGAGCGCCGCCGGCCTCGCGTACGGAGGACTGCATCCCGTCGTCGCCATCTACGCCACCTTCATGAACCGCGCGTTCGACCAGGTGCTGATGGATGTGGCCCTCCACAAGGCGGGGGTGACGTTCGTGCTCGACCGGGCCGGCGTCACAGGACCGGACGGACCCAGCCACCACGGGATGTGGGACCTCGCGATCCTGCAGGTCGTGCCCAACATCCGGCTGGCCGCACCGCGCGACGGCACACGGTTGCGCGAGGAGCTGGCTGAGGCCGTCGCCGTCGACGACGCGCCGACGGTACTGCGCTTCCCGAAGGGCGGCGTGCTCCCCGACATCGACGCGCTGCGGCGACTGGACGACGGCGTCGACGTGCTCCGCGAGGGCGATCGTAAGGATGTGCTGCTCGTCACGGTCGGCCCGATGGCGGACCTGGGCCTCCAGGTCGCGGAGCGGCTGGCCGCGCAGGGAATCGGCGCCACCGTCGTCGACCCGCGCTGGGTCGTCCCCGTGCCGCGCAGCATCCTCTCCCTGGCCGCCGAGCACCGCATCGTCGTGACCGTCGAGGACGGCATCCGGGTCGGCGGCATCGGGACCCGCGTCCGCCAGGACCTCCGCGAGGCGGGCATCGACACCGCGGTCGACGAGCTGGGGCTGCCGGACGCGTTCATCGACCACGCCTCCCGGGAGCAGATCCTGGAGGAAGCGGGGCTCACCCCGCAGAAGATCGCGCGCGACCTCGTGGCCCAGGTACTCGGCAGCCGCGTCCCGATCGCCCGCCCCCTCCCGGACGACGCGCCCGGCACCGAAGCGGCCCCGGCCAAGAAGCGCGGCGCCTGACGCAGGCCTGCCCCTCCCCGCGGCACATTCGTCACGAATGTGCGCTTACAGGCGGCGTGAGGCGACATTCGTGACGAATGTGCATTTACAGCCGGGGGAGGCGACATTCGTGACGAATGTGTACTTGCAGGCGGCGTGAGTGGACATTCGTGACGAATGTGTGCTTACAGGCGGCGTGAGTGGACATTCGTGACGAATGTGCACTTGCAGGCGGCCAGAGCGACCATTCGTCACTGTGAGTCTGGACTTGGCTGGTCGAATGTGCGCAGGGCGAGGGACGTTTGACTTAGAGTGCGCTCTAAGTTCTAGGGTGACGGTATGACCGACACACACACGGCGATGTCCATCTCGGATGTCGCCGAGCGGACCGGACTCAGCACCCACACCCTGCGCTACTACGAGCGGGAAGGACTCATGCTCGCTCCCGTGGAGCGCGCATCCTCGTCCCACCGCCGCTACACGGAGGCGGACGTCACCTGGGTGACGTTTCTCACCAAGCTGCGCTCGACGGCGATGCCGATCGGGACCATGCGCGAGTACGTGGTGCTCGCACGGCAGGGAGCGGGGACGGAGGCGGAGCGGCTGGAACTGCTGCTCCTGCACCGGATGGCGGTCGTACGCCAGCTGGAGGAGATGACGGCGAGCCTCGCTGCCATCGACTACAAGATCGACCTGTACCGGCACAGCGCTGGTGGACAGCGCACGGCGCAGGTCATGGAAGGGAACGACGTATGAAGACGATCGCACTGGGAACAGAGAAGCTGCAGGTCTCGCAGCTGGGACTGGGCTGCATGGGGATGTCCGCGTTCTACACCGGGGCAGGTGACGACGAGCTCGGCTCGATCCGCACCATCCACCGGGCGATGGACCTCGGGGTGACGTTCTTCGACACCGCCGAGATCTATGGCCCCTACAAGAACGAGGAGCTGCTGGCGAAGGCGTTCGCCGACGGCCGGCGGGAGCGCGTGGTCATCGCCACGAAGTTCGGGACGATCAACCACCGGCAGAACGACGAGCGCGGGTTGGACGGCTCGCCCGAGAACGTGCGCCTGTCGGTCGAGGGGTCGCTGCAGCGCCTGCAGACCGACCACATCGACCTGTACTACCAGCACCGGATGGATCCCGGCACACCGGTCGAGGAGACCGTCGGTGCGCTGAAGGAGCTCATCGAGCAGGGCAAGATCCTCCACTACGGGCTGTCCGAGGCGGCGCCCGAGACCATCCGCCGCGCCAACGCGGTGCACCCGGTCACGGCCATCCAGACGGAGTACTCGCTGTGGACGCGCGACCCGGAGGCCGAGGTGCTTCCGACGGTCCGCGAGCTCGGCATCGGCTTCGTCCCCTATTCGCCGCTCGGCCGCGGCTTCCTCACCGGGACGATCCGGTCGCTCGACCAGCTCTCGGACGACGACTTCCGCCGGTTCAACCCGCGCTTCGAGGGCGACAACCTGGAGGCGAACATCCGGATCGTGGAGCAGGTGGATGAGGTGGCGCGCGAGCTCGGGGCGAAGCCCGGCCAGGTCGCGCTCGCGTGGCTGCTGGCGAAGGGCGACGATATCGCTCCGATCCCGGGCACCACGAAGGTGGAGAACCTGGAGCAGAACGTCGCGGCCGCCGAGCTCGAACTGAGCCCGGACCAGCTCGCCCGCCTGGATGCCGTGGCCGCGCCCGCGGGCGACCGCTACGCGGACATGAGCCCGCTCAACCGCTGACGAAACGACTGGTCCCGACATGCCGTATGGAGCGTATCCATGACGGCATGTCGGGACCAGTAGGTGTCCCCGGAGGTTCGGCTTACGCGACGCCCGCGATCCGCGGGTGGTGGAACGTGTCCCCGAAGACGCGCTCGGAAGCTCCGACGCGATCCAGGTAGGGCGTGATGCCGCCCATCTGGAACGGGAAGCCCGCGCCCAGGATCATGCAGAGGTCGATGTCCTCCGGTGCTTCCACGACATGGTCGTCGATCAGCATCCGGTGGATCTCGTCGGCCAGGCCGTCCTCGAGCCGACGCAGCATCTCCTCCTTCGTCCATGGGTTCTTGCCGCCCGAGACGATCTTCGCAGCACCCTTGTCGATGCCCTTCACCGTGCCCTTGGCGTCCTTCTCCAGCAGCGTGCCGTACTCGGCCAGCTTGTGGAGGTTCTCCGACCGGTAGAACCGGTCCGGGAACGCGGCATGGTGCGTGTCGAGCACGTGCGCGCCGACCTTCAGCCCGACCAGGTCGAGGAGACGGGAAGGCGGCATCGGGAGGCCGAGCGGCGCGATGGCCTCGTCGACCACAGCGAACGGCGTCCCGTCGTCCACGGCGTGCATGGCGTCGCCCAGGATCTTGGCGAGGATGCGATTCACGACGAAGCCGGGCGTGTCGGCCGTGATGACCGCATTCTTCTTCAGCGCCGCGGCCGTGACCATGGCGGTGGAGAGGGTGGCCTCGTCCGTGTGCGGCGTCTTCACGACCTCGATCAGCGGCATGACCGCGACCGGGGTGAAGAAGTGGAAGCCGACCAGGCGTTCGGGATGCGCGAGCTTCGCGCCGATCTGCTCCACGGACAGCGAGGACGTGTTCGTCGCCAGGACGGCGTTCTCGGAGAGGAACGGCTCCACCTCGGCGAAGACGTCCTGCTTGACGGACAGCTCCTCGAACACGGCCTCGATGACCCAGTCGCAGTCGGCGAAGTCGGCCTTGTTCGTGGTGCCCGTGACCAGGGCGCGCAGGCGGTTGGCCTCGTCGGGGGAGATGCGGCCCTTCTCCTGCAGCTTGCCGATCTCGTCGTGGATGTAGGCGACGCCCTTGTCGACGTGCGCCTGGTCGAGGTCGGTGATGACCACGGGCACCCGGAGGCGGCGGACGAACAGCAGCGCGAACTGGCTGGCCATGTAGCCGGCGCCGATCACGCCGATCTTGGTGACCTTCTTCGCGACCTTCCTGTCCGGCGCTTCGGCTGGGCGCTTGGCCCGCTTCTGAACCAGGTTGAACGCGTAGATGCTCGCCTGGAACTGGTCGCCCGCGATGAGTTCGGCGAGCGCGTCGTCCTCGAGGGCGAACCCGGCCTCGCGGTCGTTCGACTTCGCGGCCTTCAGCAGGTCGAGCGCCTTGTAGGGGGACTTCGGGACGGTGCCGATGCGCGACTCGAGCATCTTCCGCGCGATGCCGATGGCGGCATCCCACTTCACCATCCGCTCGATCTTGCCGGGCTCGTTCGGCCGCTTGACGACGACGTCGCCGGTGAGCACCGTGTCGGCCCAGCGCAGCGAGTCCTCCAGGAAGTTCGCCGAGTCGAAGATCGCGTCGGCGATCCCGAGGTCGAAGACCTCCTGCGGCTTCAGCATCCGGTTCTGCTTCAGCGGGTTCTCGACGACGACCTTGAGGGCGTTCTCGATCCCGATCAGGTTCGGCAGGATGGTCGCGCCGCCCCAGCCCGGGATGAGGCCGAGGAAGACCTCGGGAAGCGCGAACGCGGCCGCATTGCGGTCGATCGTGCGGTAGTCGGCGTTGAGGCCGATCTCGACGCCGCCGCCGAGCGCGAGGCCGTTGGTGAACACGAACGACGGGACGCCGAAGGTCGCCTGCTTTCCGAGCACATAGTGGCCCAGCTGGGGGAGCAGCTTGGCCACCTCCACGCTCGGGATGTCGCTGACGCGGCTGAGGTCGGCTCCGGCGGCGAGGATGAACGGCTTGCCGGTGACGGCGACCGCGTCGATCTCGCCGCGCTTCGCGCGCTCGGTGAGCTCGTCGAACGTCTTCCCCAGCTCCAGCAGGGTGGCGGGGCCCATCGTGTTCGGCCGGGTGTGGTCCCGTCCGTTGTCCAGGGTCACGAGCGCGAGGGTCTTGCCGCTGGGGAGCCGCACATCCTTCACGAAGGAGTGGGTGACGACTTCGTCGTCGGTGAGCTCCGCGAGCGGGCCGAAATCGATCGTGCTGTAATCCGTCACTGTGGCTCAGCCCTTCCGCGCAGCGCGCTTGTCGTAGGTGGGGTTCTCCCAGATCACGGTGCCGCCCTGGCCGAGGCCCACGCACATCGCGGTGATGCCGTAGCGCACCTCGGGGTGCTCGGCGAACTGGGCGGCGAGCTGGATCATGAGGCGCACGCCGCTCGCGGCGAGCGGGTGCCCGATCGCGATCGCGCCGCCCCACGTGTTGACGCGCGGGTCCTCGTCGTCGATCCCGAAGTGGTCGAGGAATGACAGCACCTGGATGGCGAAGGCCTCGTTCAGCTCGAACAGCCCGATGTCGTCGATGCCGAGCCCCGCCTTGCGCAGGGCCTTCTCGGTCGAGGGGACAGGTCCCAGACCCATGATCTCCGGCTCGACGCCTGCGAAGGCGAAGCTCACCATCCGCATCTTCGGCGTCAGCCCGAACTCCTTCACGACGTCGGACGAGGCGAGGAGGGAGGCGGTGGCGCCGTCGGTCAGCGGCGACGAGTTGCCGGCGGTGACGCGCCCGTGCGGGCGGAACGGCGTTTTCAGGGTGGCGAGGCCCTCGAGCGTGGTCTCCGGCCGCATCCCCTCGTCCTGTGTCGCCAGGCCCCAGCCCGACTCGGAGCGGATCGCCACCGGCACCAGGTCCGGCTGGATCCTGCCCGCCTCGTAGGCTGCGGCCAGCTTGTGCTGGCTGCGCATCGCGAAGCGGTCGGAGCGCTCCTTGGTGAGCGCCGGGAACCGGTCGTGGATGCGCTCGGCGGTCATGCCCATGTTGAGAGCGTCCTCTGCGACCATCTTCTCCGACAGGAAGCGGGGGTTCGGGTCGGCGCCGAAGCCCATGGGGTGGCGTCCCATGTGTTCGACGCCACCGGCGATCGCGAGGTCGTAGGCGCCGAAGGCGATGCCGGAGCCGAGCGTGGTGACGCTCGTCATGGCGCCGGCGCACATCCGGTCGATCGCGAATCCGGGAACCGACTTCGGCAGCCCGGCGAGGATCGCGGCGGTGCGGCCGAGGGTCAGCCCCTGGTCGCCCTGCTGGGTGGTGGCGGCGATCGCCACATCGTCGATCCGGTCCTTGGGCACCTGGGGGTTGCGCTCCAGCAGTCCGATCATCGCCTTCACGACGAGGTCGTCCGCGCGGGTGTTCCAGTACTGCCCTTTTTCGCCGGCCCGCCCGAACGGAGTCCGGACTCCGTCTACGAACACGACATCGTTCTTCTCGGCCACAGTGCCTCCCAAATCAGGTCGGGAACGATCCTAGGTACACGGTTGTGCACGAAAAGAATCGTTTGATCCTTCCTACGAAACGGGCTCGGACCCCTCGTCTACGGTTTGGGTGCCATCTACAAGAGACGCCGTCACGAACGACAGGGCGATCACCTGTGCCGTTGCCTCAACCTGCCACGGGCGCGCGCCGTGCGCGGCGAGCGCCTCCCTGATGGATTCCGGCGTGATCTCGGCGGGCGGCGTCCACGCGACGCGTCGCAGTGTGTCGGGCGTGAGCAGGTTCTCGAGCGGGATGGCGCGCTCCTCCGAGACCAGTGTCAGCGCTGCCCGCGCGGCCTTGAGGCGCCCGTCCGCCTCGGGATTGCGGTCGGACCAGGCGCGCGGCGGCGGAAGGGTCTCGCCGTTCCCCCGCAGCACCGGCAGGTCGTTCGTGGTGCGTCCGGCCTCGATGGCGGCCCACCAGCGGTCGAGCTCCGTGCGGCTCGCCCGCCCGGTGAACTCCCGCAGCGCCGCAAGCGCTCGCTTGCTCTCCGGCATCGCCTTCGCCGCGGCGGTGAGTGACGCGTCCGGGACCAGACGGCCGGGCGCGGTGTCGAGCTCGCGCGCCAGCGCATCCCGGCTCAGCCAGAGCTCCCGGGCGACGGCGAGGTTGCGCAGGCCGCGGATGGAGTGGATGCCGGACAGGCGACGCCAGGGTTCGTGACGCACCGGCGTGAGGTCGCGCACCAGCTCGTCCGCGAACTCCTGGCGCGCGATGTCGAGCTTCCCCGCCTCCTCCAGCAGGGCCGCGATGGCGTCCCGCAGGTCGGGCAGCAGTTCCACATCCAGTGCGGCGTAGTTCAGCCACGGCTCCGGGAGCGGACGCGTCGACCAGTCGGCCGCGCTGTGCTCCTTCGCCAGGTGGATGCCGAGCAGCTCCTCGACGACCGTTCCGAGCCCGACCCGCGGCATCCCGAGCAGGCGTGCGGCGAGCTCGGTGTCGAAGATGATGGACGGGTCGAGCCCGACCTCCCGCAGGCAGGTCAGATCCTGCGTCGCGGCATGCAGCACCCATTCGTGGTCGTGGATCGCCTCGTTCAGCTCGTCGAAGCGTCCGATCGCCGGCGGGTCGAGCAGGAAGGTGCCGGACCCGCGGCGGAAGACCTGGATGAGGTACGCACGCTGCGAGTACCGGAATCCGCTGGCCCGCTCCGCGTCCACCGCGATCGGGCCCTCGCCCGCAGCGATGCGCTCGACCGCGGCGAAGTACCCTGCGCGCGTGTCGATGACGGTGTGCTCAGCCACGCGGCGCCTTCCTCGGGGACGCCGCCCGTGAGCTGAGCAGGCTCACCCCCTCGCCGGTCGGCGGAAGCCCGGCGAGCATGCACAGCAGCTCGCCCCATCCCTCCACGTGCGCGGACACGTCGGACTCCAGCGGGCTCCAGGAGGCGCGCAGCTCGATCTGCGAGCCGTCCCCCTGGGCGGCGAGCTCGCCGAAGCCGGTGGAGATGATCTTGGTCGCGGTGCCGCTGGCCGCCGTGTAGTGGGCGTGGCGCGCATCCAGAGCGTCCACCAGCCACGACCAGGCGACGTCCGCGAGGAACGGGTCGAGCCCGATGTCGGTCTCCAGGGGCGCCTGCGCGAAGCACACGATGCGGAACGGTCCGCCCCACGCCTCCGGCTCGTCCGGGTCGTACAGGAGGATGAAGCGTCCGGTGCCGAGGTCCGAGTCGCTGCCGTGGCGGGCCGGCCGCACGTCCGCCGCGAGCGCGATGGAGTACGGGGCCAGCTGGGCAGGCGCGGGGATCTCCTCGATCACGAGCTCGGGTCGCGACACTGCGGCGCGGATCGACTGCAGCGCCGTGGCGAACTCCGCGGGATGCTGCGGTGGGGATGTCGGTGTCGGCACGCTTCGAACACTAGAAGCCTTTGCCGCATCCCGTCTGTAAGGCACGCCGCCTGGGGAACTCCTGAGGGCTGGGGGGCGTACCCGCCGGTACGCTGCTCACTATGGCAGCAGGCGGCGTGGGATCGGCGGCGAAGGCGGCGGCGAAGCCGGCGGCGGGTACGGCGCGGAGCCGGAAGCCGCCGCAGGGCCGGGGCATCGGCGCCGGCGTCCTGGGCGCCGTCGGCATCGTCGCCGGGGGGCTGGTGGTCGGAACCGCCGCGCTCGCCGCCGTGGCGACCACGCGCGTCGCCCGCACCGTCATCACACCCGTGCGACGTCGACCGCAGAACCAGACCATCCGCGCCTTCGACGAGCAACTCGGGACGGTGACACTGCGTGCGACGCCGGATGCGTCCATGCCCGGGCGCTTCGGCCTCTGGTGGGGTTCGGACACGTGCTTCGCGAAGGTCGGCGGGCTGATCGAGCGCGGTGACGGGACCGTGACGCGCGAGCTCGAGCGCGTCGAGTTCGGAGCGCTGCGCGTGGGTCGCGCGCGCATCAGCGGCTACTACTACCTGCGGCCGGAGGAGCTCGGCCTGCCGGTGGCGAGCGTCGAGATCCCGACCGACCTGGGTCAGGCGCCGGCCTGGATCTTCCCCGCGCCGGACGATGCCGATGAGGGTCGCTGGGTCATCCAGGTGCACGGCTGGGGCGCGACGCGACAGGAAGGACTGCGTTCCGTCCGCACGTACCACGATGCGGGCTTCACCTGCCTGCTCGCTTCGTACCGCAACGACGGGGATGCGCCGGAGAGCCTGGACCGCCGCTACGGACTGGGTGGGACGGAGTGGCGCGACATCGAGGCCGCCATCGGGTACGCGGTGGAGCACGGCGCACGCTCGATCGTCCTGATGGGTTGGTCGATGGGCGGCGCCGTCGTGCTGCAGACGATCACCCGGTCCACTGCCCTCGAGCACGTCACCGGCATCGTCCTGGAGTCGCCCGTGGTCGACTGGATCGACACGCTCTCGTACCAAGGCAACCTGCTGCGGCTGCCGGACCTCGTCACCCGCGGGGCGATGCGCCTGATCGAATCGGAGTGGAGCGGACCCATCACCGGTCAGGGGGCGCCGATCGACCTCCGCAGCATGGACTTCGTCGCCCGCGCCTCCGAGCTGAGCCTCCCCATGCTCATCCTGCACAGCGACGACGACGGCTTCGTTCCCTCCACCGGTTCACGTGCCCTGGCGGAGGCGCGCAGCGACATCGTCACGCTCGTCTCGTTCGACGTCGCCCTCCACACGAAACTGTGGAACTACGACGAGGCGAAATGGTCCGCCGCGATCACCGCCTGGCTCGCCGAGAACGTGGCGGGCGCGTCCGAAGCGGTCTCCTGAGGAAAACCACCCAAGAATCGGCATCCGGTCGTCACAGATACCCGAGGAGGCGGGCCAGACGAACGGCTTCGGTGCGCGAGTGCGCGTGCAGCTTGTCGAACGCATTCGCGAGATGCCGGCGCACCGTCCCTTCAGCGATGGACAGGATTGTGGCGATCGTGCGGTTGCCATGTCCGTGCGCCACAAGTCGAAGTACTTCCGTCTCGCGGACAGTCAGAACGCCCGGGCCGGAATCCGATGCTCTCTGGCGGCGAATGCTCGCGAGTCGTTGGAGGACCTCTGCGGTTGGAGTCGTCTTGGAGAGGACCTCGTCCACGCCCGCGGCCACCAGTTGTCTCGTCATGGAGCCGCCGGAGTACATCGTGAGCACTGCGATCCGCATTTCTGCGTGCTGCGCACGAACAGCGCGAATCGTGTCGCCCACCGGAGGGCCCGGCATCTCAATGTCCAAGCAGAGAACGTCCGGGTTGTGCTCAAGGGCAAGCCTGATCGCTTCGTCCGAGGTGCAGCCGACACCTACGACTTGGAAACGGCCGGAACGCTCCAGCGCAGTCACCAGACCCTCCCGCAAGATCGGGTGGTCGTCCACCACGACGATACGAGTGTCATCCACGGCTTGACGCATCTACAGGGAGACTGAGGCTCATGGCCGTTCCACAGCTGTCGCTTGTCACTTCGAAACGTGCGCCGAGGACAGCAGACCGCTCGCGCATCCCCACGAGTCCCCATGGTGTGCGCGGCCCCGGCTCGACCGGACGGATACCGCCTCCATCGTCGTGAACAGTGACATGGCAAGCGGTCGGCTCCCAAACGCATTTCACGTCGATCCGTGAGGCGTCGACGGCGTGAGCCCGAGCATTCCGGATCGCCTCGCGCGTAATCGCGAAGATCTCTTCAGCGATTTCCTGCCTGATCAGCGGCTCGTGGCCTAGCACCTCAAGGCTGACCGTCGGGGTGCCGACGTAATCGGAGCAGAAATCCTCGATCGCTTGAGACATCGAACGCCCATCGAGCGACTCTCGCAGATTGGTGGCGATGTCCTGGACATCGAGGAGTGCGTTTCTCAACGCTGTCAGGGAGCTGTCGTCGGCCAGGATGCACCCGCCGCTCTGGTGATCCTCCCAAGCTCGGATGGCGACGAGGATTTCCGGCCCGACACGATCGTGCAACTCCCGGGCTACCGCAAGTCGTGCATCGGCGGACGACGTCAGCAGCCGTTCCCGAAGCGCGCTCGTGTACGCGATCGCTCCTTGCGGGAAGCGTCGCCAGATCGCCCGATGCAGCGATTGCGCCACACGGACGGGATCGGCGACATTCCGAAGGTCTTCCGCCATGAGAGGCAAGGCGATGTCGAAGAGAATTTCCGCGAGCATGAGCGGCACCGCGGGATGTTCTACGCGATCTGCCGCTTCGACACCGATCTCCACGGATTCCGTGTCAAGTGCATAGACGAATGACAGTGGGCTCTGCTCGTGAGGTGTCTGCTCGGCGCGGCGGTACGCCTCGACGAGCATCGAACGCGTTTGCTGCTTCAGAAGATCGTCGCTCGTCGTGAAGTAGTCAGCGATGTCCGGGTGCTTGAGAAGTTCCCTCCCATAGGCATCAAGGATCTCATCGATGGCGGCTCGGGGGTGTGGGCGGATTCGGACGTCGTGCACCATCGCAATATACACAATTCGGCACATTGATCGTAGATGCGACCGGCCAATACGGTCAGATGTGTTCGGGGTTTCTGTTGCCGCGGCGATAGTTGTACTTAAGGAGTAGTTGGATGATGGAAGGCCGCGCGTATAGCAGAGGCTCAAGAACGTCTCTATCCGTCGCATCGGTAGCCGCTGTAGCTCTCGTGGTCAGCGCATTTGTGATCGCCACAGCTTCAAGCTCTGCCGAGGCGGGCGATCAGCCGAAGATCCTTCGAGCCGGGTCGTCAATCGGGGGTGCATCATCCGACGAGGGTCTTCGATCCTGCACGGTCACAGTCCCCGGCCGCCGGATTTCCGACGGGAAGCCGCAGCTGCTCACCTCTGGATGGTGCGGCGACCGATCGATCACAGGCTCTGACCGATTCACCCTCATCGAGCGCTCATCGGCGGGCGGCTCCGCGATCGCCTCGGGTACGGGCGACCTGGGCTCGAAAGCGATCGGCACCTCACTCTGGGAGCCCGACGGTATCGGACTTGTCGACCTCACCGCTTCAGACGCATCCACGTTGCCCGAAACAATTACCTGGGGTCTCAGCAGCGGAGCGCCCCTCGCCTCAGCCCCGATCAAGATCCGCGACGTCGTCGCGCCAAAGGTGGGCGATCCCATCTGCAAGTCGAGTGACATCACGGGCTGGACCTGTGCTCAACTCGCGGCGAAACGGGAGCGCCGGGGATGGTGGGCTCATCCCTGGTCGGTATGTTGATCGGTTCGTCGTTCTCAGACACCTGCAACCCAGCCGCGCAGGACGCCGGCCAGCCATACTCGTCCTTCCTCTCGATCAAGAGCGCATCGGGACGGCCGTCCGCACTCAGCACCCTCGCCGGGCGGTGGGAACCGCAGATCGCAGTCGAGCCTCCGGTGGTCGCCAACGCCGCGGGCACCGCCATCGCTGCGACATCGAGTATTCGGGGAACCCTTCCTTTCGGGGGCAGCAACCACACAGTCACCCTTTCCCCATCGTCAAAGCCGCCGATCACGACGGCTGTTCGCCCTGACGGCTCATGGGAGATACCGCTGTCGGGGATCGCGCCTGGCCGGTACTCGTACTCCTTGACCGCGGGCTGGGGGACCTCGAACAAGTCCACTCCCGTGAGTGGGACACTCACGGTGATCGAGACGACGAGGATCGCCGGAGCGGACCGGTGGACCGGTTCGGTGCTCGCATCCAAGGCGGCCTTTCCCACAACCGCGCCGGTTGTCTACGTGGCGAACGGAGAGACTTTCCCTGATGCACTCTCCGCGTCAGCCGCCGCTGGCATGGAGGGCGGCCCCTTGCTCCTCACTCCTGGTGGATCTCTGTCCGATGTAACCCGTGCCGAGATACAACGATTGAAGCCGAGCCGCATTGTCGTTGTCGGAGGCGAAGCCGCGGTGGCTTCCGCAGTCTCCAATCAGCTCGCATCGTTGGCGTCCGTGACGCGGATCGCTGGTGCGGACCGATTCGAAACATCACGCGCAGTGGCAGCACGCTTCCCTGCCACCTCGGTCGCCTATCTGGCGAGCGGCCTCGACTTTCCCGACGCGCTTTCTGCTTCCGCAGCAGGAGGCGCCCGGAAAGCGCCAGTGATCCTGATAGACGGCAGGCTCTCCACGGTTGACCAGCCGACTCTCGACCGAATCCGGGCTCTCAAGGTCTCGTCCATCAAACTCTTGGGCGGCTCCGTTGCCATATCGGCTGGGATTCAAACCCAGCTCTCGGGAAGTTTCACCGTCGGTCGCTTTGCCGGGAGTGTCCGAGAGGACACCTCGCGGCTGGTGAACGACGACTACTTCCAAACCGCCGCTTCCGCGTATATCGCAACGTCGGGGTCATTCCCTGATGCCTTGAGCGGGGGAGCGCTCGCCGCCCGCAACCGCAGCCCCCTCTATCTCGTTCCCGGCGGGTGCGTGCCCGCCGCCACACTTCAGTCCATCGCAGCCCGAGGAGCCACCACGGTGATCACCCTCGGGGGGGCCGCCGTCGTGAGCGAAGCCGCCAAGAACCTCGCGTCATGCTGACGCATCGAAGGAGAACTCCAATGAAGTCACGCCGGAGTCGCACTCGTTGCGCGGTCCTTGCCGCGGTCGGAGTGCTCGCCGTCGGCGCCCTGGCCATGCCGCCATCGAACGCCGCCGCTACAGCTGCAACTGCAGAAGCCAGCACGGAGAATCCATGGAAGGACGCCGCTCTGCTTCCGACTGTGCAGGTTGTCGCGCCCTTCGACCATGCCATCACGGTTCGTCAGGCTGTAGACCTCGCGGCCTCGCGCCAACAGTCGATCGTAGGCGTGCGTGTACAGAACGCCGCCTCGATGGCTGCGTACATCATCCAGCCTGATTTCACGTCTGAGCAGTTCGATGCGTGGTTCCTGCGCGAGTTCGGAACTGCGCCGCAGGCCGTCGGCTGGATCGTCGAGAAGGAGCGGGCCGTAAAAACTGACGGATCGCCTGAAGTGGTACCGGACGAGCCCGTTGTCACGACTGGGCTCGCGACGTTCTCCGCAGCGACCGCTCTCGCGCCGAGTCAGGCCGCGACCTTTGCGGCGCGATCGGAGAAGCTTGCTACCGACGGGCCCTCCTTGAAGCCTCTTGCGGCAGCGCCAAACAGCTGGAAGCCCAGCCTGGTGGAGGTGGATATCGAGGAGGACCCGGCTAACCGATCGATGCAATTTCGCCAGTACGCGCTTTGGAGCGGTGGGAGCACCCCGGTCGCCACCCCCGTGGGCTGGGGAATGGAGTTCGGAGTCGACTTGTACAACAATGCCACGGGAACTCGGACACCCTTCGGAGGGTGTCCGGGAGATTTCAGGAAGCAGTTCATTGCCGCGAACCGGGACTACTCGTGGGCGGTCACATTCGGCTCGACGAACTTGAGCGTTTCAACCGAAACATATGCCGACTACAACGACCTCTTCGACAGCTGCGGGAGGAATTCGATCACAGTTGGTCTCCGTCATCCTGAGCGGATACCGGCTTTCAAGACCGGGCTATACTCTGTCCTCGTGTCCATTCGCGCTCCACGCGGTGCGACCGCGTCGAGCAAAGTGGGCGGAGACGTCCAATTGGTGGACGCTGCAACCTGCCTGCATGGGGATCGGGAGCAGCCTGGTGCCAGCGAACGGGGCTGACATGCACCGCCCGACTCTCGGAAAGACCCGCAATTGGGTGGCGAAGCCGAACCGATGCTGGATATCGGGGAGTTCCGGTGCGGCAACGCCTCTGCCGGTATTTCCGTTGAGCACGAGCGGAGGAAGCGGATGTTTCACAAACAAGTAGCGTGCCGGTGCCTAGAGCAACAGGAGTCGCGCACCTGATGCGCGACGATCGCGCCCTGAAATTGTTCGCCTCCCGTCGGACACATCCCGAGTACTCAGCCGGACAGCTATGAGTCAGCGCTCGGTCAATGAGCGAGTCCTGTTGCGGCTTGCGACGGGGCTGTCGATAGCGCTTCTGACCATCGGTCTGCTCGGGTGTTTTGTAATGGCAGCGGGGTCATACAAGAACCAGTGCACGAGAGATGGACCTTTTGCTCCCGATAACGTCCGCATCATAGTCGACAATGAAGGGACGCGATCGCTCGGCGTGTGGCCGTTGTGGCGGCAGTGCACGTGGTCGCTGGAGGGGGGCGGCAAGATCACCGTGGTCGACCCGTCGATGTACGGGTCGACTTTGACCCTGTACGGAGTCACGGCGGCCGGCGCGGCAGTGTTGCTATACGCGCGCTTAGCTAAACGCTCAGCCCGGCGTGCACATGTGGACGACGATACGCATGCATGAGGCGATCTCGACGGGATGCCAATGGAGGTTGGTGGACGGGACGAGTTATGCCTAAACAGAAGACTCGAACTATGCTCCGATCGCCTTCATCTACGCACTCGTGCTCACGGGGGTAGCGGGAGTTGCCGTCTCGGTCGCAGCCCGATTCGGTTTAGGCGGCCGGCGCACCGTCTGACAGCGTGCGCTACTCGTCGTGGGGAGGGAGCTCGCCCGCGGTGAGCGCGATCATGCGGGAGGTCGAGCGCAGGTACTTCTTGCGGTAGCCGCCGCCGAGCATCTCGTCGTCGAACACCTCGCTGAGCGGAACGCCCGTCTGCACGACCGGGATCTCGGCGTCGTAGACGCGATCGATGAAGGCGACGAGCCGGAGCGCCGCCATCTGGTCGTGCAGCACCTCCACGTCGGTGAGGCCGATCACATCCACGCCCTCGATCATCTTGATGTAGCGGGAGGGGTGGACCGTCGCCAGGTGCGCGATCAGATCCTCGAACCGGTCGCTCGTGACGGTCTCGCCGCGCTCGGCCATCGCCGCGACGACCCGCTGGTAGTCCGCCGGCTCGACGGTGAGGGCGTGCCCGGTCGTGTCGCGGCGGCGGTAGTCGAGGCCGTCGATGCGGATGGTCTGGAAGTTGGCGGACAGCGACTGGATCTCGCGCAGGAAGTCGCTCGCGGCGAAGCGACCCTCGCCGAGAGCGTTCGGCGGCGTGTTGCTGGTCGCGGCGATCCGGGTTCCGGAGGCGACCAGCTCGCCGAGCATCCGGGTCATCATCATGGTGTCGCCCGGGTCGTCGAGCTCGAACTCGTCGATGCAGATCAGAGTGGAGCCGCGGAGCAGGTTGACAGCTCCCGCATATCCGAGGGCTCCGACGAGGGCCGTGTACTCGATGAAGGTGCCGAAGTACTTGGGTCCGGGCGCCTCGTGCCAGAGCGCCGCCAGGAGGTGCGTCTTGCCGACGCCGAAGCCGCCGTCCAGGTAGACGCCGGGCTTCATCGCCTCCACCTTCCTGCGGCTGCGGCTGAACAGCCCGGCCGGACGCTGCGGCTCCCACGTCTTCGCGAACAGCTTCAGCGTGGAGACGGCCTCGGCCTGCGACGGGTAGTCGTGGTCCGGCCGGTAGGACTCGAAGGTCGCGTGCTCGAACTGCGACGGCGGGACCAGGCTCTCCGCGATCTCGGCGCCCGTGATCGCGGGCGAACGGTCGGCGAGTCGGGGGAGGGCGCCGGTCTGTTCGAGGGTCATGACGGGTTGTGCACCTTTGTGTCGAAGTCTTACCGCGGCCGTTACCAGCCGCCTACGCTGGACATAGATTCGCAGCTGTCGCAGGCCTCCCAGCCTAGCCCCGCGATTCCGGACCGACCCTGGAGGGCACAACGCATGACCATCGAGACCGACCCGTCGCCCGAGTTCACCGGCTACGCGCACCCCGAGCGCCTGGTGAGCACCGACTGGCTCGCCGCGCACCTGGGCGAACCGGGCCTGGCGGTGGTGGAGTCCGATGAGGATGTGCTGCTCTACGACACGGGTCACATCCCGGGCTCGGTCAAGATCGACTGGCACACGGATCTCAACGACCCCGTGGTCCGCGACTACGTGAGCCCGGAGCGCTTCGCCGAGCTGCTCGGCTCGAAGGGGATCGCGCGCGACACCACGGTCGTCATCTACGGCGACAAGAACAACTGGTGGGCCGCCTATGCACTCTGGGTGTTCACCCTGTTCGGCCACGAGGACGTGCGGCTGCTCGACGGCGGCCGCGACAAGTGGATCGCCGAGGGTCGCGAGCTCACCCGCGAGGTGCCGCATCCCGCGCCGGTGGAGTACCCGGTCGTCGAGCGCGACGACTCGGTCGTCCGCGCCTTCAAGGAAGACGTTCTCGCCCACCTGGGACTCGTCCGTTCGGGAGGAGGGGCGCTCATCGACGTGCGGTCGCCCGAGGAGTACAGCGGCGAGCGGACCGAGATCCCCGGCTACCCGACCGAAGGCGCGCTGCGAGCCGGCCACATCCCGTCGGCGAAGTCGGTCCCCTGGGCGAAGGCCGCCGCTCCCGACGCGACGTTCAAGCGCCGCGCGGAGCTGGAAGAGGTCTACCTCGACGGAGCCGGGCTGAAGCCCGGCGACGATGTCATCGCGTACTGCCGCATCGGCGAGCGCTCCAGCCACACCTGGTTCGTGCTGACCCACCTCCTCGGCTTCGAGAACGTCAAGAACTACGACGGCTCCTGGACCGAGTGGGGCTCCGCCGTGCGCGTCCCGATCGCGACCGGCGCCGAGCCGGGCGAGGTCCCGGCGCGCTGACCCGCCGATCCGAGATCGACACGCCTGCGAAGACGTACGCTTGAAAGATGGCCGAACTGACGGGCGCGCTCGCCGAGATCCGTGACGACTTCCAGGCGCTGGAGCAGAACGACCGCCTGCAGCTGCTGCTGGAGTTCTCCGACGAGCTGCCGGAGCTGCCCGAACGCTATCGCGACCATCCCGACCTCCTGGAGAGGGTGGAGGAGTGCCAGGCGCCCGTCTTCATCTTCGTGGAGGTCGACGGCGACGACATCGTCCACCTGTTCGCCACCGCGCCCCGGGAGGCGCCCACCACGCGCGGCTTCGCGTCGATCCTCGTGCAAGGCCTCGCCGGTCTGACCGCCGACGAGGTCCTCGCCGTGCCCGACGACTTCCCGCAGACGCTGGGCCTGACCCAGGCGGTGTCGCCGCTGCGCCTGCGCGGGATGTCCGCGCTCCTCGGCCGCGCCAAGCGGCAGATCCGCGAGAAGCTCGCCGCCTGAGGCGGCGGCGTTCCTCGCCGAGGACACCGGCAGCCTCCCGAAACACAGTGTTTACACAGCACAGGAATGCGTAACACAGGCGAAACACGCGCATCCCTCTGTCGAAATCTCTCCAGCCGAGACTGGCTGCACCCCGAAAGCGCCCCCCACCCGGATCGGGAACGCGTCACCCCGCGGGGCCTTTGCACAGAGAGGTAGACAATTCGCATGGTGCTTCACACAGCAGCGGACTACGCAACGACCGGGACGGTCAACGCCCTATGGCTCCTGGTCGCCGCAGCCCTCGTCCTGCTGATGACCCCCGGCGTGGCCTTCTTCTACGGCGGCATGGTCCGCGCGAAGAGCGTCATCAGCATGATGATGATGAGCTTCGGCGCGATGGCCCTGGTCGGCGTCCTCTGGGTCCTCTACGGCTACGGCCTGTCGTTCGGCAAGCCGAGCATCCCGCACTTCCTCGGAACGCCCGACTGGTTCCTCTCGAGCCTGATGGGCAAGGACGGCATCACGCCGGACCTCGGCGGGCTTGCATTCGCTGGCTTCCAGGCCACCTTCGCCATCATCACCGTCGCCCTGATCTCGGGTGCGATCGCCGACCGCGCGAAGTTCGGCTCGTGGATGGTGTTCGCCGGCATCTGGGTGACGGTCGTCTACTTCCCGGTCGCCTACTGGGTGTTCAACCTCGCCGACGGCTGGGCCCCCGCCGTCCTGCACGTGAACGACTTCGCGGGTGGCACGGCCGTGCACATCAACGCCGGTGCTGCCGGCCTTGCTCTGGCCCTGGTGCTCGGCAAGCGCGTCGGCTTCCAGAAGGGCATGAACAAGCCGCACAACGTCCCGCTGACGCTGCTCGGCGCCGCCCTGCTCTGGTTCGGCTGGTTCGGCTTCAACGCGGGTTCTGAGGCCGCTGTGGACGGCGTCGCTGCCCTCGCCTGGATCAACACCCTGGCTGCCCCCGCCGCGGCGACGATCGGCTGGCTGATCGTGGAGAAGATCAAGGACGGCAAGCCGACCTCCATCGGCGCCGCATCCGGTGCGGTCGCGGGCCTCGTTGCGATCACCCCGGCCTGCAACATCCTGACCCCCGGTTTCGGCATCCTGCTGGGCCTTGTCGCCGGCGCCGTCTGCGCCCTGGCGATCGACCTGAAGTTCCGCCTCGGATTCGACGACTCGCTCGACGTGGTCGGCATCCACCTCGTCGGCGGCATCATCGGTACCCTCTGGATCGGCGTCTTCGGCTTCACCCACACCTACAACAGCAAGGGCGAGGCGACCTCGCAGTTCTCGAGCCTGCTCTACGGCGGCAGCTTCCAGCAGCTCGGCGTGCAGGCACTGGGCGCCTTCTCGGTGCTGATCTTCTCCTTCGTCCTGGCGTACGCGATCGGCTGGGCCATCCAGAAGACGATGGGCTTCCGTATCAAGAACGAGGACGAGCTGGCCGGCGTCGACACCGTGGTGCACGGCGAGGAGGGCTACTCGCTCGAGACGGTCTGATCCGAGCGCAGTCCACGACCCGGACGGGGCGTCGCCGAGAGGCGGTGCCCCGTCCGCCGTCGTGGGGACCGTCGCTAGGGTGAGGGGAGCGATTCAGGCGAGGGAGCATGATGGCACAAGCGACACCGGATCAGGTGGATGCGCTGCTGCTGTTCTTCTGCGGCGCACTCGTGGTCCTTGCGGCCTTCGGGCTGGCGCTGTTCGCCGGCGGAATGGCCGGCCGTGCCCGGGCCGCGCGCTCGTTCCGCTTCGTGCTGGTCGGCGCTGCCATCGTCGTGGTGCTGGCCGTGCTGGGAGGCTACGGCATGGTCGCCGGGCGGCCGCTCCTCCCGAGCATGGTCGGGCGGCCCGACCCGGGGCTGGCGTCGGTCGTGGGCATCCACCCCGCTGCGTCCTCCCCGTATCCGGCCGCGCGTGCCGGATACCTGATCGCCGTGCTCGTGCTGTGCACGGCGATCGCCGCGGTCGGCGTCGCGTCGCGGCTGACAGTGCGCGCGTGGATCGTGCTCCTGGTCCTCTGGCTGCCGCTGGTGCTCGTCCCTGTCGGCTACGGCGTCTTCGCGCTGAACGACGGATGGGCGGTCGCAGGACTCCACGTCGTCGATTTCGGGGGAGCGCTGCCGGTGGTGGCAGCGGGTGCCAGCGCTGTGGGCATCCTGATCGCCTGTGGACGGAGTGAGCACCTGCCTCTGCGTCCGGCTAGGCCCTCCCTCGTCGCAATCGGCGGTGCCGCACTCTGGGTGGGCTGGCTCGGGCTGGTGGTGGGGTCGGAGGGCGCGCTCGACGCGTACGCGCCGCAGATCGCCATCGGAGCGTTCCTCGCGTCGGCCACCGGTGTCCTGATGTGGATGCTGGTGGATGCGGTCCTGCTGCGGCGTCCCACCCTCACCAGCGCGCTGTGCGGGGCGTTCGCCGGCCTCGTGGCCATGACGGCCGCCTCCGGAGTCCTCACTCTCGGCTGGGCGATGCTGCTGGGCGCGCTGTCTGCGCTGGCGTGCGCCACCATGGTGGACCTGGCGACGCGTGCACGCTTCGGCCCCGCGCTGACGCTCTGCGTCGTGGCGATCGTCGGCGGCCTCGTCGGCCTCCTCTTCCCCGGCCTGTTCGCGACGGGAGGCGGCATGGTCGACAGCGGCAACTTCGACCTGTTCATCGCGCAGGGGATCGCCGGGATGGGGGTCCTGCTCTACTCGACCACGGTGTCCCTGCTCCTGGCGCTGGCGGTGCGTTTCACCGTCGGCCTGACGCGCGTCCGCTCGGTTGCGCACGGTGCGGCTGCTGAAATGCAGCCGAGCCGGTCGGAGGTGGTTCGCGCGCGCGGGCGATGAGGACTCTGGGGGCGCCGAGCCCCCGGCCGCTGCTCCACTGAACGCACGAAACCCTCGGCGTGCGTCCGGCAGGGAAACGGGCCAGCCGGTCAAGCTTCGCGACGACGTGGGTGTCGCCGGCACGCACGGCCGCTACCGCTTCACGGAGTCCGGGCCGCACGCGCTTGGTGCCGGTGAGACCGTGGTCGACGTGGATGTTGTCCTCGTCGACGCCGAGGTCCCGGAGGGTGTTGCGTTGCGTGGTGAGATCGTTCGCGTAGGTAGAGACGCGGGCGCCACCGATGAGCATGGTTCGGACCGTCGCGTTTGAGGCACCCTCACCGGGCATATTTGCGGGCAGGTCTTACGGGAATCTCCCGCCCGCGGAAATACGCGATCCGCCGAACCGGCTTCCGACCGGGGCGGAAGTCCCGTCGATCGACCGGCTTGCGGGCATACCGTATGCCTGTGAGCTCGTGCAACGTGCACTAGAGTGCTGGACGCGGAGTGATTTGCCGTGTCGCTCTAGGCTTTCTGCTCCTGATGGGTAACGAATACCGCGAACCACAGAATCCTGGCAGCTACCCAGGCTTGGTGAGCATGGGCAACGTAGCAGGGGCGGGCCTGATCAGCCCGCCCCACCTCTGGACATCAGACGTCGATTCGAGAAGCGACATCCTTCAGCACGAGAGGACCGCATAAGTGCGGCGTTGCGAGTTCGACTGCGGCTGCCATACGGGGTTATTGAGAGACTGCACCGGGTAGGCTTCAAGCAATTTGCGGAGGAGAGCAATGAGCGTGGACGTGGCCCCGGGGGTGTTGTCCTGGGCGCGTGAGCGCGCGGGTGTGGACCTAGCGGCGCTCGAAGCGAAGTTTCCCGCGCTGCCCGAGTGGGAGCGCGGTACTGCTGCGCCCACGTTCAGTCAGCTGCAGCAATTCGCCAAAGCCACTCACGCGCCTATCGGGTATTTGCTCCTTCCAGAGCCCCCAATTGAGCCATTGCCGATCCCGGACTTTCGAACCTTCCGCGACGCTGCCGTGCACCGTCCGTCTGTGGATTTGCTCGATCAGATATACCTCGTTGAGCAACGTCAGGAGTGGTACCGAGAGCATCAACGAGCGGTCGGAAGTGCCCCACTAGATTTCGTGGGCTCCGTCAGCACTCGAGACAACCCAATAACGGTTGCCGATCAAATCGCCAATCGGGTCCGGTTCACCGTGGAAGATAGGGCGAGATACCGATCTTGGTCCGAAGCACTCCGGGATCTCATTGATCTCATTGAGGACATCGGTGTCCTGGTGATGATCAGCGGCGTCGTGGGCGCGAATACCCGACGCGCGTTGGACCCGCGCGAGTTCCGAGGGTTTGCACTGGCGGATCCGTTGGCACCGGTGATCTTTGTCAACGGCAAGGACAGCAAGGCGGCCCAGATCTTCACGCTCCTGCATGAGGTGGTGCATGTCTGGGTCGGGGAGAGCGCCCTCTCTGATGCGTCTCTTGCTGCAGGGTCCGGGAACGACGACGAACGGTTCTGCAACGCGATTGCCGCCGAGATCCTCGTCCCGCTGAACAGCTTGCGGCGGGAGTGGGATCCGAACGCGGATCGCAGGCAGGAACTCGATCGGATGGCTGCGAAGTTCAGGGTTAGCACCCTCGTCGTGCTCAGCCGAGTGTTCGATCTCGGGGGCCTGCCGTGGGACGAGTACCAGGACTGGTACGGGGCCGAGGCGGCGTACGTGCTCAAGAAGATCGGCGTGAACACGTCCGACGGCGGCAACTACTACAACAGCGCGCCGTTCCAAATGAGCCGACGATTCGCACGAGCTGTGATCGCCGACACGCTTGAAGGGCGCACACTGCACCGGGACGCCTTCCAGATGTTGGGATTCCGCAAAGCTGCGACATTCAATGAACTCGGTCGCCGGCTGGGGGTCGCCTGATGTACCTGTTGGACGCGAACGTTTTCATCACCGCGAAGAACGTCCACTACGACTTCGCCGTCGTTCCGGGGTTCTGGGACTGGATCGACCGGTCGGTGGCTGCCGGGGAGGCGGTCAGCATCGACCGCGTCCAGACCGAACTCCGGGCCCAGCGGGATGAGCTCAGCGAGTGGGTGCACACCCGATCGGACATGTTCCGGCGTTCCACCGATCCGTTGGCGCCTGCGTTGACCCAGATTGCAAGCTGGGCGACATCGCAGCCGCAGTACCAGCCCGCCGCGCTGGCGACCTTCCTTGATAGTGCAGACTACTTTCTCGTTGCTCACGCGTTGACCTTCGGCGACACGGTCGTCACCCATGAGGTCCCGGCACCGGCATCACAGACGCGGGTGAAGATCCCGGATGCCTGCCGTGGCGTCAGTGTGCGTTACGTTAACCCGTTCACGATGCTCCGAAAGGAACGCGCCCGCTTCGAGCTTGCGGCTGCCTGAGCTCTTGCGGCGTAGAACCGAACCCGGACTCCGGCGCACGCATCTGCCCGCGCGTCGGCCTCGCTCATAGAACCCTCACTAAGAAGTGTCCCGCAAAGGCCAAAACGTCACACGTAAGCCCGCCGGGCCTTGTGTGGTTAGGAATCGTCCGCGTTCATATGGGGTGCTCCTGCAGAACGCGGACCCCTATCGGCGCGCGGACCACCCGTACACAAATCATGACGTCTATGTCACCGATCAAAACCCATGCGAGCAGATCGCGGCACAAGACTTCGACCCGCCGTGCGGAACCGAAGTTGACCAATTCGTCAACGGAGAGCCGCTCACACATCCCGTGATGTGGTTGCAGAGCTCCTTCCACCACCGCCCACGCGTCGAAGACGAGCCGCTGATGGATGAAAAGTGGCTATCGTTCGAACTAGTTCCGAGAAGAGTCAAGCGCGCAAAACCCTTTGGCGCCGCACACACCCCATGAATGAGATCCCCCTTGAGCCGGACGACCTTCGGCTCCTCCTTCGCATCACCGGTAACCTGCAGCTCACCTACCTCGTCGATGACCCCGCCACGATACTGGCGACCATCAAGCAGGAGATTGCTAAATCAACGATCGACCGCGGCCTAGCAGGTACCGACGATCCGCAAGAGCAGCAGGAACAACTGAACAGGCTGAGTGCCCGAATCCGGCGCGCTCTCGGCGAGCCAGTCGACGAGACAGGCCACACGCTCCCAACGGACAGCTAGGGCGTGTCTCCTAAATATTTGGGCTGATGCCGTGATGCTGGAGTGGTGTCACGTTTTCAGTTGCTCTCGGATGCTCAGTGGGATCTGATCGGCCCGATGCTTCCCGGGCCGACCGGCCGGAGGGGGCGCCCGTTCTCGGATGCCCGGACGATGGTCGAGGCCATCGCGTATCGCTATCGGACCGGGATCGCGTGGCGGGACCTGCCCACGGTGTTCGGACCCTGGCAGACGGTGTGGAAATGGCACCGGCGGATGGCCGGCGACGGCACCTGGGACCGGGTCCATTCACTGTTGCTGGCCCGCGCCGACGCGGCGGGCAAG
>NZ_FOTM01000006.1:0-73979 GCF_900114565.1 Leifsonia sp. CL147
GGAACCGAGGTGAACACCGACACGATCCTCGAACTCAGCGCCTAACAACACCCAGAAGGATCAACAACGACTACACCACGTCCCGGGACTTGACCCGGGGCCCGTGCCGCGCGTCCCAAGGGCGTCAGTAGACTGTGACCGGAATCCCACAAAAAACCACGCAAGGAGACAGTTGTGGCTGCAATCGAAGCTGTAGGCGCTCGCGAGATCTTGGACTCGCGCGGTAACCCGACCGTCGAGGTCGAGGTGCTCCTCGAGGACGGCACGGTCAGCCGCGCCGCCGTCCCGTCCGGCGCATCCACCGGGGCGTTCGAGGCCTACGAGCTGCGAGACGGCGACAAGGACCGTTACCAGGGCAAGGGCGTGCTCAAGGCCGTGGATGCGGTGCTCGACGAGATCGGGCCCGAGATCGAAGGCTTCGACGCCGCCGACCAGCGCCTCGTCGACGACGCGATGATCGCGCTCGACGGCACCGACAACAAGAAGCGCCTGGGCGCGAACGCCATCCTCGGCGTCAGCCTCGCCGTCGCCAAGGCCGCGGCCGACTCGGCAGACCTGCCGCTGTTCCGCTACCTCGGCGGCCCGAACGCGCACGTCCTGCCCGTCCCGATGATGAACATCATCAATGGCGGAGCGCACGCGGACACCGGCGTCGACATCCAGGAGTTCATGGTCCTGCCGATCGGCGCGGAGACCTTCTCCGAGGGCCTGCGCTGGGGGGTCGAGACCTACCACTCGCTCAAGGCGCTGCTGAAGTCGAAGGGCCTGAACACGGGCCTCGGCGACGAGGGCGGCTTCGCGCCGGAGCTCGAGCACAACCGTGCAGCGCTCGACCTGATCTCCGAGGCCATCGAGAAGGCCGGCTTCACCGTCGGACGGGACATCGCGCTCGGCCTGGATGTGGCATCCACCGAATTCTTCGAGAACGGCGTCTACCGCTTCGAGGGCCAGGACCGCAGCGCGGCCGAGATGAGCGCCTACTACCAGGACCTCGCGGCTAACTACCCGCTGGTCTCGATCGAGGACCCGCTGGCCGAGGACGACTGGGACGGCTGGGCCCACCTGAACGCCGAGCTCGGCGCCACCCTGCAGCTGGTCGGCGACGACCTGTTCGTCACCAACCCGAAGCGCCTCGCCGAGGGCATCACGAAGCGCGCGGCGAACAGCATCCTGGTCAAGGTGAACCAGATCGGCACGCTCACCGAGACGCTCGACGCCGTGTCGCTCGCGCAGCGCAGCGGCATGACCGCCGTGCTCTCGCACCGCTCCGGTGAGACCGAGGACACCACGATCGCGGACCTCGCGGTCGCCACGAACTCGGGCCAGATCAAGACGGGCGCTCCGGCCCGCTCGGAGCGCGTCGCCAAGTACAACCAGCTGCTCCGCATCGAGGAGGAGCTGGGCGACGCCGCCGTCTACGCCGGCCGCAGCGCCTTCCCGCGCTTCACCGCGTAGCGGCGCTCCCGTAACGCGGGCCTGCGCCCGCGTTCGCGCGCTAGCGTTCGCGCGCTAGCGTTCGCGCGCCCGCGTTCGCGCGCCCGCGTTCGCGCGCTGAGTTCGGCCCCCGGGGTTCCGCCTCGGGGGCCGTTCCACGTCCCTCCCCGCTCCCGTGCCTTTTACCCTGGCCGAAGTGCTCGTTGTTGCACGCGACACGCCGGAAGCGCGTGCAACAACGAGCACTTCGGCGGGGCCGCGGGCTCGGAGACCGGCGGACCGGCGGACGGGGTGGGTAGGGTGCAGGGATGGGCGTGACGGCCGGGTCCGACGTGGTGCCGCTGGTGCTGTTCGTGGTGCTGGCGGCGCTGTTCGCGCTGCTCGGGCTGCTCCTGATCCTGCGTCCGGGGCGGGCGTCCGCCTTCTTCGCCGACGCGGATGCGCGGCGGCGGTTCCGCGCGCGCGACGCACGGACCCTCGGCGCGATCTTCGCGGTGGGCGGGGGAGCCTTCGTCGTGCTGGGCGTCGTGCGGCTGGCGTTCATCCTGAACGGCGGCTGAGCGCATTCCGACACCCCTGAGCGCAACGGGGCCGACGGAGGCGATCGCCTACGATGAGAGGGGGCCGGTCCGGCCCCGGACCGCCGAGCATGCCAAGAGGGAGGGGCCATGCCGAAGCCGCGCACGCGCCGCGTCCCGGTGCGCCTGTCGCGTCCCACCGAGACCGGCCGGTGGCTGCGGCAGCTGCACTTCTCGGCGTTCTCGCTGGTGATGATGGGCGTGCTCGTGCTCGCGGTCCTCATCCTCGCTCCCACGGTGCAGGCCTTCCTCGCGCAGCGCCAGCAGATCGCCGACCAGCAGCATCAGGTGGACGAACTGGCCGCGCAGGTCAACACGCTCACGGACCAGCGTGCCCGCTGGAACGACCCCAGCTACCTCCGCGCCCAGGCCCGCGACCGGCTGTACTACGTGATGCCGGGCGAGGTCAGCTACCTCGTCATCGACGACCGTCCGCCGGCCGCCAAGCAGGACACGACACCGGTCACATCCAAACTGGTGAAGACCCGGACGGATTGGGTCGGGTCGCTGTTCGGCTCCATCATGGGAGCCGGACTGACGGATGCGACACCGCAGCAGTTGAGCGGCACGCCCGGCCCCGTCCCCCCTCCCACGGCGACGCCCGCCCCCACGAAATAAGCCCAGCACGCAAGCCGAAGAGGCGCATCCCGCAATGACCAGACCACCGTTCGCACCCGTGTCCGATGACGACATCGCCGTCGTGTCCCAGCAGCTCGGCCGCCCGGCGCGGAATGTCGTCGGCATCGCCGCGCGCTGCGTGTGCGGGCGCCCGACCGTGGTATCGACGGCGCCGCGGCTGGACGACGGGACGCCGTTCCCCACGTTCTACTACCTGACGCATCCGGCGGCGTCGGCGGCCATGTCCGCCCTCGAGGCCGATCAGGTCATGGGCGAGTACAACGAGCTCCTGGCCGGTGACGACGAGCTGAGCGCCCGGTACCGCGCGGCCCACGAGCAGTACCTGGCCGACCGGGAGTCGATCGCCGTCGTCGACGAAATCGCCGGCATCTCGGCCGGTGGGATGCCGTCCCGCGTGAAGTGCCTGCACGCCCTCGCCGCCCATGCACTCGCCGCCGGACCCGGCGTGAACCCGATCGGCGACCTGGCGCTCGCCCGCGGAGGCTGGTCGCCGGCCGTCTGCGAGTGCCGCATCGACGTCGCAGGCTAGGGGCGCTCGGTGGGGGACCGGATGCACCGCTTCGCGACGGCGGCCGCCGTCGTGGCGGTGGCCCTCGCATCCACGCTTCTTCCCGCGACCGCCGCGCACGCCGACCAGGTGCGCGACCTCGAATACTGGCTGAACGACTACGGCTTCGCACAGGCGTGGAACACGACCCGTGGCGCCGGCGTGAAGGTCGCCGTCATCGACACGGGCGTCGACGGCTCCGTTCCCGATCTGGCGGGCGCCGTCGTGGGCGGGACGGACGTCTCCGGCGTCGGCACCGCGACGGGCCAGAAGCCTCTGGGGGACGCCGAGAGCGCGAACCACGGGACGTGGGTGGCCTCCCTCCTCGCCGGGCGTGGCACCGGGCCGACCAGCGGCGTCGTCGGAGCTGCGCCCGAGGCCAGCATCCTCACCGCCTCGGTCGCGCTCGGCACGGCGATGGGACCGATCGACAGCGACGACCAGATCGCGCAGGCGATCCACTGGTCGGTCGACAACGGCGCGAGGGTGATCAACATGTCCCTCACGCGCAACACGCTCGACTGGCCGACCAGCTGGGATGAGGCGTTCCAGTACGCGTTCGCGCACGACGTGGTCATCGTCGCGGCCGCGGGCAACCGGGGGAGCGGCACCAACGAGGTCGGGGCGCCGGCCACGATTCCGGGCGTCCTCACCGTCGCCGGCGTCGACCGGGCCGGCAAGGCGAGTTTCGACGCCTCGGCCCAGGGCATCACCATCGGTGTCTCGGCGCCCAGCGAGCAGCTGGTCGGCGCGAATCCGGGTGGAGGCTATGTCCAGTGGGCGGGGACGAGCGGTGCCGCGCCGCTCGTCTCGGGCGCCGTCGCGCTCGTCCGCGCCGCGCATCCCGAGCTCAGTGCGGCGGATGTGATCGAGCGGATCATCCGGACCGCCCGGCCCGCGGGAGGGGCCGTCCCCAGCCCCATCTACGGCTACGGGCTCCTGGATGCCGCGGCCGCCGTGACCGCGAACGTGCCGCATGTCGCCGCGAACCCGATGGGCGATCTCGGCGACTGGATCCGCATCCACCGCCGTGCGCAGTCGCTCGCCACGCCGGCCCCGTCGTCCGGCGGTGCGCAAGCTGCACCGGCGCCCGCCAAGCTGAGCCCCGAGCGCGCGCTACCATGGAACTGGTTCTTCTGGCCGCAATGGAGCGTCCTCACCACTTTCTGGCTGCCGTTCGGCCTGATCGCCGGCTTTCTCGCTCTCTCCGCCCTCGGCGGGGTCGGGGCGTGGCAGCATTTCAGGCGAACACGCAGCAGGGAGTAAAGTAGGCCCAAACTTTCGTGTTGAGGAGACGCATCACTGTGCCCAAAATCCTGATCGTCGGCGGCGGCTACGCCGGCTTCTACACCGCGTGGAAGCTCGAGAAGCAGCTCCGCCCGGGCGAGGCCGAGGTCACCATGGTCGACCCGCTGCCGTATATGACGTACCAGCCGTTCCTCCCGGAGGTCGCCTCGGGCTCGATCGAGCCGCGTCACGCGGTCGTCGCGCACCGTCGTCACCTCACGACGACGAACATCATCACGGCGAAGGTCACGTACGTCGACCACGCCCGCAAGGTGGCGACCATCCAGCCGCCGATCGGCGAGGCGTACGAGTTCGAGTACGACATCGTCGTGGTGACCGCGGGCGCTGTGTCCCGGACGTTCCCCATCCCGGGCGTCGCGGACCAGGCCGTCGGGCTGAAGAACATCGAGGAGGCCGTGTACATCCGCGACCAGCTCCTCACCAACTTCGACAAGGCCGCAGGGCTCCCCGCCGGCCCGGAGCGGGACCGTTTGCTCACGGTCGTCGTCGTCGGCGGAGGCTTCGCCGGTATCGAGATCTTCGCGGAGCTCCGCTCCTTCGCGAGCAGCCTGCTCAAGCGCTACCCGGAGCTGTCGTTCGAGGACACGCACTTCCACCTGATCGAGGCCATGGGCCGGATCATGCCGGAGGTGTCCTTGAAGACCAGCCATTGGGTGATCAAGAACCTCGCACAGCGTGGGGCCGAGATCCACCTCGAGACGCAGCTCACCAGCGCGGTGGACGGTGTCATCCAGCTGTCGACCGGTGAGAGCTTCGAGACGGACCTCATCGTCTGGACCGCCGGCGTCATGGCCAACCCGACGATCGTGCGCCACACCGACCTCCCCATCGAGGAGCGCGGCCGGCTGCGCGTGCGCGCCGACCTGCGCGTCGGCACCGACGACGAGATCATCGAGGACGCCTGGGGCGCGGGCGACGTGTCGGCCGTCCCGGACCTGACCGGTGCCGGCGTCGGCGGCTACTGCGTGCCGAACGCGCAGCACGCCGTGCGTCAGGGCAAGCTCCTCGCGAAGAACATCGTGGCATCGCTGCGCGGCGAGCTGCCGCGCCAGTACTACCACAAGAGCCTCGGCGCGGTCGCCGGTCTGGGCGTCGGCATCGGCGTGCTGCAGAGCGGCAAGATCGCGATCACGGGCGTCCTCGGCTGGCTCGCCCACCGCGGCTACCACGGCCTGGCGATGCCGTCGTGGGAGCGCAAGTGGCGCGTCCTGTGGGGCTGGTGGAACAACTTCTGGCTCGGCCGTGACATCGTGTCGCTGGAGGCCGTACAGCACCCGCGCGCGAACTTCGAGGAGTTCGCGGCCCGCCCGAAGCCGGCCATCGAGGCCGCCCCGGAGGCCCCCGCGAAGAAGGCTCCCGCTCGCACCAAGGCTGCCACTGCGGTGAAGCAGCCCGCGGAGGTCTCCGCGAAGTAGCGCCCGGCGACGCAGCACGAAGGCCCGGTCCCTGAGGGACCGGGCCTTCGGCGTCCCTGCGGGCGCCTCCGTTTGGGTCGGCGCCTCCGTTGCGGCTGGCGCCTCCCTTGCGGTCGGCGCTTCCGTTGCGGCTGGCGCTTTCGTTGTGGCTGGCGCTTTCCTTGTGGCTGGCGCTTCCGTTGCGGCCGAGCTTCCGTTGCGGCCGTGTCTCCTTCGGCCGAAGTGCTCGTTGTTGCAGTGGCTTACGGCGTGTCGTCTGCAACAACGAGCACCTCGCGGCGGGAGGCGGTGCCGCCGGTGCCGGCGGCGCCGGCTTGCCCGGCCGGCGCGCGGCCGTGGACGACGCGGCCGGTCTGGGCCCGGCCGTGCGCCGACCTCGGCTTCGGCCTCTCCGACGACCGGGATTGTGCTCCCGCGATGGTGCGACTCCTGCTCGCGTCATCCTCGGCCGGAAAGGGAGGAGGTCGCGCGGCGTACCGAGCCCGATCGCCTCCCGAACCGGCCCGATCGAGGCGTGTCGCATCGCGCATCCTCCGTTTCCTCGCCTCCCCCGGGGTCTGCCCGGTCTGCGGGAAACGGAGGCGGGGAGGCGGCGACACGCCGCCCGATGCGAGCGAGGGAGGTGTCCACGGCCGCACCGGGCCGCGGACACCTCCCTTTTCGTCGCCGTCGAGCCGCGGCCGACCCCGTCCCGCCCTACTCGTACCGGAGCGACTCGATCGGGTCCTGTCGCGCCGCCCGCGCGGCCGGGATGGTCCCGGCGAGGAACGCGATCCCCATGACGAGGAGCACGATCCAGAGGATGTTGACAGGGTTGAAGGCGATCAGCGTGAGTCCCGGGAGGCTGGAGAACAGGGAGGTGCCCAGCGCCGAGCCGATTGCGGTGCCCGCCAGCATCCCGAGTCCCACGCCGACGGCCGATCCGAGGAGCCCGATGAAGGTCGCCTCGAAGCTGAACAGCCCGAAGACCTTGCCGCCGCCCATCCCCATCGCCTTCATCAGCCCGATCTCGCGGGTGCGCTCCTGGACGGACATGAACAGGGTGTTCACGATCCCGAAGCTCGCGGCGAGGAGCGCGATGATCGCGAACGCGTTCAGCACGAGCACGATCGCGTCGATGATGCTCTTGAAGCTGCCGAGGGTGTCCTGCAGCGTCGTCCCGGTGTAGCCTGCCGCGCTGAGCCGGTCCTTCAGGGACTGAGTGGATGCGGTGCCCGCCGTGTCGTCGAAGCGGATCGTCGCCGACGTGTAGGACGACGCCGTGTCCGCGCTGAGGCCGGTGCTCTGCGCCGCGAACAGCGCATCCGTCGTCGCCTGGTTCGGGGAGGCGCTCGTTCCGGTCCCGCCCAGTCCGGCCTCGGCGATCCCGACGACGGTCGCTGTGACCGTCTGACGGGCACCGCCGGCGTCGGTGAGCCCGAACTGGACCTCCTTGCCGATGGCGTCACTGTCGCTGCTGAATCCGAGCGGTTTCACGTAGTCGACCGGGAGGGCGACCTGTCGCTGCGCGGAGGATTCGGAGGGTTGGGCACCCGCTGCGAGCTGCACCTTCATCCCGGCCACGAACGAGCCGACGCCGATCTGGTACTCGGTCCCGTCACCGGCACGCACATAGTCGACCCGGACGGACTTGACCGGTTGCACGGACTTCACGCCCGGGATGCCGGCGAGCTGCGTCAGCTGCGCGGGGCCGATCGGGTTGAGCGTCTGCGGGCCGGCCGGCCCCCGGCCGGAGGTGACCTGCCCGGGCTGGTACTTCACCGGTCCGCTCGAGGTGTCCTGTTTCACCGGACGGGTCACGGTCATCACGTCGCTGGCGCCCAGCGAGGCGACCGTGTCGTCGATGTAGCGATTGATGCCTGTCCCCAGCCCGCTGGTGATCGTCAGGGTGAAGCCGCCGATGAAGATGGCGAGGATGGTGAGGATGGTGCGCGTCTTGGACCGGAAGGTGTTCCCGATCGCACTGGAGATCACGTCGATGGTCTTCATGCGGCCAGCTCCTCATCGTCCTCGACCCGGTTCACGATCAGTCCGTCGCGCACGTAGATCCTGCGGTCGCAGCGCGCGGCGAGGTCCTCGTCGTGGGTGACGACGATCAGCGTGATGCCCTGGGTCCGGTTGAGGGTGAAGAGGATGTCCTCCACCACGGCGCCGGTGGCCGTGTCGAGGTTGCCCGTCGGCTCGTCGGCGAAGATCACGCGCGGGTTGTTCACGAGGGCGCGGGCGATCACGGCCCGCTGCTTCTGGCCCCCCGACAGGCTGACCGCCTTGCTCTTCGCCTTCGCGTCGAGCTCCAGCTCGGCCAGCGCGGCACGGCCTCGCCGGTTCCGTTCCCCTCGGCCGACCCCGGCGATCTTCATCGGCAGCACGACATTGTCGAGGACACTGGCGTTCGCCGTCAGGAAGAACTGCTGGAAGACGAACCCGAAGGTCTTGTTCCTGGTGCGGTTCAGTGCCGCCCCGCGCAGGGTGGACGTCTCCTGACCGCCGAGAAGGATGGAGCCCCGCGTCGGCTGGTCGAGCAGCGCGAGCAGGTGCATCAGGGTGGACTTCCCGGATCCCGACTTCCCGACGATCGCCAGGGACTCGCCCTCGAAGACATCGAATGACACCCCCTTCAGCGCGTCGAAGCGGTTCGGCCCTCGGCCGTAGGACTTGTGCAGGTCACGCACCTGCAGGATGGGAGTCGTCATGATGGCTTTCGTGTCGGCGGATGGGGTACTCACAGCCTCCCTTCCGACGGTCGCCGGCGCGTCGGCCCACGGCCGCATCTGCGCTGCCCCAGCCGGAGTATCTTGCGCCTACACCTGTGGGGGTATGCGGAATCCGCGGCAGCACGACATCCTGGAAGTCCTATGAATCCTCGCCCTGCCGAACGGACGCGCCGGCGTCCGCCGAGCCCCGTGATGGATGCGATCGTCGCCGTCATCGTGATCGGCGTCACGCTGCTGCCGACCGGTGATCCCTCCGACCACCGGGCTGTCCCGTCGCCCCTGATGCAGGCGCCGTGGCTCGTGGTGTTCCCGCTCGCGGCCGTTGCCATCCTCCTGTTCCGCCGACGCCGGCCGACGGCGGTCCTGGCCGGTACCGTGGGGGTGCTGATCGCCGGACTGATCGTGGACCGGGAGCTGCTCCCGCTCATCGTCCCGGTGGTGATCGCGTCGTTCGGCCTCGCGCTCCGCGCCTCCCGCCGGACGACGCTGATCGCGATCCCGGTCACCGTGGTGGTGCTGCTCATCGTCGAGGTCGTCGTGAGCCGAGTGCATGTCCTGGACGTGCGCGTCCTTCCGCTCACCACCGTCGTCGCGGCGGCAGCGATCGCCGGGGACGCCACCCGCTCGCGTCGCGCGTACATCTCGGCGATCACCGAACGGGCCCTGCGTGCCGAGGACACCCGCGAGTCGGAGGCGCGCCGGCGCGTCGTCGAGGAGCGGCTCCGGATCGCGCGGGACCTGCACGACACCGTCGCCCACCAGATCACCGTGATCAACCTGCACGCCAACGTCGCCACGCAGGCCGTCCGGGCCGACCCCGCGCTCGCCGAGCGGTCGCTCACGACGATCAGCACAGCCGCGCGGACCGTTCTCACGGAGATCGCCGACCTCCTCTCCCTGCTGCGCGCGGACGCCGGTGCCGATGGCCTCCCGACGACGCCGAGCGTGTCCATGAGCGATGTGGATGCGCTGCTCGCCGGATTCGCCGCCTCCGGCCTGGCCGTCACCTCCCGCACCGAGGGGACGGCGGGCAGCCTCCCGGACCCGGTCTCCGGGGTCGCCTATCGTGTCGTTCAGGAGGCCCTCACCAACGCGCACAAGCACGGGAGCGAGGGCCGGGCCCACCTGCTGCTCCAGTACACGCCGGAGTTGCTCACGATCACCGTCACCAACCCCGCGGCGAGCGGCCCCGGGGCGAGCGGCCCGGCGGCGGCCGGCGCCGCGGCGGCCGGCCCGGGGGCGTCCGGCCCGGGGGCGTCCGGCCCGGGGGCGTCCGGCGACGGCCTGCCCCGGTCGGGCCACGGCCTGCAGGGCGTCCGCGAGCGGGTCGGCGCGGTCGGCGGTCGCGTCGAGGCCGGCCCGACCGCGACGGGATACGTGCTCAGGGCGTTCCTGCCGTTGACCGCTTCCCCGGTCGCCGGTGGCGCTTGACGAGAGAATGAGGTCATGACGATCTCCGTGCTCCTGGCCGACGACCAGGAACTGATCCGGTCCGCCGTCCGCTCCCTGGTCGACCTCGCGCCGGATCTCACTGTCGTCGGCGAGGCGAGCGACGGAGAGCAGGCGGTCGACCTCGCCGCCCGGCTCCACCCGGAGGTGGTGCTCATGGACATCCGGATGCCGAACACGAACGGCATCGAGGCGACGGCGACGATCTGCGCCGACCCGGAGCTCGCCGACGTGCGGGTCCTCATCCTCACCACCTTCGAGGAGGACGAGTACGTTCTGGATGCCCTGAGGGCCGGCGCCAGCGGCTTCATCGGGAAGAACACCAGCACCGAGGACCTGCTCTCCGCGATCCGTACCGTCCACGCCGGCGAGTCCCTGCTCTCACCGCGAGCCACCCACGTGCTCATCGACCGCTATGTGCGTCCGGCCGCGCAGGACCCGTCCGGCGGACGGCCGCCGCACGGTCTCGAGGAGCTGACGGACCGCGAACGGGAGGTGCTCCAGGTGGTCGCGGAGGGTCTCAGCAATGCGGAGATCGCGGCCCGGTTCGTCATCTCGCCGGCCACCGTCAAGACCCACATCAGCCGCATCATGACCAAGCTCTACGCGCACGACCGGGCGCAGCTCGTCATCGCCGCCTACGAGAGCGGCCTGCGCATCCCGCGCCCCCGCTGACCCTCAGAGCGCGGCACATTCGTGACGAATGTCGCTTCCGCCCGCGCGGAACGGCACATTCGTGACGAATGTCGCTTCTGCCCGCGCGGAATGGCACATTCGTGACGAATGTCGCTTCCGCCCGCGGGGAACGGCACATTCGTCACGAATGTCGCTTCTGCCCGCGGGGAACGGCACATTCGTGACGAATGTCGCTTCCGCCCGCGGGGCGCGGCACATTCGTGACGAATGTCGCGTCTGCCCGCGGGGAACGGCACATTCGTGACGAATGTCGCGTCCGCCCGCGGGGAACGGCACATTCGTCACGAATGTCGGTACCCCCAGTGGGACTCGAACCCACACTCGGGCGAGTTTAAGTCGCCTGCCTCTACCGATTGGGCTATGGGGGCGAGGCGGCGAAGCTGAGGAGGCTGCGCCGGTGCTCTAGCGGTCGCGGTACGGCGACTTGACCATCTGGATGATGGCCGCAGTGGCCAGCGAGCCGCCGACGATGATGACGAGCCAGATGAATCCGATGAGCAGACCTTCCATGCAGGCAACGCTACACCGTCGGCATCGGGCGCCGCGTCTGAGAACGCGCTCAGCGCATCCAAGGTCGTTCCTCAAACACGTTCGGCACACTGTCGGCAGACACCCTCTGGTGAGGTGTCCCCGATCCGGCCGGTGCCCGAGATCCCCCGACGCGGGTGCCGGCCGGGTCTTCTTGTTCGGGGCCCGTTGTCCGGCGCGTCCGGAGGGATCGGGAGCCCCGTTAGGCTCGGACGGTGACCACGCGCTGCCCCTGCCTCAGCGGCGAGAGCTACGACGCCTGCTGCGGCCCGCTCCACCGCGGCGAGCCTGCGCCCACCGCCGAGCGGCTGATGCGGTCCCGGTTCAGTGCCTTCGCCCTCGGGGATGCGGACTACCTCCTGCGCAGCTGGCACCCCTCCACCCGGCCCGCTGCCGTGGACCTCGACCCCGGTTTGCGCTGGTACCGGCTCGACATCGAACGGACCGAGCGCGGTGGCCCGTTCGACCGGGAGGGTGTGGTCGAGTTCGTAGCGCACTATCGGGGAACCGAGCGGGGCAGCATCCACGAGGTCTCGCGATTCCTGCGGGAGGGCCGGGACTGGTTCTACGTGGACGCGCTGCCGCATCCCTAACCGCATCGCTGGGACGCGACACGCCGTCCCAGCGACGCGGAGACGGCGTGTCGCGTCCCACCGATGCGCCGGCGCGGTCGCTGCAGGCGAGCGCCGTTACGGGAGCGGCCGGTCGAGCGACGGCGCGACGTACCGCCGCCACAGCCACACCACCAGGCTCGCCGCCGCGAATCCGGCGGCGACCCCCACGACGACGAGGATGCCGATCCCGTTCTCGACGAGGGAGGCGACCGGGAGCAGCAGAGCGAACAGGACGGTGTAGACGACCACGCTGAGACCGCCCCAGAGACACCGCGACCACTGGGCGATCGCCCGCCCGGGCAGTCCGCCGAGCGGAAGCAGGAGGATGGACGCCGAACCGATCCCGACCATGGCCAGCGCGTTCGCCGTCTCCATCAGGAAGGCCGTGAACGCTCCCGTCGGCGACGGGAGGAGGCCGACCGTCAGCCAGGCGATCACGCCGAGCGCCGCGACGGCGGACACCTGCGCGGCGGCGATGCGCCCGCGGCGGACACGTCCGGCGTGCGGTGCCAGCGCGAGCCCGACGACGAGCGCGAAGAGCAGCGCGGGGGAGAGGCCGAGCAGCCGCGAGCCGAGGGCGGCGACCGCGACGATGGCGAGCATGCCCGGGCGCACGGTCACGCGCGGCACCGCAAGGCCGAGGTGCGGGGCGAGCCCCCGACCGGCGAACAGCCAGAGCGCGTTCACCGCCGTGACGGCGATCGTCACGGCGAGAAGCACACGGAGGTAGACGGCCGGGTCGGACACCGGCGTGGACAGGGTCACGAGCACCGCAGCACCCGCCATGACCGCGAGTCCGAGCCGGAGCGGCCGTCGGTCGGCTGGATCCGGCGAGGCCCAGGTCACCCCGATGGATGCGCTCCCCGCCGACATCGCCGACCCGGCCGGCCCCGCCGACCCGGCCGGCCCCGCCGACCTGGCTGGCCCCGCCGACCCGGCCGGCCCCGCCGATCCCGCCGACCGCGCCGAACCGCCGAACAGCGCCGACGCATCCGACACCTCCGATCGCGGCCGATTGCGCCCGAACAGAGAAGGTCGCCGAGACCCATCCGTCCGGCTCGAGCGGCCCCGCGCGATCCCGGCGGTCAGCAGCCGCGCAGGCAGCACCAGGAGGAGCAGCGCCGCCACGGCGAGTCCGAGAGCGCGCATCCACCCGGGCAGTGCGGCCACCGAGACGACCGGGGCGGATGCCGTCGTGAACGGCGTCTCGATCCATCCCTTCGTGCCGTCAGGCGGGTCGGCCGGCGGCACCGCACCGGGAGTCGCCGGGGTGGGAGTCGCCGGCACCGTTGCGGTGGGGCTGTGAGTGTGCGTCGGCGAGGGAGTGGAGGCGCCGGCGGCGGGCGAGATGCTGAACCCGATCACGTTGCTGCCGGGGCTGACGTTGCCGGCCGCGTCCCGCTGCAGTGCCGAGACCGTGTAGCGGCCCTCGGGCAGGGTGCCCGGACAGCTCCACGCGCCGGCCGCGACGTCGGCCGTGCAGACGACCAGCGAACCCTGCGCGGACGTCGCGTACAGCGTCACGTGGTCGCCGGTCTCTCCGCCGCCGGAGAAGGCGACCGCTGTACCGACCCGGGCGGTGGTGCCGCCGGCGGGGCTGGTGATGCTGGGCGCGGCGGGTGAGGTGCGGTCCACGTCGATGACCGAGGGCGGGCTGCTGCCGGAGCTCTGCGGCGAGAATCCCGCCACTTGCGTCGCGGTGACCGTGTGCCGGCCGTCGGGCAGGGTGCCGCCGAGGACGCATCCCCAGTTGCCGGAGGAGTCCGCCGGGAAGGTGCACGAGGCGCCGGTGTCGGCCGTGACCGTCACGCGCGCATTCGGGTACGCAGTTCCGCGGACACCGCCGCCGCTCGCCGTCACGCCGTCGCCGGCGATCGCCGGCGGGCCGAGCACATCCACTCGGCCGACGGCGGAGGTGCTCGTCGCCGAGGACTCGGCTCGGACCGGCACACCGGGCCCGTCCGGCAGGGACTGCAGGTCGCAGCTCCAGCGACCGTCGGATCCGACGGGAGCGCGACAGCTCTCCGCTGCACCGGGCGATGAGCCGCCGGAGACGTCGATGACGTCGCCGGGCGTTCCCGTTCCCGAGACGACGAGCGGGAACGACGTCACCAGACGGCTCGGGAGGCGGTCGAGCGCGGGCGGCCCCGGAGTGGGCGTGGGCGTCGGCGTCGGCGAGCCCGACGGGGTGGCCGTGCCGGCGGGAGCGCCGGCCGAGGGCGCATCGGTGGAGGTCGCGGTGGATGCTGCAGTGGCGGTTGCTGCGGAGGTCGCGGTGGCGATCGCTGCGGAGGTTGCTGCGGTCGAGGCGAGACGGGAGGAGGTGGCTGCGGACGGGTACGGCGATGCGGAGGCGGGGGCCGGGGATGCGATCAGCCCGGCGACGCCGAGCAGTACCGCGGCGCGGGCGAAGATGGATACGACGGAGACCAGTCCGCTCGACCCCCGTGGCCGGACTGGTGGTGACACATCGCTCGAAAATCCCCGCATTCCACCCCATTCCAGGGGGTGGCCGCCAGCGCTGTCAAACGAATCGCCGGTATTTGCGGCATACTGTGATCTGGGTCAGGTGTCCCACTTTTCTCCCGCGCGACGGCGCGCGGCAGACCTCAGGAGTCCGGATGGCGCGCATCCCGGTCGTAGACCGCCGCACCGCACTGGTGCAGGCCGCCCTGCGGGTCGTCGCGCGCGACGGTGTCGCCGCCGCCACCACACGGCGCATCGTGGCCGAGGCCGGGATGCCGCTGGCCAGCTTCCACTACGTCTTCGCCTCCCGCGACGCCCTGATGGCGGAACTCATCGAGGCGGCCGTCGAGAGCGAGCAGCGCGACTTCGCGCCGGCTTTCGCGGGCGATGTCCCGGCCCTCGGGATGCGCGAGGCGATCCGCGCAGGACTGCAGCACTACCTCGACGGCGTGCGCTCGGATCCCGACCGCGAGAAGGCGATGTTCGAGCTGACCCAGTGGGCCTTGCGCGAACCCGGCTTCGAGTCGCTGGCGCGTCGCCAGTACGCCCGCTACCACGAGGTCGCCGCGCTGGCCGCCGAGGAGGTCGCCCGGCTGACCGGAAGCGAGTGGAGGCGGCCCCTCGCCGAGGTCGCCCGGATCCTCGTCGCCTTCTCCGACGGCCTCACCATCGCCTGGCTGGTCACCCGTGACGATGCCGCGGCCGCCGCCACGATGGATGTCGCCGCCGACGCCCTCGCCGCCCTCGCGACACCGATTGCCACCCCCACCCCCGGCCCCACGCCCACCCCCACTCCCACCGCCACTCCCACCCCCACGAAGGCAGGTGCACGATGACGAACACCACGACGCCCCCGGTCTTCGCCGAGCCGATCCGCAAGGTCCCCGGCCGGTGGATCGCCGCGTTCGCGGTCGCCTGGCTGGGGGTGTGGATGGCGCAGCTCGCGCCCGTCCAGAAGCTCCTCCCCGACCAGGTGCAGGCGCAGCTGCACACGACCGCCTGGGTGGAGAACGTCCTGGCCTTCGGTGTGATCTCCGGGATCTCGGGAGTCTGCGCGATCATCGCCTACCCGCTGACCGGCGCGCTCTCCGACCGGACGACGAGCCGTTTCGGCCGGCGGCGCCCGTGGATCGCGGCCGGCGCGCTCGTCTTCGCCGCGTCGCTCGTGCTGCTCGGACTGCAGACCAGCCTGGTCGGGATCGGCGTCTTCTGGTGCCTCGCGCTCACCGGCTTCTGCATGCTCACCGCCGCGCTCACCGCCACGATCAGCGATCAGGTTCCGGTCGACCAGCGCGGGTACGTCAGCGGCTGGATCAGCGCCCCGCAGGCGATCGGCATCATCCTCGGTGTCGCGCTCGTCACCTACGTCGTCGCCGGAGCGCTCCTCGGCTACACCGCCATGGCCGTCGTGCTCCTGGTCCTCCTGCTGCCGTTCCTGTTCCTGCCCGACGCGGTCCTTCCCGTGGAACTGCGCGACCGGATGTCGTTCCGCGGCGTCATCGAGGGCCTCTGGATCAGCCCGCGCCAGCATCCCGACTTCGGCTGGACGCTGCTCAGCCGGGTCCTGGTCAACTTCGGCAACGCCTTCGGCACCACCCTTCTGCTGTACTTCCTCGAGTTCGGCCTGCGCGACCCGAACGCGGACGACGACCTCCTCGTCCTCATCCTCATCTACATGGTGTTCGTCATCATCGCGTCGCTGGTGCTCGGCCGGCTCTCCGACCGCCTGGGCCGGCGCAAGGCGTTCGTCTTCGCCTCCTCCGCCGTGCAGGGCGTCGCGGCGCTGCTGCTGGCGTTCGTGCCGCAACTCTCCGTGGCGATGGTGGCCGCCGCACTGCTCGGGATCGGCTACGGCTGCTTCCTCTCCGTGGATCAGGCGCTCGCCACGCAGGTGCTCCCCGATCCGGAGAGCCGGGGGAAGGACCTCGGCATCATGAACATCGCCCTCGCCGTCCCACAGGCTGTCGCGCCCTTGTTCGGCGCCCTGATCGTCGCGGCGCTGGGCGGCTTCGCCGGCCTGTTCGTCCTGTCCGCCGTGTTCGCGTTCGCCGGGGCGCTCGCGGTCGCCCGAGTGAAAGCGGTGCGCTAGTGACCGATCTCGACCTCTCGACGCCTCCCGCTCCCGCGGAGCGCACGTGGACCGCGCCGGACGTGTTCTGGCCGTCCCTCTCCGCCGCAACCGCCCGGCTCGACCCGCCGCTCGCCGTGCTGCACGTGCCGGCGCTGCGCCACAACGCGCACGACCTGCTGCGGCGCGCGGCGGGGACGAGCGGGCCCGCCAAGCCCATCCGCGTCGCCTCCAAGTCGGTTCGGGTGCGATCGGTCCTGGATGCCGTGCTCGCCCTCCCCGGATACGCCGGCGTGCTCGCGTACACCCTCCGCGAAGCGCTGTGGCTGGCGGAGGGCGACGCGGAGCATCCACCGATCGAGGATGTGGTGGTGGGCTACCCGACGACCGACCGCGTCGCCATCGCGCGGCTGGCCGCATCCCCGGAGCTCGCCTCCCGGGTGACGCTGATGATCGACTCCCTCTCGCACCTGGACTTCATCGACGCGGTCGTGCCGCCGTCCCAGCGGGAGGCGATCCGTCTCTGCCTGGAGCTCGACTCGTCGTGGTTCGCGCCCGTCCTCGGGCACGTGGGCGTCTTCCGCTCGCCGGTGCACAGCCCGGCCTCCGCTCGGGCGCTCGCCGTCGAGATCGTCCGGCGCCCCGGCTTCCGGCTGGTCGGGATGATGGGATACGAAGCGCAGATCGCCGGCCAGGGCGACAATCCGCGGGGCAATCCGGCCTGGCGGGCCACGCTGCGCTGGATGCAGCAGAACTCCCGCGACGAACTGCTCGGCCGGCGGGGGGAGGCGGTCGCCGCGGTGCGCGGCGTGGCGGATCTCGAGTTCGTGAACGGCGGCGGGACCGGCTCCGTCGAGTTCACAGCCTCCGACGAGTCGGTGACCGAGATCGCCGCGGGCAGCGGGCTCTTCGGCGGGCACCTGTTCGACACGTACCGCTCGTTCCATCCGGCGCCCGCCGCATCCTTCGCCCTCTCGGTGGTGCGGCGGCCCAACCCGGAGACGGCGACGCTGCTCGGTGGCGGCTGGATCGCCTCCGGACCGCCGGGACCCGACCGGATGCCGATGGTGGCGTGGCCGACCGGGCTCTCGATGGTGGCGCGCGAGATGGCGGGCGAGGTGCAGACGCCGCTCACCGGAGCGACGGCGGGCGTTCTGCGGATCGGCGATCGCGTCTGGCTGCGGCACACCAAGTCCGGCGAGCTCAGCGAGCACGTCGACGGCTACCAGCTGGTCGACACTGTGGATGGGCGTGCGCGCGTCGTCGGCGACACTCCGAGCTATCGCGGCGAGGGGAAGGTCTTCCTGTGACGGCGGCCGGGGGGTTGTGGCGCAACTGGAGCCGCACCGAGCGCGTGCGTCCCCAGCGGGTCGAGCGGCCGGCGACGGCGGAAGCCGTGCAGCGCGCGGTGCGAGCCGCCGCCTCCACCGGGATGCGCATCAAAGCGGTCGGAGCCGGCCACAGCTTCACGGGCATCGCGGTCGCTCCGGGCGTCCAGCTCGACCTCGACGACCTCACCGGGATCGTGGCGGTCGACCCGGAACGGGACCGCGTCACGCTCGCCGCCGGGACCCGGCTGCACCAGTTGCCGAGGCTGCTCCGGCAGCATGGGCTCGCTCTCGCCAACCTGGGCGACATCGACAAGCAGTCGATCGCCGGCGCCACCTCGACCGGGACGCACGGCACCGGCGGATCGTTCGGCGGACTCGCCACCCAGATCGTGGGGCTGACCCTTGTCACCGGCACCGGGGAGCTGCTGCGGATCGACGAGACGGAGAACGCGGAACTGCTCCCGGCCGCCCGTCTCGGGCTCGGCGCCCTCGGGGTGATCGTCGACCTGACCATCCAATGCGTCCCGGCGTTCCTGCTCCACGCCGTCGAGCGTCCGGAGCCGCTGCGGGAGGTGCTGGAGAGCTACGACGATCGGTCGGCCCGCGAAGACCATTTCGAGTTCTACTGGTTCCCGCACACGGAGACGGCGCTCACCAAGACGAACACCCGGCTGCCGCTGACGGCCGACCGCAAACCGCTGTCGCGCGCGGGACGCTGGGTGGACGACGAACTGCTCGCCAACGGCGTCTACCGCGGAGTCTGCGCGGCCGGCACGGTCGCGCCGGCGATCATCCCGCCGTTCAGCCGCCTCGCCCAGCGGCTCACCGGCAACCGCGAGTTCATCGATCACTCGCCGCGCGTCTACGTCAGCAACCGGACCGTGCGGTTCCGCGAGATGGAGTACGCGCTGCCGCGGGAGGCGGTGCCGGAGGCGCTCGCCGAGGTGAAGGCGCTGATCGAGCGGCGTGGATGGCGCATCTCGTTCCCGATCGAGGTCCGCAGCGCGGCGGCCGACGGCAACTGGCTGTCGACGGCGTACGGACGCGAGACCGGGTACGTCGCGGTGCACCGGTACTACCGCGAGGACCATCGCGAGTACTTCGGCGCCGTGGAGGAGATCATGGTCGCCCACGAGGGGCGCCCGCACTGGGGCAAGCTGCACACCCGGGATGCGGACGACCTCCGCGCGCTGTACCCGCGCTTCGACGACTTCCTCGCAGTGCGCGACCGTCTCGATCCCGACCGCCGTTTCGAGAACGCCTACCTGCGGCGCGTCCTCGGCCCGTAGCCGGGGCGACCTCGCGCCTCGCCCTTGCGGGGCCGTCGTGGAGGCGATGGGACGCGACACGCCGCCCGATCCGCGGACGGGCGGCGCGTTGCGTCCCATCGATGGGATGCGCCGGCTCAGCTCCAGAAGGCGGCGAGACTCGGGGCGAGGGCCCGGCCCTGGTCGTAGCCGGCTCGGGCGGCGGCAGGTCGCAGCGACACGTTCATCCCGTTGGTGCCGAACAGGTGCTCCGCGTCCGGGTCGGGGATCACGACCTCGACCCGGCTTCCGTGGGCGCGCAGCTCCTCCACCTGGGTGGAGGGATGGGTCCCCCAATCCTCGGGAGTGAGGGAGCGGGCGCCGAGCGGCGACAGCACGAGCACCCGGTCGTGGCCGGCGGCGAGATCCGCGTTCTCGGCGTTCGACCGGTAGCCGCCGTCGAGGTACAGGCGTTCGCCGATGCGGTACGCGACGCTGCCCGCGCAGCTCGCGGCCACCGCATCCACCAGGTCGACTCCGCTGTCCCGGTCGAAGACGACCGGATCGCCGGTGGTCGCATCGATCGCCGTGATGAGTATCCGGCGCTCCGGCCAGCCGGGGCGAGGAAGCCGGGCGGCCACCGCCGAGCGCCAGCCGTCCCGGACGGACGCATCCGACGCCTCCTCCCGCTCCCGTCCGACCGCGCCGATGCGGCGGCGGTAGTCGGCCGCGTCGGCGGAGGCGGCGATGGTGGCCAGCATCCGCTCGAAGTGCTCGGCCGTCGGTCGCAGCGGCGCCGGCCGGGAGTCGGATGCGGGCGATGCCGGTCCCGGCGCGGTTGCGCCGGGCGGTGCCGTCCGGGCCGGGGGAGCTGCCGCGGCGGCGGCGAACAGGTCGGCCGGGCTTGCGCCCGCGAACTGGGCCGCGGCGGTGGAACCGGCCGAGGTGCCGATGGTCAGGTCGGCCTGTGTCACATCCAGTCCAGCGTCGAAGAGGCCGGCGACGATGCCGATCAGCCAGGCGTTGCCTGTCGATCCGCCGCCGCCGAGCACCAGCGCGCGTTCGTGCGGATGCGTGAGTTGAGAAGGTGTTGTGTTCATGGGAGTCGCCTTTCGCGATTGCGTGGAGGGCGCTCCCGGTGGCGACTACCTCAGTCGCGGATCGTGGACGGCGAGGGAGCGCCCACTGCGGATACTGCATACATGGGTCTCACCTCCTGTCGATGGAACACGATCGCGGAAACGCTAGCACATCCCGACCCCGGCCGCGGCCGCGGCGGCCGCGGCCGGAGCCGTCTCGGGGTGTCTGCTGCGTTTCGTAACGTATGCGGCTGCTCGCGCGCCCGCACACGTTCCGCACGGCCGCAGACGCCGCCGCCCGCACGGCCGCAGCGCTGCCGCCCGCAGGGCCGCAGTGCTGCCGCCCGCACGGGCGCACATCCTGCGCGCCGGGCGCGGCCGGAGCCGTCTCGGGGTGTCTGCTGCGGTTCGTAACGTATGCGGCTGCTCGCGCGCACGCACACGTTCCGAACCGCCGCAGACGCCACCGCCCGCACGGCCGGAGCGCTGCCGCCCGCACGGGCGCACATCCCGCGCGCCGGGCGCGGCCGGAGCCGTCTCGGGGTGTCTGCTGCGGTTCGTAACGTATGCGGCTGCTCGCGCGCACGCACACGTTCCGAACCGCCGCAGACGCTGCCGCCCGAACCGCCGCAGACGCTGCCGCCCGAACCGCCGCAGACGCTGCCGGCCGCACGGGCGCGGGCGGCGGCTAGAAGCTGCTGCCCATCTCCTGGAGGCGCTCGACCCGCTGCGGGATGGGCGGGTGCGTCGAGAACAGTCGCGCCATGAGGCCCGGCTTGAGCGGGTCGTTGATCCACAGGTGCGCCATGGACGAGTTCTGCTTCTGCATGGGCCGGCCGTAGGCCTCGAGCTTGAGCAGGGCGCTCGCGAGCGCGTCCGGGTGGCGGGTCGTCATGGCGCCGGTCGCGTCGGCGAGGTACTCCCGCTGCCGCGAGACGGCCAGCTGCACGAGCGTCGCGACCAGCGGGGCGACGATGGCCGCGATCAGACCGAAGACCAGCACCACCGGGTTGCCGCCGTTGTTGTTGTTCCGGTTGCCGCCGAAGAACGCCATGCGCAGGAAGATGTCCGCGATGAACCCGATCGCCACCGTGAGGCCGAACACGATCATCCCGAGCCGGATGTCGTAGTTGCGGACGTGGCCGAGTTCGTGCGCCATGACGCCCTCGAGCTCCGCGTCCGTCATGAGGTCGAGCAGGCCGGTCGTCGCCGCCACCGAGGCGTGCTGGGGGTCACGGCCGGTCGCGAACGCGTTGGGAGCCGGGTCGTTCACGATGTAGACGGCGGGCATCGGCGTGCCGGTCGTGATCGACAGGTTCTCGACGACGTTCCAGAGCCGTGGATTGTCGGCTTTCGTGATCGGGATCGCTCCCGACATGCTCAGCGCCTGACTGCTCGCCAGGTAGTACTGGAACAGCGCGTAGAGGATGGCGCCCACCAGCACGACGACGAGGATCGTGTAGCTGTGGTAGATGAGCGACGCGAGCCACCCGAGCGCACCGATGAGGATCAGGAACAGCAGGATGATGAAGACGGTGTTGCGCTTGTTCCTGGCGATAGCCCTGTACATCGACGCCCTAGAACTGAACGCGCGGAGGCTCGGCGATCGCGGCGAGGTTGTCGACCTCGAAGAACTCGCGCTCGGTGAAGCCCAGGCGACGGGCGAACAGGTTGTTGGGGAACACCGTGATCTTGGTGTTGAACTCCCGCACTCCGCCGTTGTAGAACCGGCGCGACGCCTGGATCTTGTCCTCGGTGTCGACCAGGTCGGCCTGCAGCCGGAGGAAGTTCTGGCTCGCCTGCAGCTGCGGGTACGCCTCGGCGACGGCGAAGATGCTCTTCAGAGCCGTCTGCATGTGGTTCTCGGCGACGGACGCCTGACCCGGCGTCTGCGCGGAGAGCGTCTCGGCGCGCGCCTGCGTGACGGACTCGAACACGCCGCGCTCGTGCGCCGCGTATCCCTTCACCGTCTCGATGAGGTTCGGGATGAGGTCGGCACGCCGTTTCAGCTGCACCGTGATGTCGCTCCACGCCTCGTCGACGCGGACCTTCAGTGTCACGAGGGAGTTGTAGGTGGCCCACAGATAGATCCCGATGATCGCCACGATCACAACGATGATGATGACCGGAATGAGCCATTCCATGTTCGCAGAACTCCTTGTGTGCAGGCGCAGGGATGGTGCAAGTGCGCAGGTCACATCCTAACTTCGGGGCAGGGTGCTCCCACCTCGTTCCCATCACACTCGAAGCAACCCCCGTGCTGGTGGACAGCCGAGCGCCATGCGCGCGACGGGTGGACAATGTCCTCGTGAGTGAGGTCGACGAACGCCGCCGCCCGGGCCGCCCGCGCAAGGATCGCGGGACCGCCTCGGCGCGTGCCGCCATCCTGCGCGCGGCCGCCGACGAGTTCGCCGAGCGCGGGTACGAGGCGGCCTCGCTGCGGGCCGTCGCGCGCTCCGCCGGGGTCGACTCCGCGCTCGTCCACCACTACTTCGACGGCAAGGCCGACCTGTTCGCGGCCACGATGGAGGCGCCGCTGCGTCCGGACCGCGTCCTCGAGGTCGTGCTCGCCGGTCCGCGCGAGGCGGTGGGGGAGTCGCTGGTGCGCTACCTGCTGGAGCGCCTGGACGACGAGAAGGCCGCGCGGCGCATGGTCGTCATCCTCCGGACCGTGCTCGGCAGCGGACCGGGCACGCGGATGGTGCGCGAGTTCCTGACGAGGGAGGTGCTGTCCAAGCTCGCTGCGCTGTCCGACGGGCCGGACGCGCGTCTGCGGGCTGAGCTCGCCGCCTCGCAGCTGGTCGGCGTCATGATGACCCGTTACGCGCTGCAGGTCGAGCCGATCGCCAGCGCGCCGGCGGACGAGCTCGCCCGGCGCGTCGGGCCGGTGCTGCAGTGGCAGCTGTTCGGGGATCCCGGCTCGCCTGTCGCTTGACGCGCGCCTCTCGCGGGCGAATAATTCAGCACATGATGAATTCGCCGGAGGACACCCGGTCGACCGCGATCGCGATCGAAGGGTTGCGCGTGCGCCGGGGCCGCGTCGAGGTCCTGCACGGGCTCGACCTGCACGTCCCGCGCGGTCAGGTGGTCGGTCTGCTGGGGCCGAGCGGATGCGGCAAGACGACCCTCATGCGCGCCATCGTCGGCGTGCAGAAGGTGAAGGGCGGCACGGTGTCCGTCCTCGGGCAGCCGGCCGGCTCGGCGGCCCTCCGGCACCGCGTCGGCTATGTCACGCAGGCGGCCAGCGTGTACGACGACCTCACCATCCGGCAGAACCTGGACTACTTCCGCCGGGTCCTCGGCGCCGCGCGCGCGGACGTGGACAGCGCGATCGCCGCCACGGATCTCCAGGAGCACGCGGGACGCCTGGTCTCGTCGCTCTCGGGCGGGGAGCGCAGCCGGGTCTCGCTCGCCGCCGCGCTGCTCGGCTCGCCCGACCTCCTCGTGCTCGACGAGCCGACGGTCGGGCTCGACCCGCTCCTCCGTGTCGAGCTGTGGGCGCTGTTCCACCGTCTCGCGGACGCGGGCACCAGCCTCCTGGTCTCCAGTCATGTGATGGACGAGGCCAGCCGCTGCGACCGCCTCATCCTGATGCGGGAGGGCGCGGTGCTGGCCGACGCAACGCCCGAGGAGCTGCTCGCCGAGACCGGAGCGGCGGATGCGGAGGGCGCCTTCCTCGCCCTCCTGCGGCGCCGCCACGCACGCCACGCGCTGACGGAGCCGGAGGATGCGGCGGCGGAGGAGGCCGACGAGGCGGAGGCGACGGAGGCGACGGAGGCGACGGAGCCCGCGAACGGGAGCGACCGCGACCACCGGCACGACCACCGTGCCGCACACGAGGAGGAGGCGCGATGAACCCGACGCGCGTGTTCGCGACCGCCGGCCGCGTCCTCAACCAGATCCGCCACGACCCCCGCACGATCGGGCTGCTGCTCGTGGTTCCGGCCCTCCTGATCGGCCTCGTGGCCTGGATCTTCACCGACACCCCGGTGTTCGCGACGATCGGTCCGGCCATCCTCGCCCTGTTCCCGTTCATCGTGATGTTCCTCGTGACCTCGATCACGACGTTGCGGGAGCGGCGCACCGGGACGCTGGAACGGCTCCTGTCGATGCCGCTCGGGCGCGGCGACTTCATCCTGGGCTACACCATCGCGTTCGGACTGATCGCGGTGGTCCAGGCGCTGATCGCGTCGGCCTACGCCCTCTGGGTCTGCGGACTCGACGTGAAGGGCGACCCGTGGCTGCTCGTCGCCGTCGCCGTGACCGATGCCGTGCTCGGAAGCACCCTCGGCCTGTTCGCCAGCGCGTTCGCGCGAACCGAGTTCCAGGTGGTGCAGTTCATGCCGCTGCTGGTCTTCCCGCAGATCCTGCTCGGCGGGATCTTCTTCCCGCGCGACCAGCTGCCCTCCGGCCTCAAGGAGATCAGCGACTGGCTGCCGCTGTCGCACGCGGTGGATGCGCTGAACGCGGTGGCGACGAACACCCACGACGCGGCCTACATCGGTGGCCAGCTGCTCATCATCGGCGCCTACGCGCTCGGCGCCGTGGTCCTCGGCGCGCTCACGCTCCAGCGCCGGACGGCCTGAGGCGCGTCCGTCGCCGCCGCGCGATCAGGCGGACGCCTCCGCGCCGTCGGGCACCTGCAGCTCGGCGGTGCCCGTGTAGCGGTAGCGGACGCGACTTCCGACGCGGGGCTCGTCGATCGGCCGCCATTCGGTGCCGACGTTGTCCTCTCCGACCAGCGAGACGTCCCGGATGACGTCCTTCGGCCGGCCGTCGACATACGACTGCACCACCTCGGCGTACACCTCCGAGTCCGGGTTGAGGAGCACGGCGATGTAGTGGTCCGACGGCCGCACCTCGCGGACCGGCACCCAGAGCCGTCCGTCGAACTGGACGAGAGTCCCGCCGTTCCCGGCGCCGTGCGGTCTCACCCCGGTCACGATGCCGTCGAACCAGGTGTCGCCGTCGCGGTACGCGTAGAGCTCCCGCATCGGTGTCTCATAATCGGCCTCGTCGGCCCCGGCCTCGTCCAAGTAGTCCAGCGGTGACGTCATGCCCCGCACCCTACCCCCGGCTGCAGCCCGTCCGCGAGCCGCGGCGCGAGGTCGCCCCGGGCGCCCTCCGCCACCTCCACCCGCTCCAGGCCCTGCCAGGCCGCCGTCTCGGCCAGCAGCGGGAGGAGACGGTCGATCGTCGCAGGCGGCGCACCGGGCTCGGTCCACGCGGACTGCACCCGCAGCACGCCGGCCTGGCGGTCGCTCTTCAGGTCGATCCGGCCGACCAGCGCGTCGTCCAGCAGGATCGGGAGGGAGTAGTACCCGTACACGCGCTTGGGCGCCGGCGTGTAGATCTCGATCCGGTAGTGGAAGCCGAACATCCGCAGCGCCCGGTCGCGGTACCAGACGACCGGATCGAAGGGCGACAGCAGCGCGGCCGCCTCGAGAAGACGCGGTTTGCGGGCGTCGCGATGCATCCAGGCGCGAAGCGGCCGCCCGGCGCTCTCCCAGCCGGGCACGCGCACCGGGACGAGCTCGCCGGCATCCTCGAGCTCCTGCAGCGCGACCGCGACGCGCGGACCCTTGATGCGGTAGTAGTCGGCGAAGTCGCGTGCCGTGCCGATGCCGTGCGCGACCGCCGCCCGCCGCAGCAGCTCGCGGACCGCGTCCTCCTCCGGCACGGTCCGGTCGAGGACGCTCGCGGGCAGGACATCGGCCGCCAGACCGTAGCGCCGCTGGAACCGTGTCCGGCCGGCGATCGCCACTTCGCCGCACACGAACATCCGCTCCAGAGCGCGCTTCACGTCGGACCATCCCCACCACGGCCCGGTCCGGTGGTTGGCGTCGTGCTCGATCTCGCCGGCGACGAGCGGCCCCTTCTCGGCGAGCTCCCCGCGCAGCCACTCCACCGTGCTCTGGTTCACCTCGAACCAGCCCGCCGGGCCGTTCAGCCGCTCCCGGAACTCCCGCATCCGCCACGCGAACAGCGGCCAGTCCTCTTTGCGCACGAAGGCGGCCTCGTGCGCCCAGTACTCCGTGTGCGGACCGCGGGCGTCGAAGGTCAGCCGGTCGAGCAGCGCTCGGTCGTAGCCGCCGAGGCGTGCGAAGGCGGGCAGGTAGTGACTGCGCTCGAACACGTTGACGGAGTCGATCTGCAGGAGCCCCAGCCGATCGACCAGCCCGTTCAGCTGCCGGGTGCCGACCACGGCCGGCCGCGGCCTCCCGAAGCCCTGGGCGGCGAGCGCGATCCGCCGGGCGAGAGCGGGGGAGACCTGTTCGACCACGGACCGACACTATCGACAACCCCGGACATCGGACGTTCACCGACCCGTTACCGGCTCGCGGCCGGCCGGACGCATCCGCTTCCTAGCCTGACGAGGTCCGGGCGATCCGCCCGGACGACACCGTGCACTGGAGGAAAACCCGTGACCACTAAGCGCGCACGAGTCGCCGGCTTCGCCGCCGCGGCCGCCGTCGTCGCACTCTCGCTCTCCGCCTGCTCCGGCGGGGCGAGCGCCAGCACCGCCGACAACGCCTCGATCGCCACCGCCACCGACGCAGCGTCGGCCGGAGGGATGGATGCGCTCATCGCCGCCGCGAAGAAGGAGGGCAGCCTCAACATCATCGCGACGCCGGGCGACTGGGCGAACTACCAGGAGATCTTCGACGGCTTCACCAAGAAGTACGGGATCACCATCAATCCGAGCCAGGACAGCGCCTCCAGCCAGGAGGAGATCGACGCCGCCAAGAAGCTGAAGGGCCAGGACACCGCTCCGGACACCTTCGACATCGGCTCGTCGGTCGCCCTCGCCAACACGCAGTACTTCGCCGCGTACAAGCCGGCCGGCTGGAACGACATCCCGGACGCCCAGAAGGAGAAGACCGGCCTCTGGAAGGTCGGCTACTACGGGGTCATGGCCGTCGGCTACGACGCGAACAAGATCAAGACCGCACCGAAGTCCTTCAGCGACCTGCTGAAGCCGGAGTTCACGGGAGCCGTCGCGCTCAACGGCAACCCGACGCAGGCGGCCGCCGCGGCCGGAGCCGTCGCCTACGCGACCCTGCAGAACGGCGGGACGCTCGACGACCTGACTCCGGGCGTCGACTGGTTCTCGAAGCTGAAGAAGGCCGGCAACTGGAACGCCGCGGACGGCAAGCCGAACACCATCGCCTCGGGGGAGACGCCGGTGCTGCTCGACTGGTCGTTCAACCAGAAGGGCTACGCCACTTCGGCCACGATCAAGTCCGGCGGCGTGGACTGGAAGTACGTCGTCCTTCCCGGCACCGCCTACGTCGGCTACTACAACCAGGCGATCAGCAAGGATGCGCCGCACCCGGCCGCCGCTCGGCTGTGGGAGGAGTACCTCTACAGCGACGCCGCCCAGAACGCGTGGCTGAAGGGCGGCGCCTACCCGGTGCGCGTCGACGCGATGCAGAAGGCGGGGACGCTGGACACTGCCGACTTCCCGGGCACGCTCGACAAGATGGCGGTCATGAGCGACAAGCAGGCGACGGACGCGGGCACGCTCCTGAACTCCACGTGGGCCAACGCGGTCGGCTGATGACCGAGACCATCACAGGCGCCGCGGCGCCTGCGGTCGGCGCTGCCGCCGGAGTCTCCGACACGGAGACCCGGCGGCAGCCGTCGTCGTCCCGTCGTGTGGCCGCGCGCCCACGCAAACGCCGCAGGACCGGTGCCGCGGCGCTCCTCGGGCTGACCCCGTTCGCCTTCTGCGTCGTGGTGTTCCTCGCCGTCCCGACCGTCGTCGCGGTCGCCAGCGGCTTCGTGGATGGGCAGGGCCGGTTCACGCTGTCCAACCTCACGGGCCTCGCGGAGCCGGCCATCGCCGGCTCGTTCTTCGGCGCGTTCTGGCTGTCGGCGGTCACCGCCGTCGTCGGCGCCCTCGCCGGCGCGGCGCTCTGCTTCGCGATGCTCGGCGCCCGGCAGGGCGGCGTCGCCCGCTCCCTGGTGGACTCGGCGAGCAGCGTCCTGGCCCAGTTCGGCGGCGTCATGCTCGCGTTCGCCTTCATCGCGACCATCGGCGCGCAGGGTCTGGTCACCGTCCTGCTCCGCACCGTCGCGCACGTGAACATCTACGAGAACGGCGTCTGGCTCTACACCGTGCCGGGCCTCATCCTCCCGTACCTCTACTTCCAGATCCCGCTCATGGTGATCACGTTCATGCCGGCGCTCGAGGGCCTGCGACCGCAGTGGCTGGAGGCGACGGCGACCCTCGGGGGCAGCCGCTGGACGTATTGGAGGCGCGTGGGCGGGCCCATCCTCCTCCCGTCGTTCCTCGGCAGCCTGCTGCTCCTGTTCGCGAACGCGTTCTCCTCCTATGCGACGGCCGCCGCTCTGGTCGGCCAGGCCAACAACATCGTGTCGTTGCAGATCCGGCAGGCGCTCATCAGCGAGACGGTTCTCGGCCGGGCGAACCTCGCCGGGGCGATGGCTCTCGGGATGCTGCTGGTCATGGTCGTCGTGATGGTGGCCTACTCGGCGCTCGTGCGCCGGACCGCGCGGTGGCAGCGATGACCCGGTCCGTGGAGGCGCGTCCGCGGCGACAGCGCAGGGCACCGCAGCTGCGCCTCGGCCCCGGCCCTGCCGTGCGCGCCGTCATCTGGACGGTGCTCGGCCTGTTCTTCCTCATCCCGCTGTTCTCGATGGTGGAGTTCACCCTCCGCAGCGCCAAGCCCGGCGTCTACAGCCTCGACCGCTGGGTCGCGCTGTTCTCCGGGGGGACCACCCGCTACGACCGCGTCTATCAGGGACTCGGCAACTCGCTGGTGCTGGCTGTGGTCACGGTCGCGATCGTGCTCCTGGTGCTGCTGCCGACCATCGTGCTGGTCGAGCTGCGGTTCCCGAAGCTGCGGCGGCTCCTGGAGGCGGTCTGCCTGCTGCCGATCATGATCCCCGCGATCGTCATGGTGGTGGGCCTCGCGCCGACCTACGCGGTCGTGACCCAGCTCTTCGGGTCCGGCTCCTGGACGCTCGCCTTCGCCTACGGGATCACCGTGCTGCCGTACGCCTTCCGCGCCATCCAGAGCAATGTCGGCGCGGTGGATATGGTCACGCTCAGCGAGGCAGCCCGGTCGCTGGGCGCGGGCGTGGGGACCGTGTTCCTCCGGGTCCTCGTGCCGAACCTGCGGCGCGGCATCCTCGCCGCCTCCGCCCTCTCCGTCGCTGTCGTGCTGGGCGAGTTCACGATCGCCTCGCTGCTCTCCCGCGTCAACCTGCAGACCTCCCTGCTGCTGGTGTCGCAGTCCGACCCCTTCGTCGCGGTCATCTTCGCGCTTCTCGCGCTGGTGTTCGCGTTCGTCCTCCTCGTCGTCGTCGACCGCCTCGTGAGCGTGCGACGCCGGCGCACCGCGAAAGGCTGACATGACCGCCGTCGAGACCACCGCCCTCTCCTCCCGCACCGGGTCGACCGTCGAGCTGCGCGACCTCGTGCGCGACTTCGGCGGCGGGGCCGGGCTGTCCGGCCTCCACCTGGCTGCGGCCCCCGGCGAGCTCATCGCGCTCCTCGGCCCGAGCGGATGCGGCAAGACCACCGCCCTCCGCGCCCTGGCGGGCCTGGAGCGGGTGGACAGCGGCAGCATCCTGATCGACGGCCGGGAGGTCACCGATGAGCCGACCAGCCGGCGCGACCTCGGGATGGTGTTCCAGTCGTACTCGCTGTTCCCGCACCTGACCTCCGGGCAGAACGTGGAGTTCGGCCTGCGGATGCGGAAGGTCGCGGCCGCGGACCGCCGTCGCCGTGCCGCCGAGGCGCTGGAGCTGGTCGGCCTCGACCACCACGCCGGCCGATACGCGCACCAGCTCTCCGGCGGTCAGCAGCAGCGCGTGGCGCTCGCCCGCGCGCTCGTCACGGAGCCGCGCGTCCTCCTGCTCGACGAGCCGCTGTCGGCCCTCGACGCCCAGGTGCGGGTGCAGCTGCGGGAGGAGATCCGGCGCATCCAGACCGGGCTCGGCATCACGACGTTCTTCGTCACGCACGACCAGGAGGAGGCGCTCGCCGTCGCCGACCGCGTCGCGGTGATGCGGGCCGGCCGGATCGAGCAGATCGGCACGCCGGAGGAGCTCTACCACCGGCCGGCGACCGCATTCGTGGCCGAGTTCGTCGGCCTGACGAACCGGGTCGACGGCACGGTCGACGGCGGCCGGCTGCGCGTGCTCGGGCAGGACGTCCCGCTGGCCTCGCCGACCGCCGATGGGCCGGTCACCGCATACCTGCGGCCCGAGGACGTGCTGCTCGCGACGGACGGCATCCCGGCGGTCGTGCTCACCACGAGCTTCCTCGGTGCGCTGCGTCGCACCCGCGTGCGGCTCGAGGACGGCACCGAGCTGTCCGTGCAGCACGGTGCTCGGCAGCGTCCCGAGCCGGGCGAGCGGATCGCCGTCGGCCTGGCCGGCTCTCCGGTGACGGTCGCAGCTCGTGCCGCCGGCTGAGGGAAGCGCGGCTCGTCCGGCCTCGAACCGGCCGCCGCTGTGAAGGCACCGAGGGCGGTGCCCGGAACGCCGTCCGTCCCGGACGCCGCCCTACACTGGCGGCATGCCTGACACCGAGCGTCCCCTCCCGCCGCCCGCGTCCGCTCCCGGCCACGGCCCGGCCGTCGATCCGCAGTCCAACCAGGCACCGGCGCGGTCCTGGTTCCAGCGCCGCCGGCGCGACCCCGGCGAGCCGACGGAGCCGACCGGGCCGGTGGACGAGTCGCTGCCGCGCGGCGTCCGCCTGGCCGGGGCCTGGTCTTGGCGACTGCTCCTGATCGGCGCTGTCGTCGCCGTGCTGATCTTCCTCATCGTGCAGCTGCGTCTCATCGTCATCCCCGTGCTGATCGCCGTGCTGCTCTCGGCGCTGCTCGTCCCGTTCAAGGACTCCCTCGTCCGCCACCGCTGGCCGAAATGGCTGGCCATCGTGACGGTGCTCCTCGCGCTCATCGTCGTCGTCACCGGGCTGTTCTATCTCGCGATCTGGCAGGTCGCCCGCGAGAGCCACGACCTCCAGCAGCAGTCGGTGGATGCGTTCAGCGGGTTCCGCAGCTGGCTCACCACCGGACCGCTCGGTCTCTCCGAGGACCAGCTCGACAGTGCGCTCGCATCGGCCTGGTCGTCGCTCCAGTCGGACAGCCAGGTGCTCGTCTCCGGAGCGCTCTCCGTCGGATCGACGCTGGGCCACGTCCTCACCGGGTTCCTGCTGACCCTGTTCAGCACGCTGTTCATCCTGATCGACGGCCGCGGGATCTGGAACTGGATCGTCCGGGTCTTCCCGCGCAATGCCCGCGCGGCGGTGGATGGCGCGGGCCGCGCCGGATGGGTGACCCTGCGCAACTTCGTGAAGGTGCAGATCCTGGTCGCCTCCATCGACGCGCTCGGGATCGGGCTGGGAGCGTTCATCCTCGGGCTGCCGCTGGTGCTCCCGATCGCCGTGCTGGTGTTCCTCGGGTCGTTCATCCCCGTCGTCGGCGCGGTGCTCACCGGGGCGATCGCCGTGTTCGTCGCACTGGTGTTCAAGGGCTGGGTGTTCGCGCTCATCATGGTCGGCGTGGTCCTGCTCGTGCAGCAGGTCGAGGGACACGTGCTGCAGCCGCTCATCATGGGCACGGCGGTCAAAGTGCATCCCCTCGCCGTCGTACTCGCGGTCGCGGCAGGATCGCTGCTCGCCGGCATCCCCGGCGCGCTCTTCGCGGTCCCCTTCGTCGCCGTGCTCAACGTGATGGTGCACTACGTGTCGGGCGGCGCGTGGCGCGGCAGGCCGCCGGGGGAGTGGTCGGCGCCTCCCGCCGCCATCTGGCAGACGGTTCCCCGTCGGGTGCGGCGGACAGCGGCGGGGAGCCGCGACGCGGGAGCCGACAGCGCTGGGCGGTGAGCGGCGGGGGCTGAACTCCATGCGGTGCGCAGAATACGAGCGCCGGTAGGCTGTTCCCGTGGCAACCGTGACCCCCGACACGCGTACTCCGTTCGCAGGCCCGAGCCTCGACGAGTTCGAGGCCGCGCGTGCCGTCGTCGCCGATGTGGCCCAGCCGACGCCGATGGAGAGCTCGCGGTATCTCAGTGACCTCCTGGGTGCTCCGGTCCTGCTGAAGTGCGAGAACCTCCAGCGCACCGGCTCCTACAAGATCCGCGGCGCCTACAACCGGATGTCGAAGCTCAGCGCCGAGGAGCGCGCCAGGGGAGTCGTCGCCGCCTCGGCCGGGAACCACGCGCAGGGCGTGGCGTTCGCGGCTCGCGAGCTGGGCATCCACGCGACGATCTTCATGCCCGTCGGGGTCGCCATCCCGAAGTTCCAGGCGACGCGCGCCTATGGAGCGGATGTGGTGCTCAGCGGCAGCATCGTCGACGAGACTCTGCGTGCGGCCGCGGACTTCGCCGCCGAGACGGGAGCTGTGCTCATCCCGCCGTTCGACCACCCGGATGTGGTGGCCGGGCAGGGAACGCTGGGGCTCGAGATCCTCGACGCCGTCCCCGATGTCGCGACCGTGCTCGTCCCCATCGGCGGCGGCGGACTCATCTCCGGGGTGGCGAGCGCCATGAAGCAGCGCGCCGCCGTGGACGGGCGGACGGTCCGGATCATCGGCGTGCAGGCGGCCAACGCCGCCGCGTATCCGCCGTCGCTCGCAGCGGGGGAGCCGACCGACATCGCCCTGGTCGGGACCATCGCCGACGGCATCGCCGTGAGCCGGCCGGGCGCGCTGAACTTCGAGATCGTCCGGGATGCGGTGGACCAGGTGGTCACCGTGTCGGAGGACGACATCGCGCGAGCCATGGTGCTGCTGCTCGAACGCGCCAAACTCGTGGTGGAGCCTGCCGGCGCGGCGGGCGTCGCGGCCATCCTCGCGGGTCTCGTGCCGGCGGACGGGACCACCGTCGCCATCCTCTCCGGGGGGAACATCGACCCGCTCCTGATGCAGCGCGTCATCAGCCAGGGACTCGCGGCCTCCGACCGGTACCTCAAGCTCACGATCATGCTGCCCGACCGTCCCGGCCAGCTCGCCCGCATCGCGGAGATCCTCGCGGGCGTCAACGCGAACGTCGTCGAGGTGCTGCACACGCGGCACGGACGCGGGATGCAGCTCAGCCAGGTCGAGCTCGACGTCAGCGTGGAGACCCGCGGCACCGAGCACCGCGGGCACGTCATCGACGCGCTGCGGGCCGCCGGCTACGACCCCGTCGTCGAAGACGATTCCTGACGCCGCTCACGCGCCGCCTTCGCACGCACCGCTCGATCGCGTCTTCGCCGGGAGCCGACATTCGTGACGAATGTGCGTTCTGACGGGGCTTAACGCGACATTCGTCACGAATGTGCCTTCCGGCCGGGTCCGGGGCAAAGGCGACATTCGTGACGAATGTGCATTCCGGCCGGGTTCAACGCGACATTCGTCACGAATGTGCATTCTGGCTGGGTTCGAGGCGACATTCGTGACGAATGTGCATTCTGGCGGGGCTCAACGCGACATTCGTCACGAATGTGCCTTCCGACTGGGTTCGAGGCGACATTCGTGACGAATGTGCGTTCCGGCTGGGGCTGGGGCTGGGGCAAAGGCGACATTCGTGACGAATGTGCCTTCTGACCGGGTTGAACGCGACATTCGTCACGAATGTCGCACGTGGAGGGGGAGGCGGAGAGCGGAGAGGGGGGAGGCGTAGAGCGGAGGCGGGGCGGCGGAGAGCGGCGGAGGGAGGGGGGGTCAGCGAGCGAGGGCACGGACGGCCTCGAGAGCGACGGCGACCCGCTGCTCCAGGGTGCCGCCGTCCGGCTCGGCGACCCACCGCTCGAAGCCGATGCGGAACGCGGAGACCGCCGCGTCGGCCGCGATGCTCGCGCCGGGCTCGCTCACACCGCGCTCGCGCAGGGTCGCGGCGGAAGCGGCGGCGAGGGAGGCGAGCTTCAGCAGTTCGCGCTCCTGCAGGCTCGGCGTCGCGGCGATGACGGCCGAACGCAGCCGCGAGAAGTCGTCGGCGTTCACGTGGGCGATGAGCCGGCAGGCGGCGAGCACCCCTTCGCCCGCGGCGGCGAGCGGGGAGGAGTCGGCCGGCGCCTCAGCGATGGCGGCGACCACCGCATCCTGCAGGTCCGCGGATCCGGCGAAGAGGACCTCGCGCTTGTCGGAGAAGTGCCGGAAGAACGTGCGCTCGGTCAGGCCGGCGCGCTCCGCGATGTCGGCGACCGTCGTCTGCTCGAAGCCGCGCTCGCGGTAGAGCTCGAGAGCTGCCGCTCTGAGGCGGAGCTGCGCGTCCGGTGTCCAACGTCCCATGTCGACAGTCTACCGACGAAAGCGCGCACTGATGACAGTCACTGACATGAGTGATAGTGTCGATGACAGTCACTGACATCACGACAACTGGAGGTCACACAATGCGTGTTTTCGTCACCGGAGCATCCGGCTGGATCGGCTCGGCCGTCGTTCCCGAACTCATCGAGGCCGGCCACGAGGTCATCGGCCTCGCGCGGTCCGGCGCGTCCGCGGAGCGCATCCGCGCAGCGGGCGCCCAGCCGCATCCCGGCTCGCTCGACGACCTCGAGAGCATCCGGTCGGGAGCGGCGGCGGCCGACGCCGTCATCCACCTGGGCTTCAAGCACGACTTCGACCGCTTCGCCGAGTCCGGCCGCACGGAGCGCGCGGTCGTTCAGGCCATCGGCGACGAGCTCGCCGGCTCGGGGCGTGCTCTGCTGTTCGCGTCCGGGCTCGCCGGAAGCCCGGGCGTCCTGTTCACCGAGAACGATCCCTCGCCGTTCTCCGGACCGGATGCGCCGCGCGGCGGAGGCGAGAACTTCGCCTTCGAGTACGCCGATCGCGGCGTGCGGCCCGTCGCCCTGCGCTTCTCGCCGACGGTTCACGGGATGGGCGACCACGGCTTCACCGCCCAGCTCGCCCGCATCGCCCGCGAGCGCGGAGTGGCCGCCTGGATCGGCGACGGCTCCAGCCGCTGGCCCGCTGTCCACCGCAGCGACGCCGCACGGCTCGTCCGCCTCGCGCTCGAGCAGGCGCCCGCCCGCGGGATCGTCCACGCGGTCGGCGAGGAGGGCATCCCGTCGCGTGCCATCGCGGAGGCGCTGGGTGCCGCGCTCGAGCTGCCCTCCGCATCCATCGCCCCGGAAGACGCCGAGTCGCATTTCGGCTGGATCGGCGCGTTCTTCGGGATGGACATCGTCGCCTCCGGCGCGCTCACCCGGGAGCGCTTCGGCTGGACCCCCACCGGACCGACCCTCCTCGAGGACATCGCCGCCGGCGCCTACTCGCCGGTTCCCGTCGCCGGCTAGGTCCTGCGCGGGTGGCCGGTCGGGAGTGCGCGCCGGCCGGTCACCTGCTTCATCACGAGGGTCGACGAGAGCTTGCGCACACCCGGGAGGGCCCCGAGCGGGCCGTCGAACAGCTCCTGGTACGCCGGGAGGTCCGTGGTGAGCACCCGGAGCATGTAATCGGGATCGCCGAACAGCCGTTCGGCCTGCACGACGTTCGGGATGTCGAGGACACCCGCTTCGAAGGCGCCGACGGTGTCCGGATCGGTCCGGTCGATGCGGACGAAGACGATCGCCTCGAAGTCGAGGCCGACCGCGGCGGGGGAGACCACCGCGCGGTAGTGCTCGATCGCCCCCGAGCGCTCCAACTCGCGGACCCTCCGGTGGCAAGGGGACAGGGTCAGGCCGACCCGGTCGGCCAGGTCGGTGAGACTGATGCGCCCGTCCTCTTGAAGCACCGAAAGGATTTCGCGGTCGATGGCATCCATGGGGTGGATTCTTCCACGGTCTGCTCAGGATTGCTCACTATTGGCAAGCACCTTCGTCGCCGATTGGCATAGATTCCTGCCCATCACCGAGAGGCGAGTGGAGGCGGACGATGACAGCAGCGGCGATCTTCGGATTCTGGGGTGTGTCGACCTTGCTCGTCCTGACGCCCGGCGCGGACTGGGCGTTCGCCATCGCTGCGGGTGCACGTCGCCGCGCCGTCCCCTCGATCGCCGGGATCGTCACCGGCTATGCCGTCGTCGTGCTCGCGGTCGCCGTCGGGGTCGGAGCCCTCGTGGCCGCGAACCCGCTGCTGCTCGGCGCGTTGACGATCGGCGGTGCCCTGTACCTCATCTGGATCGGGCTGAACGGCCTGCTGCGGGCGCCGGCTCCCCTGACCGCTCCGGGCGAGGCCGTCGCTTCCGCGTGGAGCACGTTCTTCCGCGGCGCGGGCGTGTCCGGATTCAACCCGAAGGGTCTGCTCGTGCTGCTCGCGCTGGTGCCGCAATTCACCTCGCGGGACACATCCTGGCCCCCGGCCGCACAGATGCTGCTTCTCGGCGGTCTGTTCGTCGCGACCTGCGCACTCGTCTACTCGGGGGTGGCGCTGCTGTCCCGTCTCGTGCTCGTCGGCCGTCCGCGCAGTGCGGCGGTGGTCGCGCGCATCTCGGGCGCCGCGATGACTCTCATCGGTCTGGCTCTCCTCGTGGAACGAGCGGTGCAGTGGCTGTCCGCATCCTGACCCTAAAAGAGGTGGCTGCCGTTTCGTGCGGATATCCGATGTAATAATACGAACCAGTCGGTCCACGTTGGCTGGCTACCCGAACAGGCCCAGGTTTCGTACCGGGCCGATGCAGCCAAAGGTCCCGATTGCCGCCTCCCCGCTTGCGCGCGCTCACTGCGCGCGCCATTTCCAGCCTGGCGCTCGTCGCGGCCGTGACCTCGTTGAGCGGCTTCTCGGTGCTTCCGGCCGCAATCCCTGCGACGGCGTCCGGCGATGTCCGCTCTGTGGCAACTGCATCGGCGGAGACGCCGACCGATAGCGCCGCACCGACGGATGCCGCCGTACCGACGGATACGCCGGCGCCGACGGATACGCCGACGCCCACCGACACGCCGGCGCCGACGGATACGCCGGCGCCGACGGATACGCCGGCACCGACGGATACCGCAGCGCCCACCGACACGCCGGCGCCCACGGACACGCCGGCGCCCACCGACACGCCGGTGCCGAGCACCTTCGCCGGCCCCCCTTCCCGCGTTCTGTACATCGCCATCCCTCACCCCGACGACGAGTTCGAGGCGGCCTCCTTCTACGCCAACAGACCCGACCTGTACAAGATGTTCGTCCTGATGACGCGCGGCGAGTCCACATACCATTGCGGGGCGGTCGGGTACGAGCTGAGCCTCCTCGGCGGCGCTGCACCGGCCGATCCGGCGCCTCTGGGGATGCACACCGCTTCCTGCGAGCGTGCCAGGCTCAATTCCTGGCTCGGTTACTTCTCTGCGATGTCCGCATCCGATCCGACGATGCCCGGTGCGTTCGGGCCGCCTGTCGTCACCCCACCCTTCCCGTCGCAGGGCGTGGCGCTCGCGCGCGAGCCCCGGGTGCCGGAAGACCGGCCGGCGATCGGTTCCGCGCCGCAGGCATCCGCGTCCCCCTCCGGACCCCCGACCTCACCGGCCACCGCGTCGCCCATTGGTTTGCCATTCACGGACACGACCGCACAGGTCTGGACCGACCGCCTCGGCCGCGGCGCCCTCGTCGACTTCGACCTGGGAGACGGCGACCTCACGCAGGCGAAGGTCGCGTGGGCGATGCGAACGGTCCTCGCCAACAGGGCGGCACTGGGCGTGGACACGACACTGCCCGACGCGGGAATCGTCTCCGCTTACAGCAACATCTCCGACAAGGACTGCTTCGTCTACACGCACGCCGATCACGCCGCTGTGGCCGACGCCCTCCGCAACACCGACTTCGGACTGCGCCTCCAGTCGGTCGCGACCTGCCGGACGGATCCGGGCGCAAGCGAGACGACCGCCGTGCCCGCGAACGTGCTGCACGGCGCCTTTCCCGCTGACGGTTCGGTCGGCGCTTTCGCCGCGAACTACGGCTGGCTGGACACGCCGGAGATCTCGCCCGCGAACCAGAGCTCGCTCTTCATGGGCATCCAGAGCTTCGATGTGCGGCACCAGCACCTCCCCAGCACCCGGATCAGCGGCGGTGACCGGTATGACACGGCGGTCGCGGTCTCTCGGGCCGCGTACCCCGGCAGCGCGCCGGTCGTCTACGTCGCATCGGGCGTCAACTACCCTGACGCGCTCTCCGCCGGCGCTGCTGCTGCGGCCCAGGGCGGACCGCTCCTGCTGACGTCCCCGGGCGGGCTGCCCGGCGTCGTCTCCGCTGAGATCGCCCGGCTCCATCCCGGCCGCATCGTCGTCGTGGGCGGAGTGAGCGCCGTCTCGCCCGCGGTGTCGGATGCGCTCTCGGTTCTCGCGCCGACCGTGGTGCGCCTGGCGGGGAGCGACCGCTACGACACCAGCCGGCGCGTCGCCCAGTACGCCTTCGCTGCGGGCCCTGTGCCGATCGCCTACGTCGCGAGCGGCTCCAGTTTTCCGGACGCACTATCGGCGACGGGAGCTGCGGGCAGCCAGGGCGGCCCCGTGCTGCTGACACCGGGCGGCGACGCGTCCGGCTCCGCTGTGGCCGCAACGCTGGGCACGCTGGCACCGAAGCGCATCGCGGTCGTCGGCGGCCCGAACGCGATTCCCTCCGGCCTCGATGCCGTGCTCCGGAGGATCGCACCCGTCCAGCGCCTGGCCGGCGGCGACCGCTTCGCCACGAACGCCGCAGTGGCCGCGTTCGCGTTCGCGAGCGCGCCGACGGCGCTGATCGCATCCGGGCTGAACTTCCCGGACGCGCTCACCGGAGCGGCGTGGGGAGGGACCGCGCACTTTCCGCTGCTGCTGACCAACGGCTCTTGTCTGGTCAAACCGGAAGCCGATCGGCTCCACACCCTGAGTGTCGACGCAACCACCATCGTCGGCGGCACGAGCGTCGTGAGCGACGGTGTCGGCCGGGGGAACGCCTGCTGACCTCGGGACTCAGGGGGCGACGGCCTGCTGGGCACCGCGGCTGTCCACCACGCGGGTCGCGTCCGGGCACGCCGCGCGCGCGGTCACCCCGAGGAGCTCGTTGGCCTTCTCCGGGGTGAGCGAGTACCCCTTCGTCTCGATCGCGACCAGCTGCGCATAGAAGTCGGTCGACATCTTCGGCGACCGGAGGGTGGCGCAGGTCAGCTCGGTGAACTCGCCGACCGTGTCTGCGGTCACGTCGTCGACGGTGGGGAGGGTGTGCACGTAGTCGAGGACTGCGGCGTCCGCCCGGGAGAGAGACGGGACGGGGCTGGGAGGAGTGGAGCCGCCGTGCGAGGTTCCCTCGGACGAAGCGGGGATACCGGACGCAGCGGACCGGAGATCGTTCGGGTGCTGCGTCACGGCGGCCACGATCACCGCGCCGGCGACGACCACGACGGCCGCCACGGCGGCGGCCAGGGCACCGGTCGTGCGCTTCATCGAGCCGGAGCGGGCGGCTGCTCGTCCCCGTCCGGCGTCTCCAGCCCCTCGGGACGCGCCTGTCGGGCGTCCGCCTGTCGGGCGTCCGCCTGTCCGGCGTCCGCCTGTCCGGCGTCCGCCTGTCCGGCGTCCGCCTGTCCGGCCTCCGTCTGTCCGGCCGCCGACTGTTCGGCGTCCAGCTTCTCCGCGATCTCCGCGCGGTACCGGACGCGGCGGATGCGGCGCACCATGTCGATCACGAGCAGCACGACCACCACAGCGAGAACGAAGGTGACGGCGAAGCCGACGACACCCGGCGTCACCGAGTCGTCGCTGGGTGCGCCCGACGGCGTCGGCGCGGGCGTCGCTGCCAGCCGTACCCAGGCGTGCAGAAGGGCGTCGGTCTCGGGCATCGCGGTCTCCACTTTCGCGTCGATCGGAGAACTGCGGCCGGCCGCTCGCGCGGCGGCATTCACAGCTTTCTCTCCTAGTCTGGTTTCAGCCTACCGTCGCCCGACGGGAGGCTCCCGAGCGGGAGGCGGAGCTGGACGGCATGACGGCGACCCCGACGCTCGATACCCGGTACGGCCGCACGCCACGACGCAAGCGGCGCGACCGCTGGCTGCTCGTCGGCGGCGCGCTCGCCGTGCTCGTGGTCGTCACCGCGTGGGTGTTCTGGGCCGGCTGGGACAACGACCAGGCCAACCTGGAGACGACAGACACCGCATACACGATCCCGGACGACCACCACGTCGACATCTCGTTCACGATCAACGCCCCCGTGGGGACTCCGGTGACCTGCGCCATCCAGGCCCTCAACGAGGACTTCGCGATCGTCGGCTGGCGCATCGTCCAGTACCCGGGTTCCGATACGCGTGTGACCACTCACACCGAGGCCATCCGCACCATCATGAAGCCCAACACGGGTTTGATCAACACCTGCTGGCTGACCTAGTATTGTGCGGATACGCCCCGGCCGTGGCCGGGGCGTCGACTTTAGCACCGGTACCGGATCGGCCTCTCAGCCACGGTGCTATCAACTGCAGTGGCGTCAGCCGCAGGCGCGAAGGAGTTCATCATGTCTCAGGAGTCTCAGGTCACGTTTCTGACCCAGGACGCGTACGACCGTCTCTCGGCCGAACTCGAGGAGCTCAGCGTCAACGGCCGTAACGAGATCGCGAAGCGCATCGAGGCGGCCCGGGAAGAGGGCGACCTCAAGGAGAACGGCGGCTATCACGCGGCCAAGGAGGAGCAGGGCAAGATCGAGGCCCGCATCGTCCAGCTCACCAACCTGCTGCGTCACGCCAGCGTCGGCGCGGCTCCCGAGAGCCACGGAGTCGTCGAGCCGGGGACCGTCATCACCGCCACGATCGCGGGTGACGAGAGCGTGTTCCTCATCGGCAACCGCGAGATCGCCTCCGGCACCGACCTTCCGGTCTACAGCGAGCAGAGCCCGCTCGGCGCGGCGATCCTCGACCTCAAGGTGGGCGACACGACCGAGTACACGGCGCCGAACGGCCGCCGCATCCCCGTCAAGATCGTCAAGGTCGACACCTACACCGGCCAGTGACTCAGCGGCCAGTGACTCAGCCCGCGTTGTAGGCGGGGTGGAGCGCGATCAGGAGGGTCGCGCTCCAGTGGCAGAGGAACGCCAGCACCGTCAGCGTGTGGAAGATCTCGTGGAAGCCGAAGCGCCCCGGGAACGGGTTGGGCCGCTTCATCCCGTAGATCACCGCGCCGATCGTGTAGAGCAGACCGCCGATCAGCACCAGGATCATCATGGCGACGTTGGCGTGCAGCAGGTCGACGACGTACGCCACGGCCGCCCATCCCAGCGCGACGTAGATCGGCACGTACAGCCAGCGCGGGGCTGAGATCCAGAAGACGCGGAAGCCGATGCCGATCAGCGCCCCCGCCCACACCAGCGAGAGCAGCAGGATGCCCTTGCTCGGCGGCAGCGCCAGCACGGCGAGCGGAGTGTAGGTCCCCGCGATGAGCAGGAAGATGTTGGCGTGGTCGATGCGCTTGAGCAGCACCTTCGTGCGCGGTCGCCAGTCGAAGCGGTGGTAGAGCGCCGAGTTTCCGAACAGCAGCATCGAGGTCAGCATGAACACGGCCGAGGCCCACTTCGCGGGCGCGCCGTGGGCGAGCACGATGAGGACGATGCCCGCGGCGATCGTGACCGGGAACGTCCCCGCGTGGATCCATCCGCGCCACGTTGGCCGGATGTCGGCCGGATGAGCGGGGGAGGCATCCAGCAGCGGGATATTGGGCAGTTCGGGACCGCCGTCACGCGCGTCGTGCTCGTCCGCCTGCACGGCGGCATCCGACGCATCCAGCGCGTTCTTCGGCTCGTTCAGGAACTCGGCGACGTCCTCCGGGTCGCCGTGATCCCCGGTGCTGCCGTGGCGCGGACTCTTTCGGGACGACATGGCCCCAGCGTAGGGGAACGGCGGTGCCGGGATGCTGTGAGCCGCGCCCGTGGTGCCCGCGCTAACGTAGCAGCGTGAGCAGACGACAGACCCCGGAGGGCCGGTTGCAGCCCAGCGGGCTGCTCTACGGTCTCTACCAGAAGCGGATCAAGCGCTCGCTCAACCGTGAGGCGCTTCCCAAGCACGTCGCCATGATCATCGACGGCAACCGGCGCTGGGCGCGGCAGGCGGGACTCAGCACGGTGGCGCACGGCCACCGGGCGGGAGCCGCCAAGATGCGCGAGTTCCTCGAGTGGTGCGACGAGCTCGGGATCGAGGTCGTCACCCTCTATCTCCTGTCCTCCGACAACCTGACGAACCGCGAGAGCGCGGAGCTCGGCGACCTCATCGAGATCATCGCGCAGCTGGCCGGCGACCTCTCCCGCTACGGCGACTGGAAGGTCAAGCACGTGGGCACGACGACCGGGCTCCCCCCTCGCCTGGTCGAGGCGCTGGCGGACGCCGAGAAGAGCACGACGGGCAACACGGGGATGCACATCAACCTCGCGGTCGGCTACGGCGGCCGCAAGGAGATCACGGATGCGATGCGCAGCATCGTGGCGGCGCACTCCGCCGAGGGCGGAAGCCTCGAGACGCTGGCCGACCTGCTCACGCCCGACCTGATCGGCGAGCACCTCTACACCGGAGGCCAGCCGGATCCCGATCTCGTCATCCGGACCTCCGGGGAGCAGAGGCTCAGCGACTTCATGCTGTGGCAGAGCGCGCACAGCGAGTTCTACTTCGTGGAGGCGCTCGGGCCGGACCTGCGCGAGGTCGACTTCCTCCGTGCCGTGCGCGACTACTCGCGTCGGCAGCGGCGGTTCGGCGGCTGAGCCGGTTCGGTGGCTGAGGACGGCATCCGGCAGAATCGACTGGTGACGACGGTCGAGGAGTACAGCAGCGGTTTCCGTGAAGAGCCCGGATATCTGGACTACGGAAGGGTCGGTCCGCTCTCGGCGACGGTTCGCGCCGAGACGATCGGGCAGTACGAGATCCTCTCCAAAGCGCGCCACGGCACCATCGAGCGGATGCGCGCGGAAGATCAGCGGGTGCGCGACGGCGTCAGCGCGCTCACGCGGTTCCCGGCCGACCAGGTCGTGTTCCAGCCGAACGCCTCCAGCGGCCTGCTGCACGCCGCCTTCGGTCTCACGGGCGGCGAGGTGCTCGTCGCGCTCTCGGAGTTCCCCTCGCTCACCTACGCGGCCGAGCGTGCGGCGCAGGCGCTCCGTGTCATCACGCCGACCTGGCTCGCGACCGACCAGGGCCGGGTGACGCCGTCGGGCATCCGGGAGCAGCTGACCGACAGCACGGTCGCGGTGATGGTCAGCCTGGTGGACTCGCGCACGGGCTACCTCGCGGACATCGACGGCATCCGCCAGATCATCGGCGACCGCCTCCTGATCGTGGACGCCATCCAGGGGTTCGGCGTGGTCGACGCGCCGTGGGAGGTCGCCGACGTCGTCGCATCGGGCGGCCAGAAGTGGATGCGCGCGGGCTGGGGCACCGGATTCCTCGCCCTCAGCGAGCGGGCACTCGACCATCTGACTCCCGTGTTCAGCGGCTGGACGGGCTCCGGCCCCGATCAGCCCTGGGACGAGGTGCGCGACCCGGTGCGCGGTGCGAGCGCCTTCTCGATCTCCAACCCCGATCCCATCGCCGAGGCGCGCTTCGCTGCGGCGCTGGAGGAGGTCGCGGCCGTCGGCGTCGGGGCGGTCGCGGCCGCTGTGGCGGACAACGCCGAGCGGATCCTCCAGCTGGCGGACGAGTTCGCCGTGCCGGTGGCCTCCTCGCGCAGCGGGAACGAGCGCGCCGGCATCGTCGTGCTGGAGCCGCTGCCCGAGCAGCTCACCGCGCTGAGCGCCTCCCTCCACAACCACGGCGTGACGGCGTCGGTGCGGGCGGCCAGCGTTCGCCTGAGCGTCCACGCCGGGACGACGGAGGAGACGTTCGACATGCTCCGGGCGGCATTCACGTCGTACGCGTCGGTCGCCTGAGCGCGGTTGGGCGATTGGGTGACCGCGGTTGGGCGCTTGGGCGACTGCGCGGCCGGGCGCCGCCGGCGCGCAGTCGCGGACTGCCGTCCCCTGCGCGTTCCCGAACGGGGGGCGAATGTTCACGCGCACGAAACACGACACGCGGCAAGCCGGTCGACCGGTGTCGGCGGCCGGGCGTAGGTTCGCGGTATCGGGCACCGCGCCCGATCGAGACGGCCACGTAAGTTCGTTTCGAAACCCAAGCGGCCGACTCGCCAGAGAGATCCGCCGGCTCCTGAGGGAGCGGCGGGGTGGGAGTGGTCGTGGCGGAATCAACAACCCGACAGGCAGCAACCCGGTCGAACGGCTCGGCGGCAGGCGCGGCGAAGACGAGTGAGCGCACGTACGTGCTCGACACGTCCGTCCTGCTCTCCGACCCGAAGGCCATCTTCCGGTTCGCGGAGCATGCTGTCGTCATCCCGGTCGTCGTGGTCAGCGAGCTGGAAGGCAAGCGCAACGACCCCGAGCTCGGGTACTTCGCGCGGCAGGCGCTGCGCAACCTCGATGACCTGCGGGTCGAGCACGAACGGCTCGACTTCCCGATCCCCGTCGGTGAGGGCGGATCCCTGCGAGTGGAGCTGAACCACTCCAGCATGTCGGTCCTGCCGAGCGGGATGCAGCTCGGCGACAACGACTCCCGCATCCTCGCCGTCGCCCTCAACCTCGCCAACGACGGTCTCGACGTCACGGTCGTCTCCAAGGACCTGCCGCTGCGGGTGAAGGCCGCCTCCATCGGGCTGGCGGCGGAGGAGTACCGGCACGAGCAGGTCGTCGACTCGGGATGGACGGGGCTCGCGGAGATCGACCTCGGCAGCGACCGGATGGCGTCCCTCTACGAAGACGAGTGGATGCGCACCGACGCGGTCGCCGGGCTTCCGGTGAACACCGGCCTCGTCATCCACTCGGACCGCGGCTCCGCCCTCGGGCGCGTGGTCGCGGAGGGCGAGGTCAAGCTCGTCCGCGGTGACCGCGATGTGTTCGGGCTGCACGGCCGCTCGGCGGAGCAGCGGCTCGCGATCGACCTGCTCCTCGATCCGGAGATCGGGATCCTGTCGCTGGGCGGACGCGCGGGAACCGGCAAGTCGGCCCTGGCCTTGTGCGCCGGATTGGAAGCGGTGCTGGAGCGCCGGCAGCACAAGAAGATCATGGTGTTCCGTCCGCTGTACGCGGTCGGCGGCCAGGAGCTCGGCTACCTGCCCGGCGACCAGGGCGAGAAGATGAATCCCTGGGGCCAGGCGGTGTTCGACACGCTCGGCGCTCTGGTGTCGCAGAACGTGCTCGACGAGGTGCTCGACCGCGGCATCCTCGAGGTGCTGCCGCTCACGCACATCCGCGGCCGCTCGCTGCACGACGCCTTCGTGATCGTGGATGAGGCGCAGTCGCTGGAGCGCAATGTGCTGCTGACGGTGCTGAGCCGCATCGGGCAGAACTCGCGGGTCGTGCTCACGCACGATGTGGCGCAGCGCGACAACCTCCGCGTCGGCCGCCACGACGGCGTCGCCAGCGTGATCGAGACGCTGAAGGGCCACCCGCTCTTCGCCCACGTCACGCTCACCCGCTCGGAACGCTCCGCGATCGCCGCCCTCGTCACCGAGATGCTGGAGGCCAACGAGCTCGCCTGACCCGCTGCCCGGTACGCCCCACCATCGAGTACACAAAGACTGCACGCGGAGAGCGTTCTCCGCGTGCAGTCTTTGTGTACTCGACGGTGGGGCTGTGCGCGGGCGGGTCAGCCGGGGTGGGTCATGGAGAGGACGTCGAGGGCCGTGTCGAGCTGCTCGAGGGTGACTTCGCCGCGCTCGACGAAGCCGAGGTCGATGACCGCCTCCCGTACGGTGATGCCCTTCGCGACCGCGTGCTTGGCGACCTTCGCGGCCGACTCGTAGCCGATCACCCGGTTGAGCGGGGTCACGATCGACGGGCTCGACTCCGCGAAGGCGCGGGCGCGCTCGAGGTTGGCCTCGAGGCCCCGGACCGTCTTGTCGGCGAGCACGCGGCTCGACTGGGTGAGCAGACGGATGGACTCCAGCAGCGCGGTTCCCATCACCGGGATGGCCACGTTCAGCTCGAAGAGACCGGACGCGCCGCTCCACGCGATCGTCGCGTCGTTCCCGACGACGCGCGCGGCGACCATCAGCACGGCCTCCGGGATGACCGGGTTCACCTTGCCGGGCATGATCGAGGATCCCGGCTGCAGGTCCGGGATGTGCAGCTCGCCGAGACCCGTGTTCGGGCCCGAGCCCATCCAGCGCAGGTCGTTGGAGATCTTCGTCAGCGAGACGGCGATGGTCCGCAGGGCGCCGGACGCCTCGACCAGCGCATCCCGGTTGGCCTGCGCCTCGAAGTGGTTGCGCGCCTCCGTGATCGGAAGCTCGGTCTCGGCCGTCAGCAGCTCGATGACGAGCTGGGGGAAGCCGAGGGGCGTGTTGATGCCGGTGCCCACGGCGGTCCCGCCGAGGGGCACCTCCGCGACGCGGGGGAGTGCTGCCCGGATCCGCTCGATGCCGTAGCGCACCTGCGCGGCGTAGCCGCCGAACTCCTGCCCGAGGGTGACCGGCGTCGCATCCATCAGGTGCGTGCGGCCGCTCTTGACCGCCTCCGCCCACAGCTCCGCCTTCTCCTCCAGCGCCACCGCGAGGTGGTCGAGTGCCGGGATGAGGTCGTCGATGAGCGCGCCGGTGACCGCGATGTGCACCGAGGTCGGGAAGACGTCGTTCGAGGACTGCGACGCGTTCACGTGGTCGTTCGGGTGCACGGGACGGCCGAGCCGCCCGGACGCGAGAGTCGCCAGCACCTCGTTCATGTTCATGTTCGACGAGGTGCCCGACCCGGTCTGGTAGACGTCGATGGGGAACTCCGCGTCGTGGGCGCCGGAGGCGACCTCGTCGGCGGCCGACGCGATGGCGTCCGCCACCTCCTGGTCGAGGACGCCCAAGCGGGCGTTCGCGAGCGCGGCCGACTTCTTGATCCGCGCCAGCGCGGCGATCTGCGCCGGCTCGAGCACGGAGCCCGAGATCGGGAAGTTCTCGACGGCACGCTGGGTCTGCGCGCCGTACAGGGCGTCCTTCGGGACGCGCACCTCGCCCATCGTGTCGTGTTCGATGCGGTACTCGGCGTCAGCCTGGGTGTCCACCACGGTGTGTTCTTCCTTTCTGTTTGCGGGGGCCGGGTCAGTCGCTCAGGCCGACGACGACGTCGGGGACCGCCCGGCCCTCCGCGAGCCGGTAGTTGGCGCCGACGATGCCGAGAGTGTTCTCGGCGACCGCGGACGCGATGATCTCGGACCGCGCGAGCAGCTCGGAGACGGTGTCGCGCAGATGCTCCCGCCCGACCGCGGACGCGTCGACCACGCGCGGGTCGACCGCACCGGGACCTGTGACGCGGTGGACCGCAGGTACGATCGGCGCGATCAGGTCGGCGATGTGCGGCGGAAGCGGCTCGGCGTCGGCTGCCTGCGAGGCGATCGCCGAGGCGACCGCCCCGCAGCTGTCGTGCCCGAGCACGAGGATGAGGGGGATGTGCAGGACGGCCACCGCGTACTCCAGCGAACCGAGCACCGAGCCGGACACGACCTGACCGGCGTTGCGGATGACGAACGCATCGCCCAGCCCGAGGTCGAAGATGATCTCCGCAGCCAGGCGCGAGTCGGAGCAGCCGAAGATGGCCACGACGGGCTCCTGACCGCCGGCGACCGACTCGCGGCGGGTCACATCCTGGTGGGGATGCTGCGGCTCGCCCGCGATGAAGCGGGCGTTGCCCTCGAGCAAGGCGGTCCAGATCTTTCCGGGGCGTGTGGTGGGCACTACTTTCCTCCTCCGAGTGAATGGATCTGGCCGACGAGCGACGACGCCACCGTACGGAACTCGGTGTCGTCCGCCGTGCCGGACAGGATGACCGTGCTGTCGCCCGCGTGAGCGACCAGGGCGTAGTCGACGTTGCCGTCGTCCGAGCCCGAGGCGCGATGGTCGTAGACGTCCCACCTGATTCCGTCGATGTCGCGCGTCCCCGTGATGACCGACTTCGCGACCTGGTCGGAAACCCAGCTGTCGTTGGCGCCGAAGCCCTGCGTGACGCCGATGAACTGCTGCTTCGGGGTGATCAGGCCGATGTACCAGGAGTCGACCCTGTCGGCGGTCTTGGTGCGCAGCTCCGCGTTGTTCGACGTCCAGCCGGAGGGGAGCTTCGGCACGAGGAGCGGATCCGGTTCGCTGCCCTGTGCCTGCTGGGCTGCGGCCGCGTAGTCGACGGCGGGCCGGGTGGCCGACGGGTTGCCGCGCGGCACGACGAGGACGATGACCGCCACGAGCGCGAGCGTCGCGATGAGGGAGTAGACGAGGTTGTTGATCGTCTGCCGGTTGCGATGGTTCGCCGAGTTCTCCGCCTTGCGGGCGGCGGTCTCCTCCGGCGTCTCCGGGCGGCCGAGCTCGGCGACGACCGCAGGCGGCTTGGTGCGAGGGCTCATTCGCTCGCGGCTTCTGACACGCTCTGCGACGTGGCGGCGCCGGCTCGCGCCGCATCCAGCCGTGCCTTCGCGCCGATCAGCCATTCCTCGCAGTGCCGGGCCAGTGCTTCGCCGCGCTCCCACAGGGCGATGGACTCCTCGAGGGTCGACGTGCCCTGCTCCAGCTCGGTGACGACGCGGATCAGCTCGTCGCGCGCCTCCTCGTAGCTCAGCGCGCTGAGCGGATCCCCCGCGGGGGACGTCTCGGAAGTGGGCATGACATCCATTCTATTTGGCCCGCTGAGGGTCCGCTGGAGCCTCTGAATGTACGTCGGTCTGTGGAGGAACGTCAGCCTGTGGAGGAACGTCAGCCTGTGGACGGGTCGCGGACTGTGGAGGGACGGCCGGCGAGGGCAGTTCGTCTCCCGCGGTCGCGGCGAACGAGCCGCCGGAGACCGTGAGGCGCAGGGAGGTGCCCGCCGGCGCCTCCGCCGGCTCGGTCACCACGTGCCCGGCCGCCGTCTGCACGATGGCGTAGCCGCGGTCGAGGGTGCCCTGCGGGGAGAGCGCCCGCAACTGCCCGCGCAGCTCTGCGACGCGGGTGGTCTCGCGGTCGACGCACCGGCCGACCAGCTCCGTCCCCCGGGAGACGTACCGTGTGAGCTCCTGGGCACGCGCATCCACGATCCACCCGGGGGAGGCGAGGACGGGACGTGTGCGCAGGTGCCCGATCCGGTCGATCTCGTGTGCGATGAGGTGGGTGACGCGCATCCCGATCCGGGCGCGCGCCTGCTGCACGCGCGCCAGCTCCTCGGCGACATCCGGCACGACCCGCTTCGCCGCATCGGTGGGGGTGGAGGCGCGCAGGTCGGCCACCTCGTCGAGGAGCGGACGGTCGGCCTCGTGCCCGATGGCACTGACGATGGGCGTGAGGGCCGCCGCCGCCGCGCGCACCAGTCGCTCGTCGCTGAAGCCGAGGAGGTTCTGGAAGTCGCCGCCGCCCCGGGCGACGATGATGACCTCGACCTCGGGGTCCGCATCCAGCGTCCGGATGGCGGAGATGACCTCGGCGACCGTCCGCTCGCCCTGCACCGCCGCGTGCACCACGCGGAACCGCACCTGCGGCCAGCGGAGCTGCGCGTTGCGCAGCACATCCTTCTCGGCGTCCGAGTCCTTGCCCGTCACGAGGCCGATGGTGTGCGGCAGGAAGGGGAGGCGCTTCTTGCGGTCGGGCCCGAACAGCCCCTCGGCGGCGAGCTGCTGCCGCAGCCGCTCCAGCCGCTCGAGCAGGTCGCCGAGGCCGACGTGCTTCATGTCGTAGACCTGCATGGTCAGGGTGCCGCCCTTGACCCAGAAGTTCGGCTTGATCGCCGCGACCACGCGGTCGCCCTGCTTCAGATCGGCCGGGATGCGCGCCTTCACGGACGACCAGATCGTGAAGCTGATCGTGGCGTCCTCGTCGAGGTCCTTGAGCTTGCCGTAGACGTTGCCCCCGGAGGTGCCCCACTGCGTGATCTCGCCCTCGACCCAAGCAGTGCCGAGCCGCTCGATCCATCCCTTGATCTTGTTGTTGAGCAGGGCGACCGGCCACGGCGCGTCGACGGTCGGGGGAGCCGGCTGCATGGTGACGGTCGAGGGCTGTGCGGTGCCGCTGTCGGCGACCTGAGTCACAAGCGCCCTCCCATTCCGTCTCCAGTGTGCTCACGTAGGATCGATCGGGTGAGCGACACAACCATCAGCCTCCCGATTCCCCGCATGCCGGGGGTGAGGGGACGGCTTCAGGATAACCCGGTCCTCGGACATAAGCGGGTGCTGCTGGCCGCTCCCCGCGGCTACTGCGCCGGTGTGGACCGCGCGGTCGTGGCTGTGGAGAAGGCGCTCGAGCTGTACGGCGCGCCGGTCTACGTGCGCAAGCAGATCGTCCACAACGTGCACGTCGTGTCCGAGCTGGAGCGGCAGGGCGCGATCTTCGTCGACGAGGTGGATGAGGTCCCGCCCGGGGCGCACGTCGTCTTCTCGGCGCACGGGGTGTCGCCGGCGGTCGTGAGTGCCGCTGCCGACCGCGGCCTGCTCGCGATCGACGCGACCTGCCCGCTCGTCACCAAGGTGCACCGCGAGGCCGTGCGGTTCGCGCGCGACGACTTCGAGATCCTGCTCATCGGCCACGCCGGCCACGAAGAGGTCGAGGGCACGGCGGGCGAAGCGCCCGAGCACGTGACCCTCGTGAACGGCCCGGACGACGTGGATTCGATCGTCGTGAAGGACCCGGAGAAGGTCGTCTGGCTGTCCCAGACCACGCTCTCGGTGGACGAGACGATGGAGACGGTGCGCCGTCTCCGCGAGCGCTTCCCGCTCCTTCAGGACCCGCCGAGCGACGACATCTGCTACGCGACGCAGAACCGCCAGGTGGCCATCAAGAAGGTCGCCGAGCAGGCCGACCTCGTCATCGTCGTCGGCTCGGCCAACTCCTCCAACTCGGTCCGCCTGGTGGAGGTCGCCCTCGAGTACGGCGCGTCGGCGGCGTACCGCGTCGACTATGCGAGCGAGATCAAGCAGGAGTGGCTGGACGGCGTCGCCTCCGTCGGTGTGACGAGCGGCGCGTCCGTTCCCGAGGTGCTCGTGCAGGAGGTGCTGGACGACCTCGCCGGTGCCGGCTACCGCGACGTGGAGCAGGTCAAGACGGCCGAGGAGGACCTCATGTTCTCGCTGCCGAAGGAGCTCCGCAAGGACATCACCGGCAAGCAGGACGCGCGGGCGCTCGGCGGCCGCGTGCACTGAGCGCGGCGGATCCCCGCCTCAGCCCTCAGCCCTCAGCTCGGGCGCGAGGTCCCGCTGAGGATGTCGTCGGCGTTGTCCGAGATCCACTCCATCAGGGGCATCAGGTGGGTGGTCACGTCCCGGCCGCGCTCGGTCAGGCTGTAGTCGACCCGTGGCGGGACGGTCGGCTGAGCGGTGCGCAGGACGAAGCCGTCCTTTTCGAGGGTCCGGAGCGTCTGGGCCAGCATCTTCTCGCTGATGCCCTGCACCGTGCGACGCAGCTCACCCCAGCGCAGGTCGCTCTGCGAGAGCGCGACGAGGATGAGGACGCCCCAGGTGCTGGTGATGTGATTGAGCACGATGCGGCTCGGGCACTCCGAGGGGAGCACGCCATCGGTGAAGCCGTGCCCGTTCAACGCCTGAATTCCGGTGTCCACGTCAGTAGCTTACCAAAAAGTGGGTACCTCCCCTCGGGAAGTATTGTGCGAGCCTGCCGGTTGCCGACCATGAACAACCGAAAGGAACCCACATGACCATTGTCATCACCGGCGCGACCGGGCAGCTCGGCCGTCTCGTCATCGAGTCCCTCCTCGAGCGCGGAATCCCCGCCTCCGATCTTCGCGCTCTGGGGCGCAACGCCGACCGGCTCGCCTCCTTCGCGGCGCAGGGCATCGACACCCGGGTCATCGACTTCGCGCAGCCCGAGACTCTGGATGCGGCGTTCAGCGGCGCCGACGCCCTCCTTCTCGTGTCCGGCTCGGAGGTCGGCCAGCGGCTGCAGCAGCACCGCAACGCGATCGACGCGGCCGTCCGCGCCGGAGTCGGCCGCGTGGTCTACACCAGTGCGTCGAAGGCGACGGACACCGACCTGGTGGTCGCTCCCGAGCACGCCGAGACGGAGCGGTTGCTCGCCGCGTCCGGCCTGCCGGTCACGGTGCTGCGCAACAACTGGTACACCGAGAACTACCTCGGCACCCTCGACACCGCGGCCGCGACCGGCGAGATCGTGGCAAGCGCGGGAGAGGGCCGCGTCGCCAGCGCCACGCGGGCCGACTACGCCGAAGCGGCCGCCGTCGTCCTCACCACGCCGGGCCACGAGGGCGCCGTGTACGAGCTGAGCGGCGACACCGCGTGGACCTTCGCCGACCTGGCCGAGGTGGCCAGCGAGCTCCTCGGCCGCGAGGTCGTCTACCGGTCGGTGACCCCGGAGGAGCACGGCAGCATCCTGACCGGGGTGGGCCTGGACGCCGGCACCGCCGGTTTCGTGGTCGCGCTCGACGGCAACATCAGGGATGGAGCGCTTGCAGAGGCCACGCCGACGCTGCGGGAGCTGATCGGCCGGCCGACGACGCCTCTGGCGGACGGGCTGGCGCAGGCGCGCGCGGCGGCCTGAACCTGGGGTCACCCCGCCGGCGCTATGGCGTCGGGGTCGATGCCGGCGTCGGCGGGATCGTCGGCGTCGGCGGGGTCGTCGGCGTCGGCGGGGTCGTCGGGGTCGTCGGCGTCGTCGCCGGCGGGGTGACGCCGCTGTAGAAGCTCAGCAGAGCGGGGTCCGTGGCAAGCACCGCGCCCGAGAAGATCAGCAGCACCGTCATCGCGACGATCCCGGCGACGAGCGGCACCCAGAACGCCAGGCGGCGCTTCATGAGCAGCCACGCGGCGATCACGGCCGAGGCCGCCCAGACGGCGCCCAGGATGATCGAGCCGATGAGGATCAGCGTGCCGACGATCGGAGCGGGCGTGTAGTCGCCGAGGTCGTTCGTGGTGTGCAGCAGCTGCATGGATGCGGGGATCGCCTGCAGCGCGGCGATCGAGTACAGCATCCCGAAGAAGCCGAAGACCGCGAGCATGACGGTGAGCGTCACGTTCCAGGTGGGCACGGGCCGGGCCGTCGGGCTCGACTGACCGCCCGGGGCCGGATGACCGGCCGGACCCGGATGCGGCGCGCCGCCCGGCTGCGACTCGCCGAAACGGGGAAGCGCACCTGCCGGCGCCTCCGACGGCTCGTCGTGCGGCGCCGGACGCGAAGTGTCGAGCCGGTCGGCGTCGGCCGGCGGATGCCACACCCAGCCCGGTGGGGCCAGCTCGCCGTACTTCGGCCGCGGCCGGTCGTCCGGCTGCGGTTCCTGCTCGGCCATCGCGGCCGCCTCCTCGCTGATGCTGGTGCGGGTGCTGGTGGGAGGGCGACGGCGCGTCCGGCGACCGCCGCCCGTGACCACTACTTCCCGGAGTGACCCGCCGAGCCGAGCTGCTGGGTGGCCTCGACGACGCGGGCCGCCATGGCCGACTCGGCGACCTTGCCCCACGCGCGCGGGTCGTACAGCTTCTTGTTGCCGACCTCGCCGTCGATCTTCAGCACGCCGTCGTAGTTGCTCAACATGTAGCCGGCGATCGAACGGGTGAACGCGTACTGGGTGTCCGTGTCGATGTTCATCTTCACGACACCGTTGCGGACGGCCTCCGCGATCTCCTCGTCCGTCGAGCCGGAGCCGCCGTGGAAGACGAGGTCGAGCGGCTTGGGGCTGTTGCCGTTCGTTGCTGTTAATCCATACCGTGCGGCGAGCCCGTCCTGGATCTCCTTGAGCAGCTCCGGACGCAGCTTGACGTTCCCCGGCTTGTACACACCGTGCACGTTTCCGAAGGTGAGGGCGGCCATGTAGCGGCCCTTCTCGCCGAAGCCGAGCGCCTCCACGGTCTGGATGGCGTCGTCGAGCGTCGTGTAGAGGTGCTCGTTGATCTCGTGGCTGACGCCGTCCTCCTCGCCGCCCACGACGCCGATCTCGACCTCGAGGATCGCGTTGATGGCCTGCGTGCGCTTCAGCATCTGCTGCGCGATCTCGAGGTTCTCGGCGAGCGGCACGGCGGAGCCGTCCCACATGTGCGACTGGAAGATCGGGTTGCGGCCGGCCTTCACCTCCTCCTCGGAGGCGGCGATGAGCGGCAGCACGAAGTCGTCGAGGGCGTTCTTCGGGCAGTGGTCGGTGTGGAGCGCCACCGTGACGGGGTAGTTCTTGGCGACCTCGGTCGCGAAGCGGGCGAAGGCGAGTGCGCCGGTCGCGCGGGCCTTGACGGTCTGGCCCGCGAAGTAGTCGGCGCCACCGGTGGTGACCTGGATGATGCCGTCGCTGCCCGCCTCGGTCAGCCCCTGCAGCACCGCGTTGATGGTCTGCGACGACGACACGTTGAACGCGGGATAGGCGAATCCGCCGGCCTTCGCTTTGTCGAGCATCTCTGCATACTGGTCCGGCGTGGCGATGGGCATTACAGCTCCTAGGGATGTGGGTGTCGAACGCCCTCATCATACCGAGGCGCCCTCGGCGCCGACCCAGCCGGCGGCGCACAGGGGCTGGCCTGTGGACGTTCGTGCACATCCCGTCGCGCTCGGGGTCCCGCGTGGAGGGCCGGTCGATACACTGACAGCGTCCGGCTGCGGCGATACGGCGCCGGAATCGACGACGACGTTCCGAATCCGTCCGGGAGGACCCATCATGACCATCAGCGACATCGCCACGAACTACCACCAGCCCGACCGGAACCTCGCGATGGAGCTGGTGCGGGCGACGGAGGCGGCGGCGATCCGGGCGACACCGTGGATCGGGCGCGGCGACAAGAACGCGGCCGACGGCGCCGCAGTGGATGCGATGCGCAAGTTCCTCGGGACGGTCAACTTCGACGGCGTGATCGTGATCGGCGAGGGCGAGAAGGACAACGCGCCCATGCTGTTCAACGGCGAGCACGTCGGCAACGGTCGCGGGCCGTCGGTGGACATCGCGGTGGACCCGATCGACGGGACGTCGCTGACCGCGGCCGGCCGCCAGAACGCGCTGTCGGTGATCGCGGTCTCCGACCGCGGCACCATGCTGGATGCGTCGTCCGTCTTCTACATGTCGAAGATCGTGACCGGGCCGGAGGGCCGCGGGGTGGTGGACCTGTCGCAGTCGATCGGGGACAACATCCGCGAGCTGGCGAAGGCGAAGGGCAAGCCCGTGGGCGAGATCCGGGTGGCTGTGCTGGATCGGCCGCGTCACGAGGGCCTGATCGAGGAGATCCGGGCGGCGGGTGCGGGAACGCGCCTCATGCTGGACGGCGACGTGGCCGGCGGCATCAACGCGGCCCGTTACGAGTCGCGCATCGACCTCTGCGTCGGCATCGGCGGGAGCCCGGAGGGCATCACGACGGCCTGCGCGATCAAGGCGCTGGGCGGCTTCATGCAGGGGCGGCTGGCGCCGAAGGACGACGCGGAGCGCGCCGCCGGGATCGCCGCCGGGCTCGAGATGGACCGGATCTACGGCGCCGACGACCTGGTGAAGGGGGACAACACCTTCTTCGTCGCGACAGGCGTCACGGACGGCGGCCTGGTCGAGGGCGTGCGCCGGAAGGGGCCGATCATCCGCACCGAGTCGATCGTGCTGCGCTCCAAGTCGGGAACCGTGCGCCGGGTGCTGGCCGACCACCTCGCCGAGAAGTGGCTGGAGCCCGACCAGCTCTGATCACGCCACGCCGGGCTCGCGCTCGGCATCGCGCTCGGTCTCGATCGCGTGAGCCCGCTCCTTCTCTTCGATCGCGAGCTTGTCGATCCCGTGCAGGTCGCGCGGCTCGAGCTCGCTGACGAGTTCGAAGGCGGTCAGCTCGCGGGGTGCTTCCTCGATGCCGTCGATCACGCCGATGACCTTCGACTCGTCGAGCGCGTTGAGCTTGCGGGCCGCGGGGAACACCTGACGTTCGAACGACCCGACGAAGCCGTTGTAGTCCTTGACGGTCCGCTCGAGGGACCGGCCCAGCTTCTCGATGTGGCCGGCGGTGGTCGAGAGGCGGCTGTACAGGGTTCGGCTGAGGTCGAACAGCTGCTTGGCCTCCTGGGTCAGCACGTCCTGCTGCCAGCTGAACGCCACCGTCTTGAGGACCGACCACAGCGTCACCGGAGAGGCGAGCGCCACCCGCTTGCCGAAGGCGAACTCCATGATCGAGGGGTCGGCCTCGAGCGCCGACGACACCAGCGATTCGCTCGGGATGAAGGCGATCACCAGCTCGGGCGACGACTCCAGCCCGGTCCAGTACGCCTTGCTGCCGAGCGCCGTGATGTGGTCGCGCACGGCCTTCACGTGCTGCTTGAGGAGGGCTTCCCGCTGCGCGCCCTCTGTCCCGGTCGCCGTCGCGGGGATCTGGCTCGCCTCCAGGTAGGCGTTGAACGGGACCTTGGCATCGAGGGCGATGTTCTTGCCACCGGGAAGGCGCACGATCATGTCCGGCCGGCCGGCCCCCGACTCCGAGTGGATGCTCGACTGCACGTCGAAGTCCACGCGCTCCAGGAGACCCGCGGCCTCCACGACGCTCCGCAGCTGCGTCTCGCCCCACACGCCGCGCGTGCTGTTCGAGCGCAGGGCCGACGCCAGCGACTCGGCGGTGCTGCGCAGGCGTTCCTCCGACTCCGCGGCCGACCGCAGCTGCTGAGCGAGCTGGCCGTGCTGCTGGTTGCGCTGCGTCTCAAGCTCGACCACCTTCCGCTGCATGTCGGTGAGGCTCTCGCGCACCGGAGCCAGAGCCTGGAGCACCTTGCTCTCGGTGCGCTCCCGCTCTGCGCGCTGCTCTGCTTCGGCGCGATGCCGCTCGATCGCCTCCCGGTACTGCTCCTGCGCCGCACGCACCTGCTCCTGCAGGGCGTCGACACGACCATGCGCTGCGGACAGGTCGGCGCGGATCTCCGCCTGCACCGCCACCTCCGCCGCCCGGGCCTCGGCCAGCTCGGCCTGGTGCCGTGCCGCAAGCACGGCGGGGTCGAGCTGGGGCGCCTGGTCGGCCGGCGTCCGCGAGCGGATGAGCCGGGCGACGGCGAATCCCGCGCCGGAGGCACCGGCGATGAGCCCGATCAGGAGGCCGAAGAGCAGCGCGAGGATGTCCATGCCCTCAGTGTGTCAGCGCCCACCGACAGTCGGCGCTCCCGCGCCGCGCGAGTCCCGGCGGGTGGCGAGGAGTGAGTCGGGCGGGCGGGCGCGCCGGTGGGCGGGCCGGCGCGCGGGCCGGCGCGGGCGGGCCGCCGCGGGCGGGCCGGTGGGCGGGCCGGTGCGGGCCGGTGCGGGCGGGCCGGTGCGGGCCGGTGCGGGCGGGCCGGCGCGGGCCGGTGCGGGCGGGCTGGCGCGGGCCCGTGCGGGCGGGCCGGTGGGGGCGGGCTCAGGCCGCGATCGGTACGCCGATGCGACCGAGGCGGGAGCCCGTGAGCGCCGCCAGATCCGCGATGGTCGCCGCCTCGTGCCTGCGCGCCGCATGGATCACGATGGCGGCGCACGCCTCGGCATCCGCGAGGGCGTCGTGGTGCTGGAATCCCTCGAATCCGGCCGCCATCGCCGCGACCGGCAGGCGGTAGGACTCCAGCGAGTACGTCCGGCGGGCGACCTGCAGGCTGCACAGGTAGCCGTACTCCGGGCAGGCGACGAGGGTGGCGGCGCACGCCGCGCGGATCACGCCCATGTCGAATCCCGCGTTGTGGGCGACGAGGTGGTCGTCCTCGGCGAACTCGACCAGGTCCGCGAGCTGGTCCACCCACCCGGCCGCATCCGCCACATCATCGGGCCGGATGCCGTGGATGCGCACGTTCCACTCCTGGAAGTGATCGTGCCCGAGCGGGGGCCGGATGAACCATCCGACGCGATCGACGACCTTGCCGTCCCTGACCTTCACGAGCCCGACCGAGCAGGCCGACGCGGGGGAGGAGTTGGCGGTCTCGAAGTCGATGGCAGTGAAATCCAGGGTCACGCTCGTCATGCTGGCACGCCCCACCGACGCACCCGCGCATCCGCTCCCGCGCGCCGTCCTTCCGTTCGCCCAAGTGCTCGTCGTTGCACCCGTGCGTCCCCTCCCGTTCGCCGAGGTGCTCATTGTTGCGCCCGACACGCCGTGCTGCGGTGCAACGACGAGCACCTCGGCGAAGAACTCGGGCGCCTGGATGCGGTGCTGGGTACCATCGGGGGCATGCCATCCCGAGACCAGCGCGACCTCCACGCGGCGTCGTTCGACCGCGCGGCCGACGTCTACGACGCTGCCCGCCCGTCGTACCCGGCCGACACGGTCAGCTGGCTGACCGAGGGGGTGGAGGGGCCGATCCTCGACCTGGGCGCCGGCACGGGAAAGCTGACGTCCGCCCTGGTCGAACGCGGGTTCGCGGTCAGCGCGGTGGACCCGTCGCCGGAGATGCTCCGCATCCTCCGGGAACGTCTTCCGGATGTGAAGGCGAGCGAGGGCACCGCCGAGCACATCCCGGCAGCCGACGGCGCGTTCGGTCTCGTGGTCGTCGCGCAGGCGTGGCACTGGGCCGATCCCGTGCGTGCCATCCCGGAGGTCGCCCGCGTGCTGCGGCCCGGCGGCCGGCTCGGACTGGTCTGGAACGAACGTGACGAGCACGTCGCCTGGGTGCGTGAGCTGGGCGAGCTGATGGATGCGGGCACGGCCGCTTTCGACGACGCTTCCGAACCGGAGCTCGCCCCGCCGTTCGGCCCGGTCGAGCGCCACGAGACGCACTGGGTGCAGGCGCTGAGCCTGGAGGGACTCCTCGACCTCGCGCGGTCGCGCAGCTACTTCATCACCAAAGACCCGGACACCCAGGCCGCGGTCATCCAGTCGCTGCGCCGGCTCGCGCGCGAGCATCCCGACCTGGCGGGACGCGACACCTTCGAGCTTCCGTACGTCACGCGTTCCTACCGGGCGACGCGTCAAGCCTGACCATGCTCGGCGGCACCCACCGTGGCCCGGAAGTCCCCGTCCCTGGCCCGTAGAATGGTCGACCGTGGCTCTCACTATCGGAATCGTCGGGCTGCCCAATGTGGGCAAGTCCACCCTGTTCAACGCGCTGACCAAGAACTCCGCGCTCGCCGCGAACTACCCGTTCGCGACCATCGAGCCGAATGTCGGCATGGTGAACCTGCCCGACCCGAGGCTCGATCGTCTCGCCGAGCTCTTCCACAGCGAGCGCACCGTCGCCGCTCCCGTCTCGTTCGTCGACATCGCCGGCATCGTCAAGGGCGCGAGCGAAGGCGAGGGGCTCGGCAACAAGTTCCTGGCGAACATCCGCGAGGCCGATGCGATCGCCCAGGTGGTCCGCGGCTTCAGCGACCCGGATGTGGTGCATGTCGAGGGCAAGACCGACCCGGCCGGCGACATGGAGACGATCAACACCGAGCTCATCCTCGCCGACCTTCAGACCCTCGAAAAGGCCGAGCAGCGTTACGAGAAGGAGGTCAAGGGCCGGAAGCTCGAGCCTGTCGTCCTGGAGACCGCGCGCGCCGCCATCGAGTACCTCAACTCGGGCAAGCCGCTGTCGACCTCCGCGATCGACCTGGAGCCGGTCCGCGAACTGGGCCTCCTCACCGCGAAGCCGTTCGTCTACGTCTTCAACGTGGATGAGGACGTCCTGACCGACGAGTCCCGCCGCGCGGAGCTGGCGGCCCTGGTCGCACCGGCGAAGGCGGTCTTCCTCGACGCGAAGCTGGAATCGGAGCTCATCGACCTGGATGCCGCCGACGCGGCCGAGCTCCTCGCCTCCACGGGCCAGGAGGAGTCGGGCCTCGACCAGCTCGCCCGCATCGGCTTCGACACCCTCGGCCTCCAGACCTACCTGACCGCGGGCCCCAAGGAGTCGCGCGCCTGGACCATCCACAAAGGCTGGAAGGCCCCGCAGGCGGCGGGCGTCATCCACACGGACTTCGAGAAGGGCTTCATCAAGGCCGAGGTCATCTCCTTCGACGACCTGATGGATGCGGGAAGCGTCGCCGAGGCCCGCGCCCGCGGCAAGGCCCGCATGGAGGGCAAGGACTACGTCATGCACGACGGCGACGTGGTGGAGTTCCGCTTCAACGTGTAGCTGATCAGGAGTTTAATACTCACCGTTAGTGCTAGCCGGGTATCGAGCCTCGTTTTGCGCCTCTGTCATCCGTTCGAGTAGGCTGAAGGCACTAAGACCGGTTCCGCCTACCTCGGTAGGTCCAGGGCCGGTCCTCATTTTTGTCGGGCCGGTGTTTATGAGTGAGGACGTCAAGGCATACAAGACGTATGCCGAGCAAGTAGGGATCCTGGCCGGACGCGGCATGGACATGGGCGATGAGGAGATCGCTGTCGCGACGCTTCGGCGGGTGAACTACTACCGGCTGAGCGGCTACTGGTACCCATTCCGGAAACTTGTCTCCTCTGGCCGTGAGAACGACTTTTACCCCGGCACTCGCTTTCGCGATGTTGTTGCGCTCTATGACTTCGACGCGCGACTACGCTCGGCGACATTCGCCGCTTTGATGCCGGTTGAGCTCGCCGTTCGTGCACTGCTGGGACACGAGCTCGGCCGCATCGATCCTTGCGTGCACCTCGAGGTCTCTCGCCTCGGCCCCACGGCGCGTCAGGGAAATCACTATTCGAAATGGATCGATCGTTACCGGGACGTGCTTGCCAATTCTCGTGAGGAATTCATTGCTCACCATGACCAGAAGTACGGCGGGCGTCTACCTGTTTGGGCGGCGACAGAAATTTTGGACTGGGGGAGTTTGACCTATCTCTATGGCTTCGCCCCTCGACATGTTCAGGATGTAGTCGCTGAGGCGTGCGGGCTCACTGCGCCCCAGTTGACCAGCTGGCTAAAGGCCCTCAACCTCCTGCGGAACACCTGCGCTCACCACGGGCGACTATTCAACCGCGTTCACACCATCTCGCCGAAGCTCCCGCGAGTGGGGCGTCATCCTGACCTCGACGTTGTATCCACGGACTGGAGTCGCACGTTCGGTCAGCTAACCCTCATCCAGTTCCTCTCAGACCGGTTGGGTGTCGGGCGCACCAAGTTGCTACCCGCCGTGCTGAACAGCTTCCCCACGGTGCAACTCGTTCCGGTTGCCCACATGGGCGTCCCGGATGACTGGCAGCTGACCAGCACGCTCTGGGAATAGGTGACCTTGATCCGCAACCGTGCGGACCAGTCCAAGGGTCGTTTCGTGACGTAACGTGGTGGAGTTCCGCTTCAACGTGTAGGCGCAACGATCCGCGCACCTGCTCCACGGGCTCCCACGCCCCATCCCCGGTCACCAGCTGCGACGGACGGCGGCCTTCGTTCCGGTCACCAGGCTCTGCGGCGGGACGTCGTCGGCGACGACGGCTCCGGCGGCGATGACGGAGTCGCGGCCGATCGTCACGCCGGGGAGGATGGTGGCTCCGGCGCCGATCCAGACGTTCTCCTCCACGGTGATCGGGCCGCCGGTCAGCCAGACACGGCGGTCCTCCGTGTCGACGGGATGGCCGACGGTGATGAACGTCGCGCGGGGAGCGACCATGACGCGTTCGGCAAGGCGGATGCCGGCGTAGTCCAGGAAGGTGCAGTTCTGGTTGATGAAGACGCGCTCGGCGAGATCCAGATTGCGGCCGTGGTCGGTGAAGAACGGCGGGTAGATGGTGACGCGGGGTGGGAGCGGGCGGCCCAGGATGGCCTCGAACAGCTCTGCCTTGGCGGCCTCGTCCTCGAAGGGCAGCACGTTGAGCCGCGAGGTGAGTGCGGTGACCTCCAGCACCCGTTCGGACATGGCCTGGAACTCGGGACTGTGGATGCGCATGAGCAGGTCGGACACTCCACGATCCTCACGCGTCGCACCACCGGGGAGGATGCGGACACGCCCACGCGAAGGGAGGCGGTGTCAGGCTACGGTGGATCGAGCACGCCTGACGGGGAGGAACCATGACGTACGTCGTCGATTTCGAGAACGTGTCCACTGTGGGGCTGGAGTCCTCTCCCGTCGTGGATGCGCTCGCCGGCCTGCGAGCCAACGAGGCGCGGTATTACCGCAACAAGTACGACCACGCCTTCACGGTCGGCTCGGCCGAGGAGGAGCGGGAGGCCATCGAGCGGGTCGCACGCATCCTCGAGGAGGAGCGAGGCATCGTCATCGCGTCCCCGGCGCTCGAGGCGACGGATTTCGTGGTCGACGGGATCCGGATGACCTACGTGTTCTACGAGTCGGGCCTCTCGATCAACGTGATGTACACCCTGGCCGAGGGCGGCAAGCGGGCCGTCGGCCTCAAGCTCTCGGAAGGGATGGAGGTTCCCGAGGAGCTGTCGGCGTTCAAATTCGCACGACAGAAGTCCCGCCTCGCCGGAACCATCCGCGGGTCGTTCTTCGTGATCAAGGGCGAGTACTGATCGAGGCCCGCACGAATTCGGCGACCGTCGAGGTGACGAGGTCGCGCACCCCTGCCGCCCCCAGCGGTGAGGCCTTGGGCACCTTCATCCCGTGATCCGCTCCGGGCACCTCCACGATCCGGATGCGCTCGGACCGGCCCACCTCCTCCCGGAGCGCGGCAGCGTTGCCGAAGGTGTCGCCGCCGCCCTGCAGCACCAGGACGGGCACGGCCGGCGCGAGCAGCTCCTCCAGCCGCGACGTCTCCGGTCTGCCCGGGGGATGCAGCGGAAAGGCCAGGCACACCACGCCCACCGCATCCACGGACGTCGCCGTGCGGCAGGCGACACGTGCTCCGGCGCTCCGCCCGCCCGTGATCAGCGGCAGCGGTCCGGCGAGCTCGCGCACGTGCGGGGCGGTCTCCTGCCAGGCGATGTCGAGCATCGCCGGGCGTGTGGCCACGCGCTTGCCGGCTACTCGCCACGGCTGCTCGTAGCGGATCACGGTGATCCCCTCGTCGGGCAAGCGGGACGCGATCGCCGCGAGATCGAGTGCGTCGATGCCCCCGCCGGCCCCGTGGCCCAGCCACAGGACGGCGATGGGGCGTTCCGCCGCCGCGACGGTGAGCCGACCGACGCCGACCGAGGTGGGGATTTCGAGCTGCATGAGGACGACGCTACCCGGGTCCGCCGCGCCGAGGATCCGTGCGTCAGAACCGGTGGAAAACCGGCGATGGGCTGTACCTGTGGAGAGAATGGCGCGCGGCGGCGCCGATCTCATTCCGTCCGCATCTTGCTTCCGGCTCCCAGCGGGCGGACGATGGAAGTGGCGAGACGGGGCGCCGGGGCGGATGGGGTTGGTCAGGATGGGCGCAGAGGCACGCGTGTGCAGAGAATGCGGAGGTCCGGTCGCGGCTGAGCGACGACTGGTACCGACGTCGAGCGGATCATGGGCGGTGGTGAAGCTGCCTCCCGGCTGCCGGAATCCGCTGTGCCGCCTCTCGTCGATGCGGCTGTCGTCGACCTCGCGACGCACCGTTCCTCCGGGAGGCGCCGCCCGGGTCGCCTGACCTCACCACCTCACCCGTTCGCAGCGGCCGAGCCCGACCCGGCGCGCACGGGCCTGCCGCAACGTCGGCGCGTCACTCCGCTGTCGCCGGTTCCACCGCGCCCCGGCTCCCCGGGCGCACGAAGACCAGCAGCGCCAGGTGCACCACCGACAGCACCGTCGCGACCGCGACCGCGGCCAGCCAGCTCCCGCCGGTCGTGCCGCTGCTGAACAGGAGTCCGAGCACCGTCGTCGCGACGATCGCGCCGACGTAGCGCGAGGTCTGGAAGATTCCGGCCGCGACACCCCTGTCCTCGGGCCGCGCGGCGGAATACAGCGCCTGATTCATCCCGATGCTGACCACGCAGTAGGGGATGCCCAGCGCCGCCGTCAGCAGCAGCACGACCCAGGGTGCGGTCGTCGCAGCGGCGACGGCCAGCAGCGCGGCGCCGGCGACGAGCGCGATGGCGCCGGTGATCAGGGTGGGCCGGAGCCCGGCCGACTCGATCGCACGCGCGGCGATCGGCGTGATCACGATCGTCACGGCAGCGAGCGGGAACATGAGCAGCCCCGCGATGCCGGCGCTGTAGCCGGCGTGCGTCTGCAGGTACTGCGGGAGCCCGAAGAACGCCGAGTAGTAGACCATGCTGAAGATCGCGAAGGCCAGGTAGACCGTGAGCAGCCGGCGATTCGCCGCGAGCAGCCGCAGGTCGAGGAACGGATGCGCGCTGCGGAGCTCGCGCCAGACGAACAGGACGCCTGCCACGGCGCACACCGGCAGCAGCCACCACAACGGCTGCGGGTGGAGGTCGAGGAGGAACACCAGGAGCGAGGTGAGCGTGGCGACGAACAGGAGGATGCCCGGGATGTCGGACTCGGCGAGGGTCTGCCCCAGCGGCGCCGGCGTCCGCTCCTGGTCGCGCGGCGCGAACATCCACACGCCGGCGAAGGCGATCAGCGCGAGCGGGATGTTCACCCAGAAGATGGACTGCCACCCGAGGAAGGTGATGAGCGTCCCGCCGAGGACAGGCCCGATCGCCGCGCCCGAGGTGTTGGCGATCTGGATGCGGCCGAGCAGCCGCGGAGTGCTGACGCCCGAAGCGGCAGCCAACGGCCGCAGCATCGCGATGGCGGACGGGAACGCGGAGGCGGTGCCGATCGCGAGCGCCACCCGGCCGGCGCACACGGCGGCGAAGGATCCGGCGAACGGCGTGAGCGCGCAGGCGAGGACGACGACGACCATCCCGAAGAGGAACAGCCGGCGGGGGCCGAAGCGATCGCCGAGGCGGCCCATCAGCGGCTGGCCGGCCGCCGATGCGAGGTAGAAGGAGGTGATCACCCAGGTGACGGCGGTCACATCCACACCGAAGTCGCGTTGCAGGGGCACCAGCGCGACGGCGATCATGGACGAATTGAGCGGATTGAGGAGCGTTCCGAGGCTGAGCGCAGCCACCGCCGCGCCCGTGCGGGCGGGTGGACGGGAGGCGTCGCCGGAAGGGGTCACCCGATCGAGGCTACCCGTCGGCCGGAACCCTCAGCGCCCAGGCATCGCACGCACCGGGTTCACTCGTCCAGGTCCTCCGTGGTGACGGGGATGGTCGATCGATACGGATACGCCGGCATCGAGGAGTACTCCTCCTCGTCGGCCAGTTCGTACACGTCGTAGGCGAGGGCGCCGGCGAACGTGGTCGCGACGCGGATCTCGCCCGGCGGGCATCCGCCGATCAGGGGCACGACCACGACGCTGTCGAGGGTCCGGCCGTCCTCGTAGAGAAGGGCCGCTTTGATGGTTCGCGTGAGAGCGTCCATGACGGGACTTTATGCCGCTCCGCGCGGGTGCGACTTGACGGCGCGCGGTCGTTTCGCGAAAGTGATCACAGGGAGGGACGCCCGTGAGAACGCTGAGCTACGACGGGGCCGACGGCTTCGACGTCGATGACCGTGTTCTCGCGCACCTCCCGGCGGTGATCCAGGCCAAGCGGCTGGTCCTGGAGGACGAGCTCCGGGCGGAGATCCGCGGGGAAGTGCCGCCGGGAAGCCACCTCGCCGGCACGGCGAAGAACGTCAAGCGGGCGGAGGGCAGGTGAAGTGGGCCGATTCATGTACGGGTTTGCGGCGCAGGAGTTCGAGTTCGACGACCGCACGCTGTCGCACGTCAAGATCGCAATCGTCACGAAGCTGCGACGGCACGAGAGCTTCCTGCTGAACTGGGAGATCCCGGCGGAGTCCGGCGGCGGCCGGATCAGTCTCTGGATCAGCCGCGAGATCCCGATGGCGTTCCTCTTCGACGGGAGCCGGCCTCCGAAGCTCAACGAGCAGTGGATGGAGGTGCTGCTCCGGTCGAGCCAGCGCACGGGCGGCATGGTGGTGGTTCCCGAGGACGAAGTGCAGGCGCTGGTGGAACTCCGCGAGTCGCCCTGACGTATCCGCGCCCTGACGCATCAGCGCGCCCTGACGTATCAGCGTGCTCAGGGGATCAGCGCGAGCTTGCCACCCGGGTGACCGTCCTTCAGGAAAGCCAGGGCCTCCGGCGCCTGGGCGAGCGGGTACGTCCGCGCCACCGGGACCTGCAACCGGCCGCTCCCGGCGAGCTCGAGCAGCTCGGCGCGGTGCGCATCCCGGAAGGCCTGGCTCTCGGGCTGCGCTCCGAACGGCGCGTGGAAGCCTTCCTCCTCGGCACGCTTCGCCGCGACGATCGTCACGATCCGCACGCGGTCGGGTACGAGCTGCAGCGAGACGTCGATGGCCTCGTCGGTGCCGACCGTGTCCAGAGCCGCGGCGATCCGGCCCTGGGCGGCCTCCGCCACCCGCTCCGCCAGGCCGGGCCCGTACTCCACGGGGAGCCCCCCGAAGCGGCGCACCCGGGCGAAACTCGCCTCGCTCGACGTCCCGATCGCCCGGGCGCCGATCTCGGCGGCCTGCTGCAGGATGCTCATTCCCACCGCGCCGGACGCTCCGTGAACCAGGATGGTCTCCCCGGCCCGGACATCCGCCAGGTGGAGCATCTGCGCCGCCGTGGTGCCCGCGAGCAGCAGATTGGCCGCCTCCTCGTCGGAGAGCCGGGCGGGCTTCGCGAAGACGTCCTTGGCGGGGACGGTCACCTCGGTGGCATACCCGCCCCGGATGCGGAAGGCGACCACCGCGTCCCCGACCGCCCCGCCGCCGGAGGCGATCTCGGTGTCCGGCCCGATCGCGGAGAGCACCCCGGCGACCTCGTAGCCGATGGGAACCGGAAGCTGGAGGCCGGCGCGCGGCGCTGCGACGTGCTTGTAGTCGGCCGGGTTCACGCCCGCCGCTCCCACCCGGATGGTGACCTCGCCCTGCCGCGGTTCCGGGACCTCGACCTCGGCGAACTCCCAGGTCTCCGGTCCGCCCCACCGGGTCGCTCTCCACTGCTTCGCTGTTCGCCGGTCTGCCATGGCTGCAGTCAACTCCCGCTCTCTGGATGCCCGCTCAGGACGGCTGGATGCGCCCTCAGGACGCGGCCACGCGATCGGCCGCCCGCCCGCTGTGGCGCACGCGGCGGGAGCGGGTCGGTGCGAGGCGCAGCATCTGCGCGGTGGAGCTGTCGTCGAGCTCGACCAGGTCGTTCCGCGACTTGATGAAGTCGCTGAAGGATCGATAGCCGAGCGCCTTCTCGCTGAACGACGGATCCATCCGCTTCATCTGGCTCTTCACCGTGGAGCTGTGCAGCCACGCCGAATCGTCCTTCTCGTGGCCCAGCTGCATCGCCCGCGCGAGCAGCCGGGTGGCCACGTGCTGCGGGTCCTCCGCCGGCTCGTCGCCCTCGCCCGCCTCCGGCGCGACGGCGGCCGCGGGCGCGCGCCTGCGCCCCCCGCGCTTCGGCCGCTGCTCCGGCTCGCCCGCGGCATCCGCCCCGGCGGCCACCGCCGCGTCGCCCTCTGCCGCGTCGCCGGCCGGCGCGGCTGCTGCTGCCGCCGTCGTGCCGGCTACGCCCGCGGTCGCAGGCAGAGCCTCCACCTCGGCCTCCTCGGTCTCGGCGGCTTCGTCGCGTGCCACGCCGGGCAGGTCGTCGTAGCTGACGAACTCGTCGCAGGCGGCCGCCAGCGACTTCGCGGTGGACCCGGCCACGCCGATCCCGATCACGTAACGGCCGAGCCGCTTCACCCGCTGGGCCAGCGGGATGTAGTCGGAATCTCCGGCGACGATCACGACGTGCGTGAGCTCCGGCAGCCGGAACAGGTCTTCGACCGCATCCACGGCGAGCCGGATGTCGGCGCCGTTCTTGGCGTATGCAGCGGCCGGGAACAGCTGCACCAGGTCGACCGCGCGGCCGACCAGCTGGCCGCGGTACTCCGCGTTCACAGCAGACGACCAGTCGGCGTACGCCCGGGTGAGCACCAGCGTGCCGAACGAGGAGGAGAAGTCGATGACGGCGCCGAGATCGACCCGCGCCTCGGCCAGCTTCTCGGCGAACCCGGCCTTGGGCGCGGTGGCGCTCGACTTCGGCCGGTCGCGCATGTACGAGCCGCGGCCGTGCACCTGGTCGTAGCGCGAGATGATGATGTTGTCGAAGTCTATGTAGACGGCAACGCGGCCGTCTCCGGGTTCACTCATGCTGCAACGATATCCCGGGCCCGAAGCCGAGAGTTCCGGACTTTTTCGATCGAATCGCGCTGTTCTGCTCGAAAAAGTCCGGAACTGCGGGCCGGGGCGACCGTCACGGAGAGGTGCCGCCCGCCACCTTCACGGTCAGCGACTGCACCGAGTCCCAGATCAGATCGGTTCCCTGGGCCCGGTAGTCGATGGTGTGCTGGCCGCGGGGCAACGTCACCGGCGACGAATACGTGGCCCACGTGCCACCGTCGATGCGGTACTGGACCTCGGCGGTGTTCTGACCCGCAGTGAGGGTCAGGGTCGCACCGACCCCGTAGGTGCGCGCCTCGGGGTCCCGTCCGGTGCCGCGACCGTTGGAGTTGCTCACCGAGGCCGTGGGATGGGTTCCGTTGAACGTCAGCGCCGGCACACTCTCCAATGTGGGGACGATCGGCTTGATCGTTCCGTCGGCGTTGAAAGTGACCTTGTCGATGGTGGTTTCGCGGTGCTGGCCGTCGCCGCCGGGGATGGCGAAGCGGTGGTAGGCCATGTACCAGTCATCGGTGCCGGGAACCTGGATCATCGACTCGTGACCGGTGGCATAGATGCCCAGTGTCGGATCCTGCTGCAGAATCACGCCCTTGTAGGTGAACGGACCGGTCGGGCTGGTGCCCATCGCGTATTGCACGTTGTAGTCGGCGTTCCCCGTGTCGCCGTTGGAGTACGACAGGTAGTAGATGCCGTTGCGCTTGACCATGAACGAGCCCTCGGTGAAGTTCGTCAGCTGGCTCGTCAGCTTCACCACCTTGCTGGAGTCGTACGACTTCATGTCGGCATTCAGCGGCACGACGTAGGCGTTGCCGTTTCCCCAGTACAGATAGCTCGTGCCGTCGCTGTCGGTGAATACATCGGGATCGATCATCTGCCCGGAGTACGCACCCTTGGCCACCAATGGCGTGCCCGTGTCGGTGAACGGGCCGGTCGGCGAGCTGGAGGTCGCCACGCCGATGCTTTGCGCGTCGCAGTAGTAGAAGTAATAGGTGCCGTTCTTGTAGGCGATGGTCGGCGCCCACGCGTTGGTGTGGCCCCACGAGACATCGGCCAGGTCGAGGATCTTGCCGCCGTCGGTCCAGTTCACCAGGTCCTTCGAGGTGTAGACCTCGAATGTGGTGCTGCCCCAGCCGGCGAAGCCGTCCGTGGTGCCGTACATGTAGTAGGTGTCGCCGAACCGGGCGATGTTGGGGTCGGCGAACAGCGGGATCAGCGGGGAGTTCATCACGTGCGCCGCCACCGTCCACGTTCGAGTGGCTCCAGCGGGGCTGGTCACGGTGATCCGGCGGGGGCTCGAGTAGTCCTGCGGTCCGGTCTCGGACAGCGTGGAGCCGGTCGGCACGGTCAGCTTCGGATCGAACGAGGTCAGGTCGGTACCCGGCTCGACCGGCAACGCCACCAGGTCGGCACCCGCGGTGATGACCGGGGTGGACTTCAACTGCGACGACGTCGACCCCACTATCAGGGTCGGGTCGGCCAGAGCGGCCACCTCGCCGGCGGGCAAGGCCCGGTCGTAGATGCGGAAGTTCTTCACCTGACCAGACAGCAGGTGGTCGCTGTTGTACACCGACTTGCCGATGTAGTTCGCCGTCGTCGTCCCGGATCCGATATCGCCTGGAGCGATGGTCACACCGGTCTTCTGAGCGACCTGCACTCCGTTCAGGTACAGCCTCGCCGTCCCGCCCGCGAGGGTGTAGGCGATGCTGTTCCACCCGGCCCGCGACAGAGGCGAAGCGTTGCCGACGGTCTGCTCAGTGGTCCAGTTCCCACCCCCGATCGAGGTGCGATAGTTGTCGCCGGTGGAGAACAGATAGCCGTTACCGGCGCCGGAGGCATCGGTGTTGCCCATGCCCCAGATGAAATACGGCGTCTGCTGGCTCGAGTTCAGGTAGACGTCAGTGGAGACCGTGATCGAATCCAGTCCGGCCATCACGTTGTTCGGCAGCTTGACGTAGGAGGAGCTACCGTCCAGGGCGAGCGACGTACCCGTCCACGTGCCGTTGCCGACCAGGCCGGCGTCGTGACCGTTGCCGCTGGCATCGGTCACGACGGTGCCGCTGGTCTGCGTCATCGGGTAGTCCACGATCTCACCATCCGCGTTCGCGGTCGCCGGGGCGGGATCCGTGCTCAGGGCGTTCAGCGCCTGCATCTCCGCCGCTGTGACCGGCAGCACCGAGCCATGGCGAGGGTCGGCGGGGAGCTTGTAGGACGCGGGAACGGTCCAGTTCGGGTTGTCCAGATCGTTGGTGCCCAAGGGGGCGTATCCGGTGCCGGAGTACTGATCCACGAACAAGTAGTACTTGTAGCCGGAGGCGTCGCCGGGGTTGGCCCTGAACGCGGTAGGGCCCTCCACCGCGCCGAGGCCGGCCTTGGCTCCGATGCAGCTGGCCTGCGGGGTCCAGGCCGGAGGGGTGGCCTGATCCGGGTGCGGATCGTTGCGGACTGCCAGCAGGTCGGTGTTCTTCTCCTGGAGAATATCCGTGCAGCCCGTGACGTGTCCCTCGTCCTTGGTGAACCGGTAGAAGGTGCCGTTGTCCTGCAGCACAGTCGTGTCGATCACCGAGGAACCGGGGTCATCCCACAACTGCGGGGGAGTCGCGGTCCAGAAGTCACGGGTATAGGACACGTACGTGCGATGGTAGGTGTGGCCGTCCACCGTGGTGTTCGCGGCCCAATAGATCATGTACTCGCCCAGGCTCGGCACCCATGTCGCTTCCGGGGCCCAGGCGTCGCCGGCCCCGGCCGGGCCGACGTAGATGTGCCGCTGCGCCGACCAGTGCACCAGGTCGTCCGATTCGTAGACCTCCAGGTAGAGACTGCCCTTGCTCGACGCATCGCCCCAGCTCGTGCCGCCGCCGATGGACAGGTCGGTCGCCAGAGCGTAGAAGTGGTCGCCGTCCGCGGACCGCATGAGGAAGGGATCCCGAAGGCCCTTGGTGTCCATCGTCGAGGTCAGCATCGGCTTGCCGCCATTCAACGTCCGCCACGACAAGGCGTTGTTGCCTTTGGACTGCGCGAAGTAGATGTTCTCGCCCGCGGTGGTGTTGCCCGCGAAGTAGGCGAACATGTACCCCGTGTCAGGCGCAGGAGCCGGCAGCGGCGGCACGGTGGCGGTGATCACGTGAGTGGCCGTCACGCCGGAGACGGTCGCGGAGGCGGTCAACTGCACCGACTTGGTCGCGGAACCGGCGGCGGGCCGGTTGACCACGCCGGTCGAGTCGATGGTGGACGGGTCGGAACTGGACCAGGCGATCGTCGCCCCGTACTCGCCTGTGGTCGGCAGCGTCAGGTAGCCGCGGACATCGTCGACATTATGGACGACCACGTCGTTCGCGGCGGCCTGGGCGCGCTGCTGTGCGGGCAGCTCCGCGGGCACGGTGACGGTGAAGGCCTTCGTCTCGACGGCCGAGCCGGAGGTGAGGCTCGCGGTGAGGGTGGCTGTCTGGTCATCCGCGCCGCGCGTGACCGCGCCGGAATCGGAGACCACGGCCGGGTTGCTCGATGACCACGTGATCTTCGAGCCCCACGTGCCGGTCGTCGGCAACTTCAGGTCGGACGTGACGGCGGACGTGTCGCCGAGGCGGAGGTCGGCTGCGTCGTTGTCGATCCGCTGCTGGTCCGACGGGGGCAAAGCGGACACTTCGGACGCGCTCAGCGCCCTGTTGTAGATGCGGAAGTCTTTGAGGGAACCGTTCAGAAGATTGTCGGCGGCATAGTCGGACTTGCCGAGGAAGTCCTGCGTGGTCGAACCGCCGCCCACCTCGCTCGGGAGGACCGAAACGCTGGTGTTCTGGGCGACCTGAACGCCGTCCTCATACAACGTCCCGGTGGTGCCGGTCTGGGTGTAGGTGATGGTCTTCCACACGCCGCGGACGATGTTGGAGCCCTTGCTGGCGATATTCTCACCGCTCCAATTGGTGCGAGTGATGCCGGCGCGCTCCGCGTCCCCCGAGGCGAACAGATAGCCCGTACCGGAGTTGCTGGTGGCCGGATTGCCCAGACCCCAGATGAAGTACGGCGTTTTCTGCGCAGCGGACACCAGGACCTGCGTGGACACCGTGATAGCGGACAGACCCGCCATGAGGTTGTTCGGCAATTTCACGTACGCCGATGAGCCGTCCAACGCCAGACCGTCGGCACCGGTCCACGTTCCCGTCCCGACCAAGGTGCCGTTGTTTCCGCTGCCGGATGCGTCGGCGATGGCGGTGCCGTTGGACTGCGTCAGGTCGTACTTCAGGATCAGACCCGACGTCACGTCGGCATGGGCAGCAGGTGCCACGCCCAGGATCATGGCCATCGTGGCCACCACGGAGAGGAACGCGGAAAGGAGGGTCCGCGAAGGAGTGCGATCAGCAGTCGACGTCATTGTCGTAATCTTTCGGTCAGGAGCAACGGGGGGACTTCGGCAACGCTTCATGGCGAAGGCGCGTAGTGAAGATGTTAGCGCTCACATGAAGCTTGTCAAGATCAGCCGCCCGTCACCGGCTGCCGGAGTGATCCATCCGCGAACATACCGGCCCGCCACCTCCAGGGCGCTGAGGCAGAAGTCGGCGCGAGGCGAACATGCCGCTGGGTCCATCGACCCCGTGAGCAAGTAGTCTGGGCCGCGCACCAGGAAGGAGGCGGCTGTGAGCAACGGAGCGGGACGCGTGACCATCGCCGGACTGGCCGACCGGCTGGGGCTGTCGAAGGCGTCCGTCTCGTACGCGCTCAACGGGCTGCCGGGGGTGAGCGACGAGACGCGGGAGCGGGTGCTGGCGCTCGCCGAGGAGCTGGGATGGCATCCCAGCTCGTCCGCGCGGGCCCTGTCGCGGGCGCGGTCGGACACGATCGGCATCGTCCTGCGCCGCGACCCGGGCCTGCTGGGTGCGGAGCCGTACTACATGAGCCTCCTCGCCGGGGTGGAGAGCGAGCTGTCGGAGACCGGCCAGTCCCTGCTGCTGCGGATGGTCGGGGCGGACACCGGCCAGGAGGTCGCCGCCTACCGCCGCTGGAGCGCCGAGGCCCGGGTGGACGGGGTCATGCTGTTCGACATCACGTTCGACGACCCGCGTCCCCGGCTGCTCGAGGAGCTCGGCCTCGCGTTCGTGCTGCACGGAAACCGGGAGGCCGTCGCGCCCGGCAAAGTGCTGCTCTACGACGCCCGTGCCGACGCGGGGCTGCTGGTGGAGCACCTGGCCTCGCTCGGCCACCGGCGGGCGCTGCACATCGCCGGCCCCGCGGAGTTCGAGCACGAGAAGGACCGGCGCGACGCGGTCGAGTCCTGGGGCCGTGAGAACGGGATGGAGTTCGTCTTCTCGCCCTCCGACTACTCGATGGAGGCGGGGGAGCGGATCGCGGCCGAACTCGTGCGCGACGATCCGGCGATCACGGCCGTGATCACCTCGAACGATCTGCTCGCGCTGGGCGCGCAGACGGCGCTGAACCGCGCCGGCCGGGAGGATGTCGCGATCGTCAGCTGGGACGACTCCCTGCTCTGCCGCCTCGGCACCCGCCCGATCTCGGCCCTCGACCGCTACCCCGAGGAGCAGGGGAGGCGCTCCACCCGCCTCCTGCTCGACCAGCTGTCCGGCCGGCCGGACGCCGACCGCCGCGCCCGCCCCAGCCGCCTCATCCCCCGCGGCACCAGCCTCCCCGCCCCCACCCGCGTCGCCCGCTGACCCCGTCCCGCTCGCCGCGCGTGCGCGCTCGCCCCGCGGGCCCGCGCCGCGCGCCCGCCGCGCGTGCGGCTCGCGCCGCGCGGGCCCGCCCCGCGCAGGCCCGCGTGCCCGCTCGCCGCGCGTGCGGCTCGCGCCGCGCGGGCCCGCCCCGCGCAGGCCCGCGTGCCCGCTCGCCCCGCGTGCGGCTCGCCCCACGCCGTGTCTGCCGAGGTGCTCGTTGTTGCATCCGACACGCCGTGCCGGCATGCAACAACGAGCACTTCGGCGAGATGGGATGCCCGGCGCCGGTGCGGGGTCGATGGCACGGAGCTGGCGGAGCGGGCCTGTGCCGCACGGGCATCCACTCAGGTGCGTCTGCCGAGGTGCTCGTTGTTGCATCCGACACGCCGTGCGGGCATGCAACAACGAGCACCTCGGCGAGAGGGGATGCCCGGC
>NZ_FOTM01000006.1:74246-194270 GCF_900114565.1 Leifsonia sp. CL147
ATGCCCGGCGCCGGTGCGGGGCCGGTGGCGCGGAGCTGGCGGAGCGGGTCTCTGCCGCACGGGCATCCACTCAGGTGCGTCTGCTGAGGTGCTCGTTGTTGTAGTCGACACGCCGTGTGCGTGTGCAACAACGAGCACTTCGGCGAGAGGGGAGCGCGGAACCGAGGCCCGGGCGACCGGAGGCGGTGGCACAGGGATGAGCGGCACCGGCCTCGCCGCCGGCCGTCCCCGTCCGCGGCGCCGGCCGCGCCGGCGCCCACCCCCGTCCGCGGCGCCGGGCGCGCCGGCGCCCGCCCCGGCCGCGCGGGCGCCGCCGGCCGCCCCCGGGACGGGGGAACGGCACGTATACCCTCGGACGGGTGAAGTCAAGGATTGACACCTGAACCGGTTAAGTTAGGCTTCCCCTGGCGCACCCCGCCCGGACTCGCACCGGGCCGGCACGCGCCCCCATCAAGAGACGAAGGAGTCACACAATGAGGAAACGCGCCATCGCCGCAGCGGCAGTAGCCGCGGCGGTCTCGCTCGTGGTCGCGGGCTGCAGCAGCTCGGGGTCCGGATCGTCGTCCAGCGGCGCGACGATCACGTACTGGGCGAGCAACCAGGGCACCAGCCTCGCCAACGACAAGCAGGTCCTCACCCCGGTGCTCGACGAGTTCACGAAAGAGACCGGCGTCAAGGTCAAGCTCGAGGTCATCGGCTGGAACGACCTGCAGACGCGCATCCAGACGGCCGTCACCTCCGGCCAGGGGCCGGACGTGCTGAACATCGGCAACACGTGGGCGGCCTCCCTGCAGGCGACCGGAGCGTTCCTGCCGTTCGACGACGCCAACATGAAGAGCATCGGCGGCAGCGACAAGTTCGTGAAGACCGCGCTCGAGACCGGCGGCGCCCCCGGCAAGCCCGTCACCAGCGTCCCGCTCTACGGCCTCGCCTACGGCCTCTACTACAACAAGAAGATGTACAGCGACGCCGGCCTGCAGCCGCCGACGACGTGGGAGGAGCTGGTGACCGCAGCCAAGAAGCTCACCACCGGCAGCCAGTACGGATTCTCGCTCGCGGCGGGCAGCTACACCGAGAACGTTCACTTCGCCTTCATCAACGCGTCGCAGAACGGCGGCGAGTGGTTCGACAGCAAGGGCAACCCGACGTTCACGCAGCAGGCGAACATCGACGGCATCAAGCGCTACCTCGACCTGATGCAGACGGACAAGGTGGTCAACCCCTCCAACGCCCAGTACGACAACGGCGTGCAGGCGGTCAACGACTTCGCCACCGGCAAGGTCGCGATGATCCTCAGCCAGAACAACGCGGACGCCTCCATCGTCTCCAACGGCATGAAGAGCGACCAGTACGGCGTCGTCCCGTTCCCCGCGCCGGAGGGTGCGAAGAAGATCGCCAGCTTCCCGGCCGGCATCAACCTCTCCATCTTCAAGAACACGAAGAACAAGGATGCGGCCCTCAAGTTCGTCAAGTACATGACGAGCGAATCCACCCAGGGCAAGCTGGCGAAGCCGTACGCGGTGCTCCCCGTGCTGAACGGCCTCAAGCCGGGCTTCACGGACAACGCCGACGAGGCGGCGACCTTCCAGAAGATCTACAACGACATGACGAAGCCGTTGCCGCTGGTGCCCGCCGAGGACCAGTTCGAGAACACGGTCGGAAAGGCGATGAACGACATGTTCGCCAAGATCGCCACCGGCAGCACGATCAGCGACGCCGACATCAAGACGGCGATGCAGAACGCGCAGGACCAGGTCAAGCAGTCCCTGGGCGGCTGATCCGCCGATCACGACAACTCGCCGGGCGGGATGCGCCCCCGCTGCATCCCGCCCGGCGAACCGCCACATCCTCAAGGAGACTCATGTCGACGACGACAGACGTCCGCGGGCCGGCGACCACGACGCCGCCCGCCGCACCCCCCAAGCCCAAGCGCCGTCGGCCGAAGGGATGGTGGCTGCCGTTTCTGCTGCTGCTCCCGGCCATCCTGTTCGAGCTGCTCATCCACGTCGTCCCGATGCTCACGGGCATCTGGATCAGCTTCACCCAGCTGACCAAGTTCTTCATCGCCAACTGGGGCGAAGCGCCGTTCGTCGGTTTCAAGAACTACACGGTCGCCCTCGACTTCACGAGCTCGATCGGCTCGGGACTGTACAAGTCGTTCTTCGTGACGGTCGGGTTCACCATCCTGGTCGTCGGCCTGTCCTGGGTGCTCGGGATGGCCGCCGCCGTCGCGCTGCAGGGCCGGTTCCGGGGGCGTTCGTTCTTCCGCACGCTGTTCCTCGTGCCGTACGCGCTGCCGCTCTACGCGGGCATCATCACCTGGAAGTTCATGTTCCAGAAGGACACAGGCGCGATCAACCACTTCCTGTTCGACAACCTGCACCTGCCCGGCGACAAGCCGTTCTGGCTGATCGGCGGGAACGCGTTCTGGTCGATCGTCATCGTCGCGATCTGGCGGCTGTGGCCGTTCGCGTTCCTGATGCTGATGGCGGGCCTGCAGTCCATCCCGACGGACGTGTACGAGGCCTCGGCGGTGGATGGCGCGAAGCCGTTCCGGCAGTGGCGCGCCATCACCCTCCCGATGCTGCGCCCGGTGAACGCCGTGCTGCTCCTGGTGATGTTCCTGTGGACGTTCAACGACTTCAACACGCCCTACGTCCTCTTCGGGAGCACCGCCCAACCCGCCGCAGGCGACCTGATCTCGTTCCACATCTACAACGCGTCGTTCCTGACCTGGAACTTCGGCTCGGGAGCCGCGATGAGCGTCCTCCTGCTGCTGTTCCTGCTGATCGTGACCGGCATCTACCTGATCTTCGTGAACCGGAGGAACCGCAATGCGTGAGACCCGCTCATCCCACGTCTTCCGCTGGGTGACCATCGCCGTGCTGACCGTGTTCACGGTCGTGCCGCTCTACGTGATGATCACCTCGTCGGTGAAGCCGCTGTCCGAGGTGCAGTCCGCCTTCACCTGGTGGCCGCAGACGTTCACCATCCAGCCGTTCATCGACATGTGGTCGACGGTGCCGCTGGCGAACTATTTCGTGAACAGCCTGATCGTGTCGAGCGCTGCGACCCTGATCTCGCTCGTGATCGCCGTGTTCGCCGCCTATGCGGTGTCGCGCTACCGCTTCAAGGGCCGGACGGCGTTCACGACGACGGTGCTGTCCACGCAGATGTTCCCCGGCGTGCTGTTCCTGCTGCCGCTGTTCCTCATCTTCGTCAACATCAACCAGGCGACCGGGATCCAGCTGGTCGGCACGCGCTGGGGCCTGATCATCACGTACTTCACGTTCGTGCTTCCCTTCTCGATCTGGATGCTCGCCGGCTACTTCGACGGCATCCCGCGCGACCTCGACGAGGCCGCGAAGGTGGATGGGTCGGGCCCGATGGGCGCGCTGTGGCACGTCGTGCTGCCCGCGGCCCGTCCCGGCCTCATCGCCGTCGCGATCTACTCGTTCATGACAAGCTGGGGCGAGGTGCTGTTCGCGTCGGTGATGACGACGGATGAGAACCGGACGCTCGCGGTCGGCCTGCAGCTCTACTCCACGCAGACGAACGTGTACTGGAACCAGATCATGGCGGCGTCGCTGGTGGTGTCCATCCCGATCGTCGTCGCGTTCCTGCTGCTGCAGCGCAACTTCGTCGCAGGTCTCACGGCCGGTGCGGTCAAGTGACGCACGCCCGCACCTCCCACTGAAAGGCATCATGGATCGTCCTTCCCCGGTCTTGCAGGTCGACGACGCCCCGGCGGTGTGGCTCGGCGCCAACTTCTGGTCGCGCACCGGCGGCCCCCTCATGTGGACGCGCTACGACGCGGGCATCGTGCGGGACGAGCTGCGCGTGCTCGCCGAGCACGGCCTCAACATGACGCGGTCGTTCTTCTACTGGCCCGACTTCCACCCGACGCCCGACTCGCTCGACGAGCAGTGCATCGCCAACTTCGCCGACTTCCTCGACGCCCATTCGGAGATCGGGATGACGACCGTCCCGACGTTCCTCGTCGGACACATGTCCGGCGAGAACTGGGACCCCGCCTGGCGCGACGGGCGCGACCTGTACCACGACGTCTGGTTCGTCGGCCGGCAGGCGTGGTACGTGCGGGAGCTGACCTCGCGGTTCGCCGCGCATCCGGCGGTCGCCGGGTGGCTGCTGACCAACGAGGTGCCGATCTACGGCGGCGAGGCGCCGCGTCCCGTCGTGGATGCGTGGGCGTCGCTGCTGGTGGATGCGGTGCGCGCGGGCGGCGGGACGCAGCCGGTCGCGGTCGGGGACGGGGCGTGGGGCATCGAGACGACGGGGCACGACAACGGCTTCTCGGTGCGCGACCTGGCGAAGTTCACCGACTTCATCGGGCCGCACGTGTACCGGATGGAGACCGACCAGGTCCGGCAGCACCTGAAGGCGGCCTATATCGCGGAGCTCGCGGCGACGGACGGACTTCCCGTGATCATGGAGGAGTTCGGGCTGACGAGCGATTTCGTGTCGGACGCCGGAGCGGCCTCCTACTACCGGCAGCTGCTCTACTCGACGCTGCTGGCCGGCGCGACCGGGTGGATCGCCTGGAACAACACCGACTACGACGACCTCGCCGACCAGCGGCCGTACTCGCACCATCCCTTCGAGATGCACTTCGGGATCACCGACCGCCACGGAGCGCCCAAGCCGCCGCTGCGCGAACTGGCGCGGTTCGCGTCGGATCTCGCCGCGATCGACCTGCCGTCGGCGCGGAGGGCGCCGGTGGATGCGGCTCTCGTCGTTCCGTCGCACCTCGCGGAGGATTATCCCTTCACGCAGGAGGAGGAGCGGGCGCACATCGTCGCGACCGGCGAGCAGGCGTACGTCGCAGCGCACGAAGCGCACATCCCGGTCGCCGTGGTCCGCGAGAAGGCGGACGGCGGACTGCCGGCCGGATACGGGCTGTACGTGCTGCCGTCGGTGAAGCAGCTGTGCGCATCCTCCTGGCAGCAGTTGATCGCGCTGGCGCAGGAGGGCGCGACCGTCTACGCGTCGTACTCGCACGGCCCGGGAGGAGTGCAGCGCGGACCGTGGTGGGCGCACACCGAGGAGCTGTTCGGCGTCCGGATGGAGAGCGCGTACGGGCTCGCCGAGCCGGTGCCCGACGAGACCGTCGAGGTGCGGTTCACCGAGTCGTTCGGGCCGCTCGCGGCCGGGACCACGCTGTCGTTCACGGCCGCGGGCACCGAGAACGGGCGCACCTACCTGCCGGTGCGGGCGACCTCGGGACGGGTGGTGGCGGTGGATGCGCACGGCCGTCCCGCTCTCGTCGTGCAGGACCACGGTGCGGGGCGCGCGGTGCTGAGCACCTATCCACTCGAGTACTTCGCGTCGGCGCAGGCGCGGGTGAATCCCGAGCAGACCTGGCGGCTGTACGACGCGCTCGCCGACGTGGCGGACGTGGAGCGGGATGTGCGGCTCGACGACCCGCGCGTGTTCACAGATGCGCTGGTGCACGACGACGGCCGCCGCTTCGTCGTCTTCGTCTCGCAGCACGAGACCCCCGCGACCGTGACCCCGTCCGTCCCCGGTGGCGCCCTGGTCACCCTCGACGGCGAACCCTCGCCGACCGTCTCCCTCGCCCCCTACGGCGTCGCCCTCCGCCTCCTCACCCACGACTGACCCCCCGCCCCACCGCTCCCGCCCCACCATCGAGTCCACAGAGATTGCACGCGACACGCCGGGGGAGCGTGCAATCTGTGTGTACTCGACGGTGGGGGTTACGCCGAGGCGGAGGTGGGGGCGTGGCGGTCGAGGAAGGCGTAGACCTCGGTGGGGTCGACGCCGGGGAAGGTGCCCGTCGGGAGGGCGGCGAGCAGGGAGGTGGGGGTCCGGGCAGCGGGCCACGCCATCCCCTCCCAGCGACCGGCGAGGGCGGAGGGCGGCCGGCGGCAGCAGGACTCCTCGGGGCACCGCGAGACGGCGCGGTGCACGGTCTCGCGTCCGCGGAACCACTTCACGTGCGCGAACGGCACGCCGACGCTGACCGAGTAGTCGCCCTCCTTGGCCTTCTCGACGCGTGACGTGCACCAGAAGGTTCCGCTCGGCGTGTCCGTGTACTGGTAGTACGGGCTGAAGCGGTCGGCGACGTCGAACACGGTGCGCGCGGTCCAGCTGCGGCAGACCGGCGTCCCCTCGACCGCGCCGAGCGCATCGGAGGGGAAGGCGACGGAGTCGTTCTCGTACGCCTTGATGATCGTCCCCGACTCGTGCACCTTCATGAAGTGCACCGGGATGCCGAGCCGCGCGGTGGCGAGGTTGGTGAACCGGTGCGCCGCCGTCTCGTACGACACCGCGAACGCATCCCGCAGGTCCTCCATCGAGATGCGGCGGAAGTTCTTCGCCTCGGTGAGGAACGCGACCGCATCCTTCTCCGGCAGCAGGAGCGCCGCCGTCAGGTAGTTGGTCTCGATGCGCTGCCGCAGAAAATCGGCGTAATTTCCCGGCTCGTCGTGATCGAGCAGGTGCGAGGCGAACGCCTGCAGGATCGGCGAGCGCGAGTCGCGGGAGGCCGACCGCTCGGTCGGCAGGTAGATGCGTCCGTTCCGCCGGTCGGTGACCGAGCGGGTGGAGTGCGGCAGGTCGCCGACGTAGTGCAGCGAGTAGCCGAGGTGGTCGGCCATGTCGGAGACGGTCTGGTGCGAGACCGGCCCTCCGGTGTGCCCGACGACCGCGAGGAGCTTCGCGGCGATCGCCTCCAGTTCGGGGAAGTGGTTGTCGCGCGCCCGCATCGTGGCGCGCAGTTCCGCGTTGGCGCGCCGTGCCTCCTCGGGCGTCGCGGCCCGCTCCCGGTGCAGCCGCTCCACCTCCTGGTGCAGGGCGAGGATGGCGTGCAGCGTCGTGTCGGGCACGGTCCGCGAGACGCGGGTCGGCTCGATGCCGAGGGAGGCGAACACCGGTCCGCGCTGCGCCCGCTCGACCGCGATCTCGAGCGCCGCGCGCTCGTCCGGCGCCTCGGGCGCGAGCAGGTCGTCGACTGTCACGTCGAGCGCCGCGGCGATCCCGCGCAGCAGGGCGAGGCGCGGCTCGCGGTTGCCGTTCTCGATCGTCGACACCTGCGACGGCGCCCGGTCGACGGCCGCGGCCAGCGCCTCCAGCGTCATCCCGCGCTTCTGGCGGAACGCGCGGATGCGCCGGCCCAGGGTGAGCGCGTCGGCTGCGGGGTGGTCGTCGTGCACGTCCTCGATGACGGTCATGGTGGCCATCGTGACACTGCGCCGAAGTTCTGGCAAACAGAAGAACGGCCGGATTTCTCCCGATGGAGGTGGATGCGCGGTTCGCGGCAGGGCGAAGGATCGAGTCATCCGATCCGAGAGATCCCGACCGATGGAGGTCCCCATGCCCGACCAGCCGATCCCCGCGCAGCCGATCCCCGCGCAGCCGACGCCGGCGCAGCCGACGCCCGGGCAGCCGACGCCCGGGCAGCCGACGCCGGCAGACCGCACGCCCGCCCACCGCCCCGGCGACATCATCCAGACCGCCGCCGGACTGCAACTGGAGTGGGATGCCGACCCGCGCTGGTCCGGCATCCGCCGCGACTACACGGCGGCCGACGTCGTGGCGCTCCGCGGCCCGGTCCGCGAGGAGCAGACGCTCGCCCGCCGCGGCGCCGAGCGGCTCTGGGAGCTCCTCCAGCGCGAAGGCGCAACGGACGACCCGCGCTGGGTCGCCGCGCTCGGGGCGCTGACCGGCAATCAGGCGGTGCAGCAGGTCCGCGCCGGCCTGCAGGCGATCTACCTGTCCGGCTGGCAGGTGGCCGCCGACGCGAATCTCGCCGGGCAGACCTACCCCGACCAGAGCCTGTACCCGGTCAACTCGGTGCCGGCCGTCGTCCGCCGCATCAACAACGCGCTCCTGCGCGCGGGCCAGGTCGAGGGAACCGACGGCCCGGTGCCCGAGTGGATGGCTCCCATCGTCGCCGACGCCGAGGCCGGTTTCGGCGGTCCCCTCAACGCCTACGAGCTGATGCACGCGATGATCCAGGCGGGCGCCGCGGGCGTCCACTGGGAGGACCAGCTGGCGAGCGAGAAGAAGTGCGGCCACATGGGCGGCAAGGTCCTCATCCCAACCGGGCAGCACATCCGCACGCTCAACGCTGCGCGCCTCGCCGCGGACGTCGCGGGGGTCCCGACCATCGTGATCGCCCGGACGGATGCGCTGGCCGCGACGCTGCTGACGAGCGACCACGACGAGCGGGACCGGCCGTTCCTCACCGGGACCCGGACCGCCGAGGGCTTCTACGAGGTCACGAACGGCATCGAGCCGGTCATCGCCCGCGGCCTCGCGTACGCGCCCTACGCCGACCTGCTCTGGGTGGAGTCCGCCGAACCGGACCTCGACCTCGCCCGGCGATTCGCCGAAGCCGTGCACGCCGAGTTCCCGGGCAAGAAGCTCGCCTACAACTGCTCCCCGTCGTTCAACTGGCGCAGCCACCTCGACGACGAGACCATCGCCCGGTTCCAGCGGGAGCTCGCAGCGATGGGATACGCCTTCCAGTTCATCACGCTGGCCGGCTTCCACGCCCTCAACCACTCCATGTTCACGCTCGCCCGGGACTACGCCACCCGGCAGATGAGCGCCTACGTCGACCTGCAGGATGCGGAATTCGCCTCCGAGGCCGACGGCTACACCGCCACCCGCCACCAGCGGGAGGTCGGCACCGGCTATTTCGACCGCATCGCGACCGCGCTCAACCCCGACAGCGCCACGCTCGCCCTGGTCGGCTCCACCGAAGCACACCAGTTCTGACCCCAGCCCCAGCTGTTCCTGAAGGAGACACGCACATGATCGAGATCACCGGGCCGCGCATCGACGGCACCGACCACATCCTGACTCCGGAGGCGATCGCCTTCGTCGACCACCTGCACCAGGCCTTCGCCGGCCGGCGGCAGGAACTGCTGGCGGAACGTCAGCGGCACCGCGCGGACGCCGGCAACGGCCGCGACCCGCGATTCCTGAGCAGCACCGCCGCGATCCGCGACGACGACTCCTGGCGCGTGGCCGGAGCGGGTCCCGGCCTCGCGGACCGCCGTGTCGAGATCACCGGACCCACCGATCCCAAGATGGCGATCAACGCCCTCAACTCCGGCGCCCGCGTCTGGCTCGCCGACCTGGAGGACGCGACGAGTCCCACCTGGGAGAACATCGCCGGCGGCCAGCGGACGTTGCACGACGCCGTGCGCGGACGCCTCGCCTTCACCAGCCCGGAGGGCAAGGAGTACCGGGTCACCACGCCGTTCGCCCACACACCGACGATCGTGATGCGCCCGCGCGGCTGGCACCTGGTCGAGAAGCATCTCGCGTTCACCGACCGGGCCGGTCGCACGTCGCCCGCCAGCGCCTCCCTCACCGACTTCGGCCTGTACTTCTGGCACAACGCGCAGGCCCTGGTGGATGTGGGACGCGGCCCCTACTTCTACCTGCCCAAGCTGGAGTCGCACCACGAGGCGCGGCTGTGGAACGACATCTTCGTCTTCGCACAGCAGCGCATCGGGATGCCCGTCGGCACCATCCGCGCGACCGTGCTGATCGAGACGATCCCGGCGGCGTTCGAGATGGAGGAGATCCTCTACGAACTGCGCGAGCACTGCGCCGGCCTCAACGCGGGACGCTGGGACTACATCTTCTCCATGATCAAGACGTTCCAGGGCCGCGGGCGCCGGTTCGCCTTCGGAGACCGCGACCGCATCACGATGACGGTCCCCTTCATGCGGGCGTACACCGAGCTGCTGGTCGCGACCTGCCACCGCCGCGGGGCGCACGCGATCGGCGGGATGAGCGCGTTCATCCCGAACCGGAGGGATGCCGAGGCCACGACGCGAGCACTGGCGCGGGTCGCCGAGGACAAGCGGCGCGAGGCCGGGGACGGCTTCGACGGCACCTGGGTGGCGCATCCCGATCTCATCCCGACGGCGCTCGCCGAGTTCGACGCGGTCCTGGGGGAGCGGCCCCACCAGGTGTCGCGGCGGCGGGACGACGTGCGGGTCAGCGCGGACGACCTGCTCGCCGTGGGCGACGCCGACGCCACCGTGACGGATGCGGGGGTGCGGTCGAACGTCTCGGTCGCCCTCCGGTACATCGAAGCCTGGCTGCGCGGAACCGGCGCCGTCGCGATCGACGGGCTGATGGAGGATGCGGCGACAGCCGAGATCTCCCGCTCGCTGCTGCGGCAGTGGATCGACAACCGGATCGTCACGGCGGAGGGCACGGCGGTCTCGCACGAGACGGTCGCGCGCATCCTGGACGAGGAGCTCTCACGGCTGGACGACGAGGGCACCCGGTTCGCGGACGCCGCCGAGCTGCTGCGCGAGGTGGCACTGGGGGAGGAGTTCCCGACGTTCCTCACGATCCCGGCCTACGCGCGGTACCTGGTGGATGCGGGAACGCCCGACCTGGCGCTCGCCGGCTGATGGATTACGGATGGTGCTCGAGGTACTCCTCGAGCACCTTTCCGTGGTTCACCTCCGGGTCGCGAAGCCCGACCAGCAGCGTGATCACGGGATGCTGCCGCGCGAGCGTCCGCAGCTCCTCCACGGCCGGATTCGTGTCGAGCTCGCTCTCATAGCGAGCGCGGAACTCGTCGAAGGCCTGGTGCTCGCCGGACGGGTTCTGATGGAACCACCGGCGCAACTCCGTGGAGGGCGCCACCTCCTTCAGCCACAGGTCGATGTCGGCGCGCTCCTTGCTGAGACCCCTCGGCCAGAGCCGGTCGACGAGCACGCGGAACCCGTCCTCGGGTGCCGGCGGATCGTAGATGCGCTTCACCGTGAACATGTGATGCCCCTCTCTTCTGCGGCTTGCCGGTCCCTCACTCGCCGCCCAGCAGCGCGTCCGTCTCGGCCGCCCGCGGCGCGGTCGCCGGTCCTCGTCGCGAGACGGAGAGCGCCGCCGCGGCGTTCGCCCGCCGTGCGGCCTCGAGCGGCGGGAGGCCGCGGGTCAGCGCGGCGGCCAGAACGCCTCCGAACGCATCGCCCGCCCCCGTCGTATCCACCGCGGTGACGGGGAACGCCGGCAGGTGCGCCGGCGCCGGCTCCTCCGTGGCGACCCAGCATCCCGACGCCCCATCGCGCACCACGGCGACCCCGCCCGTGCGCAGCATCCCGCGCAGGGCGCCGGCGGCCGGAGCGGGATGCGCGTTGCTGCGGAGGATGCGGGCTTCGCGCGCGTTCGTGCTGAGCACGTCCGTGCGGCGCAGCGTCGCCTCGAGCAGGTCGGCATCGAGCGAGCCGACCAGCGGCGACGGGTCGAACACCACCTGGGTCTCAGTCCGTAACGTCGTGAGCCAGCCGGCGACGGCGGCACCCGCGACGGGATGGGCGAGGCTGTACCCGGACACGTACACGACATCGCTCGCCGTGGGTCGTACCGCCTCCAGGTCGGCGCGGGTCAGCATCCCCTCGGCGCCCGGCGCTGTGACGAACGTGCGCTCGGCGTCCGCGTCGACCAGGACCACGCAGTAGCCGTTGTCGGCGGACTCCAGAGGCGGGTTGGCGACGCCGATCCCCTCCCGCCAGAGCGCCTCGGCCACGACTTCGCCGAAGGGCCCGCTGCCCGACCGGCCGGCGAAGACCACCTCCGCGCCGTCGCGCGCGGCCGCCGCCATGACGTTGAAGCCGCCGCCCGCGGTCATCCCGGCCGACGAGGCCAGGACGTCGCCGCCGCGCTCGGGAAGCGCATCCACCTGCAGCAGCAGATCGACTACGACCGTCCCGGTGAAGATCAGGCGTCCGTCAGCCATGTCGCGTCCTCAGCTGCAGCAGTCCGTCGACGAGCCGCTCGAAGTCGAGAGCGTTCACGCGGCGGACGGTGTCCAGGGCCGTCCGCGGCCAGTCCGCCGCACCGGTCGCGCCGAGCACCGCACCGGCCATCGCCGCGATCGTGTCGGTGTCGCCGCCGAGACCCGCGGCGCGGCAGAGCGTGTCCCACGCCGCATCCGGATCGGTGGCCTCGCCGCTCTCGACGGTCACGGCGACCAGCGCGAGTGCCGCCACCACCGACTCCTGGGCGGCGACGGAGGTGCCGATCACCTCCGCGAGCGCGTCGTCCTGCTCATCGGCGGAGAGGCCGAGGAGGAAGGGGACGGCCCACGCCAGCCGCTCGGCGATGTCGCCGCCCGCGACCCAGTGGCCGCGTCGACCGCCTTCGCGGGCCGCCGCGACCGCCAGCTCCAGAGCCTCCGGCGTGTCGGCGCCGTCGATCCCGGCGCTCACCGCGGCCCCCACGGCGGCGGCGCTCGCGATGCCGATCCCGGTGTTGTGCGTCAGCGTGCTCACGTGGGCGACCGCATCCACGAACTCGCCGAGGGGTTCGACGGGGACGGCGATCCCGACCGGCGCGATCCGCATGGCGGCGCCGTTCGTCGCGCCGAAGCGTCCGGCTTCCTCGGGCGGCATGCCGTCCTGGAGGCGCTGCAGCGCCGCGCGGGTGCTGGGACCGAGCAGGTCGAGCGAGCCGCGCGCCTCCATCGCCCGCTCCCAGGCGAGGAGCTCGGCGGCGAAGGCGGCCGGACGTACGGTGCCGCCGCCGTCGATGAGCAGCCGCGCGAGCAGCACGGCCTGCTCGGTGTCGTCCGTCACGGAGCCGGCCGGCATGCCCGCAGCGATCTGCTGGTGCGGACCCGCCGCCACGAGGCCACCGATCCGGCCGTGGTCGGCGTGGATGCGGTCCCGCGACATCGACTGCGTCGGCATCCCGAGAGCGTCGCCCAGCGCCAGGCCGTGGAGGGCAGCGAGGGACCGGGCGCGTGCGCTGTCCCTCACAGCGCCGCCATCGCGCGGACCCGCGCGTCGGACGGTTCAGGGGTGCGGATGATGCTCACGGCTGCCTCCTTGCGTGCTGTCCCTCCCATTCTCGCGCGCTCGCCGCCCCGCCATCGAGTCCGCGGAGATTGCACGCCGCCGCGGCGTGTCGCGTGCAGTCTGTGCGGACTCGATGCAGGGGCGCGATGCGGGGACGCAACGACTCGAGGTGGGGCGCAACGGCGAGTCCGCAGAGGTTGCACGCCGACGCGGCGTGTCGCGTGCAGTCTGTGCGGACTCGATGGAGGTGCGCAATGCGGGGGTGCAACGACTTGATGTGGGGACGCAATGCCGAGTCCGCAGAGATTGCACGCCGACGCGGCGAGTCGCGTGCAATCTGTGCGGACTCGATGGAGGGGCGCGATGACTCGAGGGGGCGCAACGGCGAGTCCGCAGAGATTGCACGTCGAGGCGGCGTGTCGCGTGCAATCTGTGCGGACTCGATGGAGGGAGGGACGGCTCAGTGCGCGAGTGACGGGGCCTCGGAGGGGAGGTCGGCGGGCTTGCGCAGGAAGAAGGAGCCGGCGACGGCGAACAGGGAGATGATCGCGCCGGCCACGAAGGCGGCGCGGATGCCGCCGGCCTGCGCCGCATCCACTCCCGCACCGCCGGCCGCGAGTCCGGTGGCCTGAAGGGTGAGGACCGCGACGAGGAGGGCCGTACCGGCCGCCCCGCCGACCTGCTGGATCGTGCCGAGGATGGCGCTGCCGTGCGAGTAGAGGTGCGGTGGTACCGCTCCGAGCCCGGCTGTGAACAGCGGGGTGAACATCATCGCGAGCCCCAGGCTCATCACGACGTGCGCCGCGATGACGAGGCCGACCGGCGTGTGCTCGGTCAGCATGGTCAGCGACCACAGCACGAGGCTCACCAGGATCGACCCGGGAACGACGAGCACGCGCGGATCGTACCGGTCGTACAACCGCCCGACGAATGGCGCCGCGAGCCCCATGATGAGTCCGCCCGGGAGCAGGATGAGCCCGGTGGACAGCGTGTCGAGGTGCAGCACGTGCTGGAGGTACAGCGGAAGCACGATGATGACGCCGAACATGGATGCGGTGGTGATCGACATCAGGACGATCGACACCGTGAAGATCGGGTAGCGGAAGGTCCGCAGGTCGAGCAGGGCGCGGTCCCGTCGCTGCAGGAGCAGCTGCCGGGTGATGAAGGCAGCGAGACCGATCACGCCGACCACCAGCGAGCCCCAGAGCATGAACGGGCTCGCGGACGCGGGCCCGGACTCGCCGGAGAGGGTCAGCCCGTAGACCAGCCCTCCGAAGCCGAACGCCGACAGGATCACCGAGATCACGTCGATCCGGACCTTCTGCGGCTCGGTCACGTTCTCGACGAACCGCATGCCGATCAGCAGCATCACCAGGGCGATCGGCAGCACGATCAGGAAGATCCACCGCCAGGCCAGGAAGTTGAGGATGAGGCCGGAGATCGTCGGTCCGATCGCGGGAGCGACCGAGATGACGATCGAGACATTGCCCATCGTCCGGCCGCGCATCGCCGGGGGCACCAGCGTCATCAGCGTCGTCATGAGCAGCGGGATCATGATGGCCGTGCCGCTCGCCTGGATCACGCGGGCGGCAACCAGGACCGCGAACCCTGGCGCGAGTGCCGCGGCCAGCGTGCCGAGCGAGAACAGCGACATGGCGGCGATGAACATCTGCCGGGTCGTGTATCGCTGCAGCAGGAAGCCGGTGATCGGGATGACCACCGCCATCGTCAGCATGAAGGCCGTCGAGAGCCACTGCGCGGCAAGGGCATCGATGTGCAGGTCGTCCATCAGCCGGGGGATGGCGACCGCCATGATCGTCTCGTTGAGGATCACCACGAACGTGGCCGCCAGGAGCAGCCAGATCACCCGCTGGTCGCGTGGCGAGATCCGTGGTGCGGGGTCGGCGGGCAGCGGGAGGGCGCCGGTATCGATCGAAGGCGCAGGTGAGGTCTTCTCAGTCACCGGTACACCGTATCGATCAGCACCGACATCGCGAGTGTCGTTCTCGTGAACTGTGGAGAAGTTCGCTCTGGGCAGAACGGGGGAATAAACATCCCCTGAGCAAAGCAGTGGTTCGCCGCATCGAGCTCGACGGCCGAGCCACCGCATCCACCCCCGGCGCCGCCGCTCACCCCGACAGCCCGCGCACCACCCGCACCGCCTCGCCGACCGCAGGCGCGACCGCCGCGAGCTGCGCCGCCGGCACCTCGGGCCCCCACGAGAACCGCACGGCGGTCCGCGCGACGTCCTCCGGGTACCCGAGCGCCAGCAGCACGTGCGACGCGTCCTCGCTGCCGGCCGCGCAGGCCGACCCGCTGGAGGAGACCACGCCACGCCGTTCCAGCTCCAGGAGCACGGCCTCGCCGTTCGTGCCCGGGAAGACGAAGGAGGCGGTTCCCGGCAGCCGCGACGAGGGATGCCCGGTGAGCGCCGCCCCCGGCGCCTCCGTGAGCACGGCGGTCACGAACGCATCCCGTGCCTCCGCCGCCGCCCGCGCCCGCGCATCCCTGCCGTCCGAAGCCAGTCGCGCCGCCGTGGCCAGCCCCACCGCGCCGGCGACGTTCTCCGTTCCCGACCGCCGGCCCCGCTCCTGTCCGCCGCCGTGGATCACGGGCTCCAGCGGGATGCGCCCGCGCACGAACAGGGCGCCCACCCCCTTGGGCGCACCGAGTTTGTGGCCGGAGACGCTGAGCGCATCCACCCCCAGCGTCCCGACGTCGAGCGGCAGCCAGCCCGCCGCCTGAACGGCGTCCGTGTGGAGGGGGATGCCGTGCTCATGCGCGAGACCGGCGAGCGCCGCGATCGGCTGCACCGTCCCGACCTCGTTGTTCGCGAGCATCACCGAGGCCAGGGTGGTGCCGGGCCGGAGCGCCGCCGCGAAATCCTCGGGCGCCACCATCCCGTCACGGCCGACCGGGACGAACGTCACCTCGAAGGCGTGCAGCCGCACCAGATAGTCCACGGACGCGAGCACGGCCTCGTGCTCGATCCTCGTCGTCACGATGTGACGGCCGCGCGGGTTCGCCAGCGCGATCCCTTTGACGGCGAGATTGTCCGCCTCCGTGCCTCCGGAGGTGAAGGTCACCTCCGACGAGCGGCAGCCGAGCCAGGATGCGACCGCCGCACGCGCATCCGCGAGGGCGTGCGCCGCCGACTCGCCGACGCTGTGGTGGCTGGACGGATTGCCGAAGTCGCCGGTCAGGTACGGCCACATCGCCTCCAGCACCTCGCGGCGAACCGGTGAGGTGGCGGCGGCGTCGAGGTAGATCACTCCACCACCACGTCAAGTCCCAGGTCGAGCGAGCGGACGCTGTGGGTGAGGGATCCCGCCGAGATGACGTCGACGCCGGTCTCGGCGATGCTGCGGACGGTGCCGAGGCCGACGTTTCCGCTCGCCTCCACGATCGCCCGGCCCCCGACGCGCGCGACGCCCTCGCGGAGCTCGTCGAGCGTGAAGTTGTCGAGCATGATCGTGTCCACGCCCGCGGCCAGCACCGGCTCGATCTGGTCGATCCGGTCGACCTCGACCTCCAGGTGGGTGGTGTGGGAGAGCTGCTCCCGCACACGCAGCAGCGCCTCGGTCACCGTCAGCCCGGTCTGGGCGGTGAGGACGGCGAGGTGGTTGTCCTTGGCCATCACGGCGTCCGAGAGGGAGTAGCGGTGGTTGTGGCCGCCGCCCGCCCGCACGGCGTGCCGCTCGAACGCCCGCAGCCCGGGCGTGGTCTTGCGGGTGTCCACGATCCGCGCGGAGGTGTGGGCCACCTCGGCGACGAAGGCGGCCGTGAGCGTCGCGATGCCGCTCATCCGCTGGGTGAAGTTGAGGGCGACGCGCTCGCCCTGCAGCACGGAGCGCGCCGGTCCGGTCACCGTCGCCAGCGCATCCCCGGCCGCGAAGACGGCGCCGTCCGGGACGTGCAGAATCACCTCGATGGAGGGGTCCGTGAGCGTCATCGCCGCCGCGAAGACCTCTCCGCCGGCGAAGGTGCCGGACTCGCGCGCGACCAGCCGGGCGGTCGCGCGCGCCGCCTCCGGGATCAGCAGCTGGCTGGTCACATCGCCCCACGGCGCGTCCTCGACGAGGGCGGCCTGGACGACGGTGTGGATGAGCTGGCGGGTCAGCATGCTGCGGAAACCTCGAGACGGGTCGACTGCGGAACAAGGACGGTGTGGGCCGGCGTGCCGTCGGCCGGGAGCGGGAAGTCGGACCGGAAGTGCGCGCCCCGCGACTCCTCGCGGGCGAGCGCCGCAGCCACGACGAGCCGCGCCAGCGTGAGGAGGTTCGCGTCCTCGCCGGAGGTGGGGTCGCCCGAGGCGGGATCGGCGGAGGCGGGGTCGCCCGAGGCGGGATCGGCGGAGGCGGGGTCGCCCGAGACAGGATCGGCGGTCGCCGCGAGTTCGTCCGCGGCGGCAGCGAGCCGGGCGCCGTCGCGGTGGACGCCAGCCGCCTCCAACATCAGCCGCTGCAGCCGCTCGCGGTCGTAGGGGACGGATGCGGGATGCGCGTCCGCGCCGCCCGAACGCACTGCGCCGCCCGAACGCACCGCACCGCCCGAACGCGCCGCGCCGGCGACCGCCGCGTCCTGCACCCAGGCCGGCGACGCCATCCACGGCTCGTCGATCGCCCCGGCCGCGCGATGCGCGAACACGAGCCCCTCCAGCAGTGAGTTGGAGGCGAGCCGGTTGCCGCCGTGCGCGCCGGTGCAGGCCACCTCGCCGACGGCGAAGAGCCCGGGGACGCTGGTCCGCCCCTCCGTGTCCGTCGCCACGCCGCCCATGGCGTAGTGCGCCGCGGGCGTGACGGGGATCGGCTCGCGGCCCCAGTCGTAGCCCGTCGCCCGGCACGCCGCATCGATCGTGGGGAAGCGGCGGGCGAGGAAGTCCGCACCCAGCGCCGTCGCATCCAGCAGCACGGGATGCCCGCCCTGCGCGGCCATCTCGACCGCGATGCCGCGGGCGACCACGTCGCGCGGCGCCAGCTCCCCATCCGGATGGACGTCGAGCATGAAGCGCTCGCCGGCGGCGTTGCGGAGGACCGCTCCTTCGCCGCGCACCGCCTCCGAGACGAGGAAGGCACCCGCGGTGCCGCCCGCGACCGAGGCGGCGAGCGCGGTCGGGTGGAACTGGGTGAACTCCAGGTCGGCGAGCACGGCGCCCGCGCGCCACGCGGCGGCCACGCCGTCTCCGGTGGCCACCGCCGGGTTGGTGGTGTGCGCGTAGAGCTGCCCCCACCCGCCGGTCGCCAGGATCACCGCGTCGGCGTCCACGGCGAGGTCCGCGCCCTCCGCCGGGCGCAGCGACACCCCGGCGGCTCGGCCGTCGCGCAGGATCACATCGCGCAGGAAGACGCCCTCGACGACCGGGATGCCCGCCGCCCGCACGGCCGCGACCAGCGCGCGCTCGAGCTCGGCGCCGGTCGCATCGCCGCCCGCGTGGAGCACCCGGGCCGAGGAGTGGGCCGCCTCCAGCCCGCGGGCGAGTGCGTCGCCGTCGCGGTCGAACGCGGCACCGCGCGCGATCAGCTCGCGGACGCGATCCGGTCCGTCGGCGCAGAGCGCCTCCACCGCCTCCCGTACGTTCAGCCCGGCGCCGGCGCGCAGCGTGTCGGCGACGTGCGCGGCGACGCTGTCGTCCGGGAACAGCGCTGCGGCGATCCCGCCCTGCGCATACCGGGTGCTGCCGTCCGACAGTGCGGACTTGGTGACGATCGTCACGTGGTGCCCGAGCGTGTGCGCCCGGAGCGCGGCCGTCAGGCCTGCGATCCCGCTGCCGACGACGACGACGCGGGTCATGTCACGCCGCCATCGTGGTGTCGGGCCGCGCGGCGAGCATCCGCTCGAGGGCCACCCGTGCCGGCTCGGCGACCGTCGCAGGCACGCTCACCTGGTTGAGCACCTCGCCGCGGACCAGCCCCTCCAGCACCCAGGCCAGGTAGCCGGGGTGGATGCGGTACATCGTCGAGCACGGGCACACGACCGCGTCGAGGCAGAAGATGGTGTGCTGCGGGAACTGCGCGGCCAGCCGCTGCACCAGGTTGATCTCGGTGCCGATCGCGAACGTGGAGCCGGCCGGCGCCGCCTGGATCGCCTTGACGATGTAGTCGGTCGAGCCGTACTCGTCGGCCGCATCCACCACCTCCATCGGGCACTCGGGATGCACGATCACCCGGACCCCGGGGAATTCGGCCCGTGCGTGCTCGATCTGGCCGACCGTGAAGCGCTTGTGCACCGAGCAGAAGCCGTGCCACAGGATGACCTGCGCCTCCTGGAGGGTCTCGGCGTCCGTCCCGCCCCAGGCCTTGCGCGGGTTCCAGAGCGGCATCCGCTCGAGGGGGACGCCCATCGCCTTGGCCGTGTTGCGGCCCAGGTGCTGGTCGGGGAAGAAGAGGACGCGCTGCCCCCGCTCGAACGCCCACTGCAGCACGGTGGCGGCGTTCGAGGAGGTGCACACGATCCCGCCGTGCTCGCCGCAGAACGCCTTCAGAGCGGCCGACGAGTTCATGTAGGTGACCGGGATGACCGGGACGCGGCCGTCCGCATCGGGCTCGGTGCCGTACAGCTCCTCCAGCTGCTCCCAGCACTCCTGCACCGAGTCGAGGTCGGCCATGTCGGCCATCGAGCATCCCGCGGCCAGGTTCGGGAGGATGACCCGCTGGTCGGGACGCGACACGATGTCGGCCGTCTCGGCCATGAAGTGGACGCCGCAGAAGACGATCGCCTCCGCCTCCGGCCGGGCCTTCGCGGCGTTCGCGAGCTGGAACGAGTCGCCCACGAAGTCGGCGTACTGCACCACCTCCTCGCGCTGGTAGAAGTGGCCCATGACGGCGACGCGGTCGCCCAGCGTCTCTTTGGCGATCCGGATGCGCTCGGCCAGCTCCTGCGCGGAGGCGGTGCGGTACTCCTCCGGGAGTTCGCCCTGACGCGGCGTCTGCGCGGGGATCGGATCGGCCATGGAGGCGCCAGGGCCGTAGGAGGGCGGTGCCGCGTCGAACGCCCACGGCGCCTCCGCCAGCTCCGGAGTGCAGGTCTCGCCGGCGAGCTCGCCGGCGGCGATGAGCCGGATGGTGGTGTCGACCGAAGCTGTGGTCATGATTCGCTTCTTCCTTCGAACGGATGCTGCTGGCGGGGAAGCGGCCCCGCGTCGGCGAGGTCGATCTGGTCGTTGTAGCGGTAGAGCCGCGGCGGCCGGTGGGGGGTGCCGGTCAGGTACTCGTCGGTGGCGACGACGGCGCCGGATCCCTCGATCGTGCGCCGGAAGTTCGCCGGGTCGAGGGGCCTCCCGAGCACGGCCTCGTGCACGGCGCGGAGCTGGGCCAGGGTGAAGCGGTCGCCGAGGAACGCGTGGGCGATCCGCGAGTACTCCATCTTGGTGCGGAGGCGCCAGAGGGCGTACTCGACGATGACGTTGTGGTCGAACGCCAGCTCGGGGAGGTCGTCGGCCGGGAACCAGCGGACGTTCTCGCCGACGCTCGCGCGCTCCGCCTCTTCGCTTCGGACCAGCGCCCAGTACACGACGGAGACGACGCGCTCGGCGCCGGGGGAGCGGTCGGCGTCCCCGAAGGCGTACAGCTGCTCCAGGTAGCGCGGGGTGAGGCCGGTCGTGTCGTTGAGGGTGCGGGCGGCGGCGAAGGCGAGGTCCTCGCCGACGCGCAAGGGGCCGCCGGGCAGCGCCCACCGCCCGTCGAACGGCTCCCGGATGCGTCGCACCAGCGGCAGCCACACCTGGGGCACTCCGGCGGTCTCGTCGTCCGTGCGCAGCGCGAAGATGACCGTCGACACGGCGAGGATCGCGCTCTCGCGCTCATGCCGTGCCGCCATGCCGCACTCCCACCTAAAGGTCAACGTGACTCTAACGTTCCCACCATCTTAGTGTCATCCAGACCCGAACCACAAACCGGTGCTGCGAGCGGTACGCCGTCGAACCGGATATGCTGGCCGACATCCAACTGAATACCGGGCCAACGAGGTCGATGCGGGAGAGTCGCACGCGCAGGCGGGCGACACCGAAGGAGCAATCCTCCCCGACAATCTCTCAGGTACGCGTACCGCATCGAACTGGCCACTCTGAAAAGCAGGACGGCGCCCGCCGTCCTCGCCCACGGTGAAAGCCGCGTCGTCCAGCAGGGTGCCGCGGTGAAACTCTCAGGCCGGATGACAGAGGGGGAGTTCTTTCCGGGAGCTCGTCGCTCCCGCCGCCCCCGGCCGGATGGCCGGCGAATCGGAGAACTCATGACCTCGCAGCAGAGCCACGAAGCGCAGAGCGATGAAGCGCAGACCGAGCGAGCGCAGCAGCAGGAAGCGCCGAGCGCACACACCTCCCCTCTGCACGCCGCCCACGTCGCGGCCGGCGCCTCCTTCACCGATTTCGCCGGATGGCAGATGCCGGTCCGCTACTCGTCCGACCTGGCCGAGCACCACGCCGTGCGCACAGCCGCGGGCCTCTTCGACCTCTCGCACATGGGCGAGATCGTCGTCCTCGGACCTGAGGCGGGGCAGGCGCTCGACTACGCGCTCGCCGGGAAGCTCTCCTCTATCGCGGTGGACCAGGCCAAGTACAGCCTCCTGCTCTCCCGCACCGGCGGAATCGTGGATGACCTGGTCGTCTACCGCACGGGCGACGACCGCTACATGGTGGTCGCGAACGCGTCCAACCGGGATGCGGTGGCGCAGGAGCTGCGCGACCGCACCGCGCCGTTCGACGTCGAGGTGTTCGACGAGTCCGACGACATCGCCCTCATCGCCGTCCAGGGTCCGGCCGCGCTCTCCATCCTCCTCGCGACGCCGGGCCTCGCCGCCGACGAGGGCGCCCTCGACGGGGAGGACTTCGGAGAACGCCTCTCGGCTCTGAAGTACTACCGCTCGCTGCCGGCGGAGTTCCAGACGCATCCCGCGCTCATCGCCCGCACCGGCTACACCGGCGAGGACGGGTTCGAGCTGTACGTCGCCCCCGATGACGCGCGCGCCCTCTGGGATGCGCTGCTGGAGGTCGGCGCCGAGCAGGGCCTCGTGCCCGCGGGCCTCGCGAGCCGCGACACCCTCCGGCTCGAAGCGGGGATGCCGCTGTACGGCCACGAGCTGGGCCTCGCCACGATGCCGGCCCAGGCGGGTCTCGGCCGCGTCGTCAACCTCGCCAAGGCGACCGACTTCGTCGGCCGGGCCGCCAGCGAAGAGGGACCCGACGCGCAGGCGCCCGTCCTCGTCGGCCTCGCCGGAGAAGGCAAGCGCGCCGCACGCGCCGGCTACCCCGTCTTCGCCCGCGACGACAGCACGGGGGAGGACGCGGAGGTCGGGATCGTCACCTCCGGTGCGCTCTCTCCCACGCTCGGCGTGCCGATCGCGATGGCGTACGTCGCGCCCCGCTTCGCCCGCGAGAACACCGTCCTCGACGTGGATGTGCGCGGCTCCCGCCTGAAGTTCACCGTCACCGCCCTCCCCTTCTACAGCAGAAAGAAGCGCTAGCCATGGCCGCAGAACGAGACCTGAAGTACACCGCCGAGCACGAGTGGCTCCTCGTCGAGGGCGACGTGGCGACCGTCGGCATCACCGCCTACGCCGCCGAGAAGCTGGGCGACGTCGTGTTCGTCGAGCTGCCGGAGGTCGGCAGCGACGTGACCGCGGGCCGCGTCGTCGGCGAGATCGAGTCGACGAAGTCCGTCGGCGAGCTGTTCGCGCCGGTCGACGGCACGGTCGCCGAGGCGAACACCGCGGTGGTGGACGCTCCCGAGCTCGTCAACTCCGACCCCTTCGGCGACGGCTGGCTGGTGAAGGTCCGCTTCACCGAGCTGCCCGCGAACCTCCTGAGCTACGACGAGTACGCCGCCCTGACCGGCGAGTAAGGCATTCGACCCTGACATGACCGACCACTTCCCGACGCGTCACATCGGCACCGATGGGGATGCGCAGAGCACCATGCTGTCCGCGATCGGCGCCGCGGCCTCCCGCGACTGGTCCTCCGTCGAGGACCTCGTGGCCGCGGCCGTCCCCGACTCGATCCGCAGCGACGGAGACCGCCTCTCGGCGCTGCCGGCGCCGCTGAGCGAACGCGCCGCCCTCCGCGAGCTGCGTGCGATCGCCTCGCGCAACACCGTGAACCGCAGCCTCATCGGACTCGGCTACTACGGCACCATCACGCCGGCGGTGATCAAGCGGAACGTGCTCGAGAACCCCGGCTGGTACACCGCCTACACGCCGTACCAGCCGGAGATCTCGCAGGGCCGGCTGGAGGCGCTGATCAACTTCCAGACGATGGTCTCCGACCTCACGGGGCTCGACACGGCCAACGCGTCGATGCTCGACGAAGGCACAGCGGTGGTGGAGGGGATGCTGCTGGCGCGCCGCGCATCCAAGGCGGCATCCGGCCGGTTCATCGTGGATGCCGACACCTTCCCGCAGACCCTCGCCCTGCTGCGCAACCGGGCGGAGGTGGTCGGGATCGAGCTCGTCGTGCTCGACCTCGCCGGGCTGCCGGCCGACGCGCCCGAGCTGTCGGACGCGTTCGGGCTGTTCGTCCAGTACCCCGGCGCCTCCGGGCGCGTCTGGGATCCGAGCGCCGTCATCCGCACGGCGAAGGAGGCGGGCGCGGTCATCGTCGCCGCTGCCGACCTTCTCGCGCTGACCCTGCTGCGCGCGCCGGGCGAGCTCGGCGCGGATGTCGCGGTGGGTACGAGCCAGCGCTTCGGCGTCCCGATGGGCTTCGGCGGTCCCCACGCCGGCTACATGGCCGTTCGGAAAGGCCTGGAGCGGCAGCTTCCCGGCCGACTCGTCGGCGTCTCGCAGGATGCCGTCGGCAAGCCCGCCTACCGGCTGACGCTGCAGACGCGCGAGCAGCACATCCGGCGCGAGAAGGCGACCTCCAACATCTGCACCGCCCAGGTGCTCCTCGCCGTCATGGCGGCGATGTACGCGGTGTACCACGGCCCGGCGGGACTCCGCGCGATCGGTCGGCAGGTGCACCTGTCGACGGCGGCGGTCGCCCGTGCGCTCCGAGCCGCCGGCGTCGAGGTCGTGTCGCGATCGTTCTTCGACACCCTCCAGGTCGAGGTGGACGACGCGGCCACCGTGGTCGCGCGGGCGCACGACCGTGGGCTGCTGCTGCACGCCACCGACGCGGGCCTCGTCTCGCTCAGCATCGACGAGGAGTCGGCGGCCGACCTCCGCGACGGAACCTTCCCGCTGGCGGACCTGATCGAGGCGCTCGGCGGGACGGTCGACGGCGAGGTCGTCCTCGACCTCGGCGCCGAGGAATCGTTCGACGCGGCCGTCGCGCGCGACACCGGCTACCTGACGCATCCCGTCTTCAACACGCACCACTCCGAGACCGCGATGATGCGCTACCTGCGCCTCCTGCAGGACCGCGACTACGCCCTCGACCGCGGCATGATCCCGCTCGGCTCCTGCACCATGAAGCTGAACGCCGCGACCGAGATGGAGGCGGTGACCTGGCCCGAGTTCGCGGCCCTCCATCCCTTCGCCCCGGCCGCCGACGTCGCCGGCTCGCTCGAGCTGATCGACCAGCTGGAGCGCTGGCTCGCCGACGTCACCGGATACGACACCGTCTCGCTGCAGCCGAACGCGGGCAGCCAGGGGGAGCTCGCCGGACTGCTCGCGATCCGCGGGTACCACCGCGCACGCGGCGACGAGGCGCGGACCGTGTGCCTCATCCCGCAGTCCGCCCACGGCACGAACGCGGCCTCGGCGGTCCTCGCCGGGATGAGCGTCGTGGTCGTCGCGACCGATGAGCTCGGCAACGTGGACCTCGACGATCTGCGTGCCAAGATCGCGCAGCATGCGGATGAGCTGGCGGCCCTGATGATCACGTACCCGTCGACGCACGGCGTCTACGAGCACGAGGTCGTGGCGATCACGCAGGCCGTCCACGACGCCGGCGGCCAGGTCTACGTCGACGGTGCGAATCTCAACGCACTGCTCGGCTACGCGCGGTTCGGCGACTTCGGCGGCGACGTCAGCCACCTCAACCTGCACAAGACGTTCTGCATCCCGCACGGCGGCGGCGGCCCCGGAGTCGGGCCGGTCGCGGCGAAGGCGCACCTCGCGCCGTTCCTGCCCGGGCATCCGCTCGCTCAGGATGCGACGCATCCACTCGTGGGCGGCGGCCGGGTCGAGCACGGCGGAGCGCCCGTCTCGGCGGCGCCCTACGGCAGCCCCAGCATCCTCCCGATCAGCTGGGCGTACGTGCGGATGATGGGCGCCGACGGCCTCAAGGACGCGACCGGCGCAGCCGTGCTGGCCGCCAACTACGTCGCCGCGCGCCTGCGCGATTCCTTCCCGGTGCTCTACGCGGGGGAGGACGGCTTGGTCGCGCACGAGTGCATCCTGGACGTGCGCCCGCTGACGGAGCGGACCGGCGTGACGGTGGACGACGTCGCCAAGCGGCTCATCGACTACGGCTTCCACGCGCCGACCATGTCGTTCCCGGTCGCCGGGACGCTCATGGTGGAGCCGACGGAGAGCGAGGACCTCGCCGAGCTCGACCGTTTCGTCGCCGCGATGGTGGCGATCCGCGCGGAGGCGGACGCCGTGGCCTCCGGAGACTGGCCCGCGGACGACAATCTGCTGCGCAACGCCCCGCACACGGCCGAATCCGTCGTCTCCTCGGACTGGGCTCACCCCTACTCCCGCGAGCAGGCCGTCTATCCCGTCCCGGCTCTCGTGCGCGCCAAGTACTGGCCGCCCGTCCGCCGCGTCGACCAGGCCTACGGCGACCGCAACCTCTTCTGCGCCTGCCCCCCGCCCGAAGCCTTCGCCTAACCCCCGCCCCCCTCCTCGCGCCTCCTCGCGCCTCCTCGCGCCTCCTCGCGCCTCCCGCCCCACCGTCGAGTCCCCAAAGATTGCACAGTTTCGGCTGATTTTCGTGCAGTCTGTGCGGACTCGACGGTGGGGCGGAGGGGGGGAGGGGGAGGGGGTCAGGCGAAGATGTGGGGGAAGAGGTGGACGGCGAGGGGGTAGCCGACGAAGGAGACGATGTCGATCAGCGTGTGGGCGATGACGAGGGGGGCGACCCGGCCCCAGCGGGTGTAGCACCAGCCGAAGACGACCCCCATGATCGCGTTGCCGACGAACGGGCCGAAGCCCTGGTACAGGTGGTAGCTGCCGCGCAGCACGGCGGCGGCCAGGATGATCGGCCACGTCCCCCAGCCCAGCTGACGCAGCCGGGTGAAGAGGTAGCCGACGATGATGACCTCCTCCTGCAGACCCGCACGAAGCGCCGCGAGGATGAGGACCGGCACCGTCCACCAGTGCGTGTCGAGGGTCGACGCCTCGACGGTGACGGTGATCCCGAGCAGCCGGGTGATCGCGTAGAACAGGATGCCCGGCACCCCGATCGCGAGGAACAGCAGCGCCGCGCCGCCCGCGTCCCGCCAGGGCTGCGTCAGGTCGAGCCCGATCCGGCGGAAGCCGCTGCGCCGCGGCTGCCAGAGCAGGAAGATCACCAGCGCGACGGCGAACAGCGGGAAGAGATTGCCGAGCACCTGGTACAGGAAGTCGAACACCTCGCGGCTGGACTGGACCGGATTGACCTGGGTCTTCTGCTGCGCGAGCGGCGTGCTCTGGGTGGACCGGTCGATGATCGAGACGATGGCGTACACGGCCGCCTGCCCCAGGGAGAGCCCGAGAACGATGGCGATCTCCCACCAGATGCGCGAATGTGCAGAACGCTCCGGATTCTCGCGCAAGACGCGCGAATCGCGCATTTTCTGGCTAATCACGCAACGATCCTCCGATTTCAATTACCAGTGTGTAACGTTTTCCCGCCCTATTTTGCAATCGCCCCATGTGATCCTTAGTGTCGTTCTATCTCGCGTGGCGGAGGCTTGAAGTGTCGTCGCGCTTACTTTTGCACAGGAGGATCATTGAAGACCAAACGGCTGGCGCTCCTGGGCGCGATCGTCGCGACGGCGGCCCTCGCGCTCGCAGGATGCAGCACCTCAGGCGGCTCAGAAGTGCAGAGCGGAACATCGATCAGCGTGGCCCAGAACGGCGCGATGACGACCATGAACGCTCTGACCGCGACCGGGTACGCAACGTACAACTCCAACATCTCGTACATGTTCCAGTCGACCTTCAACTACTACGACGACAAGCCGAAGCTGGTGAAGAACACCCAGTTCGGAACCTACAAGGTCGAGTCCACCAGCCCCCTCACGATCAAGTACACGATCAACGACGGCGTGAAGTGGAGCGACGGGGTTCCGGTGAACGCGTCGGACATGCTCCTCGCCTGGGCATCGAGCATCACCAAGTACAACAAGGACAAGGTCAACTTCGGTTCGGTCAACGCCGGGAGCGGCACCGACCTGATCACGAAGACGCCGACCATCTCCGATGGCGGTCGCTCGATGACCGTCATCTTCGACAAGCCGTACGTCGACTGGGAGCCGGTCACCGCTCTCAACCCGAACCTGCCTGCTCACATCGCATGGGAGCTTGCGGGAATCGACAAGAAGACCGGCACCGATGCTCAGCAAGCGCTGATCAAGGCGATCCAGGACAACAACACGGCTGACCTCGCCAAGGTCGCGGACGCGTGGAAGAACAAGTGGAACTTCACCACCACGCCGGCCGACAAGCGCCTCCTGGTGACGGATGGTCCGTACGAGGTCGTCAAGCTCACGAAGCAGTACGTGACCCTGCAGGCCAACAAGGACTTCAACTGGGGTCCGAAGCCCAAGATCGAGAAGATCACGGTCCGCTTCATCCCCGACCAGACCGCGCAGGTGCAGGCTCTCCAGAACGGCGAGATCAGTGTCCTCTACGGCCAGGCGACCGCGGACACGGTCAAGGCTCTGAAGGGGCTGAAGGGCGTTGAGTCGACCACCACTCCGACCGCTACTTTCGAGCACGTAGACCTGACCTTCAACAACGGCGGTCCGTTCGACCCGAAGACGTACGGCGGAGACGCCCAGAAGGCCCTCGAGGTCCGCCAGGCGTTCTTCAAGGTGGTTCCCCGTCAGGAGATGCTCGACCGCCTGATCAAGCCGCTGGCCTCGAACGCGACCCTGGATGACTCGTCGCTCTTCATCCCCGGCCAGGACGGCTACGCCGAATCCGCGAAGAACAACGGCTCTTCCGAGTACCAGAAGGTCGATGTAGCCGCAGCCAAGGACCTGCTGGCCAAGGCCGGCGTGACGGCTCCGATCACGGTCCGCTTCGCCTACGCGAACGACAACCCGCGCCGCCAGGGCGAGTTCCAGCTCATCCAGGCGTCGGCGAAGGCCGCCGGCTTCAACGTCACCGACGTCGGAAAGCCGACCGACCAGTTCTTCGACCCGACGGTGGGTATCGGTTCGGGCAAGTACCAGTACGACGCCACGGTGTTCGCGTACCAGCTCACCTCATCGACTGTGACCCAGAGCGAGGCGAACACGACGACGGGCAACGCCTACAACTACCAGGGATACTCCAACCCGGCAGTCGACCAGCTGTGGTCGCAGGCCAAGGTCGCCAAGGACATCCCCTCGGCGATCCCGCTCCAGCAGAAGATCGACGCGTACCTCTGGAAGGACGCCTCGACCCTCACCCTCTTCCAGCTGCCGGACGTATCGGCATGGTCGACGAAGATCTCGAACGTGAAGGACGCTCCGTACGCGCCCAACATCTTCTGGAACTTCTGGGACTGGGAAGTCAAGAAGTAGTTCGGATTCCAGCGGCGTAAACTACCGCAATCCGCAGATTGGGCCGTGCGCGAGCACGGCCCAATCTGCGGAACCCCCACGATACGTCTACTCAAAAGGTCCCCAACGACGTGCTCTCGTTCATAACCCGACGGCTCCTGGCATCCCTGGCCGTACTCCTTGTCGCCTCCTATATCGTCTACATCCTCGCGGCCGGGTCAGGCGACCCCCTCTCCGATCTGCGGCAGAGCAGTCTTCCCAACAAGGCGACCCTGATCCAGCAGCGGACCGAGCTCCTCCACCTGGATGTTCCCCCGTTCCTCCGCTACTTCCTCTGGCTCGGCGGAGTGCTCGGCTTCGTGGTCGGCAAGTTCGACCTCGGCAAGACCGTCGACGGCCAGCAGGTGACCGAGCAGCTCGCCTCGGCGATGGGGTCGACCCTGCAGCTGGTCACCGGTTCGCTCCTGATCGGCATCGTGATCGGCATCACTCTCGGCATTGCTACGGCGCTGCGGCAGTATTCCGGCTTCGACTACTCCGTCACCTTTCTGTCGTTCCTCTTCTTCTCGCTGCCCGTGTTCTGGATCGCGGTCATGCTGAAGCAGTTCGGCGCCATCGGCTTCAACAACTTCCTCACCAACCCGGTCGTGTCCATTCCGGCTCTCGTGATCCTGTCAGTGTTGTCAGGAATCGTGTGGATGGGCATCGTCGGGGGCTCTGCCAGACGGAGGCTGCTGACCTTCGCCATCGGCACGGTCGCAGCGCTCGCGGTGCTCGGCTATGTCTCCCTGACCGGGTGGTTCTTGAACCCGAACCTCGGCCCCGTCATCACGACAGGCTTGTCCGTCGGCGCCGCCGTGATCGTGACCGTGCTGTCGACGGGCTGGCAGAACAAGCGGTCGCGCTACACGGCGTTGACCGTGGCCGGTCTCGGGCTGGTGCTGTACCTCCCGCTGCACCTCTTCTTCGAGCAGTTCGGGATCGTCAACTTCTGGTCCATCCTCCTGATGCTCATCGTGCTCACGGCACTCGGCGGGCTCACCGGCTGGCTGTGGGGCGGGCTCGATCGCTGGCAGTCCGTCCGGACCGGCGCGATCACGGCCTTTATCGTCGGCCTGATCATGCTGCTCGATCGGTACCTCGCTTCCTGGAACATCTATGTGACTCAGGTGGCACAGGGCAGGCCGATCAGCACGATCGGGGCGTCGACGCCGGATCTCACCGGGTCGTTCTGGATCGAGGGGATCGACACCTTCACGCACCTCGCGCTTCCGACGCTGGCCCTCATCCTCGCCTCTCTGGCCGGCTACAGCCGCTACTCGCGCGCCAGCCTGCTCGAGGTGATGAACCAGGACTACATCCGGACCGCCCGGGCGAAGGGCCTGAATGAGCGCACGGTGGTGATGCGCCACGCGTTCCGCAACGCCCTCATCCCGATCACTACGGTCATCGCGCTGGACTTCGGAGCTCTGATCAGCGGTGCGATCGTCACCGAGAACGTGTTCGCCTGGTCCGGGATGGGTGCGCTGTTCAATCAGGCGCTCAACCGGGTCGACCTCAACCCCATCATGGGCTTCTTCCTGGTCACGGCGATCGCCGCAATCTTGTTCAACTTCCTCGCCGACGTGATCTACTCGGCCCTCGACCCCAGAATTCGAGTAAGCGCATGACAATCGGACCGCTTCCCCCGGAGAACTCTGACGCCGGCCTCGGCCGCGACGGCGTGGACCCGCGCGCCACCATCAGCACCTTCGATGCAACGGCCGTGGAGGCGGGGATCGAGTCCTCGTCGATCGAGACGAGAGAGGTCGAAGGCCTCAGCCTCGGTCGCATCGTCTTCCGCCGCTTCCTCCGCCACCGCGCCGCGATCATCAGCCTGGTGCTGCTGGTCATCGTGATCATCCTGTCGTTCAGCTCGATCGGCATCCATGCGTTCGGGATCAACACCGGCGGCTGGTGGCACTGGAACTTCGACGACGTTCCCGCCATCGTCAACGGCGGCGCTCCGACGATGACCCTGTGGCCGCCGAGCCTCGGCGACCACCCGTTCGGCCAGGACTCGGTCGGCCACGACATGTTCGCGATGGTGATGCGCGGCATTCAGCAGTCGATCATGATCGTCGTCGTCACGGGCGCGATCTCCACCGTCATCGGCGCCGTCCTCGGGGCGGTCGCCGGCTACTTCGGCGGTACGACGGACGCGCTGCTGATGCGCCTCACCGACATGGTCATCATCGTTCCGCTGCTGCTCCTGGCCGCGATCGTCGGGCGCTCCGTCAACGGGCCGTCCGTCATCCTCGCGATCGTGCTCGGGCTGCTGGTGTGGACAACGCTCGCGCGCCTCGTTCGCGGTGAAGTGCTGGCGCTCCGCGAGCGCGAGTTCGTCGACGCGGCACGTGTCGCGGGCGCGAGCCCTCTCCGGATCATGTTCCGTCACATCCTTCCGAACACCGTCGGCGTGATCGTGGTCAGCGCGACCCTCACGATGTCGGCGACGATCCTGCTGGAGACGGCGATCAGCTACCTCGGCTTCGGTGTGCACGCGCCGGACGTTTCGCTGGGCCTCCTCATCTCGAACTATCAGACGGCGTTCACCACCCGGCCCTGGCTGTTCTGGTGGCCCGGTCTGTTCATCGTCATCATCGCGCTGACCATCAACTTCATCGGCGACGGGCTGCGGGATGCGTACGACCCGCGTCAGCGCCGTGGATTGAAGCGCAGCGCCCGCAAGGAGCAGGCTGCGCTCCGGCAGAAGCCGGTCAAGTCGTGAGCCTCGTGCTCATCCCCGTCTCACGGCCACAGGATGCCGACGAGCGTCAGCGCGCCGAGCGCCGTTACCACGATCACGGAGCGGCGATTCCAGCGGATCGTCGCCTCGCCCGCGGCCTCCGGCCCTTCGCGATGAGCGGCCCACTGCTGGTTCACCAGCGGGGCGATGGCCGTCGTGGGCGTCCCTGCGCCTGCGAGGGACGGACGCCCGAGTGCGTCACGACGAAGCGTGCCGACGGCGCTCCAGGGGCTCTGGGCGGGAGCCGACCATACGGCGAAAGCACCGGCAGTGGTCCTCACGGTCAGCGTCCACCGCGCGGTCATCGCGTCGACGGCCGACCAGGGCGCCACCAGCGTCCGGAACGGGTTCACGGCGATCAGGCTTTGCGGTGTGAGCACGACATGCGGCTGCCAGAGGACCACGTACGAGGTCGCCGCCGCGAAGAGCACCGCCGGGAGCGCGCGCAGTGTCACCTCGACGTGACCGTATTCGACGAGCGACACCGCGGTGATGGCGCAGACGACGAGCACCGCAATGCATACGAAGCGCGAGAAGCGTGGAGCAAGGACAGAAGTTTGTGGGCCGACAGCCATACCCCCATTGTCGCCCACGGGAAGCAGAAGAACCGATGACTACTGAAGCGCGCATCGCAGGGACACCGGCCATCCTGGAGGTCTCGGGTCTGGACGTCGACTTCTGGGTCGACGGCCAGTGGTATCCGGCGGCGGTCGACCTGGAGTACGACGTGAAGGCCGGCGAGATCCTCGCCATCGTCGGAGAGTCCGGATCGGGCAAGAGCTCGAGTTCGATGGCGCTGCTCGGGCTGACCCCGCCGAACGGCCGGGTCGCCGGCAGTGCGAAGCTGCTCGGCCGGGAATTGATCGGCATGTCCGGCACGGCGCTCCGCCGCGTGCGCGGCCGGGACATCGCGGTCATCTTCCAGGAGCCGATGACAGCGCTCAACCCCGTCTACAGCATCGGGTTCCAGATCGTCGAGACGCTCCGCACCCACTTCGACATGTCGCCGTCGGAGGCGAAGGCACGCGCCATCGAGTTGCTCGATCTGGTCGAGATGCCGACTCCCGAGCTGACGTTCGACAAGTATCCCCATCAACTGTCGGGAGGCCAGCGCCAGCGCGCCATGATCGCCATGTCGGTCTCGTGCGACCCGAAGCTGCTGATCGCCGACGAGCCGACCACGGCGCTCGACGTCACCGTCCAGGCGGAGATCCTGGAACTCCTCCGGAACCTGCGGGACCGTCTCGACAGCGCCATCGTTCTGATCACCCACGACATGGGAGTCGTGGCGGACCTGGCCGACAAGGTCATCGTGATGAAGGATGGCCGGATCGTCGAGTCCGGCTCCGTCGAGCAGATCTTCCACGCGCCCACCGAGACGTACACCCAGCAGCTGCTCGCCTCGGTGCCCCACCTCCGGCTGGAGGGCGAGGTGTCGACGGCGCTGCAGACCGACATGGAAGGGGGCGTCCAGCCCTATCTGTCCTTCCGGAATGTGGCCATCGAATACCCCAAGCGCGGCAGGATCCCCGCATTCCGTGCGGCCGAGAACATCGACATCGATGTCTACCCGGGAGAGATCGTCGGTCTGGTGGGGGAGTCCGGCTCGGGCAAGACCACGCTGGGCCGGGCGGCCGTCGGGCTGCTCCCCGTCGCGGAGGGCGAGCTGCTCGTGGGCGGTCACAATCTGGCGGCGATGTCCAGTCGCCAATTGCGAGCCGCCCGGAAAGAGATCGGCATCGTCTTCCAGGATCCCGGCTCCTCCCTCAACCCGCGTTTCCCGATCGGCCAGAGCATCGGTGAGCCGCTCATGCTCGCGACCGGCACCAAGGGCGACAAGCTCGATCGGGTCGTGGAGTCGCTGCTCGACCAGGTGGAGCTGCCGCGCAGCTTCCGCAACCGCTACCCGCACGAGCTCTCCGGCGGGCAGCGGCAGCGCGTCGGGATCGCCCGCGCTCTGGCGCTGCGTCCGAAGCTGCTGGTCGCCGACGAGCCGACGTCGGCCCTGGACGTCTCGGTGCAGGCGCGCTTCCTCGTGCTCCTTCAGGAGCTGCAGCGCGAGATGGGCTTCGCCTGCCTCTTCGTCAGCCACGATCTGGCGGTCGTCGACCAGCTCGCCGACCGGATCGTCGTGATGCACCGCGGTCACATCGTCGAGCAGGGCAGCAGTGACCAGATCCTCCGATCCCCGCAAGAGGCGTACACGCAGCGCCTCCTGGCCGCCGTCCCGCTGCCGGATCCGGCAGCGCAGCGCTCGCGCCGCGAGGAGCGCATCCGCCTCCTGGGCACGGAGGAAGCCGACGGGTCGGCAGCGAGCTGAGCCCACTTCGAGCCCCGGGCGACCGCATCCCGCGCATGCTGTCAGCGCACACAGGAGAAGGGGAGCGGATCCACGATAGAATGGACCGTTCCCCTTCCTTCTGACGAGAGTCGAGTCTGTACGCATGTCCGAGAACGCCGTCGCCCGCCGCGACGATCTGCGCAATGTCGCGATCGTCGCACACGTCGACCACGGCAAGACCACGCTGGTCGACGCCATGCTCAAGCAGACCAACTCGTTCGATGCGCATGCGCACGTCGAGGAGCGGGCCATGGACTCCAACGAGCTGGAGCGTGAGAAGGGCATCACGATCCTCGCCAAGAACACGGCGATCTCGTACAAGGGCATCCACGCACCGAACGGCCCGATCACCATCAACGTGATCGACACCCCGGGCCACGCCGACTTCGGCGGCGAGGTCGAGCGCGGCCTGTCCATGGTCGACGGCGTCGTGCTGCTGGTGGATGCGTCCGAGGGCCCGCTGCCGCAGACCCGTTTCGTGCTGCGCAAGGCGCTCGAGGCGAAGCTCCCCGTGATCCTCGCGGTGAACAAGACCGACCGCTCCGACGCGCGCATCGAGGAGGTCGTGAGCGAGAGCCAGGACCTGCTGCTGGGCCTCGCCAGCGACCTCGCCGACGACGTTCCCGACCTCGACCTCGACGCGATCCTCGACGTTCCGGTCGTGTACGCGTCCGGCCGCGCCGGCGCCGCCAGCCGCACCCAGCCGGCCAACGGCGAGCTGCCCGACAACGACGACCTCGAGCCGCTGTTCGAGGCGATCCTCGAGCACATCCCGGCCCCCAGCTACGACCCGGAGGCGCCGCTGCAGGCGCACGTCACCAACCTCGACGCCTCGCCGTTCCTCGGCCGTCTGGCACTCCTCCGCATCTTCAACGGCACCCTCAAGAAGGGCCAGACCGTCGCCTGGGTGCGTCACGACGGGGATGTGCACAATGTCCGCGTCACCGAGCTGCTGATGACGAAGGCGCTCGACCGCTACCCGGCCGAGTCCGGGGGTCCCGGCGACATCGTCGCGGTGGCGGGCTTCGCCGACATCATGATCGGCGACACGCTGGCCGACCCCGACGACGTGCGTCCGCTGCCCGCCATCCACGTCGACGAGCCGGCGATCTCGATGACCATCGGCACCAACACCTCCCCACTCGTCGGCAAGGTGAAGGGCCACAAGCTCACCGCGCGCATGGTCAAGGACCGCCTCGACCGCGAGCTCGTCGGCAACGTCTCGCTCCGCGTGCTCGACATCGGACGCCCCGACGCCTGGGAGGTGCAGGGCCGCGGCGAGCTGGCGCTGGCCATCCTCGTCGAGCAGATGCGCCGCGAGGGTTACGAGCTGACCGTCGGCAAGCCGCAGGTGGTCACCAAGCGCGTCGACGGCAAGCTGCAGGAGCCGTTCGAGCACCTCACGATCGACGCGCCCGAGGAGTACCTCGGCGCGATCACGCAGCTGCTCGCATCCCGCAAGGGCCGCATGGAGAACATGGCGAACCACGGCACCGGCTGGGTGCGCATGGAGTTCATCGTCCCGTCGCGCGGGCTGATCGGTTTCCGCACCGAGTTCCTGACGACCACCCGCGGAACCGGGATCGCGAACGCGATCGCCCACGGATACGACGACTGGGCCGGGCACATCGTCACGCGCAGCAACGGCTCGATCGTCGCCGACCGTTCCGGCGTGGTCACCCCGTTCGCGATCATCGCCCTCCAGGAGCGCATGACCTTCTTCGTGAACCCGACCGAAGAGGTCTACGAGGGCATGGTCATCGGCGAGAACTCGCGCGCCGACGACATGGACGTGAACATCACCAAGGAGAAGAAGCTGACCAACATGCGTCAGTCGACCGCCGACAACTTCGAGTCGATGACGCCGTCCCGTCAGCTGACACTCGAGGAGTGCCTGGAGTTCGCCCGCGACGACGAGTGCGTCGAGGTGACCCCGGAGGCCGTCCGCATCCGCAAGGTCGAGCTGGATGCGACCGCCCGCGGCCGCGCCGCCTCGCGTCTGAAGCGCCAGGACGCCGCCGCCGCGGTCTGACGCCGCTCGCGCACGTCGCTGCCGCGTCGCTGCCGCTCGCGCTCGTCGCCGAAAGGGAGGAGATCCCGCCCCCACCCGGGCTGGATCTCCTCCCTTTCCGCCATTTCCGGCCGATTCGCGCCGAATCTCCTCCGTAACCCGCGCATCCCCACCTCACACCAGCGGAGGCGTCGGCCAGAATGGGACCATGAACCGCCGCCTTGTCGCGCTGCCGCTCGCCGCAGCCCTGCTGCTGGGCGTCGCGCCCGCCCTCACTGCCTGCAGTTTCCAGACGGTCGTGAAGAACGTGACGGGAGGCAATGTCGATCTCGGCGGCGCATCCGTGCCCACGGACTTTCCGAAGGCGGTCCCGCTCGCACCCGGCTCCGTCGTCTTCGGCGCGGCGCTCGGCTCGGGCGCGGACAAGGTCTGGAATGTGACCGTGAAGGTCGGCGGCGCCGATGCGTACACCGCGATCGGCAAGCAGCTCACCGACGCCGGCTTCACGGGCGAGTTCGGCACGAAAGCGCCCGACGGAGGCGGAACCGGCACGTTCACCAACGGAACCTACGGCGTGCTCGTCGTCGTCACGGACGCGGGCAGCAACGGCTGGGTCGCCAACTACTCCGTGTCGAAGGGATCGGCGCCCACCCCGACGCCGACCCCGAGCCCCTGAAACAGGCCCCCGAAACAGTCCCCTGAAACAGGCCACCGAAACAGGCCCCTGAAACAGGACTACGCGAACAGCCCCGCCCCCACGAACGACCCCTCCTTCGCCCCGGGCGGCACGGCGAACACGCCCGAACCCACATGGCGGGTGTACTCGTTCATCAGATCGCTGGACGCCAGGCGCTGCTGGATCGGGATGAACTGCTTCCGTGGATCCCGCTGGAACGCGATGAAGAACAGCCCGGCGTTGAGCCTCCCCAGCTCGTCGTTGCCGTCCACGAAGTTGTACCCGCGCCGCAGGAGCTGGGCGCCGGAGTTGACCGAGGGATGCGCGAGCCGCACATGCGACGCCGGGTCGATCTTCGTGCCGCCGTCCTTCGCGAGCGCGAGGAAGTTCGGTGCCGTGAACTCGGTCCCTCCGGAGAGCGGCGCGCCCTCGCCCTTGTCGCGGCCGATGATGCGTTCCTGCTCGCCGAGCTGCTGCCGGTCCCACGTCTCGATGACCATGCGGATCTTGCGGGCGACGAGGTAGGAGCCGCCGGCCATCCACGGGGCGCCGTCGCCGGACCCGGCCCAGACCTGGTCCTCGACGATGGAGGCGTCCTCCGACTTGATGTTCGCCGTCCCGTCCTTGAAGCCGAACAGGTTCCGCGGAGTGACCTGCGCCCGGGACGTCGAGGAGGTGCGGCCGAATCCCAGCTGCGACCAGCGGATGGCCGCCCGGCCGAACGCGATGCGCGACAGGTTGCGGATGGCGTGGACCGCGACCTGCGGGTCGTCGCTGCAGGCCTGCACGCACAGGTCGCCTCCGCTGATCGCCTCCACGAGGGCGTCTCCCGGGAACCGCGGCAGGTCGACCAGAGCGGCCGGGCGGCGGGACGCGATCCCGAACCGGTCCTCGCCGGCGGCCGTCCGGAACAGCGTGGGGCCGAATCCGAAGGTCAGCGTCAGGCCGGCAGCGGGCAGGTCGAGAGCTTCGCCCGTGTCGTCCGGAGGAGCATCCATCGGGCCGGAGGCGGGGCCGTACTTCCCGGCCGGGCGACCCTGCGTCATGCGTGCGGCGGCGACGGTCCAGTCGTGCAGCAGCTCGATCAGTCCGTCGCGATCGAGCCCCGGAGCCGCGTCGAAAGCGGCGAAGTGGAGGCGGTCCTGCGCGGGCGTGGTGATGCCGGCCTGCTGCGCGCCGTAGAACGGGTACGTCGTCGAGGATGCGGTGGAGGCGCCCAGCACCGCGCGGTCCGCCGCGACGCCCGCACCGATCCCGACCACCCCGGCGCCCACCGTGGCACCGGCCAGGCCGAGTGCGGCGCGCCGCGAGAGCGTGGGGCGATCCTCGCTGCTCATCTGCACTACTTGACGATCGTCGAGGTCAGCCGGCTGAGCGGCTCGCTCAGCGCGTTGACCTGGTCGGAGAGCTCCTTCACCTGTGCGGTGCTCAGTTCCGTGTAGTTCACGAAGCCGTCGCCGGACCGGTAGCGGGTCAGCGTCGCGGCGACCGTCGCGAACTCCGCATCCAGCTTCTTCACGACGTCCGTACCGGTGCTTCCCTTCTTCGCGGCGATGTCGCGGACGACACCGTAGGCGACCTGCGCGCCCTCGAGGTTCGCCTGGAAGTCCTGCAGGTCGGTGTGCGAGAACGCCTCCTCCTCGCCGGTGATCTTCGAGCTCGCGACCTCCTCCATCAGCCCGATCGCGCCGTTCGAGATCTGGTCGATGGTGAGAGTGAAGTCCTTCGCGTGGACGAGGTCGTACAGCCGCTGCGTGTCCGCGACGAGCGTGTCGGCGAGCTTCGTGCGTGTCGCCGGGTCGGCCGCGGTGTAACCGGCCGGCGGCCACAGGTCCTTCTCGATCCGGTGCCAGCCGGTCCACTCCTGCCCCTGGGCGAGGTCGGCTTCGCGCAGGTCGAGCGCCGGGTCGATGTCGCCGAACTGCTCGGCCGTCGGCTCGATCCGCTCGTAGAAGGAGCGGGCGGAGGCGTACTGCGCCCGTGCGGACGCGTCGTCGCCGCCGGCGTAGGCCGCCGCGAACTTCTGCGTCGCGGTCACGAGGGCGCCCGACTGGTCCCTCACGTAGCCGAGATAGTCGTCCACAGCCTGGGCCACCTGCTTGTTCTCGCTCTGCGACGCGGTCTTGCCGGACCCGGGCGTCACGGTGAAGGCCGTGACGTGGTTCGGCTCGCCGACCATCCCCTTCCGGCAGGCGGAGAAGTAGTCGCCCTCGGCCAGCTGGACGACGTAGTTGACCGTCGTGCCCGGGCCGATGTTCTCCTTCTCGCCGACGATCCGCAGCTTGTCCCTGGCGAGCAGTTCGAACTCGTTGACGTCACTCCCGCTGTTCGTCACCTGGAACGTGATCGGGCCGGCCGTGGCGCGGTCGGTGGAGACGGTGCACCTCGTGTCCGTCAGCGTGACGGCGATGGCTTCGTCCGAGGCGGTCGCCTCGTTCGGGACGCAGCCGGTGAGCGTGGCCGCGAGGGCGGCGCTCCCGGCGAGGGATCCGGCGAGGGCGACCAGGCTGCGGCGGGCAGGCAGGCGGCGGGCAGGCAGGCGTCGGCGGGCAGGGCGGAGTCGAGGCATAGGTGTAGTGGGCTTTCTGGTGACGAGGGAAAAGGGGGACTCAGGAGGCGATCGGCGCCTGTGGTGCGGAGGCCTCGGCAGCCTTGGCCACCGGTGCCGTCCGGCCCGAGGAGCGGTGCTGACGGACGTAGAAGTACCCGACGATCGCGAGGTAGCCGATCCAGGCGATCACCTGGAGCCACGTCGGCGACGGGTTGAAGTTGAGGATGCCGGCGGCGAGCGTTCCGTACCAGCTGGAGGACGGGATGGCGCCGCTGATGTCGTAGGCGTGGGCGCCGCCGGCGATGATGCCGGCCTCCTGCAGATCGCCCAGGCCGTAGGCGAAGACGCCGGCGGCGACGAGGATGAGGAAGGCTCCGGTCCACGTGAAGAACGCGCCGAGGTTGATCTTGACCATGCCGCGGTAGAGCAGGACGCCGAGCACGGCGGCCGTGAGCAGTCCGAGCAGCGCGCCGACGGCCGGCTCCCAGCTCCCGCCGGTGCTGGAGACGGTCGCCCAGACGAAGAGCGAGGTCTCGATCCCTTCCCGGCCCACGCTGAGCATCGCGAGCACCACGACGCCCCAGCCGGCGCCGACGAGGGCGGAGTCCAGACGCTCGTGAAGAGTGGATTTCATGGTGCGGGCGGTCTTGCCCATCCAGAACACCATCCACGTCACGAAGCCGACCGCGACCAGGGACAGTGTGCCGCCGAGGATCTCCTGCGCCTCGAAGCTCATGCCGTACGGCCCCCAGGTGAGCAGGGCCCCGATGGCGAGCGGGATGACGAGGGCGACGCCGACGCCGATCCAGAGCTTGGAGAGCACGTCGGTACGGCCGAGCTTGACCACGTAGGCGACCAGGATGGTGACGATGAGCGCCATCTCGAGGCCTTCGCGGAGGCCGATCAGGTAGTTCGCGAGCACAGAGAACCTCAGAGGTATCGGGGGCGAATGTTGGTAAGGCTAACCTTACTTTTCGAGCGTAGATCACTCTTCGCCGCCTGTCCAGCCGCGATCTCACGGCCCGCTGCCGGGTCGCCCGGATAGGATGCGGGGATGCTCAGCCGGATCGTCAGCGGAGTCCTCCTCGTGCTCGCCGGGGCCGTCTTCGGCGCGATCGGGACCGTCGCGCACCAGAGCTCCGTCACCTGGGGCGTCGCGATCCCGCTCGGGCTCATCGGTTCGCTCGCAGCCTTCGCGGCCCTGCTCGTCGGCCTCCGGCTGCTCGGACACAGCCGCCTGCCGGCGCTGCTGGCCGCGCTCGGCGCGATCGTGCTCATCCTGCTGTTCACCCAGGAGAGCGCGGGAGGCTCTGTGCTCATCCCGAACAACCTGCCCGGGATGGCATGGCTGGCCGGTCCCATCCTGATCGCGGCGATCGTGGTCGCCTGGCCCGACGTCCGTGGCCACCGCCCGCCCGCGGCCGACCCCCGCGACCCGAACACCTACTGAGCCCCGCCCGCCCCGCCTCCCGGCGTGCCCCGGCTGCCCCGCCGATAACGCACATTCGTCACGAATGTGCACCTACTGCGCGCTGAACCGCACATTCGTCACGAATGTGCACCTACCGCGCGCTGAACTGCACATTCGTGACGAATGTGCGCCTCCCGCGCGCTGAACTGCACATTCGTCACGAATGTGCACCTCCCGCTCGGGGTCGCCTCAACGCGGGATTCGTGACGAATGTGCACTTACGAGTCGCCTAAGTGCACATTCGTGACGAATGTGCGAACCGCGGAGGGGGCGCTGCCGTCGAGGGCGCACCCCTCCCCGTGCGGCGTCTAAGCTAGGAGTACCGCTCTTCGTGAAGGGATCCGAACCACCGTGACCTATGTCATCGCTCTCCCGTGCGTCGATGTGAAGGACAGGGCCTGTATCGACGAGTGCCCTGTCGACTGCATCTACGAGGGCGAACGGTCGCTGTACATCCACCCCGACGAGTGCGTCGACTGCGGCGCCTGCGAACCGGTCTGCCCGGTCGAGGCGATCTACTACGAGGACGACCTGCCCGAGGAGTGGAAGGACTACTACCGCGCGAACGTGGAGTTCTTCGACGACATCGGCTCGCCCGGCGGCGCCTCGAAGATCGGCGTGCTCCAGAAGGACCACCCGGTCGTCGCAGCGCTGCCTCCGCAGGCGCACTGACCGTGGCGCTCCAGGAGCTCCCGGACTACCCCTGGGATCTCATGACGCCGTTCGCGGCGCGCGCCCGAGAGGCTGTGCCGTTCGGCGACGACTCCGGACTCGTCGACCTGTCGATCGGCTCGCCGGTCGATGCGACGCCGGACGTGATCCGGGATGCGCTGGCCGCCGCGACCGACGCCCATGCCTACCCGCAGACGGTCGGCACTCCGGCGCTGCGCGAGGCGATCGTGGAGTGGTTCGAGCGCCGCCGGGGCGTTCCCGGCCTCACCGTCGAGAATGTGCTCCCGACCATCGGCTCGAAAGAGCTGGTGGCCCTGCTCCCGTTCATGCTGGGTCTCGGGGATGGCGACATCGTCGTTCACCCGCGCGCCGCCTACCCGACCTACGCCATCGGCGCCACGATCGCGGGAGCGACGGCCGTCGCGAGCGACGACCCGGCGGAGTGGCCCGAAGGCACGCGGCTGATCTGGCTGAACTCTCCCGGCAATCCCGACGGCCGCATCCTGTCGGTCGAGGAGCTGCGCGCCGCCGTCGCCCGAGCCCGGGAGCTGGATGCGTACATCGCCAGTGACGAGTGCTACGCCGAGCTGGGCTGGGAGGCGCCGTGGGATGCCGAACGCGTCCCGAGCATCCTCGACCCGCGGGTGATCGGCGAGGACCGCCGGAAGGTCCTGGCGGTGTACTCCCTGAGCAAGCAGTCGAATCTCGCCGGCTACCGCGCCGCGTTCGTGGCGGGCTGCCGTTCGATCGTCGGCCGCCTGGTGAACGTCCGGAAGCACGCCGGCCTGATGCTGCCCGGTCCGCTGCAGGCGGCGATGGTGGCCGCGCTGGGCGACGACGCGCACGTCGAGGCGCAGAAGGCGCGGTACCGCGCGCGGCGCGACCTGCTGAAGCCGGCGTTGGAGGCGGCCGGCTTCCGCGTCGACCGCAGCGAGGGCGGCCTGTACCTGTGGGCGACCGAGGGACGCGACGCCTGGGAGAGCATCGGACGCCTCGCCGACCTGGGAATCCTCGCCGGCCCCGGTCACTTCTACGGCAACGCGTATCCGCAGCACGTCCGCCTGTCCCTGACGGCGACGGACGAACGGATCGACGCGGCGGCCCGTCGGCTGCGCGCTTTTGGAGACACCCTCTAACCGATCGGCCCCGGCTTTGCCCGATGCGGCAGTTGTCGCCGGCGTTCGTTAGGCTGTATGGGCACGACCCGTTCACGAAGCGGGGACCGTGCGGCGCCGCTCCGACGGGCGGGCCACAGATCACCCTATGAGGGCCCGATTTTCCCACCAGGAGGCGTTGTGAGCGGACTCGGCACCGAAAGCACGGGCACCCGGAAGCCCCCCACGAGCGAGGCTGCGGGCACGAACGAGGGAGCGCCGCTGGGCGCCGAGGCGGACGAGGCCGACCTGGCCACCGCATCGCTGACCTTCCCCGGCGGCGTCGCCGAGTTCCCGATCCGCCCGAGCGTCGACGGCGCTTCGAGCATCGACTTCTCGTCGCTCACCCGGCAGACCGGGCTCACCAGCCTCGACTACGGTTTCGTGAACACGGCGGCCACGCGCTCGTCGATCACGTACATCGATGGCGAGCAGGGCATCCTGCGCTACCGCGGCTACCCGATCGAGCAGCTCGCCGAGAAGTCCACCTTCCTCGAGGTCGCCTGGCTGCTGATCCACGGCGAACTCCCGTCGCCGGCCGAGCTGGCCGAGTTCGACGAGAAGGTGCGTCGTCACACGCTCCTCCACGAAGACCTGCGCCGCTTCTTCGACGCGCTGCCGCACGACGCCCACCCCATGTCGGTGCTGTCGAGCGCCGTGTCGGCGCTGTCGACCTTCTATCAGGACTCGCTGAGCGTCCAGGATCCGGAGCAGGTCGAGCTGTCGACCGTCCGGCTGCTCGCCAAGCTTCCGGTGATCGCGGCCTACGCGCACAAGAAGAGCCTCGGCCAGGCCTTCCTCTACCCGGACAACTCGCTCAGCTTCGTGGACAACTTCCTCCGCCTCAACTTCGGCACGCTTGCCGAGCCGTACGAGGTGAACCCGGTCCTCTCGCGTGCGCTCGAGCGCCTGCTGATCCTGCACGAGGACCACGAGCAGAACGCATCCACTTCGACCGTCCGGCTGGTCGGCTCCACGCAGGCCAACATGTTCGCCTCGATCTCGGCCGGGATCAACGCCCTCTACGGCCCGCTGCACGGCGGCGCGAACGAGGCCGTGCTGCAGATGCTCGCCGGCATCCGCGACTCGGGCGAGAGCGTCCAGAAGTTCGTCGAGCGGGTCAAGAACAAGGAGTCCGGCGTCAAGCTGATGGGCTTCGGCCACCGGGTCTACAAGAACTTCGACCCGCGCGCGAGACTCGTGAAGCAGTCGGCCGACGAGGTGCTCGAGGCGCTGGGCGTCCATGACCCGCTGCTCGACATCGCCAAGGAGCTCGAGGAGGTCGCGCTCGCCGATCCGTACTTCGCCGACCGCAAGCTCTACCCGAACGTCGACTTCTACACGGGCGTGATCTACAAGGCGATGGGCTTCCCGACGCGGATGTTCACGGTCCTCTTCGCGATCGGCCGGCTTCCGGGATGGATCGCGCACTGGCGCGAGATGAACCTCGACCCGCAGACCAAGATCGGGCGCCCGCAGCAGCTGTATGTCGGCTCGCCGGAGCGCGACCTCGGTCGCTGAGCCGCCTCAGCGTCAGCCGGGCGGTCGCAGCGTGAGGGTCTGACGCGCCGCGGCCTGGATCGCTGCCGCGGAGAACGGCCATGGTCGCGTCTTTCCGGCCGCCCACAGGTCGGTCTGATCGGTGTAGTGCGCGTCGAAGGCGTGGCCGGAGGCGCCGGTCAGGTTGATCCAGGTGCTCTTGTCGAAGTCGGAGAGGTCGACGACCATGCGCATCGACGGCACGCGGTCCGCCCCGAAGCCCTCGGACGCGTCCCAGCCCACAGCGTCCACGACGCTGCTGCTGCCGCCGACAGGCCACGGTCCGCGGTTGAACAGCCACTCGATCGGCGCGACGCCGGACGTGCCGAGGCTCGCGTTCCGCAACGTGAGCGTGTGGAGACGGTCCCACCGCCAGGCGGAGGTGTCCCCGCCGAGCAGCCGGCGCGTCTCGCCCCAGGCTTGCTCGGCCGCGTAGGCGAGCATCGAGTCGCGACCGGAGGTCCCGAGGGCCGAATCGGCCCACCAGGACGATTCCGGTTCGGCTAGCAGGGCGCCGACGACCGCGAACCAGCGGTCTCCGCCGCTCACCGTCGCTCCTGCCGGGAGCTTGCGCCCGAACGCGTCGTGCAGCAGTTCCTTCCAGAACACGGCGAAGTACGCGGCAGCCGCGCTGCCTGCGGTGTCGCGGTAGTCCCATCCCGCAAGGACCCGGACCGCCTGCCTCAGCTCGGTCGAGGCGCCGGGTCTGGCGGCGACGGCGCGCAGCACCGGGACGAGGTTCGCGGCGTTCGCGTCGTACGTGTCCGCCTGGATCGCCGACATGTCGGCCGCCGTGACCTTCCGGCCCTCGTGGAACAGCCGCGACAGCCGCAGCTCCAGCTGGTTCGCGCGGTACCCGTGGTCCCAATCGGCCGTGATCAGCGCTGGGAAGCCGGGACCGACGGCCGCGTTGTTCGCGGTCACGATGTAGCCGGCGGGAGGATCGAGCACGGACGGCAGCTGGTCGAACGGGATGGTGCCCGTCCAGGCGTAGCGGCTGCTCCATCCCGGCACCGGAGTCGTGCCGTCGCCGCCCGCCCGCGTCGGGATGAGGCCCGGCGCCTGATAGCCGATGTGCCCATCCACGTCGGCGTAGACGAGGTTCTGCGACGGCACCTGGAACTGGCGGGCGGCGTTGCGGAAGCTCGCCCAGTCGTGTGCGGTGTCGAAGGCGAAGATCGCGTTCGCGGTCGTGCCCGGGGTGAGGGCGGTCCAGGCGAGCGAGAGCTGGAACTCCTGCGCCGGGATGCCGAGCTTCCCGGCCTGATCCTTGGCGATGACGGCGTAGGCGTCGCCGATGTCGGTGACGATGGGCCCGTGCAGGGTCGACCGCACGGTGATGGTGACGTCGCGGCCGCCGGCGACGTGGATGCGCTCGGTGCGCTTCTGAAGCGGGACCTGCTTGCCGTCGTACTCGTAGGTGTCGCCGCTGACCTTCTCGACGAACAGGTCGGCGACATCGGGGCCGAGGTTGGTGAAACCCCAGGAGACCCGGTCGTTGTGGCCGATGATGATCCCCGGGAACCCGGAGAAGCTGAAGCCGGCCACGTCGAACGGGCATGCCGGCCCGACGGTCGTGCAGTGCAATCCCATCTGGTACCAGACCGACGGCAGCGCCGCGCCGAGGTGGGGATCGTTCGCGAGCAGGGGCTTGCCGCTCGCGGTGTGGCTGCCGGCCACCACCCACGAGTTCGAGCCGATGTCGTCGCCCGCCGGGCCCATGAGCTGGGGGAGCGCCTCCACGCTGGCGGCGACCTGCTGCAGCTGGCTCCCGTACGCGCCCGGCTGGGCTGCGGCGTCCGGTTGGGCTGCGGCGTCCGGTTGGGCTGCGGCGCCCGGCTGGGCTGTCGTGCCCGGCTGAGCTGCCGCGCTCGCATCCCCGCCGGCGCTCGCCTCCCGGGCGACCGCTCCGGGAGCGACGTCCGGCGTCGCCGTGCGCGGGTCGCCTCCGCCCTGGTCGGTGATCGTCGGGTGGCCCTGGTACGGGTAGCCCGGGTGGAGTTCCGCGACCTGCTGCGGCTTCAGCTTGGTGGCGAGCAGCGCCCGGTCGATCTCGTCCTCGAGGTTGGAACGGAGATCCCAGGCCATGGCCTTCAGCCAGGCGATCGAGTCGGCGGGGGTCCACGGCTCCGGCGTGTAGGACGGGTTCTGAAGCCCGAGCACCGCGTACTCGAGCGACAGCGCGGCGCCCGACCGCTGCTTCAGGTAGGCGTTCACACCATCCGCGTAGTCCTGGTAGTACCGCCGCGAGGTCGGATCGAGGAGCTTCACCTCCTCTTCCGCCACCCGCCGCCAGCCCAGGGTGCGGATGAACGTGTCGGTCGGCACCTGGCTCGCGCCGAACATCTCCGACAGCCGGCCGGCCGTGACGTGCCGCCGGAAGTCCATCTCCCAGAACCGGTCCTGCGCATGCACGAAGCCCTGCGCGCGGAACAGGTCGTCCGCAGTGGAGGCGACCAGCTGCGGCACCCCGGCGTCGTCGCGGTACACGGTGACGGGATGTTGAAGGCCCGGCACATCCACGCTGCCCGCGGTCTGCGGGAACGAGCGCGTGACCGTCCAGACGCCCACGCCGCCGGCGACCACCACGAGGATGAGCAGCACCGCGAGGACGCCGCCGACGACCCGGAGAACCCGATGGTGCCGTCTCAGCCGGGGGGTGTCGTCGCCCACGTCGCTCCTTCATCGGGCCGTTTCCGCCGTTCCTTGGGACTGTAGTGCATCCCGGTGACGCGCTCGGAACCGTCCCCCGGGTCGCCGCGGACGGCGGCGCCCGCGGTGGCCGCGGCGCCCGCGGTGGCCGCGGTGGCGGCGGTGGCGGCGGTGGCGGCGGTGGCGGCGGTGGCCGCGGTAGCCGGGGTGGTCGGGTCCGTACCGTGTCTGCTGCCGTCCGTTCCGTGTCTGCTTTCGTTCGTTCCGCGTTCGTAACGTTGTCTGCTGCCTTTCGTAACGTGTGCGGCTGCTCGCCCCGCCGCACACGTTCCGCAGACCCGCAGTCGCCGCTACGGGCATAAAGTGCATTTCGGTGACACGCTCCGGGGCCGCTCCGGGATCACTCCGGGATCACTCCGGGATCACTCCGGGGCTCCCGCCGATGGCGAGTGGATGCGGTGCGCGCGTCCCGCAGTGTCTGCTGCCGTTCGTAACGTGTGCGGTTGCTCGCCCCGCCGCACACGTTCCGCAGACCCGCATTTGCCCGGCGGCCGCGGCGTGCGCGTCGCTGCGCTGCCGGCGAAGGAGATTCGAACGGATGCCGTTCGAATCTCCTTCACTACTGCCATTCGAAGGAGATTCGACACCCGATCTCCTTCGATCCACGGTCTCCACGAAACGCGGACAGCAGCCCCGCCACGCAGTCGGCCCCGGGCGACCTCGGCGCGAACTCCGGGCGACCTCCGGCCTCCGGGCGGCCTCCGGCCTCCTGCCCCGGGCGGCCTCCGGCCCCGGCCTCCGGCCCACGGGCGACCTCGGGGCGACCTCGGGGCGACCTCAGGGAGAGGTCAGCGCCGCCCAGGCCATCCGTTCGAGCACGGGCCGGACCGCCTCGGAGGCGACATGCGCGGAGCCGACGCGCGCGGTGTGCGGGGTCGAGTTCAGGAGGCCGAAGGTGCCCTGCACGCGCACGCGCAGCTCATCCTCGGCGAGGGCGGGATGCAGGCCGGCGAGGACGCGCATCCACACCTCGATGTACCGCCGCTGGAGCCGGCGCACCTGACGGCGGGCCGAGTCCGTGAGGGCGTCGAGGTCGCGGTCCTGGACGCGGATGGTGTCCGGCTCGGTGAGGGCGAAATCGACGTGGAAGCCGATGAGCGAGCGGAGGGCGGCGGCCGCATCCGCTCCGGCGTCCTCGACCGCCTGGCCGCCGGCGAGGAGTCGCTCGCTGACGCCGACGAGGAGCGCCTCGAGCACGGCCCGCTTGGAGGAGAAGTGCCGGTAGACCGCCGGACCGCTGACGCCCACGGCGGTGCCCAGGTCTTCGATCGAGACGCCGTTGAAGCCGCGTTCGGCGAAGAGGCCCGCGGCTGCTTCGAGCAGCGCGGCACGGCGGTCGGCCTTGGCAAGGGAGCGCTGCGTCGGTCGCTCCAGGGGAGTCGCGGGGTCGAGCTGGGTCATCGTCCTCGGTGGGGTCGGCGCCCTTCGGCGGCGGTGCTGGACTTTTCGGTTAATGAACACTAACCTAAAATCGAGTTAGTAACCACTAACCGATTGTCGACGACGACACACACGGAGCAGCATGCCGATCCTGACCAGTGAGGCGTCCGCCACGGACACCCGGTTCGAGCAGAACGACGCGGCCCAGCGCGAGCTGGTGGCCGACCTGCGGCGGCGTCTCGCCACGGCGGCGGCCGGCGGCCCCGAGCGGGCGCGCGAGCGGCACGTCGCGCGCGGCAAGCTCCTCCCGCGGGACCGCATCGACGCTCTGCTGGACGAGGGCAGTCCGTTCCTCGAACTGGCGCCCCTCGCCGCCACCGGGATGTACGACGACGAGAGCCCGGCGGCGGGCGTGATCGCCGGGATCGGGCTGGTCGCGGGACGTCACGTGATGATCGTCTGCAACGACGCGACGGTCAAGGGCGGCACGTACTACCCGATGACCGTGAAGAAGCACCTCCGCGCTCAGGAGGTCGCCCTGGAGAACCGGCTGCCGTGCATCTACCTCGTGGATTCCGGGGGAGCGTTCCTGCCGATGCAGGACGAGGTGTTCCCGGACCGCGACCACTTCGGCCGTATCTTCTACAACCAGGCGCGGCTCTCGGCGGCCAAGATCCCGCAGATCGCCGCGGTCCTCGGATCGTGCACGGCGGGTGGCGCCTACGTTCCGGCGATGAGCGATGAGACGGTGATCGTGCGCAACCAGGGCACGATCTTCCTCGGCGGCCCTCCGCTGGTGAAAGCGGCCATCGGCGAGGTGGTGACCGCCGAGGAGCTGGGCGGCGGCGACCTCCACGCCCGGACCTCCGGAGTCGTCGACCACCTGGCCGAGGACGACGAGCACGCCCTCGCGATCGTGCGCGACATCGTCGCGACCCTCCCGCCGCCGCTCGCGCCGGCCTGGCCGGTCGGCCCGGCTGTGGACCCGGCGGCCGACCCGGCCGAGCTGTACGGCGTGGTCCCGGTCGACGTTCAGGCGCCCTACGACGTCCACGAGGTCATCGCGCGGATCGTCGACGGCAGCGGATTCGAGGAGTTCAAGCCCGAATACGGGACGACCCTCGTCACCGGCTTCGCGCGCATCCACGGGCATCCCGTCGGAATCGTCGCCAACAACGGCGTGCTGTTCAGCGAGTCGGCGCTCAAGGGCGCGCATTTCATCGAGCTGTGCGACCAGCGCGGCATCCCGCTCTTGTTCCTGCAGAACATCTCCGGCTTCATGGTCGGCCGCGACTACGAGGCGGGCGGCATCGCGAAGAACGGCGCGAAGATGGTGACCGCGGTCGCAACGGCCCGTGTGCCCAAGCTGACCGTCGTGATCGGCGGCTCCTTCGGGGCGGGCAACTACTCCATGTGCGGTCGCGCCTACTCGCCGCGCTTCCTGTGGATGTGGCCCGCCGCGCGGATCTCGGTGATGGGCGGCCAGCAGGCGTCGAGCGTGCTCGCCACCGTCAAGCGGGACCAGCTGGAGGCGCGGGGCGAGGAGTGGTCGGCCGACGACGAGGCCGCCTTCCGCGCTCCCATCGCCGAGCAGTACGAGGAGCAGGGCAATCCGTACTACTCGACCGCGCGGCTCTGGGACGACGGCGTCATCGACCCCGCCGAGACCCGGACCGTGCTGGGCCTCGCCCTGGATGTCGTCGCCCGCTCGCCGCTCCCCGACACCGCCTTCGGGCTCTTCCGGATGTGACGCCATGACCTCTGCATCCCCGTCCGTCCCCGCACTCTTCCACACCGTGCTGGTCGCGAACCGCGGCGAGATCGCCTGCCGTGTCCTCCGCACCCTGAAGCGCCTCGGCATCCGCTCCGTCGCGGTCTACAGCGACGCCGATCGGGATGCGTCGCATGTCGCCCTTGCGGATGTCGCCGTGCGCCTCGGCCCCGCCCCCGCCCGCGAGAGCTACCTGAACGTGGAGGCGATCGTGGAGGCTGCGCGCCGCACCGGCGCTGAGGCCGTGCATCCCGGGTACGGATTCCTCTCGGAGAACCCCGCGCTCGCCGACGCCTGCGAGCGCGCGGGCATCGTGTTCGTCGGCCCGGGCATCCACGCGCTGGAGGTGATGGGCGACAAGATCACCGCGAAGCACGCCGTCGCGGAGTACGGCGTGCCGACCATCCCGGGGATCGCGGAACCGGGCCTCGGCGACGCCGAGCTGATCGCGGCGGCCGGGCGTATCGGCTACCCCGTCCTCGTCAAGCCGTCGGCGGGCGGCGGGGGCAAGGGGATGCAGGCCGTGCGCGCCGCTGCCGAGCTGCCGGAGGCTCTGCGGGCCGCCCGGCGCGTGGCGGCCGCGGCGTTCGGCGACGACACGCTGTTCCTGGAGCGGCTGGTCGCCTCCCCGCGGCACATCGAGGTGCAGGTGCTCGCGGACCGTCACGGCGGGATCGTCCACCTCGGCGAGCGCGAGTGCTCGCTGCAGCGACGCCACCAGAAGGTCATCGAGGAGGCTCCGTCCCCGCTGCTCGACGCGGCGACGCGGGAGCGGATCGGCCAGGCCGCGTGCCGGGTCGCCGCCAGCGTCGACTACGTCGGAGCCGGAACCGTCGAGTTCCTCGTCTCCGCGGAGGCCCCGGACGAGTTCTTCTTCATGGAGATGAACACGCGCCTGCAGGTCGAGCATCCCGTCACCGAGCTGGTCAGCACCGTACGGGGCGTCCGCGGGCTGGACCTCGTGGAGCAGCAGCTGCGGATCGCCGCCGGCTCCCCGCTCGCCTTCGGACAGGCGGACCTGGGTTTGCAAGGACACGCCATCGAGGCGCGCGTGTACGCGGAGGACCCCGAGCGCGGGTTCCTCCCGGCCGCCGGCCGGGTGCTCGCGTTGCGGGAGCCGGGCGGCGAGGGCGTGCGCGTCGACAGCGGCCTCGTCGCGGGGTCGCGGATCGTGACGGACTACGACCCGATGCTGGCCAAGGTCATCGCCTGGGGGGAGGACCGGCCGCAGGCCCTGGCGCGGCTGCGCGGCGCGCTCGCCGCGACGAGCATCCTCGGGACCGTGTCCAATGTCGCCTGGTTGCGGGAGCTGCTGGACGACGAGGAGGTCCGTGCCGGCCGGATGGACACGACCCTGATCGACCGCCGCTTCTCCGAGCTCGAACCGGCGCCGGTCACGGAGGAGGAGACGATCGCGGCCGCGCTGCTCGCGCACGCCGACCGCCGGCGCACTCCGCCGGCCGTCGGCAGCGTCTGGGGAGCCCCGACGGGATGGCGGCTCGGGCAGGCGCGACCGGTCCGCTACGACGTGGACGGCGTCACGGTGGCCGTCAGCGGTAGCGCCGAGGGCGTGCTCGTGCGCGTCGGCGATGCCGCTGGGAATGCAGGCGATGCCGCGGGGAATGCCGGCGATGCCGCGGGGAATGCCGGCGGTGCCGTCAATGCTGACGGGGGTGCCTCCGCGACCGCCACGCGCACTTCCGGCCCGGGTACCGCCCACGCCGGCTGGCGCCGCGCTGCCCTGCGCTCGCAGGAGCCGGTCGCCGCCGGCGAACCCGTCCTCCTGCTGCTCGAGCTCGACGGCCGGGTCCTCCGTTTCGACGCCGCGCGCGACGGCGACACCGTCTGGCTCGGCCGTGAGGGGCGGTCCCGGCCGCTGCGCCTGCGCGACCGCGCGACCCGCCTGGCCGAGCGGCTGGCGGCGATGGAGCGGGGATCGTCGGTCGCGCATCCCGAACTCCGCTCGCCCATGCCGGGCACCGTCGTCGCGGTGCCGGTCGAGACCGGAGCACGGCTGGAGCAGGGGGAGACCGTCGTGGTCGTCGAGGCCATGAAGATGGAGCACCGCCTGGTCGCCCCGGTCGCCGGAACCGTGACCGTCCGCGTCGCGCCGGGCGACCTGGTCCGGCTCGATCAGGTGCTGGCCCGGGTGGATGCCGACGAAGCCGAGGCCGAGCCGCCCGGGACGGCCGCGCCCACCGCATCCACCGCATCCACCGCATCCACCGCATCCCCTTCCGATGTGCCGCCCGAAGAGGCGGACGCGGCGCCGACACGACCGGCCGCCGCACAGCGATAGTCACCACGAGAGACAGGACCCGCATGACCATGCAGATGACCCACCCCACCGGCAACCCCGCAGGCAACCCCGCCGGCGGCCCCGCAGGCCACCCCGCCGGCCACCCCGCGGACGGCGCCGCCGACACCGACGTCGCGGGCTTCCAGCTCACCGACGAGCAGCGGCGCCTCCGTGACACGGTCCGCGACTTCGCCGACACCGTCGTCGCGCCCGCGGCCTACGAGTACGACACCAAGCGCAGCCTCCCGTACGACATCATCGCCGAGATGGGACGCATGGGCCTGTTCGGCCTGCCGTTCCCGGTCGAGTACGGCGGCCAGGGAAAGGACTACCTCTCGCTCTGCCTCGCCGTGGAGCAGCTCGGCCGGGTGGACCAGTCCATCGGCGTCACCCTGGAGGCCGGAGTGGGGCTCGGCGCCATGCCGATCTTCCGCAACGGCACCGAGGCCCAGAAGCAGGAGTGGCTGCCGATGCTGGCGCGCGGCGAGGCGCTCGCCGGGTTCGGGCTGACGGAGGCCGAGGCCGGCTCCGACGCGTCCGGGACCAAGACCACCGCCGAACTGCGCGACGGCGAGTGGGTGATCAACGGGACGAAGCAGTTCATCACGAACTCCGGATCGGAGATCACGCGGCTGGTCACCATCACCGCGGTGACCGGCGAATCCCGCCGCCAGGACGGCTCCGTGAAGAAGGAGCTCTCGGCGATCATCGTCCCGAGCGGCACCCCGGGGTTCGTGGCAGAGCCGGTCTACGACAAGGTCGGCTGGCACACCTCCGACACGCACCCGCTGACGCTCACCGACGTGCACGTCCCGGAGGAGAACCTGCTGGGGGAGCGCGGGCGCGGGTACGCGAACTTCCTCATCACCCTGGATGAGGGCCGTGTCGCCTTCGCCGCGCTCTGCACGGGCGCTGCGCAGGGCTGCCTCGAGGAGGCCATCCGCTACGCGCAGAGCCGGAACGTGTTCGGCCGGGCGATCGGCTCCAACCAGTACATCGCCTTCAAGATCGCGCGGATGCAGGCGCGGGTGCACGCCGCCCGGCTCGCCTACTACGACGCCTGCTTCAAGCTGATGGCGGGCAAGCCGTTCAAGCTGGAGGCGTCGATCGCCAAGCTGACCGCCAGCGAGGCCGCGATGGACAACGCGCGCGACGCCACGCAGATCTTCGGCGGCTACGGCTTCCTCAACGAGAACCCGGTCGCGCGCCACTACCGCGACTCCAAGATCCTGGAGATCGGCGAAGGCACCAGCGAGGTGCAGCTCATGATCATCTCGCGCGCTCTCGGATTCTCGGCCTAGCCTGAAAGGGCCGGAAGAACTCAGGAACTGTTGGCTGGGGCTGTACTCGACGAGGAGGACGGATGATCGACAAGACAGTGGGGAGCGCCCGGGAGGCGGTCGCCGACATCCCGGACGGCAGCACGCTCGCCGTCGGGGGCTTCGGGCTCTGCGGCATCCCGAGCGCGCTCATCCAAGCGCTGCTGGACGCGGGCACGACCGGCCTCGAGGTGGTCAGCAACAACTGCGGTGTGGACGACTGGGGTCTCGGCCTGCTGCTCGCCCAGCGCCGCATCCGCAAGATGATCAGCTCGTACGTCGGCGAGAACAAGGAGTTCGCGCGCCAGTTCCTCTCCGGGGAGCTGGAGGTGGAACTGACCCCGCAGGGCACCCTCGCCGAGAAGCTGCGGGCGGGCGGCGCCGGGATACCGGCCTTCTACACGCCGGCGGGCGTCGGCACGCAGATCGCGAGCGGCGGACTGCCCCGCCGGTATGCCGCCGACGGGTCCGTCGCGGTGGCGAGCGAGCCCAGGGAGGTGCGGACGTTCGACGACGCCGCCTATGTGCTGGAGCGGTCCCTCCGTCCCGACTTCGCGCTCGTGCACGCGGCGACGGGGGATCGGCACGGCAACCTGGTCTTCCACGCTGCGGCCATGAACTTCAACCCGCTCGCCGCGATGGCGGGGCGCATCACGATCGCGGAGGTCGAGGAGCTGGTGGAGCCGGGCGAGCTCGATGCCGGATCCATCCACTGCCCGGGGATCTTCGTCCAGCGCGTGGTGCACACGCCGGACGTCGAGAAGCGGATCGAGCGGCGGACGGTGGCGGAAGCATCCGGCGCGGAAGGGAGCGCACGATGAGCCTCACACGGACCGAGCTCGCCGCCCGCGTGGCGCGGGAGCTCGAGAACGGCCAGTACGTCAACCTCGGGATCGGGATGCCCACGCTGATCCCGAACTACGTCCCCGACGGCGTGGAGGTCATCCTGCACTCCGAGAACGGCATCCTCGGCGTCGGCCCCTATCCCACCGACGACGCGGTCGACCCCGACCTCATCAATGCGGGCAAGGAGACGGTCACCATCAACCGCGGTGCCGCCTTCTTCGACTCCGCGCTGTCGTTCGGGATGGTGCGCGGCGGCCACGTGGACCTGGCCGTCCTCGGCGCGATGGAGGTGTCCGAGGGCGGCGACCTCGCCAACTGGATGATCCCCGGCAAGATGGTCAAGGGCATGGGCGGGGCGATGGACCTCGTCTTCGGCGCGAAGCGGCTCATCGTCATGATGGAGCATGTGGACAGGGAGGGCCGCCCCAAGATCCTCCGCGAATGCACCCTCCCGCTGACGGGCACGGGATGCGTCGACCGCATCATCACGGACCTCGCCGTGATCGATGTGACGGACGACGGGCTGGTCCTGCGGGAGGTCGCGCCGGGCGTGACCGTGGATGAGGTGGTCGCCGCGACCGGCGCGCCCCTCCGAGTCGAGCTGGACTGACACTGGAGCCGGACGAGAGTGGAGCTGGACACATGAAAGAGATCGAACAGCGCGGCCTGTACTACGAGGAGTTCGAGCCGGAGACCCGCTACCTCCACCGGCCGGGGCGGACCGTGACGGAAGCGGACAATGTCTTCTTCACGACGCTGACGATGAACACGCAGGCGCTGCACCTCGACGCCGCCTGGTCGGCGCGGCAGCCGTTCGGCGAGCGGCTGGTCAACTCCATGTTCACCCTGGCGACCATCGTCGGCGCGTCCGTCGCGCAGCTCACCCAGGGCACGATCGTCGCGAACCTGGGCTTCAGCGACGTGGCGTTCCCGCATCCACTTCACCACGGCGACACGCTGTACTCGGAGACCGTGGTGCTCGCGAAGCGGCTGTCCGCCTCCCGTCCCGGCCAGGGCATCGTGACGCTGGAGCACACCGGTCGCAATCAGGACGGAGTCGTCGTCGCGACGGCCACCCGCCAGGTGATGGTGTGGTGCAAGGATGCGTCGCCGGTGCCCCCGGACCCCGGTGGGCGCACACCGGGCGGGGGGATCGACGGGGTCGACGGTGTGGACAAGACCTCCGGGGCCGGTGCCGATTCCGGGGCTGGGTCCGCTGCCGGCTTCGGCGGGCGCGGGACCCTGGATGCGGACGAGCTGGATCCCGGGGACATCGGGCCGGACGGGCTCCTGTGACCTCGCGGACGGAGGGCGCCGGGTTCCCCTGGGGGCCGGCCCTGCTGTTCTGCCCGGCGGACCGGCCGGAACGTTTCGCGAAGGCGCTGGAGCGGGCGGATGCGGTCATCCTGGACCTCGAGGACGCCGTCGATCCTGCCCGTCGCCCTCTCGCCCGTGAAGCGCTCGTGGCTTCCGACCTCGATCCCGAACGCGTGATCGTCCGCGTCAATCCCGCGAGCAGCACCGACCACGAGGTGGACCTGTCGGCGCTCGCCGCGACGCCGTACCGCACCGCGATGCTGCCCAAAGCCGAGCGCCTCGCGGACCTCGCCGAACTGCGTGCCTACGACGTGATCGCGCTGTGCGAGACGGCCGCCGGTGTGCTCGCGGCCTCCGAGCTGGCTCAGGCGCCCGGCGTGATGGCGCTGATGTGGGGAGCGGAGGACCTCGTCGCGTCCCTCGGCGGGACCTCCAGCCGCCACGGCGATGGCGGCTACCGAGAGGTCGCGCGATACGCCCGATCGGCCGTGCTGCTCGCCGCGGGAGCGGCCGGCGTCGCTGCCATCGACACCGTTCACCTCGACATCGCCGACCTGGAGGGCCTGGCGGCCGAAGCGGAGGATGCGGCCGCCGTGGGCTTCGCGGCGAGCGTGTGCATCCATCCCGGGCAGGTGGAGACGATCCGTGCCGCCTATCGTCCGGATTCCTCCGAGGTGGAGGCCGCCCGTGCGCTCCTGGCAGCAGCCGAGGAAGCGGGCGGGGGAGTCTTCCGTTACGAGGGCCGGATGGTCGACGGACCGGTACTGGCGCACGCCCGGGCGGTGCTCCGCCGTTCGTGATGAAACTGTGACCAACCTTTCCTCTGCGGTTCACCCGTTTCGTCCGGGTGCTGTCGGTGGCGTGACGTAATCTGCAAGTGTTGGCTGGTGATCCGGCGTTCTCGAATCGATTCGAGAACGGCGGGTTCCCCGGTGAACGCCGGTTGTTACGAGTGCGTCGAGATCGTCGAGGTCGTGTCGCGGGGAGGGGGCGAGATGCCACAGTCGCTTCCCCTGCGCCTGCTCGAGACCGTGGGTCTCCGCGCGGCCGACGCCCGCGCCGCGCGGGCGGCCGAGCGTGCAGCCTCCGCCGCCGGCGATGTGTCCGGCGCGGGCGGATCCGAGGACCGTTCCGCGCGGCCTGACGCGTCGCGGAAGGAGGTGTCGCAGCCGTCGCAGGACGCGCGGTCGCAGGCGTCGCAGCCTGAGGTCTCGCACCGTGACGCCGCGCGCGCCGGCTCGGCCCAGCCTCCGACCGGCGTCGTGGACATCGACCCCGCGATCGAGAGCACCGGACCGCTGTCGATCATTGCCCCGCGCCGGATCGGCGAGAGCGATCTCACCGTCTACCCGCTGTCCCTCGGTGCGAGCGTCTTCGGCTGGACCGCCGACGGCGAGACCTCCCTGGCCATCCTCGACCGGTTCACGGAGCTGGGCGGCGACTTCATCGACACCGCCGACAGCTATGTCGGCGGCCGCAGCGAGGTCCTGATCGGCAGGTGGATGCACGAGCGCGGCAACCGCGACCGTGTCACCGTCGCGACCAAGGTGGGCCGCCACCACGAGAACCGCGGTCTGGGGGCTGTCAGCATCGTGCGCGCCGTGGAGGCGTCGCTGGAGCGTCTGCAGACCGATCACATCGACCTGCTGTACTTCCACGACGACGACCCCGAGACACCCCTCGAGGACAGCCTGGCGACGGCGGAATGGCTGATCGAGAGCGGGAAGGTGCGCTACCTGGGCGCCTCCAACTTCTCCGCGGACCGCCTGATCGAGGCACGCATCCTGGCCTCCTCGGGTCTGCCCAAGTTCGTCGCCATCCAGACCCAGTACAACCTGATGCACCGGACCGAGTTCGAGAGCGCTCCGCGCATCGTCGCCGCGGCGCAGGGCCTCGGAGTGATGCCGTACTACGCCCTCGCCAACGGCTTCCTGACCGGCAAGTACCGGTCGAAGGGCGACCTGACGGCGGGCGCTCGCAGCGTGCGCGCATCGGCCTACGTGAACCGGCGCGGCCAGCGCGTCCTCGCGGCCCTCGACCGCATCGCGGCGGAACACCGCGTCGCACCGGCGACCATTGCGCTCGCCTGGCTGCTCGCCAAGCGCACCGTCGTCGCCCCGGTCGCGAGCGCGAGCCGCCCGGACCAGGTCGGCGCGCTCATGGCCGCGGCCGGCGTCCGCCTGACCCGCGCCCAGATGCTCGAGCTCGACCGCGTCTCGGAGTAGCCGGGCGCGCTCGGCACGCGCGCCTCGCTTGTCGCGCGTACTGCGCGCGCTGCGAGACGCGCGCCTGGCGCACGCCTGCCATGCACGCGCGCCGGCACGCGTGCCGCGCACGCGCGCCTCGCGCACGCTTGCCTTGCGCGCTTGCCACGCGTGCCATGCACGCGTGCCGCGCACGCGCGCCGGGCGCACGGCATCCATCTAGTGGTCCCAACATGCCGTTTCGGCATTCGTATAACGGCGTGTCGGGACCACTCGTTCATCTATGGGTCGCTACGCGCGGCGGCCGCCCGCGGCCGCCAGCCGGCTTACAGCTCGGCGAAGATGCGGGTGAGCGCGCGGTGCAGGGCGGCGCCGGCGGCGATCGGGTCGCCGACGTAGCCGCCCGCGAGCGCACCGTCCCGGGCGAGGATGAGATCGTCCGCCGCGTCGCCGGGCCGGGGGTGTCCCATCCGGCGGAACAGCTCCTCGATGTGGTCCGCATACCAGTCGCGGTGCGCCGTGACGGCGACGCGGACGGGGTCGGTCTCGTCGGAGAACTGGGCGGCCGCGTTGATGAACGGGTCGCCGTGGAAGCCGGGCTGCACTGCTTCCTCGTTGATCGAGTCGACGAGCTCACGGGCGATGTCGCGCGGGTCGGAGTGCTTCGCCTCCTGTTCGGCGAACCACTCGCGCACCTGACGGTCGCGGCCCTCGACATACGCGATGATGAGGAGGTCCTTCGAGCGGTAGTGCTTGTAGAAGGTGGCCTTGGTGACGCGGGCACCCGCGATGATGCGGTCGACGCCGACCGTGTGGATGCCCTCCTGGTAGAAGAGCTCGTCCGCCGTCGCCAGGATCTTGATCTTCGATGGTGCGGGCGGCCGGATGGTCGCTCGGGCACTTACGACCATTTCGCACGACTCCTTTTGACGAGGAGGCGCGAGCCTCCGATAGTGGTTCAGGGGCCACCGGAGTCCGGCGCAGGGGATACCGGACCCGGTGGCTGGTCTCAGTATAGCCATAGACAGAAGACTCTGTCTGTCCTCAATTTCCCAGACAAGGGTTACAAGTGCCCTGGCGTAGGGTGGAGGGGATGAACAGCGCAGTCGACCTTCCGCTCGGTTTGGCCGACCTGACCTTCGCGGCCTCGGGGGATGCGCTGGTCCGTCGCACTGTTCTGCCGAGCGGCGTGCGCATCCTGAGCGAACAGGTCCCGGGGGCGCGCAGCGCCACCCTGGGCTACTGGGTCGCCGTGGGCTCGCGCGACGAGAGCGAGGCGGTGCCGGGCCTCGCCGACCATGCCGGCACGCTGGGATCCACCCACTTCCTCGAGCACCTCCTCTTCAAGGGCACGCGAACGCGTACGGCGCTGGACATCGCGGTATCGTTCGACTCGGTCGGCGGCGAGCATAATGCCATGACTGCCAAGGAATACACCTGTTACTACGCCAAAGTCCAGGATCGCGACCTCGCGATGGCGGTCGAGGTCATCGGCGACATGCTCACGTCGTCGGTGCTCGATCCCGCCGAGTTCGAGAACGAGCGGGGCGTCATCCTCGAAGAGCTCTCCATGGCCGAGGACGACCCGGGCGATGTGGCCAACGAGCGGATGTTCCAGGCCGTGCTCGGCGACCACCCCCTGGGCCGGCCCATCGGCGGGCGCCCGGACACCATCCGCGCCGCCACCCGTGACGGCGTCTGGGCGCATTACCGCGCCAGTTACCGCCCGCAGGACCTGGTCGTCACCGCGGCCGGCGCGGTCGATCACGACCTCCTCGTCGCGGGTGTCGAACGGGCGCTGACCTCCGCCGGCTGGGAGCTGGACCACGCGGCAGCGCCGGTTCCGCGGCGCCCGGCCGTACCGGCGACGATCGAGCGGCGCAGCGCGATCGTCACGGTGGAGCGCCCGACCGAACAGGCCAACGTGTTCGTCGGGATGCCGGGCATCGTCGCCACGGATGAGCGCCGCACGGCGATGAGCGTGCTCAACTCCATCCTCGGCGGCGGGATGTCGAGCCGTTTGTTCCAGGAAGTCCGGGAGCGCCGCGGCCTGGCGTACGCCGTCTACTCGTTCTCCGGCTCGTACTCGGACGCCGGCGTGTTCGGCCTCTACGCCGGATGCGCACCCGCCAAGGCGCGCCAGGTCACCGAGCTGATGCTCGACGAGCTGCGCCGGCTCGCCTCCGACGGCGTGACGGCGGACGAGCTGCGCCGCGCTGTCGGGCAGCTCTCCGGCGGTGCGGCCCTCGCACTGGAGGACTCGGACACGCGCATGTCCCGGCTCGGCCGTGCCGAGATCACCCTCGGCGAGTTCGCCGATCTCGATGAGAGCCTCCGCCGCCTCCACCTCGTCACCGTCGACGATGTGCGCGACCTCGCCGCCGACCTGGCGGGCCGGCCGGTCTCCGTCGCCGCGGTGGGGAGCCTGACCGACGACGTGTTCGCCGGCCTCGCTTCCTGATCGCCTCCTTCCCGCTCCATCCTGAAAGGTCCTTCCTCGTGCCCCACTACCTCTACCTCGTGCGTCACGGCGAGCAGCAGGATGCCCAGCACGGACTGCCGGACGGCCCGCTCTCGCCGCGCGGGAAGCGCCAGGCGCAACTGATCGCAGAGCGGTTGAGCGGCATCCCGTTCACGTCGATGTACCACTCGCCGCTGAATCGGGCGGCCGAGACCGCGGCGATCATGGCCGAGCGGATGCCGGCCCTCGTGCCGCAGCCGTCGAGCCTGCTGTTCGACTGCATCCCGTCGGGGCCGACGCCGGACATGCCGAAGGCGTTCGAGTCGTTCTTCGGCCCGGTGACCGAGGCGGAGATCGAGGCGGGACGGGCGCAGATGGAGGACGCGGTCCACGAGTTCCTGACCCCGGCGCTGGGCGACCGGCATGACCTGCTCGTCACCCACAACTTCGTGATCGGATGGTTCGTCCGGCACGTCTTCGACGCTCCCGACTGGCGCTGGCTGGGTCTGAATCAGGCGAACTGCGGCCTGACCATCATCCGCGTCCGCTCCGCGAAACCGCCGGTCCTCGTCGTCCACAACGATCTCGGGCACCTCCCGGTGGAGCTGCGCACCGGGCTGCCGGAACTCCAGCCCGTCTGAGCCGCCCTGTCCGGGAGGAGGCGCTGGGTCAGGTGAGGGACTTGCGGAACCAGTCGGTGGCGTTGGGGTTGTCGTTGTAGGGCTGGATGGGCTCGTAGCCGTGAGAGCGGTAGAGGGCGCCCGCTGCTTCGAGGCTCGCGTTCGTGTCGAGCACGAGCTCGGTGGCGCCGAAGCCGCGGGCGCGGTGCTCCAGCTCGGCGAGGATCGCGCGCCCGAGGCCGCTCCCGCGCCGCTCCGGCACGACCCACAGATGCTTGACCTCGTAGCGCACCACCGGCGCGGCCTCCTCGGCGTCCGACAGCGGGACGGGGAGCTCACGGATGCCACCGCAGCCGGCCGCGGCGCCGTCGTCGTAGGCGAGCAGGAAGACGCCGTCGGGTGCGACGAACTGGCCCGGATCGGGGAACGTCGTCCGGTACGCGCCCTGGGCGGCGGGAAAACTCCCGGCGCGTTCCGCGAAATAGTCGGAGAGCATCCGGTGGGCGGTCGCGTCGGTGACGGCGACGTCTGCGAAGGAGACCATCGACCCAGGGTATCCCCGCGGGCGCCGGACCAGCAGGAGGCTGTCGAGCGCGCAGGTAGGCTGGGCGGGTGAGCATTCGCGTGGCCGTCGCCGGAGCGACCGGAAAACTGGGAAGCGTGGCGGTGCGCCTCATCGAGCAGGCCGACGACCTCGAGCTGGTCGCGCAGCTGGGCTCGCGCTCGCCGCTCGAGGACATGCTCGGCGCCGATGTCCTGGTGGATATGACCCTCCCGCAGGTCAGCCCGGCCATCGTCGCGTTCGCGGTCGATCACGGCCTGAACGTGCTCGTGGGGACCTCCGGCTGGTCGGCCGACCGCATCCTCGACCTGGAGCGACGCGTGGCGCAATACGAGGGCCAGGGCGCTGTCGTCATCCCGAACTTCTCCCTCGGCTCGGCGCTCGGCACCGCCTTCGCGACCGCCGCCGCCCGCTTCTTCGACTCGATCGAGATCGTGGAGGCGCACGGCGCCGGAAAGATCGACTCGCCGTCGGGGACCGCCGTCCGCACTGCCGAGTTGATCGCCGCCGCGCGCGCCCGGAAGGGACCGGTGGAGGCGCCGCACTCCGACCAGCGCGCCCGCGGGCAGCAGGTGGCGAGCGTGCCCATCCACAGCCTCCGGATGCGCGGGGTCATCGCTCAGCAGCAGGTGATCTTCGGCGGTGCCGGGGAGCAGCTGACCATCCGGCACGACACGGTCGGGGCGGAGGCGTACGAAGCGGGGATCCTCGTGGCGGTGCGTGCGGCGGCCTCGGCCACGGGGGTGACCGTCGGGCTCGACAAGCTGATCGATCTCGGCATCCCCGAGCCGAGCGGTGAGCCGCCGCGCCCGGTCGTGCGCGACGCGGGTCACGACGGTACCGAGCTGGTCCCGTGATGCCCGTGATGCCCGTGATGCCCATGATGGCAGCGGCAGTGAGGGCAGTGGACGCCGTGATGCCCGTGACTCCCGCCGCGCTGTCGCCTCGTCCGACGACAGGCGGGCGGCCGCGATGAGGGGCAGGCTCACCGCCATCCTCATGGCGCTCGTCCTGCTGGTGTACCTGGTGCTGGTCACGCAGCGGGCAGTGCTCCTGATCGCGTCGGGCCAGGCCGTGGGCATCGCCATGGGCGTGGCGCTGATCGTGCTGCCGATCATCGGCGCCTGGGCGATCGCACGGGAACTGCTCTTCGGGGTGCACACCGAACGTCTCGTGCGCCGCCTGGACGCGGAGGGCGGGCTTCCCGTCGAAGACCTCCCCACCCGGGCGAGCGGCCGTCCGCTGCGCGACGCCGCGGACGAGCAGTTCCCGCAGTACCAGGCCGAGGTCGAGGCCGAGCCCGAGAGCTGGCGTGCCTGGTTCCGGCTGGGGCTCGCGTATGACGCGTCGGGGGACCGCCGCCGGGCGCGCGACGCCCTCCGCCGGGCGATCCGGCTGGAACGGGTCGAGGCGAAGGGCGAACTGCCCGCGCGTTAGACGGCCCGCGCCTCCATCAGCCTGTCCATCGCATCCTCGATCGTGGTGTCGCGGAACACGAACCCGTCGTCGAGCAGCGCCCGCGGGACGACCAGCTGGTCGGCGAGCAGCAGCTCGCGCCCGGCATCCCGCAGAGCGAGCTCGATCGCGAAGCGGGGGAGCGGAACCAGATACGGTCGCCGCACGGCCCGCGCGAGCGCCCGGACGACCTCGCCGGCGGTGGCGGGCGTGGGACCCGCGATGTTGACCGGTCCCTCGAGCTGCGACGTGAGCAGGTGCACGAGGGCGGCGGCCTCATCGTGGATGCTCACCCACGGCCAGTGCTGACGACCTCCTCCGATGGGGCCGGCGAGGCCCGCCTTCGCGAGCGGGAGGAGCGGCGCGAGGGCCCCACCCCGGCCGATGACGACGCCCGTGCGCGCGAGGACCACCCGCGTCGAGGCGGGGGCGAGGCGGGCGGCCGCCTCCCACGCCTGCACGACCTCGGTGAGGAACCCGCGTCCCGGCTGAGACGACTCCGTCAGTTCCTGCCCCGGGCGGTCGCCGTAGAAACCCACGGCCGACGCATTCACGAGGACAGCCGGCGCATTCGCTGCCCGGCGCATCGCCTCCGTCAGCGTCCCGGTCGCCTCCAGACGCGACGACAGGATGCGGCGCTTGGTCGCCCGTGTCCAGGGCAGCCGCTGCAGCGACGCACCCGCCAGATCGACGACGGCATCCGCCCACTCGAACACCTCGCCGTCGACCACGCGCTTCTCCGGCGCCCAGCGGAACTCGTCCGCGTCGGCCGGCTCGCGCCTCACCAGCCGGCGCGTCTCGTGACCGGCGGCTGCGAGCTGAGCGCGCAGTTCACCGCCGATGAAGCCGGAGGAACCGGCCAGCAGTACCCGCATCGGAAGCCCGCCGCGGTCAGGCGAGCGTGGCTTCCAGCGTGATCGGGATGCCGACCAGCGCTCGCGACACCGGGCACGTGGTCTTGGCCTCCTCGGCGAGTCGCTGGAAGTCCTCCTCCGACAGCCCGGGGACGGTCGCGTTGACGCGCAGACGGCTCCCGGTGATGCCCTGGGCCGGGTCGAAGGTCACGGCGGCGGTCGTCTGGATGCTGTCCGGCGTCGTCCCGAACTGCGTGAGGACGTTCGAGAACGCCATCGAGAAGCAGGCGGCGTGCGCCGCACCCAGGAGCTCCTCCGGGGTGGTGACCTCGGCGCCGCCTTCGGAGCGCGCCTTCCAGTTCACCGTCAGGTCGGCCGCGCGGGACGAGTCGAGCGTCACCCTGCCGGATCCGCTCTTCAGGTCGCCGCTCCAGACGGTGGTGGATTCGCTGGTCACTGCCATGAAGGCCTCCTCGAGACGTGCCGCCGCCGGATGCGGACGGGCGTGATCCACCCTAGTGAGGGGGTCCGACAGCGGCGACGGCGCTCGGCGGATTCTCGGCTGATGCCCCAATAGCGAGGATCAGCATTCCGGCCCCGGTGTCGTGGCTGCCGCGTTCAGGCGGCCGCGCCGCGCCGGATCAGGCGAGCACGCACGAGAAGCAGGTAGAGCTGGCAGCCGATGCAGTATCCGAACACCGAGTTGAGGAACGCGGCGACGAAGGCCAGCCCCGCTGCCACGGGCACGGCGAACGGGACGCCGACGAGCGCGAGCAGCAGCCCGAGCGCCGTCACGACGAGCCCGACCGCCTGCGCGAAGGTCGGCGGCGCCGGGTCCTCCAGCTCGGTCGGCGGCGAGAGGCGCGGCCGCACCAGCCGACGGTAGAGCACGCCGTAGGGATGCCGCCGGACGCCCGCGAAGGCGCCCCAGGCGAAGAGGAGCGCGATGACCAGCAGGAGCGCGGACGCCGCGGTCGCCGCGCCGACGAGCGCGAGGAACAGGTCGATCAGGAGGAGCACCGCGGTGATTCCCGCTCCGAAACGGGGCGACCGCGGGTCGATGCCCCGGGGGGCGCCACCGCCGGTGCCGGGGTTCGCCGTGGGTTGGGACTTCGGGTCAGGCTGAGACATGGTCGCTCCCGAGGATTCGGTCGAGGGTGGCCCGGACATCGTCCGGTCGTGCGGCCCCGCCGATGCGCGCACGCACCGCGCCGGCGGCGTCGAGAACGAGCGTCGTCGGTGTCTGCAGCACGCCGAAGCGGCTGGCGAGGTCCGGTCGGTGGGTGAGGTCGACATCCACATGGCGGACGCCGTCGACGTCGTCCGCAGCGGCGCCGAGCACGCGCGCCGTGGACCGGCACGGCGCGCAGAACTCCGTGGAGAACTGCAGGAGAGTGGCACGATCGCCGAGCGCCTCCGCGCCGACTTCCGCTGCGTGCACCACCTGGCCGGCGCGGGTGGTCCTGGCGCGGCCCGTGGTCGCGCGCCAGACGAGCCCGGCCGCCGTCGCGGCGGCGACGAGCGCCAGCAGGACACCGAGCGCGAGCAATCCGTTCACAGGAGGGGACGTTACGCCGGGGTTCTCCACAGTGCAGAGATTGTGACCTCTCGTGACATGGACCCGATACCCTGGTGCCATGGCTGCTTCCCCGAACCCCTTCGGCCAGGTCCTCGTCGCCCTGGTCACTCCTTTCACCGCCGATGGCGAAGTGGACTGGGCCGCGGTCGAAAAGCACATCGACGACGTCATCCAGGCCGGAGCCGACGGAATCGTCGTCACCGGCACGACGGGGGAGACCTCCACCCTCACCGACCACGAGAAGCTGCGGCTGGTCGAGGTCGGCAAGGCGGTCGCCGGCGAGCGCGCCAAGATCATCACGGGCGGCGGTTCGAACGAGACGGCGCACGCCATCCAGCTCTACCAGCAGAGCCAGAAGGCGGGTGCGGACGGCGTCATGGTCGTCACCCCGTATTACAACAAGCCGACCCAGGCGGGCATCCTGACCCATTTCCGGATGATCGCGGACTCGACCGACCTTCCGGTGATCCTCTACGACATCCCCGGCCGCACGGGCGTGCCCATCAAGTACGAGACCATCCTGCGCATCGCCAAGCACCCGAACGTGCTCGCGATCAAGGATGCGAAGGGCGACTTCAGCGAGGTCAGCCGCGTCCTGAACCAGACCGACCTCATGTACTTCTGCGGCGACGACGCGAACGTCCTGCCCCATCTCTCCATCGGTGCGAGCGGTCTCATCGGCGTGACGGCCAACATCGCGGCGACACCGTACCGGCAGATGGTCGATGCGGTGAACGCCGGCGACCTGGCCACCGCCACCGCCGCCCACCGCAAGCTCGAACCGCTGGTGCGTGCCGTCATGACGCATGTGCCCGGTACAGTGGCCACGAAGTACATCCTCCACGGACTCGGCCGCATCTCCAGCCCGCGCGTGCGCCTGCCGCTCGTCGGGCCGGAGGAGTGGGAGGCCGCGCAGATCGAGGACGAGCTCGACCTCGTGAAGGACATCCCCGGAGTCGACTTCTCCAACTTCCGCCCCGACCGCAACGCGGCCGCCGGCGGGGCGCTCCCGAAGATCGCCGGGACCACGCGCTGACGGTCGCCCAGGCGGCCGACGAGCGCTGACACAGAACTCTGCCGCGGGTGCGTGAAGCCCCGCACCCCACACAGGCACACCGAACACAGAAATCAGGAGGGCCCATGCCCAACCCCGTCGCCGCGCCTCCGGCGCTCGCCCCAGGAACACTCCGCGTCATCCCGACCGGGGGTCTCGGCGAGATCGGCCGCAACATGACCGTCTTCGAGTACGAGGGGAAGCTCCTCATCGTCGACTGCGGCGTGCTCTTCCCCGAGCAGGACCAGCCGGGCGTCGACCTGATCCTGCCCGATTTCGCACCGGTGCGCGACCGGCTGGACGACGTCGTCGGCGTCGTCCTGACCCACGGGCACGAGGATCACATCGGCGCGGTGCCGTATCTCCTCAAGCTCCGTCGCGACATCCCGCTCATCGGATCGGGTCTGACGCTGGCGCTCGTGGAGGCCAAGCTCAAGGAGCACCGCATCCAGCCGTATTCCCTCACGGTGAAGGAGGGACAGGTCGAGCAGCTGGGTCCGTTCTCGCTCGAGTTCGTCGCCGTCAACCACTCGATCCCCGATGCGCTCGCGGTCGCGATCACCACGCCGGCCGGCGTGGTGCTGCACACCGGCGACTTCAAGATGGACCAGCTGCCGCTGGATGACCGGATCACCGATCTCCGCGCCTTCGCGCGCCTCGGCGAGAAGGGCGTCGACCTCTTCCTGGCCGACTCCACCAACGCCGACGTCCCCGGGTTCACCCCGCTGGAGCGGTCCATCGGCCCCGTGCTCGACGCCGTGATCGCGCGGGCGCCGCGGCGGGTCATCGTGGCGAGCTTCTCCAGCCACGTCCACCGCGTCCAGCAGGTGCTCGACGCCGCCGCCTCGAACGGCCGGCGCGTCGCGCTGCTCGGCCGCTCGATGGTCCGGAACATGACGATCGCCGCCGAGCTCGGCTACCTGAAGGTGCCGGAAGGCGTGCTCATCGACTACAAGAAGGCGGCCGACCTGCCCGACGACGAGATCGTCTACATGTCGACCGGCTCGCAGGGCGAGCCGATGGCGGTGCTCGCGCGCATGGCGAACCTCGACCACCAGATCGAGGTCGGGCAGGGCGACACCGTAATCCTCGCCTCGAGTCTCATCCCGGGCAACGAGAACGCGGTCTACCGGGTCATCGACGGGCTCACGAAGCTCGGCGCGAACGTCGTCCACAAGGGCAACGCGAAGGTGCATGTCTCCGGCCACGCCGCCGCCGGCGAACTGCTCTACTGCTACAACATCCTGAAGCCGAAGAACGTGATGCCGGTGCACGGCGAGTACCGCCACCTGGTCGCCAACGCGCGCCTGGCGATGGACACGGGCGTACCGGAGGAGAACACGATCCTCGCCGAGGACGGCTCGGTCATCGACCTGCGCGACGGCGTCGCCCGCGTCGTCGGTCAGCTCGACCTCGGCTTCGTGTACGTCGACGGCGCCAGCGTCGGCGAGATCACGGACGCCGATCTGAAGGACCGCCGCATCCTCGGCGAGGAGGGCTTCATCTCGATCATCGTGGTGGTGGAGGCGGCGACCGGCCGCATCGTCACCGGGCCCGAGGTGCACGCCCGGGGCTTCGCCGAGGACGACGCAGTGTTCGACGACGTCAAGCCGAAGATCGCCGCGGCGCTGTCCGAGGCCGCTCACAACGGCGTCCGTGACTCGCACGCCCTCTCGCAGGTGGTGCGGCGCACCGTCGGCCGCTGGGTGAACACGAGCTACCGGCGCCGGCCGATGATCGTCCCGCTCGTCATCGAGGCGTAGGCGGCTCCGCCGTGGCGACAGGGATCGTTACACCGCGGAAACGCGGCGGCCGGTAGCGTTCCTGCATGAGCGCGTTCCGCATCCGTCCCGCCACCGGCGAGGATTCCCGCGTGCTCGCGGACATGCTCGTGGAGGCGGTCAACGGGAACGCGGAGAGGGCGCGCTCCCGGGTGAACGTCCTGGAAGACCCCTCCTTCGTGCGCTACATCGCGGGCTGGAAGCGGCCGGGCGATTTCGGCTGTGTCGCCGAGGATGCCAACGGTGTGGCGGTCGGTGCATGCTGGGCGCGCCTGTTCCCGGCCGACGACCCGGGGTCCGGGTTCGTCGCGGTCGGCGTGCCCGAGCTCACCCTCGGCGTCTACCGGCAGTGGCGGGCACAGGGCGCCGGGCGCGCGTTGCTGCGTGAGCTCGCCCTCGCCGCCTCCGCGCACGGGTACGCACGGCTCAGCCTCAGCGTCGAGCGGACGAACTTCGCGCAGCGCCTCTACACGAGCGAGGGTTACGTCGCCGTCGCATCCGGCGCGAACGCCGACACGATGGTGCGCACCGTCCGCTGACGGAGCGGATTTTCCACAATCCAGGCGCGGGAACCCCGGGATGACGGGGGTACGCCGTAGCGTGGACTCCATGGCCACGAGCACCAAGTCGAATTCCCGCGCCCGGAACTCCGGTCGCGGCGGGTCGACCGCGCGCAAGCCGGCAGCGAAGACCGCCCAGCAGAAGACGGTCGCCTACCCGGCAGCCGACGCGGGGTCGAGTCCTCTCCTCCGCGCGTGGATGGGCCTGGCGCACCTCACGGGCGCCGCCTTCCGCGCGCTCGGGCCCGAGAAGCTCAGCAAAGAGGAGCGGCGCGACGGCTTCCCCTTCTTCCTCGTCCTGCTCGCCATCGCCGGCGCCGTCGTGGAGTGGTTCCTGATCAACGACCAGGTCGCCCGCATGCTCGACGCGTGGACCTTCGGCGGCCTGTTCGGCCGCGTCGCCTTCGCCCTGCCCGTCGTGATGGTGCTGTTCGCCGCCTGGCTGTTCCGGCATCCCAGTTCCGTCGACGACAACACGAGGATCGGGATCGGCCTCAGCATCCTGCTCCTCATGGTGTCCGGCCTCTGCCACCTGTTCAGCCCGCATCCCTCGCCCAGCGACGGTATGGCGGCGCTGGCTCAGGCGGGCGGCGTGCTCGGCTGGCTGGTCTCGGCGCCGCTCTCCCTGGTGATCACGCCGTACGGCGCGGGCGCCGTCGTCATCCTGCTGCTCATCCTGAGCCTGTTCATCATCACCAAGACGCCGCCGAACAAGCTGCCGGCGCGCATCCGCGAGTTGTACGCCTACCTGTTCGGGGCCCAGCTCCCGACGGAGGACGAGCGCCAGGAGGCGAAGAGCGGCAAAGAGGCGCGCACCAAGCAGGTCGAGCTCGACGGTGTGGACGACGAGCCGGAACCGGAGGGCAACCTCCCGTGGTGGCGGCGCAACAAGTCGCAGCGCGAGGAGGACCCCGAGTACGACGCGGAGCCGGTGGACGGACTCACGGAGGTCTTCGGGAAGGGCGAGCGCGGGAAGGGCGAGTTTGCGACGGCCCTCGAGCCCGACCCGACGAGCGATCATTACAACACCGAGGTGCTGAGCGAGCTCGCGCACGCCGAGGACGCGCTGCAGCGGTTCACGGGAGAGCAGCCGCCCACCGCCGTGGCGCCGCTTCCTGGTGCTGCCGGCCTTGCCGGTGCTGCCGGCCTCCCCGGCGCTGCCGCGGTGCTTCCGGGTTTCCAGGCGGGCGCCGAGGACTTCGACGAGGACGCCGCACCGCCGGCTCTGCCGCAGCCGACGGCCCCCTACAACCTGCCATCGGCGTCCATGCTCTCGGCCGGGACGCCCGCCAAGACGCGCTCGGGCGCGAACGACGAGATCGTCGCGGCCATCACCGAGGTGCTGACGCAGTTCGGGGTGGATGCGAAGGTCACCGGCTACTCCCGCGGCCCGACCGTCACGCAGTACGAGATCGAGCTCGGCCCGGGCGTCAAGGTCGAGCGCGTCACCGCCCTCAGCAAGAACCTCTCGTACGCCGTGGCGAGCAACGAGGTGCGCATCCTGTCGCCCATCCCGGGCAAGAGCGCGATCGGCGTGGAGATCCCCAACAGCGACCGCGAGATCGTGTCGCTCGGCGATGTCCTGCGCTCGCCGGCCGCGACCAAGAGCGTCCACCCGATGACGATCGGCGTCGGCAAGGACGTCGGCGGCGGCTACGTGGTGGCGAACCTGGCGAAGATGCCGCACCTCCTGGTCGCCGGCTCCACCGGCTCCGGAAAGTCCAGCTTCGTCAACTCGATGATCACGAGCCTCCTGATGCGTGCAAAGCCGTCCGAGGTGCGGATGGTGCTCATCGACCCCAAGCGCGTCGAGCTGACGATCTACGGCGGCGTCCCGCACCTCATCACCCCCATCATCACGAACCCGAAGAAGGCGGCGGAAGCGCTGCAGTGGGTCGTGAAGGAGATGGACATGCGGTACGACGACCTGGCGAGCTTCGGCTTCCGTCACATCGACGACTTCAACCGCGCCGTGGTCGACAACGAGATCGTGCTGCCGGCGGGAAGCGAGCGGAAGCTCAAGCCGTACCCCTACCTCCTCGTGGTCGTCGATGAGCTCGCCGACCTGATGATGGTCGCTCCGCGCGATGTGGAGGACTCGATCGTCCGCATCACCCAGCTCGCGCGTGCCTCCGGCATCCACCTGGTCCTCGCGACGCAGCGGCCGTCGGTCGACGTCGTCACCGGCCTCATCAAGGCGAACGTGCCGTCCCGCCTCGCGTTCGCGGTCACCAGCGTCACCGACTCGCGCGTCATCCTCGACCAGCCGGGTGCGGACAAGCTGATCGGGCAGGGCGACGGGCTCTTCCTGCCGATGGGCGCGTCCAAGGCGATCCGCGTGCAGGGCGCATGGGTCAACGAGGCCGAGATCCAGAAGGTGGTCGAGCACGTCACGCGGCAGGCGCGGCCGGAGTACCGGCAGGATGTCACGGTCGGTGCGGAGCGCAAGCAGATCGACTCCGACATCGGCGACGACCTCGAGCTTCTGCTCGCGGCGGCCGAGCTGGTCGTGTCCTCGCAGTTCGGTTCCACGTCGATGCTGCAGCGCAAGCTGCGGGTGGGCTTCGCCAAGGCCGGCCGCCTCATGGACCTGCTGGAGTCGCGCGAGATCGTCGGGCCGTCCGAGGGATCGAAGGCCCGCGACGTGCTGGTCACTGCCGAGCAGCTCCCGCAGGTCATCGCCCGGCTGCGAGGCGAGGAGCCGCCCGGTGGTGCGCCCCAGGCGGCGTCGCCCGTGCCGCGTCCGGTCGAGCCGGTACCCGCGGCCGAGGAGGACCGGTACGGCGTCGACCCCGTCGCCGAGATGACCGCGGGTTATCCTGAGGTCGACGGCGACTCGGACGACGACGCCTGGCAGTTGACCGGCAGAGAGTAGAAGACCGCGATGTCGGTGCCCGACACGCCTCCGCCCGCTGCGGCGGACGGCGGAGCAGACCGCGTGAGCAACTGGAACCTGCCCAACGCGATCACGATCGTGCGCATCCTGCTCGCTCCGCTGTTCTTCTGGATGCTGCTCGCCGACGCCGGCCACGACGGGTGGCTGCGCTGGGCCGCGACCGTGCTGTTCATCCTGGCGATCGCGACGGACGGTGTGGATGGGGCGCTCGCCCGCCGCAACGGAACGGTCACCGATCTCGGCAAGCTCCTCGACCCGATCGCCGACAAGGTGCTGACCGGGGGTGCGCTCATCGCGCTCTCGCTGCTCGGCGAGCTGCCGTGGTGGGTCACGGTCGTCATCCTCGTGCGCGAGGTCGGCATCACCGTCTACCGCTTCGTCGTCATCCGCCAGGGCGTCATCGCAGCATCGCGCGGAGGCAAGATCAAGACCATCGTCCAGTCCGTCGCCATCTCGCTGGCGCTCGCGCCGCTCTGGACGATCCTGGGGGACTGGGTCTTCTGGGTGAACGGCATCGTCATGACGGCGGCCGTCGTCCTGACGGTGTGGACGGGCATCGACTACCTCTGGCAGGCCTGGAAGGGGCGGAGGGCGAAGCGTGCCGTCGGCTGAGCGGGACGGCACGGTCCGGGTGGTCCGCGCGCTGATCGACCGAGGCCTCACCATCGCTGTCGCCGAGTCCTTGACCGGAGGGATGCTGACCGCTGAGCTGACGAGCGTGCCCGGCGCGTCCGCTGTCGTGCTCGGGGGAGCCGTCGTCTACGCCACCGAGCTCAAGCACTCGCTCCTCGGCGTGGATGCCGCGCTGCTCGCCGCCGAAGGGCCCGTGCATCCCAAGGTCGCGCGCCAGCTCGCAGCCGGCGTGCGGGAGCGGCTCGCGGTGGATGGGCGTCCGGCGGATCTCGGCGTCGCCACGACCGGGGTCGCCGGGCCGGACCCGCAAGGCGGCCAGCCGGTGGGCACCGTCTACCTCGGGATCGCAACGGCGGCGGGGGCGCGTTCGATCGCGCTGAGCCTGTCCGGGAACCGTGAAGAGATCCGCCGCCGGACGGTCGCCGAGGCCGTCGGGGCGCTGGCCTCCGAGCTTGGCATAACGATTGTATAAATAGCCGTATTACCGCGGGAATACGGGGCGTTTCCGGCTCGTTACACCTGCTGCATTCACAAGAAAAGCCCAGTAGCCCTCGATATCGTGGAACAGAGGATGCGGTACATTCGTATCCCATCGATACGTCGGCAGGGTAAGAGAGGGAGGCTCCGAATGATTCTTGTACGTCAGGAAATCGGCGACGTGCTCAGGGACTTCCGCCTGCAAAAGGGTCGCACGCTCCGCCAGGTCGCCAGTAAGGCGAGCGTCGCGCTGGGCTATCTCAGCGAGGTCGAGCGCGGTCAGAAGGAGGCGTCGAGTGAGATCCTCGCCTCGGTGGCCGACGCGCTGGAGACCCCGGTCTCCGTCATCATGCGCGAGGTCGGTGATCGGATCGCCGTCCTCGAGGGTCTCGAGCCGGTGATTCCGGATACCGTTCCGGACGAGTTCGTCACCGCGATGGGCTCGGATCTGGTCGCGCGCTGATCAGAACGCCTGGGAGGACGCCCCGCGACTGCGGGGCGTCCTTCGTTTTCCCTCCCTCCACTCTTCTGAAGTAAGGACCCATGAAGCTCAGCGAGTTCCAGCGAGCCGTGTCGGACGAGTTCGGCCGCTCCTACGGCCAGGCGCTCCTCACCGATCTCGTGCTCGGCGAGCTCGGTGGCCGGACAGCCGCGGAGGCCCTCGCCGCCGGCAGAGCGCCGCGCGAGGTCTGGCTGGCCCTGTGCAAGGAGGCCGGGGTGCCGGCCTCGCATTGGTACGGGGCGGGAAAGCCCGCGCCCAAGCGCTGAGGGCTTGCGACACGCCGATCCCGACCTCTCGAAGATATGTTCGGATCTGGCTACACTTCTTCACAACGGCAGTCGAAAACCGGTTGTCCACAGATCGCACGTCCTTCGCTTCGAGTGTCGGACGTCACTCCTAGAGTCGAACCGTAGCGAAGCCACGAAGGAGAACCGCAATGCCATCACCCGCAGACCGCGAGAAGGCGCTTGAGACCGCCCTCGCGCAGATCGACCGCCAGTTCGGAAAAGGCTCGGTCATGCGACTGGGCAGCGACGAGCGTGCACCGGTCGAGGTCGTTCCCACCGGATCGATCGCACTCGACGTCGCACTCGGCATCGGCGGTCTCCCGCGCGGCCGCATCATCGAGATCTACGGCCCGGAGTCGTCGGGTAAGACCACGCTGACGCTCCATGCGATCGCCAACGCGCAGCGCGCAGGCGGCATCGCCGCCTTCATCGACGCCGAGCACGCGCTCGACCCGGAGTACGCCCGCAAGCTCGGCGTCGACATCGACGCGCTCTTGGTGTCACAGCCCGACACCGGTGAGCAGGCGCTCGAGATCGCAGACATGCTGGTGCGTTCGGGGTCCATCGACCTCATCGTCATCGACTCCGTGGCGGCCCTCGTGCCGCGCGCCGAGATCGAGGGCGAGATGGGCGACTCGCACGTCGGCCTTCAGGCCCGACTGATGTCGCAGGCGCTCCGCAAGCTCACCGGCGGTCTCAGCCAGACCAACACCACGATGATCTTCATCAACCAGCTGCGCGAGAAGATCGGTGTGTTCTTCGGCAGCCCCGAGACGACGGCCGGTGGTAAGGCGCTCAAGTTCTACGCCTCGGTCCGCCTCGACATCCGGCGCATCGAGACTCTGAAGGACGGCACTGAAGCGGTCGGCAACCGAACCCGCGTCAAGGTCGTCAAGAACAAGATGGCTCCGCCCTTTAAGCAGGCCGAGTTCGACATCCTCTACGGTGTCGGTATCTCGCGTGAGGGCAGCCTGCTCGACTTCGGTGTCGAGCACGGTCTCGTCAAGAAGTCGGGCGCCTGGTACACCTACGAGGGCGACCAGCTCGGCCAGGGCAAGGAGAACTCGCGCAACTTCCTGATCGCGAACCCGGACGTCGCGGCGGAGATCGAGCAGAAGATCAAGATCAAGCTGGGCATCGTCGCCGACCCGAACGCGGTGGTGGAAGCGCCGTCGAACGTCGGGTCGATCGAAGAGAAGCTGCAGGCGCGCAAGGGCGCTTGAGCGTGTCCGTCGCCTCCCGAAGGAGATCCTCGTGGTGGTGAAGTTTCCGTCGTCGTCTGAGGGCGACGCGTCGTCGGGCGACGCGCAGGAGCGTCTCGCTCCGGTGACTCCTCTCCGGCGATCCGCGCCGGGCCGGAGCGCCGGCGACGACCATCCGTCGCGGGGGAAGGTCGCTCGTCCGGTCGTCGGACTGCGCTCCGCAGAGCCGAGTGGCGGCGAGCCACGAGCCGGCCGGCCGAGTGAGAGCAGGCAACGCGACTCCACGGTGTCCAACGGCGGGTGGAACAACACCTGGGGCGGGGGACCCAGCTCGACAACGGCAGAAGCTGCCGCTGAGGAGGACGAGGAGACGGCATGCCAGGCGCGCAAGACGTCCGGCGTCGCCATCCGCCAACTCGCACGGCGCGGGATGTCGCGGTGGGAACTGGAACAGGTGCTGATCCGTCGCGAGATCCCGCCGGAGGTCTACGGTCCGGAGCTCGACCGGCTCGAGACGTTGGGTGTGATCGACGATGCGTCCCTGGCGACGACGCTGGCGTTCACGCAGCACAGCCGCAAGGGACTGGGGCGTTCGGCGATCGAGCAGGAGTTGAAGCGCCGCCACATCGACCCCGAGCTGATCGGGCTGGCCCTGGCCGACATCGGCCAGGACGATGAGCTGGAACGCGCGATCGAGCTCGCCACGAAGCGGATCGGCCAGCTTGAAGGCTACGACGACGAGACGGCACGCCGGCGGCTGCACGCGTTTCTCGCCCGCAAGGGATACGCGTCCGAGGTCGTCCGTCAGGCGATGGAGGCCGCCTTCAGCGGCCGACGTTCCCGTGGCGGCTCGGGCGTCCGCTTCCAGTGACGGCTGCGTAGACTTGTCGCCATCATGAGCATCCTGGAACAACGCAGCGTCATCGAGCCCTCGGAGGCGGCCGTCCGCCCGGACGGCCGGGCGCGGACGTACGAGGTGCGCACGTTCGGCTGCCAGATGAACGTCCACGACTCCGAGCGACTCAGCGGCTCCCTCGAAGCGGCCGGCTACATCCCGGCCGACGGGGAAGAAGCGGACATCGTCGTCATCAACACGTGCGCCGTGCGCGAGAACGCCGACAACAAGCTGTACGGCAACCTCGGACACCTCGCGGGTGTCAAGAGGCACCACGAGGGCATGCAGATCGCGGTCGGCGGGTGCCTCGCACAGAAGGACAAGAACGTCATCCTCGAGAAGGCGCCCTGGGTGGATGTCGTGTTCGGCACCCACAACATGGGCTCGCTGCCGAGCCTTCTCGAGCGCGCCCGTCACAATGACGCCGCGGAGATCGAGATCCTCGAATCGCTCGAGACGTTCCCCTCGACACTCCCCACCAAGCGGGATTCCTCGTACTCCGGCTGGGTCTCCATCTCGGTGGGCTGCAACAACACCTGCACGTTCTGCATCGTGCCGTCCCTCCGAGGCAAAGAGAAGGACCGGAGGCCGGGGGACATCCTCGCCGAGATCCAGGCGCTCGTGGACGACGGCGCCATCGAGGTGACGCTCCTCGGCCAGAACGTCAACTCGTACGGCGTCGAGTTCGGAGACCGTCAGGCGTTCAGCAAGCTGTTGCGCGCGGCCGGGCAGATCGACGGCTTGGAGCGGATCCGCTTCACCAGTCCGCATCCCGCCGCATTCACGGACGATGTCATCGACGCGATGGCGGAGACGCCGAACGTCATGCCGCAGCTGCACATGCCGCTGCAGTCCGGCTCCGACCGCATCCTGCGCTCCATGCGGCGGTCCTACCGCTCCGAGAAGTTCCTCGGGATCCTCGATCGCGTGCGCGCCTCGATGCCGGACGCCGCCATCAGCACGGACATCATCGTCGGCTTCCCGGGCGAGACCGAAGAGGACTTCCTCGAGACGATGCGCGTCGTCGAGGCCGCACGGTTCGCATCTGCCTTCACGTTCCAGTACTCGATCCGACCGGGCACACCGGCCGCCACCATGGCGGACCAGGTGCCCAAGGAGATCGTGCAGGACCGCTACGAGCGCCTCGCCGCGCTGCAGGAGCGCATCTCCTGGGAAGAGAACCAGAAGCTGATCGGTCGCGAAGTCGAGCTGCTCGTCGCCAACGGCGAAGGACGCAAAGACGCCGACACCCACCGGCTCAGCGGACGCGCGCGCGACAGCCGCCTCGTTCATTTCGACGTACCGGCCGGTTCTGCGACGCCGCGCCCCGGCGATGTCGTCACCGTCCGTGTGACCCAGGCGGCGCCGCATCACCTCATCGCCGATGCGACCGACGGTTCTCCACTGCGCATCCGCCGGACGCGCGCAGGCGACGCCTGGGATCGCGCGGAGGCCGAGTCCTGTGCGGTCCCCGCGCACGGCTCGGAGGCCGGCGCCTCGGCCGGCCGCGTCTCGCTCGGTCTCCCGAGCCTGCGCGTGCGCGAACCACTCACGTCGCCGGGCGTCGGCACGATGCCGATCTACGACCCGACGGACGCGCAGCGCTGAGCGAGACATCCATTCGGCCGCTCGTCGCCATCGTCGGCCCGACGGGGACCGGCAAGACCGACCTGTCCCTCGCCGTCGCCGAACGCCTCCTCGCCGCAGGGCAGCCGGCCGAGATCGTCAATTCGGATGCGATGCAGCTCTACCGCGGCATGGACATCGGAACGGCCAAGCTGCCGTCCGACCAGTGGCGCGGCATCCCGCACCACCTCCTCGACGTGCTCGACGTCACCGACGAGGCGACGGTCGCCGCCTATCAAGCCCAGGCGCGGTCCACGATCCGGGACATCCTGGAGCGAGGCGCGGTGCCCATCCTCGTCGGCGGTTCCGGGTTGTACGTCTCGAGCGTGCTCTTCGACCTGCGCTTCCCCGGAACCGACCCCGAGCTCCGCGCCCGGCTCGAGGCGGAGCTCACGGAGCACGGACCCGGGATGCTGTTCCAGCGTCTCGCCGAGCTCGACCCGGGCGCCGCGGCACGAATCGGCTCGCGCAACGGCCGTCGCATCGTCCGCGCGCTCGAGGTCGCCGAACTCACCGGGACAGCGGTGAGCGGCGCACTCCCGGACGAGGCACCGCTCTGGCATGAGCGCACCGCCATCGTCGGCCTCGCCGCTCCCCGGGACGAGCTCGTTGCGCGGCTCGATGCCCGGGTCGAGCGCATGTGGGCCGACGGGCTCCTCGCCGAAGTGACCGACCTGATCCCGCGCGGCCTCGACCGCGGCGTCACCGCGCGCCGCGCCATCGGCTACGCGCAGGCGCTGGCCGAGCTCCGCGGCGAACTCACCCGCGCCGAGGCGATCGCGCAGACCCAGCAGCTGACCCGCCGCTACGCGCGGCGCCAGGTCAGCTGGTTCAAGCGCTACCCCCGCATCCGGTGGCTCGATTACGACGCCCCCGATCTGGTGGATGCGGCGCTCGCGCTCGTCGACGGCTCAGGCGTCGACGGAGCACCCGCGGAGGATCGCTAGGCTGGGACGCATGGCGACCATCCACTTCACCAAGGGTCAGGGCACGGGCAACGATTTCGTGCTGTACTCCGACCCGGAGGGACGCCTGCCGCTCACACCGGCGCAGATCGCCGAGATCTGCGACCGCCACTTCGGCGTCGGGGCCGACGGCGTCATCCGCGCGATCCGCTCCGAGCACCTGCCCGAAGGGGAGGCGGCGCTGGCGGAGGACGACGGCGCCACCTGGTTCATGGACTACTCCAACGCCGACGGCTCGCCCGCCGAGATGTGCGGCAACGGCATCCGCGTCTACGTCCGCTACCTGCTCGAGACCGGACTCGCGGAGCTGGACGAGGGCGCGACGCTCGCCATCGGCACCCGGTCCGGGGTGCGCGATGTGCAACGCAGCACGAACGGCTTCCAGGTCGACCTGGGCCGCTGGGACCTCGCGGGCGGCGAGCCGCTGGTGCGGGCGAAGGAGCTGCCCGTCGCGCGTCCGGGCCTCGGCATCGATATGGGGAACCCGCACGTGGTGGTCGCCCTCGCCGACGAATCCGAGCTCGAGGCCGCCGACCTCTCGTACATCCCTCACCTGGATCCCGTTCCGGAGCACGGTGCCAACGTGGAGTTCGTGGTGCCGCTCGATCCGCTGGTGAAGGACGGCGTCGGCCGGATCCGCATGCGCGTGCACGAGCGCGGCAGCGGCGAGACCCTCTCCTGCGGTACCGGAGCGGCGGCCGCGGCCCTCGCTGTCCGCTATTGGGCCGGAGAGGCGGCGCCGAACAACTGGCGCGTCGAGGTCCCCGGCGGAACCGTCGGCGTCCGCATGTTCCCCACTGAGGACGGCGAGCACGTGGCCCTCTCGGGCCCCGCCGCCCTCACCTTCACCGGCACCCTCGACCTCGCCTGACCCGCCCCCGCCCCCCAAGCCCCACCGTCGAGTACACAAAGTTTGCACGCGACACGCCCCTCGAGCGTGCAGTCTCTGCGGACTCGATGGTGGGGCGCAGGGGGCAGGACGTCAGGGGCGGGCGCGGACGCGGAGGACGCGGTAGCCCTTGGAGGTGGCGGCGCGGCTCGTGGACAGCTCCGGGAACGTGGTCTGCATCCAGCGGTGGAGGGAGTCGCTGCCCAGGTTCCGCTGGATGACGAGCCACGCATCCGAGCCGGGCTCCAGACGCGGCAGCCAGCGCTCCAGGATGTTGTGCAGCTCGTTCTTGCCGACCCGGATGGGCGGGTTCGACCAGATCGTCGTGAATCGGACGTCGTCCGGAACATTATCGGGCGTCACGGGGTTTACATTGGTGAGACCGAGCTTCTGCGCATTCCTGCGCACCACATCCAGCGCTCGGGTATTGACATCGACGGCCCAGACGGTCGCGTGAGGGGATTCGAGAGCAAGTGTGAGAGCCAGCGGCCCCCAGCCGCAGCCGAGGTCGAGCAACTGACCGCCGGGCGGCGCCGCGGGGACATGGTCCAGCAGCACACGTGTGCCCATATCGATGCGCTCCGGGCTGAAGATCCCGTTGGCCGTCATGAGCTCGTAGCTCTGCCCGGCCAGGCGCGCGGTGAACGGGCGCAGGTTCAGCTCGCTCTCGGGCGCCGGGGAAAAGTAGTGATCTCCGCTGGCCATATGCAGACCGTACAGGACACGAACAAACTAGGGTTAACCCGGATCAGGGGAACTGAATGACTGATGACACTGACACCCGCGACCACGCCGCCGACGACGTCGTCGCCCGCGTGCTCGCCACCGAGCACAACCGCGCGACGGTGACGCTCTTCGGCGGGGACACGTCCCGCGCTCAGGCTCTGCAGGCGGACACGACTGCAGGCGGCCTCCACGACGGCGAGCAGCTGGAGCGCGAGGAGCGCGCCGCCCTCCGCCGCGTCGCCGGCCTCTCGACCGAGCTGCAGGACGTCACCGAGGTCGAGTACCGGCAGCTGCGCCTGGAGAACGTCGTGCTGATCGGCGTCTACTCGCAGGGTTCGCTGCAGGATGCGGAGAACTCGATGCGCGAACTCGCCGCTCTCGCCGAGACGGCCGGAGCGGCCGTCCTCGACGGACTGCTGCAGCGCCGTCCGCATCCCGACCCGAGCACGTACCTCGGCCGGGGCAAGGCAGAGGAGCTGGCCGGGATCGTCCGGGCGCTGGGCGCCGACACCGTGATCGCCGACACCGAACTGGCACCGAGCCAGCGCCGCGCGCTGGAGGACGTCGTGAAGGTGAAGGTGATCGACCGCACGGCCGTGATCCTCGACATCTTCAGCCAGCACGCCAAGAGCCGTGAGGGCAAGGCGCAGGTGGAGCTCGCACAGCTCGAGTACCTGCTGCCGCGTCTGCGCGGGTGGGGCGAGTCGATGTCCCGTCAGGCCGGTGGCCAGGTGGGCGGCGCGGGAGCCGGCATGGGCTCGCGCGGTCCCGGTGAGACGAAGATCGAGTTGGATCGCCGCCGCATCCACACCCGGATGGCCCGGCTGCGCAAGCAGATCGCGGGCTTCAAGCCGGCCCGCGAGGCGAAGCGCGCGAACCGCAACCGCAACTCGGTGCCGTCGGTGGCCATCGCCGGCTACACCAACGCGGGGAAGTCGAGCCTCCTGAACCGCGTGACGAAGGCCGGCGTGCTGGTCGAGAACGCGCTGTTCGCGACGCTGGATGCGACCGTGCGCCGCTCGGTCACGGCCGACGGCCGCCTCTACACGCTGGCGGACACCGTCGGCTTCGTCCGCAACCTGCCGCACCAGCTGGTGGAGGCGTTCCGCTCGACGCTGGAGGAGGTCGCCGATTCGGACGTCATCCTCCACGTGGTGGACGGCTCGCATCCCGACCCCGCGTCGCAGCTGGCGACGGTGCGCGACGTGATCGGCGAGGTGGGCGCGCGGGAGATCCCGGAGATCGTGGTCTTCAACAAGGCCGACCTGATCCCCGCGGACGACCGGCTGGTCCTGCGTGGTCTCGAGCCGGATGCGATCTTCGTGTCGGCGCGCACCGGCGAGGGCGTGGATGAGGTGCTCGCCGCGATCGCGCGGCTGCTGCCCGACCCGTCCCTCCAGGTCGAGCTGGTCGTGCCGTACGACCGCGGCGACCTGATCTCGGCTCTGCACGAGCGCGGCCGGGTCATCTCGACCGAGTACGTGGAGGAGGGCACGCGCGTCACCGCCCGGATCATGCCGGAGTACCACGCGGCGTTCGAACCGTTCGAAGTGACGCCGACAGCATAGGCCGAACGCCGCGGCCAGCACGCCCGGCGAGCGGAATCGAGGCCGGACGGGACCGACTGTGTCGAAGGATGACGCGGACGATTCCGTCCGGCCTCTCCGCTTGCTAGATTGCCAGTCAACCGAAGCGGGCGACCGCTGACGTGGTGCGACAGCCGAGCCCGGCACCCGCCCGTGCGATCCCGCAAGCCTGTGTGCGGGGTGTCCCGTGCCGCTGTCAACCCTCCGAGGATTCCATGAGCTGTACCGACGTCCGGTACTCCTTCGAGCTGTACCCTCCGCGCTCCGAGCGTGCGGCCGCGTCCCTTCCCGCGACGATCGACCGCCTGGCTGCCACGCACCCGGACTTCATCTCGGTGACCTACGGTGCCGGCGGCTCCTCGCGCAGCGCATCCCTCGAGGTCCTGCGCTACATCATCGACAACACGGACGTCAGCCCGATGGCGCACCTGACCTGCGTCGGCTCGTCGCATGAGGAGGCCAACCGGCTCATCCGGGAGTTCCTGGATGCCGGCGTCCGGCGCTTCCTCGCCGTGCGGGGCGACCCGCCCGCCGGTCTGCCGGAGGGCGACGACGGCATCGGCGACATCCGGACGACAGCAGAGCTGGTGCAGCTCATCCACCGGGTGCAGGCCGAGCGGTCGCCGTACGGCGAGCTGGTCGTGCCCGAGCTGCGCGCGCAGGCCGTGCTCCAGCACCGGGAGCACGTCCAGATCGCCGTCGCCGCGTTCCCGAACGGGCACCCGTCCTCCCACTCCGTGTCGCAGGACATCGACGCGCTGCTCGCCAAGCAGGCCGCCGGCGCGAATCTCGGGATCACCCAGCTGTTCTTCCACGCCGAGGACTACCTGCACTTCGCGCAGCGTGCGGCCGAGGCCGGCGTCGCGTTCCCCATCCTGCCCGGCATCATGCCGGTCACCAGCCCCGCGCGCCTGAAGCGGATGCTCGAGCTGAGCGGCGAGGACCTCCCGAGCGATCTGGCGATCGAGCTGGAGGTCGAGCCGACCGACGAGGGCCGGCGCGAGATCGGCGTCGCCTGGGCCGCTCGCCTCGGCGAGAGGCTCCTGGCGGGCGGCGCTCCCGGCCTCCACCTGTATACGTTCAACCAGCACGAGGCGGTCCTCTCGGTTCTCGACCGCATCGGCGCCCTCCCCTCTTCCGACCACCGTGACAGCACCCTCCCCGAGAAATCGGCCACTGAAAAGGAACCAGCATGACCGACAGCACACGAGCCCCCTTCCCGGCGGGCACGATCATCGGCTACCCGCGCATCGGCCGCCGCCGTGAGCTCAAGAAGGCCGTCGAGGCCTTCTGGGCGGGCAGCATCGGCGCCGACGAGCTGGAGGCGACCGCAGCACAGCTTCGCGCGACGACGCGGGAGCGCCTGGCCTCGCTCGGCCTCGGCCGGACCGACGCCTCCATCCCCGAGAGCTTCAGCTTCTACGACCAGGTGCTGGATGCGGCCGTCACCGTCGGTGCCGTGCCGTCGCGTTTCGCCGCGCTCGCGGCGGCCGACGGGTCGCTCGATCTGGCGGGCTACTTCACGATCGCCCGCGGCGAGGGGGACAACGCGCCGCTGGAGATGACCAAGTGGTTCGACTCGAACTACCACTACCTGGTGCCGGAGATCGGGCCGGAGACGGACTTCCGCCTCGCCTCCGACCGGATCGTGCGCGAGTTCGAGGAGAGCCGGGCCGCCGGATTCGTCACCCGCCCCGTCGTGGTCGGGCCGGTCACGTTCCTGCTGCTCAGCAAGCCGAGCGACGACGCGCCGGAGGGCTTCCGCCCGCTGTCGCGGCTGGCGGACCTCCTGCCCGTCTACCGCGAGCTCCTCGCCCGCCTGGCCGCCGCCGGAGCGCCGTGGGTGCAGCTGGACGAGCCGGCCCTCGTCAGCGAGAGCATCGACGAGTCCCGGGATGCGGTGCTCGCCGCCGTGCGGACCGCCTACGACCAGCTGGGTGCAGCAGCCGACCGGCCGGCGATCTTCGTCGCGGCGCCCTACAACAGCCTGGACGACGCCCTCCCCGTCCTCGCCGCCACGCCGGTCGAGGCGATCTCCCTCGACCTGGTCCGCGGAACGGTTCCCTCGGGGCTCGACGCGGCCACCGCATCCGCTCTTCGCCGGAAGACGATCGTGGGCGGCGTGATCGACGGCCACAACATCTGGCGAGGCGACCTGGAGGCGGCCTTCGGGACGCTCACCGAGCTCCTCTCGCTCAGCCCCGACGTCGCGGTCTCGACGTCGACGTCGCTGCTGCACGTTCCGCACGATGTGGACGACGAGCCGAACCTGGATGCGCGGCTGAAGTCGTGGCTGGCGTTCGCCGACCAGAAGGTGGCCCAGGTCGCCGTGCTCGCGCGCGGCATCGTCGACGGGCACGAGGCGATCCAGGACGAGCTGACCGCTGCGACCGCTGCGCTCGCCGACCGTGCGTCCGCGCCGGGCGTCCGCGTTCCGGCCGTGCGCGAGCGCGAGGCCGCGCTGACCCGGGCGGACTTCCGCCGCGGCGACTACGCCTCGCGCCTGGCGGCCCAGGACGAGGCGCTTGCGCTGCCGTTCCTCCCCACGACGACCATCGGGTCGTTCCCGCAGACGCCGGACATCCGGCGCGCCCGCGCCCAGCTCGCCAAGGGCCTCATCACCGAGGCCGAGTACCTGGGCCGGATGCGCGAGGAGATCAAGCGCGTCGTCGACCTCCAGGAGGAGATCGGGATCGACGTCATCGTGCACGGCGAGCCCGAGCGCAACGACATGGTGCAGTACTTCGCCGAGAACCTGGACGGCTTCGCGGTCACGCAGAACGGCTGGGTGCAGTCGTACGGCTCCCGCTGCACGCGCCCGTCGATCCTCTGGGGCGACGTGTCGCGCCCGGCGCCCATCACGGTCGAGTGGTCGGCGTACACGCAGAGCCTCACCGAGAAGCCGGTGAAGGGGATGCTGACCGGCCCGGTCACGATCCTCGCGTGGTCCTTCGTGCGCGACGACCAGCCGCTCGGCGAGACCGCCCGCCAGGTGGCGCTCGCGCTGCGCGACGAGATCGCCGACCTGGAGCAGGCCGGGATCCGCGTCGTGCAGGTGGACGAGCCCGCCCTCCGCGAGCTGCTGCCGCTGAAGAAGGCCGCGCAGGGCGACTACCTGGAGTGGTCGGTCGGGTCGTTCCGCCTCGCCACCGCCGGTGTCGCGGACGAGACGCAGATCCACACGCACCTCTGCTACTCCGAGTTCGGCGTGGTCATCGACGCGATCCGCAACCTCGACGCCGACGTGACCAGCATCGAGGCGGCGCGGAGCCGCATGGAGGTCGTGCACGACATCCAGAGCTCCGGCTTCGAGCACGGCATCGGGCCGGGCGTGTACGACATCCACTCGCCGCGCGTGCCGTCGGTCGCCGAGGTCACCGAGCTGCTCGAGACCGCGCTGAGCGCCATCCCGGGCCGCCAGCTCTGGGTGAACCCGGACTGCGGGCTGAAGACGCGTGGATACGACGAGACGGTCGCGTCGCTGCGCAACATCATCGAGGCGACGCGGGCCGTGCGCGAGCGCGCGGCGGTCACGGCCTGACCGGTCCTGTCCCAGAACGACGGCGGCCCCGGTACGCGCACAGCGAACCGGGGCCGCCGCCGTGTCAGGATGAGCGCATGGTGCGCATCCCGGACGAGGACTTCGAGCGGATGGTCGGCGACATCTTCGAAGCGCTGCCGGACGACATGGTCGGGCCGCTCGAGAACGTCGCGATCCTGATCGAGGACCAGCCTCCCGGGGCGCGGCCACGGCTGTTCGGACTGTACAGCGGACGCCCGCTGACGCGCCGGTCGGTGTACGGGTTCGGCGAGCTGCCGGATCGGATCACGCTGTACCGCAACAACCTCGAGGCGTCCGCGGCGACCGAGGAGGAACTGCGCGCGCGGGTCCGGGTGACCCTCGTGCACGAGATCGGGCACTACTTCGGGCTCTCCGACCAGCGGCTCGGCGAGCTCGGCTGGGCCTGACGGCTCGGCTGGGGTTGGCGGCGCGGCTGGGCTTGAGCTCGCGGCGCCGCGGGCCGGCTCAGACGGCGCGAAGGACCGCCACGACCTTGCCGAGCACCTGAGCGAAGTCGCCCAGAATCGGCTCGAAGTTGGAGTTGCGCGGCAGCAGCCACGTGTGCCCGTCGCGCTGGCGGAAGACCTTGACCGTCGCCTCCTCGTCGAGCATCGCCGCGACGATGTCCCCGTTCTCCGCCGTGTTCTGAGCGCGGATGACGACCCAGTCGCCGTCGCAGATCGCGGCGTCGATCATCGACTCCCCGACGACCTTGAGCATGAACAGCTCGCCGTTCCCGACCAGCTGGCGGGGGAGGGGGAAGACCTCGTCGACCTGCTGCTCGGCGGTGATGGGGATGCCGGCCGCGATCCGACCGACCAGGGGCACCATCGCCGCGTCCCCGACGGGCGTCTGGTTCTCGTAGTCGGGGGCCGGGGATGACGAGGAGGGCAGGTCGATCAGGATCTCGAGCGCCCGCGGCCGGTTCGGGTCGCGGCGGAGGTAGCCGCTCAGCTCGAGCTGGTTGAGCTGGTGCGTCACCGAGGACAGCGAGGAGAGCCCGACGGCATCGCCGATCTCGCGCATGCTCGGCGGATAGCCTCGCTGGCTGACCGAGCGCTGGATCACATCGAGGATCGCCAGTTGCTTGTCGCTCAGGTTCTTGCGGCGGCGCGTGCCTCCGCGGGCCTGGTTCTCGTTCGACACGGGCGTCCTCTCCTGACGTGGGCCGTCCCCCAGGGGCTCCCCGGCAGGAATGTCGGTGGTCCCTGATCTGATGTTCTCAGACAGTCGAAACTGTATCCGCGTCACGAGAGGAAGACAAACATGTGTTCGAGTGTGTCGCGAACTTCCTCCGGAAAGTCCCCACAACAGGGCGTCTTGCGGTTTTCGACATTCGAAGATACATTCGGAACACAGTTTCGCACCCGCGAGTCTGAGGAGGTCACGGTCATGAGCGCAGCACTGATCAGCGATGCAGCACCCACGATGTTCCCGCGGTCCGCGGGCGCAGCGTCGGCGGCGTCCTCGCCACGCTTGCACGCCGTCCCGCCGCTGCCCGCCACCGCCCGCGTGCGGCTGCGGCTCACGCGACGCGGACGTGCCGTGCTGTCCGCTCTCGTCGCGCTTCCGCTGGTGATCGGCGCGCTCGTGTTCGCGCTCAACGGCGGCGGCGCCGTCGCGACGAGTCAGCAGACGCACGTCAGCTTCCAGTACGTGACGGTGCAGTCCGGCGATTCCCTCTGGTCCGTCGCCGAGCGCGTCGCGCCGGACGCGGACCCGCGGGATGTCATCGCCGACATCGTCTCCCTCAACGGCCTGGACTCGGCGGTCGTCTCGCCCGGGCAGCAGCTCGCCGTCCCCGCGAAGTACGCGCACTAGCGGCCCTGCGCGGCGCCTCCCGTTCTGTCGTCACGGCTGCGCTCGATCTCGGACCGATGCGACTCCCGCGGGGCCGGGTTGCAGACACCCTCCGGGCCGAGTAGCAGACTCCCGCGGGGCCGGGTAGCAAAGGGAGGGAGTCGGGCGGGATCCGGGCTCAGTGTCCTCCCTTTCCTCGCGCTGACCGCGTCTGGCGACGGAATCTCCTCCCGTTCCGCCGGCTGCATCCGCCCGCTGAGGCGCGGTCGGGTGCGGTGGGGTGCGTTGAGAACGGAGGAGTTCTCGCTGGCTGGCCCGGCAGCAGCCTCGAAAGGGAGGTGATCCCGGCCCTCCCACGCCAGAAGTCCTCCGATTCCAGCGCACTCCTCGCGTGCGGAGTGGGCAGGCGGTGAAGCGGTGTCGGCACACAACGTCATCCGGCGTGGCCGGGCCGTGGTCGCTCAGTACGATTGACGGGTGACTTCCCTCTCCGAGCTGCCGCTCCGGGATGACCTGCGCGGTCGTTCCCCGTACGGCGCTCCGCAGCGTCCGGTGCCCATCGCGCTCAACGTGAACGAGAACACGCATCCGGTGCCCGCGGACGTCGCAGCCGACATCGTCGACCGGATCGTCACGGCGATCGGCGGGGTCAACCGCTACCCCGACCGGGAGTTCACGGAGCTGCGCGAGGCCTTCGCGCGGTACCTGGGCCACGGCCTCACTGCCGACAACATCTGGGCGGCCAACGGTTCGAACGAGGTGCTGCAGCAGATCCTGCAGGCGTTCGGCGGACCCGGTCGCAGCGTCCTGGGGTTCGCTCCGACCTACTCCATGTACCCGCTGCTCGCCTCGGGCACCGGCACGGAGTATCTCGCCGGAGTGCGCGACGCCGATTACGAGCTCTCGCCCGCAACGGCGGCCGCAGAGATCCGTCGCCTCGACCCGGACATCGTCATCCTCTGTTCGCCGAACAACCCGACAGGCACAACTCTCGGCCTCGACACGATCGAGGCCGCCTACGAGGCCGCGCGCGGAATCGTGGTCGTGGATGAGGCGTACGCCGAGTTCCTGCCCGACGGCGCCGCCTCCGCTCTGACGCTTCTCGAGGGCCGGCCCCGGCTCCTGGTCTCCCGGACGATGAGCAAGGCGTTCGCGTTCGCCGGCGCACGTGTCGGATACCTGGCCGCCGACCCGGCCGTCACCGACGCCCTCCGCCTGGTGCGCCTGCCGTACCACCTGTCGGCTCTCACCCAGGCGGCCGCCCTCGGGGCGCTCGCGCACGCGGACGAGATGCTCGCGATGGTCGGCCAGATCCGCCGGCAGCGCGACCGGCTCGTCACGGAGCTCGCCGGCCTGGGTTACACACCCCACCCCAGCGGGAGCAACTTCGTGCTCTTCGGCGGCGTGGACGACCCGCACGCCGTGTTCGAGGCACTCGCCGAGCGCGGCATCCTCATCCGCGATGTCGGCATCCCGCACCACCTCCGGGTGACCGCGGGGACCAAGGAGGAGACGACCGCGTTCCTCGACGCGCTGGCCGCTCTCGGCCGGCCGACGGCAGCGGCCTCCGTCGAGGAGGCCCCGGAGCGGGACGAGAACGCCCCGGTAGACTCGGACGCATGACGAATCGCGCCGCCACGGTCACGCGGGAGACGAGCGAGTCGAGCATCGAGCTCAGCCTCGACCTCGACGGCACCGGCACCTCCGACATCCAGACGAGCGTCCCGTTCTACGACCACCTGCTCACCGCGTTCGCCAAGCACTCGCTGACCGATCTGCGTATCCGCGCGTCCGGCGACACCCACATCGACGTCCACCACACGGCGGAGGACGTCGGCATCGTCCTCGGCCAGGCCATCCTGGAAGCACTCGGCGACAAGGCCGGCATCTCGCGGTACGGCGACGCGCTCGTGCCGTTGGACGAGGCGCTCGTCCAGGCGGTCGTCGACATCTCCGGACGCCCGTATCTGGTGCACAGCGGAGAGCCGGCCGGCTTCGAGCTGCACCGCATCGGCGGCCACTTCACCGGTTCGATGGTGCGGCACGTCTTCGAGGCGATCACGTTCAACGCCCGCCTCACGACCCACATCACCGTCGTGGGCGGTCGCGATCCGCACCACATCGCGGAGGCCGAGTTCAAGGCGTTCGCCCGCGCCTTCCGCCAGGCGAAGGCGTACGACCCGCAGGTCACCGGCATCCCGTCCACCAAGGGCGCGCTGTGACCCTGGGCCGGACGCCGGAGGTCGTCGTCTTCGATTACGGGACGGGCAACGTCCACTCGGCGGTCAAGGCCGTGGAGGCCGCCGGCGCGCGGGTCGAGCTGACCGGCAACCGGAAGCGTGCGCAGGAGGCCGACGGGCTGCTGGTCCCGGGCGTCGGCGCGTTCGCCGCGGTCACGCAGGCCCTCCGCGCCTCCCACGGCGACGAGGTCATCGACCGGCGTCTCGCCGGGGGCCGTCCGGTGCTCGGCATCTGCGTCGGCATGCAGGTCATGTTCGAGCGGGGCGTGGAGCACGGCGTCGAGACCGAAGGCCTCGGCGAGTGGCCGGGAACGGTCGAGCGGCTCCACGCCGAGGTGGTTCCGCACATGGGCTGGAACACCGTCCGGACGCCCCAGGACTCCGCCCTCTTCGCGGGGCTCGAGGACGAGCGCTTCTACTTCGTCCACTCCTACGCCGCTCAGGTCTGGACGCTGGAGACCACCCCTCCGTTCCCGGAGCCGCGAGTGACCTGGGCCGAGCACGGCTCGCCGTTCATCGCCGCCGTCGAGAACGGGCCGCTGAGCGCGACGCAATTCCACCCCGAGAAGTCCGGCCGCGCCGGCATCCAGCTGCTCCGCAACTGGATCGGCTCGCTCTAGCCCCGGGTGCACCCCCTCCGCATGCGCGGACCGACACGAGGAACCACATGACCGATCTTCTCAGCACGCCCCCACTCGTCCTCCTTCCCGCGGTCGATGTGGCCGATGGCCAGGCCGTGCGCCTCACCCAGGGCGAGGCGGGCAGCGAGACCAGCTACGGGGACCCGGTGGATGCGGCCGCCGAGTGGGCGGACGCGGGCGCCGAGTGGATCCACCTCGTCGACCTCGACGCCGCGTTCGGCCGGGGCGAGAACCGTTCGTTGCTGAAGCGTGTCATCCACCACGTCCACGGCGTGAAGATCGAGCTGTCGGGCGGCATCCGCGACGACGCATCGCTGGCGCAGGCCCTCGAGGCGGGCGCCACCCGCGTCAACCTGGGGACCGCCGCGCTGGAGAACCCGGAGTGGGCGGCCAGTGCGATCAGCGAGTACGGCGAGGCGATCGCGGTGGGACTGGATGTGCGCGGCACGACGCTCGCGGCGCGCGGGTGGACGCGCGAGGGCGGCGACCTGTGGGAGGTGCTCGACCGGCTGGAGGACGCGGGGTGTGCCCGCTATGTCGTCACGGACGTCACCAAGGACGGCACGCTGCGCGGCCCCAACCTCGACCTCCTGCGCCTGGTGCTCGATCGGACGGAGCGTCCCGTCGTGGCGTCGGGCGGCATCTCCAACCTCGACGACATCGCGGCCCTGCGCGAGCTCGTTCCGCTGGGGCTCGAGGGCGCGATCGTCGGGAAGGCGCTCTACGCCGGCGCGTTCACGCTGCCCGAGGCGCTGGATGTCGCCGGGCGATGACGCGGTGTCGCCGGGCGATGACGCGGTGTCGCCGGGCGATGACGCGGTGTCGCCGGACGGTGACGCGGTGTCGCCCGCGGGCGGCGCGGAGCCAGGCGGCGACGCCGAGCCGGAGGGCGACGCGGTCCCGGAGAGCGTGACCGACGCATCCACGCAGGCACCGCGTCCCAGCGATACCGGCGCCGCACGGCTGGCGGGTTTCGCCGCTTCGCTCGCGGACTCCGCCGGCCAGTCGTGGGAGGGCCGGCATTTCGAGGACGCGCCCTTCGCCGACGATGACGGCTCGGCTCCTCCCGCGCTCCTCGCCGCACTGGTTGCGTTCCGTGCCGGACAGGCGGGTGCCGAAGCCGTCGTGGACGCTCTGCGCGATGCGCGACTGCTCGTTCCTCTGATGGCGGAGCTGGGCGAGGAGGGCGAGAACGCGGCCGGGATGCTCGTCGACAAGACGCAGGAGCTGTCCATCGTCACCGTGGCGGGCCCGGATGGACGGACGGTGCAACCGGTCTTCACGTCCGTCACCGCGCTGCGGGCCTGGAATCCCGCTGCCCGCCCCGTCCCGACCGCGGGGCGGCGGGTGGCGCTCGCCGCCGCGGCGGAGGGCACCGAGCTGATCGTCCTCGACCCGACGTCCGAGACGGAGTTCGTGCTGCGCCGCCCGGCGGTGTGGGCGGTGGCGCAGGGCGCCCCTTGGCTGCCGAGCGACCGCGACCCGGGGGTGGCGGAGGCGTTCCGCGCCTCCATCGGCCCGGAGCTCGGGGTCCATGAGGTCACCCTCGTCGCGGGAGACCCGGCCAGTCGGCTCGCAGGCGAGGAGCTCGTGGTGCGGCTGGCGCTCGCGGCGGGTCTGACGCGCGAGGAGCTGGATGCGATCCTCGCCCGGCTCGCGCAGCGCTGGGCGGCGGACGACGTGATCACCACCCGGGTGGACTCGCTCCGGGTGCAGCTGGTGGCATCCCAGGACTGACTCCGCGCCTGACCGCTGCTGACCGCTGTGGCGGCGGTCCGGTCGCGGGTGGCAGCATGAGTCCATGGCTCTGAACATCACCGGCGATCCTGAAGCGGACGCCCTCCTCGACCAGTCGCCGTTCGCTCTGCTGACCGGGATGCTGCTGGACCAGCAGGTGCCGATGGAGACCGCGTTCGCCGGCCCCGCCAAACTCCGCGACCGGCTCGGGTCGCTCGACCCGGCGACGGTTTCCGGGACCGATCCCGAGCACCTCGCGGAGGTGATGAAGCAGACGCCGGCGGTGCACCGGTTCCCGGGGTCGATGGCCGCTCGGGTGCAGGCGCTCGCGGCGGCGATCGTCTCGGACTGGGGAGGCGACACGGCGGCGATCTGGACGCAGGGGGAGCCCGACGGGGCCGAAGTGCTGCGCCGCCTCAAGGCCCTTCCGGGATTCGGCGAGCAGAAGGCCAAGATCTTCCTCGCCCTGCTCGGCAAGCAGAAGGGGCTGAGTGCCGCCGGCTGGCAGGAAGCGGCCGGCGACTACGGGATGCCCGGGTACCGCTCGGTGGCGGACATCGTCGACGCCGAATCGCTCACGCGCGTCCGCGAGCACAAGCGTGCGATGAAGGCCGCAGCGAAGGGCCACTGACCACAGGAGGCCAAACCGCTCGCCTCGCAGGCCCGGCCTGTGGATAAGGTCGCTGTGTCGGTGGTCGCCGATAGTCTCGCAGGGCGGGTGACGGGATGGTCGCCCACCACGGCGGTCAGCCGTGCTGAGCTGCCGGCATCGTCCGGCAAAGGAGGTCGCCGTGTTCCTGCTCGACGGGATCATCGTCACGAGCGCCAGTGACCTCACCGAGGCGTCCAAGTGCGAGTTCGCCTTCCTCCGGACGGTCGACGTCAAGCTCGGTCGCCTCGAGAAGACCGAGGTGATCGAAGACCCGATGTATATGCGGTCGTCGCGGATGGGCGACGAGCACGAGCACCGCATCCTGGAGCGGTACCGCGAGCGGTTCGGCGCCGGCGTCGCCGAGATCGAGCGTCCGCCGCAGCTGACGGGGGAGTCGCTGGCGGAGGCCGTCAGGCGTACGTCCGAGGCATTCGAGCGCGGGGCGCAGGTCGTGTTCCAGGCGACCTTCTTCGACGGATCGTTCGTCGGTTTCGCCGACTTCGTCGTCCGGATGCCCGATGGCCGGTACCGCGTGCAGGATTCCAAGCTCGCGCGCAGCGCACGGGTCACGGCGCTGCTGCAGCTGGCCGCCTATGCGGAGCAGCTGCGGGGGATGGGTGTAGACGTCGACGACACGGTCGAGCTGCTGCTCGGCGACGGCTCGGTCAGCGAGCACTCACTGGCCGACATCGAGCCGGTGTACCGGAAGCGGCGCGCCCGGCTGCTGTCCATCATCCACGAGCACGTCGCCGATGCGGGACCGGTCGCCTGGGGCGATCCGCGATTCACCGTGGACGGTCGCTGCGACACGTGCGACGCCGAGGTGCAGGAGTCGCGGGATGTCCTCCTCGTCGCCGGGATGCGCGTGACCCAGCGCGAGCACCTGCTCGCGGCGGGCATCGCGACGATCGACGCGCTCGCCGCATCCAGCGGAGCGATCGACGGCATCCCCGAGGGGACGCTCGACGGACTGAGGGAGCAGGCGCGGCTGCAGCTGCAGGCGGCGCCCGGGAGCCCGCCGCCGATCCGCGTCTTCAACGCTCCCGTGCTCGCCGTCCTGCCGCAGCCCGATGCCGGCGACATCTTCTTCGACTTCGAAGGCGATCCCCTCTATACGGAGGGAGCGGGCGAACGGTGGAACCTCGACTACCTCTTCGGCCTGGTCGATCAGGAGGAGCGTTTCACCGCCTTCTGGGCGCATGACTTCGCGGCCGAGAGGGTGGCCCTGGAGGCGTTCCTCGCGTTCGTGCGAGAGCGCCGGGCACAGCACCCGGGCATGCACATCTACCACTACGCCGCCTACGAGCAGACGCATCTGCTCGCCCTGGCCGCACGGCACGGCGTCGGCGAGGAGGAGGTGGACGGCCTGCTGCGCGACAACGTGATGGTCGACCTCTATCCGCTCGTGCGCAAGGCGGTGCGTATCGGTTCGCGCTCGTACTCGATCAAGAAGCTCGAGCCGCTCTACATGGGCGACGAGCTGCGCGAGAGTGAGGTGACCAACGGCGCCGATTCCATCACCGAGTACGCGAACGCTCGCGATCTCCTCGCCCTCGGCCGCCTCGACGAGGCGCAGCAGCTCCTCGACGACATCGGGCAGTACAACCGCTACGACTGCGTCTCGACCCTGCGCTTGCGCGACTGGTTGATCGCCCGCGCGGAGGAGAACGGCGTCCCGATCGGCACGGCGCCGATGGAGGAGACCGAGCTGGCGGCCGAGGAGTCGCCGCTGCGCGCCGGTCTCCTGGCCTTCGCGGGCGACCCGCTCGATCCGGGCCGCAGTCCCGATCGTCGCGCGATGGCGCTCGCCGCGGCGGCGATCGACTTCCACCGGCGCGAGCAGAAGAGCTTCTGGCAGTCCCACTTCGCGCGCCTCGTCCAGCCCATCGAGGAATGGGCCGAGACCCGCGACGTCCTGGTTGTCGAGAAGGCGGCCGTGATCCGCGACTGGTACTGCGACGAAGGGCAGCGCGTCGAGCGGCGGGAACTGCTGCTCTCGGGGTCGTGGGGCGCGGGCAGTACGGTCCGGGTCAGCGAGCGCACCGGCCCCTTTCTGCTCTACGAGTACCCGGGTCCGTTCCGGCAGTCGCGCGCACAGCCCGGATCGCGGGCGGCACGCACGGTCTCGGTGATCGACGCGCTCCCGGACGGGTCGATCGTCGTCCGGGAGACGCTTCCGCCCGAGGTCCCGCCGTACAGCGAGCTCCCGAGCGCGCTCACGCCCTCTGCTCCGCCGGATTCCCGAAGGCTGGGGGAGGCGATCCGCGAGTGGGGGACCGCGCTCCTGATCGCCCGTCACCATGAGGCCTGGCCGGTGGACGCGACGATCGACCTGTTGCGGCGCACGCCGCCGCGGACACGGTCGGGGAGTTTGACGCCGGAGGATGCCGTAGGCCCGGAGCGACCGGAGACTTCGCGGTCGCAGACGTCGCGATCGGAGACGTCGCGATCGGAGACTTCGCGATCGGAGCCGAAGAGCGACGACGGAGACGGACGGATCGAGGCCGTCGTGGCGAGCCTCCTCGACCTCGACCGGTCGTACCTCGCCGTCCAGGGCCCGCCCGGGACGGGCAAGTCGTACCTCGGCGCTCACGTCATCGCCCGCCTCGTCGCGGAGCACGGCTGGAAGGTCGGGGTGGTGGCGCAATCGCACGCGGTCGTCGAGAACCTCCTCGACCGCGTGGTGACCGCCGGGCTCGATGCCTCGATGGTCGGGAAGGCGCCGGGATCCGCCAGCGGCGGACCGAAGGCGGAGGATGCCGGCGCCGACGTCGAGACCGAGGTCACGCATCGTTTCACCTGGCTGCCTGCGAACGGGCACCTCGAGTTCGCCGGCGTCAACGAGGAGCGCGGCTTCGTGCTCGGCGGAACGGCGTGGGACTTCGCCAACGCGGCCCGTGTGCCGCGGGGCAGCCTCGACCTCGTCGTCATCGACGAGGCCGGCCAGTTCTCGCTCGCCTCGACCATCGCGGTCGGCGTCGCTGCGAAGAACCTGCTGCTGCTCGGAGACCCGCAGCAACTGCCGCAGGTCAGCCAGGGGCGACATCCCGAACCGGTGGACGGCTCGGCGCTCGGATGGGTGAGCGACGGGCACGACGTCCTACCGCCCGAGTACGGGTACTTCCTCGCGGAGACGCGGCGGATGCATCCGGCCCTCGCGGAAGCCGTTTCAGTGTTGTCGTACGAAGGCAAACTCCGGGCCCACGCGTGCGCGTCGGAGCGCGAGTTGAGCGGGGTGGCCCCGGGAGTGCATCCCGTGCCCGTCCTCCACGTGGGGAACTCCACGGCGTCGCCGGAGGAGGCGGAGATCGTCGTCGACCTGGTACGCGACCTCCTCGGACGCTCCTGGACCGACCCGGAGACCGGGCGGGACGACGACCCGCTCGGCGAGGACGACGTGATCGTCGTCACGCCGTACAACGCACAGCTGGCCGAGGTGCGAGCCCTCCTCGACGCCGAGGGCTACCGCGGGGTGCGGGTCGGTACGGTCGACAAATTCCAGGGGCAGGAGGCGGCGGTCGCCATCGTCAGTCTCGCCGCATCGTCCGCGGTCGACGTGCCGCGCGGCATGTCGTTCCTGCTGATGAAGAACCGGCTCAACGTGGCCATCTCGCGGGCGAAATGGTCCGCCTACCTCGTGCACTCGCCCGAACTGACGGAGTTCCTGCCGACGACGCCGGCCGGCGTGGGGGAGCTGAGCGCGTTCATCCGCCTCGTCGAGCCGGCGGACCGGCCGGCGGTCATCGCCGTGGGGTAACGCGCACAGTGGGGTAGCGGCACAGTGGGGTAGCTGCACAGTGGGGTAGTGCGAGGTGACGGGCCGTTCGTCGGTGGCGCCCGGACATTCGGCTCGCATCGGACAGCCCGCCGGCCTCCGGAGGCCTGCCCGGCGGGTGCGGGCGGTGTTACGCTCGGGGCGTGTCACCGGAAGAGCTGCAGACGCTGGCGCACCTGCGCCGGGCCCGGGACCTGATCGACCGCGACTACGCCAAGCCGCTCGACGTCCCGACCATGGCGTCCCGCGCCTACATGTCGCCCTCGCACTTCTCGCGGCAGTTCCGGGCCGCCTACGGCGAGACCCCGTACAGCTACCTCATGACCCGCCGCATCGAGCGGGCGATGGCGCTCCTCCGCGGCGGGATGAGCGTCACCGACGCCTGCATGGCCGTCGGCTGTACCTCGCTCGGCTCCTTCAGCTCCAAGTTCAGCGAGGTCGTCGGGATGACGCCGACCGAGTACCGGGCTCGCGAGCATGCGGCAGTGCTCGCCATGCCGGACTGCATCGCGAAGGAACGCACCCGTCCGGTCCGCTCGCGGGCCGTCTGAGCGCGGTCGGCCGCGTCGGGGTCCGTCCACAGACCGCATCCGTGACCGCTTCTCCACAGAAAGCAGTTTTGGAGAAGCGCCCCTGCTGGCCTCTTCCTAGAGTCGAGTCATGACCACTTCACTCCAGTACTCGCAGATCACCGTCCTCGACCCCGAGGAGTCGCTCGCCTTCTACCGCGACGCCCTGGGTCTCGACGTCATCCAGGATGTCACCTCCGGTGACCACCGCTGGATCACGCTCGGTGTCGCCGGCGACGACGGCGCGTCCGTCGTCCTCAGCGACCCGCACGCCGGCCGCTCCCAGGCCGATGGCGACGCGCTGCAGCAGCTCGTCGTCAAGGGCTCCCTCGGTCCGATCGTCTTCCGCACCGACGACCTCGATGCCGCATTCGAGAAGGTGCGGGCGGCCGGCGCCGAAGTGCTCCAGGAGCCGATCGACCAGCCGTGGGGTCCGCGGGACTGCGCCTTCCGCGACCCGTCGGGCAATATGGTCCGGATCCTGCAGGCCGCCCCGGCCACGCAGAACGCCTGATCGCCGGAGCGGACCCGGCGCACCGACACCCTGGTGGGCCGGATCCCCGCGTGCCGCCACCCGGAACGACATCGGTGTCATAGTTCGCAAGACGTTTTGACCCATGTCCCAGGCTCGCGAGAGGCTCGGTGTGCCGCCAACCGTCCGCCGGCACCCCTTCCCCTTCACGAGAGAGGCACAGCCATGTCCGACGCCACCCCACCCACCCCCGCACTTCCGGAGAAGCCGAAGCGCTCGCGCACCGGCTGGTTCGTCGGAATCGGCATCGCCGTCGTCGCCGTGATCGCGGCGGTCGTACTCGTCGTCGTGAATCTCACCGGTTCGGGCAGCGCGACGGCGAAGACCGTCACCGTGAAGATCGGCACGACCGAGGCGTCCTCCCCGTACTGGCCCGTCCTCAAGCAGGAGGCGGCCAAGGAGGGCATCGACATCCAGACCGTGAACTTCCGCGACTACACGCAGGCGAACCCGGCGCTGGCCGACGGCCAGATCGACCTCAACCTGTTCCAGCACCTGCAGTTCCTCGCCAACTACGACGTGCAGACCAAGCAGGATCTGGTCCCGATCGGTTCGACGCTCGTCGTCCCGCTCCCGCTGTACTCGAAGAAGCACGCGAGCGTCCAGGACATCCCTCAGGGCGGCACCATCGCCATCCCGAACGATGCCACCAACCAGGCGCGCGCCCTCCTCGTGCTGCAGAAGGCGGGCCTCCTGAAGCTGAAGAACGGCGGGAGCACGCTCGCGACTCCGGCTGACATCGAGGCCTCGGCGTCCAAGGTGACGGTGATCCCGGTGGATGCGGCCCAGACGGCGCCTGCGCTCGGCTCTGCGGACGGTGCCATCGTGAACAACAACTTCGCGCTGACCGCAGGCATCGATCCCAAGTCGGCGATCTTCCAGGACGACCCGACGTCGAAGACGGCCGAGCCCTATGTCAACGCCTTCGTCGCCCGCGCGAAGGACAAGGACAACGCGACGTACAAGAAGATCGCCGAGCTCTACCACACGAAGGCCGTCACGGATGCGGTCCTCGCGGAGTCCAAGAACACCGCGGTCATCGTCCAGCGGCCCGAATCCGACCTGATCGGCATCCTCGACGGACTGAAGAAGACCATCCAGGCGGCGAAGTAGTGCCGGCGAGCGACACCGCGGCTCCCATCATCGAGTTCCGTGGCGTCACCAAGAGCTTCGGCTCGGGTGACGCCGCGGTTCCCGCCGTCGACCGACTCGATCTGGAGATCGGACGCGGTGAGATCTTCGGCATCATCGGCTACTCGGGAGCCGGGAAGAGCACGCTGGTGCGACTGATCAACGCGCTGGAGCATCCGACCGCCGGCTCGGTGATCGTCGAGGGCCGCGACCTGACCACGCTCACCGAGCGCGAGCTGCGCCGGGTCCGCGCGGGCATCGGCATGATCTTCCAGCAGTTCAATCTGTTCCGTTCCCGCACGGTGTTCGGCAATGTCGCGTACCCGCTGAAGGTCGCGGGCTGGCCCGCGGACAAGCGCAAGCAGCGGGTCGCCGAACTGCTCGCCTTCGTCGGCTTGACCGAGAAGGCGTGGAGCTATCCCGACCAGTTGTCCGGCGGGCAGAAGCAGCGCGTCGGAATCGCCCGGGCCCTCGCTACGAACCCCGACATCCTGCTCGCCGACGAGGCGACGAGCGCGCTCGATCCCGAGACCACGTCTGACGTCCTGGCTCTGCTCAAGCGGGTCAACCGCGAGCTCGGGGTCACGATCGTCGTCATCACGCACGAGATGGAGGTGGTCCGCTCCATCGCGGATCGCGTTGCGGTGCTCGACGCCGGGCGCGTGATCGAGTCGGGCAGCGTCTTCCAGGTGTTCTCCGACCCTCGGACCCCGACCGCGCAGCGCTTCGTCGGCACCGTGCTGCGCAACCGGCCGGGCGAGGCCGACATCGAGCGACTGCGCGGCAAGCACGCCGGCCGCATCGTGTCCGCGCGCATCCACGACGACGGCCGGCTCGGCTCCGTGCTGTCGGATGCGGTCGGACGGCACAATGTCCGCTTCGAGATCGTCTACGGCGGCATCTCGGCGCTGCAGGGCCGCTCGTTCGGCAGTCTCACCCTCGAGCTGCTCGGCGAGCCGGCGGACGTGGATGCACTGATCGCCGACCTCCGCTCGGTGACCGAGGTCGAGGAGGTGGCCGCATGACCGAGTGGCCGACCCTGTGGCCCGTGTACCTCCAGTCCATCGGGCAGACGCTCTGGATGGTCGTCGCGACGCTCGTCCTCGGTGGCATCCTGGGCCTCGCCCTCGGCGTCCTCCTCTACACCACCCGTCGCGGCGGGCTGCTGGAGAACCGGGCGTTGTCCGCCGTCCTCAACGTGGTGGTGAACTTCATCCGGCCGATCCCGTTCATCATCTTCATGACCGCGATCGCGCCGCTCACGCAGCTCGTCCTCGGCACGTTCCTGGGAACGCCGGCGGCGATTTTCCCGATGACGATCGCCGCGACGTTCGGCATCTCGCGGATCGTGGAGCAGAACCTCGTCACCATCGAGCCGGGCGTCATCGAGGCGGCGCGGGCGATGGGGTCGAGCCCGTGGCGCATCATCACGACGCTGCTCATCCCGGAGGCTCTCGGCCCGCTCATCCTCGGCTACACGTTCATCTTCGTCGCGATCGTGGACCTGTCTGCGATCGCCGGCAGCATCGGCGGGGGTGGCCTCGGCGACTTCGCGATCTCCTACGGCTACCAGCGGTACAACTGGGCGGTCACCTGGATCGCGGTCATCACGATCGTGGTGCTCGTGCAGGCGGCGCAGTTCCTCGGCAACTGGCTGGCGCGCAAGGCACTGCGCCGCTGACCTCAGCGCCCTGGAGAATCGTCACGGACCGATGTAGCGCCCGACCGGACGCAGCCGCAGGGGCGGTTGCGCGTACTCGTGGAGGGCGTGCACCACCCAGCCGATCGCACGCGCGGTGGCGAACACGACCTCGCCGGCATCGTCGCGCATCCCGAGCGCCAGTGCCAGCGCGCCCAGTGCGAGGTCGACGTTGGGACGGCCTCCGGTCCGGTCCCCGATGACGCCGGACACGGCCTCCACCGCCGCCGAGACGGCCGCGTGCCGTTCATCGCCGGCGAGCATCCCGAGCAGGATGCGCGCCCGCGGGTCGCCGTCGGGGTAGAGCGGCTGGCCGAAACCGGGAACCGGCCCGTGGGTGCTCACGACGGTGTCGGTGATCGCGCGCGCGGGGTCCTCGCCGCGCGCGACCCGTTCGAGCAGGCGGTACGCGGCGCGGCTGGCGTTGCCGTGCAGCGGCGAGTCGAGCGCACCGAGTCCGGCGATGACGACGCCGTAGGGCGTGGCCCGCGCCGAAGCCGCGGCGCGGGCGGCGAGGGTCGACACGGCGATGTCGTGGTCGAGCAGCACCACGAGGGCCGCGTTGAGCAGCTCGACGTCGGCCCGGGATGGTGCCGTGCCGGTCAGGCGGGCGAAGAGCCGTCGGGCGAGCGGATCCGGGGTCGTCGTGTCTGATTCCGGGTCGGCGTGGCCGCGCTCGGGCAGGACCGCCACCATCCCGGCGACCAGCCGCTCGGCAGCTGTCGCGACCACCGCCGGATCGATGGAGGCGCGCAGCGGATCCGCCGCCGCGAATGCACTGACCGCGACGAGTTGTCGATCGCGGTCGCCGGCGGAGGCCGGGAGTGCGTCCGCGAGCACGCGCGCCACCTCCACTCCTGCACCCGGCGTGAACCGCGCCGCCGCATCCCAGTCGCCGGTGAGAGCCCAGCGCGCGACCGTCTCGAAGCTCTCGCCCGCGAGCTCGGCGACCGGCCGGCCCCGGTAGGCGAGCTCGCCGTCCTCGATCAGAGCGAAGCTCGTCTCGATGACCATGAGCGGACGGCCTTCGGAGTGGGCCGTCCCGGTCACGGTGCGACGGCGCCTCCCCGCGGCGAACCGTTCGACCTCGAGCGGGTCGAAGCTGGATCCGTCCGCGTTGCGCTCGCGGCCGAGCCGGCCCCGGGCGACGTAGGCGTACAGGGTCTCGAGCTTGACGCCGAGGCGCTCGGCGGTCTGTTCGGCGGTCAAACGCGGCAGCGCATCCATATTGATCCGATCAACGTTGACGAGGTGTTGCATCCACGCTCACACTACCGGTATGGACAGGATGGACGACACCCTCATCGATGTGCCCCGCGGGCTCACCAACGTGGTCGCGGCGAGGACCGAACTCGGCGATGTGCGCGGGCACGAGGGCTTTTACCACTACCGGCAGTACTCCGCCGTCGACCTCGCCCGCGAGCGGACCTTCGAGGAGGCATGGCACCTGCTCCTCTTCGGCGGCCTGCCGTCTGCGGACGAGCTGGAGGCGTTCCGCGCCCGCATCCGCGCCTCGCGCGGCATCCCGGCGGGCGTCAGCGCGATGCTGCCCGCGATTGCACGCCTCACAGCGGAGGGTGACGGTCTCGCCGGCCTCCGCATGGCCCTTGCCGCCGTCGCCGCCGCGGATCATGAGCGCCCGCTCTACGACGAGGGGCCGGATCAGCGCCTCGACGATGCGATCCGCGTCGCCGCCGTGACGCCCGTGCTGCTCGCGTCCCTTCACGCGCTCGCGGAAGGGCGGGAACCGCTGCCGCCGCGCGACGATCTCGGACACGTCGCCAGCTACCTCTACCTGGTGACCGGCCGGGTGCCGACGCCGCAGCAGGAGCACGCGCTGAGCGCCTACATGACAGCGGCGATCGACCACGGGTTCAACGCATCCACGTTCACCGCCCGCGTCATCGCCTCGACCGGCGCCGACCTGTCCTCGGCGGTTGTGGGCGCGCTGGGCGCCCTCGCGGGTCCGCTGCACGGAGGCGCACCCAGCCGGGCATTGGACACACTGGATGAGATCGGCACGCCGGACCGGACGGACGAGTGGGTGCGGCGCACGCTCGCGGACGGCGGCCGGGTCATGGGGTTCGGCCACGCGGTCTATCGGACGGAGGACCCGCGCTCGCGGATGCTCCGCGAGTTCGCGCAAGGGTTCGGGGGACCGCGCGTGGAGTTCGCCGTCCAGGTCGAGCGGCGCGTGCAGGAGCTCCTGGCCGAGTTGAAGCCCGGACGCGAGCTGCACACGAACGTGGAGTTCTACGCCGGCGTCGTCATGGAACTCTGCGGGATCCCTCGCTCCCTGTTCACGCCGACGTTCGCGGCGGCCCGTGTCGTCGGGTGGACGGCGCACATCCTCGAGCAGGCGGCCGACGGCAAGATCCTGCGCCCGTCGTCACGTTACGTGGGCCCCGCCGCGCCCGAACCCCTGCCGACCCGCCTGCCGGTCCCCTCCTGACGCCCCAGGCGACATTCGTCACGAATGTTGCCCTGGGAGGCCGCGAGGGCGACATTCGTGACGAATGTTGCGTTGGGAGGGCGCGAGGGCGACATTCGTGACGAATGTTGCGTTGGGAGGCCGCGGGGGCGACATTCGTGACGAATGTTGCGTCGGGAGGGCGCGACTACGCGCGCGGCGAGTACACCCGCAGTGCGCCCGGCCGGATGCGGACCGTGAGCCGCTTCGGCTCGCCCGGCGTCGCGGTCGATGCCTCGCCGTCGTGCGCGTACCCGGGGTCCTCGCCGCGGGCCGCGATGGTGATCTCCGGCACGGTCCGCGCGTCCAGCGCCGGGGGCCCCTGCAGGAACGGCAGGCGGGCGACCAGCGCGTCGGTCCGCCCGCCGAAGGCCAGCGCGACCGCGCCCCGCGTGCGCGGGCGTCCGCCGGCGAACAGGATGCGCACATCCAGCAGATGGTCGTCCAGTCGCCGGCGCTCGATCGGCGCGACCGTGACCGGGTAGTAGCGATCGACGCCGACGAAGACCGACCAGACCTGCCTGCGCTGTCCGTCGATCTCCACTTCGAGGGGGCTGCTGCGCCGAACCACCCGGATGGCGGCGACGAGTGCCGCGATCGGCTTGCCCAGCCGCTTCTCGTGCTTTTCGCGCTCCTCGACGAAGGAGGGATAGATCCCCACCGAGGCCGTGTTGAGCACCGTCCGGGTCTCGCCGTCGGCGAACCCGAGGTCCGCCACGTCGACCTCCCGTCCGCTGCCGGCGGCGAGGGCGCCGAGTGCCGCATCGACCGAGTCGAGCAGGGCCGCCTTGGCGAAGTGGTTGAACGTTCCGCCGGGGAGCACGAGCAGCGGGAGGCCGGCGGCGCGCGCCTCCTGCGCCACCGCGGCGACGGTCCCGTCCCCTCCGTAGACTCCGAGCACGGCGGGCGGCGACGGTGAGCCGAGCTCCCGCTGGATGACGGCCGAGGCATCCTCGCCGTCGCTCAGTTCGTGGATGCGCGCCTGAGGCAGCCGCTCGCGGAGCAGCGGACCCGGGGCCGGCCGGATGAGACCGCGTCCGGACGTGGAGTTCACCACGAGGAAGACGCCCTCGCCGGTTTCCGTGGCAGGCAGTCCGACCATCCGCGCGGTCGGGGGATCGCGCCGCACGACCGGCTTCACGGCGGGCGCGACCGCCCGTAGAGCCAGGGCTGCGCCCGCTCCGATGGCGGCCCCTCCCGCGACATCCGACATCCAGTGGGCTCCGGTGTGCAGCCGGGAGTAGCCGACGCCTGCGGCGACCGGTGCAAGTGCGGCCCCGGCAGCCGGCCACTCCAGTCCGACGCCGGTGGCGAAGGCGGCGGCGCTCGCCGTATGGCCGGAGGGGAACGACGGCGAGGTCGGGGAGCGTTCGAGGCGCCGGGCGATCGGGATGGACGTGAGCGCCGGACGGTCGCCGCCGATCAGCCGCTTGCCGATCACGTTGGCCGAAAGGCTCGCGAGGCCGAGGGACGCGAGTCCGCGCACCGCCGCACGCGGACGTCCCAGCACCAGCAGCGCGGCGGCCACGCCGAACCAGAGCTTGCCGTGGTTGGCGGCCCGGGTCATGCCGCGCCAGAACCCGTCGGACGCAGCCCCCGTGGTGCGGGCGTTGATGCGTGCCGCGACCCGCGCATCCATCCGTTTCAGGCGGGCGGGGAGCGGGATGCGCCGGTGCGGTCGGTGACGGGAGGCGGCCATGTCGTCAATGTACGCCGACGCGCGCGGGGCACATCGACCCTCGTCCCGCGCATCCACGCGCCCACGCACGCGTCGCCGCCCACGCCTGCCCGCGCGGGCGATAGGATCGACGGCGTGAGCACGCACGTCATCTCCCAGCCCCATGATCCCCAGGCCGTCGTCCCCGGCAGCGACGAGCACGGCTCGCTCGTCCGCAGCCTGAGCACGACCCTGCCGACCGCACTCGGCAACCTGCTCGCCACCATCGTGGTGCTGGTCTCACTGGTCCTCGGGATCTGGAGCCTCGTCGCGACCTGGTCGGGCCACGCCGGCTCCTTCCTCCCCTTCTTCCAGGTCACCGTCGCGGCGACCGTCGTGTCGTTGAACGCGCTGTACGCGCGGCGCACCTTCAGCTACGTGATCACGCTCATCGGCGCGATCCTCTGGCTCTGGGTGTCCGTGACGCCGTTCCTGCCGTTCTTCCAGGTGCTGCTGCAGGCCGTCACCGTGGTGATCATGCTCGGCGGCGTCGTGTTCTCGACCGCGGCCGTGCACCTCAGCAAGCAGCCGCGGTTCTGACCGGCGCCGGCGAGGTCGCAGGGCGAGACGGCCCCGCGAGGACGCCGCGCGCTCAGCTCTCCCGCACCACCTGATCGGCGCGCTTGTCCGGGCGAAGTCCTCGCCACGACGGTTGACGCAGCCTCCCGGGCCCCGTCCACTCGGCGAACTCCACCTCGCCGACGAGCTCCGGCCGCACCCAGTGCGCGCCGCGCGCATCCGCCGTCGGCACACCCTCCATCGGGCTGGTCTTCACCGCGTACTCGCCCAGCTTGGCCAGGAGGTCGTCGAGCACCCGGTCCGTGAACCCGGTCCCGACCTTGCCGACATAGCGAAGCGTGTCGCCGTCCGGGATCCCGAGCAGGAGGGCGCCGATGGTGTTCTCGCGGCGGCCGTTGCCCGGAGTCCAGCCACCGATGACGACCTCCTGCGTCTGGTGGTGCTTGATCTTGATCCACGCCCGGCTGCGTCGGCCCACGGAATACGTGCTGTCCCGGCGCTTCGCCATCACGCCTTCGAGTCCCAGCTGCCGGCTGGACTCGATCGCGTGCTCGAGGTCGCCGTCGAACGCGGGAGGCACCTGCACCGGGTCGTGGGGGCCCGGATGCAGGACATCGAGGAGCAGCTCCCTGCGCGCGTCGTACCGGTCGCCGGTGTGCGTGCGCCCATCCGCCTCGAGCACGTCGAACACGAGGTAGTGCGCAGGCGCCCGCTTGAGCGCGGACTGCACGTCGCCCGGCCGGGTCAGGCCCATCCGGGTCTGCAGCAGGCCGAAGTCGGGCCGCCCCTTCGGGTTCAGGGTGACGATCTCCCCGTCGAGGACGAGGTCGTGCGAGCCGGCGAGGTCGACGAGCCCGGCGAGGTCGGGATAGGTCCCGGTCACGTCGTTCCCGTTGCGCGTGGTGAGGCGGAGCCTGCCCTGGCGCACCGCGGCGATGGCGCGGATGCCGTCCCACTTCATCTCGAACGCCCAGTCGCCTTCGTCGGTCACGTCCGCCTCCGAGCCCAGCGCGGCGAGCATGGGGGAGATGGGATCGCCCGTGATCGCCGGCCCCGGGGCTGCCGCACGCTCCCCGCCGTCCGGCTCCGTCTTCATCAGGTGGATGAGCCAGTTCTTCTCGTCGCCGTCGCGTCCCGTCCTGATCAGTGCGAACTTCCTCGGCGCCCCGCCGAGCCCCCCGTCGGGCTGACCGTGGAGCGTCGCGATCACCTCGTCGTCGCGCCACTTCTCCAGCTCGTAGTCGCCGTGGTCCCAGATGTCGACGTGGCCCGCGCCGTACTCGCCGTGCGGGATGTCGCCGGCGAAGCTCCCGTACTCCAGGGGATGGTCCTCGGTGTGCACAGCGAGGTGGTTCTGCTTCGTGTCCGTGGGAGTGCCCTTGGGCAGCGCCCAGCTGACCAGCACGCCGTCGTTCTCCAGCCGGAAGTCCCAGTGCAGCCGGCGGGCGTGGTGCTCCTGGATGACGAACGAGCGTCCCTCGCCCGCATCCGGCCGATCTTCGGGCACAGGTTCGGGAGTCCTGCTCGCGTCGCGCATCGAGCGGTAGGTGGACAGCCGATCGGGTTCGGACTCAGGTCCCGCGTGCCCGCCGTGCCCGGCGTACAACTCGGCCAGCGGGTCGCCCCGCCGCTTCAGCCGCTCCATCACCTCCCGGTAGTCGAGGTGTCGCAGGTCCTGGGATGCGAGCTCCCGCCACGTCCGTGGGGCTGCGACCGTGGGCTGGAAGCGGCCCCGCAGCGAGTAGGGCGCGATGGTCGTCTTCGCTCCGTTGTTCTGGCTCCAGTCGACGAGCACCTTGCCGGCGCGCAGGGACTTCTTCATGTCGCTGACGATGAGATCCGGGTGGTCCGCCTCCAGCGCCCGCGCCAGCTCGTGCGCGACCGCCGAGATCTGGTCACTGGTCTGCGAGCCGTCGAGCGCCGCGTAGAGGTGGATTCCCTTGGACCCGGAGGTCACCGGCATCGGGTTCAGCCCCATGTCGGTCAGGATGGCGCGGGCCAGCCGGGCGACCTCGGCGCACTCGGTGAGCTGCACGCCCTCGCCGGGATCGAGATCGAGCACCAGCCGGTCGGGATTCTGCCGTTCGCCACCCGGCGCCACCCGCCACTGCGGGACGTGGATCTCGAGCGAGGCGATCTGCGCCAGCCAGATCAGCGTGGCCCGGTCGTTCACCAGCGGGTACGTCTTCGGGCCGGAGGAGTGCTGGATGGTCGCCTGCCGCACCCACTCAGGCGTGGAGGCCGGGTCGAGGTCCTTCTGGAAGAACACCGAGCCGGGATCGTCGGGCGTCCCCACCCCGTGCACCCACCGTTTCCGCGTGGCGATCCGGTCGCGGACGTACGGGATCATCGCGTCGGCGACGGCGTTGTAGTACCCGAAGATGTCCGCTTTCGTCGTCCCGGTCTCCGGATACATGACCTTGTCGAGGTTGGTCAGCTTCAGGCGACGGCCGTCGATCTCGACGACCTCGGTGTCATGCGCGGCCATGCCATCACCGTAAGCCCTCCGTGCATTCCCTGGTCACTCCTTGAAAATGAGCGCATCCCCGGACACGATGGGCACATGAGGGCCATTTGGACGGGCGCCATCACCTTCGGGCTCGTGAACGTGCCGGTGAAGGTGTACAGCGCGACCGAGGATCACGACGTCCCGCTGCACCAGGTGCACGACGCGGACGGCGGCCGCATCCGCTATCAGCGCCGCTGCGAGATCGACGGCAAGGTCATCCCCTACGAGCACATCGCGAAGGCCTACGACGACGGGGAGCGCACCGTGATCCTCTCCGCCGAGGACCTCGCCTCGCTGCCGGCGGAGCGGAGCCGCGAGATCGACGTCGTCGAGTTCGTGCCGAACGACCAGCTCGACCCCCTCATGTTCGACCGCAGCTACTACCTGGAGCCGGACTCGAAGTCCCTCAAGGCGTACGCGCTGCTGCGCAAGACCCTCGAGGATGAGGAGCGCACGGCCATCGTGGAGTTCGCCCTCCGCCAGAAGACCCGGCTCGGCGCGCTGCGCGTCCGGGGCAACGTGCTGGTGCTGCAGACGCTGCTGTGGCACGACGAGATCCGCGCGGCCGACTTCCCGGCCCTTGAGCAGTCGCCGCGGGTCACCGATCGCGAGCTGCAGCTCTCGAGCGCGCTGATGGAGAGCTTCGCCGGCGACTTCGAGCCCGAGAAGTTCAGCGACGAGTACCAGGAGGAGCTCCGCAAGCTCATCGATGCGAAGCTCGAGCAGGGCGAAAGCGTGGACACCGCGGCCACCTTCGGCGAGGAGCCCGAGAAGAAGGGCGGAGGCGAGGTCATCGACCTGATGGAGGCGCTGCAGCGCAGCGTGGAGCGGAGCCGCTCGTCGAAGCCGGGCTCGTCGGGCGCGGAGAAGAAGCCGGCGTCCAAGTCGGCCGAGTCCAAGTCGGCTGCGTCCAAGTCCACCGCGGCGAAGTCGACCGCATCCAAGTCCACCGCGTCCACCTCCACCGCGCGGAAGGCTGCGCCCAAGAAGTCCGCGAAGAAGCCTGCGTGACGCGCCTGCGGCGCAGCAACCCGTCCGGCCCCGGCTACCACCGCAGGATCACCGACGCAGGTCCGGTCTACGAGGACGAAGCGGGCAACAGGATCGTCGACGACCGCGAGCTGGAGCGCATCCGGTCGCTGGTCATCCCTCCCGCCTGGAAGGACGTGTGGATCTCGCCCGACGCCCGGGGGCACATCCAGGCGGTCGGCACCGACCAGGCGGGCCGCCGGCAGTACCGCTACCACGACGCCTGGCGGCTGCATCAGGACCGCCTCAAGTTCGATCGGGCGGCACAGTTGGCGGAGACACTGCCGTCAGCGCGCCGGAAGGTGACGATGGACCTGCGGGAGGAGGGGTTCGGACGGGACCGCATCCTGGCCGCGGCGTTCCGCATCATCGATCTGGGCAGCGTCCGGATCGGCAGCGAGGAGTACCTGCACGCGAACGGAAGCCGGGGACTGACGACGCTGCTCTGCCGGCACGCCCGCATCGACGGGGACGAGATCACCCTGACCTTCCCCGCCAAGTCGGCGCAGAAGTGGATCAGCACCATCACGGATGCGGACCTGGCCGAGCTGCTGCGTCAGATCCAGGCGCTGCGCGGGCCCCGGTCGCGCCTGCTGTCCTGGAAGAACTCGACCTGGCACACCATCCGCCCGGCCTCCCTCAACGAGTACATCCGGCGGCAGACGCGCGGGGAGTTCACAGCGAAGGACTTCCGGACGCTGCACGGCACGATCGTCGCGGCGCAGGCGCTCGCCGAACTCGGGGTGGCGGGCACCGACGGGCAGCGGAAGAAGCGGATCGTCGCCGCCGTCAACGAGGCCGCTGCCGCCCTGGGCAACACGCCGGCCATCGCGCGAAACAGCTACATCGACCCGCGTGTCTTCGACCGCTACCGCAACGGCGAGGTCATCGACATCTCGGGTGGCCGTGCGCCGGAGCCGGCATTGCTGGAGCTCCTCTCGACGAGCTGACGGCGGACCGGCGGCCACCGTCAGATCCGAACAACCTGTGTATTTTGTGGCGAGACTTGACAAATTGGCCTGAGCATCGTATGCGGGCGCCTAGCGTACCCCGGCTCCCCGTGTCAACCCCTTGTCGGGGGACAGGGTGTGCTGCCTATCGTTGTTCACGACCTCCTCTCCGTGAGGGGCGGAGGCCGCAGGAGTGAGAGCACCAACGATGGCAGCGCCCGTTTGAAGACGGGCTGATGGGATGACACGATGACTACTCTCGAAGTGACCAGTGACCCGGTCAGGGACTATTTGAACTCGATCGGGCGGACGCGCCTGCTGACGGCCGACGAGGAAGTGGCTCTGGCCAAGAGGATCGAAGTGGGAGTGCTCGCCGGTGAGCGTCTCTCGATCCGTCCCAACCTGACCCCCCGCGAGAAGCGCGAACTGCAGTACCTGGCCGACGACGGCAAGCGTGCGTTCGAGCGCTTCATCGAGGCCAACCTGCGCCTGGTGGTCAGCATCGCCAAGCGCTACGCCGGCCGCGGCCTCCCGGTGATGGACCTGATCCAGGAGGGCAACCTCGGGCTGGTGCGCGCGGTGGAGAAGTTCGATTACCGCACAGGCAACAAGTTCTCCACGTACGCCACCTGGTGGATCCGCCAGTCGATCCTCCGCGGGATCGCGGACACGGCCCGGCTGATCCGCATCCCCGTGCACACGGTCGAGAAGATCGACAAGCTGGACCGCATCCGCCGCGACCTCGGCGGCGAGCTCGGCCGCACCCCCACCCTGGAGGAGATGGCCGAGGCGTCGAACCTCGACCCGGCGGAAGTCCACAAGCTGCAGATGAGCGACTCCGAGACGGTGTCGCTGGCGGTTCCTGTGGGTGAGAACGAGGGTGCGGAGCTGGGCGATCTGATCGAGGACGGTGACTTCGCCGGGCCGCCGGAGGCGGTCGAGGTGGAGTTCCGGCACCGCGATCTGGAGGATCGCCTCCGGGAACTGCCGCCGCGCGACGCCAAGGTGGTGCGCATGCGCTTCGGCCTGGACGGACAGAAGCCGATGACTCTGGATGAGGTCGGCGAGGTCTACGGGATCACCCGCGAGCGCGTCCGGCAGCTGGAGACCCGCAGCCTCAAGCGCCTCCGCTGCCCGGAGCTGCTCGAGTACCTGCGCTGAGGCGCTGACGACGAGGACCTCGCACCCGACGGTGCGGGGTCCTTCTCGTTGCGTTGACCGGATCGGTTTCATAGGGGAAAAACAGTTGCCGCTTAAGCGGAGTCTTCAATGGCAAGCCAAAGAATGGCCTTGGTATCAGCACCCGTTACGATGTCACAGCCGCAGAGCAGTTGCGTCGACGGCTTCAGATGACCAAAGCACGCCATCGCTGTCAAGCAACCAAACCTCTGACGTCGTCTCTATTGCGACCCTTCTGACCCAGTAGACGACCATCGCTTCCCAGCGGCACTCCACCGAGCAAACGGCAAGCGACGTAAGCGATGCAGGTGGAGACATCCCAACAACCCGAGTCGGCGGAAGGGTGAGATCATTGTCCGACTCAAGATGGAAGAGGGTAAGCATCCTTCCTTGGGGGTCGACAAGTTGCGCGACGCCGTCCTCTGAGCGCACACCGCCGTTGGCAGTGATGAGTGCCGCGAAGTGTTCAAACAGATTCATGTCTTCAGATAGGACCAGCGCGCTTTTCATCGCAGCTCCTTCACTATGGCAACCAGCTCGTCAGGTGTGCGCGCAATCGGTATCCCTTGTCTAGCTGCCGATTCCCAGGCACCAGTGGGCATGTCGGGCGCGTATCCGACTGTAGTCCGGCCAGTGCTGCCAACCGTTTTCTGGATTTGACCCGTCAATCCCCGTGCGTTGCCCGATTTGACCTGCACGAAGAGAGAACCTAGGTCGATATCAACTTCTCGGCTGAGTCCGTCCATCATGTGAACGTCACCGTTTACATTCTTGACCGCTCCCGGCATGGCCTTTTCAATCGCGCCCGCCGCTTCCGCGACATGAGGGTCGGAAGAGGTGAATATTTTCGTTGTTGGGGTGAAGTCTTTGCTGACGACGGGTGTGCCCTCGCCGAGGTGGTTCTTGATCCCGTTGAGGACGCTGGTGGCTTTGCCTGCGGTTCCGATCGTGACGGGTTTGCCGAGGGCGCCGGCGAGTTCGCCGGCCCTGCCAATCGGGCCGGCGGCGCGGGCTGCTTTCAAGGCTGCCGTGCCGGGGAGCAGGCTCCCGACCAGTTGCCCGGTCGCGGCCGGGTTCAGCGTGAAGACCTGGGCTGCGATGGTGGTCAGCTGGTTCCATAACCGGTCCCTAGCGCTCTGGTCGGTGAACAGGCTGGTCAGGCCCTGCCCGATCTGATGCACGTTGAGTTGGGCTCCGCCGCTGATGGCGTCCCCGATGCCGGAGCCGACACCGGCAAGGAACTGCAACGCCCAGCTGCCGGAGTCGGCGGCCGGTTTCACTACGTTCGCGTCATACCATTTCCCGACGGCGTCGCTGGCCATCCCGGTCAGGTTGAGTTCTTGCCCGCTTGTCGCGATCGAGGCGTGGTTGATCGCACTGTTGACCCCACCGACCAGCAGCGAACCACCCAGAACGGTCAAGCCGAGGGAGAACCGCCGGTGAACGGGGTCAACCCCAAGCCAATCACGGTGACCACCGCGCCGGCGAGTATCTGCAACCCGTCCCACAACAGGTCCTGGGCGGCCTGCTCCCGCCGGGCCGCCTCAACATCCTCCGCGTACCCGGAGAACATGCTCTCCCACCCCTGGGCGGCGACTTTCTGATTCTCCTTGCAATACTCGAACATGCCCGAGATCATCTCCCCCAACCGGTCCAGCTCTGCTCCGAAACTCCCCGCCGTGTAGGAGCGTCCCCGCCCCACCGAGACAGCGCCCACGTTCTTCACTATCCGGCCCAACTCGGCGATCAGGGTCCGCACCTGCCCGAACCCCGGATCGGAGGCCTCATAAGCCTCCCAAGCGTCCTTCTGGGCCCTCGCGACCGCGTGCATCCCCTGCAACGCATCCAGTAATTGCCCCACCGCGCCCACTCCGCCAAGAGACACCAGATGGGACGCGTCCGCTGTGATCCGGCGCAACTGGTCCCCGAACCCCTGCACCTGCTCCACCCCCCGATCCAGTCGGGCCAGATGCATCTCGTACTCGTCCCTCACCAGCCGGAAGTTGCCGTCAGCATCCACCTGCGCATACCCGCGCCAATACACACCGATCGCGGTCTGAAACGTCGACAAACCCACCAACAATGACTGCAAGATCGGCACATGCACCTCACGGATATATGCACGCATCGCATCCGCACCCTCACCACTGATCTGCGCAGAACCCGCAAGAGAATCCAACCCCTGCAACAACTCACTCACCGCCTCAACCCGATGAGCAAGTCCCCTCTGCAGGCCCGGCGACGACGCCTGCCAAGCATCCGCCGAAAACTCCACCACACTCACCGGCCCGCCACCTCATGGTTGTGAGGCAGCACGGCCGCGCAAGGATGTGTGACGCCGCCGGACTCCATGGACTCGTCGCGTTCGACCGGTTCTGCGATCCGCATTCGTTCTCTCTCGTTCGGGCGCCACCGACTCCCGGTGGCGTCCGCGAGGCTACGGGCGCGGCAACGATCGGACCAAGATCACCCTGTCCGGAAATGTCCGGATCGATCGCACGTGAACGTCATCCGGCACACGCGGTATGGCCGGATCCCGAAACGACGAAGGACTCGCCTATCGGGGAGAGTCCTCGCCACTGAGCTCAGCGGCTGCCGCGCGGCCGCCGGGGTCAGTGGCCGGGGTCAGTGGCCGGGAGGCGAGTCCGCATCCACCTCGTCGGCACCGAGCGCGCCGATCTCCTCGGTCAGCTGCAGGCCCTGCGCGCTGTTGGAGGACATGGTGAGCTGCTCGAGCCAGGTCTTGTTGATGCGCGGGTGGCGCCCTCCGCTGTAACGGAAGAGCAGCGGGATGGCCGGGTCGATCCAGATCGCGCTGCGCCCGTCGCCGACGCCCTGCTCATCCCGCCACGAGAAGAAGAAGCCTTCTTTGCGCCGGAGCTTCAGCCCGATCACGATCTGCAGGTGCGCGAGGACGCGGTCCTCGAAACCGATCTCCGTGGTACCCCCATAGATGAGCTTGCCCATTCCAGCAACGTACAGGACGTTCGGTCTGTCGAGCCATCCAGCCGGACGTGGATGTTCGCTACGGCCGGGGCGGCAGCTCCTGCAGGCTCCACGCATTGCCGTCCGGATCCGTGAATTCGACGAAGCGTCCCCAGGCGAGCTCGGCCACGCCGCGCGCCTCGACGCCGTGCTCTGTCAGGTGCGCGAGTGCGTCATCCGCGTTCGGGATCACGATCTGCAGGCCTTTCATGGTGCCGGGCGTCATGTCCGTGATGCCTTGCCCGATGGCGATCGAGCAGGCCGATCCGGGAGGAGTGATCTGGACGAAGCGGAGCTCGGGCGAGACCCGCTGGTCGTGGTCGGCGTTCCAGCCCAGCGCATCCACGTAGAAGGCTTTCGCGCGGTCGACATCGGTGACGGGGACGATGATGAGCTCGATGCGCCAGTCGCTGATGGTCATGATGTTCCACCTTTCGTGTGTTCGGTTGCCTCCAGCCTATGAACGCATGCGGTCAGATTCCGGCCGCAATTCGAATTGGGCCATTTTTGTGGATAAGCACGCTACTGTCAGAAATCCGACCACCGTGTACCGAAAGCGAACACCGAGCGATGAGCGATTCTCCGGCCTCGCCCAGCCCGTATGAGGTGCTCGGCGTCCGCCCGGACGTCAGCCACGACGACCTTCGTCGCGCCTACCGCCGGCTCCTGCGCGAGACGCATCCCGATACGGGAGGCACCGCTGCGGCGTTCCAGGCGGTCCAGCAGGCCTGGGAGCTCGTCGGCGACCCGGACGACCGTGCCCGCTACGACCGCGGCGAGAGCATCACGGTGGATGCCGTGTCCGGCGAGTCGGCCTCCGGCGGCTTCAGCGCGACCTTCCACGCAGGACGCCCGTCGCAACGGGGCGCCACCGTCCGCGCCCGCAGCTACGGACATCCCGGCGGCCGCTCCCGCGAGCGCTTCCTCACACTGATGCGCGAGTGGATGGGGCGTGGCACCGACGACCGGGACCCGTACGATCCGGGGCTCGTGCGCTCGGCTCCCCGCGAGATCCGCCAGCTGCTCGCCGTCGCGCTCGCCGAGGAGGCGACGGCCCGCGCGGTCACCGGCCTCGGGATCGGCTTCACCCTCTGGAACGACGTGGAGGTCCATTCATCCTCCGCCGAGAAGCTGGACCACATCGTGCTCGGGCCGGCCGGGCTGTTCGCCCTCCGCTCGGCCGACTGGGGCGGACCCGTCAAACTCGCCAAGGGCGAGGTCGTCGGGGAGGGCATAGCGCCCGGCGATGCGCCGTTCCACGACCTGTACCACTCGGCCAAGACCTTCGGACGACGGGCGGGGGTCCGCTTCACCGGATACATCGTCGTGGTGCCGGACGGCGACCTGGAGCTCCCGTTCGACGTGGTGCGCCGGGGCCGGCTGGCCGGTTCGATGCTGGTGCGCCGCTCCCTTCTGCCCCGCGTGCTGCGCGACGGTGCGAACGCTGCCGGCCGGGAGAGCGTCGACCGTGCGTTCGAGCTGCGGACCCGGCTCCAGGAGGCCGTGCGCTTCGTCTGAGCGCGCACGGGTCCCTCGCCGGTCCTCCTCCCCAGTCCTCCTGCCCGGAACCCCGTTGTCCACAGCTTCGGATTCCCTATAGACACGGCTCGACGGTCACGAGCAGAGTGGTCGCCATGGTCACCCCACTCGATATCTTCTCCGGCTTCAGCGTGGACGACGTCCCCGCCGCCAAATCCTTCTACGCCGGCACCCTCGGCCTCACGGTGTCGGATGGCCCCATGGGCAACCTCGACCTCGAGCTGCCCTCCGGCGGTCATGTCTTCGTCTATCCGAAGGCCGACCATGTCCCGGCGACGTTCACCATCCTGAACCTGGTCGTCGCCGACATCGATGAGGCGGTCGACGACCTCAACGCGAAAGGTGTCGTCACCCGGATCTACGACGATCCGTCGCTGCCGACCGACGAGAAGGGGATCGCCCGCGGCCGCTCGGCGGACCGCGGACCCGACATCGCCTGGTTCCGCGACCCGGCCGGGAACGTGCTCTCGGTGCTGCAGCCCTGACCGGGCGCAGCGAGCCTCCAGAAGGTTCCGGGGCGCTCCCGGCGGCCATCCGGGGTTCTAGGATGTGCACGTGGAGCCCTTCGTCGTCTGCCTCTGGATCCTCGTCGCGGCCTGCATCCTCACCTGGGTGTCGTCCCTCGTCACCGGCGAGCACTCCTGGGTGGACCGCATCTGGTCGATCATCCCGGTCGTCTACGTGTGGGTCTTCGCCCTCGCTGCGGGTCCGGGCAACCCGCGCCTCACCCTCATGGCTGTGCTCGTCACCCTCTGGGGTGCGCGGCTGACGTTCAACTTCGCGCGCAAGGGCGGCTACGCGCCGGGCGGCGAGGACTACCGCTGGCAGGTGCTGCGGGCGCGGATGACCCCCGGGGCCTTCCACGCGTTCAACCTGTTCTTCATCGTCATCTACCAGAACGTGCTGCTCCTGCTCATCGCGCTCCCCGCCTGGACCGCGTATCAGCACCGGGCGCCGCTCGACCCGCTGGATGTCGTGCTGGCCGCGGTCTTCCTGGCGTTCCTGACCGGCGAGACGATCGCCGACCAGCAGCAGTGGCGCTTCCACCAATGGAAGAAGGCCGAGACGGCGGCCGGCCGGATGCCGTCGCCCCGCTTCCTGCAGTCGGGGCTGTTCCGCTTCTCCCGCCACCCGAACTTCTTCTTCGAGCAGGCCCAGTGGTGGGTGGTGTTCCTCTTCGGCTGCGTCGCCGCGGGATCCGTCCTGCAGTGGACGGTCATCGGCCCGCTGCTGCTGACCGGGCTCTTCATCGGCTCGACCATCTTCACGGAGAGCATCACGCGCTCCCGCTACCCGGAGTACGCCGCGTACCAGGCGCGCACCTCGCCCGTCGTTCCGTGGTTCCCGCGGCACGCGACGGCCGAGCCGACCCATTCCGGCTGAGCCGGGCTACGGTGGAAGCATGTCGTGCATCCGGTTCAACACCCCCGCACAGCGACGAGCCATGCGGGATCATCGGCCGGCGATGCTCTCCGCGGAGGAGGCCGCCGCGCTCCATCCGGCACCCGAGGTGACCGAGAGCAAGGTGCGCCGCCTGCGGCTGCTCGCGGCCGATCCCAACCCGAAGATCCGGGAGGCGGTGGCCAGCAGCTATCACACGCCGGCGGATGTCATCGCGGCGCTGGCGAAGGACCCCGACGACGGCGTCCGGGGCTGCGTGGCCAAGAACGAGGCGACGCCCTGCGATCTCCTGCGGGAGCTCGCCGACGACCGCTCCGAGACGGTGCGCGGGTGGGTCGCCGTCAACTACTTCGTCCCGGCGGACGTGATGGAGAAGCTCGCCTCCGACCGCAGCCGCACCGTGCGCAGCCTGGTCAAGTGGAAGGCGTCGCTGGCCGCGGAGGACCAGGCGGCGGACGGGAACGCCGCGGCCGCGGTGGTCTGACATGCCCGGCGCGACCCCGCAGGCGGGACCCACCAGCGTCCGGGTCGACTCCTGGGCCTGGGCGGTCCGGCTGTTCAAGACCCGGTCGGCGGCGTCCGACGCCTGCAAGGCCGGTCACCTGAAGGTGAACGGCGACCGCGCCAAGCCCGCGCAGCCCGTCAAGGTAGGGGATGAGGTACGTGCGTTCGCCGGAGGCATCGAGCACATCTACATCGCCCGGCGCCTCATCACGAAGCGCGTCTCCGCGGCCGTGGCCGCCGACTGCTTCGAGGACCGCACCCCGCCGCCTCCACCCCGGACCGAGACTCCCGCGACGGTCGTGCGCGAACGTGGAGCGGGCCGGCCGACCAAACGGGAGCGCCGGCTGCTGGAACAGCTGCGGGGCCGCTGATGGCGCTCGCGCGCATCGGCATCTCGGGCTGGACCTACGCACCGTGGCGCGGCGTCTTCTACCCGCCGAAGCTGCCCCACCGGAGGGAGCTGGAGTACGCCTCCGATCGGCTCGACTCGATCGAGATCAACGGCAGCTTCTACTCGCTGCAGCGGCCGACGAGCTACCGGATGTGGGCCGAGCTCACGCCCGGCGAGTTCGTCTTCTCGGTCAAAGGCGGCCGCTACATCACGCACATCCTGCGCCTGAAGAATGCGCGAACGGCCGTCGCCAACTTCTTCGCGTCCGGCGTCCTGGCGCTGGGCCCCAAACTCGGTCCGCTCCTCTGGCAGCTGCCGCCGACGCTGCAGTTCGAGCCGGAGGCGGTGGATGCGTTCCTCGGGATGCTGCCGCGAACGACCACCGAGGCCGCGGCTCTCGCGACCGAGGCGACCCTCGACGAGAACCGGACCCACACCGCCGCGGACGCGGAGCGCCCGCTGCGGCATGCGGTCGAGGTGCGTCACGCCTCGTTCGACGTCCCCGAATTCACCCGCCTGGCCCGGGCGCACGGCGTCGCGGTCGTGCTCGCGGACACCGCCGGGCGGTATCCCGTCATCCGGGAGCTGACCGCCGACTTCGCCTATGTCCGGCTGCACGGCGACGAGGAGCTGTACACCAGCGGCTACACCGACGAGTCGCTCGACCGCTGGGCGGCCGAGCTCGGCGGCTGGCTCCGGCGCGGGATGGACGTGTACGCCTACTTCGACAACGACGTGAAGGTCCGGGCGCCGTACGACGCGATGGGCCTGCGGGACCGGCTCGCCGAGTGGACGCCGCGTCAGCACGAGACGAGTCCTCAGTAGACTCGACGGTGTGGAGGCGGAAAGCGGGGTCGTGAGCTCGCGGGTCTGGACCATCCCGAACGTGCTCACCTTCTTCCGCCTCGCTCTGGTGCCGGTCTTCCTCGTGCTGGTGGTCACCGGCGAGGACGGCCCTGCCCTGCTGGTCCTGGTGTTCTCCAGCGCGACCGACTTCCTCGACGGGTACCTGGCGCGGCGCCTACGGCAGGTGTCGCGTCTCGGCCAGCTGCTCGATCCCGCCGCCGACCGCCTCTATATCTTCGCGGCGCTCATCGGGTTGTGCTGGCGCGAGGTCATCCCCTGGTGGCTGTTCTTCGTGATCGTGGGACGGGATGTGATGCTCGCGGTCCTCGGCATCATCCTCGCGAACCACGGGTTCGGTCCGCTGCCCGTGCACCATCTGGGAAAAGCGGCCACGTTCTGCCTCTTCTGGGCGCTCCCGCTCCTGATGCTGGGGGAGGCGTTCGAGGTGCTCGCACCCTTCTCCCTGCCGCTCGGCTGGGCCTTCGCGCTGTGGGGCGCGTTCCTTTATTGGTGGGCGGGCATTGTGTATATCGGGGAGACCGCACGGGTAATCCGACTCCCGGCCGATGACAGCGGCGCTCCATCGGATACGCTGGACCGCAAGGAGGTTGACGGTGCCTGAAGAGTTTCACCCCAACGGTCCGGCCGATGGAGCCGACGACGCCGCCAAGGGCCCCCTGCGGGACGCGGCGGGCAATGAGGATACGACCGCGCGTTTCGGCGAGGAGTTCATCTCGAAGATGTACCCCTCGGGCGAGGTGTCGCCGGAGGAGCAGGATGCGATCGCCGCCCTGCCGTCCGGCTCGGCGCTGCTGATCGTGCGAAGGGGCCCCAACTCGGGTGCCCGCTTCCTTCTCGACGCCGACGTCACCACGGCAGGCCGCCATCCGAATGCCGACATCTTCCTCGACGACGTGACGGTGTCGCGGCGCCATGCCGAGTTCACGCGCAGGGGGACCTCCTTCGAGGTGCGCGACCTGGGGTCGCTGAACGGCACGTACTACGACGGCGTCCGGATCGAGAGCGCCCTGCTCGCCGACTCCGCCGAGGTGCAGATCGGCAAGTTCCGGCTCACGTTCTACGCCTCGCGTCACGACCTCGCCGCAGCGGCGAACGGCTAGTGGCCCGGCCGGCCACCAGGTCCGCCGCCGGCGCTCCGGCCCTGCTCAGCATCGGCCAGGTCCTCGCGCGGCTGAACCCCGAGTTCCCCGATCTCTCCTCGTCGAAGCTGCGCTTCCTGGAGGAACGCGGGCTGGTCGCTCCGTCGCGGACGGCGTCCGGCTACCGGAAGTTCTCGCCGGCCGACGTGGAGCGGCTGCGCGGCGTCCTGGCGATGCAGCGCGACCACTACCTCCCGCTCAAGGTCATCAAGAAGTACTTCGCCGATCTGGATGCGGGGCTCGACCCCGTGTTTCCCGGATCCGCTCCCGCCGGGTCCATCCTCGGCGGGACGCGCCGGTACCGTCGCGACGAGTTGCTGCGCGAGGCCGGCGCCGACGCGGAGCTGTTGCAGGAGGCGATCAGCGCCTCCCTCGTCGTCGCCTCGGACGTGTACGGCGAGGAGGCGCTGACCGTGCTGCGCGCTCTCGCCGAGTTGCGCCGCAGCGGCATCGAGCCGCGGCACCTGCGCGGTTTCCGCGCGGCGGCGGAGCGCGAGATCGGCCTCATCGAGACGGCCCTCGTGCCGATCGCCCGGCGGAACGACGTCAGCAGCAAGGCCCGCACCGCGGAGCTGGCACGGGAGATCGCAGCGCAGCTGGACGTGGTGCGGGGGAGCATCATCCGGTCCTCCATCGCGCAGCTCCGCCCCTGACCGGTGCGTCCGGGCTCGACACGCCGAAGCGAAACGGCGGATGTCGTTGCCCGGCGACCGCCGCATGGGTACCGTGGATGAAGCGAGGCTGTTGCGCCGCGCGATCCACTACCCGGGGTGAGAGGCGATCTTCATGAGCGAACTGAGTCGTGACGACGGCGCCTCCCGCTACGACCTGGGGCTCCTGTTCACCGACGGCCTGCCGGAGATGGACAACGTCAACGGCTACCGGGGGGCGGTCGCCGCCCGCGCCGCCGGGATCTCCTACCGCCAGCTGGACTATTGGGCCCGCACCGGACTGGTCGAGCCGACCGTCCGCGGCGCGGCCGGCTCGGGTTCGCAGCGGCTGTACGGCTTCCGCGACATCCTCGTCCTGAAGCTCGTGAAGCGCCTGCTCGACACCGGCATCTCTCTGCAGCAGATCCGGACCGCTGTGAACCAGCTCCGCGAGTCCGGCGTGAACGACCTCGCCCAGACCACGCTGATGAGCGACGGCGCGAGCGTCTACCTCTGCACCTCGGACGATGAGGTCATCGACCTGGTCAGCCGCGGCCAGGGCGTCTTCGGTATCGCGGTCGGCAAGGTGCTCCGCGAGGTCGAGACGAGCCTCGTCGAGCTGAACACCGAGACCGACGCCCTCGACGAGCTCGCGGCCCGCCGCGCCGCGCGCACCCGCGCCTCCTGACGGCCCCGGCTCCCGCCGCCGCCCGCAACATTCGTGACGAATGTCGC
>NZ_FOTM01000006.1:194636-203432 GCF_900114565.1 Leifsonia sp. CL147
GGTCGGAGTGCGCTCAGGACGGGGCGGTCTCGTACTCGCCGATGCGGGCGGTGCGCAGCACACGCTCCAGCAGCAGGTCGAAGTTGTGCGCCATCTCCTGGGCGCTCTCGCCGGGCCACACGTGCAGCGGCTTCGCCGCGCCCTGCGCCTGCTGCAGCGACGTGCGCTCCGGCAGCTGAGGGGAGAGAACGAGCGGCCCGAACATGTCGCGCAGCTCCTTGATCCGGAACTGGTGCTCCAGAGATTGCACACGCGCGCGGTTCACGATGATGCCGAGCGGCTGGAGGCGCGGCGACAGTCCGCGACGGATCTCCTCGATCGCGCGCAGCGCGCGGTCGGCCGCGGCGACGGAGAACAGGCCGGGCTCGGTGACCACGGCGACGCGGTCGCTGGCCGCCCAGGCGGTCCGGGTCAGAGCATTGAGAGACGGCGCGCAGTCGATCAGCACGATCTCATAGTCGTGCTCGACATTGGCGAGCGCCTCCTCGAGCTTCCAGATGTCGCGGATGCTCGGATGCGGGCCGTCGAAGTTGATGGCCGACGGACTGCCGATCATCACGTCGATCGTGCCGGAGCGGCCCTTGGTCCAGCCGGACGGGGCGATCGCGGCGCGCACGATCTTCTCCTTGGGGGAGGCGAGCACGTCCGCCACATTGAGGTGCCCTGCGACCTGGATGTCCATGCCGGTCGAGACATCGGATTGCGGATCGAGATCGACGACCAGTGTGCGCAGGCCCTTCGCGAACGCCGCCGACGCCAGCCCGAGCGTCACCGTCGTCTTTCCGACACCGCCCTTGAGGGAGCTAACGCTGAGTACGTGCACGAGAGCCAACTTACCTTTACTAGTCTTAGAGAACCTAACCGTTTGCTGTGTGGTGTCGACCCCTGCTCGAAAGGTCCCCATGTTCCGAAAGATCCTCGTTGCCAACCGTGGTGAGATCGCCATCCGGGCCTTCCGGGCCGCCTACGAGCTGGGGGCCGAGACGGTCGCCGTGTTCCCGTATGAGGATCGCAATTCCATGCATCGGCTGAAGGCCGACGAGGCGTACCAGATCGGCGAGCCCGGCCATCCCGTGCGCGCCTACCTGGATGTGCAGGAGATCATCCGGGTCGCTCAGGAGTCCGGGGCTGACGCGATCTACCCCGGCTACGGGTTCCTTTCCGAGAACCCCGAGCTCGCCGAGGCCGCTCGCGCAGCGGGCATCACGTTCATCGGCCCGCGCGCCGAGGTGCTCGAGATGGCGGGCAACAAGGTCACGGCGAAGGAGCACGCGATCGCGGCCGGTGTGCCCGTCCTCAAGTCCTCGAAGCCCTCGAAGGACATCGAGGAGCTCCTCGCGTCGGCCGACGAGATCGGCTTCCCGATCTTCGCGAAGGCCGTGGCGGGCGGCGGCGGTCGCGGGATGCGACGGGTCAACCGCCGCGAGGAGCTGCGCGCCGCCCTCGAGGAGGCCATGCGCGAGGCCGACAGCGCGTTCGGCGACCCCACGATGTTCCTGGAGCAGGCGGTGCTGCGTCCGCGCCACATCGAGGTCCAGATCCTGGCCGACGGCTCCGGCGACACGATGCACCTGTTCGAGCGCGACTGCTCGGTGCAGCGGCGTCACCAGAAGGTCGTCGAGATCGCGCCGGCCCCGAACCTCGACGAGAACATCCGCCAGGCCCTCTACCGGGACGCGGTCGCCTTCGCCCGGTCCATCGGCTACGAGAACGCCGGAACCGTGGAGTTCCTGCTCGACACCGCGGGCGAGCGCGCCGGGCAGCACGTCTTCATCGAGATGAACCCGCGCATCCAGGTCGAGCACACGGTGACGGAGGAGATCACCGATGTCGATCTCGTCCAGTCGCAGATCCGCATCGCGGCGGGGGAGACCCTGTCCGGCCTCGGCCTCAGCCAGGAGACCGTCCATATCCGCGGTGCGGCCCTCCAGTGCCGGATCACGACCGAGGACCCGACCGCCGGCTTCCGCCCGGACACCGGGAAGATCACGACGTACCGGTCGCCCGGTGGCGCGGGCATCCGCCTCGACGGCGGCACGATCAACCCGGGCGCCCAGATCAGCCCGCACTTCGACTCGATGCTGGCCAAGCTGATCTGCCGCGGCCGCGACTTCCCGGCCGCCGTGCTCCGCGCTCGCCGGGCGCTGGCGGAGTTCCGCGTCCGCGGTGTCGCCACGAACATCCCGTTCCTGCAGGCGGTGCTGGAGGACCCGGACTTCATCGCCGGCAACGTCTCCACCTCCTTCATCGAGGAGCGCCCGCAGCTGTTCAAGGGCCGCGAGTCGAAGGACCGTGGCACCAAGGTCCTCAACTGGCTCGCCGATGTCACGGTCAACCAGCCGAACGGCCCGCGCCCGCTGAGCTCGGACCCGACCGAGAAGCTGCCGGGGATCGATCTCGCTGCACCGGCCCCCGCCGGTTCGCGGCAGCGCCTGCTGGAGCTCGGCCCGAAGGGATTCGCCGAGGCCCTGCGCGCGCAGACGGCCCTCGCGGTCACCGAGACCACGTTCCGCGACGCGCACCAGTCCCTGCTGGCGACGCGCGTCCGCACCCGCGATCTGCTCGCGGTCGCGCCCTACGTCGCACGGATGACGCCGGAGCTGCTGTCCGTCGAGGCCTGGGGTGGCGCGACCTTCGACGTCGCCCTCCGCTTCCTCGGCGAGGACCCGTGGGAGCGGCTCGGCGCGCTCCGCGAGGCGCTGCCGAACATCAACATCCAGATGCTGCTGCGCGGCCGCAACACCGTCGGCTACACGCCGTATCCGACGCAGGTCACGGACGCCTTCGTGCAGGAGGCGGCAGCGACCGGAGTCGACATCTTCCGCATCTTCGACGCCCTCAACGACGTGTCGCAGATGCGGCCGGCGATCGAGTCCGTGCTCGCCACCGGTTCGGCGGTCGCCGAGGTCGCCGTCTGCTACACGGGCGATCTGCTCGACCCGGCCGAGGACCTCTACACACTCGACTACTACCTGCGTCTCGCCGAGCAGATCGTCGAGTCCGGCGCGCACATCCTCGCGGTGAAGGACATGGCGGGCCTGCTCCGGCCGTCGGCCGCCGAGGCGCTGGTCGCAGCGTTCCGCGAGCGGTTCGACCTCCCGGTGCACGTGCACACCCACGACACCCCGGGCGGCCAGCTCGCGACGCTGCTCGCCGCATCCCGGGCCGGTGCGGACGCCGTGGACGTCGCGAGCGCCCCCATGGCCGGCACCACCAGCCAGCCGAGCGCCTCCGCCCTCGTCGCCGCACTCGCGCACACCGAGCGCGACACCGGCATCTCGCTCAGCGCGGTCGAGGACCTCGAACCGTACTGGGAGGCGGTCCGCCAGGTGTACCGGCCGTTCGAGTCGGGCCTTCCCGGCCCCACCGGCCGCGTGTACAAGCACGAGATCCCCGGAGGCCAGCTCTCCAACCTGCGCCAGCAGGCGAAGGCTCTCGGTCTCGCCGAGGACTTCGAGCTGGTGGAGGACATGTACGCGGCGGCCAACCGCATCCTGGGCCGGATCCCCAAGGTGACGCCCTCGTCCAAGGTCGTGGGCGACCTCGCCCTGCACCTCGCAGCGGTGAAGGCCGACCCGGACGACTTCGCCGAGAACCCGCAGAACTACGACATCCCGGACTCGGTCGTCGGCTTCATGGCCGGCGAGCTGGGCGAGCTGCCGGGTGGATGGCCGGAGCCGTTCCGCACGAAGGTGCTGGCCGGCAAGACCATCAAGGTCGGTGTCGAAGACCTCTCGGCCGACGACGCCAGTGCGCTCGAGGGCTCCAGCGAGGAGCGCCGCGCGACCCTCAACCGGTTGCTCTTCCCCGCTCCGACCCGGATCTACGAGCAGATGCGCGAGCTCTTCGGCGACCTGTCGGTGGTCGACTCCCTCGACTATCTCTACGGGCTGCGGCAGGGCTCCGAGCACGTCATCGAGTTCAGCCGCGGCGTGCGTCTCTACGTCGGCCTGGAGGCGATCGGCGAGGCGGACGAGAAGGGCATGCGGACGGTCATGACCACGCTCAACGGCCAGCTCCGGCCGGTGTTCGTGCGCGACCGCAGCATCGTCGTCGAGACGAAGGCGGCCGAGAAGGCGGACACGGCGAAGCCCGGCCAGGTCGCGGCACCGTTCTCCGGCGTCGTGACGCTGCAGGTGGGCGTCGGCGACCCGGTCGCCGTCGGCCAGGCCGTCGCATCCATCGAGGCCATGAAGATGGAGGCGGCGATCACCGCTCCCGTCGCCGGCGTCATCGAGCGGCTCGCCATCCCGAAGACGCAGCAGGTGGATGCGGGCGACCTGCTCGTGGTCATCCAGACCGCCTGACCGGCCCCGGCCGACCCGGAACCGGGACGGCCTACAATGACGAATCGCGGGACCCGCCCGCAGCAGAAGGAGATCGCACCACGTGGCAGACAAGCCCGACGCCGACGCACCGGAGGAGCGCGAACCGCGCGACCTCGTGCCGGCCGACGACGAGCTGACGCCCGCGCGTCCGTTCCTCCCCGCATCCTCGCTGGATGTGGATTCGACCCTCAGCATCGCGCTCGACCTCCCGCCGGTGGCTCCCCGCGAGATCCCAGAGGACGAGGCGGCGGTCGCGATCGACGACGTCCCGGTCGACCCGGGATTCGTCGCGTCGCCCGCCGAGCCGACCACCATGTCGGTGGCGATCGTCGCCTCCCGCCTGGCGACGGCCCCGGCCGCGGAGCCGGAGTCCGGGTCCGCAGCCGGCGGGGCGGCTGCCGCCGGGAGCGACATCCCCCCGCTGCCGGGATCCGAGCCGTACTCGGCGTCGCGCCGCGACCGCCTGCGCGGCGAGTACTCCGCGCAGCCGGAGCCTGCCGCGATGCTGACCGCCGATCGCCTGCTGGAGGTCAACCGCAAGACGCGCCCGGGCCCTGAGGGGGCCTGGCAGCGATTCGTCTACAACGTCACCTTCCGCCTGGTGAACCTGGGTGACTCGGCCGCCGTGCGTGCCCGCAAGGAGCTCGACCACCGCATCCAGAAGCACTTCGAGGGCGGCGCCCGCTTCGTCCCCGTGCTCACCCGCAAGGGCGGGGTCGGCAAGACCACCGTGACCACCCTGCTCGGGATGGCGCTGGCGTCGGCTCGCGAGGACCGCATCATCGCGATCGACGCCAACCCGGACCGCGGGACGCTGTCCGAACGGGTCCCGAGGCAGACGCGGTCCACGGTCCGGGATGTCGTGCACAAGGCTGCCAGCATCGGCGGCTTCACCGACTTCTCCGCGCTCGTCTCGCGGGACGAGACGCGGCTCGACATCCTCGCATCGGACACGGACCCGCTGCTGTCGGAGGCGTTCGACGAGAACGACTACAACGTCGTCGCCGACCTGTCGGCACGCTTCTACTCGATCGTCCTGACCGACTGCGGCACCGGCATCGTCCACTCGGTGATGCGCGCGACCCTGCAGCGGGCCGACTCCCTGGTGATCGTGTCGGGCGGCAGCGTGGACGAGGCGCGGCTCGCCTCCGAGACGCTCACGTGGCTCGAGGCCAACGGGTACGGCGAACTGGTCCGCAACGCGGTCGTCGCGCTCAACACCGCGACGCACGCCACGAACCTGGTGAAGCTGGACGAGATCGAGGCGCACTTCCGCTCGCGGGTGCGTGAGATCGTCCGCATCCCGTACGACCCGCAGCTGGCCGCCGGATCGGTCGTCTCCTGGAAGGATCTCAAACCGCTGACCCGGCTGTCGGCCCGCACGTTGGCCGCCCTCGTGGTCGAGGGTCTGCCGGCCGAGCGCGACTGAACGTCCTCTCGTCCGTCCGGCCGCCCGACCTCTCGTCCGCCCGTTGTCCCGTCCGCCCGTTGTCTCGTCCGCCCGTTCTCGAGGAGTACCTGTGACCGAACGTCAGATCCGCCTGTTCGGCGACCCTGTGCTGAAGACGCCGTCCGAGCCGATAGCCGAGATCGACGACGGCGTGCGCGGCCTCGTCGAGGACCTCGTGGACAGCGTCCTGCCGCCGGGTCGCGCCGGTGTCGCCGCGCCGCAGATCGGCGTGGACAAGCGCGCCTTCAGCTACAACGTGGATGGTCAGGTCGGCTACGTCATCAACCCCGTGCTCGTCGAGGTGTCGGGTGAGCCGGAGCTGATGGACGAGGGGTGCCTCTCCGTGCCCGGGCTCTGGTTCAAGACGCTCCGCTATCCCTTCGCCCGGGTGACCGGCATCGATCTGGACGGCAACGAGGTCGAGCTGTCCGGGACCGGCGTCCTCGCCCAGGCGCTGCAGCACGAGACGGACCACCTCGACGGGAAGCTCTACCTCGACCGGCTCGACAAGGAGTCGCGCCGGGAGGCCATGAAGCAGGTCCGCGCCTCCGACTGGTTCTGACGCCGCGCCGCCGCGCCGCCGCGCCGCCGCGCCGCCGCCGCGGACCGCCGAAGTGCTCGTTGTTGCAGCTCGCCCCGGCGTGTCGCGTGCACCTTCGAGCACCTCGGCGCTCTCGTAGACTGGCCGAATGCGAATCGCTGTCACCGGAGGATCGGGCAAGCTCGGGCGCACCGTCGTGCGCGAACTGCGGAGGGCGGGGGATGACGTCGTCTCCCTGGATGCTGTGGGCGAGCGCGGGCCCGGATTCGTCCAGGTGGACCTCACCGACTACGGCCAGACCATCGACGCGATCCTCGGGGTGAACGACCGCCACGACGGGTTCGACGCGATCGTGCACCTCGCGGCGATCCCGGCACCGGGCATCCTAAGCGACGTGGCGACGTTCCACAACAACATCCGTGTCACCTACAACGTGTTCCAGGCCGCCCGGCGGGCGGGGATCCGCAACGTCGTGTACGCGTCGAGCGAGACGGTGCTCGGGCTGCCGTTCGACGTGCCGCCGCCGTACATCCCCGTGGATGAGGACTACCCGGCGCGCCCGGAGAGCACGTACTCGCTGGTCAAGCATCTCGAGGAGCAGATGGCCATCGAGCTGGTCCGCTGGGATCCGGCCCTCAAGATCGTGGCGCTCCGCTTCTCCAACGTCATGGACCCCGAGGACTACGCCGCTTTCGCCGATTTCGACGACGACCCGTGGGCGCGCAAGTGGAACCTCTGGGGCTACATCGACGGCCGCGACGGCGCCCAGGCGATCCGCCGCGCGCTGGAGTGGGACACCACCGGCTTCGACCGCTTCATCATCGCGGCCGCCGACACCGTCATGTCCCGCCCGAACGACGAGCTCGTCGCCGAGGTGTTCCCCGGAGTCCCGCTGAAGCGCGAGCTGGGCGTCAATGACACCCTGCTGTCCATCGACAAGGCTCGCCGCATCCTCGGCTTCGCCCCCACCCACTCCTGGCGCGACGCCACCTGACCCCCATTCCCACATTCGTGACGAATGTGCACCTCGGCGGGGGTTGGGGCGAGATTCGTGACGAATGTGCACCTCGGCGGGGGTTGGGGCGACATTCGTGACGAATGTGCTTCCGCCTCCAGCGGCCGTGGGACCGCGATTCGTCACGAATGTGTGTGGCCCTGGGGAGAAGGCGCCGAAGTCCACAGATCCCGCCGCGCCGGTCTCGGAAGGGCCGCGACGTAGTGCGATGAATGGATGCGAACCCCACCACCTCTTCCGCCCGCTCTCGTCGGCATCCCCTTCGTGCGCAGGGAAGCTCATCACCTCGGAGTTGGACCGTCGCGTCTCCGCAGACCCGATCTCCACCATCCGTTTCACTCGGTACATCTGACCGTCGCGCCGACCAGTGTTCAGGAACTCTGCCGGGCCTATCTTCCTCTGATGCCCGAGGGAGGCTACTTCAGCCATCAAACAGCGGCGGCGCTCCTGGGTGTCCCGCTTCCCGACTGGTCTCCGGAGGATCCCCTGCACGTGTCGGTAGCGTTTCCCCGCACCCCGCCGCGGGGTCGCGGCGTGGTCGGTCACAGCCTCGGGAGCGTCTCGGGTGAGATCCGCGATGGCGTCCCCATTTGCACTCCCGCTCACGTCTGGTGCCAGCTCTCGGGCGTGATCGGCCGGGAAGACCTGGTCGCGGCCGGCGACCACCTCGTCGGGGCACGCCGGCGCGGGGCACTGTTGGACGCGGGTGAGCTCGCGGAATTGGCTGAAGAGCTGAACCGAACCAGAGGAGCCTGCGCGCGGGCCTGGGCGCTCCCGCGCATCCGGTTCGGTTCCGACTCGCGACCGGAGACCCTCCTGCGGCTCTTCCTCGAGGCGCACGGCTTCTGCGGACTCGAGGTCAACGATGCCGTGTCCGTCGACGGCGGCCGGTTGACCCTCCATCCCGACCTCAGCATCCCGCGACGACGCCTCGCCTTCGAGTACGAGGGCGATGGGCATCGGGTGGATCGACGGCAGTGGCGGCTCGACATCGAGCGGCGGGAGCTTCTTGAGGCCGAGGGGTGGCGGGTGGTCCGCGTGACGGCCTCCGACCTCTTCGCTGATCCCGCTGCTTTCCTCGCACGCATCGGCCGATTCGTCACGAATGTGCACTCAGAGCGCGTCTAAGTGCACATTCGGGCTGTGTCAAGCTGCGTGGAGTCGTTGGGTGGGGGTGTTGATGCCGACGAGGCCGGCTGGCTTTGGGGTGTTGGGGTGGTGGCGGAAGCGTTCGGGGTGGGCTTGGTAGTAGGCGTGTTGGACGTTGTGGCGGTGTTGCCAGTGGCGGTGCCAGCTGCCGTCGTGGACCTGGTCGGGTGAGAACAGGGCGATGCCGGAGTGTTTGTGGTGCTGGTTATACCAGGGCACGTAGGTGTCCATGAACGCCCGGGCTTGCTCGATCGTGTCGAAGATGCCGGGGTAGTTGGGGCGGTATTTCATGGTGCGGAACTCGGACTCGGAG
>NZ_FOTM01000014.1 GCF_900114565.1 Leifsonia sp. CL147
CTTGCCCGCCGCGTCGGCGCGGGCCAGCAACAGTGAATGGACCCGGTCCCAGGTGCCGTCGCCGGCCATCCGCCGGTGCCATTTCCACACCGTCTGCCAGGGTCCGAACACCGTGGGCAGGTCCCGCCACGCGATCCCGGTCCGATAGCGATACGCGATGGCCTCGACCATCGTCCGGGCATCCGAGAACGGGCGCCCCCTCCGGCCGGTCGGCCCGGGAAGCATCGGACCGATCAGATCCCACTGAGCATCCGAGAGCAACTGAAAACGTGACACCACTCCAGCATCACAGCATCAACCCAAAGATTTAGGAGACACGCCCTAGGCGGAAGCGATTGCAGGCGTTGCCGCCGGAATCGCTTTCGGTTGGGGCACTCTTCAATACGCTTCGCGCGCGCTTACGGTCGCGCCACGCCGCGTTCTACAGCCGGGATCTCCTCACCGAATCCACTGAGCGTTCTTGCGGCGGACATCTGGCCCCGATGCGCTCTCCCTAGCCGAGCGCTATCGCTATTTACCGATCAGTTCGTCAACGTCGGCGTCAGAAAACGGCCGCTTCACAGCGAGCAAGCTCGCGACGCGTACGTGGAAAGAGACCGGCGCCTTGCCTGTAGCGGTCGAAGCTGCGAACTCGACTTTCACCTCGGGCGTTTCGGGCTGATCCTCCTCGCGCACCGTCACTGAAGCAACGTGGAAGTCGTCGTCAATCGTCCGTCGGAAGAGTTCGACATCTTCACGCACCGCCCCGGGCTTCGGGTTAGATACGCCAAGCTGTCGGCTCAGTCCGTGAAGCTCGATTGCCGCCAGGTCGAATGAACGAAGCGGTGACGACAGCTCATCCCAGCGAGCATCAGCACCGTCGTCGCGTCCACGAATTTTCCTGCCATCCGATCCCATCCAGAGCGACCAGCGGTGAACATTCGCCGCTAGCTTGCCGTTCTGTACCTTCCACCGGGGAGTTTCAGCGTCCTTTTGCTCGTCGGATGTCTCGTCGGCGTTGAAGAACAGCGCCGACCGACCAGCAGTTAGGGCTCCGACAACCGGGCGAATAAGTGGAGTTACGTCCACATCGCTGAGAGCGGGAGCGAGGGATTCGATCCGCTCTAGAGTCAGCATTCCGCCCAGCGTGGCCCATACGTCGGGTGAACGCACATCGGCGGCCCGATGCAGCACGTACGGCAGCACGACTCGTAGTTCGCCATCCGAAAGGGGTTCTTCGCGGAGCGCGCCTAGGACAGCCCCGCTCGGCCGCTCCTCGAAGAAAGTACTCAGAAGCCCTGCAGTACGCGTTAGCCGCTCGGCCGTTGAGCCGACAAACAACTTCTGCACCGTCTGTTGGAATGCCTTGAGCGCTTCCACCGGCTTCTGATGCTCGACAGCCACGATCCTGTCCGCATCGGCGTCGGTGAGCACTCCACGGCCCCCTCGCACAATGTTCGCCCGAACGAGCCCCGAAAGCTGCGCCTCGCGGTCCGTACCCCGCTCGCCAGAACTAATTCGGGCTGTTGCGGAAACCTCCGTCGCGAGAGTTCGCGTGGCCTTTGGCATTTGTGCCCGCAGCTGCTTCACGATACGGCGCGACTCGTCGCCGAGGCTGATTAGGAGCGGATTCTGGTCCGAGAGTGCCTCGACGTCTTCAGAGGCAACCATTGTGCTCAGAGAACCGCGGATGAAGACGCGACGCTCTTGCGGCTTCCCGCTCTCACGCCAAGTCGCGACCATGTCAGGGATATAGCTGTGATTGAAGTATTCGGTCTTCTTGATCTTCAGGTTCGGATCAAGTCGAATTAGCTCGTCCGCCACGGCCTTCTTGACGCCGTCAATGACATCCGCGTCTCGCGTCTGAGCTCGCGCAGCGCGGACAGCCTCCACGACCATGGCCTCGCTCGTCGCACCGTCGTCGAGAGTCATGCTTTGCCCTTTCGGTTCAGTTTCGATTCGATCATCGAGAGCTCCTTGGGCGTCAACGTCAGATCATGCTGACGCTTACTCAGTACGAGAAGCCAGATACGGTTAGACACGAGATCAAGGACATCATCGTCGATAGGTTGACCGCCGAGAAGCCCCGTTGTGTCTTCATCCAGCGCCTTCTTGATCTGCGATCGTTTGGTGAGCTTCGGCCATTGCTTCTGGGCAAACGGAAAAGTCGTCACCCACATGAACTCCCAACGCGGGTCTTGGGTTCGGGCGATTTCGGCCGCCGTCGCGCTATACGCAATCGCCAGAAAGTCCAAGTAGTCCTTCGCCTGAGTTCCGACCGAGGTGTATGCCTTGTTTTCAACGAAGAGCACCGACTTCGTACTGTAAATCTGACCCTTCAGGTCAAAAGTCTGCTTGTTGTCCTTGCCATTCTTGTCTGTCCCAAGACAGTTGACAGTGCACTCTGAAGCCCACTCGTACGCGTCGAAATTCAGCTCAATGTGGGTCGTGCTTTCCAACCATCGTTTGGTGCGGAACACGCCCTTGCGGCCTTCTTCGTGCGCAGATTCAGCTCTTAACGCCACCCCAGATCTCCCCTTCGACACCTACGGCATTAGCCGACTGTTCCATCACTATATGGCGTTGGTACCTCAGGCTTGGTCAAGTTAATGTCCCCCATTCGCGACTGCATATTGACACCTCCGGGTTCTCAGCCCCCGGCATCAATGACCCGCCAACTGCCCGACGGCCGCACGCGACCGCTGACCGCCCAGGAGCAGCTAATGCTGCTGCGGAGAGCTCACCCGCGTAACGAGGCACCGCCGGAGGGCGTCGCTACAGGAACCCATATCCGGGGTATATGGCAACCGCGCTGCGACGCACCCCGCGTCAGCGGAACCGCTCCTCGTTTGGTTCCTATCGTTATGGCATGGCACAAATCGAGGACGGGCTTAGTCGCGGACAGGCCATTGCGCTCATTCGCGAGACCACTGCGGCGCGGAACCTCCTTGGATATGGACTCTTAGCCCTCCGACGAACTCGTTTCGTGGACACAACCCGTGACCCGATACTGACAATGCTCTCTATCGGAGCCGAAAAGACATTCAAGATGGCCCTTGGCCTCGTTAACGTAGCCGCCGAACAACGCTGGCTGGGCAAGAACGTCCTCAAGAACCATTACCGGCACGATTTGGTCTTGATGGACCGAACGCTGCGAGAGCAGCTCCGCCAGCGCCTCGACAACGCGACCTACCCAGCAATCGTTGGCCCACTTCTGGACGCCGTCGACTCCAATCCCCTTTGGGAGCCGATGATCTCTATGCTCGATCGGTACGGTCGCGAGGGACGCTTCTACAACCTGGACGCGCTGGCCGAGTATGACCAACCCGACGACGATCCGGAGGAGTACTGGAACCGGGTTGAGCAGATCGCCATTGAGGAGGTACCCGCCGTCGCCCGAGAGTGGAATGCGGTGACTGGGGACTATTCGAAGATGGACCGGTTCACTGCGACGCTCAACGAAGCGATGGCAGAGACCATTGAGGCCGGGTGGCGAATGATCTGCATGGCAGGGGTGCAGGGCGTGATGGGCGACCGCGGCAAGGGATGGGGATTCGACCTGGACCCCAGCATGGTCGGCCGCCAAGAATGAGAAAGCCCCGGCCTGGAAACCGATCGGGCGATCCCCGTCAGATAGACAAAAAACCCCGTCACCGCGCCCCGCCGACACGAACCGAGCCGCACCGCGGTGCCGCGAGTAACGGGGCTTGAACCCGCTCCTCCCCCAGGAAATCACTGGTGAGAACGGGGTGCGACGGCTCAGCGGGGCCCACGCCGGTTCACCCCGGATCAAGCCTCACGCACGTCTTCCAAACTGATTACGCGGGTTCGATTCCCGTCATCCCCTCCATATGATCCGCGGAATCTCGCGGAAATCTTGATCCCTCTGGGCCTCCTGGTCGATTGTGGGTGGTCTTCGCCGGAGTTGCCTCGGAAATACGCGCTCTGTATGTACAGCCCGCGCTTCGGGTGATATCGCCACACGACTGTGTTGGTGAGCCCCAGATTGGTCAGCGCCGAGGTACACAAACGGCTTCAGAAGCGCAGACTCATCAGCCGACGACTACGCCAGACTGTGACCAGCAAGACGAGGCGAAGGGGGACGTGGATGTCCGCACCGATGAGCGACGAGGACCGACAGTACATGCAGAAGATGACGGGCGCGGCCCCCGCTCGTCCGACGCCGACGCACGAGGCACAAGTGCGGAGGTTGTTGGGATGGATCACTCTGTTCACGGGGATCGTGGCAGCAGCGACGGTGGCGAACTTCATCGCGTCGGTGGTGATCGGCCTCCAGGCGGCTCGTCCGTTCTAAACGACGACCAGACTCCAGACAGTGGGGAGCGGCCTCCGATCGGTCGATCGTCACGGCCTGTCGGGACGCGGGCGGTCAGCGCTGCAGGAAGGCCAAGACGGCGAGGACGCGGCGGTGATCGTCGCCGGAGTCCTCGAGGCCGAGCTTCTGGAAGATCGCGGTGACGTTCTTCTCGACGGCTCCGACTCCGATGACCAGACGGCCGGCGATGGCGGCGTTCGTGCGGCCCTCGGCCATCAGCTCCAGGACCTCGCGCTCGCGCGGGGTGAGCCTGGCCAGCGGGTCTGTCCGCCGGGTCAGCAGTTCACGGACGACCTGCGGGTCGAGCACGGTACCGCCCGCGGCGACGCGCGTGATGGCGTCGCGGAGTTCCTCCAGGGAGGCGATGCGGTCCTTCAGCAGGTAGCCGGTGCCGCCCTCGCCGCCGGCCAGAAGCTCCTGGGCGTACGTGCCCTCGACGTACTGCGAGAGCAGCAATACGGACACATCGGGGTGCTCTCGGCGGATGCGCAGCGCCGCCCGGACGCCCTCGTCGCGGAAGGTGGGCGGCATGCGGACGTCGAGGACGACGACGTCGGGCATGAGGTCCGGGAGCGACTCCATGAGGCTGTCGGCGTCGCCGAACGCGCCGACGGTGTCGAAGCCGGCCTCGTCGAAGAGGCGGATGAGACCCTCGCGGAGAAGGACGGAGTCGTCCGCGACGACGACACGCAAGGGTCGGGAATCGCTCGGCACACGTCCAGCCTAGGGCCGCATCCACTGGCGTCAGGCGAGCGGGATGCGCGCCCCGATCCGCGTGGGACCGCCGGTGGGGCTGTCGACCACCAGTTCGCCGCGCAGACCATGCACCCGCTCCTCCAGTCCGCGCAGGCCGTGGCCCTCCACCAGGGTGGCGCCGCCGTGGCCGTTGTCGGTGAGCCAGACGTTCAGCCAGTGGCCGCCGGCCGCATCCACGGTCCGTTCGAGGAACAGGCGGGCGGAGTGAGCACCCGAGTGCTTGGCGAGGTTCGTGGAGAGTTCGGCGAGGACGTAGTAAGCGTTGCGCTCGATCTCGGGGCTGAACCGCTCCCCCGGCTGCAAGGACGACTCCACCGCGAGCGGGATGGGACTGCGCGCGGCGAGCGAATCGGCCGCGGCGACGAGGCCCCGGTCTTGCAGCAGCGGCGGAGCGAACCCGCGGGACAGCGCGCGCAGCTCCTCCAGAGTGTCGCCTGCCTGCTGCCGGGCCTCGGCGAGCAGGGTGGCAGCCGCCGCAGGGTCGTCGGTGAGCTTGCGCTCGGCTGCGGCGATATCCATCTGCAGGCGGATGAGGCGCTGCTGCGGGCCGTCGTGCAGGTCGCGCTCGAGGCGGCGCAGCGCCTGGTCCTCCGCAGCGACGGCGGCGCCGCGGGACGACGACAGGTCCGCGACCTCACGCTGCAGGGCCTCCGACGGCCAGGCTCCGAGCATCCCGCGAGCCACCGCTTCGTGCAGCAGGGTGAGACCGTGCGTGACGAAGGGCAGCGTGGCGGCGAACAGGACACCTGCGATGAGGTACAGGATGCGGTCGCCGGCGGTCGGATCGAACGTGGAGTGCGTGCGGAAAACGGCATCGACGACGGTGTGGGACAGGACGAATCCGCGGTCGCCCTGCGGGATGAACGGCGCCCAGATCCAGGCGGTCAGACCGCCCAGCGAGACGGACAGCCAGACGACGGTCACCGTCCACGACACGATGCTGAGGATCGGGTTGATCAGCATCCCGTGCAGCAGATACAGCCAATAGTGCCCGTTCGCGAAAGGCCCGAAGACAGCGCGCCAGAAGGTGCGCGGGGTGCCCGGGCGCTCCCAGACCGGACGCGGGATCGCCGGCCTCCGCGCCCACTCCAGGCGGGTGAGCTCGAGGACGCCCAATCCGCGGGCCGTATAGAAGGCGGCGACGACGATGAAGAAGCCGACGAAGATGACGATCGTGCCGACGCCCGTCCAGAACAGCGACATCAGCACCGACAAGCCGATGATCGCGATCGGCATGGTCAGGAGGAGGAAGCCGAGCTCCCAGTCAACCCCGCGCCAGAGCGCGCCATAGCCCGCGCGGCGGGCGGAGGGTGCGGGAGGCGTCACAGCATCCAGCGTGGCAGAGAGCGGGCCGCCGGAAGGCTGCGACGCTGAAGACTGGGGAGAATCCGACGGTTGTGGAGAAGCGGGCATGGTCTCGGAGGGCATGTCTCCAGCCTCGCGGGATGCGGTCGGCCCGCCCATCCCGCGTCCCTCCCGAACCTCCCGGGGGAAAACCCGACCGCAGTTAGCGCAGCCTTGGCTTCGTTGCGGAATTCCGGGGGCTGAGTAGCGTTGAGCCAGGCAGAAGAAAGGACGCATCTATGACGGACATCGCTGCAACCCAGAGTGTTTCCAACCCGGACGTCGCGGCCGGGGTCGCGCAGTTCCTGAGCCCGGTGGTCATCGACCTGACCGCGATCGTGGTCAACGGCAAGCAGGCGCACTGGCACGTGCGCGGCGCGAACTTCATCGGCGTCCACGAGTTGCTCGACACGATCGTGGCCCACGCGCAGGAGTGGGCCGACCTGGCCGCCGAGCGGATCGCCGCCCTCGGCCTCCCGGTGGATGCGCGGCTCGGCACGGTCGCCGCGAAGACCACGACCGCGGAGCTCACCGCCGGCTTCCGCCCGTCGGACGAGACGATCGCCGAGGTCATCGCGCAACTGGACGCGGCCCTCGCAGGCGTGAACACGGCCGTGCGGGAGCTCGCCGAGCTCGACCAGACCAGCCAGGACATCGCCATCGAGATCGCCCGCGGGCTCGACAAGGACCGCTGGTTCCTGTTCGCGCACATCAGCGAGTAGGCGCGCGCGGGAGCTCACGGTGGCCGCAACCCCTGGAGAGAGGAGGTCGCGGCCACCGTTTGCGTTTCGGAGCAGCCGCGGCAAACGGAGGACCCCTGCGGCCGACGACGTTCTGTCATCCTCCGTTTCGCGTGCCGCACCGGCGTGTCGGACCGATGTCCTCCCTTTCCTACAATCTCCGCGGTCGGATGCACGCGGGAAACGGAGGAGATTGGTCGTGGCGGGGCGTCTGCGGCGGGAAAGGGAGGAGAATCACGGCCGGCGAGGGGCTGATGTCCTCCGGTTTCGACATGGGGCCGGCAACCTCTCCGACAGCGGGTGTTGCGGCCATGGTCGCCGATCGTCGGAGAGTCGGGCCGGAATCTCCGACAAATGGCAGCGGAGCAGGAGATTGGACGCAGGATATGGCGAAACTCCTTCGATCGCCGGCGGATCTCCTGCGATTCGCGGCCAGCCGCGCCGGCTACGCCGGGCGTACGTCAGCGCAGGGTGTCATGCGTGAAGCGGCCCGCAACGAGGGTTGCGGCGATCGGCATGGTGCGGAGCTCGTCCGTGCTGCAGCCGAACGGGTCGCGGTCGAGCACAGCGAGGTCGGCCGGCTGCCCCGGCCCGACCGTTGAGCGGACGGACGCCGCAAGGGCGACCTCCCGCGACACGCACAGCTCGGGATGCCACGGTTCACGTCCATCGCGCGACCGGCCCACCGCCGACGCGATCGCCGCCCACGGGTCGAGCGGCGCGACGGGCGCATCCGACCCGAACGCGAGGCGTGCTCCGGCCGCATGGAGTTCCGCCAGCGGGAACGCACGGTCGGTTCGCCCCTCCCAGAGCCGGTCGGCCACGTCCCGGTCGTCCATGGCGTGCTCCGGCTGCACGCTGGCGACCACGCCGAGCCGGGCGAATCGCGGGATGTCGGACGCATCGATCAGCTGCGCGTGCTCGATGCGGCCGCCGGCGCCGATCGCCTCGAAGGCATCGAGAGCACGCCGGTTGGCCTCGTCGCCGATGGCGTGGACCGCCGGTTCGAGCCCGTGCTCCACGGCGAATCGCATCCTCTCGACCAGTTCGCCCGGCGAGAGGTTGGCGACCCCCGTGCCGCCATCCGGATAGGGGCGCGAGCACAGAGCTGTGCGGGTGTTGAGGGAGCCGTCGGAGATGACCTTGTACGGGCCGACCGAGAGCAGTCCCCCGGTCTCCGCCACGAGGTCACCGGTGCGGAGGCCGAGGTGCGCCGCCCGGTCGAGGTGGTCGCCGTAGACGCCGAACTCGACGCGGAGGCCGTCGGCGCCAGCCGCGATGCGCCGCTTCCAGACGTCCAGGTTCCAGCCGTACTCGAGGTCCACGACCCCGACGACGCCCCGCGTCGCCGCCATCCGAGCCGCGTCCCTCGCCCAGCGATCGAGGGTCGCCTCGTCGGCGGCGGCGAGCAGGGTGGTGACCGCGAAGCTGGCGTCCTCGCGCAGCACGGCCTCGGTCGAGCCGGGAGCGAAGCGCTGCGCCGCGGCCGAGTTCAGCCAGGAGCAATGGAGGTCGCCGGCGATCAGCACGACGGGACGGCCGGCGGCAGCATCCAGAAGCTCCCGGGTCGGGACATCCGCCCACAGGGCGTCGTGGAAGCCGAAGCCCACGATCACATCCTCGTCGGGCGAGTCGGCTGCGCGGCGACGCACCAGTGCCGCTGCCTCGGCTGCAGAGGAGGCATGCGAGACGTCGAGGCGGCGCGCGGTCTGCGCCCACTGGGTGAAATGGACGTGCTGGTCCCAGAGCCCGGGCAGCAGCCAGCGGCCGTCGAGAGGGATGCGCTCCACGCCCGCGCCGGCGGGCGCCGTAGCCGCGGGGACGACTGCGGCGATCCGATCGCCGTCGATCACCACATCCACGAGTTCGGCACGATACGGGATCCGCCGGTCACCCGTCGCCGGGTCGCTCAGGCGTCCGAGACCCGCCAGGATCCGCGCCCCCGCGAGCACCAGCGTCATCGCACGCTGCGCCTCCGGTCGTGGACGAGTCGCATCTCGCGGAGCAGCCCCGCGCTCGCATACGGCCCGTCGCCGGCGAGCTCGGACATGATCGAGTCGACGATGTGGTCCGGGCGGTTCTGGCTCATCTTCTGCTTGGCGACGACGCGTGTCGGCGTCAACCGGAGGCCGACCGTGCCGGAGACGATGCGCTCGGCGTACTGCGCGTCCTGCAGCGTGCCGCGCATGCGGCGCGGCGAGGGCAGCTCGTCCTCGAAGTGGTCGACCAGCCGTGCCAGGACGTCCAGGTTCTCTTCATCGCTGAGCAGCTCGGGCACGCCCGAGAAGTGGGCGGTGACGAAATTCCACGTCGGAACCGCCGGGTTCTCGTCGTACCAGCCCGAGGAGATGTAGCCGTGCGGTCCCTGCACGATGACGAGCAGCTCGTGCTCGCCGAGCTCATGCAGCTGCTCGTCGGGGCGGCCGACGTGGCTCAGCAGTGCCAGCTCTTCACGCGTGTCGTCGAGGATGACGGGATAGTGGGAGGCGACCAGGCCGTTCGCGGTGCTGCTGACGAAGGTGGCCCAGGGATTCTCGCGGACGAGGCGTTTCAGCTCGCCGGGATCGGCCAGCGCGAAGCTCGGGTTCTGTCTCATGGTCTCTCCTAGGCCTGATCCACCGGGCACCAGTACAGCTTGCGTGCGCCCAGCTCTTCCATCACGATGTTCGTGCCGCACACCCGGCACGGCAGACCCTCGCGCTTGTACACCCAGTGCCGGTCGTCGCGGCTGGCCATCGCGCGGCGGTAGGAGTCGTCGTCGAGGTCGTCCATCGTCATCATCTGCCCGGTCTGGACGCCGATGCGCAGCAGGTGCACCCAGTCGCGCCAGAGCGCACGGACCGTTTCCTCCGGCACCTTCCTGCCCGGGGTGTGCGGGTTCTGCCGGGCGCGGAACAGGAGTTCCGCACGGTACACGTTGCCGATCCCGCTCACCACGCTCTGGTCCATGAGCAGCAGAGCGATGGAGGTCGGCTTGCGTCGCACGATCGAGACGAAACGCTCTTCGGCCTGCGGACTGTCGTCGACCTGAGGATCGGGTCCCAGCTTGGCGATCACCGCATCCACCTCGGCCGGATCGAGCACCTCGCAGGCGGTCGGCCCGCGGAGGTCGGCGACGGCGGTGTCGGTCAGCAGCCGGACACGCACCTGCCCGATCGGCTCGGGCGGGAAGGTCGTGATCTCGGGCTCCACCTTCTCGGACTCGGCCATGCGGAGCCGGGTCCGGCGCGGGGCTCCGATCGAGTGGAGGGAGTTCTCACCCGCGCTGTCGAGGATCGGCGCCTCGAGAGTGGTCGTGCCGCCCAGGTCGGTGCCGCCCAGGTCTGTGCCGCGCTGGTTGGTCTGCCCCATCCGTCCGTTCGCGCTGGCGATGGTCGGATCGATGCTGATGTCGCCCGCGAAGTCCCATGCCCCGTACAGCCCGAGGTGGACACGCAGCCAGAGCCCGTTGTCGAACTCCAGGAACATCTGCTTGCCGACCGCGCGCGCGTCGGTCAAGACGTGCCCGTCGATGCGGTCGGCGCCCGCAGCGAACCGGCCCTGCGGCGACGACACCGACACCCGATGGCCGACGAAGTTGACGGCGAACTGCTTGGCGATGCGGTGGACGGAGTGACCCTCGGGCATCAGCGATCCAGGTGCTTGCCCGCGATGTCGCCGGTGGCCTCGTACTCCGCCAGCTGGGCGATGCGGCGCACGTGTCTCTCCTCGAACGAGAAGGGCTCGGCGATGAAGGCGTCGATGAAGCCCGTCGCCTCTTCCACCGTGTGCTGCCGGGCGCCGATCGCGATCACGTTCGCGTCGTTGTGCTGGCGGGCGAGCAGCGCCGTCGACTCGCTCCAGACGAGGGCGGCGCGCGCGCCCCGCACCTTGTTCGCAGCGATCTGCTCGCCGTTGCCGGAGCCGCCGAAGACGATGCCCAGGGCCTCCACACCCGCCTGCTGGTCGCGGACGACGGCAGCTGCCGCATTGATGCAGAAGGAGGGGTAGTCGTCGATCGGGTCGTACTCGACCGGTCCGTGGTCGATCACCTCGTGGCCGGCCGCCGTCAGATGCTCCTGCAGGTAGGTGCTGAAGTCGAGTCCGGCGTGATCGGTGGCGATGTGGATGCGCATATCCACAGTCTAGAGATGGCCACCGACGGCGTCGGCGCCGGTGGCTAAGGTGGATCGGGTGGACACGATCCACACCATCCACTCGGAAGCCTTCCCACCCTCAAGGAGCAAGCGTTGCCCGGAGAAAACCTCACACGCACCGAAGCACAGGAGCGCGCGTCGCTCGTCCGCACCCGGAGCTACGACGTCAGCCTCGACCTGACGACCGGGCCCGAGACCTTCCGCAGCACCACGACGGTGCGGTTCTCGGCCGCGGAGGGCGCGTCGACCTTCATCGACGCGATCACCCGGACGGTCCACTCCGTCACCCTCAACGGCGCGGAGCTCGACCCGGTCGCCGTGAGCGACGGGGTGCGCATCCAGCTCGACGGCCTCAAGGACGAGAACGAGCTCACGGTCGTCGCCGACGCGATCTACACGAACACCGGCGAGGGCCTCCACCGGTTCGTCGACCCGGTCGACGGCGAGGTGTACCTCTACAGCCAGTTCGAGGTCCCGGACTCCCGGCGGATGTTCGCGGTGTTCGAGCAGCCGGATCTGAAGGCGGAGTTCACCTTCACCGTCACCGCTCCCGCGCACTGGGCGGTCGTGAGCAACTCCCCCACGCCCGAGCCGCAGGACGCCGGCGAGGGCAAGAAGGTCTGGTCGTTCGCACCGACGCCCGTGATCTCCTCGTACATCACCGCACTCATCGCGGGTCCGTACCAGTCGGTCCACAGCCGGCTGACGAGCAGCGACGGCCGCGTCATCCCCCTCGGCGTCTACACCCGGAAGAGCCTGTCGGAGTTCCTCGACGCCGACTACATCTTCGACAAGACGCGCGAGGGGTTCGCCTTCTACGAGGAGCGCTTCGACTACCCGTACCCCTTCGCGAAGTACGACCAGCTCTTCGTACCCGAGTTCAACGCGGGCGCGATGGAGAACGCCGGTGCCGTGACCTTCACCGAGACCTACGTCTTCCGCTCCAAAGTGACCGACGCCATCAAGGAGCGCCGGGTCGTCACCATCCTCCACGAGCTGGCCCACATGTGGTTCGGCGACCTCGTGACCATGAAGTGGTGGAACGACCTCTGGCTGAACGAGTCGTTCGCCGAGTACGCCTCGACCCTCGCCACCGCGGAGGCCACCGAGTGGACCGAGGCGTGGACGACGTTCGCCGCCATGGAGAAGAGCTGGGCGTACCGGCAGGACCAGCTTCCGTCGACGCACCCGATCGTCGCCACGATCAACGATCTGGAGGACGTGCAGGTCAACTTCGACGGCATCACCTACGCCAAGGGCGCATCGGTGCTCAAGCAGCTCGTCGCCTGGGTCGGCCAGGAGGACTTCCTCGCCGGGGTCGCGCAGTACTTCAAGAAGCACGCGCACGGCAACACCGAGCTCAAAGACCTCCTGGTCGAGCTCGAGGCGACCAGCGGCCGCGACCTGAGCGACTGGTCGACGAAGTGGCTGGAGACCGCCGGCGTCAACACCCTGCGTCCGGAGATCGAAGTGGATGCGGACGGCGTCATCACCTCCTTCGCTGTGCTGCAGTCGGCAGCAGCCGACTACCCGACGATCCGTCCGCACCGGCTCGCGATCGGGCTCTACAACCTGACGACGGACGGCGACGGCAAGCAGAGCCTCGTCCGCGACGAGCGCCTGGAACTGGATGTGGACGGCAAGCGCACCGAGGTCCCCGGCCTCGCGGGCACACGCCGCCCGGACCTCGTGCTCATCAACGACGACGACCTCGCCTACGCGAAGATCCGTCTCGACGAAGCCTCTCTGACGGTGGCGATCGAGCACCTGTCCGACATCGAGAGCCCGCTCGCCCGCTCCCTGGTGTGGGGCGCGGCCTGGGATGCGACCCGCGACGCGGAGACGAGCGCGAGCGACTACGTCCGCCTGGTCCTCGGCAACATCGCGTCCGAGACCGAGTCGACGACCATCCGCACCACGCTGAACCAGCTCGTCCTCGCGGCGACGGCGTATGTGGCGCCGGAGAGGCAGACCGAGACGGCTCAGGATGCGGCCGACGCGCTCTGGGAGCTGGCCCGCGCTGCCGAGGCGGGCAGCGATGCGCAGTTCCAGTTCGTGAAGTTCTTCGCCGCTCTCGCCTCCACCGATGAGCAGCTCGCGACGATCGCCGCACTGCGCGACGGCTCGATCACCCTCGACGGGCTGACCATCGACACGGACCTCTCGTGGGAGCTGCTCATCGCGCTCGTCGCGGGTGGCGCGGCCGGCACCGCCGAGATCGACGCGGCCCTGGAGGCGGACAACACCGCGAACGGCGGCCAGTTCGCGGCTCAAGCGCGGGCGAGCATCCCGACGCTCGAGGGCAAGCAGGCCGCGTGGGACTCGGTGTTCGGTTCGGACAGCCTGCCGAACACGATCGTCCGCTACACCGGCATCGGTTTCCAGCGCGCGAAGGACAAGAACGTGCTCGCGGCCTTCATCGAGCCGTACTTCACGACTCTGCAGGACGTCTGGGCCTCCCGCAGCTACAAGATCGCGGAGTATCTCGTCGGAGGCATGTACCCGGCGCCGCTCGCGAACGACGAGCTGCGGGACGCCACGCGCGCCTGGCTCGACGCCAACCCGGAGCCGGCCGCCCTGCGTCGCATGGTGGTCGAGAACCTCGCCGGCGTGGAGCGGGCGCTCGCCGCGCAGCAGCGGGACGCGCAGCTGGTCGGCGTCCAGTAGCGACGCGTCCTGACGACGGGTCAAGTTGACCTCAAACCGACCGCATCCCCGGATGGGAGACCCGGCACCTCCCGGGCGCCGACCGGGGATGCGGTCCGTCGTACTGCGGGACGATGTCGCCCGGGGCCTGCGGGCCCTAGTCTCGGAACCATGATCCAACTCGATCACCTCACCAAGCGCTTCGGCTCGAAGACCGCCGTCGACGACATCTCCGTCACCATCCAGCCCGGCAAGGTCACCGGCTTCCTCGGCCCCAACGGCGCCGGGAAGTCCACGACCATGCGCCTGATCATGGGACTCGATCACCCCACCCGCGGGACCGCGCTCATCAACGGCAGGCACTACGCCGACTTCCGCTCCCCCCTCACCGAGGTGGGCGCTCTGCTCGAGGCGAAGGCCGTCCACACCGGCCGGACCGCCTACTCCCATCTCTTGGCCATGGCCGCCACCCATGGCATCCCGAAGCGACGCGTGCACGAGGTCATCGGCATGACGGGCCTCGACTCGGTGGCCGGTAAGCGCGTCGGCAGCTTCTCCCTCGGGATGGGCCAGCGCCTCGGAATCGCGGCGGCCATGCTGGGCGACCCGGCGACGCTCATCCTCGACGAGCCGGTCAACGGCCTCGACCCCGAAGGGGTGCTCTGGGTCCGCCAGTTCGCGCGGCACCTCGCCGGACAGGGCCGAACGGTCTTCCTCTCGTCGCACCTGATGAGCGAGATGGCGCAGACCGCCGACCACATCGTCGTCCTCGGCCGCGGTCGCGTGCTCGCGGACGCGCCGGTCGAGACCATCCTCGCCGGCGCCGCCCGCCGGGCCGTGCGTGTGCGCACCCCGCAAGCGGAGGAGCTGGCGCGGGCGGTGTCCAGCCCGGATGTCGCCGTGACCGGTGTCGAGGCGCAGCTCCTCGAGATCACCGGCCTCACCGCCGCGCAGATCGGTGAGACCGCGGCGCGTGAGGGGATCGTGCTGCACGAGCTGACCCCGCTCAGCGCATCGCTCGAAGAGGCCTATCTCGAGCTCACCCAGGACGACGTCGAATACCGCACGGAGATCAGCCGATGAGCACCACGACATCCACCCCGCCTGCGGCCACGCACTCGCACGAGGCGAACGCGCGGCTCACGTTCCCGCGCGTCGTCCGCTCGGAATGGATCAAGCTGCGGACGCTCCGCTCGACCTTGTGGACGCTGGTCAGCGCCGTCGTCCTCGTCGTCGGCATCGGCTTGCTCGTCGCCGCCGTCATCCCGAGCCACGACGACCTTCTCAAACGGGCCCAGGGGCCGGACAGCGCACGCGCTCTGGCAGCGGCAGCACACTTCGCGACGACCGCGGCGACCGCGGGCCTCACGTTCGCGTCCCTCGTCATCGCGGTGCTCGGCGCCCTCGTCATGACCGGGGAGTTCTCCACCGGGATGATCCGCTCCTCCTTCGCGGCCGTGCCACGGAGGTTCCCGCTGTTCGCCGCGAAGACGCTCGTGCTCTTCGTCGTCGCGTTCGTCGTCGGGCTCATCAGCTCCGCCGCCTCCTGGGCGGTCGTGGTGCCGATCCTCACCTCCAAGGGATACACCGGCGACCTGTTCAGCTCGGACACCCTCTGGGCCATCGTCGGCGCCGCCACCTACCTCGGGCTGGTGGCCGTCTTCGCGCTCGGCGTCGGCGCGATCCTGAAGTCGACGGCCGGCGGGATCGCTGGGGCGCTCGGCGTCCTGCTGGTGCTTCCCATCATCGCGGGACTCATCTCCAGCTTGACCAACACGCAGTGGGTCGCCGACGCCGGGCGTTACCTGCTCTCCAACGCCGGAGGCGGGATGGCCGGCCTCGCGAACGGCGGCCTCGAGGTGTGGGCGAACATCGTCACGGTCCTCGTCTGGGCTGCGGTGTCGTTCGTGGCCGGTGCGATCCTCCTCCAGAACAGGGACGCCTGATCCGCGCGTGAGCCTGGACGCGACGACGACGGAGAACCCCGGCGGTCTCGAACTTCCGAGACCGCCCGGGGTGATCCGCCGCTTCGTGGCGGCGCATCCCCTCACCCTCGACCTGTTCGTCGCCGGCACGTACCTGGTGCCGGCGATGATCGGCGGGATCGTCGTCTCGGTTCTCCACCCGAGCGTGCAGGAGGTCGTCCACCTGGCGTTGTCCGGCATCGCGGGCCTGGCGCTCGTCGCCCGGCGGCACCGCCCTGCGGTGGTCTTCGCGATCGCGACGGCCCTGCTCGGCGCGAGCGTCTTCCTCGGACGGGACATGGATGTGGTGCCCACCCTGCTCGCGCTCTATGCGCTGGCGGTGTACCGCTCCATCCGGTCGGCCTGGGTGGCGTTCGGCGTCACCTCGGCCGTGACCATCATGGGCGTGGCGGCGGAGGCGCTCCTGGCGGAGGCGAAGGTGTTCACGCCGTTGCAGACGGCCGCCATCCCGTCCGGAATCCTCGTCCTGTCCTTCTCGGTCGTGGCCGTGCTGATCGGCACCAACGTCGGCAATCGGAGGCGGTACCTCGACGCGCTGATCGACCGGGCGCGCCAACTCGCCCGGGAGCGGGACCAGCAGGCCGAGATCGCGGCGGCGGCCGAACGCAGCAGGATCGCACGGGAGATGCACGACATCGTGTCGCACAGCCTCACCGTGATGATCACGCTCGCGGACGGGTCCGCGCGGGTGGCCGAGGCAGGCGCGACGGGGGCTTCCGGAACGGGGCGGTCCGCGCCGGGCGAGCAGCCGGCCGAGACGATGCGGCTGGTGGCCGAGACCGGGCGCGGCGCCCTCGCGGACATGCGCCGGCTCCTCGGAGTGCTGCGGGACAGCGACACGGATGCGGCATCGCGCGAACCGCAGCCGGGCGTCGGCGACCTGGGCGACCTCGTCGCGACCTTCCGCGCCGCCGGTCTGCCGGTGCGCGTCACGGTGTCGGGGAACCCGCCGGAGGACGTCGGTCAGCAGTTGACGGTCTTCCGCGTGGTGCAGGAAGGGCTGACCAACGCCCTTCGTTATGCGGCCTCCGCCACGGCGGTGCGCGTGGTGATCGTCTTCCGGCCCGAGACCGTGATCGTGACCATCGACGACGACGCGGCGCTGCATCCCGCGGCGGGACAGGGATCGGGACGCGGGCTGATCGGGCTGCGCGAGCGGGTCAGCCTGTACGGCGGGACGCTCGAGGCCGGCCCGCGGCGCGGCGGCGGCTGGCGCGTGCGTGCGGCGTTCAACGCGATTCAGGATGCGGCGCGGCTCAGCCCGTCCGCCCTGGCTGCGTCCGCATCCACTGGCCCCGCCGCCGAGCCTGGCCCCGCCGCCGAGCCTGTCCCCGCCGCCGACCCTGTCCCCGCCGCCGACCCTGTCCCCACCATCGACGAGACCCCGTGACCGAGCCCATCCGCATCCTCCTCGTGGACGACCAGCAGCTCGTTCGCCTGGGATTCCGCATGGTGCTCGAAGCGGAGCAGGACCTGACGGTCGTCGGGGAGGCTGCCGACGGAGCACAGGCCGTGCGCCTCGCGGACGAACTGCGGCCGGATGTGGTGCTCATGGATGTGCGGATGCCCGCGCTCGACGGCCTCGAGGCGACCCGGCGCATCGTGGACGCGAACCCGGCTGCGCGCATCATCATCCTCACCACGTTCGATCTCGACGAGTACGCCTTCGGCGGCCTGCGCGCGGGAGCCAGCGGTTTCCTGCTCAAGGACGCACGGCCGCAGGAGCTGGCCGCCGCTGTCCGGGCGGTCGCGGCGGGCGATGCGGTGGTCTCCGGACGCGTCACCCGCGCGATGCTGGAACTCTTCGCCGACCGGTTGCCGGCCGGCGGCACCGGCGGGGCCTCGGGACACGACCCCGCCGCGGCGTTGACCCCGCGCGAGCGCGAGATCCTCGTCGCCATGGGCGAGGGCTTGAGCAACGGCGAGATCGGCGCCCGGTTCTACCTGACCGAGTCGACCGTGAAGACCCATGTCGGTCGCGTCCTCGCGAAGCTCCACCTGCGCGACCGCGTCCACGCCGTCATCTTCGCCTACGAACACGGTCTGCTCGAGCGCTGAGTTCAGCCTCCATCAAGCCGCACCTCGCTAGGCTCGGTGCGGTATGGGCATCCTGAAACTGAGCTTCTGGGCAGACGTCGGTGCGTGGGCGGTCGCGGCCGGCTGGAACATCGTCTCCGCGGTGTGCATCATCGGCGGCGCGTTCCTGCTGAGCTGGATCCTGCGAGTGGTCATCCGGCATGTGGTGGCGCGCATCGTGAGCGGGGTGAAGAAGGGTCAGAACGTCAGCGACACGCAGGCGCTGGTCGCCTCGCCGCTGGCCGCGGTGCGTGTCGTGCAGCGCACCCGCACGCTCGGCTCCGTGCTCTCCAACATCGTCAACGTGACGATCGGGATCATCGCTCTGATCCTCATCCTCAACATATTCGCGTCGAATGTGCTCGGCTCGTTCGCGCTGTTGACCGCCGCGCTCGGCGCCGGCCTCGGATTCGGCGCCCAGAACATCGTCAAGGACGTGCTGAACGGCCTCTTCATGGTGATGGAGGACCAGCTGGGCGTCGGCGACATCGTGGACCTCGGCACCGCGACCGGCGTCGTGGAGGCGGTCGGCATCCGCATCACCCAGGTGCGCGACGTGAACGGGACGCTATGGTTCGTCCGCAACGGCGAGATCGTCCGGGTCGGCAACATGTCGCAGGGCTGGGCGCGCGTCATCATCGACCTGGCGGTCCCCTACGACGTCGACATCGAGGCGGTCCAGGCGAAGATGCTGGAGGCGGCGAACGCGCTGGCGACCAGCACGAAGTGGCGTTCGCGGATCCTCGAGAAGCCGGAGCTGTGGGGGGCTCGAGTCGATCTCGGCCGATGCCCTGGTCATCCGCATCGTGCTGAAGACCCGCACCACAGCGAGGGACGACGTCTCCCGCGAGCTCCGGATGCGGCTCAAGCAGGCACTGGACGAGCTGGATGTGAAGCTGCCATCGCTCTCGGCCGTCGTGCTCACGGGCTTCGACAGTGCCGCGAGCGTCATGGGGGCGAAGCCGCCGCGCACCCGTCCGAACCCCACCGTCACCCCCGAGCCGCCGCTCACCGGACGGAAGGCCCGAGCGGCAGCGAAGCGCAACCCGGAAGGGAACCCCGGATGAGCATCCCGATCGGCCCGCAGCCCGCCTTCTACGACGTGGTCGGAGGCCACCCCACGTTCGTCCGCCTGGTCGACACCTTCTACCGCGGCGTGGCCGACGACCCGGTGCTCCGCCCGATGTACCCGGAGGAGGATCTGGGTCCGGCGAAGGAGCGGCTGACCCTCTTCCTGGAGCAGTACTGGGGCGGCCCCGGCACCTACAGCGAGCAGCGCGGCCACCCGCGACTGCGGATGCGCCACAACCCGTTCCGGGTCAACCCGGAGGCCCGCGACCGCTGGCTGGCCCACATGCGCACCGCTGTGGATGAGCTCGGCCTCCCGCCGCTGCAGGAGGAGACGCTCTGGAGTTACCTGGAGCGGGCGGCGTTCGCTATGGTCAACACATTCGAGGAGTAGTCCTCCCCGCCGCCCCGTTGCCGAAGGAGACACGGATGCCCGACGAGACCCGCGAGCTCGACGAGCCCACCGAGATGGACGCGATCGTGGTCGGGGCGGGCCTCTCCGGGCTCGTCGCCGCATCCGAGCTCCTGGATGCCGGACGACGCGTCCTCATCGTGGAGCAGGAGCCGTCGGCCTCATTCGGCGGCCAGGCGTGGTGGTCGTTCGGCGGGCTGTTCCTCATCGACTCCCCGGAGCAGCGACGGATGGGCGTCCACGACTCCCTCGCGCTGGCCCGCGACGACTGGTTCGGGTCGGCGGCGTTCGATCGCCCCGAGGACCACTGGCCGCAACGCTGGGCGGAGGCGTACCTCCAGTTCGCGGCCGGCGAGAAGCGCGCGTGGCTGCACGAGAAGGGCGTCCGGTTCTTCCCGGTCGTCGGCTGGGCCGAGCGGGGAAGCGGCATGGCGGGCGGTCACGGCAACTCCGTCCCGCGGTTCCACGTCACCTGGGGAACGGGACCCGGGGTGGTCGAACCGTTCGCCCGCCGGGTCCACTCGGCTGCTCTGAACGGGCGGGCGGCGATCCGCAACCGGCACAGAGTCGACGAGCTCATCGTCGAAGGCGGACGGGTGACGGGCGTCCGCGGCGCCGTGCTCGCTCCCGACCCGGCGGAGCGCGGTGCGCCGAGCAACCGCGATGTCGTCGGCGACTTCGAGCTGCGCGCGCCCGTCGTGATCGTCGCCTCCGGAGGGATCGGCGGCAACCACGACCTGGTCCGCGCGGCCTGGCCGAGCCGGCTGGGCGAGCCGCCCGCTTCGATGCTGTCCGGAGTCCCCGCTCATGTGGACGGGCGGATGCTCGGGATCGCGGAGGCGGCCGGCGCGCACCTGATCAACGGCGACCGCATGTGGCACTACACCGAGGGCATCCAGAACTGGAACCCGGTCTGGGAGCGGCACGGCATCCGCATCCTCCCGGGTCCGTCCTCGCTGTGGCTGGACGCGCGCGGCGACCGGCTGCCGTCGCCGCTGTTCCCCGGCTTCGACACGCTCGGGACGCTGGAGCACCTGAGACGGACCGGCTCGGACTACAGCTGGTTCGTGCTGACGCAGAAGATCATCGAGAAGGAGTTCGCGCTCTCCGGCAGCGAGCAGAACCCCGACCTGACCGGCAAGGATGTGCGCCTCCTCGCCAAGCGCGTCGCGCCGGGCGCCCCGGGGCCGGTCGAGGCGTTCAAGGAGAACGGCGCGGATTTCGTCGTCGCCGACACCCTCGACGAGCTGCTCGCCGGCATGCAGCGCATCGCAGACGTCCCACTCGACGTCGAGCTCGTCGCCCGCCACATCCGCGAGCGGGACGGGCAGCTGGACAACGAGTTCGGGAAGGACCTGCAGCTGGCGGCGATCCGGTCCGCGCGGAAGTACCGTGGCGACCGCTTGATCCGGGTGGCCTCGCCGCACAAGCTGCTCGACCCGGCGGCGGGACCCCTGATCGCGGTCAAGCTACACATCCTGACCCGGAAGAGCCTCGGTGGGATCGAGACCGACCTGGAGGGGCGAGCCCTCGACGCCGACGGATCCGTCATTCCGGGTCTCTTCGCCGTGGGCGAGGCGGCCGGCTTCGGCGGCGGCGGGATGCACGGCTACCGTGCCCTCGAGGGCACCTTCCTCGGCGGATGCCTGTTCTCCGGGCGTCAGGCCGGCCGCGCCGCCGCCCGCGCCTGACCCGCTCCCGCCCCGCTCCCGCCCCACCGTCGAGTACACAAAGACTGCACGCTCCACCGGCGTTTCGCGTGCAGTCTTTGTGTACTCGACGGTGGGGGGCGGGGTCAGCGGCGGAGGGTCCAGGCCTGGCGGCGGACGAGGGTGTGGCCCCGGCGGGTGGTGAGGCGGGTCCAGGGGCCGGTCTCGTGGATGGTGACGGTGTCGTCGTCGCCGAGGAAGCCGAGACTGTCGGCGGCGAAGCCGGCGCCCGACGGCACGTACTCGAGTCCCTCGATGGGGCGGCCCCAGACCTCGGCGCGCACGCGCTGGACCAGCTGCTCCCCTGTTCCGGAGGGTATCGCGGCAGCCACCTCGGCCACCCCGGCCTGGGCAGTCTGCTGAAGCAGCGCGGAGGGCGCCTCGCCGACCTTGCGCCAGCCGCCCCGCGGCGGGGAGATTCCCGCCCAGGTGACCGTCGACACCTCGAGCGGCAGACGGATCTCACGCGGGACGTCCTCCGGCAGCTCCGCCGCCTCGGCCCCTTCGCGCACGCGCGCCACCCGGTCGAGCAGCGAGCGGATGGGCACGACCGCGTCGAACTCCGGCGCACTGTCGACCGCGAAGGTGCGCAGGCCCAGCACGGTGGGCGTCTCGTCCATCAGACCGCGGGGATACAGGATCGCCGTGTAGACGGCGAGGACCCCCGATCCGGCGATCAGGCGCACGGAACCTTCCTCGACACGGGCCGCCCTCGACAGATACGTCTGCAGATCGGCGACGGCGAGGGCATCCATAAGGGAAAACGACTGGCTCATCTGCTGTCTAAACTACCAACACACCACCGACTTGGAGGCACTGTGACCGAGCCCCTGGCTTCTCTCCTGACCGCGCTCGATCTCACCGACACCGGAGCACGCACCAGTGAGGACATCTTCACCGGCCCGTCGCAGTGGATGCCGCTGGGCCGCGTGTTCGGCGGACAGGTCCTGGCACAGTCGATCATGGCCGCGACCCGCACCGTGGATGCGGAGCGCAGCATCCACTCGATGCACGGCTACTTCCTGCGGCCGGGCGATGTGAACTTCCCGATCACGTTCTCGGTGGACCGCATCCACGACGGTCGCTCGTTCTCGACACGGCGCACGCAGGCGTACCAGAACGGGCTGCCGATCCTGTCGATGATCGCTTCGTTCCAGACCGAGGACGAAGGGCTGGAGCACCAGGACGCGATGCCGGACGGCCTACCGGAGCCGGAGAGCCTGCCCTCCACCGCGTCGACGCTGGAGGATGTGCAGCATCCGGTCGCGCAGTATTGGGCCAGCCAACGGCCATTCGACATGCGGCACGTCTCGTCGCCCCTCTACCTCTCCGTCGAAGGGGATCGGGTGGCGCACCAGGCGGTGTGGTTCCGGACCCTCGGCGACATGCCCGACGACCCGGGCCTCCATCGCGCGGCGCTGGCCTACGCGAGCGACTACACGATCATGGAGTCGGTCTTACGCCGGCATGGGATCGCGTGGGCGACCCCCGGGCTGAAGGCGGCCAGCCTCGACCACGCCATGTGGTGGCACCGGCCGGCGCGCGTGGACGAGTGGCTGCTCTACGTGCAGGAGTCGCCGACCGCGAGCGGCGGACGGGGGCTTTCCCAAGGGCGCATCTTCACACGGGAGGGCCTGCTGGTGGCGAGCGTCGCGCAGGAGGCGACCATCCGGCTGCCGCACCCCGAGGACTAGTCAGGCGTTCGTCGTCAGCCGAACGTGCTGCGGAGCAGGACCGTCCCGTTGTCGGCCGAGCGGATGTCGACAGCGGCGATGTCCTTCAGCGGCAGGCTGATCGTCGCGACCGGAGTCGCCGTGGTGCCCTCGTCTGCTGTCCAGGTGGAGACCTGGTGCTCATGGCCGGAACGGTCCGTGACTACCATCGCGTACGCCCAGGCGTGGCCGCTGTCCCCGCCGATGCGGGCGTAGCTGCAGCGCGACTCGACGCGGGTGCCCCAGGGCTCGGAGGTGAGTCGCAGGTCGGCGCTGAGCGGGCTCGGCTCGACCTGGTGCATCACCACGGCAGCGACGGGTGCGGGAGCGGGAGCGAGAACGGACGGAAGGACGAAAGCGCCGATCCCGATGAGGATCGCCGTGGTCACGGCCGAAAGACCGGCCACGAGCCAGCGGGCGCGCACCCTCCGCCGGCGCACCCGGTGCAGGAGCGACGGCAGCATGTCGGCCGAGGGTCCCGGTGCCTCTCCGCGGTCGGCGGTCGCGACGTCCTCGTCGAGCAGCGCGAACGCCTGCTCGCGCGGCACCCGGCTCAGGATGCCCGGCATCCCGGCCAGCTCGCCCACGGCGTCCGCACACCGCTCGCACTCGCGCAGGTGCGCCTCGAACTCCCGGCGCTCGGCCGGCGACAGAGCGCCCAGCACGTAGGCGGCATCCCAGGCGGCGAACTCGTCATGGGTGGTCATCGTTCTGTCACACCCCTCTCCTGGAGTGCGAGCCGTAGGGCGCGCAAGCCGTAATGCAGCCGGGACTTCACGGTTCCTTCCGGGATGTCGAGCTCACGGGCGATCTCCGCCACGGAGCGCCCACCGTAGTAGGCGTGCACGATGACCGACCGGTGCTCGACGGACAGTTCTGCCAGGGCGTCGGAGACGAGCCAGGTATCGAGGACGGCGTCCGCCTCGCTGTCGGGCGCCGGACGCTCCGGCACCATGTCGGTGCCGAACTCGTGCCGGTACTGGGCGCTCCGCCGGCCGTCGATGACGAGGTTGCGGGCCACCGTGAACAGCCAGGTGCGAGCGGACTGCTGCGACTGATCCAGGACGGCGGGTTTTCGCCACGCACGCAGGAGCGTCTCCTGCACGATGTCGTCGGCCATCGCCCGGTCGCCGGTGAGGTGCACGACGTACCGCCAAATGGCCTGCGCGTGCTGGTCGTGCAGCTCGCGCAGCAGGCGGGCGTCCTCCTCCGGCATGTTTCACCTCCACTCTTCACACGATGCAGCGGGCGGAAAGGTTCACGCGCCACGCTTGAACCGATCACCGGATGATCTCGTGAACACCGTAGAAGATGCATCCGCCGACCGGGAGGAATTCCAGTATGAACGACCACGCACCGCTCACCCGCCGCACCCTCGTCTCGATCGGCGGAGCGTCCGCCGGAGCCGTGCTCCTGGCAGCGTGCACGGCCGGGGGCGCCGCGGACTCCGGCGGCGCGGGTGGATCCGGGGCCGGCGGATCGGGCTCCGGCGGCTCCGGGTCGGGTGGTTCGTCCGGTGGAAGCGGGACTGCGCAGGTGTCGCTGGCGTCCATCCCGGTGGGCGGTGCCGTGTCGGCGACGCTCGCGGGCAAGCCGATCGTCGTCTCCCAGCCGGCCGCCGGCACGGTGGTGGCGTTCAGCGCCGTCTGCACCCACCAGGGATGCACGGTCGCGCCGCAGGGCAAGGAGTTCGACTGCCCGTGTCACGGCTCGCGGTTCGATGCGACGACCGGTGACGTCCTGGCCGGCCCCGCACGCGACCCGCTGCCCAAGTTGAAGACCCAGGTCTCGGGCGGCTCCGTCACCGTCAGCGCCTAGGGGCTGCCGTGGAGGTGAACGGGCTTCCGCTCCACGTCCTTCTCGTCCACTTCGTGGCGGTGCTGGTGCCGCTGACGGCGATCGCGGCGGTGCTCGTCCCGCTCTGGCCGGCGGCGCGTCGCCGGTTGGGGATCGTCGTCCCGCTGCTGGCGCTGCTGGACCTCATCCTGCTGCCGATCGTGATGCTGGCCGGTCAATGGTTGCAGGCACGCGTGCCGTCGACGCCGCTGATCCTGCAGCACACCGCGCTCGGAATGACCCTGTGGCCCTGGGTGGCGGCGCTCTTCGTGTTCGCCACGCTGCAGTGGGGCTGGTTCTTCTTCGTGGACCGGCCCGGCTCCCGGCGGAGGCCGTCGGCGACCGTACGCCGCGTGGTGATCATCGTCCTGGTGGTCGTCGCCGTCGCCCTGGCGGTGGCGACCATCGTGGATGTGGTCCTGATCGGCGAGGCGGGTTCGCGAGCGATCTGGCAGAACTCGTTCAGCCCGACGCCGCTGCCCACCGCGCCCCGGCCGACGCCGTAGGACGACAGCGTGCGAGGGGCCGGTCAGGCGCGCTTGGCGAAGACGACCGGCTCCTCCAGGTACGGCGTCCAGGCCGCCCGCTCGCGGTCGTTGATCCGCCGGGGACGCTGTGTGGTCGCGTCGACGAGCACGATCGTCGTCGCCGCTCTCGAGAACAGCGTCGCCGGCTCTGTCCCCTCCGGCGACCACACCTCGTAGCAGACTTCGAGGCTGGCCCCGCCGAGCCGCCCGAGCCACAGCTGCACGTCGAGCGGCTGCCGCAGGTACGGGATGGGCGCGAGGTACTCGATCTCCTGCCGGGCGATGAGCGTCAGAGTATCCGCTCCGGGACGACCGTCCAGCACGGCCGTGGATCCGCCGATCGCCTCGCCGCTGTCTGGAACTGCGCCCCGATGCGATGGGCCGCTGTCGTCGGTCGTCCAGAACGCCTCGATGCGCGCCTCCTCGAGGAGGCGCAGCATCTCGGCGTTGTTCACGTGACCGTAGGCGTCGAGGTCGCTCCAGCGGAGCTTGATCGGAACGTGGAGTCGCATGGCCGTGCGGTCAGTCGCGGGTGAGCTTGCGGTAGGCCGAGCGGTGCGGCTTGGCCGCGTCCGCACCGAGTCGCTCGATCTTGTTCTCCTCGTACGCCTCGAAGTTGCCCTCGAACCAGTACCAGCCGGCCGGGTTCTCCTCGGTGCCCTCGTAGGCGAGGATGTGCGTGGCGATCCGGTCGAGGAACCACCGATCGTGGGTGATGACCACGGCGCATCCCGGGAACTCGAGCAGGGCGTTCTCAAGGCTCGAGAGCGTCTCGACATCGAGGTCGTTGGTCGGCTCGTCGAGAAGCAGGAGGTTGCCGCCCTGCTTGAGCGTCAGCGCCAGGTTGAGGCGGTTGCGCTCACCGCCGGAGAGGACTCCCGCCTTCTTCTGCTGGTCCGGTCCCTTGAACCCGAAGGTGGAGACGTAGGCGCGCGACGGGACCTCGGTCTTGCCGACCTGGATGTAGTCGAGTCCGTCGGACACGACCTCCCAGACGTTCTTGTTGGGGTCGATGCCGCCGCGGCTCTGGTCGACGTAGGAGATCTGCACGGTCTCGCCGACCTTCAGGGCGCCGCCGTCGAGCGGCTCGAGCCCGACGATCGTCTTGAACAGCGTCGTCTTGCCGACACCGTTCGGGCCGATGACGCCGACGATCCCGTTGCGGGGCAGCGTGAAGGTGAGGCCGTCGATGAGCCGGCGGTCGCCGAAGCCCTTCTCGAGCTCCTTGGCGTCGATGACGATCTGACCGAGGCGCGGCCCCGGCGGGATCTGGATCTCCTCGAAGTCGAGCTTTCTGGTGCGCTCCGCCTCTGCCGCCATCTCTTCGTAGCGCGCGAGACGCGCCTTCGACTTGGCCTGGCGTCCCTTGGCGCTCGAACGAACCCAGTCGAGCTCCTCGGACAGCCGCTTTGCGAGTTTGGCGTCCTTCTTGCCCTGGACTTCGAGACGCTCGCGCTTCTTCTCGAGGTAGGTCGAGTAGTTGCCCTCGTACGGATACAGGTGGCCGCGGTCGACCTCCGCGATCCACTCCGCCACGTGGTCGAGGAAGTACCGGTCGTGGGTCACGGCCAGCACGGCGCCGTGGTACTTGGCCAGGTGCTGCTCGAGCCACAGCACGCTCTCGGCGTCCAAATGGTTGGTGGGCTCGTCGAGGAGCAGGAGGTCCGGCTTCTGCAGCAGCAGCCGGCACAGCGCCACACGGCGCTTCTCGCCACCGGAGAGCGTGTCGACGGTCCAGTCCCCGGGTGGGCAGCGCAGCGCATCCATCGCCTGCTCCAGCTGGGAGTCGAGGTCCCAGGCGTCGGCCGCGTCGATGTGCTCCTGCAGCGTGCCCATCTCGGCGAGCAGCGTGTCGAAGTCGGCGTCCGGGTCGGCCAGCAGCCCCGAGATCTCGTTGAAGCGGTCGACCTTCTGCTTGATCTCGCCGACGCCCTCCTGCACGTTCTCGAGGACCGTCTTTCTCTCATCCAGCTGCGGCTCCTGCATGAGGATGCCGACGGTGTACCCGGGGGTCAGCTTGGCGTCGCCGTTGGAGGGCGTGTCGAGCCCGGCCATGATCTTCAGAATGGTCGACTTGCCGGCGCCGTTCGGACCCACGACGCCGATCTTCGCTCCGGGCAGGAACGCCATCGTGACGTCGTCGAGGATCACTTTGTCGCCGACCGCTTTGCGGGCCCGCACCATCGAGTAAATGTATTCGGCCACTCTTCTTCTCAAACTCCCTGTCGTCGGCTTACTGCCGTATTCGAGGATACCGGGGTCGTGTCCGGTTCCGGACGGGCCGTTGCCGCTACCAGTCGATCGGACGGGTCTGCCCGATGAGGCAGTTCCCCGTAGAGAGCACCGGTGTCACCATGCTGGAGTACCCGCCCGCGTCCGCTCCGTTCTGCCCGATCAGGCAGGTGTCGCCGAGGCGCACCGAGAACTGGATCGAATTCGCCTTCAAGCCGATCGTGGTCGTGTCGACCGTCACCTGCATGTCGGCTTTCGTGAAACCGGCGGTGACCAGACCGTCGATGAAGTCGCGCCCCTTCGCGTCGGGATGCGCGGCGAGCGTCGCATGGTTGACCTTGTCGAAGTAGGGCAGGTTCTGCGCCGCTGTGCCACCGGGCACCAGTTGGACCGGCGCCGGCGCCGAGGCGGTCGGCGTGGGCGAAGCCGTCACGGTTGCCGTCGGCGACCCGGCCGGCGAACCGCCCGGAGCGCACCCGGTCAGCGCGAGAACGATGGCGCTTCCCGTCGCGAGGATGAGAGCGGACGCGGCGAAGGGACCGGTCCGGCGGACCACGGGAGACGGCATGTCCCGCATCTTACGGGGACGCCACGGGAATTCCCCCGGGAGCGGTGACCGCATCCCCCGCCGCGCTCTGGCCGGGATGCTCGCCCGATTGCTCCGGCGGATGCTCGCCACCCTCCGGGCCGGCGGCTCGTGTGAACTCCGATCGCCCCCAGGTCAGGTCGTGGCCGATCGACTCCGCCTCGATCTCGACGGTCATCCCCTGCTTCTCGCCGGTCCATTCCCGGAGACAGAGCCGGCCCGAGACCAGCACCGGATCGCCCTTGGAGACGCAGTCGGCCGCACTCACCGCCAGCCGGCGGAAGGCGCTCACCGTGTACCAGTTGGTCCCGCCGTCCTCCCACGACGACGACTGGCGGTTGTAGCGACGGCGGGTCGTCACGAGGCGGAAGCTGGTGATCGGCAGCCCGCCCTCGGTGACGAGATGGCGCGGCTCGGTGGCGACGAAGCCGCGGACGGCGACGGTTTCGGACATGGTCTCCCCTTTCGAGGCCCACCCTGGTGGCGGGCTCGAATCCACTCTGCCGACCGCCGGAAGCGCCCGGACGGCGCGGGCCGATTCTGTGGAGAACTCGTCGCGGTGGACACCTGGGGACGATTCAGGCGGTGACGTACTCCGCATACGACGCCCGGATCTTGTTCACCTTCGGGAGCGCCACGGCGAGGCAGTACCCCTGGCCCGGGTTCTTGGCGAAGAAGTCCTGGTGATACTCCTCTGCGCGATAGAACGGGCCGAGCGGCTCGATCGTGGTGACGATGCCCTCACCCCAGTACTCCGTCGCACGGTCGCGCGCGGCCTCGAAGAGCTCCCGCTGATGCTCCGACTCGGGGAACATCGCCGAACGGTACTGCGTGCCGATGTCGTTGCCCTGCCGGTTCAGCTGGCGCGGGTCGTGGAGCGTGAAGAAGACATCGAGGATGACGCCCGGCGGGATCACCTCGGGATCGAAGGTCACCGCCACGGCCTCCGCGTGTCCGGTGCGCCCCGTGCAGACCTCCTCATAACTCGGGTCGACCACCGTGCCGCCCGTGTAGCCGGACACCACATCCTGCACGCCGCGGAGGACGCGGTAGACCGCATCCAGGCACCAGAAGCATCCACCGGCCAGCACGAACGTCTGCATGGGAACCCTCTTTCGATTCGTTTCCCTCCAGTCTGCCGCGCGTGGCGAGCGGTACGCATCACCTCCGGCTTGACGACACGACGGACCGGCTCCCTCGTGGCCCGCGCAACGGCGGCTACCATCACGGCATGCAGTGGTGGAATGACTTCGTCGATTGGTTCACATCCTCGGACGCGCGTCCGATGGTCTTCTCTGCGGTGGTCCTTGCGATCGCCGTGATCGTGTCCGGCCTGCTCGCCGCCTGGATCGCCCGGGGCGCCCTCAAGGGCCTCCTCACCCGTACCGACCGCCAGCACAAGGCGTCCGCGATCGCTGCACTCGTCGACGCAGCGACCGAGGCCTCCGTCTGGAACTCGCTGACGCCCGCCGAGCAGGTCCTGTCCGACCGCGCGGTCGGCCAGGCCGACATCCTGGTGCGGCTGCTCCCGATCCGGAACGCGGGCCTCGCAGCGACCTGGGCAGGTCACCAGCTCGCCGAGATGAAGCGGGCGTCGGCGACCTTCGGCTACCAGCTCGATCCGGCCATCGCCGAGTTCCGCGACCGTCTCATCGAGTGGCAGAAGAGCCCGCGCCGCGCGAAGCGGATCTTCCAGAGCGACCTGGAACGCTGGCGCTTCGAGAGCGCGGAGCCCGAGAGCGCGGTTCTGGCCCAGCAGGATGCGTGGGTCGCCCAGCAGCACCACGAGCAGTACGTGCCCGCCACGCCGGTGGACACTGCCGCCGTCTCGCCGGACGAGACCACGATCGCCAACCCGTTCGTCGCGGCGGCCGCTGCCGGATCGCAGGAGCACGACACCTCCCCCGGCCCCCGCCTCGGTCAGCCGGTCTGACGCAGAGCTGCGCACGACTCCACCCGCACGAAGGGCGCCGGCATCACGCCGGCGCCCTTCGTCGTTCCCCCGCTCGCGTCAGCGGCTGTACGTCCCCGCGCCCCACCACTCGTCGAACATGCTCGCCGGCGGCTGGCGCTTGTGCTCGGTCGCCCGATAGCGGGCCTCCAGTGCTTCGGCGACCTCCTCCGGGACGTCCTTGCCCTCCAGGAAGTCGTCGATGTCGTTGTAGGTCAGGCCCAGGTTGTCCTCGTCGGTCTGGCCGGGATTCAGGTCGAGGAGGTCGGCCGTCGGCGCCTTCTCGTAGAGCCGGGCCGGTGCGTCCAGGAACTGCAGCACCTGCTTGCCCTGCCGCTTCGTCAGCCCGGTCAGCGGCAGGATGTCCGTCCCGCCGTCGCCGTACTTGGTGAAGAAGCCGGTCACGGCTTCCGCCGCGTGATCGGTCCCGACCACGAGAAGCGTCCGCTGACCGGCGATCGCGTACTGCGCGACCATCCGCATCCGCGCCTTCACGTTGCCCTTCACGAAGTCCGACATCCGCACGCCGAGCGCATCCCCGAACTCCGCCTCCACGCCGTCGGTTCCGCGCTGGATGTTGAACACCACCGAGCTCTTGGGCCGGATGAAGGAGAGCGCGAGCTGCGCGTCCTCCTCGTCGCGCTGCACCGCGTACGGAAGGCGCGCGGCGACGAAGTCGACGTCCGTCCCCTCGGCGGCGAGCCGCTCGACGGCGAGTTGCGTGAGCCGGCCGGCGAGCGAGGAGTCCTGGCCGCCGCTGATCCCGAGGACGTAGCCTGCGGCGCCGGTCGCACGGACGTAGTCCACGAGGAACCCGACGCGACGCTCCACCTCTTCGGACGGGTCGATCTCGGGACGGACGTGCAGTTCTTCGATGATCCTTGCCTGAAGTTCGCGCATGACGCCCAGATTATCCCGGGAGCGTTTCCGCGGTGTGAACGCGAGCCCAGGATTGCTTTCATGCCACGCGGCTCACCGCACGCGCCAGGATCGCCGTGGTGAGCGCATCCACCGGCTCTCGTGCCGCCGACGGGTTCGACAGCAGGGTGAAGTCCACGTGACCCAGCTCCGGGAGCCCGAAGCGATTCGTGACCTTGATCAGGTCGGTCGGGATGAGCGAGCGCGGGAAGACGGCGACCCCGATTCCCGCACGAACGGCGGCCAGCACGCCGTTGACCTCGCGCGTGTTGCAGGTGATCCGCCAGGTGCGGCCGGCCGCCTCCAGCGCATCGATCGCGACCTGGCGGCTGAGGCTCGGCCCCTGGTACGAGATCAGCGGGACGGGGCCGTCCGAATCGAGCGCCGTCTTCTCCTGGCCCATCCAGACGAGCTCATCGGTCGCGACGACCGTGCCCTCCGTCGTCCCCGGAGTCTGCTTGATGAAGATCAGGTCGAGGTGGCCGGCCTTGAGCTTGCGGTGGAGGGGACCCGACTGGTCGACGGTCAACTCCAGGTTGATCTGCGGATTCTGCTGGCGGAAGTGCCGGAGGATGCGCGGCAGCGTCGTGATCGCCAGGTCGTCGGCGGCGCCGAAGCGCAGCCGTCCTCGCATCGCCGAGCCGCTGAAGTAGCTGTCCGCCTCCGCGTGGGCGGCGAGGATGGTGCGCGCGAAGCCGGCCATCGCATCCCCGTTGTCGGTGAGGCGCACGTCGCGGGTGTCGCGCGCGATCAGCTGCCGCTTCGCGGACTGCTCCAGCTTCCGGATCTGCTGGCTGACCGTCGGCTGGCTGATGCCCAGCCGCGCGGCCGCCTTCGTGAAGCTGTGCGTGTCGGCGACGGCGAGGAAGGTCTGCAGCAGCACAGGGTCGAACATCCGCATCCATTCGAAAAGCCAATGAGAGTTATAGCCGTGATCGGCTCCAAGAATAGCCGGGGTTGCGTAGGGTCGGAAGGGACACTTCATACGGAACCAGCGACGACATCGAGGTAACACCCTGTGGCGCACTCCCCCGCAGCCGCCCCGCCCACCGGACCCATGCCGGTCCTCACCACCCGCCCGCCGTGGCGCGAGACCTTCGCCTCGCTCCGCGTGAACAACTACCGCCGGTTCGCGGCGAGCAACCTCGTCGCCAACACGGCGGTCTGGATGCAGCGCATCGCGATGGACTGGCTGGTCCTGCAGCTCTCGCACAGCGTCGCCGCCGTCGGTGTGACGGTGTTCATGCAGTTCACGCCGATGCTCCTCTTCGGCCTCTGGGGCGGTGTCATCGCCGACCGCTACTCCAAGCAGCGGCTCCTGGTGATCACGCAGTCGAGCGCTGCTGGCCTTGCTGCTCTGCTGGCCGTCCTCACGCTGACCGGCGTGATCGAGGTGTGGCATGTCTACGCGATCTCGTTCGGGCTCGGACTCGTCACCGTCGTCGACAACCCGGCCCGGCAGGTGTTCGTCAACGAGCTCGTCGGGCCGCGCTACCTGCGCAATGCGATCAGCCTCAACTCCTCGATCTTCCAGCTCGGCGGGCTCATCGGACCCGCGCTGGGCGGCATCCTCATCACGGCGGTCGGCGGGGGCTGGTCATTCGCGATCAACGCCGTCGCGTGTCTTGCCGTGGTCGTCGCCGTCGCGACCCTGAAACGGTCGGAGCTGCACGCCTCCCCCGCGGCTCCGCGCGGCAAAGGCCAGCTGGCCGAGGGGATCCGCTACGTGCACCGGAAGCCGGTGATCTTCTGGAGCGTCGTCATGGTCGCGGTGATCGCCGTCTTCGCGTTCAACATGCCGGTGTTCCTCGCGGCCTACGCGAACAACGTCTACCACGTCGGCGCGCAAGGATACGGGATGTTCAACGCACTCGTCGCCGCCGGCGCGCTCACCGGGGCGCTGGCATCCACTCGGCGCACCAGTGTGCGGCTGTCGATGGTCGTCGGGACGGCCGCGGCGCTCGGAATCGTGCAGGCGCTGGCCGGCTTCGCCCCCGGCGAGCTGGCCTTCGGGATGCTGCTGATCTGCGTCGGCGTCGGCAACCTGCTGTTCGTCACGGCGGCGAACTCGCTGGTGCAGATGTCGTCGAACGTGCAGATCCGCGGACGCGTCATCTCCCTCTACATCCTCGTGCTGCTCGGCGGGCAAGCGCTCGGCGGCCCGCTCATGGGATGGATCGTCGAGCAGGTGGGACCGCACACCGCCATGGCGATCTCGGGGCTCGTCCCCGCCGCGGCGGCCGGTGTGATCGCGGTCCTCATCGCGCGACAGGCCAGCCTCCGGCTGCGCTTCGGGCTTCGCGGGCGCCGGCCGGTCATCGCGATCGTCAACCGCGCGGGCAAGGCCGGGCAGACGCTCTGAGGTTCACGGCATCCCCTCCGGTATCGTGGAGTCGTCGCCCCCGTAGCTCAGCGGATAGAGCAGGAGCCTTCTAATCTCTTGGTCGCAGGTTCGATTCCTGCCGGGGGCACTCACTCGCCCGGGCACATTCGTCACGAATGTGCACTTAGACCGCGTCGAAAGGCACATTCGTCACGAATGTGCAGTCAGACCGCGTCGAGAGGCGCATTCGTCACGAATGTGCACTCAGACCGCGTCGAAAGGCACATTCGTCACGAATGTGCACCTACACCGCGTCGAAAGGCACATTCGTCACGAATGTGCACCTACACCGCGTCGAAAGGCACATTCGTCACGAATGTGCACCGCGCCGGGGCGCAGCCGGCGCTGCCGGCGCTGCCGGGGCGCAGCGGGCGCTGCCGGGGCGCAGCGGGCATGAGAAAGGGCCGGACTCTCGGAGTCCGGCCCTTTGTTGGGGTGAGTAACGGGGCTTGAACCCGCGACCTCCTGGACCACAACCAGGCGCTCTACCAGCTGAGCTATACCCACCACGGTCGCTGCCGGCCCGACCGGGCCGACGCAAGCAACTCAACGATTCTAGTACATCCGCGAAGACCATTTCTCCACGACACCGGCGGCGACGGCCTGGGTGTCTTCGGTGGTGGGGCCGGGAGGCGCCACGAACGCGGCGGACCGGTAGTAGTCGAGCTCGCGGATGGACTCGAGGATGTCGGCGAGGGCCCGGTGGCCGCCGTTCTTCTCCGGCGCGTTGAAGTAGATGCGCGGGAACCAGCGGCGCGAGAGCTCCTTGATCGACGACACATCGACGTTGCGGTAGTGCAGGTGGTTATCGAGGCGGGGCATGAACTTCGCGAGGAACATGCGGTCGGTCCCGATCGTGTTCCCGGCGAGGGGAGCCGTGCGTGCGGCCGGCGCGAACTTCAGCACGTACTCCAGCACCTCGTACTCGGCCTCGGCGAGGCTCTTGCCGTGCGGGATCTCGTCGATCAGACCGGATGTCGTGTGCATCTGCCGGACGAAGTCACCCATGTTCTCAAGGGCGGAGTCGTCGGGCTTGATGACGATGCTCAGTCCCGGGTCGAGGACAGTGAGCTCGAAGTCGGTGATCACGACCGCGATCTCGACGAGCTGGTCGACCTCGAGGTCGAGGCCGGTCATCTCGCAGTCGATCCAGACCAGTCGATCCGAGGAAGTAGCCATAACAGGGAGTCTAGTGCGGGCCCCCGACAGCCCAGGTCTGCCTGCCGGCGCCCCGATCGAGCCGCTGCGGCACGGGCAGTTTGGGTCCCAGCCCATCGCCCGTGGAGACGTGCCGGAGCCGCCGGCCGACCCACGGGATGGCGTACACCCGCAACCACGTCCGGAACGGCAGGGAGTCCGGAGGAGGAGGAGCAGGCGCGGACGCGGCCGCAGCCGACTCCGCCGCCGACTCCGGACCCCTCACCTCGGCATAGGGCACCCCGAGCGTATGGGCGGCGTGCGCCGCGAGCAGCCGGTGACCGCGCGCGCTCAGGTGCACCCGGTCGGACGCCCACATCGCCGGATCCCGGAATTCGCGGACGCCCCACACATCCAGCACGGTCGCCCGCTGATCCCGCGCGATGCTCCAGATGTTGGCGTTGAAGACGGCCGCCCGGCCGCGGAAGGGTTTGAGGAAGAAGGCGAACTGCGGGTCGAAGATGTTCGCGAGCAGCACTGTCGTCCCCGACGCCCGCAGCGCACGGATGCCGCCCTCCAGCCGCGCAGCGAGCGCATCCGGGTCGGCGGCCGGACTCATCAGGTCGTTCCCGCCGATCATCACCGAGACGAGATCCGGCCCGAACTCGAGCGCGTGCGGGATCTGAGCATCCACCACATCGGCGATACGCCTGCCGCGCACGGCGAGGTTGGCGAACTCGAGTGAGGTCCCGGCCAGCCGGGCGTCCCCGTCGAGGATCCCGGCGAGACGGTCGGCCCAGCCCAGCCAGCCGTCCGGCTGTCCGGGCAGGGTGTCGCACAGGCCCTCGGTGAGCGAGTCTCCGAGGGCGACGTATCGCGTGAAGGTCGTTCGGCTCACGGGACGATTGTGCGGGCCGACACAGCGCCGCAGGGCCGGCGACAGCCTCCACCGCACGATGGTCGCCGCGATTTCGCCCGACGTACACTGGCGATGTGGATTCGACACCGGCCGTTGCCCCGCAGGTCACCGGCGAAGCGCAACTGATTCTCTACACATCGGCGTTCTGCGAGCCGTGCATGCAGACCCGCGCGGTGCTCGCCGAAGCCGCTCGGCTGGCCCCCCGGATCGTCGTCACCGAGTTGGATGTGGCACGCCACGCCGAGCGCGCAGAGCAGGACAGCATCCGCTCGACACCGACGGTGATCGTCAGCGCAGCGAACGGCGACGAGGTGTTCCGGGCCGAAGGCGTGCCGACGCTGGCGCAGGTGCTGGCCGCGGCGGCAAAAGCTCTCTGAGCGCGCCATGGCGTCGACCGGACTCGGTGCGAACTACGGGAAGCTGTGGACTTCCGCAGGATTCTCTAACCTCGCCGACGGAGCGATGAAGGTGGCCCTCCCGCTGGTGGCGGTCCGCTACACGGACTCCCCCGCGGTGATCGCTGGGCTCACGTTCGCATTCACCCTGCCGTGGCTGCTCTTCGCGCTCACGGCCGGCGCGTTGGCCGACCGGCTCGACCGCAGGCGGCTGATGCTCGTCGCCAATCTCGCCCGCGCCTTCTTCCTCGCGTGTCTGACGGCCGCATCCCTCGCCGGGGCCACCTCGATCTGGCTGCTCTATGCGGCGGCGGTCTGCGTCGGCGTAGCGGAAACGGTCTACGACACGTCCTCGCAGTCGATCCTGCCGCAACTGGTCGCGCGGGATCAGTTGTCGCGGGCGAACGGGCGCCTCTACGCGGCCGAGCTGACGGCCAACCAGTTCATCGGCCCTCCCCTCGGCGGATTCCTCGTCGCGGCCGGCGTCGTGTTCGCCTTCGGGACGCCGGTGCTGCTCTGGGTGGCTGCCATCGGGATGCTGCTGGTCCTTCGCGGACGCTTCAGCGCCCGGCGCACGGAGCGGACCACGATCCGCGCAGATATCGCAGAAGGCTTGCGTTACCTGGGCAGCAGCACGCTGCTGCGCACGCTCGCCATCATGGTGGGCGTCTTCAACTTCGCCAGCTCGGCGGTCTTCACCGTGTTCGTGCTCTACGCCGTCGGGCCGCATTCGGCCATGAAGCTGAGCGACCCTGCGTACGGCCTGCTGCTCACCGCATCCGCCCTCGGAAGCGTCATCGGGACCTTCCTGGCCGAGCCGGCGGAGCGGATCCTCGGACGCTCGCGGGCCCTCCTGCTGACGGTCGCCGGCTCGCTGCTCGCCGTCGCGACGCCCGGTTTCACCGCCGATCCGTTCATCATCGGAGCCGGCCTGCTGATCGGTGGCATCACCGTCTCGGTCTGGAACGTCATCACCGTGTCCCTGCGCCAGCGCGTCACGCCGACGCGGCTCCTGGGCCGGCTGAACAGCGCCTACCGGCTGCTCGCCTGGGGCACGATGCCGCTCGGCGCAGCCGTCGGCGGCCTCATCGGGCAGCTGTTCGGCGTGCACTGGGTGTTCCTCGCAATGGGCGCTCTCGTCGTGCTCCTGCTCATCCCGATGCTGTGGATTTCGGACCGCCGAATGGATGACGCCGAAGCCGCCGCCGAGGCCGAAGAGTCGTCCGTCGACGGCTGACACGCACACGACCTTCCCAGGTTCTATGCCTGACCTGTCCAGAAACAGCACCTAGGGTCGGTCGGCGACGGCATCGACAGCCGTCCGTGCCGCGCAGGTGCGCATCCAGTCCCCCGAACCCGAATACCCGAGGCGCTTCGACGCCCGTTCCTGGATGCTCACCGTTTCGATCGCACGGCACACCCGCGCTGCACGTTGCGCCTTCCGGACCACGGGTCCACCGGGTGCTTTCGCGCGTGCTCCGCGATTGTCAGCCCGCAGGACCCTCCCGAGAAGTCCGGGTCCGGACGTGTGCGCGCCCCACCGGTGCAGCGTGCGTCAGCCGGGGAAACCCTACCCAGGAAAAGCATGCTGAGTTCCCTCCTCACCTCCGTAAAAAATAGCCCCGTCCCCCTCAGTCGCGTCATCTCCGGCGCCGCCGCCGTGATCATCGGCGCCAGCCTCCTCGCTCCCTCGATCGCCCAGGCGCAGCAGCAGGAGCAGCACAGTGAGCAGGTGACCCGCCAGCTCTCCCAAGCCAATGGGATGCAGCACGAGCAGCTCTCCGTCTACGACTCGATCGTGCGCGACCGCCTCCAGAGCGAGGCGGAGACGACGTTGAGCGGCGCGCAGGCGACCGTCGCCGCTTACCAGTCCAAGGCGGACGCGTCGGCTGCGAAGACCGCGATCGCGGGCCTGAGCAACTTCACCAGGCTGGACGACTCGAAGCTGCGCAGCAGCATCGACGCCACGCAGGCCGCCTCCGACAAGCTCGCCGCAGCAGCCGCAGAGGCGGACCGCCGCGCCGCCGCTGCAGCAGCTGCCGCAGCGGCCGCCGCTCAGGCAGCCGCCGCCGCGCAGCAGAACGCGAACACGCCGGACGCCGCCAAGGCCACCGCCGCCGCCATCGCCTCCAGCCAGTACGGCTGGGGTTCCGACCAGTTCCAATGCCTCCAGCAGCTGTGGCAGCGCGAGTCGCAGTGGAACTACCAGGCGATGAACCCGGGCAGCGGCGCGACGGGCATCCCGCAGGCGCTCCCCGGCAGCAAGATGGCGGCCTTCGGCACCGACTGGGCCACCAACGCCACCACCCAGATCAAGTGGGGACTGGACTACATCGCCCGCGGCTACGGCACGCCATGCGGGGCGTGGGGTCACTCCGAGTCGTACAACTGGTATTGATCCGCGGTTAGCCACCGGCACGTCTGCCGGCGGGCGTGCGAGCGCCCGCCGGTAGACTTCCCCGGGTGAGCAGCAGCGGCGACCGCGGGCCGGGACTCCGGCTCGACCAGGAGGCCTTCGAGGCCCTCGTCACGGACGAGCTCGACCAGCTGCCGGACGAGATGGTCGATGGCCTCGACAACATCGTGTTCATCGTCGAGGACCGCCCGGAGGACGGCTCGCTCGACCTCCTCGGCCTCTACGACGGCGTCGCGCTCACCGAGCGCGACACGTACGGCTTCGGCGAGATGCCCGACCGTATCGTGCTGTACCGGGAGCCGTTGCTCGCGATCTGCGCGGACGAGGACGAACTGCGCGACGAGATCCACATCACCCTCGTCCACGAGATCGCGCACTACTACGGCATCGACGACGACCGGCTCCACGATCTCGGCTGGGCGTAGCCGGTGATTCACTGATGGGGGTCTATTTGACTACCGCGATCCCGGACGAACTCTGGGACGGGATCACGTAATACACAAGCACCGTGCCGCGGAAGCCCACCTGCTCGAGCGGACCCGTCACTCCGCACAGAACAATCGCCTGGCTTCCAGGAAGCCTGCTGTAGTTGCCGTCCTTCGATGGGTCGCCTCCAGCAGAAATTGTTAGCTGTTTGGCGTCTTCGAGTGTCGACGCAAGGGCTCCGACCAGACGCAGACCCTTCTTGGTCGCCATATTGTCCTTGTAGAACGTCTCGCATGCGCCGCGCGCCGCCCCATTCGAAACCCCTGCGCTCATGACGGAGTCAACCGTCACTTTTGAAGGGGAGCCACAGGCGGAAAGAAGAAGTGCGGCCGCAAGGGCAGCTACCGCGCATAGGCTGCGCTGACCAGCTCTACTTCTTTTGGCGAACATAGACTTGAACCACAAACGGATAGTATCCCTGTCCTGGCTGAAGATCCGAGGGACTTAGGTCAGCACCCTTGATGCCGCTCGGGATTCCTACATTGTCGAATGGGGTTCCTGTCGCTTTTACCGAGAAGTGTTCCTTCATACAAGTATCTGGCCCCATGCACCCGATCAGGGCACTGGGGTAAAGGGGGAAACTAGCCGATCCTCCAGGCAGGATGGCGGCCGCTCCAGACTTTTCGTACGGCAGGTGCGAAAACACGTCGTCTGGATCAATTGAGTCCCCCATGAACGCTTGGATTTCCTACGGTCATGGTGGCGGAAGAGCGCTGGAGGCGTGCCGGACAGTCGCAACACCGCCGAAACGCGGTCGAAATGCGTCGCCGATAGCGTCTGGCCATGGGCGAGTTGTTCGGTGGGTACGCGACCGCGGCGTCCCGCCGGAGGCGGGGCCGCGAGGCGCCCTTCGACGAGATGTTCGCCGACGCGGCCGCTGCGGGCGGCGGAACGCGCCCGGCCTACCGGGAGCTCTTCGCGGCGCTCGCCTCGATGACCCAGGAGGAGCTGCGGGGGCGGACGGATGCGCTGGCCAGCTCTTATCTCGCGCAGGGCGTGACATTCGACTTCGCCGGCGAGGAGCGGCCGTTCCCGCTCGACGCCGTGCCGCGCGTGATCGAGCAGCACGAGTGGGCCCACGTCGAGGCGGGCGTGAAGCAGCGTGTGCGCGCGCTGGAAGCGTTCCTCAGCGACGTGTACGGCGACCAGAACGCTGTCCGGGACGGCGTTGTCCCTGCCGGCATCATCACCTCCTCCGCGCACTTTCACCGCGCGGCGGCCGGGATCGCGACGGCCAACGGCGTCCGCATCCAGGTCGCCGGCATCGACCTGATCCGCGACGAGCGCGGGGCGTGGCGCGTGCTCGAGGACAACGTCCGCGTCCCGAGCGGCGTGAGCTACGTCATCTCCAACCGGCGCGTGATGGCGCAGACCCTGCCCGAGCTGTTCACGTCGATGCGCGTGCGCCCGGTCGGCGACTACCCGTACCGGCTGCTGCAGGCGCTCCGGGCCAGCGCCCCCGGCGGCATGGAGAACCCCAACGTGGTGGTGCTGACGCCGGGCGTCTACAACTCCGCGTACTTCGAGCACACCCTCCTGGCCCGGCTGATGGGGGTGGAGCTGGTGGAGGGACGCGACCTGTTCAGCTCGGGCGGACACGTCTGGATGCGCACCACCTCCGGCCCGCAGCGCGTGGACGTGATCTACCGGCGTATCGACGACGACTTCATCGACCCGCTGCAGTTCCGTGTGGACTCCGTCCTCGGCACGCCGGGCCTCATGCTCGCCGCGCGCCTCGGCAACGTGACGATCGCCAACGCGATCGGCAACGGCGTCGCCGACGACAAGCTGGTCTACACCTACGTGCCGGACCTCATCCGCTACTACCTGGCCGAGGAGCCGATCCTGCCGAACGTGGACACCTGGCGGCTCGAGGAGCCGGAGGCGCTCGCGGAGGTGCTGGACCGGCTCGACGAACTCGTCGTGAAACCGGTCGACGGCTCCGGCGGCAAGGGCCTGGTGATCGGGCCGGACGCTTCCCGCCGAGAGCTCGCCGAGCTCCGTGCACGCCTGATCGCCGACCCGCGCGGGTGGATCGCCCAGCCGTTGGTCGAGCTGTCCACCATCCCGACGCTCGTGGACGACGGGATGCGCCCCCGGCACGTCGACCTCCGCCCGTTCGCGGTCAACGACGGCCGCGACGTCTGGGTGCTCCCCGGAGGCCTCACCCGCGTCGCGCTGGCGGAGGGCCAGCTCGTGGTCAACAGCAGCCAGGGCGGCGGGTCGAAGGACACCTGGGTCGTCGGAGCCCACACGATCGGCGACCCGGGCGACGGCACCTCGGAGCGGCACGGCGGTCAGGCTCCGGAGGCGCCTCAACGTGTCGCTGGGCTCGTCGCGGAGCAGGCCGCACGGCCGGCCTCCACGGTGCCCCCGGCGCAGCGGGCGCCCGACCACTCCGCGGAGGACGCGCCGCGCAGCGACCAGCAGCAGCAACAACAACAGACCGGGGAGGCCGCATGCTGAGCCGCATCGCCTCCTCCCTGTTCTGGATCGGCCGCTACATCGAGCGGAGCGACGGCACCGCGCGCATCCTGGACGTGCACCTGCAGCTCCTCCTCGAGGACCCCTGGATCGACGAGGACAGCGCCTGCCGCTCCCTGCTCGGGGTCATGGGGAGTCCCGCACCGGAGGCCGCGATCGTCCGGGAGGACGTGCTCCGCATCCTCGCCGTCGACCGCGCGGCGCCGGCCTCCATCGTGTACTCGCTCGGGTCGGCGCGGGAGAACGCGCGGCGCGCCCGCGAGATCATCTCCACGGAGCTGTGGGAGTGCCTCAACACCACGGCCGCTCGGATGCCCCGCCGGGTGACCAGCGACAAGGTGCACGAGTTCTTCAGCTGGGTGCGGGAGCGGACCGCCCTCGCCGTCGGCCTCATGGAGTCGGGCGCGAGCCGCGACGAGGCGTGGCACTTCTTCACGCTCGGCCGCAGCCTGGAGCGCGCCGACATGACGGCCCGGCTGCTCGCGACGCGTTCGCTGACGGAGGCGAGCGGGCCGAGCTGGACGACGCTCCTGCGCTCGTGCGGCGCGTACGAGGCGTACCTGCGCACCTACCGCGGAGTGCCGTCGGCGCGGAACGCGGCCGAGTTCCTCCTGCACGACAGGCTGTTCCCGCGGTCGATCCTGTACTCGGTCGCCCGAGCGGTCGACAGCCTGGCCGAGATCGAGCCGCGGCTGGAGCGGGTCGGGGTCTCGGATCAGGCGGCCCGGATGCTGGGTCAGGTGCGCAGCGAGCTGGAGTTCCGGCCCGTCGCCGACGTGCTCGACGACCTCCCGGCGTTCATGTCGGCCATCCAGGAGGCGACGAGCGCGGCGACCACGGCGGTCGCCCTCCGCTACTTCCCGGAGAGCGCCGCCCCGAGCTGGACGGGGGAACGGGCATGAAGCGGCTGAGGATCGTGCACTCGACCGGCTACCGGTACGACGGCGACGTGACCGCATCGCACAACGAGGCGAGGATGCTGCCCGTCACCGGCGACCGTCAGCTCGTGCTCCACTCCTCCCTCGACGTGCAGCCGGTCTCCTCGCACCACCAGTACACCGACTACTGGGGCACGAGGGTCCTCGCCTTCGACGTGCTCGCCCCGCACAGCGAGCTGACGATCACGGCGAGCAGCCTCGTGGAGGTGCTCGAGGCGGAGCACCCCGCCTCGACGGTCGGCTGGGCGGAGCTCGCCGCTGTGGTCCCCCGCTCCCCCGCCTGCGTCGAGCAGCTCCGGCAGACGGCGCTGACCGCACCTCCCCCGTCGCTCGCCGAGCTCGCCGCCTCCGTGGCGGCCGCTGTGGCGCCCGCGGTCGACGGGCCGTGCGCTGCGGCGCTCGCCATCGTCGCCGCCGTGTCGTCCGAGATGGACTACGTGAGCGGCGTGACCGGCGTGCGCACCACGGCCGCCGAGGCGTGGGAGGCGCGCAGCGGAGTGTGCCAGGACATCGCCCACGTCGCGGTCGGCGCACTCCGGTCGGTCGGGATCCCGGCGCGGTACGTCTCCGGGTACCTGCACCCGAAGGCGGAGGCCGCCGTCGGCGAGACCGTCACCGGCGAGTCGCACGCCTGGGTGGAGTGGTTCTGCGGCAGCTGGCACGGGTACGACCCCACCAACGGCATTCCGATCGGCGACCGCCACGTGCGCGTCGGCCACGGCCGCGACTACACCGACGTCACTCCGCTCCGCGGTGTCTACGCCGGCAGCAGCGGATCGGAGCTGTTCGTCTCGGTCTCCATCACCCGGGAGGCGTGACCGGCTGCCTTCTACAGGGCGGGGACCGAGCGTAGCCGGTCGTGGGCTCACCGGCTACGGTGATGCCATGACAGAGCCGCAGCCTCATCGAACCGAAGGAGCGTCACAGCTTCCGCGGAGCGCTGCGGACATGGTCCGGGTCAGCAAGATGCTGTCCCTGACGCTTCGGCACGACCCCGGCCAGGTCGGAGTCCAGCTCGATGGCGGCGGATGGGTGGATATCGACGTCCTCCTCGAGGCGTTCGCGCGCCACGGGATGGCGGTCAGCCGCGAAGAGCTTGACGACATTGTCGAGCAGAGCGACAAGCAACGTTTCGCGATCGCGAACCATCGCATCAGGGCGAACCAAGGTCACTCGATCGACGTGGACCTCGGACTCGAACCTGCACTTCCGCCGGAGCTGCTGTTCCACGGCACGGCGGAGTCGTCGGTCGAGTCGATCCTGGCCACGGGGATCAATCCCGGGCAACGACGTCAGGTGCACTTATCCCTCGACGCGGAAACGGCCAGGAAGGTCGGCGCACGTCACGGACGGCCAGTCGTCCTGACCGTGCGCGCCGAGGCGATGGCGGAAGCGGGCCTGGAGTTCTTCCGCTCGGCCAACGGCGTGTGGCTGGTCGACGAGGTGCCGGCGAAGTTCGTCCGCCGATAGGCCGAACGCGTTTCTCATCCGCTCAGCGCACTAGTCGGTACTACGCGACCGGTCAGGCGCCGTAGCCGAAGATCGACTCGTCCTCCTGGTCGGCCTCGACCGGGTCGGAGTCCGGCTGGTCGAAGTGGTAGGCGACGAGACGCTGACCCTCCACCTCGCGCTCCTCGCCGGCGACGTACCAGAAGGTGGACTCGAGGCCCTCGACCGCGGCGATCACGCCGATGCGCTCATCCACTTTGCCGTCGATGAGGAAACGGCGGTCGGTCTGGCCGGCGAGTGGTCCGTCCACGTACTCGACGATGTATTCGGGGTCCTGGCGTGCCTCGGTCATGTGTCCAACCTAGTCCCGGATCGACGGTCGCGGACCCCGGCGCTCAGATCGAGGGCCGACACGTCGAGGATCAGCGCGGCGTGGTCGAGTGGATGCTCGCGCGCCACGAAGCGGTCGAACTCCGCCTGCCAGGTGTCCCAGTGGGTGGCGAAGGTGTCGCCGTCGCGCGCCAAGGCGCGCTGCTTGCGGAGCGCGTCGTCGGCCCGCAGCCAGACGGTCAGGTCGGCGAGGGCCGCGTTGCGGACGGAGAGCGTGCCGCATCCCTCCACGATCAGCGGCTCGGGGCCGACGACGGTCTCACGCCCGGCGGGACGGTCCGCCGCCCAGTCCCAGCGCTGCCAGGATCCTGCTCGGGAGGCACGGAGCGGCTCGAGCAGGTCGTCGCCGACCGCGGTGCTCGCCGCGTCGAGGCCGTCCCAGCCGGGGTAGAGGTCGTCCATCCGGACCAGCCGCGGGTGGCCCTTCGCGGGCCAGGCGGCGACCAGGAGGTCGGCCAGCAAGCTCTTGCCCGCACCGCTCGGACCGTCGATGAGGATGACGGGAGTGCGTCCGCCTGCCGTGGCGGCCTCCACGGCGTGGGTCACGGCGGCGAAAAGCGCGGCAAGACCGGCCGGCGTCGCGCCGGGCGCCTGCGCCGCATACTCAGGGGCCGACTCGCCTGCCGACTCGCCCGCCGACTCAGCCGAGCGGGGCATTCCAGCTCCCGACGGCCACGGCCGCTGTGACCGCCGCCGCAGCGACCGCCAGCGCGACGGCCAGCGCCGCCCAGTCGCGCCCGCGAAAGACGGAGGGCCTCGCCCAGGTGCGTTGTCCGGGCGCGCCGAAGCCGCGCGCCTCCATCGCGGTCGCGAGCTTGGTCCCCCGACGCAGCGACAGCACGAAGAGGGCGAACGACTGGCCCAGGAACCGGCGGATCGCGCCGGATTCGGCGACCCCGCGCGCCCGGCGGGCGAGGGTGAGCGCCCGCCAGTCCTCGGCGAACAGCCCGACCAGGCGGAGTCCGGCGAGGCCGCCGATCACGAACCGGGCGGGCAGCCGGAGGAGCTGCGCCAGGCCGTCCGCGAGGTCGGTCGGGTCGATGGTGACGAAGAGGAGCACGGCGGGCAGGCCGATCGCCAGCACGCGGAGGGCGGTCGCGGCGCCGAGGCCGATCGAGCCCTGGCTGATCTCCACCGCCCACCACTGCACATAGACCGTGCCGGAGACCTGGCCGTAGAGGACCGTGGTCAGCCCGGCGAGCGGGGCGGCGATCCAGACCGGGGCGGTGCGCGCCAGGATGGTGCGCACCGGGATGCCCGCGAAAGCCAGCAGCACCAGCTCGAGGATCAGGGCGACGCCCGCCGATACCGGATCGATGGAGAGCAGCAGCGCGACGGTTACGATGACGGAGGCGCCGAGCTTGGCGACCGGGTTCAGGGTCGCCAGCGGGCCGGTGCGGAGCGGCTGCACGAGCGTCATGCGGTCACCTCCGCCGCATCCAGCCGGAGGGATGCGGCACCCACGGCGCGCACGAACTCCGCGTCGTGGGTGGCGGCGACGATGGCGTGACCCTCGTGTCGGAGGGCGGCGATCATCCGCACCAGCTCCTGCCAGGTGCGGGCGTCCTGCCCGAAGGTCGGCTCGTCCAGCACCAGGAGGCGGGGTCGCGTCGCGAGGGCCGTCGCCACCGAGAGCCGGCGCTTCTGACCGCCGGAGAGCGTGAACGGGTTCGCCGCGGCGGCATCGGTCAGCGCGAGGCGGTCGAGCAGTTCATCCACGCGTTCGTCGACCTCGGTCGTCGGCAGGTGGAGCGCGCGCGGGCCGGCGGCGAGCTCGTCGCGGACCGTGCCTGCGATGAACTGGTGCTCCGGATTCTGGAAGACGCTTCCGATGCGCGTGAGCAGCTCGCGCGAGCGCCAGGATGCGGGATCGGAGGAGGCGCCGTCGGCCAGGGCGGGCTCGGCGATCAGCTCACCGCCGAGACCGGGAAGCAGGCCGCCGAGGGTGAGGGCGAGGGTCGACTTGCCGGAGCCGTTCCGCCCGGTGAGAGCGAATGCGGAGCCCGCGCGCACCTCGAGATCGACCGGATGCCCGACCGGCACAACGACGGCCGCACCCGCCCGCGCACGGCGACGGCGACGGGAGCGACGTGGGCGTGTCGTCGTCGCACGACCGAACGCGAGCGAGCGCGCGGTCAGCAGCGGCATCCCTTCGGGAACGACGGGCGCGTCCGGGACGGGCGTGCCGGGCAGCCAGACACCGGCGCGCCCGAGCTCGCCGTCGGTATCGGCCAGCACGGCGTCCGGCGGTCCGTCGGCGAGCACGCCGCCGTCCGCTGCCAGCACGACGACCCGGGTGACGAGGTCCCGCCACACAGCGACGCGGTGCTCCACCACGACGAGCGTGGCGCCGGTCGCCTCGAGTGCGGCGCGCACCGCATCCCGTACTTCGAGGACGCCCTCGGGGTCGAGATTCGCGGTGGGCTCGTCGAGCAGCAGCAGGCCGGGACGCATCGCCAGCAGACCCGCCAGCGCCAGGCGCTGCTTCTGGCCGCCGGAGAGCTGAGCCGTGGGGTGGTCGAGGGGCACGTCGAGGCCGACCTCTGCGAGCGAGCGCCGGACGCGCATCCACAGCTCGTCGCGCGGCACACCGAGGTTCTCGCCGGCGAAAGCGACATCGTCGCCCACCCGGGCGAGGATGACCTGGGCGTCCGGGTCCTGCAGCAGCAGTCCGGCCGTCCCCCGCGCCTGAGCTGGCGGGCGCCCGGCGACGGTCAGCGACCCGGCGGACTCGCCGTCGTCGTCGCCGCCGAGCACGCCCGCGAGGCCGGCGAGCAGCGTGCTCTTGCCGGCGCCGGACGCGCCGAGCAGCAGCACCCGCTCCCCCGGCTCGATGCACAGATCGACACCGCGAACCGCCCACGCGCTTCGTCCCTCGTACCGCCAGCCCCAGTCGGCGACGCGAACCGCCGCCGGGGGGCCCTCTCCCGTGCTCACCGTCGTCAGGCCTGCGCGGTCCCCCGCGCCTCGCGGCCCGCGGCGAAACGGCTCAACGCCCCGGTCCGCGCGAGGGCGCGCACCAGCAGCCAGGAGCCGAGACCCGCCACGATCAGGCCCGAGATCGTCGTGGTGATCGCGTAGACGACGATGAACTCCGCCTTCGATCCGGGGTACCAGTACAGGAGGTCGAGGATGGACTCGGCGACGCCTGCGCCTGCACCCGCCAGCAGAGCGGGGACGAGCCGCCAGTTCGCGTAGAGGAACAGGGCGAAGACGATCTCCGCGCCGAGTCCCTGCACCACGCCGGAGAGCAGGGTGGCGACACCCCACTGCGTGCCGATCAGGGCCGAGACGACCGCGGCGACGAGCTCGCCGAACAGCGCGGCGCCCGGCTTGCGGACGATGAGAGCGACGAGGACGCCCGCGAACAGCCACGGGCCGTTGATGATGCCCTGGAAGCCGGGCAGGACGGTCCCCACGGGGCCGGAGATGGGATTGGAGACGATGTCCCAGACCCAGAAGACGACTCCGGATGCGACGGCGACGACGCTCGCGACGACGATATCGACGACCCTCCAGCGCAGGACGCGCGACGAAAGGCCGGTGGAGGAGATGGTTGCGTGCACTGTACGTGCCCTTTCATTCAGCGAAACAGGGCACGGGATGTGAGAAGGTCCTCCCTGCGCTGGCATGACCCAGATCAGGTTCGACGGTCGAGACTTGGAGAAGTCTCCTCTCAGCCCGGCTCACCGGACTCCCGTGTTCGCACCCAGTGTATCCCTCGCGCCGCGCATCCATTCGCCGGGCCCGGGCGCGCGGGCGAGAACAGTCGCTTCACCCTCGGCGACTGTTCTCGAAGTGCTCGGGGACTACTTCTTGAGCGCGCGGATGACGCGGGCCCAGGCGTGGCCTGCCACCCAGAAGAAGGGGATGCCGACCGCCAGCAGGGTGATCAGGTTGGGGCGGAAGCGGACGCCCAGCTCGTCGGATATGTAGGCGCCGAACGGGACGGCCATCCCGCCGCCGCCACCGCCGCCCGGGTTGTCCTCACCGCCCTCGCCCATACCTCCGCCGCCGAAACCGAACTGCACGGCGGCGACCGGGACGATGGTCGTGCCATCCAGGACGATCGGTTCGCCGTAGACCGACTTGATACCGGAGCCGCTGATGGTCTCCGCGAGCTTGAGGGTGATGTTCGTCATGGAAGCCACCGTAGCGCGCGCCCTTCGGCCTGACCAGGCACCCGAGGCCGGCTCAATCGCTCACGTACTTCGGGTTGCGTCCGTCCTGCTCCTCCTCGTCGGCGTCCCGCGAACGGCGGACGAGGGAGGCGGGCCCGATCGCGCCGCGCCCGAAGCGTGCGCTCACCGCATCCAGGGTCCGCTCCGTCTCGCGCCACTCCTCGTCGGGATCCCACAGTGCGAGCGCGTCTCCGCCGGCGTCGAGCAGCTGCTCGGCACGCACCCCGATCAGGCGGAGCGGGGTCTGCCGGACATCCAGGCCGAGCGCCCCGAAGACATCCCAGGCCTCCTCGAAGAGGCGCCGGCCCACGTTGGTCGGCTCGGCCAGGGTGCGGGAGCGGGTGATCGTGCGGAAGTCCGAGAAGCGGACCTTGATCGCGACGGTGCGCGCCACCAGCTCGTGTTTCCGCAGCCGCTCGCCGACCCGGCCGGAGAGCCGGAGGAATTCGCGGCGGAGGGTGTCCAGGTCTCCGACGTCGACGCCGAAGGTGTTCTCGTGCCCGATGCTCTTCTCGCGCGACTCCGTGACGATGCGGCGCGCATCCCTCCCGTTCGCCAGGTCGTGCAGGCGCCGGCCGCCGGCATCCCCGATCGCCTTCTGCAGCACGTGCAGCGGGGCATCCGCGAGATCGGCGACCGTGAGCAGGCCCATCCGCTCGAGCGACGCCTGGGTGCTGGCGCCGACACCCCAGAGCGCGCCGACCGGGAGAGGACGGAGGAAGGCGAGCGTCTCGGCGCGCGGGATGACCAGGAGCCCGTCGGGCTTCGCGCGACCCGACGCGAGCTTCGCCATGAACTTCGTCGCGGCCACGCCGACCGAGCAGGTGAGGCCGGTCTCCTCGAAGACGCGGGAGCGGATCAGCTCGGCGATGCGCCGAGGCGACCCGAGCAGACGCCGCGCGCCCGACACATCCAGGAAGGCTTCGTCGATGCTGAGCGGCTCGACCAGGGGCGTGACCTCGTGGAAGATGTCCATGACAGCGGCCGAGTACCGGGTGTAGCGCTCGTAGTGCGGCGTCAGGATGATCGCGTTCGGGCACAGCCGCAGAGCCTGCGACATCGGCATCGCACTGCGGACGCCGTACCGTCGCGCCTCGTACGTCGCGCTCGTCACGACGCCACGGCCGCCGGCGTGTCCGACGATGGCGGGCTTGCCGCGTGCGTCCGGGCGCTCCAGCAGTTCGACGGACGCGAAGAACGCATCCATGTCGACGTGCAGGATGGCGGCCTCCGAGTCGTCGACGTCGGACGCGCTCACCTGGCGCTGGCTGCCGTCTGCTCGTCCCACCTCCCTACCTTCTCACCCGCACCCGACGCCCGCACCCTCCCTGCGAAGCGCGCGACATTCGTCACGAATGTGCACTCTCACCCCCGCCAGCGCAACATTCGTCACGAATGTGCACTCCCAAACCCGGCCCCACCCCCGCCAACGCGACATTCGTCACGAATGTGCACTCTCGCCCCCGCCAGCGCGACATTCGTCACGAATGTCCACCCCCACCCCCGCCAACGCCAGCGCGACATTCGTCACGAATGTGCACTCTCACCCCCACCAGCGCAACATTCGTCACGAATGTGCACTCTCACCCCCGCCAGCGCAACATTCGTCACGAATGTGCACCCCCACCCCCGCCAGCGCCACATTCGTGACGAATGGGCAATCGAGATACGTTGGAGCCATGGAATTCAGGTACCTCGGCAACAGCGGACTCAAGATCTCGGAGATCATCTACGGCAACTGGCTCACCCACGGATCGCAGGTCGAGAACGACATCGCGACGCAGTCGGTCCGGGCTGCTCTCGAGGCCGGGATCACCACCTTCGACACAGCGGACGCCTACGCCAACACCGCCGCCGAGCAGGTGCTCGGGGATGCGCTGAAGAGCGAGCGACGCGCCTCCCTCGAGATCTTCACGAAGGTCTACTGGCCGACCGGCCCGAAGGGGCACAACGACGTCGGGCTCTCGCGCAAGCACATCCTGGAGTCGATCGACGGTTCGCTGCAGCGTCTCGGGACCGACTACGTCGACCTGTACCAGGCCCACCGCTACGACCACGAGACTCCGCTCGAGGAGACCATGCAGGCGTTCGCCGACGTCGTGCGCGCCGGGAAGGCCCTCTACATCGGCGTGAGCGAGTGGACGGCCGACCAGCTGCGGGCGGGGCACGCCCTGGCGAAGGAGCTGAACATCCAGCTCATCTCCAACCAGCCGCAGTACTCGATGCTGTGGCGGGTCATCGAGAAGCAGGTGGTCCCGGCCTCCGCTGAGCTCGGGATCTCGCAGATCGTGTGGTCGCCGGTCGCTCAGGGTGTCCTGACGGGCAAGTACAAGCCCGGCCAGGAGGCCCCGGAGGGCAGCCGGGCGGCCGACGAGAAGGGCGGAGCGAACGCGATCCGCGGCTTCCTGCGGGAGGACGTGCTCACGGCCGTCCAGGGCCTCCAGCCGATCGCCGACGAGCTGGGCATCACCATGGCGCAGCTCGCCGTGGCGTGGGTCCTGCAGAACCCGAACGTCGCCGGCGCGATCGTGGGAGCCTCCCGCCCGGAGCAGGTGCAGTCGAACGCCGCCGCGGCCGGGGTGAAGCTCTCCGGCGACGTGCTGGCGCGCATCGACGAGGCCGTCGGCGATATAGCGGAGACCGACCCGGCGCTGACCGTCTCCCCCGCCAAGCGTCCCGCCTGAGCGCGGGCTCGGATCAGACGAGGGCGGATACGAGGGGGCGGAGCCAGGCGCGGAAGGCGGCCGAGTCCTCGCGCAGGGATGTGCTCACCGCGACCGTGTGCGGACCGATGATCCACGCGCCCTTCTCGGCGAGCGGGAGCACTTCGAGGTCGAGCCGGAAGTAGCCGGCCTGCCTCCGCAGTTCGTGCTCCCGCTCGCGGACCACATCCACGATGTCGGCGGCGCGGCGGCGGTGGGACTCGGCGCTCACGGCCGCATACTCCGCATGCCGGGCGGCCGCCCAGTCCGCCGCGGCGGCGTAGTGCGCGATCACCGCATCCTGCAGCTCGATGGCCCGGTCGAACGCCTCGAAGTGCGGTGGATGCAGCAGCGGAGCGGACAGGCGCCGGTGCCGGTCCGCCGCCACCTCGAACCACGCCTGCCATTGGACGGCCAGGGCCTCTGCTGTTCCCGTGCTCACGGCGTCGTCCGCGGGACGTGCAGGGTGCGGGCGCAGCACGGGAGCGGGCCGGGGTCGCGTCCGCCCGTCGGCAGGCTGCGCGGGACGGGACTCGCGGTGCGGCTGCAGCACCGGCGTCACGGCCGGTTGCAGTCGCGGCAGGGACGGCTGGGCGAGGGCGGCGATCCCGGCCAGGTCGCGCACGGCGAGGGCGACGAGCAGGTCCCACGGGCAGTCTTCCGTGACCTGCCATCGAAGGGTGCCCTCGACGAACATGAAGTCATTGTAGATTCGCGCCGAGGGCGGAGGTAGTGGTCAGGCGAACCGGTTCAGTCGACGGCAGGTTCCGCGGCGACGAGCAGGAACGCCGGGATGACCGCCGTCTCGTACGGCCCGCGCCCATCGCGCCGGTACTGCGGCTCGGAGAAGGCGACGGTCCAGGTCGTCCAGCTGTCGAGCGGACCATAGACGGTGCGCAGGTTGCGGTCCCCGGCCGAGATGATCACGCCGGTCGGCTCTCCCACCCAGTCGTCGGAGGCCGGCGGGAGGTTCTCCTTCACCCACACCTGGACGCCGACGCCCAGACCGGGCACGTCCGGACGTTGGACGTTCGCGTCGACCGGCCCCGTGTCCTTGGCGCTGCGCTTCCACATGGACCCATAGTGGCATCCCGGGATGTGCGGGCGCTCAGTGCGAGGTCGTCGGACGAGGGCTGCCGCCTGCGCGCCGCTGCGGATCGAGGAGGCGGCGGAGCATCCACCGCTCGCCGACCGTCCACGCCGACGAGGTGAGGATGTACACGGCGGCTGCGAGCGGGACGAACGCGGCGAAGACGACCGTGACGTAGGGCAGGAACGACAGGGTGCGCAGCATCCCCGTGGTCGTGCCGGCGCCCGGGGCCTGCGGCAGCGTCAGCACGCGGCGCGAGACGGTCATGACGATCGCGATCAGGGCGAGCACGCCGAGGTAGACGGGCATCGCCGGCCAGACGCCGGCACCCGCGCCGGTCAGCCCGACGAAGCTGGTGCCGAGGGGCGCACCGAACGCATGCTGCCCGAGCAGCGCATTGGCGTGGCCGGCGATGGTGGGATGCGTGAAGACGGCGTAGACGAGCGTGACGACGGGGATCTGCGCGAGAAGGGGCAGCATCCCGGCGAAGGGCGACACCTGCTCCTCCCGGTAGAGCTCCATCGTCCTGCGCGCAAGGGTCTCGCGGTCGCCGCCGTGGCGGCGCTGGAGCTCGGCGAGCCGGGGGGCGAGACGCCGTCGGTTGTACTCGGCGCGCACCTGGCTCACGCCGACGGGGAGGAGGACGGTGCGCACGATCACGGTCAGCACGACGATGGCGAGGAGGCCGGCGGCGGTGCCGGCGAGCGGCTCCACGGCGGCGGAAAGAGCGGTGACGAGACGGTAGGCGCCGTCGAGGACGGCCGCGATGGGCGGCCAGGTGAAGAAGTCCATGAGTGAAGTGATTCCCTGCGGATCGGACGAGTGGTGGACACGTCTGGTCGCGCACTGCTCCGTCCCGCCGGCGGCGGGGCGGACGCCGGACTACGCGACCGGCAGGGAGACGGCGGGCGCCCTCGGGCGCGGGCGGCCGTCCGCATCCGGTGCGGACTGGCTCTCGGCGAGCCAGCCGGCGACCGGCGCCGCGGAGCGGGACCACACCGATCGGAGGCGGAGCGAGGCGGCCAGCGCTGCAACCGACCGCAATGTGGCCGCTGCGACCACAGCCACGAGACCCAGCGCACCGGCGACGCCCACGAGGGCGATCACGCCGGCCGGGCTGTGCACGCCCAGCATCCCGAGGGCGGACGCGAGGGAGCGTCCGAGCAGCTCGAGCAGGGCGGTCATGGTCATGACGCTAACAGAGGCTGGGGCAGGAATCCGAGAGCGTTCGCGTCAGGCGGACGTGTGTCGCGTGCTCCGGAGGCACGGTGGAAGGATGGACGCATGACTCGAGTCGCGATCATCGGTGCCCACGGAAAAGTCGCTCAGCAGCTCATGCGAGTGCTCTACGACCGCGGCGATGACTTCGTCGGCGTCGTGAGGAACGACGAGCACGCCGACGACGTCTACCGCCTCGGCGGCGAGGGTGCGCTCGTGGACCTCGAGAGCGCAGAGGCGAACACGCTGGCGGCCGCGATCGCGGGCTGCGACGCAGTGGTCTTCGCCGCGGGAGCCGGCCCGGGTTCCGGAGCCGAGCGCAAGCGAACCGTCGACTTCGCCGGGTCCACGAAGTCGCAGGAGGCGGCCGCGCAGGCGGGAATCCGCCGCTTCGTCCAGATCTCCGCCTGGGGAGTCGACGCCCCGGTGGACGACACCGACCCGGTGTGGAAGGCCTATGTGGAGGCGAAGCGGGATGCGGATGCGGCGTTGCGCGCATCCACTCTGGACTGGACGATCCTGCGGCCCGGCGGCCTGACGACGGAGGAGGGCACCGGGTCCGTCACCCTCGGCGACACCGTCCCCCGCGGAACCATCGCCCGAGAGGACGTCGCGCGCCTGATCGCCGCGGCCCTGGACGAGCCGCGGACGATCGGCCGGCAATGGGAGGTCGTCGGCGGCGAGACTCCCATCGAGGAGGCTGTGCGAGCGCTGGTCGCGTCCGCGTAGGCTTGCGCGCGTGACAGCGGACAACGACCACTCCCCCTCCGACGCGCGGCCCTGGGTGGCTTCGTACGCGGCGGATGTCCCGGCCGAGGTCGAGGTGCCCGACGGCTCCCTCGCTCACCTCATCGACGACTCCGTCCGTGCCTACGGCCGGCACGTGGCGCTGGAGTTCTTCGGAGCGACGACGACCTATGCCGAGCTCGGCGACCAGATCGCCCGCGCCGCGGAGGGCCTGCGCAAGCTGGGCGTCTCAAAGGGCGACCGTGTCGCGCTGGTGCTGCCGAACTGCCCGCAGCACGTCGCCGCCTTCTACGCCGTCCTCCGCCTCGGCGCGGTCGTCGTCGAGCACAACCCGCTGTACACGCCGCGCGAGCTCCGGCACCAGTTCGAGGATCACGGAGCGACCGTGGCGATCGTCTGGGACAAGGTCGCCGCGACCGTCCAGGATCTCCCCGCAGACCTCGGCGTCACCACGGTCGTCTCGGTCGACCTGACGCGCGCGATGCCGGCCTCCAAGCGGTTCGCGCTGAGCCTCCCCGTCCCGGCGGCCCGCACGACGCGGGAGCAGCTGACGGCGAAGGTCTCGGGGACGATCCGCTGGGACTCGCTGGTGACCTCCCGTCGCCTGAAAGCCTCCTCCCCGCGGCCCGAGCGCGACGACCTCGCGCTCATCCAGTACACGTCGGGGACGACCGGCCGACCGAAGGGCGCCATGCTGACGCACGGCAACCTGACGGTGAATGCGGCCCAGGCCCGGGCGTGGGTTCCGACGATCGAGCGGGGAACCTCCGTCGTCTATGCGGTGCTTCCGCTCTTCCACGCCTACGGTCTCACCCTCTGTCTGACGTTCGCGATGAGCATGGGCGCACGCCTGGTGCTGTTCCCGAAGTTCGACCCGGACCTGGTCTTGGATGTGGTCAAGAAGCGGCCGGCGACGTTCCTGCCCGCGGTTCCCCCGATCTACGAGCGTTTGGTGCAGGCGGCGGAGAAGCGGAAGGTGTCGCTCTCGGGCATCCAGATCGCGATCTCGGGGGCGATGAGCCTGCCGCAGGGCATCGTCGACCTGTGGGAGGGAGAGACGGGCGGTTACCTCGTGGAGGGCTACGGGCTCTCCGAGTGCTCCCCCGTGCTGATGGCGAACCCGGTGGGGGCGACACGGAAGCCGGGGACCGTCGGCCTGCCGCTGCCGAGCACGGAACTACGCGTCGCCGATCCGGAGGATCCGTCGGTCGATCGGCCGTTCGGCGAGGAGGGCGAGCTGCTCGCCCGCGGTCCGCAGGTGTTCTCGGGATACTGGCGCAAGCCGGACGAGTCGTCGTCGGTGTTCACGGACGACGGCTGGTTCCGCACCGGCGACATCGTGACGATGGATGAGGACGGATTCGTCCGCATCGTCGACCGCATCAAGGAGCTCATCGTCACCGGCGGCTTCAACGTGTCGCCGACGGAGGTCGAGGAGGCGCTGCGCTCGTTCCCGGGAGTGGCCGATGTCGCGGTCGTCGGTCTCCCCCACCGCCGCGGCGGCGAGGATGTGGTGGCCGCGGTCGTGATGGAGGCCGGGGCGTCGTTCGACGAGGAGGCGATCCGCGCCTACGGCCGCGACTGTCTCACTCCCTACAAGGTGCCGAAGCACGTGGTGCAGGTGGACGAGCTGCCGCGTTCGATCGTCGGCAAGGTGATCCGCCGCAAGGTGCGGGACCAGTTGCTGGCGGCCCAGGGGGCGTGAGCGTCAGTCGCCGATCGGGAAGACGAGCAGCGATCCCGTGGCGGTCGCGACCGTCTTGCCCGCGCCATCCGTGACGACGCCGTCGGCGAAGGCCACCCGGTTCCCGGGCTTCGTCACCGTCGCCGTGCAGGTGAGCGGACCGGTGTGGGCGAACACGGGCCGCAGATAGTTGACCGTGATCTGGATGGACGTGTAGCCCTGTCCCTGCGGCAGGGTCGTCTGCACCGCGCATCCCAGTGCCGAGTCGAGCACAGTGCAGACGAAGCCGCCGTGCACCGTCCCGATCGGGTTGTAGTGCGACTCGTCCGGCTCGCAGGCGAAGGTCACCGTCCCGGGATCTGCGGAGACGAGGGTCATCCGCATCAGCGCTGTGATCGGCGGGGGCGGCAGCTCGCCGCGGATCATCGAGCGCAGGTACTCCAGCCCGGTCATCGTCGGCATCCGCGTGACTCCGGGCGCCGGATCCTCCCAGGTGACCGTCCGGGTGCGTTCGATGCGTTCGGTGGTGGCCTCATCCATACGGTCATCCTCTCGCATCGGGATCCGCCGCCGCACCCGCGAGGCGCGCCAGGCGCCGGCGGGCCGCCAGCTCCGCCTGGGTGTGCGGCCCGAGCAGGATGCGCGAGCCCCGGAGGACCGTTGCGGTGGCCGAGTGGATGGGCAGCAGCGGCTCCCAGGGCGTCCGTGGCAGCCCGAGCAGCAGCCGGTGACGGGGATCCAGCGTCGAGACGGCCGCGCGGAACACGATCCGGTACGACGGGCGCAGCACCGGCCGCAGCGGCGCCCGGCGGATGAACCGCACGATCTCGTCGACCTCGGGGCCTCCGCGCAGGTCGCCGGCGTCGGTGATCGCGTCGAGCTGGGCGCGCAGCCCGGCGGCCGTCCGCGGTGGGTCCTCGACGCCCATCAGGTCGGCCGCCGTCGCCCAGTCGGCGACATAGGCGTCCGGTCCACCGGGGATGGGGTCGCCCCAGCGTTCGTGCGCGGTCAGGAACGCGTCCGTGAACGACAGGTGCACCCAGCGCGCGAGGTCCGGGTCGCTCGCGGAGTACGGACGCTCCGCCCCGTGCCCGTCGACATACCGGCCGGTGACCCGGCGGTGCAGCACGCGGACCATGTCCGAGGCGGCGGCGGCCTGGCCGCGACTGCCGAAGGTGACCGTGTGGATCCACTGGATGGTGCCGGCCAGCCGCCCGAGCGGATCCTCCCGGTAGCGCGAGTGGTCCCGCACCCCGGCCAGCGCTCCCGGGTGCAGTGCTTGCAGCAGGAGGGCGCGGACGCCCGCGACGAGGGTCGGCATCCCGCCGTGCACGGCCCACGCCGCACTGCCGGGGGCGAAGAAGCCCGCGTCCTCGCCGTCCTCGAGGCGCAGGATCCAGGCGGGCACCTCGTCCGAGCGGCCGGCCAGGGTCTCGATCAGGCGCGAGCGGACCGGCGAGAGCACGCGGTCGACGACGGTCCCTGTCATATCGGGCCGGTCACCGAGCTGCCGTCATTGAGGTGCTCATCACGGCGCTCATCTCGGCGCCTTCATCGCGGTGTCGCGTCGAGGCCGAGGCCATCGATCAGCTGCGCACCCGGAAGCTCGGCGATCAATCGGCCGGGAAGGAGGATCTTGGAGCGGCGGACGCCCGAGCCGATGATCACCACGTCCCGCTCGGCGACCCGCCGGTCGACCAGCACCGGCCAGCCGTGGGGCAGGCCGATCGGCGTGATCCCGCCGTACTCCATCCCGGTGAGCTCGACTGCGCGGTCCATCGGGAGGAACGACGCTTTGCGCACATCCAGCAGGCGCTTCACGGTGTTGTTGACATCCGCACGCGTGGTGGAGAGGACGACGCACGCGGCGATCCGCTCCACGCCTTCGCGCTTGCCCGCGACGACGACGCAGTTCGCGAGATCGTCCGGGTCCAGGCCGAACTCGTCGCGCGTCGCGGCGGTGTCGGAGATGCCGGGGTCGATCTCCACCACCCCGACCTCGTCCAGCCGGCCGAGACCCTCGAGCATCGCCAGCGTGGAGGGAGCGAGCAGGTCGGTGCGGGAGGAAGCAGGAGCGGTCGTCAGGCCGCCGAGAGTGAACACGCCCATGCGCCTACTCTGCACACGGCGGCGGGGAATCCGCAATCCGCGAGTGGACACAGCACGCCGTCCCGCAGGGCGCGGAGACGGCGTGTCTGCGTCGACTCGTCGGTGGATGCACCGTCTACTCGGTCGCGGCAGCGCGCTCCAGGACGAGCTCGCGGACGCGGGCGGCGTCCGCCTGCCCCTTCATGGCCTTCATCACCGCGCCGATGACGGCCCCGGCGGCCTGGACCTTGCCGTCGCGGATCTTCGCCAGCACGTCCGGCTGCGCGGCCAGTGCCTCGTCGATGGCGGCGATCAGCGCGCCGTCGTCGGAGACGACCGCGAGTCCTCGGGCGTCGACGACCTCCTGCGGGCCGCCCTCGCCCGCGATGACGCCCTCGAGCACCTGCCGAGCGAGACGGTCCGTGAGCGTGCCGGCGTCCACCAGGGCGGCGAGTTCGGCGACGTGCCGCGGACTGACCAGGGTGCCGGCCGGGACGTTCTGCGCGTTCGCCAGGCGGGCGATCTCGCCGGTCCACCACTTGCGCGCGGCCGCCGGCCCCGCGCCCGCGGCGATCGTCGCCTCCACCTCGTCCAGCAGGTCGGCGTTGGCGACATCCTGGAACTCGAGCGCGGTGAATCCCCACTCGGCGGTGAGGCGCTTGCGGCGCGTGGCGGGCGGCTCGGGCAGCGTCCCGCGCAGTTCCTCCACCCACTCGCGGCTCGGCGCGACGGGCACGAGGTCGGGCTCCGGGAAGTAGCGGTAGTCGTCGGCGTCCGACTTGGGACGGCCGGCGCTGGTGGTGCCCGAGTCCTCGTGCCAGTGGCGCGTCTCCTGGACGATGGTGCCGCCGGCCTCCAGGATCGCCGCCTGACGCTGGATCTCGTAGCGCACGGCGCGCTCGATCGAGCGCAGCGAGTTGACGTTCTTCGTCTCGGTGCGCGTGCCGAGCTTCGTCGTGCCGCGAGGACGGAGGGAGATGTTGGCGTCGCAGCGCACGTTGCCCTCCTCCATCCGGGCGTTGGAGATGCCGAGTCCCTTGACGATGTCGCGGATCACCCGCACGTAGGCGCGACCGACCTCCGGCGCATCGGCCTCGGCGCCCTCGATGACCTTCGTGACGATCTCGACGAGCGGCACACCGCCGCGGTTGAAGTCCACCAGCGAGTGATCGGCGCCGTGGATGCGGCCCGTCGCGCCGCCGACGTGGGTCAGCTTGCCCGCGTCCTCCTCCATGTGGGCGCGCTCGATCGCGATGGTGATCTCGCGGCCGCTCTCCAGCTCGATCGTGATGGAGCCGTCGTGGGCGATCGGCTCGTCGTACTGGGAGGTCTGGAAGTCCTTCGCCAGATCCGGGTAGAAGTAGTTCTTCCGGGCGAACCGGCTCGACTCGGCGATCTCGCAGCCGAGCGCGAGGCCTAAGCGGATGCTGGACTCGATGGCCTTCTCGTTCACCTGCGGCATGCCGCCGGGGAGGCCGAGGCAGGTCGGGCAGGTGTTCGTGTTCGCGCCCGAGCCGAACTCGTTGGCGCAGCCGCAGAACATCTTGGTCTTCGTGTTCAGCTCGACGTGGACTTCGAAGCCGAGCACGGGCTCGAACAGCTCGAGCGCGCGGTCGTAGTCCATCAGCTGCACGTTCCGGGCAGTGCTGTTCGCCATCAGACGGCTCCCTCTTCGCTTGCGAACATCTCGGTGGCGCTCAGGTCCGGCGCCTGGCTGAGCAGTGTGTGGCCCCACTGCTCCTCCAGCAGGCGCTCCAGCGCCGAGCCGTAGGTGTAGAGGCGGGCGTCTGCGCGGGCGGGCGCCATCAGCTGCATCCCGACGGGGAGGCCGTCCTCGGGCGCGAGTCCGATCGGCAGTCCCATGCCCGGGATCCCGGCGAGGTTGGCCGGGATCGTGGTGATGTCGTTGAGGTACATCGCCATCGGGTCGTCGATCTTCTCGCCGAGCTTGAAGGCGGTGGTCGGCGCACTCGGGCTGACCAGCACATCCACCTTCTCGAAGGCCGCGGAGAAGTCGCGCTGGATGAGCGTGCGGACCTTCTGCGCGCTGCCGTAGTAGGCGTCGTAGTAGCCGGCGCTCAGGGCGTAGGTGCCGAGGATGATGCGGCGCTTGACCTCCGGGCCGAAGCCCGCGTCGCGGGTCGCCGCCATGACGCGCTCCACGGTGACGGGAGGGTCGGACGGGTTCACCCGCAGCCCGAACCGCACGGAGTCGAAGCGGGCCAGGTTGCTGGACGCCTCCGCCGGGAGGATCAGGTAGTAGGCCGACACCGCGTACTCGAAGCTGGGGGCTCCGACCTCGACGATCTCGGCTCCTGCGGACTCCAGCAGCACGAGCGCCTCGTCGAAGCGCTGCTTGACGCCCTTCTGGAAACCCTCGCCGGCGAGTTCGCGGATCACGCCGACCCGGACCCCGGACAGGGCGCCCTCGCGGCGGCCGGCGCGCGCGGCGTCGGCCATCGACGGCCAGGTGTCGCTGAGCGAGGTGGAGTCGAGCGGGTCGTGACCGCCGATGACGTCGTGCAGGAGGCCGGCATCAAGGACCGTGCGCGAGACGGGGCCCACCTGATCGAGCGAGCTGGCCAGCGCGATCGCGCCGTAGCGGCTCACACCGCCGTAGGTCGGCTTGACGCCGACCGAGCCGGTGACGGCCGCAGGCTGACGGATCGAGCCGCCGGTGTCGGAGCCCAGCGCGATCGGGGCCTCGAAGGCGGACACGGCTGCCGCCGAACCGCCGCCGGAGCCGCCCGGGATGCGTTCCAGGTCCCACGGGTTGCGGGTCGGGCCGTAGGCGGAGTGCTCGGTGGAGGACCCCATGGCGAACTCGTCCATGTTGGTCTTGCCGAGCGGGACGAGGTCGGCCTCGCGCAGGCGGCGCACGACGGTCGCGTCGTAGGGCGGGAGCCAGCCCTCGAGGATCTTGGACCCGGCGGTCGAGGGCATGTCCTCGGTGGCGAGGACGTCCTTGATCGCGATCGGGACGCCGGCGAGCGGACCGAGCCGCTCGCCCGCCGCTCGGCGGCCGTCGATCTCTGCGGCGGTGCGCAGGGCCTTGTCGCCGGCGACGTGGAGGAACGCATGGACGTCGGCGTCGACGGCCTCGATCCGGTCGAGGTGGGCGCGGACGGCCTCCTCGGAGGAGACCTCACGGCTGGCGAGCCGCTCGGCGAGGTCGGAGGCGGAGAGCCTGGTCAGATCGGTCATGCGCTTACTCCTCCTCCAGGATGGTGGCGACCGAGAAGCGGTCGCCCTCGCGCTCCGGAGCTCCGGACAGCGCCTGCTCCACCGTCAGCGACGGCCGGACCACATCCTCTCGGAAGACGTTGGTCAGGGGCAGCGGGTGGCTGGTCGCGGGAACGTCGGGACCGGCCACCTCCTGGACCTTGGCGACGGACTCGACGATCTGGCCGAGCTCCTTCGTGAGGCTCTCGAGCTCTTCCGGGCTGAGGTCGATCCTGGCGAGGTTGGCCAGGTGCGCGACCTGCTCCGCGCTGATTTCGCCTGCGCTGGTTTCAGACAAGGGTGCGTCTCCGTGGGATTCGGTGGTGAAGTGGCGGCGCTCGCGTCGCGGCCCGCCTCTCTCGATTCTAGAGCGAGCCGAACAGGCCGTGCCCCCGGGGCCGGCCTCGTGGCCAGGGTCTCAGCGCGACGCCTGCGCTGCGTTCGAGCCCGGCCCGTCCTCGGGTACGCCGTCCTTATCGAGCACGAGGTCGCCCCGATCGATGCCGATCATCGCCAGGTTGCGCATGCATTCCGTGCCTGCGGTGAAGTACGCATTGTGACCCGACGAACCGGCGAGGGTCGCGTGCGTGAGCGGGTCGACCGCGCCGCCCACACCCATCGGCTTCGCGCCGTATCCGGGCGAGCCGGGGTCGCTGCCGAAGAACGCACTGTTCACGATGGGGTCCATGGGAGCCTCACCGACGAAGACGTTGCCGCCTGCGACCGAGAGCCCGGCGACCGTCTGGGAGGCGCTTCCGGGTGAGCCCATCAGCGCCAGCGCATCCACGGTCACGGTGTGACGCTCGAGCGCCATCAGCGCAGCAGTCGAGCCGTAGGAGTGAGCGAAGACGCTGAGGAACGGCTGGTCGCCCTCGCGCAGCGCACGGATCCCCTGCAGGGTCCGCTCCAGGCTGTCGGCGCCCTGCGTGGCGAGCGCGGTGCCGCCGATGTTCGTGAGCACGGGGGTCTGGTAGCCGATCCAGGCGACCACCGCGACCCCGGGCGCCGCGGCGCCGCCGCGCGGTCCGAGGATGCGGCGGAGCACACCGGTCTGCAGGTCGTACTGCTCCTGGGCGACCTGGGCCCACGCCTCGATCTGCTCACCGACCGACATGTACATCCCGGGGACGAGCACACTCACATAGGCCGCCGTCCGGAGGTCGCCGACGACGATGGCTGCCTTGGCGTCGGGCGACGGGTCGAGCGTGACGAGCGTGCGTGTGACGCCGTCGTGCTTCGAGAGCGCCTTCTTGACGTTGTTCAGCGTCTCGAGCTGACGCTGCAGAGTCACGCGCTCCGTCCGGCCGTGCTCTGAGGAGAGGGTCTTCGTGACGCCGGCGATCGTCCGGGACAGGTCGAGGGCGTTGGCGCGGCCGCGAACCGCGTACGGCACCCCCTCCAGGTTGCCGATCACGTGCGGCGCCGCCTCGATGAGGAGCTTCTGCTTGGCGGGGTCGATGAGATTCCAGAGCCGGCTCACCTCTGCGGCGGCCGGCGCCTGGACGAGCAAGGCCTGGAGCTTCGCCCGGTTGGCGTCGAGGAAGGACGGCAGGGCCGACGCGTTGACTCCCGCGAGCGTGCTGAGAACCGCCGCGGAAGCGCTGCCGCCGACCGGTCCGGAGGGCACGTCGGAGACCGGGCCGGCGACGGATGAACTGCGGGCGGACGAAGCCGTGGAGAGATATGCCGCAGAAGAAATGGATGCGACCGGGGCCGGCGCCGCCTCCGCGGGCAGCGCAGAAGCCCCGGTCAGTCCGGAGACGACCGAGGTAATCAGTACAGCTGCAAAGCCGACCAGCACTCCGTCCGGGTCCCTCCGAGAGCGAGCGAGCTAAGCTCATGCGGGTGCGCTCGGGCCAAGCGCACGTGTCGACTCTACCCGTGAACGGGTGGCGGACGGCAACCCGTTCTACCCCCGATTCAGGGGGAGAATTCGAGTCCTGTCGGTGCAATGGAGGACCGAAAACTCACGTTTCGAGGGCTGCGGGACCCTCCTCGACCAGTTTCTTGAATTGCGCGGCGTCTATGATGCGGACCCCGAGCTCCTCCGCTTTCGCCAGCTTGGACCCCGCACCAGGACCGGCCGCCACGAAATCCGTCTTCTTGGACACGCTGGATGCCGCCTTGCCGCCCGCCGCGATGATGGCCTCCTGAGCACCCTCGCGGCTGTACCCGTCGAGCGAGCCGGTGGCGACGACCGTCAGTCCAGCGAGCACTCCGCCGGCCGCGGCGGCATGACCCGGACCCGGGTGCCCCGGGGTGCTGAACTGCACGCCGTCTGCCGCCCAGCGCTCCACGATCTCGCGGTGCCAGGCGACCTCGAACCAGGCCAGGACGGCGTCCGCGATGATGCCTCCCACGCCATCCACTGCGGCCAGCTCATCGCGCGACGCCGACCGGATGCGGTCGAGCGAACCGAAGTGATTTGCCAGGGCGCGCGCGGCGACCGGGCCGACGTGACGGATGTTCAGGGCGACCAGGATGCGCCACAGCGGCTTCTGCCGCGCCGCCGACAGATTGCTCAGCAGCTCCGTGGCGTTCTTCGACGGCACGTACAGCTCGTCGCCCGAGAACTCCGCCGCGCCGGGGTCGAACGGTCCATCCTTCTTCTGTCGCCGACGGCGGAACGGAGTGTCTACCTTTTCCTCGCCTGAGTCCGTCAGTTTGGGCAGTCCGGTCTCCGAATCCCGCACCACGACTTGGATCGGGAAGATATCGGCGAGTGAGAGCCCGAACAGTCCGGCCTCCGTCGGCAGCGGAGGCGTTTCGGGGAAGCGCGGCTGGGTGAGCGCCGCGGCCGCGACCTCGCCGAGCGCCTCGATGTCGAGCGCACCGCGCGAGCCGATGTGCTCCACCCGGCCCCGTACCTGGGCGGGACAGAACTCGGCGTTCGGGCAGCGCAGGTCGATGTCGCCCTCCTTGGCCGGAGCGAGCCTCGTCCCGCACTCCGGGCAGTTCTCGGGCATGACGAACTCGCGCTCGCTGCCGTCGCGCAGCTCCACCACGGGGCCGAGCACCTCGGGGATGACGTCCCCCGCCTTGCGCAGCACGACGGTGTCGCCGATGAGCACGCCCTTCGCCTTGACGACCTCCTGGTTGTGCAGGGTCGCCTGGCGGACCTCGGATCCGGCGACCCGCACCTTCTCCATCACGGCGAACGGGGTGGCACGGCCGGTCCGGCCGACGCTCACCACGATGTCCAGCAGCTTCGTGTTGACCTGCTCCGGCGGGTACTTGTACGCGATGGCCCAGCGCGGGGCGCGGCTGGTCGCACCCAGCTCGTCGTGCAGAGCCAGCTCATCCACTTTGATGACGATTCCGTCGATCTCGTGCTCCACGGCCCCGCGGTGGGCGCCGTAGTACTCGATGAACTCGTCGACCTTCTTCGCGTCGTCCATCACGCGGTAGTGCGACGAGGTCGGGAGTCCCCAGTCCTGGAGCAGCTCGTACACCTGGGATTGCGCGTCGACGGGCGGGTTGCGCCAGGCGCCGATGCCGTGCACGAGCATGTGGAGGCGGCGGAGACGGTTGCGCATCAACTCCAGCTGGGCCGGGTTCTTGCCCTCGGCCTTCTGGCGCAGCGATCCGCTCGCGGCGTTGCGGGCGTTGGCGAACACGCGCTCGCCCGCCTCCAGCTGGTGGGCGTTGAGCTCCTCGAACTCGGCGACCGGGAAGAAGACCTCGCCCCGCACCTCCACGAGGGCGGGCGGCCGATCGGTAGCCAGGCGGCTCGGGATGGCCGGGATCCAGCGGATGTTCTCGGTCACGTCCTCTCCCACGACCCCGTCGCCGCGGGTGGCGGCCGAGACGAGCACGCCCCGCTCGTAGCGGAGGTTGATCGCCAAGCCGTCGATCTTCAGCTCGCAGAGATAGTCGACCCGGCGCCCGGCGTCGCGCTCCACACGGGCGGCCCAGGCCTCGAACTCCTGCAGCGAGAAGACGTTGTCGAGACTGAGCATCCGCTCGGCATGCTCGACCGGGGCGAACAGCGTCGTCTGGGCGCGGCCGCCCACGGTCTGCGTGGGACTGTCCTGCGACTGCAGCTCGGGATGGAGCCGCTCGAGCTCCTCGAGCCGCCGCATCATGCGGTCGTACTCCTCATCGCTCACGAGCACCGTGTCGCGCTCGTAGTACGCGTCACGCAGCTCGAGGATGCGTGTCGTCAGCTGCTGTGCCTCGGCCCCCGCTTGCGCGAGCTGGTCGTCGGTCGTCGTCTCGATCGCCACGCGCCCAGCTTATTCGCGACCCCCGACGGTGGTGCAGGTGGGCGTCGGGGCGGGGTCAGGTCGGGCGGGCCGGGACGGGCCCGGGCCGGGACGGGCCCGGGCCGGGACGGGCCCGGGCCGGGACGGGCCCGGGCCGGGACGGGCCCGGGTTGGGCGGGCTCAGGCCGGGCGGGGACGGCTCGGGCCGGGACGGCTCAGGCCGGGACGGCTCAGGCCGGGACGGCCGACACCGTGCGGTCGATCGTGGTCTGGCCGAGCACCCGCGTGCCGACGTACACCACGGCGGTCTGCCCGGGTGCGACTCCATTGAGCGGCAGGTCCGGACGGACCACCAGCTCGCCACCGGTCACGGAGGCCACCGCCGGCACGGGATCCGCGTGCGCCCGGATCTGCACCTCGCACGCGAACGGCGTGGCCGGGTCGGCCGGCGGCATCCCCGCCCAGGTGAAGCGCGACCCGGCGATCTCGGCGATGTCCAGCGCTTCGCGCGGACCGACGACGACAGTGTTCTCCTTCGGCCGCACCTCGAGCACGAAGCGGGGGCGTCCGTCCGGCGACGGGTAGCCCACGTTCAGGCCCTTGCGCTGCCCGACCGTGTACGCGTGGGCTCCCTCGTGCGTTCCGAGGCGGTTGCCCTCCCGGTCGACGATGTCGCCGGTCGACGTGCCGACGCGGTCGGCGAGCCAGCCGCGCGTGTCCCCGTCCGGGATGAAGCAGATGTCATGGGAGTCCGGCTTGTTCGCGACGCTCAGGCCGCGCGCCGCCGCCTCCGCCCGCACCTCCGCTTTGGACGGCGTCGCACCGAGCGGGAACATCGCGTGCGCCAGCTGCTCCGCCGTCAGCACGCCGAGGACATAGGACTGGTCCTTCGCCCAGGCGCTCGCCCGGTGCAGCTCGCGGTTGCCGTCCTCATCGGTCACGATGGCCGCATAGTGCCCGGTGCAGACGGCGTCGAAACCGAGGTCGAGCGCCTTCTCCAGCAGTGCGGCGAACTTGATGCGCTCGTTGCAGCGCATGCAGGGGTTGGGGGTGCGGCCCGCGGTGTATTCGGCGATGAAGTCGTCCACCACATCCAGCTTGAAGCGCTCGGAGAAGTCCCACACGTAGTACGGGATACCGATGATGTCGGCCGCGCGCTGCGCATCCATCGAGTCCTCGATCGTGCAGCAGCCCCGGCTGCCGGTGCGCAGCGTCCCCGGCATCCGCGAGAGCGCGAGGTGCACGCCGACCACGTCGTGCCCGGCTTCGACGGCGCGCGCCGCCGCCACCGCCGAGTCGACACCACCGCTCATCGCCGCCAGAACTTTCACCCGGCGATTCTACCCGCGCTCGCCGGCCCCTCCTCCGTTCAGCCTCGACTCCGCCATCGCTCCCCTGCGCCTCCCTCCCTCCCTCCCTCCCTCCCTCCCTCCCTCCCTCCCGGCGAGATTCGTCACGAATGTGCACTTACACGCGGCGCAAGGCGACATTCGTCACGAATGCGCACTTAGGCCCGACAGGAGGGCAAGCGAGATTCGTCACGAATGTGCACTTACAGGCGGCGCAGGGCGACATTCGTCACGAATGCGCGCTTAGGCCCGACGTGAGGGCAACCGAGATTCTTGACGAATGTGCACCTAGACGCGGGGCGACATTCGTGACGAATGTGCACTTACACGCGGCGCAGGGCGACATTCGTCACGAATGCGTACTTTGGGCCGACGGGAGGGCAGGGCGAGATTCGTGACGAATGTGCACTTAGACGCGGCGCAGGCCGACATTCGTGACGAATGTGCCGGCCACGGGGCAGCGGGGCCACCGGCAGCGCCGCCGCGGGGCCGCCGCCGCGGGGCCGCCGGCCGCGGCGCCACAGAGGGACGCGGCGCTAGCGGCCGAGCCGGGGCGAGCGTTCGGCGAGCCCGGCCCGCGACGCCTGCGCGTAGGCGCCGGGGATCACCGCGAGCAGCGCATCCACATCGGCCTCGGTCGACGTGCGGCCCAGGGTGAATCGCAGCGCACTCCGCGCCTCGGTCTCGCTCCGCCCCATCGCCAGCAGCACGTGCGATGGCTCGGGGATGCCCGCCTGGCAGGCCGAGCCCGTCGACACCGACACGCCGGCCAGGTCGAGCAGGAAGAGCAGCGAGTCCCCCTGCGCACCGGGGAAGGTGAAATGGACATTGGATGCGACCCGCGCGGCGCGCGCTCCCTCAGGCTCCGGCCCGCTCAGCACAGCCTCCGGCACGGCCGCCCGCACCCCGTGGATGAGACGGTCCCGCAGCGCCGTCAGCCGTGCGGTCTCCGCCTCCCGCTCCGCCTCGGCCGCTCGCGCAGCGACCGCGAAGGACACCGCTGCCGCCACATCCTGCGTCCCGCTCCGCACCTGCCGCTGCTGCCCTCCGCCGTGGATGAGCGGCACGACCGTCGAGGTGCGGTTCAGGATGAGCGCTCCGATCCCCACCGGCCCCCCGATCTTGTGCGCGGAGACACTGAGCGCCTCCACCCCCAGCCTCGCGAAATCGAGCGGAAGGTGGCCGTACGCGGCCACCGCATCCACATGGACCGGCACGCCGGCGTCCCGTGCGACCTCGGCGAGCGCCGCCACCGGCTGCACGGTGCCGACCTCGTTGTTCACGGCGAGGAAGGTCATCAGGGCGGCATCCGACCCCTCGATGACGTCCGGGACCACGATGGCGCCTTCCGCATCGAGCGGCAACCAGGACGGCTCGGCGCCCTCAGCGCGCTCCAGCCACTCGACGGTGTCGAGCGTCGCGTGGTGCTCCCCTCCCGGGACCAGGATGCGCGGCCGCCGCGCGCCGCTGTTTCGGGCCCAGTACATCCCCTTGACGGCCAGGTTGATCGCCTCGGTCCCGCCGGAGGTGAACACGACCTCGATCGGCTCCGCCCCGAGCGTCGCGGCGATCGTCTCGCGCGCCTCCTCCAGCATCCGCCGGGCCTGCTGGCCCTGACTGTGGATGCTGGACGGGTTGCCGACCACGCCCATGGCCTCGGTGTAGGCGGCGATCGCCTCCGGGCGCATCGGCGTGGTGGCGGCGTGGTCCAGGTAGACCGGCACGATGCCCTCCGCAGTTTCATCCAGGCGTGTATCACTACTCTAGAGCGCATGACCTCGACCGATCCCCTGCGCAATCTGGGCGTCCGCCTCGGGCCGCACGGGGGCGAGCTCCGGGTGTTCTCTGCGAATGCGGACGCCATGGAACTGTGCCTGTTCGACGAGACCGACCCCAACTGGCTGGTGAAGACCGTCCCGATGACACGGGATGCGAACGGCGTCTGGATGGGTCGCTCCCGCTCGCTCGCCGTCGGCACCCGCTACACCGTCCGCGTGTCCGGCCCTGCTGCTCCCGGCAACATGTTCGACCCGGAGGCGCTGCTGCTCGACCCGTACGCCCGGGGTCTCATCCGGGTGGCGTCGGACGGCTGGCGCTCGGTCGTGGTCGCCGACGGGTTCGACTGGGGGGATGCGCACAAGCCCGCGACGCCGCTGGATCACACCGTGATCTACGAGGCTCACGTCAAGGGCATCAGCCGCCTCAACCCGGCGGTCCCCGAGGAGCTGCGCGGCAGCTACGCGGGCCTCGCGCACGAGTCGACGATCGGGTACCTGAAGGACCTCGGTGTCACCGCGGTCGAGCTGCTCCCGGTGCACGCGTTCGTGTCCGAGCAGCGCCTCATCCAGGAGGGCCTCACCAACTACTGGGGCTACAACACCCTCAACTTCTTCACCCCGCACACGCACTACGCGTCGCGCGGAGCGCAGGCGGCCGGGCCGGCGGCAGTGCTGGCCGAGTTCAAGGGCATGGTGAAGCTGCTCCATCTGGCCGGTATCGAGGTCATCCTCGACGTCGTCTACAACCACACGGCCGAGGAGGGCATCGGCGGCCCGCGCACCAGCTTCCGCGGGATCGACAACGCCACCTACTACCGGCACGACGGCACCGGCGCGTACATCGACGTGACGGGATGCGGCAACACCCTCGACTTCGGGAATCCGGTTCCGCAGCGGCTCGTGCTCGACTCCCTCCGCTACTGGGCCAACGAGATGCAGATCGACGGATTCCGCTTCGACCTGGCCGCGACGCTCGGGCGCGGGACCGACGCGTCCTACCATCGCGACCATCCACTGCTCGTCGCCGCACAGACCGACCCGGCGCTCCAGGGCGTCAAGCTCATCGCCGAACCGTGGGATGTGGGACTCGGCGGCTGGCAGACCGGCAACTTCCCCGGTCCCACGTCGGGCACCGGCGCCTCGCAGGCCGACGGCTGGTCCGAATGGAACGACCGCTACCGCGACCGCGTGCGCAACTTCTGGCTGGCGGACATCTCCGACGCCCGGCGCAACGGCCAGGCGCCGGTCGGCATCGGGGGCTTCGCGACGCGGCTCGCCGGCTCCTCGAACACCTTCTCACCGGAGCGCGGACCGCTCGCCTCCGTCAACTTCATCACCGCGCACGACGGCTTCACCATGGCCGACCTCACCGTCTACGACGTGAAGCACAACCTCGGCAACGGCGAGAACAACCGCGACGGCACCGACAACAACCGGTCGTTCAACCACGGGGTCGAAGGACCGACGACGGACGAGGCGATCCTGATGACCCGCGCCAAAGCCGTCCGGAACCTGATGGGGACGCTGCTGCTCTCGGCCGGCGTGCCCATGATCACGGCGGGCGACGAGTACGGCCGCAGCCAGCGCGGCAACAACAACGCGTACTGCCACGACAGCGAGCTCACCTGGATGGGCTGGCTGCGCACCCGCGAGCAGCGCGAGCTGTACGACACGACGAAACGTCTGCTGCAGCTGCGCCGCGACAATCCGGCGCTGCGCCCGAGCCGGTACGCGGTCGACGGCCAGACCACGCCCAACGCCAGCCACATGGACTGGTACGACGCCACCGGGCAGCGGATGGACGACGAGGACTGGAACTCCCCCGAGAACCGGACCCTCCAGTACCTCGCCGCCTCCACCCCCGACAAGGAGGAGTTCAACCGCGTCCTCCTGATCGTCCACGGGGTCGAGGACGATGTGGAGGTGTCCCTCCCCGTCGCGCCCGGCGTGACGGGCTACCGGCTGCTGTGGGACTCGGCGACCGAGGTGCCCATCCCCGAGGATGCGACCGAGGTCGCTCCGGGCGCGACTCGGCTCGTCGGCGGGACGTCGATGCAGCTGTACCGCGCGCATGGGCCGCGCGTGGAGCCGGCGGTCGCGGCGACCGGAGCGGATGCTGCCGCTGGGACCCCCGCTGCGGCGGCACACGGCTGATGGCCCGGCAGAAGGCGGCCGCCGGCACACCGGCGACGGTCGCGCTGACCGCTGCGGGCATCCCGTTCACTCTGCATCCGTACGAGCATGACCCCGCTGCGGCGTCCTACGGCCTGGAAGCGGCGGAGGCGCTCGGCGTGGAGGCGGACCGCGTGTTCAAGACGCTGCTCGCCGACACAGATCTCGGACTCGTCGTCGGCGTGGTCCCCGTGACGGGCATGCTGGACCTGAAGGCGCTCGCTGCGGCCGTCGGAGCCAAACGCGCGACTATGGCCGACCCCGCGGTCGCCGAGCGGCGCACCGGCTATGTCGTCGGCGGCATCAGCCCGGTCGGCCAGAAGACGCGCCACGTGACCGTGGTGGACGAGACCGCGCAGCTCTTCGACACGGTCTTCGTCTCGGGCGGAAAGCGCGGCCTCGACCTCGAGCTCGCGCCCGCCGACCTCCTCGCGGCAACCGCCGCCGCCTACGCCCCGATCGCCAAGTAGCCGCCCCCTCCGCCCCCTCCCGCTTCCGCCCCCTCCCGCTTCCGCCCCCTCCCGCTTCCGCCCCCTCCCGCTTCCGCCCCCTCCCGCTTCCGCCCCACCGCCGAGTCCACAAAGATTGCACACGGAAAGCGCTTTCGACGTGCAATCTGTGCGGACTCGACGGTGGGGGGTGGGGGCGCGGGGCGCGGCGAGGTGGGGCTAGGAGGCGGAGGTGACGAGGCCGAGCTCGGCGGGCGTGAGGAGCAGGTCGTTCACCGGCACGACGCGGACCGTGTAGCCGAACGAGCCGGCCCAGGCGAGGCGGACGGTGCCGACGAACTCGTGCGCCACCGACGGATCGCCGGTCCCGGGGATGCCAGAGTCGACCGCGAGCGGCTCTCGGTGCACGTCGATCAGGTCGCCGCCGTCGTGACTGCGACCGTAGACGACCTGTACCTGCACGTCCTCCGGCGTCAGGCCGTTGAGGTGCACCAGCGCGCGGACGTGCAGCTCGTCGCCGACCTGCGGCACGGCGTCCAGCCCTCCCGCGTCGACGTGCGCGACGTTGACGCCCGGCCAGGCGGCCTGCACCCGCGTCTTCCATGCGGCGAGGTCGCGGGCGGCGAGGTAGTCGTCGGCGCTGAGGCGGTCCTCGTAGCCGGCCGCCGGCAGGTACAGGCGCTCGACGTACTCGCGGACCATCCGCTCCGCCGACAGCGGCGAGGACAGCGTCGCCAGGGTGTGCCGGATGCGTGCCACCCAGCCCGTCGGCACCCCGTCGCCGTCGCGCTCGTAGAAGCGCGGCGCGATCTGGTGCTCGATCAGGTCGTACATCGCCTCGGCCTCGAGCGCGTCGCGCTCGGCGCCGTCGCCGGCCGCGTCCGCCGACGGGATCGCCCAGCCGTTCTCGCCGTCGTAGAACTCGTTCCACCAGCCGTCGAGGATGGACAGGTTCAGCCCGCCGTTCAGTGCGGCCTTCATGCCCGACGTGCCGCACGCCTCCAGGGGGCGCAGCGGGTTGTTGAGCCACACATCCGTCCCCGGGTACAGCAGCTGCGCCATGCCGATGTCGTAGTCGGGCAGGAACACCATCCGCTGCCGGATGTCGGCCTCCGACGCGAACTGCACGAGCTTCTGGATGAGGCGCTTGCCCTCGTCGTCGGCGGGATGCGACTTGCCGGCGATCACGAACTGCACCGGCCGGTGGGGGTCGGTGAGGATGCGGCGCAACCGTTCGGGGTCGTGCAGCATCAGCGTGAGCCGCTTGTAGGTGGGGACGCGCCGGGCGAAGCCGATGGTGAGGACGTTCGGGTCGAGCAGGTCCTGCATCCACGCCGGCGCGATCCCGCCCGGGTTCTGCTCCTCCCAGGCCGCCTCGAGCCGCCGCCGGGCGTCCTGCACCAGCTGCTCGCGCATCCGGGTGCGGACTCCCCACAGGTCGGCGTCGCTCACAGCGCCGGCGTTGCCCCAGTCGGCGTGCGTGGTGTCCTCGGTGCCGAGCCGTTCGAGCGCCAGCGCCCGCAGCATCGGATCCGTCCACGTGGGCGCGTGGACGCCGTTGGTGACCGAGTCGATCGGCACCTCCTGCGGATCGAACCCCGGATAGAGGCCGTTGAACATCTGGCGGGAGACCTCGCCGTGAAGCTGCGACACGCCGTTGGCGTGCTGGCCGAGCCGCAGGCCCATGACGGCCATGTTGAAGACGTCCGGCGATCCACCCGGGTAGTCCTCCGCACCGAGCGGGAGCACCTGGTCCGCGCTCACACCGGGGAGAAGGGTCGTGGAGAAGTACCGCTGGACCAGCGGCCGGTCGAACCGGTCGATGCCGGCTGGCACGGGCGTGTGCGTGGTGAACACCGTCCCGGCGCGTACGACCTGCAGCGCCTGGTCGAACGTCAGCCCCTCGCCGATCAGGTCGGAGATGCGCTCCAGTCCGAGGAACCCGGCGTGGCCCTCGTTGGTGTGGAACACCTCCGCCTCCGGCATCCCGGTCAGCTCGGTCCAGGCCTTGACGGCGCGCACGCCGCCGATGCCGAGCAGCAGCTCCTGCAGCAGCCGGTGCTCGCCTCCACCGCCGTAGAGGCGGTCGGTCACCGAGCGCAGTCGCTCCTCGTTGTCCGGGATGTCCGTGTCGAGCAGGAGCAGCGTCACCCGGCCGACCGCGGCCTGCCAGACCCGCGCACGGAGGACGCCGTCGGGCAGCGCGAGCGTGATCTGCACCGGCGATCCGTCCGGGTCGCGCAGCACGCTGAGCGGCAGGCCGTCCGGGTCGAGCACCGGGTAGCGCTCGAGCTGCCAGCCGTCGGGCGTGATCGCCTGGGAGAAGTAGCCGGAGTGGTAGAACAGGCCGGCCGCCACGAGCGGCACGCCGAGGTCGCTGGCCGCCTTCAGGTGGTCGCCGGCGAGGATGCCGAGGCCGCCGGAGTACTGCGGCAGGGTGGCCGCGATGCCGTACTCGGGCGAGAAGTAGGCGATCGTCTTGGGCGCGTCCTCGCCGAGCGACTGGTACCACCGCGGCTCGCGCAGGTACGCGTGGAGGTCGTCGCGGATGTGATTCGCCCAGTCCACGTAGCCCTGGTCGCCCGCCAGCTCGGCCAGACGCGCGGGGTCGACGGCGCCCAGCAGGGCGATGGGGTCGTGCCGCACCTGCTGCCAGAGCTCCGGCGAGATGCGGGCGAACAACTCCTTGGTCGGCTCATGCCAGGACCAGCGGAGGTTGCCTGCGATCTCCCCCAATGCGGAGAGGTTCTCGGGGAGTACGGCTCGGACGGTGAATCTTCGGATGGCCTTCACTCGGTCCACTGTAGGGGAGGCGCATGTCGGGCAGGTTAATGAGTGTACGGTCGGGGGCGTGGTGAAGAACGCAGCGACCAGGTCAGCAGCCGCAGCGACAGAGGCGGCCACGGTGAAACCGCCCGCCCGGAATGAGGCGGCGGGACCCGAGACGAACACATCCGAGAACGCGCGGAGGAGCGCGACGGAGAGAACGGGCCGGACGAACGCGCCCGAGATCGTCACCTCCGTCGCCACCGATGCGCCGGCGGGATCGTACGAACCCCTGCTCCCCCGCATCCCCATCCTGGAGCTGTCGCCCCAGGTCGACGAGGGCCTCTGGGCGGCGAGCGCGTTCAGCGGCGAGGTGATCCCGTTCCGCGCGACCGCCTTCCGGGAGGGGCACGACAAGATCGGCGTCGACCTGCTGCTGCTCGACCCTTCCGGCGTCCAGACCGAGTACCACATGCATCCCCTCACCCCGGGCACGGACCGCTGGGAAGTGGAGGTGCAGCTCGAGCAGACGGGGCTGTGGCGCTACCGTGTCCAGGCGTACGCCGACGAGTACGCGACCTGGCGGCACAACGCCGAGGTGAAGGTGCCCGCCGGGATGGATGTGGAGCTGATGCTCAGGATGGGTCACGACCTGCTGCTGCGCGCCTCCCAGGACAAGCGGCGCGGCACGGCCGAGCGACGCCACCTCTCGGAGGCGGCCAAGGTCGTCGCCGACGACAAGCGGACCGTGGATGAGCGGTTCCAGGCGTCGATCGACGACCGCATCCAGAAGGTGCTGACCGAGCGGCCCGTCGTCAGCCTCCCGTCCGTGTCCGCCACCCGGGCCGTCGTGGTGGAGCGGACCCGGGCCGGCGTCGGCAGCTGGTACGAGTTCTTCCCCCGCTCCGAGGGCGCCAGGAAGCTGCCGGACGGCTCGTGGCAGTCCGGCACCTTCCGCACTGCGGCCAAGCGTCTCCCCGAGGTCGCCGCGATGGGCTTCGACGTCGTCTACGTCCCGCCCATCCATCCCATCGGGCGCACGTTCCGCAAGGGCCCGAACAACACCCTCGAGGCCGGCGAGAACGATCCCGGCTCGCCGTGGGCCATCGGCTCCGCAGAGGGCGGGCACGACGCCATCCACCCGGACCTCGGCACGGAGAAGGACTTCACCTACTTCCTGGGCAAGGCCAAGCAGGCGGGCCTCGAGGTCGCCCTCGACCTCGCGCTGCAGGCGTCGCCGGACCACCCCTGGGTGACCGAGCACCCGGAGTGGTTCACCACCCTCCCCGATGGCACCATCGCCTACGCCGAGAACCCGCCGAAGAAGTACCAGGACATCTATCCCATCAACTTCGACAACGACTACGAGGGCCTCCGCCAGGAGGTGCTCCGCATCGTCCGTCACTGGATGTCGCTCGGGGTGCGCATCTTCCGCGTCGACAATCCGCACACCAAGCCGCTGCACTTCTGGGAGTGGCTCATCCACACCGTGAACGCCACGGACCCGGATGTGGTGTTCCTGGCGGAGGCGTTCACCCGTCCGGCCGTCATGCGCACTCTCGCCAAGGCCGGGTTCCAGCAGTCGTACTCGTACTTCACCTGGCGCAACACGAAGGAGGAGCTCGAGGAGTTCCTCGACTCGATCGCGCATGAGACGGCCGACTATCTGCGCCCGAACCTGTTCGTCAACACGCCGGACATCCTCACCGAGTACCTGCAGTTCGGCGGGCCGGCCGCCTTCAAGGTGCGCGCGGCGATCGCCGCGACGGCCGCGCCGACCTGGGGCGTCTACTCGGGCTACGAGCTGTTCGAGAACGTCGCCCGCAGCGGCGCCGAGGAGTACATCGACAACGAGAAGTTCGAGTTCCGTCCCCGCGACTACGCCAAGGCGCAGGCGCAGGGCCGCTCGCTCGCGGGCTATCTGACGATGCTGAACCGGGTGCGCAGCGAGCACCCGGCGCTCCGCCAGCTGCGCAACCTGCACCTGCAGGCCAGCGAGGACGACAGCATCCTCGTCTACTCGAAGTTTCTGGATGGGCGGTTCACCCGCACCGGCAAGCCGGACGCGGTCATCGTGGTCGCCAACGTCGACCCGCATTCCGTCCGCGAGACCATCGTCCACCTGGATGTGACGGCGTTCGGCATCCCGCTCGGAGCGCAGTTCGAGGTGAAGGATCACGTGACCGGTCAGCGCTGGACCTGGGGCGCCGACGACTACGTCCGCCTGGATGCGTTCACCGAGCCCGTCCACATCCTGTCCGTCCGTCCGCTGTGACCGCCGACCGAGACCTGAACCGAGACCTGAGGAGTTCGCGCATGTCAACGATCCGTCCGGAGTCCGACCCGCACAGCCCTGAGCCGTACAGCCCGGAGCCCAGGAACTACAGCGGTGCCGCCGTCGTCGACCTGCCCGCCGTGGACGACGCTGTGCTCGCCGCCATCGCCGCGGGCAGCCACCACGACCCCCACGCGGTGCTCGGCCAGCACGAGGTCGCTTCCCCCGGGATCGCCGACCCGGTCACCGTGATCCGCACCCTCCGGCCGCTCGCCACCGAGGTCTTCGCGATCCTCGCGAACGGCGCCCACCTGGAGCTCGGCCACATCGGGTACGGCGTCTGGCAGGGCATCGACATCGTCGGCCCCGGCGCCTACGAGATCGAGGCGCGGTACGGGGACGGCAGCGTCTGGACCGCGGACGACCCGTACCGCTTCCTGCCGACCATCGGCCAGCTCGACCTGCACCTGATCGGCGAGGGACGCCACGAGACCCTCTGGACGGCGCTGGGCGCGCACGTGCGCGACCTCGGCGGTGTCGTCGGGACCGCATTCGCCGTCTGGGCGCCGCACGCCCGCGCTGTCCGCGTGGTCGGCGACTTCAACGGCTGGGACGGCACCCTGTACGCCATGCGGAACATGGGCGCCTCGGGCGTCTGGGAGCTGTTCGTCCCCGGGCTCGCCGAGGGCCAGATCTACAAGTACGACCTCCTCGGCCAGGACGGCCGCTGGGTCCGCAAGATCGACCCGGTCGCCCAGTCCGCCGAGACCCCGCCGGCGACGGCCTCCCGGATCACCGTCAGCCGGCACGAGTGGGCCGACGACGAGTGGATGCGCGCCCGCGCCGAGCGCGACCCGCACGCGGGCCCGATGAGCGTCTACGAACTGCACCTCGGCTCCTGGCGGCCGGGGCTCGGCTACCGGGAGGCGGCCGACGAGCTCATCGACTACGTCGGCGCCCTCGGGTACACGCACATCGAGTTCCTGCCGCTGTCGGAGCACCCCTTCGGCGGTTCGTGGGGCTACCAGGTGACCGGCTACTACGCCCCGACCAGCCGGTTCGGCTCGCCCGACGACCTCAAGTATCTCATCGACCGGCTTCACCAGGCCGGCATCGGCGTCATCCTCGACTGGGTCCCCGGCCACTTCCCCAAGGACGACTGGGCGCTCGCCCGCTTCGACGGCCAGGCGCTCTATGAACACCCGGACCCGCGGCGCGGAGAGCACAGGGACTGGGGCACCTACATCTTCGACTACGGTAACTCCCAGGTGCGCAACTTCCTCGTCGCCAACGCGCTGTACTGGCTGGAGGAGTTCCACGTCGACGGGCTGCGCGTCGACGCCGTCGCCTCCATGCTCTACCTCGACTACTCGCGCGAGGACGGCGAGTGGGAGCCGAACATCCACGGCGGCCGGGAGAACCTGGAGGCGATCGGCTTCCTGCAGGAGGTCACGGCGACCGCCTACAAGCGCAACCCGGGCACGGTGATGATCGCCGAGGAGTCGACCAGCTACACCGGCGTCACCGCGCCCACCTCCTCCGGCGGCCTGGGCTTCGGCCTGAAGTGGAACATGGGCTGGATGCACGACGCGCTGCAGTACATCCACGAGAACCCGATGTACCGCAGCTACCACCACAGCGAGATCACGTTCTCGTTCGTGTACGCCTGGAGCGAGAACTTCCTGCTGCCGATCAGCCACGACGAGGTGGTGCACGGCAAGGGCTCGCTGCTGACCAAGATGCCGGGCGACCACTGGCAGCAGCTGGCGAACGTCCGGGCGTTCCTCGCGTTCATGTGGGCGCATCCCGGCAAGCAGCTGCTGTTCATGGGTCAGGAGTTCGGCCAGCCCTCCGAGTGGAGCGAGGAGCGGGGGCTGGACTGGTGGATCCTCGACCAGCCGGCGCACCGGGGCCTGTGGAAGCTCGTGGCGCAGTTGAACGCCGTCTACCGCGACAACCCGGCGCTCTGGATCTGCGACAACGAGCCGCGCGGCTTCGAATGGCTGGACGGATCGGACGCGCAGGGCAACGTCCTCGCGTTCCTGCGGAAGGACCGGGACGGCGAGCCCATCGCCGTGCTGTTCAACTTCTCCGGCAATCCGCACACCGACTACCGTGTCGGGCTGCCCTTCGCGGGCGAGTGGGAGGAGCTCCTCAACACGGATGCGGAGACCTTCGGGGGCTCCGGAGTCGGCAACTTCGGCGCGGTGACGGCCGTCGACGAGCCGTGGATGGGACGCCCGGCCTCGGCGGTGCTGAACCTGCCGCCGCTCGGAGCGCTCTGGCTCAAGCCGCGACGCTGACGGCGGACGGCCCGCGAACCGAGGGGCTGACGGGCTGACGGGCCTTTCAGGCGCCTGAGTCGAGCCAGGCGCCGTAGCGGACGCCGTCCACGGCATTCTCCGGCACCAGGTTGCGCCCGGCGCGCCAGGTGGCGCCGAGGGGACCGCCGAGCCGGACCGGCAGAATGAAGCGGCGGCTGCCCGTGGCACGCTTGCGCTGCTCGGCGAGCGCCCGGGCGGACTCCACGCGCGGGCCGCCGATGTGGATGATGGTGTCGGGTTGGGCTCTGCCCTCGCGCATGCTCTCGCCGGCGTCGACGAGGACGCGGGCGACATCGGTGACCGCGATGGGCTGGAACTTCGTCCTGGTGGGCGACAGGAACGCGCCGAAAGGCCGGCCGCGGTCGATGATGGCGGTCACGAAGTCGTGGAACTGCGTGGCCCGCACGATGCAGGTGTCGAGTGCCGAGTCCAGATAGGCCCGCTCCTGCGCGACCTTGGCCCGGTAGTAGCCGTAGGCGGAGCGATCGGCGCCCACGATGGAGAGCAGCACCGCCCGGCTCACGCCGAAGCGTGCCGCCGTGTGCACGAGATTCTGGGCACCCGTCGCGAACACGTTCGCCGCCTGCTTGCCCAGCGCGTTGCTCGTGTCGATGACGACCTCCACGCCATCCACCGCCTCCTCCAGCCCGACTCCGGTCACGAGATCCGCGGTGACGTACGACGCCCCCGGGACGTACGGATCCGCGTCGTCGTCGGGAACCCGGCGTGCGGCGACCACCACGTCGTGCCCCCGCTCGATTGCTTCAGCGGTCACGGCCCGACCGGCCAGGCCGGTGCCTCCGACGACGAGAACACGGGACATGCGCAGTCACTCCTCCATTGGGGGCGAGCCCGGAGCGGAACCCGGCCTCCCGTGGGAGGGCCGACAGCGAGACGGGCGATGGTCGGCCGTCGGCCGCTGCGCGGGGGGACGTGCAGAGGGGCGGCTCAGTACAGCAGCGAGGCCAGCCTAGCCCGCGCCTTGCCCACACGCGGGTCGTCAGCGCCGACGATCTCGAAATACTCGAGGATGCGCGTGCGCACCTCCTCCTTGCCTGCGGCGTCGAGTGCCGGGAAGAGGGTGAGGAGGCGGTCGAACGCGTCCTCGACGTGCCCACCGGAGATGTCGAGGTCGGCGACGCCGAGCTGCGCCGCAGCATCCTTGGGCGCCTCGGCCGCCGCAGCGCGCAACTCCTCCGACGTGCGGCCGCTCAGCCGTGCCAGCAGGCTCACCTGCGCAAGGCCGGCCACCGCCAGCGAATCGCGCGGATCCTGCGCGATCGCCGTGCGGTACGCCTGGATCGCCGCCTCGAAGTCGCCGCGCTCGATCGCGTCGTACGCCTCCGCATGCAGCGGCGGCAGCGGCGGTTCGGGCGCCGGCTCCACGACCGCACCCTCCGCGTCTCCCGGCGCCTCCCCGCCCTCGACCGTGACCGTGCCGGTCACGCCGTTCTGGGCGGCGAGTTCGAGCAGCTGCTCGAAGACGTCGCGGAGCTGGTCCTCGGGCGGCGCTCCGACGAACAGCTGCACAGGACGCCCGGCGACGAGGGCCGCCACGGCCGGGACCGACTGCGCCTGGAAGGCCTGCGCGAGCTGGGGATTCGCATCCACGTCGACCTTCACGATCACCAGGCGGCCGCCGAAGCCGGCGATCAGGCGGTCGAGGAGCGAGGTGAGCTGCTTCCACGGCTCCGACCATTCGGCGCCGAGGTCGACGATCACGGGCACGCGCATCGACAGGTCGATGAAGTCGTTGAAGTTCGCGTCCGTGCCCTCGAAGTACAGGCTGGGCAGCGTCAGGGCTTCGGCGGGCGGGCGGCCGGTCGCCGACTCGGCCGGCGCGCCGGCCTGGGCCTGCCGGCTGACCAGCGAGCTGAGGTCGACGGCTCCGCGCAGGTTGGTGGGCGGCGGCGGGACGTTGCTCATTGTTCCTCCAGATGCGCGCTTCGTAAGCGGTGCGGCACGAGTATCAAGGATACTCGCGTCGGGCTCCCCGGTCCGCCCCAAGCGGCCCCGGGCGGCCCGGGTGGCCCGGGTCGGCCAGGACGGCGACTGCGGCCGCGGCCGGCTCGGCTCAGCCGACCTGCTTCGCCGAGACGAGGCCCTGTGCGTAGCCGAGCAGCCGGATCTTCTCCTTGGAGCCGGCCGGCGGGACGTAGAACGCCAGCTGGTAGTCGAACACCGACTCGATGCCGGTGTTGGAGGAGGCCACGCCGCTCAGCGCCGCCGTGGTCGCACCCGCGATGACCTGGGCTCCCGCCTCGGTGACCTTGTGCAGCTGGGTCTCGCGCGGGTTCACCCACACGATGGCGCCGGAGTCGTTCGTCGCCATGGCGATCACGTCGCCGGGACCGGTGCCCGGGGTCCAGGAGAGGGACGAGGTGTTGCCGAACTGCGCGGCCAGCTGCTGCTGCTGCTTCTGCTTCCACGCCGCTCCCACCTGCGGCTGCAACTGGTCGGACGCGCTGTCGAACAGGTCCGCGTACCGGCTCTTCTCGCCGTTCATCAGGATGTCGGAATACGCACCCGCCAGCTTCCCGGGGGGAAGGGCGAGCAGCTTCGAGTCGGGCGGGACGACCGCGGAGCCGATGCTCGCCGGCGCCAGGTTCGGGACCTTGGCCTTGGGCTCGAGCGAGACGGCGTACTCCACCTGATAGTTCTCGCGCGGCGTCGCCTGCACCATCGTGAGGGCGATCGGCGCCTGGTCGTTGCCCTTGGCATCCTTCGGCGTCTGGATCACGGCCGCGACCATACGAGGCCAGGTGTCGGTCGCCTGCGGGAGCGACAGCACGATAGGGCTGGCCGGGATGGCGGGAAGAGGCGGCTCGTCGGCCTTCTTCGCGCGGATGGCGTAGTTCGCCTCGCGGAGCTGCAGCGCCGGACCGGTGAAGCGGACCTTCGCCAGGTCGGGGCTGGCCTTGGCGTCGGCCTGGGCCGCCGAATCCGAGATCCGCTTGACGATGCGCTCGAGCTGCGGGACGGTGACCGCCGGCGGCAGCTGGTCCTTCGGGTTCGGCGCCTGGGTGGTGAGCGGCGTGGCGGTCTTCGCCGGCGTGTTCGATGCGCTCGTGCCGGCCGTGCAGCCGGTCAGCGCCAAGGCTCCGGCGAGGGCGGCGGGGAGGATGACGCGGGCACGCCGCGTGGAACGGCGTCCGCGCGGGGTGGTCTCGATCATCGCCGTCGGCTTGTACTTCGGGGCTTTCGGAAGCTTGGGCATCTTCGGACCGCTCTTGCGCCGTGGGCCGCGCGCGCGGCGGTGGGTGTAGAGCCCCCACAGATACAGGACGATGCCGATCAGGAGGAGGCCGAGGCCGCCGATGATCAGCGGGAAGGCCCACGGGGTGCTGGAATCCACAGGCCAGGTCACCGTCACGTGCGAGGGCGCCGGTTGGTCGCCGTCCGAGGCGACGATCACGCTGACGTCGTTCGGGATGTTCATCCGGGTGACCTGAGCAGCCGTCCCGTCGAACTCCTCGAGCCAGAGGTCGGAGCCGGCGGGGTTCGGGCCGCCGGCCTTCGTCGTCGACCCCGTGGCGGCGGTCGCGCCGGCGGACGCGGACGACGCCGGGCCGGGGGTGGGTGCCGGCGTCTCCGTCGGCTCCGGAGTCGCCGTCCCCGTGTCGTGTTCGTCGCCCGAGGGCGCCGGCTTGGCCGTGACGTTCTTCGTCGTCAGGGTGCCTGTGGTCTTCCGGTACCCGACGGCGACGTACTTCTGGTCTTCCAGCCACGCCTTCATGTCCGCTGTACGGCCGTAAGCCACCACCTGCTTGGTGGGGTCGGGCGCACCCGTCACCCGGAGGGTCTGCTGCCCGGGATGCGCGTTCAGCACCGACCCGTCGATCACCACGAAACGCGCGTCTCCGGCGATGGACGTGCCGGCCGCGACATGGGTGGGAGGCGCGAAGACGGTACGCTGGGCGATCCCGGCCACGATCATGACCGCGGCGACGACGAACGCGACGATGGCGAGTACGAAACGCAAAAAAGCTCCTCGTGTGCCGTAGTTCGGGGGCGGGCACAGTCCCCCGACGATATCGGACCTGCCTGAGAGGCAGCTAACCCTTCCGTGCGCGCAGGCGCAGGCGGTGCGGGCGGCTACCCCTGAATTGTAGGATCGACCCGGCACGCGCGCGGCGAGTCGACCCGAAGATCCCCCAGGAGTAGCAACAGTGGCCACCGACGAATCCAACTTCACTCAGGTCTTCCGAGGCTACGACAAGGATGAGGTCGACAAGGCGCTGCAGGAGCTGCGGCGCGAACTGATCAAGTCGAACACGCAGTCTGCGGACGCCCTCAAGGAGATCAAGCGGCTGCAGGCCCGGATCGAGGACCTGAACGCCGAGATCGAGGAAGTCGGCAGCCCGACCTATTCCGGGCTCGGCACCAAGCTCGAGAACACGCTCCGGGTGGCCGAGGAGCAGTCGACGCGCCTCATCGCCCAGGCCGACATCGACGCCGAGAGGCTGCGCGCCGGCGTCGCCGCCGAGATCGAGAAGATCAAGAAGGCAGGCGCCGCCCAGGCCGAGCGGGTGCTCGCCGACGCTCAGGCCCGCGCCACCACGCTGCTCGAGGACGCTCAGATCGAGTCGGGCGAGCTCCTCGCGAAGACGCGCTCCGACAAGGAGACCCTGCTCAACGACGCCATGCGGGAGGCTGCGGCCATCCGCGGAGCGGTCGCCACGGAGGCCGCGGAGGTGCGCGCCACGAGCAAGCGCGAGGCCGCGGCTGTTCGCGCGGAGGCGGACCGAGAGGCCGCAGAGCTGAAGGCCGTCGCCTCCCGGGAGGCCGAGGCGGCGCGCGCCGAAGCAGCGGAGCTCGACCGCACCATCGCCGCGCGGCGTTCCGAGCTCGAGAACGCACTGGCGGATGACCGCGCCGCCTTCGAGCGCGAGGCGGCGCAGACCCGCCTCGAGCTCGACCGCCGCGTGGCGGAGACCGCGGATCGACTCGCGGCCCAGGAAGCCGAGACCCGCAACGCGCTCGCCGCTGAGGCCGCCCAGGCCCGGGCGGACCTCGCCGCCGAGGTCGAGGAGCAGCGGTCCGTCCTCGCCTCCGACGTCGCACAGACCCGCGCCGACCTGGAGAACGAAGAGAAGACCCGTCGCCTCGCGCTCGCCACCGAGGTCGAGCAGACCACGAAGTCCCTCGCCGCGGAGGTTCAGCAGACGAAGGCGGCGCTGGCTGCCGAGGTCACGCAGACGCGCGCTGCGCTCGAGACCGAGGTGTCCACGGCACGGCGCGCGCTGACGGACGAGGTCGAGCGGACGAAAGCGGAGCTGGCCGACGAGGTCACCCGCACCCGTTCCGCGCTGACCGAGGAGGTCACCCGGACGAAGTCCGAGCTGGAGACCGAGGTTACGACGACGCGCTTCGCCCTCGAGAACGAGGTGACCTCCACACGGGCCGCCCTCGAGAACGAGGTCACCACCACGAAGTCGGCCCTCGCCGAGGAGGTCGAGCGGACGACGAAGCGGCTCGCCGATGACACGCTCCAGACCCGCACCACCCTGGAGAAGGAGAAGACCGAGACCCGCGCCACGCTCGAGGCGGACCGCACCGCGACCGCCGCGCAGCTCGCGGCCGACCGCGAGCAGACGGCGAGCGAACTCGCCACCGAGATCGAGCAGGCCCGCGCCCGTCTTGCCGCCGAGACGGACCGCCGGCGCCGCGAACTCGATGCGGAGGCAGCCGAGCTGCGAGCACAGCTGGCCACCGAGGTCGACGCGGCGCGTACCGCCCTGGCCGACGAGATCGCCCGCGAGAGGAGCGCCGTCGGGGCCGAGCTGACCGCGGAGCGCGCCCGCCTCGCCGCCGAGGTCGAGTCCACGACCTCGGCGCTGGCCACCGAGGTCGAGCAGACGAAGTCGGCCCTCGACACCGAGGTGACGACGACCAAGGCGGCCCTCGCCGCCGAGGTCGAGCAGACGAAGTCGGCACTCGAGGCGGAGGTCACCACCACGAAGGCCGCGCTGGCCGACGAGGTCGAGCGCACCCGGACCGGACTGGCAGCCGAGGTCGAGCAGACCAAGAACGAGCTCGCCGCCGAAGTGGAGCAGACGAAGTCCGCCCTGGAGACCGAGGTCGCGACCACGAAGTCGGCTCTCGCCACCGAGGTGGAGCAGACCACGAAGGCGCTGGCGGCGGACGTCGAGAAGACGAAGGCGACCCTCGCCGCCGAGACGGAGGAGACCAGAAGCCGTCTCGCCGAGGATGTCCGGCGCACCGCGCTCGAGCTGGCGGACCAACGCGAGTCCACCGCGAACGAGCTGGCCGACCAGCGGGAGCAGCAGCGACTGGAGCTCGAGCGCGAGTCCGAGCGCCTCCGGGTGGCCTTCGCCGACGAGACGCAGCAGACCCGGGCCGCCCTCGAGAAGGAGACGGCCGAGGCGCGCGCCACCCTGGCGCGAGAGCTGGCCGAAGCGCGCACGGCGCTGGAGGCGGAGCTCGCCGAGCGCAGAGCGGCCTTCGAGGAGGAGGCCGTGAACAACCGCACGGCGCTCGACGGCGAACTCGAACAGCTGCGCACCACGACCCTGGAGGAGGTCGCTGCGCGCACCCGCGAGATCGAGCAGGCACGCATCGACCTCGACGTCGAACTGCGCGCCCGCCGCGACGAGGCCGAGAAGGAGCACCTCGCACGCCACCAGGAAGCGGTCGCCCAGACCCAGAAGTACCTCGACGAGGCCAATCTGCAGCTGGCCGACGCGGTCAAGCGGACGGCCCAGGCCCGCTCCGAGGCGGAGGCCTTCCAGACCGAGGGCCGCCGCACGGTGACGGACTCGCGCAAGCAGGCCGAGGAGATCGCCTCCGGGATCGTCCGGGACGCGGAGGAGCGGGCTGCGGCCATCCTCGAGGAGACGGAGGAGAGGACGCAACGCCTGGTCGCCGACGCGGAAGAGCGGCTCGCCCAGATTAGGATTGAGCGCGAGGCGGTGGCCGGCTACTTCGAGAACCTTCGAGGCGTACTCCAGCAGGCCGAGCAGGTGTCCGCCGACCGCGACTGACCATCCGGCGTCACCGCCGACGTCCGATCACAGCCGGCGTCCGATCACCGCCGGCGTCTCGAACCTTGGGGGATACGTGAAGATCCAGAACCCGTTCCGCGTCGGCCTGATCGGTACGCTCGGCGTCGGGCTCGGGATCCTCATCCTCAGCTCGGTCACGAGCCTCGCGACGATCATCACCTACATCGGTGCCGCGCTGTTCCTCGCCCTGGGCATCGAGCCGCTGATCGCGTTCCTCGAGCGCCGGAGCTTCCCGCGCTGGCTGGCTCTCGTCGTCTCCCTCGTCGTGATCATCGGTGCTTTCATCGGCCTGATCTGGGCCATCGTGCCGGTCGCCGTCAGCCAGGCGACCCAGCTGGTCCAGAACACCATCACGTGGGTGAACAACGGCGGAGCCGAGAACTGGTTCCTCGGCCTCCAGCATCAGTTCCCCTCGGTGGTCAACCAGCAGAACATCGACGCCGTCACGCAATGGCTGCAGCAGAACCTGCCCGACATCACGTCGAAGGTGCTGCAGACCGGCGTCGGCATCGTCCAGGGCCTGTTCGGCGTCCTCATCGTCGTCATCCTGACGATCTACTTCACGGCGTCGCTGCCGAGCATCAAGCGCTCCGCCTACCAGCTGGTCCCGGCCTCCCGCCGGGCGCGCTTCGCCGACCTCGGCGACCAGATCACCGACGCCGTCGGCAAGTACGTCATGGGGCAGGTCGCGCTGGCGTTGGTCAACGGCGTGCTGAGCGCCATCTTCCTGACCGTGATCGGCGCGAAGTTCCCGATCCTGCTCGCGTCGATCGCCTTCTTCTTCTCGCTGATCCCGCTGGTCGGGACGATCACGGGCTCGGTCATCATCGTTGCGGTCTGCTTCCTCTCCGGGCCGCCGACCGCCATCACCGCCGCCATCTACTACCTGGCCTACATGCAGGTGGAGGCGTACTTCCTCAGTCCGCGCATCATGAACCGGGCCGTCTCCGTCCCGGGCGCACTGGTCGTCGTCGCCGCCCTGGCCGGCGGCACGCTGCTCGGCATCCTCGGCGCACTCGTCGCCATCCCGTTCGCCGCGGCGATCCTGCTGATCGTCAAGCAGGTCCTCATCCCCCGGCAGAACGAGCTCTAGAGCGGAGCGCTCTCCGCCGGCGGCCAGTGCGTCGGAAGGGGCAAGGCCGACGGGTTGAGGCGTTCGACGATCTCGCTGAGCACCCGGCGGGTCTGGTTCTCCCCCACCCACAGGTGCTTGCCGCCCTCCACATCCACCAGCTCGACCTGAGGCAGCGGGGCGAAGCGCTCCTCCGCCTCGGCCGGCCGGAGGTAGTCGTCGTGTTCCGGGATGAGGGCGACGATCGGCCGCCGGTCCCCCGCCCAGGCGGCCAGGTGCTCCGGCTTCGCGCGATGCAGCGGCGGGGAGAGCAGGATGACCCCGTCCACCGGGAACCCCCGCCCGTACATGAGCGCCAGCTCGGTGCCGAAGGACCAGCCCAGGAGCCAGGGATGCGGCAGGCCGCGCTCGGCGACGAACGCCATCGCCGCCTCCAGATCGAACCGCTCGCCGATGCCCTCGTCGAAGGCGCCCTCGCTGCGGCCCCGCGGCGACGACGTCCCGCGCGTGTTGAACCGGAGCACCGCGATGTCGGCCAGCGCAGGGAGGCGTCCCGCGGCCTTCCGGAGGATGTGCGAGTCCATGAACCCGCCACCGGTCGGGAGCGGGTGGAGCGTGACCAGCGTCGCGGCCGGTTCGCGCTCAAGCGGGCTGGCGAGCTCGCCGACGAGGGTCAGGCCGTCACGCGTGCGCAGTTCGATGTCCTCGCGACGAGCGGGCAGCTCGAGGCCCCCACGGATCTCCACCGGTGCGACCGACCCGCTGGGGTCGGTACTCATGGGGTCGATGCTCATACGATCCTCCAGCAGGACTCGTGCCAGTGTCGGCGTGCCGCGAGGTCCGCCGCGTCGCCCAGGACGCCGTCGGCCCGCCAGATGACGAGATGCGCCACCCCGGGCGGGATGTCGCGGCTGCACCCCGGGCAGACGTAGCTCTTCTGGGCCTGCGCCGCAGAGACGGGTTGCACATTCCACTCGACCCCACGTCGGGTCTCGGTGCGCCGCCAGCCGCTGAGCAGGCGCTCCAGGCCGTCCGGCTCTTCGTCCCTCGGGCCGTTGTGGCGGCCTCGGGGACGATTGCTGCGCGGCATCCTCCCAGTCTATGCGCGCTCAGAACGAGTCCGGTCAGTACCAGCCCTGGGACTCCCAGACCGACCAGGCACCGCACGGCGTTCCGTAGCGACCGGCGACATAGCCCAGACCCCACGTGATCTGAACACCCGCGTCGGTCTGCCACCCCGGGCCCATCTTGCTTCCGGGGAGAGCTTGCGGGATGCCGTACGCGCCGCTCGGATTGGACGCATTGACACGCCAGCCCGACTCGTGATTCCACAGCTGCACGAGGCAGGAATACTGGTCGTCTCCCCATCCCCGGTCGTGGACCATCTGGTAGGCGATCGCCTTCGCGGTGCCGGGGTCGGGGACAGGCGCCGAGGGGGCGCCGCTTCCACCCGACGACGACTTGGTCGGCGTCGGCGCCGGAGTGGGTGTCGGTGTCGGCGTTGGCTTCTGCTTGACCACCAGGGTGTCGCGCGTCACCGTCAAGGCTGCGGACTCGGGCGCCGTCAACGTCTGGGTCGGAGCGCCGCCGTAACGCGACGATGCGGGGATGTTCTGCTGCGCCTCCGCGTAGGCCGGCGTGGTGGTCGTGCCGGAGAACGGGTCGACCACGTTCACCAGCGCGAAGCCCACGGCCGCCGTGAATGCGAATCCCCAGAGGGCGCCCCGCGACCGGATGTGCGGACGCCGGGAACGTCTGAACGCGACGCCGACCGGGTTGGCCGGAGTCAGCGGCACGATGTCTGCTGCTTCTCGTCTACCCACGATCACAGAACGATAACGGAGATTCGGTCGAAACCCAAGAATCGAGCCGGCCATTCAGCGAACGGCCAGCATGACATCGGTGACGCTGTCGAGCAGCAGATCGACCTGGACCTCGCGATATCCGCCACGCTGCTCGCGGAAAGTGACCGTCCGCACCTCCTCGACACTCATCGGCCGACCGTCCTGGAAATAGCGCACCAGACGGTTCGCGAACCGATCGACGTCGTTGCGGTTGTACCCGAGCGTGAGGACGTTCACCCGATCGAACCGGTGGCCGGGAGGGCGGTCCAGCCGGTTCAGCACGACCTGCGCCGTGGTGCGCGCCTCCTCGAACCAGCCTGCGTCACCGTGCTTCGCCCGCGTCAGCTCCCGCTCGCGCGCCGCGAAGGCGTCTTCGAGTCGCTCGAGCGCCGCATCCACGTGTGTGGTCGAATACCCGCCCTTCGCCATCGCGAAGGCCACATGGCGGATGTCATCGGCCGTCAGCTCGGGCGTGTCCTGGTCGCCGTCATAGGCGCGGCGCGCCGTCTGCAGGAACTCATCCACCTGATCGACGTTGTAGCCCCGCTTGGACTTGGGGCTTCGGGGGAAGGTGCTCACTCCCCCATTCTGTCATCGGAAGACGAGGAAGAGGACGTAGGTGGCCGCTGCCGAGGGGAGGATGGAGTCGAGCCGGTCGAGGAAGCCGCCATGCCCCGGCAGCCACGAGCTCATGTCCTTGACGCCCAGGTCGCGCTTGATGAGCGACTCCGCCAGGTCGCCGGCCGTCGCCGTCAGCAGCAGCACGACACCGAATACGATGCCGAACCACCACGATTCGCCGAGCATGAAAACGGACAGCAGGATGCCTGCAATGACCGCAGCGGCGGCCGCCCCGGCGAAGCCCTCCCAGGTCTTCTTCGGGCTGATCGTAGGGGCCATCGGGTGCTTGCCCCACGACAGGCCGCTCACGTACGCCCCGGTGTCCACCGAGACGACGAGGATGAGGAACGCCAGCACCCACCACTCCCCGCCCGGCTCCGCGAGCAGCAGGATCGTGAAGCTGGCCAGCAGGCTGACGTACAGCTGGACGAAGACGCCCCACAGGACGTCCTTGCCGACCGCTCGCGGACCGCGCCGCGAGCGCGGGACGGCCACCTCCTCCACCAGTCGCCACACGACGACGACGAAGATGCCGGCCGAAAGCGACACGAGCTGGCCGCCGGCGTGCAGGAAGAACGTCGCCGGCACGATCCCGACCGCTGCGACCACGGACGGAATCCGGGGCACCCGTCGCCCGGAGCCCCGGAACGCCTGGACGAGCTCGAAGGTGGCGAAGCCCGCCATCGTCATCCCGAACACCAGGAACAGCTCTTTGATGAAGATGAGACTGACCACCACGAGGGCACCGACCGCGAGGCCGATGATCGTCGCGAGGACGAGATTGCGTCCGGTGCGCGCGGCGATCCGCTCGTTGGTGGCATCGAGCTGCGCCTTGCGCGCCTGAACCTGCCTCTCGAAGTCCGCACGGGTGGCCTGCACCTGGGCGCGGAACTCCTCCCGCGATCTCGCCTTGCCCCGGCGGCCGGGGCTGCTGTCCTCGCTCATCGGCTAGACCTCGAGAAGTTCGGCTTCCTTGCGCTTCAACGCCTCGTCGACGGCGTCGACGTGCGTACGCGTGATGGTCTCGAGCTCCTTCTCGGCCCGTGCCAGCTCGTCCTCGCCGATCTCGCCCTTCAGCGCATCCAGCTCGTCCTTTGAGCGGCGGCGGATGTTGCGGAGAGCGACCTTGGCGTCCTCGCCCTTGCCGCGCACGATCTTGACGAACTCCTTGCGGCGATCCTCGGTGAGCTCGGGCAGCGTGACCCGGACGATCTCGCCGTCGTTGCCGACGTTCGCCGACAGGTTCGGCATGTTGACGATCGCCTTCTCGATCTCCTTGAGCGCGGACTTGTCGTACGGCGTCACCAGGAGCACCCGCGCCTCCGGGTTCTGCAGCCCGGCCAGCTGCGCGAGGGGCGTCGGCGAGCCGTAGTAGTCCACGAGCACCTTCTGGAACAGAGTCGGATTCGCCCGGCCCGCGCTCACGGTGCCGAATTCCTCCTTAGCCGCGTCCACGGTCTTGCTCATGCGCTGACGGGCGTCGGAAATCACATCCGCGATCACGGTGTCTCCTTGTTCATCGGTGGGTCGCTGTCTAGTCTATTGCGCGCCTCGCGCCGCTCAGCCGAGCAGTGTCCCGATCTCGGCGCCGAGCAGGGCGGCGGTGACGTTGCCCGCCGGCTCGATCCCGAAGATCCGCATGGGCATCCCGTTGTCCATGCACAGGCTGAGAGCGGTGGAGTCGACCGCCTTCAGGTTCTGCTGCAGCGCCTCCTGGTGCGAGATCTGCTCGATCTTGCGGGCGTCCGGATTGGTACGCGGGTCGGCGTCGTACATCCCGTCCACGCCGTTCTTGGCGACGAGGACGACATCGGCGCTGATCTCGAGCGCGCGCTGCGCGGCCACCGTGTCGGTCGAGAAGTACGGCAGGCCGGCGCCCGCGCCGAAGATCACGACGCGGCCCTTCTCGAGGTGCCGCTCTGCGCGGCGAGGGATGTACGGCTCGGCCACCTGGGTCATCGCGATCGCGGACTGGACGCGCGTCTCGGCGCCCGCCTGCTCCAGGAAGTCCTGGAGGGCCAGCGCGTTCATGACGGTCCCGAGCATCCCCATGTAGTCGGCGCGCCCGCGGTCCATGCCGCGCTGCGAGAGCTCGGCGCCGCGGAAGAAGTTGCCTCCGCCGACGACGATGGCGATCTCGACGTCCTCGGCCGCCTGCGCGATCTCACGCGCGATGCCGCTGACGACGTCCGGGTTGACGCCCAGCTGGCCGGCGCCGAACGCCTCGCCCGAGAGCTTGAGAAGGACCCTGCGTCGCTGTGCTGGATGTCTCTGAGTGGCTGCCGACATGCGTGAGGAGCGTCCTTCCGTGTGGTTCTGATTAACGCTAGTGGGTGCGCGCGGGAGCCGGAGAGCGTCCCGCGCACAGAAAAGGAGTCCGGATCGTTGTCACGATCCGGACTCCTTCATCGTCTGCTTACGCGCCGACCTTGAACCGGGCGAAGCCGGAGACGGTGAGACCCGAATCCTTCAGCACCTGGGCGATGGTCAGCTTGTTGTCGCGGGCGTACTCCTGCTCGAGCAGGGCGACCTGCTTGAAGTAGGCGCCGAGACGACCCTCGATGATCTTCGGGAGCGCGGCCTCGGGCTTGCCCTCGTTGCGCGAGATCTCCTCGACGATGCGACGCTCGTTCTCGACCTCGTCGGCCGGGACGTCCTCGCGGGTGAGGTAGGTCGGGTTGGCGAACGAGATGTGCTGCGCGATGCTGCGAGCGGTCTCCGCGTCGCCACCGGCGTAGCCGACGACGACACCGACCTGCGGCGGCAGATCCTTGGAGGTCTTGTGCAGGTAGATCGCGAAGTTCTCGCCGTTGACGACGGCGATGCGGCGGAGCTCCACCTTCTCGCCGAGGATGGCGGCCTCGTCACCGATGAGCTCGGCGACGGTCTGGCTGCCGGCGAGGGCCGCGAGGCCCTCCTCGACCGTGGCCGCGCCGGCGGCTGCGACCGCGTCGAGCACCTTCTCGGAGAGGGCGATGAACTTCTCGCCCTTCGCGACGAAGTCGGTCTCGCAGGCGAGCTCGATCATCGTGGCGGTGCCGTTGCCGTTCTCCTTGGCCGCGACGAGGCCTTCGCTCGTGGAGCGGTCGGCGCGCTTCGCGTTGCCCTTCGCACCCTTCAGGCGCAGGATCTCGGTGGCCTTCTCGATGTCGCCATCGGCCTCCTCGAGCGCCTTCTTGGTGTCGACCATGCCCGTGCCGAGCTGCTCACGGAGTGACTTGATGTCGGCGATGCTGATGTTTGCCATGTTCTGACTGGAACCTTCTTCTACTCGAAGACTTCTGGGGGACGCGATTACTCGGACTCGGCGTCCGCGTCGGCGGCGACGGCCTCGACGGCCGGCTCGACCTCGGTGACCTCGGCGGCCTCGACCTCGGTGGCGGCAGCCTCGGTGGACTCGTCCTCGACGGCCACAACCTCGGCGATGGCCTCGCCCTCGGCGACGACCTCGGCCGAATCCGCCTTGGCCTCAGCCAGGTCTGCGTCGGCCGCCTTGGTGGTCTCGGCGCTCGCCTGGACCTCGTCGGAGGTCTGCAGGAGCTCCTGCTCCCACTCGGCCAGCGGCTCGGCGGGCTCTGCGCCCTCTTCCGGCTTCTGGTGACGCTGGATGAGGCCCTCGGCCGCGGCGTCGGCCACGATGCGGGTCAGCAGGGTGACGGAGCGGATCGCGTCGTCGTTGCCCGGGATGGGGTACTGGACCTCGTCCGGGTCGCAGTTCGTGTCGAGGATGCCGATGACCGGGATGCCGAGCTTCTTGGCCTCGTCGATCGCGAGGTGCTCCTTCTTGGTGTCGACCACCCAGAGCGCGCTCGGCGTCTTGCTGAGGTTGCGGATGCCGCCCAGCGACTTGTGGAGCTTGTCCAGCTCCCGCTTCTTGATGAGCAGCTCCTTCTTGGTGAAGCCGCTCGTGGTGCCCTCGAAGTCGAGCTCCTCGAGCTCCTTCATGCGCGCGAGGCGCTTGGACACGGTCGAGAAGTTGGTCAGCAGGCCACCCAGCCAGCGCTGGTTGACGTAGGGCTGGCCGACGCGGGTCGCCTGCTCGGCGATCGCCTGCTGGGCCTGCTTCTTGGTGCCGACGAAGAGGATCGTGCCGCCGTGGGCGACGGTCTCGCGGACGAAGTCGTACGTCTTGTCGATGTACGCCAGCGACTGCTGGAGGTCGATGATGTAGCTGCCCGAGCGCTCGGTGAGGATGAAGCGCTTCATCTTCGGGTTCCAGCGGCGGGTCTGGTGTCCGAAGTGGACGCCGCTGTCGAGCAGCTGGCGCATGGTGACGACGGCCATTGCCGTTCTCCTTTTGTTGCGGTTGTCTGCGACGGCCGGCGGCCGCCACTCCTGGTGCCCCGCGCGCATCCGCATCCCTCCGCTCGCACGACTGCCGCCGTGAGAATGGGTGGGAGACCGGTGGATGCGCGCCCCACCCCGACCAGCAGAACCGGCAGGGCGTTCGGGCACGCGTAGTCACTCCGATCAGCGGAGTGCTTCAGACATCGTAGCAGGAAGCCGGACTAGGCCGAGTCGCCGCTGGAGCGCACCTGGACCCCGCGCGCGCGACCACCCGCCTCGCGGAACAGCGTCTCGGCGTGCTCCAGTGCCATCCCGTTCGTCTCCGGGATCTTGAAGAAGACGAAGAAGAACGACAGCGCGGCGAAGACGGCGTACATGCCGTACGTGAACGGCAGCGAGAAGTCGGACATCGCCGGAAAGGAGACCGTCACGAGGAAGTTGGCCACCCACTGTGCGGCGGCCGCGACCCCCAGCGCCTTCCCGCGGATCCGGGTCGGGAAGATCTCTCCCAGAAGCACCCAGACAAGCGGCCCCCAGGAGGCGCCGAAGCAGACCACGAACACGTTGGCCGCCACCAGGGCGATCGGCCCCCAGGGGCTCGGGAGGGACACGGCTCCCCCCTGCTTGACGGCGAACGCGAACGACAGGGCCATGACGCCGAGCGAGAGCGCCATCCCGACGGACCCGGTGAGCAGAATCGGCCTCCGGCCCACGCGGTCCACCAGGAGGATCGCCACGATCGTGACCAGCACGTTGGTGATGGAGGTGATCACGGTGATGAGGAGCGAATTGCTCTCGGTGAACCCCACCGCCCGCCAGAGTGTCGTGGAGTAGTAGAAGATCACGTTGATGCCGACGAACTGCTGGAACACCGACAGGATGATCCCGATCCAGACGATCGGCTTGAGGCCGAGCCGGTTTCCCGCGAGTGTGGCCTTCGCGCCCTCCTTGTCCTCCTCGATGGCGCGCTGGATGTCCCCGATCTGCCGGTCGACGTCGTCCTCCGGCACCAGGGTCGTGAAGATGCTGCGGGCCTCGTCGCGACGGCCCGTGGCGAGCAGGAACCGCGGAGACTCGGGCAGCGTCAGCGCCAGGATGCCGTAGACGACCGACGGGATGACGCCGACGAGGAACATCCACCTCCAGGCCTCGAGCCCGAGCCAGAGCTGATCGTCGGCAGAGCCCGCCACCCCGGCGAGGAGCGCGTCGGAGAGCAGCGCCACGAAGATTCCGACGGTGATCGCGAGCTGCTGCAATGAGGCGAGACGCCCACGTGCCTGCCGCGGCGAGATCTCCGCGATGTAGGCGGGCGCGACGACGGAGGCGATCCCGATGCCCAGACCGCCGACGATACGCCAGAAGCCCAGGTCCCAGGCCGAGAACGCGAGACCGGCTCCGACGGAGCTGGCCAGGAAGAGGATCGCGCCGATCAGCATGACGCGCAGGCGTCCCCAGCGATCGGCCAGCCGGCCGGCGGCGAAGGCGCCGACCGCGCAGCCCAGGAGGGCGATGGCGACGATGAAGCCGGTGACGACGGCGTTCAGCGCGAAGTTGTGCTGCACCGAGTTGACCGCGCCGTTGATGACGGACGAGTCGAAGCCGAACAGGAACCCGCCGACGGCCGCGGCGATCGCGAGTCCCGTGACCCTCCTCCGCATCGCCGGGGTCGGCCGTGGTGCGTTCTCGTCCGTCGTTACGGTTGCGTTCCTGCTCTCGTCAGCCATGTCATCCCTCTTCGCGTCGCGCCCCCGCCGTTCGCGGCGCCCGGTGTGGGCGCCGCCCGGGGCAGACGTCACGGTACGCCCCGATCTCGCACCGGAGAAGCGCCGGGGTGCCGGGGTGAAGTGGTGCTGGGGGTGGAGTGCTGCTCACAGGGCGCAGGATGCGGGAGTTGTCCACGGACTCTGGGCGAAGCGGTCGTTCGATGCCGAGGCGGAGGCAGGCTGGTCGAATCGGCCCGGGCCACGCGGGAGCGGGCGATCAAGTGGAAGGTAGGGGGCCGGGATGCGGCTGACAAGAGTGGTGGAGCGTGCCGCAGGCGGGGTGTCGACCTTCATCCTCCTCGTGTTGTCGGTCGCAGGGACGCCTGCGAGCGCCGCGGCGGAATGGCGAGACGCTGGCGCGACTGCACTGGTCGACACCGCCTCCCTCCGCTCAGCCGAGTTGCCGGACGCGGCACCGCGATGGGAGTGGCCGCTGGCATCGCCTTCGCTGACGGCTCCCTACGCCGCCCCTGCGACCCGTTACACGGCTGGGCACCGCGGCATCGATCTATCCGCTGTCAGGGGCACGCCGGTGAGTGCGCCGGACGATGCGGTGGTCCGCTTCGCCGGCGTCGTCGTCGATCGGCCGGTGCTGACCTTGGATCACGGGGGCGGCATCCTCTCGAGCTACGAGCCGGTCGTGTCGGAGCTGCCCATGGGCACCGCGGTCGCACGAGGCTCTGTCGTGGGTGCTGTCGCCGGCGGCGGGCACTGCCAGGCGGCGTGCCTGCACGTCGGCGTGCGAGTGGAGGGCGAGTACGTCTCGCCACTGCTCTTCTTCGCTCGGGTGCCGCCGGCGATCCTCCTCCCCCTCGGAAGTCGATGACAGAGCCTCACGCCCGCGGGTGCGCCAGGCGGTAGGCCTCCTTGAGGCGTTCGGTGGAGACGTGGGTGTAGATCTGCGTGGTGCCGAGGCTCGCGTGTCCGAGGAGTTCCTGCACAGCACGGAGGTCGGCTCCCCCGTCGAGGAGGTGCGTGGCAGCGGTGTGGCGGAGGGCGTGGGGTCCGGAGGGACCGCGGCCAGGGATATCGGCCAGGAGCCCGGCCACCAGCTGGTAGACCGCGCGGGTCCCCAGGCGCGCTCCCCGGGTTCCGAGGAACAGGGCAGGACCCGACGCCGGCACGGCGAAACGCGGTCGCCCTTCGCGCAGCCAGGTGCGGAGTGCTCGCAGCGCCGGGACCCCGAACGGGACCACTCGTTCCTTCGATCCTTTGCCGATCACGCGCACCGTCAGCCGATCGAGGTCGACATCGTCGACGTCGAGTCCGGTGAGCTCGGAAACGCGGATCCCGGCCGCGTAGAGCAGTTCGATCACGGCGACATCCCGCACGGATCCCGGGTCTCCATCGGCTGCCCGCGCGGCCAGCGACTCCAGGATGCCGTCCATCTGCTCGCGGTTGATCACCCGAGGGAGGGTCTTGTCCGCCTTCGGCGCCCGGAGCCGCGCGGCGGCATCCGCAGGCTCGCCGGTCCCATCGGTCGCGTCGGCGACGCGTGCCAGCCATGTGCTGAATCCCCGCGCCGACGCCGAGCGACGGGCGAGCGTCGCCTTGGCCAGTCCGCGCTGGGAGCCCTCCCACAGCCAGTCGCGATACAGGTCGAGCGTGAGTCCCGCAGGAGTCTCCACGCCCCGTTCGCTCGCGAACGCGGCGAGCGCCGCCAGGTCCGCCCGGTATGCGCGGATCGTCTGAGGCGAGTACCCCCGCTCCACCCGCAGGTGACTCTCGTACTGCTCGATGGCGGACGACAGATTCACCTGTTCAGCTTCGCCCCGCCCGTCGTCCTTATCCGTCAGCGACGCGCCCGGAGGGTTCTCCGCAGCGGGCACGGGCGATGAAGACCGCAGTATCGCGAGTAGCTACGCGCTCAGCCGCGGATAGTCCGTGTAGCCTTCTGCGCCTGCGCCATAGAACGTGGCCGGCTGGGGCTCGTTCTCGGGATGCGCGCCCTTCCAACGCTCCACCAGGTCCGGGTTCGCGATGGCGAGCCGGCCGACCGCGACGGCGTCGGCGTGCGCGCCTTCGACCAGAGCGATCGCCTCGTCGCGGGTCGTGAGACCGCCGAATCCGCTGTTGACGATGAACGGGCCGTTGAACCGCTCGCGCAGCTCCTGCACGAGCTCGCCCGTAGGATCGGCGTGCAGAACGCTCACGTACGCGAGACCCAGCGGCGCGATCCCGTCGATGACAGCGTCGTAGGTCGACTTTGCATCGTCGAAGTCCTCTTCGAGGGCACCCTGGATGTTGTGCATCGGCGAGAGCCGGATTCCCACCCGCCCGGCGCCGACCGCTTCCGCGACAGCGGTTGTCACTTCGACGACGAATCGGGCGCGGGCTTCCGGCGACCGGCCGTAAGCATCCTCACGGTGATTCGAGGCCGGCGAGAGGAACTGGTGCAGCAGGTATCCGTTGGCGCCGTGTAATTCGACCCCGTCGAGACCCGCAGCGAGGGCGTTCTTCGCCGCTGTCACGAATTGTTCCCGCACGGTCGCGAGCTCGTCGGTCAAGAGCGCGTGCGGCACCGGGAAGGCCACCTTGCCGTTCGGTCCGTGCGTCGAACCGTCGATGGCGATGGCACTCGGGGCGACGATGCGGTCGGTCCCGGTGATGTCCGTGTGCGATACCCGACCGCCGTGCATGAGCTGCATGACGATGCGTCCGCCCCTGGCGTGCACGGCGTCGGCCACGGCACGCCAGCCTTCGATCTGCTTCTCGGTGACGATCCCCGGCTGACCGGGGTATGACCGGGACTCGTGACTCGGGTACGTACCCTCGCTGATGATCATGCCGACGCTCGCCCGCTGCGCGTAGTGCTCCGCCACCAGGGGTCCCGGAACGCCGAGCGCACCGGAACGCGTCCGCGTCAGCGGCGCCATGACGACGCGGTTGGGCAGGTGCAGATCGCCGAGGGAGACGGGCGAGAACAGGTCCATGGAGAGGGTGCCTTTCGGATGCGGGATCGCGCGCGGCTGCAACGCGACCTCTTGCCGCAACTGGGAGTGCGCGGACGCTATTCCGCTTGGACCCCCTGTGACCGTGTTTCCGAGGCTTCTAGCAGAAGCAGACAGCGAGAGCCCGTCGGCGGCCGTCAAAGCCGCATCGGGCAGACCGCGAGCCTCACAAAGCGTCGACACCGCCGCACCGACGCGTTCCATGGGAACACTTCGTTGCTGCCCAACCGAACTGAGTATCAACGGCGACCACAATTTGTGCACTCATGGAATTCCGCTCCGATGCGCTGCGACGACCTACTTGTTCAGCGCTCCCCGGGGTAGGAGGTAGGAGTCACCTACCGGGGCCGCGATCTCCTTACCCCAGGTCAGCGCAATCTGTCGGATGAGGCCTTCGACGTTGCTGGATCTGACGGTCCCCGCCGTCCATCGGTGGACCTCAAAGGGGAACAGTATCTCGTCGTTCTGGCTCTGGACGCTGAATACCAGGACGTTGCTGCAGCTTGCTGCCGCCCGGGGTCTGTCCGATGAAGGGTGTTTCTGGGCCGGCGGTCATTAGGGCGTGTTCATAAACGCGGTTTTGACGCGCCATGAGTGAGGCCGGTGGTTGGATCTGTAGCGGTAGCCGCGAGCACGAACCAGCCATTCAAAAGGCCGAGCACGAAGGTCATGAGCAGAGTGATGGTCGTGTCGAGGATCGTGAGCGGGGCGACTACCGCCGGCGACGTGTTCCCCGGCTGGGCGCATTCGATGCGTTGCTGCAGCTCACGGCGAGCCTGGTGCCGCACCGGTTCCGGGGCAGACGCGTAGCGTTGGATTCGTTCGTCCATGAGGCGGAGGTCGTCGTGGACGTGGTCGATCGCGGCGCGCTGGATGGGGTCGCGTAGCGAATGTCGTGGAGCCGCGCGACGGCGTTCGAGGCGGCGTCCCCGAGGTGGCTGCGAGCATTGCTTTCCCGCCACCGGATGACGATGCTCCTCACGAGGTGGCCTCCAAGTTGACGTACGAAAGGATCCGCCAGCGGTCGGGCAGTTGCTGCTGGAGCGCGGCCTTCGCGGCCGGGTAGTTGCCCTCGCTGGTCAGCGTCTGGACTTCTTGGACGCAAATCAGGCCGGTGGCGATGACGCGGCCGCCGCACGGCATGGCGTTGTGCACCTGGATGAGTTCGTACCCGTCGGGCACCTGCGCCTCGACCAGCTCGCGCGCGCTGCCGGCCTCGGCTTCGGCCGAGATCTCCGTGACGCGGTGGACTGGATCATCGCCTGTACCCGCATACCGGGAGCGTAACCGGAGCCTCAGACGTTTCCGCGCTGCAGCGCGCAGTTCAGACCCGCGGCCGCCCGCGCGCCTCACGTCTGGCGGTAGTCACGTACCGTATCGGAAAAGGTCGTCGAGGTCGCACGCGTCGCTAGCATCGTCGGTGTTGTGCGGGCGACGCCGAGACAGGCAGTCTAGAGGCCAGACTTCACTTGCAGGGGCGGCAGTTTGGATGCGTCGATGCTCCATTGTTGGTCGCCCGGTCGCCACATGGCCGCGCCTTCGTCGATTGAGGTGATAGCCCAACTCACCAGGGTGCAAAGAGAGCGGCCTCTGAACAGGGCATGGGTGGCGGGGTCCCAGGCCTCGGGGTTCGCTCGACGAACCAGCGGAGCTTGCGATGATTGGTCATTACAATGCACGTATCTGCCCCAGTTGTCATGGCTGAGGGGTAACCATCCTTCACCGACACCGAGTGCCGGATCGTATCCCGGTGTCCCTTCGCGGCCCAACGGCAGGATAACGTCCTCATACAGGCGGAGAGCATCCTGCAAGGAGGCGTTCTCAAGGTACGGAATCGGGGCCGCGCTTGATGCGCCGTCCGCGGGAGAACGCCAGCCGTTGGCCCATTCGAACCAGGTGAGGACTTCCTCTGGTGCGCCAAGACCGGCTGCATGAAGCAGGCTAGTAGCTTCGGCCCGGTCGAGGCCAGGCAGAAGCATGTCGTTCACTGGAACCCCCGCGCCCGAGAGCGTGGCTCGCAGCCTTTCGAGAAGAACGTCAAGGGCCTCGCTGCCCGTTTGCTCCGCGCTTGGGCCATCAGGGGTGAGGTTGATGTTCATCGGCTAGCGCACATCCATGTAGTGGTGGGGATGACGGATGGCAGCGGAATCACGAGAAACTGTCTTCCGATCTGGTCTGTCTGAGGGATAGAAGCGAAGCACTGCTTTGCGAAGTTGCCGTAGCTTCCGCCCTGGGATGCGTTGTCTCCGGCGGGGATCAGCCTGAGTGAGGGGCTACCGTCGGGGTATCCCTCGTTCGTTGCGTAGTAGGGGTACTCATCGCATTGCATTCCAGCCACGGGAGCTGGGCAGCCAGGGGATCCGTACCATGAGGGGTTCCGCAGCTTTCCCGCAGCGATCTTTTCGACGCTGCTGGAATAGGTAAGTCTGAGCCAAGCGGGGTTCGAGGCGATCGCTTCGCGATCGTGTTGCGTTGCTTCTGGTGATGACCCTGCCGTGAAGAAGATCGCGGTGTTGTCGCACGAATCTTCGTCAATGTTCGCTCCGGCGTCGAGGGCTTTCGAAAGCTGATCGTTGCACTCCTCCGCGTTGTCGACATCGATCTGCGATGGACTCGAGTTCGTCCACGGCGAGGACACGTTGGGGGCGGGTGTCGGAACTTGAGGCGTAGGCGCCCCGGTCTTTGCTCGATCCTGAGCGGCCTTGGCAGCTTGGTTGGCCTCCCACGTGGGGTCCTGCCGTGACGGAGCGCTCTTAGGAGCTACCACGACGGGGCCCGTCGACGTTGGACATTGGATGCTTCGCATGTCAACCCACACGCAACCGCCCAGAAGCTGCACGTCGTAATCCAGGTTCGCGAGTTCGGGGTGCGCTGCGGTGACGGAGGCGGTCGTCGCGATGCCTGCTGCAGCGAGCATTCGTGTTACCTGGTGTCGCGTGAGTGAACTGAGGTAGGCCTTCAGGAACTCGGCGAGTGACTTTCCTCCGGCTGTCGCGGTATCGCAAGCAGCTTGCTGATCATTTACCGATCCAACGCTGTGGGTTCCGACGGGAAAGAGGGTGAAGCATGCCTCCACGAGAGGCATGCCGTCGACAGCCGCTAACGCCATGGTTAGCGCCGAGTTCAGGTCATGACCAGCATGAATGTTCTCGCTGACCGGCGTCCACTCAGCGATAAGATCCGGCTGCGGATTTGGCTGCCCTGCAACGGTAACTACCGCGCGAAGCGCGACCACCTTAGGAATCTGCTTGCCCGCGGCATAGAAGTGCAGATCTACCGGTGCCGAGTCGTTCACCTTGAGCGACTGTATGAATTGCGCGGTCCCGTCCGTTGCCTGGCCCCATAACTGAACGTAACAGTAGAACGTCCCGCCTTGGCACACTGCCCCGGTTTCGGTAACCCTGGCTGCATGGGCGGTGACGTCGTACGACAGCAGGCCATTGTTGTCGCGCATGAGCGCGTCCACCGAAAGCGACACGGCCTGCTCTTGCCATGGGTCGTCGACGTTGACCCAGTCTGTTGGGAGGTCCGGCGGTACTGGGGATGGTTGCCCGGCAGCGGTGACGACGGCCCGGACGCCGTCTATCTTTGTAAGCTGTTTGCCGGTGGCGGTGAAGTGCATATCTAGTGGAGCGGAGTCGTTAACTCTGAGGGTCTGGACGAGCTGTGAGGTACCGTCGGCCGCCGATCTCAGAAACAGTTGCACGCTGCAGTAGAACGTCCCCCACGCACAGACCGCGCCGGTCTCGGTGAGTCGTTCCACGTGCGCCGTGACGTCGTAGGACAGGAGGCCGCTGGAGTTGCGTGTGACCGAATCCACGGACAGCGACACAGTTTGAGGCTGCCATCGGTCACTGACCTGCTGCCAGTCCGTGACGACGTCGGGCGTATCGGCGCGACCCACCGTGGCGATCGCGCGGATCGCCACAATCTGTGGTGAGGAAACGATCGCCGTGAACTGTGAGGTCGAATCGCCACCACCAATCGCCTTGATGGCGAGTGTGTTTGCCTTCGCGTCGCCGACATATTGAACCTGAAGAGCGACGGCACAGTTCGACCAGTAGACGGAGCACACTCCCCCGGGTGCATTCAGGCCGGAATACGCGGCGTTGGCGTCATAGCTGAGCGATCCCGACGGCGTCCGACTGATCGCGTTGACCGTGAGGGAGACGCCTTGTCCAGCAAACGCAGGGGCGACTCCACCAAGAGTCCAAGATGTCAAAATAACCGCGATCGCGAGAATCGCCCGCAGAACCCGCTTCAAGCGATCCCCCAAAATCCGAACCCGAAGACATGTCCTCGAAGCGTATGGACGCGTGGTCAACGCTGTCTACCACCCCATTCGGGTCACGACCGACCGCGAAGCCGAATCGTGTTCCGGGCGCCACTGGCAGGCAGGAGAGGGAGGGCGCGATGAGTTCGGCATCGATCTGGACGCTAATCAACTGGACCTTCCAATTCGTTGGCTGATGCAATTCGCACCATTGTCGTCACCACATCACGGACGGCGATGTAGTCACCAGAGTCACTCTCTTCTCCGTGCGCAATTTGCCCGGTCGCGGGGCCTTGGAGGGTGCGTCTCGTAGCGTGGATGCTCCTATTGCTGTCAAGCGGCCTGCGGTGTTTCGAGTTGAGCGAGCGCGAGGTTCGCGCGTTGTTCGAGTTCGGGGTCGGCGCGGGTGCCGATCTCGAGTCGTCGTAGCCGCTGGTAGGGGACGCCGAGCGTTGCGGCGAGGACACTGATCGGTGTGCCGATCGCCTGTCGGCGTGCCCGGAGTTCGCGTCCGACCGGGTTGTCGGTGGCGGGGTTGAGCAGGGCGGCATAAACCTCGTTCGCGACGTGTCGTTTCAGGCAACGCATGATGTCGCGGTCGGTGAGTTGCTCCGCGCGGCGCCGTTCGAAG
>NZ_FOTM01000021.1 GCF_900114565.1 Leifsonia sp. CL147
GATCGTGGATCGCAATTTCGTTCCCGCAAGCAGGCCCGTGCTCTGCACCGACATGGCCTGGTCGGATCGATGGGCCGTGTCGGGGCCGCAGGCGACAACGCGGCGATGGAATCCTTCTTCGCCCTCCTGCAAAAGAACGTCCTGAACCGGCGCTCCTGGGCCACCCGCCAAGATCTCCGGATCGCGATCGTCACCTGGATCGAACGCACCTACCACCGACGCCGCCGACAAGACCGGCTCGGCCGTTTGACGCCCATCGAGTTCGAGACCATCATGAACAACAACCTGGCCCTCGCGGCCTAAACCGAAACTGTCACCCTCCGCTGCACCAGTCCCGTTCGCCCAATGTGGAGTCTTTCGTGCTGATGACCACGTAGTTGTTTGGATTTCCGAGGTCGTCTTGTGCCCAATCCGAGCAAAGCTCCTGAGCGTTGTGGTCCATGACTTGCGACCTCTCCATTGCCGCTGCCAACGACTGGACTCCTGACACTCCGGCGCAGCCACTGATTGCGACACACGTACCGACTAGCGCAACGGTCAGTACGGGAAGCCGCGCCCGAGCGGTCACAACCCAATCCAAGTCCGGGAGCTCAAGCAGCAGCACGATGCAGCCGCTTCAGAAACTCGCCCAGATATTCATCCCTCTGGGCTGCGCATGCGCGATTGATTCCCTTCGGCCCCGCCACCCGAATCGGCAGGCCATATGTCTTGCCTTCAACGCTCACCCCGAGAAACAGAGTTTGGTAGGTGATTCGACCGAATTCAGTCGTTCCTCCGGCCACATCTGAGATGGCTGCCAGCGGGAAAGAAGCTATCCTTTCGGGCTGGGTGGATCCTCCCCAAAAAGTCATTGTCGACTCATCGACGACAACAGTAAATCGTTGCCCTGTCCGATGGCACTTCGAACCCTGCGCTCTGGCGATCCGCCGCAGAACGGCGTTGGTTTCCGACGCGCTGAACCCAGTGAATGTCAGTGCGTCGGCACGAGGTTGTAAGGTCGCCAGTCGAACGGTATGGAGCCGGATCGACGTGATTGTCAGAATTGCTCCAATGACAACTGCGGCCAAAAACGCGAAGACAATCGAATACACAATCACGTTTGTTGTCATTTGATTTCGCCTCTTCGGTGCGCTGGCGAACGGTACGGGTCTCCGGCCGAACGGATGATTTTTCCGGACCGGGATTCGAGTTGCGGCAGCTCACGGTAACGATTCGACAGAGTCGTGTACCCGGCCCGCGCTTCCCACACGCCGATCGTTCGGCCGACCAGATAGAACACGATCGTGCCACCCATCAAGGCCAACATGATCGCGGCGAGCACTCCATACGGAACACCGTGCGGTATCAACAGCAAGCCGAAACCCGCCAACGCCAGCCCGATAGCGAGAAGCATGCATCCAGTGGCCAGCCGAAGGAAGTTCCCTGCCGAGAACACGTGGGGGTGATCTACTCCCCGGGATGACCTATCCACCATTTACGTCTTCCCTCCCACGAGCCCGCCACCACTCACTATGCCTGTGTATCCACTGCCGACGATTCCGAGGGCTGACATCGCTCCTTCCACCGCCTCCAACGCCCAACCTTGGACCCATTTCTTTACGGCCATCGGGACGAACGGGATCAGCGTAAGCAACGCGCCGACTATACAATTTGCCCAATCGCTGGACTTCTTGTTCTTGATAGCTTCCATGCACGTGATTGCTGAACTCACCATTCCCGCCGCGCCAGCGATCGCAGCAAATATTTGACCAAAGGGCGCAGGCGTCCAGATCAAGAAACCCGCAATTCCAGAAACAACACCCAAAATGTTGGCTACAAGCGTCCAATCGATGTTGTCATGTCTGTCCTGGACTTTGTTTTGGCTGTTTGGTGAGTCGGCCTTGGGCTTGGCAGGTGAGGAAGGCTTTGCTGGTGCGGGCGGTGCAGGTGAAGTTGGTGGTTTGGTGATTGTGGGTCGCCATGGAGCCGGGTTCGTTCCGCATCCGAGGGGGATGCCGTCGGAGGCAGGGTTGTATCTCGCGCAGATGTTGCCGTTGATGTCCACATTGCTGGTGGGGTTGTTCCACGCGTAGGCGTAGCGGTGCAGCGACTGCGGCTGGGTGAGGACGCCCTCGTAGGCGTCCGGTGTGGTCCAGGTCGCGGTGCCCGGGTTGTAGGTGCGCGCATAGTAGTGGTTGAGGCCCTGGGTGGGGTCGGTGGTTTCGCCGGTGTAGTTCTCAGGGGCTGACCAGCCGGTGGTGCCGAACTGTTGCGCGCCCCAGTCGTCATAGGTGGAGAGTTGGGTGATCGAGGGCCCGTTGGCGTCGGCGACGGTAGAGCCGAGGCGGTCCAGAAGGTCCCAGGTGGCGTCACCGTTCTGGGTGACGTGCTCGGCGAGGTTGCCGAGCGCGTCCCGGACCAGTGTCGCCGTTCCGGTGCCGGTGCTCGTGGTTTGTGCCGGGGTGAGTCCGTTGAAGACGGTGTGGGTGGTGTCCGTGCCGTACCCGGTGGAGTCGGTGGTGGTGACCCGGCGGCCCAGGCCGTCGTAGCCGTAGTCGGTGATGCGGCCCTCCCGGGAGACCTGGGTGGTCTGCCCGGCCGGGTTGTAGCCGTACTGGGTGGAGACTCCACCGATGGACTGGTTGACCCGGTTCCCGGCCCCATCGTAGGAGTAGGTGGCGGTGCCGGCCGCGACGCCCCGACCGGGCCCTGATGTGTCGGTCCGAGTGAGCTGGTCGGCATCGTTGTACGTCCCCTGCTGCGCGAAGTTCCCATCGCTGGCACCTGTTCGAGACCAGGCCGTGCGGTTGCCCGCCGGGTCGTACCCGTAACTGTTCTTCTCCCCCGCAGCCGACGTGGAGGCCGTGAGCCGGTCCAAAGCGTCGTACGCGTAGGTCGTCGATGTCTTCGTGGTTTTCGGCTTGGCGACAGCCGCCCCCGGCTGTCCGGTGGTCGCCAGCCGAGCGGGCTGGTCGGTGATCGTGCGGCTGGCGGTTGTGACATTCCCGTCGCCGTCATAGTCGTACTGGTAGGACAGCGATCCGCCGTCCGCGACCGGGTTGGCCGGCGTCGGCAGGGTGCGCCCGTTCAGGTAGGGAGCCGTGCGTTCACACAGGGGCGCATCCGTTTTGGTGCCGGCGCGGGCTCCGAGGTATCCGGCGACGCCGGTGCACGTGGCCGCGGCAGCGTCCCCCTTGGCATACGGAGCGGCAGTCGGGCTCGAGGCGGGTGCCGGTGCGGCTGCGGGCTGCGGGGTGGTGTGGGCGATCGCGGTGACCCGGTTGTCCGGGTCGTACTGATACCCGGTGCTCAGGCCGGTCGAGCGCGACTGGGTGCTGAGGTTGCCTGCGGGGTCCCAGACGTAGCTGAGCGAACCCCAGGGAGAGGCCTGGGAGGTGACCTTCCCGGCCTGGTCGTAGGTGTAGGTCAGCTGCTGCCCGGTCGGGAGGGTCAGCCCAGTGGTTTGACCGGCCGCATCGTAGGCGGTGAGCAGCTTCCCGCCCTGCTGGTCGATCTGGGTGGAGGTGCGGCCGTCCTTGTCGTAGACGAAACCGGTCACCCCACCCGGGTCGGTCACCGCGATGAGATGCTGCTCAGAGTCGTACTCGTAGGTCGCGATCGAGCCGGCAGCATCCTGGCGGATCAGGTCGCCGCGCTGGTCATAGCGGAAGGCGGTGGTCGCCCCGGTCCCAGCGACGGTCGTCGCGGTACGGCCGGCCTTCGTGTATGTCGTGTGGGTGGTGTTCCCCACGGGGTTGATCTCGCTGGTGGTGCGGCCCGCCGCATCCACGGTGTAGCGGGTGGTGTGCCCGTTCGGGTCCTTCACGGTGGTGAGGTTGCCGTCGGCGTCGTACCCGTACGACGTCGTCACGTTCACATCGGAAGCAGGCTTTGCACCCTTCCGATACCCCTCGACCACGCGGGTGAGTTGCCCGGCCGGGTCATACGCGTAGACGGTCTCGCTGCCGTTCGCGCTGGTGACGGAGGTCTGCTGCCCGGCCAGGTCGTACGCATATTCTGTGGTGGCCCCCGTCGCGTCGGTCAGTGAGGTCTGCCGCCCGCCCGCGTCGAACCCGTACGAGGTGGTGTGCCCAGTCGGATCGGTCACCGCGATGCGTCGACCGGCGGCGTCGTACGCATAGGTGGTGGCGTGTCCGGCGGGGTCCGTGGTCGTGGCGACCTGGTCGGTGGAAGTGTAGCTCGTGGTGGTGGTCCGGCCGAGCGGATCCGTCACGGCGGTCAGGTTCCCGGCCGGGTCGTATCCATAACGGGTCGTCTCGGCCATCGGCGTCGTGGAAGAGGTGACCCTCCCGGCCGCGTCATAGGTGTACAGGGTGGTGCCACCCCTGCGGTCGGTGACCGAGATCAGGTTGCTATCGGCGTCGTACCCGTAGTCGGTGTGCTTGCCGGCACCATCGGTGACCCGGGTGACGCGATCCATCACGTCGTACCCGAATCGCGTCGAGACGCCGTCGGGATCGGTCTGGCCGACCAGGCGACCGACACCGTCGTAGGAATACTTCGTGGTCGCACCGACCGGGTCCGTCTGCGAGATCAGGTTCCCGGCGGCGTCGTACCGGTACGTCGTCTTCGCCCCCGTTGGAGAGGTGACACCGGTGACGTGACCGACTCCGTCGTAGGTGCGAGTCCACGACCCACCGTTGGGGTCGGTGACCGAGGTCACCCGATCCCTCCCGTCCGTGAAATACACCGTCTTCGCACCTTGCGGGTTGGTTTCCCCGAGGAGGGAGTCCTCGCTGTCGTACGTGTAGGCGGTGGCGCCACCGGCAGCGTTCGTCGCCCGGGTGAGGTGGAAGAGCGCATCCCAGGTGTACTTCGACACGGCACCGGCCGGGTCCGTGACCTGCGAGACGTGATCGTTGGGCTCATACCCGTACGAGGTCACATTGCCGGAGGGGTCGGTGACGGAGGTCACGCGGTCCCCGTTGTCCCAGGCATAACGGGTCGTGTGTCCGTTCGGGTCGGTCACCGCGGTGATCCGCCCGGCACTGTCGTAGGCGTAGCGAGTGACTGCTCCGGTGGGATCGGTGACCGTGGTGATGTTACCCAGGGCATCGTGCCCGTAGGTGGTGGTCGCGCCGGACGGCTGGACCGAGGCGGCGAGCGTTCCCGTCCCGTCGTACCGGTTCGTGATGGTGCTCCCATCCGGCTGATGCGTCACCGTCAGCCGCCCGGAGGCGTCGTAGTCGTACGCCCACGTCCGCGCAGCTCCCTTCGGTCCTCCCGCGTCCGTTCGGGTGGCCAGCAGACCGGTCGGCGTGTAGGTGTACTTCGTCACAGCACCAGTGGGCGAGGTCTCGGTCAGGATGTTCCCCGACCCGTCATACGTATATGTCGTGGTGTGCGCGTTCTCGTCGGTCGAACGGGTGACGTTGTTCTGCGCGTCGAAACCGAAAGAAGCCGTGCTCCCATCGGGATGCTTCACCTTCGTGATGCGGAAGGCAGAGTCGTAGAAGTACAGACTCACCCGGCCCAGAGTGTCCGTGTAGGTCGTCTGCCCGGCGGTGGAGTAGTCCAGCGTACGCAGCTTGCCCGCGGCGTCCCACTGCTTCACGATCCGGCCGGCGGCATCGTATTCGTTCTTCAGGTACAGCGCGCCGGTGGCATCCGTACCGGTCAGCAGCTGGTGCGTCCCGTCGTAGCTGAAGACGTGCGTGCGACCGTCCGGGAGGGTGACCGTCGTCAGATTCCCGGCCGCGTCGTACGACAGACCCCAATGGTCGCCGCCCGGACGGGTGAACCCGGTCACACGGCCCAGAGCGTCGGACTGGACCTGGATGATCTCGCCGCCCGGGACGGTGATGGAGGTGAGCGGCACGAACTGCTGCGTGTTCCCATCCGCCGCCCCATACGTCAGCGTCATCGCGTTGCCGTTGGCGTCCGTGTGCGCGACCAGTTCGCCGATGCCCTCGATGTCTCCGGCATCGAACAGCCACGACTCACCGGATACGTCCGTGAGCAGGAGTCGCCCGCCGGGTTGCTCGGACAGCGTCTGATGCACGGTGGGATCGGCGACATAGCCGCCGTGGCCGTCCGGCGTGAACACATAACTCGCCCCGTCACCGCGAACCACCATCACGCTGCCATCGCTGAACCGCTGCGCCCGGGCGTCGAGACCGAACGACCACCCGGCGCCCACCCGCGACAACCGGCCGTCCTGCGAGTTGTAGAACAGGGTCAGATCGGTGGACGAACCGCCCAGACCGGGAAGCGAGAACAGCTTCTCCTGCTCCACCAGGTTGCCCGTGGAGAACGAGAACGGCTCTCCGCCGTAGGTCAGGTAATTCTGCAGGCCCAGATTCCGCCAGCGGGCGAGCTCCGCCGCCGAGGGCGGGGATGGCCAGCCACCGGTCACCGGGTCGGTGCAATCGAAACCCTGAGTCTCCAACCACTTACCCAGACCGGTCAGCACACCGTCCGCGATGTACGAGAACCCGTTGTCGATCACGGCTCGGTCGTAGTTGTTGTCCATGAACAGCGCTTCCAGGTGCGTCAACGCACCCGGCACACCATCGAACTCCGACCCCGGGAAGTTGCCGTTGTTGCCCATGTTCTGAGCCGGACGACCCGTATACGTGGGCAGGTTCCCGACGAGGGAGAACGACAGCTGGTCATCCGCCGGCCCACCGCGCGAATACGACTGCGAACCACCCAGCGAAGGATCGCTTCCGCCCCATGCGACACCATCCAGCGTGTTGAACCCGATCCCGAGCGTGAGCACCGGGTTCGCGTTCGTCGCGATGCCCGCACGCGTGTCCCGGCTGATGAACGGCACCGACACATCCTGCCGGGTGATCACCACGGACGCCCGGCAATCCTGCTGCAACATCCCCGACACCAGCTGGGCCAACCGGATGTTGAACCCCAGCTCCGACGTCGGCGGCGCCGGCGTGGACACGTGGCCCTCATCGTTGTCCGGGTCCAGCACCACCACCGGCCCGGGCGGCGGGACGAACTTCACCCCGATCACCACGAACTGGGACAGGTGCGTCGACTCCCCCTTCACCAAGCCCGTCTTCGCATCGAAGTACGACGGAAGAACGACCCACGGGTCACCGGACTTCTCGCGGGTGTAGAGCTGCAGCGTCCTCGTATCCAGACCGTTCGCCTTCACCCGCGCCAGATCCGGCTTCACACTCAACGCCACGCCCGGAACGACGTCGGAGACCACCGGTCCCTTCTTGCCGCCACCGCGGGTGTGGATGCGCTTCGCCGGGAACTTCGTCTGCTGCTTCCCTGCAGCGTCCTTCGCGGTGATCTGCACCGGATCCGACACCGGGACACCGCCACCCGGCTGCTCCGCCTGAGCGGACACGAGCGCATCCGCGGGTGCGGCACCCACCGACACGCTCAGGTCGGACGGCACCTCATTGCCGGAGAACGTAGCGGACACACCGAGACTCTCCGCGGCCACCGTAGAGGACGCATCCGGACGAACCGTACCTTCCGCGACGGGCGCCGGAGCCGTGGTCTGCGCGGCGACCCGCGCATCCCGCACGGCCGCCGCCGCACGCACCTCCGCGAGGGTCGCGGCAGCCGTTCGCCGGGCGATCTCCAACGGCGAAGCCTCCGCCGGAGTCACGGTGCCGACCGCGACGACGGCCGCAAGGGCTATCACTGAGACGCAGCCGCGAAGCCACAACCCACGCCCGGAGGACCTGCGCGCGGAGGACCGGCGCACTGACGTCCGGCGCGCGGAGGAACGGCGCAGCACCAACTCGCGCATCAGGACGCAGCGCCCGAGTTGAGTGCGGCGGCGAACAGATGACGCTTCCGCGCCAGCAGGATGCCGGCGATGATCAATCCGGCAGCCAACGCGGCGATCAGCCCGATGGCGATACTCGAGCCGGTGCTGGCCAGAGCATCCCGCCCCACAACACATGCGGCCAACTGGATCGCGTCCGACACGCCATCGCCATCGTAGTCCTCATGGCCGGTTGCGCAGCTCGCCGTGCCGCAGATCACGACCGACGCCCACTTCGGGACACCGTTCGCGTTCAGGTCGCCGTTACCGGTGAGACAGGTCGTCGACCCGCACACGACCTGCCGCGCGAAATCCGGGATGGCATCCCCCACCGAATCCTTCGTCGGCGAGGCGCACCGGACCGTTCCGCAGGCGATGACCTCCACCCAATCCGGGATGCCGTCCGCATCGCGATCCTCGCGACCGGTCGCGCCCGTGGCCGAGCCCGAGACCACGCGCTCCACGGCATCCGGAATCGTGTCCCCGTCCGCATCACAGGACGACACGTCCTGCACGGCCGGGCACGACACGGACGAAACCGGACCGGGCTCCGCCGCGGACACCGGCCCGGCGGCGATCGAAATGCCGGCACACAGCAGTACGGTGGCGACGCCGGCCGCCACGAGCCGAGAGATCGCTAGGAGAGGGGTAAGAGAACGCTGCACACCATGAATGACGAACGCGTCAGCGAGTCGTGACGCCGTCCGTCAGGAATTTCTTCCGCCGCGCTCTCCACTCATGGCATCGGAATTCGCGCACCGCCGGCTCAGGACGACGCGTGCCGCCCGTCGCGATGTGGCGGTCCGGTCTCAGGCGTTCGTCGGCACGGCCGGGACCGTCGCGGGGGTGGACTCCCGCTCGATGACCCGGAACGGCACCGCGATCTCCTCCGGCTCGAACGATTCCGAGTCGTCCTCGATCCGTCGCACGAGCAGTTCGACGGCGCGGCGGGCGATGTCATCGCGTCCGGGGTCGATCGTCGAGAGTGTGGGCATCGAGTAGTGCGTCTCGTCGATGTCGTCGAAACCGACCAGCGCCACATCCTCGGGCACCCGGTAGCCCGCCTCCTGCAGAACGCGCAGCGCGCCGAGCGCGAGGGTGTCGTTGAAGGCCACCACCGCGTCGAACTCGATACCGGTCTCCAGGAACGCACGCATGGCTCCCGCGCCGTCAGCACGGTGCCAGGTGCCTGCGGGGACGACGAAGCGCTCGTCGTAGCCGATACCGGCGGCCTCCAGCGCCTCCTTGTAGCCGGCGAGGCGCAGGCCCGCTGAGCCGATGGCCTCGCCGGGATGCGCACCGATCGCCAGGATGCGACGCCGGCCTCCGGCGAGGACGAGCTCGGTCGCGGCCCGGGCGCCCTCGACGTTCTGCATCGTGACGTGGTCCTTGGGCCCATTGAAGATGCGCTCGCCCAGCAGGACCATCGGCGTGGCCACTTCGGCGATCGCCTGGCGGTCCGACTCGTCGAGGGCGAGGACGCTGTAGAGGATGCCGTCCACCATCCGACCCCGCCGGTTGCGCAGCACCGTGAGCTCGCTCTCCCGGTCGTTGCCGAACTGTTCGATGAGCACGGACAGGCCATGCTCGCTCGCTGCCCGCATCACGGAGTCGGCGAGCTCGGCGAAGTAGGCGTTGCGCAGTTCGGGGATGATCAGGCTGATCACGTTCGTCCGGCCCGATCGGAGGCTGCGCGCCGAGAGATTCGGCGTGTAGTCCAGCTCGGCGATGGCGTCGAGGACCCGCTGGCGGGTGCTGTCGCGCACATACGGGTAATCGTTGATGACGTTCGAGACGGTCTTGATCGACACGCCGGCGAGCCGGCTCACATCGTGGAGCGTCGCCGCCATTGGTCCTCCCGAGTTGCTTCCGTCCACTCTACAACGTTGGACATGCTACGGCGAGGGTGGCGCGCGGGGCGCGCGGCGAGGATGGAGCGCGGGGCGCGCGGGGCGCTCGGCGAGGGTGGAGCGCGCAAGGCCGGCGGCGCGCACAGACCGCCGAAGTGCTCGTAGTTGCGGCCCCGTGCGGCGTGTCGGGTGCAACATCGAGCACCTCACCAAAGGGAGGTGAGCTGGCAACGCGGGCTGGGCCGCGCGACACGGGGCGGCGCGACACCGGGCGGCTCGGCACGGGGGGGCGACACCAGGCGGCGCGACGCCGGACGGCCGAAGTGCTCGTTGTTGCGCATCCGCGCGGCGTGTCGGGTGCAACAACGAGCACCTCGGCGAAAAGCGAAGCGGGTCGAAGCGGTTCGATGCTCCGAACGGTTCGATGAAGCGAAAGAGGCCAGTGCGCAAGCGACGAAGGCGCGACGTGCGAGAATCGCAGCCTGGAGGTGACGATGGCTGCCACGATCGGGGATGTCGCGCGGGTCGCCGGGGTGTCCCGGAGCACGGTGTCGTACGCCCTGTCCGGCAAGCGCGCGATCTCCGAGGAGACGCGGACGCGCATCCAGGAGGCCATCGAGCAGCTGGGATTCACGCCCAATGCCGGCGCACGGGCGCTCGCCACGTCCCAGACCAACGTGCTCGGACTGTATCTGCAGTTCGAAGAGGACGAATTCGCGCCGGCGATGCTGCAGTACGTCCTCCCCGTGTCGACGACCGCGCGCGACCACGGCTACGACCTGCTGATGGTGACGGACCCGGATCTGGTCAACGCAGTCCGGCGCACCACGTCATCCGCGATGGTCGACGGCGTCGTGCTGCTCGACGTGACCTACGACGACGTGCGTCTGGAGCCGCTCCGTGGCGCGACGCAGCCGGCCGTGCTGATCGGCTACGCCCGCAACGGCGAAGGTTTCGACTCCTTCGATCTCGATTTCGGCGAGGCCGCGCGACTCATCGTCGACCACCTGGCCGCGCTCGGCCACCGGGACATCGTCCTCATCACACCGCCCCGCCAGGTCTACGACCGGGGCGGCTCCTACGCCTGGCGGTTCCGCGACGCTGCAGTGGAACGCGCGGCCCGCTACGGGATGCGGCTCGCCCCCCACTACGGCGAGTCGCGGCAACCCGGCATCGTGGACGAATTGGATGCGGCCCTCGCCGCATCCCCGGACGCCACGGCGATCGTGGTGCACAACGACGCAACGATCGCGGCACTGCCGTCGTACCTCGACAAGCGCGGCATCCGCTGCCCGGACGATCTGTCGGTCATCGGGGTGTTCTCCCAGGACTTCGCGCAGGCCTTCTCGCTCCCGTTCACGGCGGTCGAGACGTCGCCGGACGCGCTCGGGCAGGAAGCCGTGCGCCGCCTCATCCTGCGGATCACGGCGCCCGAGCAGGCGGGCGCGCCGGTGGTCCGCTTCATCGAGCCGGCGCTCGTCGATCGCGGAAGCACGCGCGCCGTCGGCTGATCGCCGAGACGGAGCCTGCGGCAGGGCGCTGGGCCGGCGCCCTACCTGGGCGATCCGGGTAGCTCTGCGACCGAGCGCCGACGCTCGCATGTCTGCGCACGCTTGGAACGTGCGCGGTGGCGCGAGCACCCGCATACGTTACAAACGACCGCAGACGCGGGGCGGGTCGGAGTGCGAACCCGATCCCGTCACGTGCGCTCCGCGTCGCCGCGCGACCGGATCTGCGCACGTTCGGAACATGTGCGGTGGGGCGAGCACCCGCATTCGTTACAGACGACCGCGGAGACCCCGAAGCCGGTGAGACCGCGGCGATGCGGAGCGGGCAACGCGGAGCGGCGACGCGGAGCGCCGATGCGGAGCGGCGCAACGGAGCGGCGACACGCCGCCGGCCGCCTCACGGCGCCCTGGTCCGTCGCTCCGGCTAACGGAGTCGCCCTGCCCGGGTTCGCATGTCTGCGCACGTTCGGAACGTGTGCGGTGGGGCGAGCACCCGCATTCGTTACAGACGACCGCGGAGACCCCGAGGCCGCTCAGGCCCGCGACGGCATCCCGCCGGCCGCCACCCCTTCCGCGAAAAGATTTTCGACGAATCGAACCGGTTCGACTTGTCAGGGCCGCATCGAGGCGCTACATTGATCGAACCGGTTCGACAGGTCCCGCGAAACCCGAACCCGGACCCGAACCTGAACCCCAGCCAGCATCGACGACGAGAGGCCCGAGGAGGCGCCATGGCGATCACCATCACCGATGTGGCCCGCCACGCGGGCGTATCCCCGAGCACGGTCTCGTACGCCCTGTCCGGCAAGCGGTCCATCTCCCCCTCCACCCGGGCCCGCATCGACGAGGCCATCCTCGCCCTCGGCTTCACGGCGAACGCCGGAGCCCGGGCGCTCGCCACGTCGCAGACCATGGTGATCGGCCTGCTCACCCAGTTCCACCAGGACGAGTTCGCACCGGCGATGCTCCAGTACGTCCTCCCCGTGTCCGACACGGCCCGCGAGTTCGGCTACGACATCCTCCTGGTCACCGAGACCGACGCCACGGCAGCCCTCCGCCGGGTGACGAGCGCCGGGATGGTCGACGGCGTCGTCCTGCTCGACGTCGTCCACGAGGACCCGCGCCTCGAGACCCTCCGCGCCGCCCCGCAGCCCGGAGCCCTCGTCGGCCTCCCGAAGCGCACCGAGGGCCTCGACGTGTTCGACCTCGACTTCGGCGAGTCCGCCCGCATCCTGGTCGACCACCTCTACGGACTGGGACACCGCGAGATCATCGTGGTCTCCCCGCCCAAGCACGTCTTCGACCGCGGCGGCGCGTACGGCTGGCGGTTCCGGGATGCGGCGCTCGAGCGCGCGGCCCGGTACGGCATCCAGATCCACCCCTACTTCGGCGAGGCTCAGCAGCCGGCCATCGGCCAGAGCATGAACGCCATCCTGGATGCGCGTCCCACCGCAACCGCCCTGATCGTGCACAACGACGCCACGATCGCCGCGCTGCCCTCGGTCCTCGCCACCCGCGGCACGCGCGTGCCGGAGGACCTGTCGGTGGCGAGCCTCTACTCCAAAGACTTCGGCCGAGCCTTCTCCCTGCCCTACACGGCGGTGGAGAGCTCGCCCGATCAGCTGGGCCAGAACGCGGTCCGGCAACTGGTGCGCCGGATCGCGTCGCCGGAGCTCGCAGGAGCCCCGGTCACCCGGTTCATCGCACCGGAACTCACGATCCGCGGGAGCACCGCATGAACCCGAACAGACACGCAGCGCCCGCACCGACGCGGCGCTCCGCGGATGAAGACACACCAGCAATGCACGATTCAAGGAGGAATACTGTGATCGCACACAAGCGCGCCCGCATCATCGGCGCCGCCGTTCTCGCGGCCGCCGTCATCGGCGGCGCCACCGCCTGCTCGGGCTCGGGCTCCGGCTCGACCAGCAGCGCAGGCGGGACCTACACGTTCTGGGATCCGTACCCCCAGTTCGACGCATCCGCCGACTGGACCAAACTGGTCGAGCAGTGCGGGACCCAGGCCGGCGTCACCCTGAAGCGCACCGGCTACGACACCAGCGACCTGACCAACAAGGCGCTGCTCGCCGGCCAGCAGGGAAGCTCGCCCGACCTGCTGCTCGTCGACAACCCGGTCGTCTCGACGCTGGCCGACGCCGGCATCCTGACCAGCACGTCCGAAAACAAGCTCGACACGTCCGCCATCCAGAAGAACATCCTGGCTGCCGGCCAGGTCGACGGGAAGACGTACGGCGTGCCGATCGGCGCCAACACGCTGGCCCTCTACTACAACAAGACCGTGCTGAGCGCGGCAGGCGTCGACATCGCGTCGGTCAAGGACTGGCCGAGCCTCACCGCAGCGCTCGCCAAGGTCACGGCTGCCGGCAAGAAGGGCATCACCTTCTCGGCCATCGGCACCGAGGAAGGCAGCTTCCAGTTCCTTCCGTGGTTCTGGGGCTCCGGCGCCGACCTGAAGCACCTGGACTCGAGCAAGGCCACCCAGGCGCTGTCGCTCTGGACGGACTGGCTGAAGAAGGGCTACGCCCCCAACTCGGTCATCAACAACACGCAGACCACCTCGTGGCAGGAGTTCGCCACCGGTGACTACGCGTTCGGCGAGAACGGCACGTGGCAGCTCGGCAACGTGAAGAAGGCCGGTATCGACTACGGCATCCTCACCATCCCGGGCATCGATGGCGGCGCAGCACCGGCCCCGACGGGCGGCGAGTTCATGACCATCCCCGTCCAGAAGGACACCGCACGCTACGCCACGTCGAAGAAGATCGCCGAGTGCCTCACCAGCACGAAGAGCTTCGTGAAGACCGACACCACACTCTCCTACATCGCCCCCACCGAGGCGGCGCAGACGGAGCAGGTCGCGGCGAACGCGGACCTGAAGCCGTGGGTGGATGCGGTGGCCGCCGCCAAGGGCCGCACCAGCGACAACCTGGGCACCAACTACCCGAAGATCTCGCAGCAGCTCTGGGGAGCAGTGCAGAATGCGCTCAGTGGTTCGCAGACGCCGGAGGCGGCGCTGAAGGCCGCTCAGAGCGCTGCAGCAGCAGCAACCAAGTAACACCTCTCGAAAGCACGGATCCATGACCACCACACAGACGGCACCCCAGGGTGCTGTTCGGGACCAGAGCGGGGCGGCCGGCACGGCCGCCCCGCCGCGGGCCAGGAGGCGTCGATCCGGTCAGTGGGCGGCCTGGGCGTTCCTCGCTCCGGTGGTCGTCTACCTGATCGTGTTCTACGCCTTCCCGCTCTACCGCAACATCGAGCTCAGCGTCCGCGACTACACGGTCCGCTCGTTCGTCCAGGGCGACGCTCCGTTCGTCGGCCTCGACAACTACGTCAAGGTGTTCCAGAATCCGACCTTCGGGCCGGCCATCCTGCACACCGGGCTCTTCACGGTGATCTCGATCGCCTTCCAGTTCACCTTCGGCATGGCCCTCGCGGTGTTCTTCCACCAGAACTTCCGCCTCTCGGCCACCCTCCGCGCCCTGTTCCTGGTGCCGTGGCTGCTGCCGTTGATCGTCTCGGCGTCGACCTGGTCGTGGATGCTGAACAGCGACTCCGGAGTCGTCAACTCCGTGCTCCATGCGATGGGCCTCCCGGCCGTCAACTGGCTGACCTCGCCCGACTGGGCGCTCACCAGCGTGATCATCGCGAACATCTGGATCGGCATCCCGTTCAACCTGGTCATCCTGTATTCCGGACTGCAGAACATCCCCACCGAGCTGTATGAGGCCGCCGCCCTCGATGGCGCCAACGGCTGGCAGAAGTTCTGGCGGGTCACCTTCCCGCTGCTGCGTCCCGTGTCGGCGATCACTCTGCTCCTCGGGCTGATCTACACGCTCAAGGTGTTCGACATCATCTGGATCATGACGCGCGGCGGGCCCGGCATGTCGTCCACAACGCTCGCGACGTGGTCCTACCAGCTCGGGTTCGCCTCCACGCTGCCCGACTTCAGCCCGGCGGCCGCGGTCGGCAACGTCCTCATCGTCATCGCCCTGATCTTCGGCGTCATCTACATCCGCACGCAGCGAAAGCAGGAACTCGCATGAACGGCCGGCGACCCTGGTGGAAGACGGTGGTGGGCGTCCTTCTCACGATCGTGATGCTCTTCCCGGTCTACTGGATGATCAACGTCTCGCTGACCCCGGCGACCGAGATGCGCAAGAGCCCGCCCGACCTGTTCCCGGTGCACGCCACTTTCGAGGGCTACCAGGCGGTCATCAGCCAGCAGCTCCCCTACCTCGGGACCAGCCTCCTGATCGGGCTCGGCACGGTCCTGCTGACCGTCGCGATCGCCGCGCCTGCCGCGTACTCGCTGGCGAAGCTGCGCCCGAGAGGACGCGGCGCCCTCAACTTCGTGCTCCTGATCGCGCAGATGATCCCGGGCATCATCATGGCGATGGGCTTCTACGCCATCTACCTGAACCTCGGGATCCTCAACAGCGTCTGGGGGCTGGTCATCGCCGACTCCACGCTCGCGGTGCCGTTCGGCGTGCTGATCTTCTCGGCCTTCATGTCCGGGATCCCCGACGAGCTGCTGAGCGCGGCGAAGATCGACGGCGCCGGCACCTGGCGCACGTTCCGCTCGATCGTGCTGCCGGTGAGCCGCAACTCGATCGTGACGGTCTCGCTGTTCGCGTTCCTCTGGGCATGGTCGGACTTCATCTTCTCGTCCACCCTGAACAGCGGCGGCGCCCTGCAGACGATCACGCTCGGCATCTACAAGTACATCGGCAACAACAACCAGGAGTGGAACGCCATCATGGCCACCGCCGTCGTCGCCTCCATCCCCGCGGCGGTCCTCCTCGTCATCGCCCAGAAGTATGTCGCGGCGGGCGTCACCGCCGGCGCCGTGAAGGACTGAGCATGGACCCGTTCGACGACTTCTCCTTCGACATCGGCGAGATCCCCTTCTCGCGTCGCGGGGCGTGGCTCGACCTGTCGCGGGTGACCGGCCTGCACAGGGTCGCCGAGGACATCCACCTGGTGACGCACACCGGCGGGATGCACGCCGTCTTCCGGGTGACGCCCGAGGTGGACGGGCGGCGAGTGGATGCGCAGGTGCGCGCGACGCCCGCGGTGCTCGGCTGGACCCATCCCGCAGGATCGGTCGAGGCCGTGTTCGACGAGACCGGCATCCGGTTCCGCGGGCGGGGCCTGGGGCTGAGCTTCGTCGCGCCCGACGAGCTGACACCCTTCACCGGCGGCTATCTGTTCGTCGATCCGCTCGATGGGGCCGTCACGCTGACGAGCTACGAGTCGGGACGCCGGTACCGGTTCACGACCCTGGCCGGCTCTCCGGAGGTGGTGGGCGCGGAGCGCGTCGGCGTCAGCGCCCGGTCGGTGGCCTTCGCCTCCGGCACCGAGTGGGAGGTGCTGCTCGAGGAGATCGAGACGAGCGCGCCTCCGGTCACGTCGGTGCCCGGGTTCGATCGCGTCGCGGAGCTGCGCCGGGCGGAGTTCCGGGACTACTGCCGTGGTCTGGTCGCGGGAGAGGCGGCGACGGTCGAGGCGGCCTCCATCCAGCCCGCGGCGGTCAAAGCCGGCTACGTCATGTGGTCGGCCACGGTCGCTCCCGCCGGCTTCGTCACCCGCGAGGCCGTCCTCATGTCGAAGCACTGGATGGACAAGGTCTGGAGCTGGGACCACTGCTTCAACGCGATGGCCCTCGCCTCGAGCGACCCGGATGCGGCGCTCGACCAGTTCCTGCTGCCCTTCGACCACCAGAACGCGGCCGGAGCGCTCCCCGACTCGGTCACGCACTCCGAGGTGCTCTACAACTTCGTCAAGCCGCCGATTCACGGCTGGGCTTTCGCGCAGCTCCGCGCCCGGGCTTCGCGGCCCTTCAGCCGAGGACAGCTGGAGGAGGTGCACGAGCGGCTGAGCGCCTGGACCCGGTTCTGGCTCGACTACCGCCGCGCCCCGGGCCACGACCTCCCCTACTACCAGCACGGCAACGACAGTGGATGGGACAACTCGACCACCTTCGACCACGGCGGAGTGATCGAGGCCCCCGATCTGGCGGCCTTCCTCATCCTGCAGCTCCGCGTGCTGATCGGGCTGAGCGAGGAGCTCGGTCACTCCGCCCTGGAGTGGTCGGTCGCAGAACGCGACCTCCGTGCAGCGCTGTTCGAACAGCTGTGGAGCGGCGAGCGCTTCGTCGCGCGCTCGGTCGCGACCGGGGAGGCCGCGCCCTCCAGCAGCCTCCTGAACTCCCTGCCCATCGTGCTGGGCGAACTGCTGCCGGACGACATCGCCGAGCGGCTCGCCGCATCCATCGCCGGACACCTCACGGAGTGGGGTCCGGCGACCGAGCCGGTCGACTCGCCGCTCTATCAGGACGACGGCTACTGGCGGGGGCCCATCTGGGCGCCGTCGACCGTGCTGATCGAGGACGGCCTGCGCCGCGCCGGCCGCACGGACCTCGCCGACCGCGTCGCGGCCTCGTTCGCGGCCGTGTGCGAGAAGTCGGGCTTCGCCGAGAACTTCGACGCGCGCACCGGCGACGGTCTCCGCGACCGCGCCTACAGCTGGACCGCCAGCGCCTACCTCACCCTGCGGGCCGACGCTCTCACCCGCCTCGCGGAGGACCGCGTCACCGCGGACTCCCTCATTGGAGAACGATGACCGACACCCTCGACCTGACCCGCCTCGGCGGGCCGGTCTCCCCCCGCACGTCCCTGCTGCGTCCGCTCGGGCCGACGGAGGTGCGCATCACGGGCGGGTTCTGGCGTGAGAAGCAGGAGCTCAACGCGAGCGCGGTGATCGGCCACTGCCTGACGTGGATGGAGCGGATCGGCTGGATCCGGAACTTCGACCGCGCCGCCGATGGCACGGTCGCCGAGCTCCACGAGGGCATCGAGTTCGTCGACTCGGAGGTCTACAAGCTGCTCGAGGCGATGGCCTGGGAGCTCGGCCGGGCCGGCGATCCCGAGCTGGAAGCCACCTACCGCCGGCTCGTGGACAGGGTCGCCGCAGCTCAGGAGCCCGACGGCTACCTGCACACCTCCTTCGGTCGGCCGGGGCAGCGTCCACGGTTCTCGGCGTTGGAGTGGGGGCACGAGCTGTACTGCTTCGGCCACCTCTTCCAGGCCGCGGTCGCCCGTATCCGCACCGGGCACGACGACACGATCGTGCACGTCGCCCGGCGGCTCGCCGACCACGTCTACGCGGAGTTCGGCCCCGAAGGCCGGGATGCCGTCTGCGGCCATCCCGAGATCGAGACCGCACTCGTGGAGCTGGGCCGCGCGCTGCAGGAACCGCGGTACATCGAGCTCGGGCGCATCCTCGTGGAGCGTCGCGGCCGGCAGCGGCTGAAGACGACCCTGTTCCAGGGGAGCGAGTACTTCCTCGACGACGTGCCCGTGCGCGAGGCGAACGTCCTCCGCGGGCATGCCGTCCGGGCCATGTACCTGGCGGCGGGGGCAGCGGATGTGGCCGCCGAGTTCGGCGACGGCGAACTGCTCGACGCCCTGCGGACCCAGTGGGACAACACGGTCGCCCGGCGCACGTACCTCACCGGGGGCATCGGCTCCCACCACCAGAACGAGGAGTTCGGCAGCGACCTGGAGCTCCCGGCCGACCGGGCGTACGCCGAGACCTGCGCGGCCATCGGCTCCGTCATGTTCAGTTGGCGGCTGCTGCTGCAGACGGGTGAGGCGAAGTACGCGGACCTCATCGAGAGGACGCTGCTGAACGCCGTCCTCGTGTCGCCGCGTGAGGACGGCCGGGCCTTCTACTACGCGAACACCCTGCACCAGCGCGTCGCCGGGTCGGCCCCGGCCGAGGACGAGATCAGCGAACGCGCCGAATCGAGCATGCGCGCTCCCTGGTTCGAGGTCTCCTGCTGCCCGACCAATGTCGCGCGGACACTGGCCAGCGTGGCGTCCTACGTGGCGACGGCGACGGACGAGGGAGTGCAGCTCCACCAGTTCGCCGACGCGGAGATCTCGACCACCGTGGCGACCGGCGCGGTGAACGTCCGGGTCGAGACGGGCGGGTATCCGTTCGCCGGTTCGGTCTCCCTCGCGGTCGAGTCGGAGGGAGTCGTGGAGATCGCTGTGCGCATCCCGGACTGGGCGCGGGAGGCGCGGGTGCGCTTCGGCGGGCGGGCCGTGGCCGTCGTGGATGGGTACGCCCCCGTCAGGGCGCAGTTCGCGAGCGGCGACCGCATCCAGGTCGAGCTCGGGATGGAGCCGCGCCTCACGTACCCGCATCCCGGCATCGACGCCCTGCGTGGGACCGTGGCCGTGGAGCGCGGACCGCTCGTGCTGTGCGCCGAGTCGACGGACCTGGCCGGCGGCGCGGACGTCGCGCGGCTGAGGATCGCGGCGGACGTGCCGCTCGGCGTCTCGCCGGAGGGCGCAGTGGCCGCGGTCCGGATCGCGGACGTGCAGGACGCCTCCTGGCCGTACGGCGAGCGACCGGGCATCAGTGCGGAGGGCACGTCGAGCATCCCGCTGATCCCGTACTTCCAGTGGGCCAACCGCGGGCCGAGCACGATGCGCGTCTTCCTGCCGCTCGCCGACTGACCGCCGCGCTCGGGCCTCGGGTTTCGGGCCTCGGGTTTCGCCGAGGTGCTCGTTGTTGCACCACCCCACGGCGTGTCGCCGGCAACAACGAGCACTTCGGCGATGGGGATGGGGATGGGGATGGGGACGGGATGGGACGGGGTCCTCAGCTCTTCGCCGAGGCCGCTCCCGTGCGCCGGATCCCCACCGCGGGGAGCAGGATGTCGTCGATGACCCTGAGCAGGAAGTGCCGGTCCACCGGTCTCCGCAGCACGAGCACGCGGTACGCCGCCATCGAGGGGGTGAGGAGCGCGAGCTGCTCGATGTCGCAGTCCGCCGGGATCTCGCCGCGCTCCACGGCGCGACGCAGGAACATCCGGTTGATGGAGGCGCGCGGCTCGACGATCGCGGCGTTCACGGCATCGGCGAGCTCGGGGTTCTCGGCCAGCATGGAGACGAGCCCGGCCATGACGCGCAGCTTCTTCTCGCCGTCCACGATGGTGTGCGGTCTCATCATCGCGACGAGGTCACCACGGAGGGTGCCGGTGTCGGGCAGAGACTCGGAGTCGACGTCGACCCTCTTCATGCAGGCGACCGCGTCGACGACCAGCTCGGCCTTGGAGGCCCACCGGCGGTAGACCGTGGCCTTGCCCGCCTTTGCGCGCGCGGCCACCATATCCACGGTCATCCGGTCGTAGCCGGTCTCGGCGAGGACGTCGAGGGCGGCCTCGAGGATCTCGGGATCGCGGGTGTGGTCCCGCTTGCGCCCGAGCTTCGGTGCGAGGGCTGAGGTTTCCATCTCTGACAGTCTAGGTTAATTCCTGAACAAAAGAGATCCGGAACTGTCGAGTTTCGTATAGGCTGACGCTCATGTCTCAGAACATCCCCTCCTCCACGAGCCCGGCACCCGGCGTGGCCGCACCGTCCACGCGCCGCTGGTGGACGCTCGTCACCGTCGCCCTGGCGCAGCTGATGGTCGTGCTCGACTCCACCGTCGTCAACATCGCGCTGCCGTCCGCGCAGGCGGATCTCGGCTTCTCCGACGCCGACCGCCAGTGGATCGTCACCGCCTACTCCCTCGCCTTCGGCAGCCTCCTCCTGTTCGGCGGCCGGATCTCCGACCTGATCGGCCGGAAGCGCGCGTTCATCATCGGCCTCGTCGGCTTCGCGGGCGCCTCCGCCCTCGGCGGCGCGGCCAGCAGCTTCGAACTGCTCGTCGGCGCACGCGCCCTCCAGGGCGCCTTCGGCGCTCTGCTCGCCCCGACCGCGCTCGCGGTGCTCACCACGACCTTCACCGTGCCGAAGGAACGCGCGCGCGCGTTCGGCATCTTCGGCGCGCTCGCGGGAGCGGGTGGGGCGGTCGGCCTGCTCCTCGGCGGCGTGCTCACCCAGCAGCTGGACTGGCGCTGGAACCTGTACATCAACGTCGTCATCGCGGTGATCGCCATCGCCGGAGCGACCGTCTTCGTGACCACGGTCCCGCGCACCGGCCCACGACCGAAGCTCGACGTGCCGGGCACCATCCTCGTATCGGCGGCGCTCTTCTCCCTGGTCTACGGCTTCTCGAACGCCGAATCCGACGGCTGGGACTCCGCGCTCTCGTGGGGCTACCTCGCGGCGGCAGGCGTTCTGCTGATCGCGTTCGTCATCTGGCAGCGGCGCGCCGCGCATCCACTGCTCCCCCTGCCGATCGTGCTCGACCGCAACCGGGGCGCGTCGTACAGCGCGATCCTCATCGCCGGCGCCGGGATGTTCGGCATCTTCCTGTTCGTGACGTACTACCTGCAGTCCACGCTGAAGTTCACGCCCATCCAGACCGGCCTCGGCTTCCTGCCGATGATCGTGATGCTCGTCCTCGCCGCACAGCTGTCGACCAACATCTTCGTGCCGCGATTCGGCCCGAAGGTCATGGTCCCGATCGGCATGACGATCGCCGCGATCGGGATGGTCTCGCTGACGCACCTCGGCGTGACGGCGAACTACGCCGTCGACCTGCTGCCGCCGCTCATGGTCCTCGGCTTCGGGATGGGGTCCACCATGCCTGCGGCCATCCAGACCGCGACCCTCGGGGTCGACCGCAGGTTCGCCGGAGTGGCCTCCGCGATGGTGAACACGAGCCAGCAGGTGGGCGGGTCCATCGGGACGGCGCTGCTCAACACGCTCGCCGCCACCGCGGTCACGGACTACGTGGCGTCGCACCTGCCGCCCAACCCGCAGGTCGCGGCGGAGGCGGCGGTGCACGGCTACGCGACGGCGTACTGGTGGGGCGCGGCCTTCTTCGCCTTCGGCGCGGTGCTCACGGCACTCCTGTACCGCCGTCGCGTGGCCTCCGTCGCCAGTGCACCGGGGACGGCCGGCGACGGCGTCGCGGACGTGTCGGCGGCTCCGGAGCCGGTGGTCGCGCACTGAGGACCGGCGGCCGGTAACGAAGGAGATCGGGGGTCGAATCTCCTTCGAATGGCAGTGGTGAAGGAGATTCGAACGCGATCGGTTCGAATCTCCTTCGCTGCGCGGCCCGGGGTGAACTCAGGCGGCGGGCTCAGCGGGCGGCAGGCACGGTGGGGGCCGCTCCATCGTGCGAGGCGGCGAGGACGGCGGTCGTCAGGCGTCCTCGAACTCCACCTCGATGAAGCCGCCGACGATGCGGGTGCGGTAGGTGCGCAGGACGAGCGCCGAGTCCGTGAAGCACTCGCCCGTCCCCAGGTCGTACACCTGCTTGTGCAGTGGGGAGGCGACGGTGGGACGGTCGCCGCGCGAGCCGACGATGCCGCGCGCCATCACGGGTGCGCCGCCGTCCGGATCCTCGTGCGAGACCGCGTAGACCTCGCGCGGGCCGAGGAGGAAGATCGCGATCTGCCGCATCCGCAGCAGCACCGCCTCGCCCCACGACGGCTCGAGGTCCTCGACCCGGCAGGCGCGCACCCAGTCGGCACGCCGGGACTCCGTACGGAAGGTCTGCGTGATCGTCATGCGGCGAGCCTAGGCAGGCGATGTTTCGCGCGGCGGCGCGCACTGTTACTTCCCCGTGAACCCGTTCTCACAGCGCGGACCCGGTCGTGTGCGTCCTGTGTTAACACGCGGTTACAACGACGAAATTCGGGGGAAACCGCGCCGCCCTACGCTCGAAGGACACCGCGCGGGAACCTCCGCGCCGTGCGGCGGCAGCCGCCACACTGCAACCGCCAGACTCCGGAAGGGGCCCGCATGACGACCGGACGACCACTGACCCGCACCCTGATCGTGGGCGGAGGCCCGGCCGCGCACCGGCTCGTGGATGCGCTCCTCTCGCGCGGCGCGGGCGAGGACCGCTCCATCGTGGTGCTCGCCGAGGAGCCGTACCTCCCCTACGACCGCGTCCAGCTGAGCAAGCGCCTCGCCGACGGCGGCGTCGACCTCACCATCGAGCCCGCGACGCACTGGGAGGATGCGGCGGTGCAGCTCCGCGTCGGCGAGGCGGCGACCGCCATCGACCGCGCGGCACGGACGGTCACCACCTCCGCCGGCGCCGTGATCGAGTACGACGACCTGGTCCTCGCGACCGGTTCGTCCGCGCCGGTCCCCGACATCCCCGGCTCCCACGTGAGCCGGGTGTACCGCACCATCGACGACGTGGATGCGCTGGTCGCCGAGGTCGCCGAGCTGCGGGAGTCGCTCGGCCGGGCCCCGCGCGTGGCCGTCGCCGGCGGCGGGCTGCTCGGGCTGGAGGCGGCCGGAGGGGTCGCCGCCCTGGGCGCGGAGTCGGTCATCATCCACTCGGGCGGCTGGCTGATGTCGGCGCAGCTCGATGAGGGGGCCGGGCAGGCGCTCGGCCGGCTCATCCAGGCGCGCGGCATCGACCTCCACCTGGGCACGCGCCCCCGCGAGATCCTGCTCGACGACGACGGCCGTCCGACCGGCGTGCGCTGTGCGGACGGCCGCACGGTCCCGGCGGACATCGTGGTGTTCGCCATCGGCATCCGGGCGCGCGACGAGCTCGCCCGCGACGCCGGCATCGAGACCGTCGAGCGCGGCGGGGTCGTCGTCGACGAGGCGTGCCGCACCTCCGACCCGTCCGTGTGGGCCATCGGCGAGGTCGCCGCGATCGACGGCCGCACCGTCGGCCTGGTCGCACCGGCCAACGCCATGGCTGAGACGGTCGCCGACCGGCTGCTCGGCGGCGACGCCACCTTCACCACCATCGATGACGCGACCAAGCTCAAGCTCTCCGGCGTGGATGTGGCGAGTTTCGGCGACGCGTTCGCCCGCGAGCCCGGCGCCCTCGAGATCGTGTACGCAGACCCTGCGCGCGGCCTCTACCAGAAGCTCGTGGTGAGCGACGACGCGAAGACGCTGCTCGGCGGTGTCTTCGTCGGCGACGCGGCTCCCTACTCCAGCCTCCGTCCGCTGCTCGGCCGGACGCTCGACGCCGAACCGGCCGCCTACCTCTCCGCCGCGGGTGCCGAACCGCCGGCGGGAGGGGCGCTGCCGGACGACGCGCTGGTCTGCTCCTGCAACAACGTCACCTCGGGCGCCGTGCGCACGGCCGTCGAGGACGGCTGCCACGACCTCGGCGAGCTCAAGACCTGCACCCGAGCCGGCACGCAGTGCGGCTCGTGCGTCCCGCTGGTCAAGAAGATCCTCGAGGCGGAGCTCACCAAGTCCGGCGCGACCGTCTCGCACGCGCTCTGCGAGCACTTCGACCTCTCCCGCCAGGAGCTGTTCGAGTCCATCCGCGTGCTGGAGCTGAGCAGCTGGGAGGACACGATCGGCCGGCTCGGCCGGGGACGCGGCTGCGACATCTGCAAGCCGGCCGTCGGATCCATCCTCGCCAGCCAGCACAGCCAGTACCCGCTCGACGGTGGACGCGGCCAGCTGCAGGACACCAACGACCGCGCACTCGCGAACATGCAGAAGGACGGCACCTACTCGGTCGTTCCGCGCATCCCGGGCGGTGAGATCACGCCGCAGAAGCTGGCGGTGATCGCGCAGGTCGCCACCGACTACGGCCTCTACACGAAGATCACCGGCGGACAGCGCATCGACCTGTTCGGCGCCCGGCTGGAGCAGCTGCCCGAGATCTGGAAGCGCCTGGTCGACGCCGGGTTCGAGTCCGGGCAGGCGTACGGCAAGGCGCTGCGCAACGTGAAGAGCTGCGTCGGCTCGACCTGGTGCCGGTACGGCGTGCAGGACTCGGTCGGGATGGCCGTGGGGCTCGAGCTGCGCTACCGCGGGCTGCGGGCTCCGCACAAGTTCAAGTTCGGCGTCTCGGGATGCGCGCGCGAGTGCGCGGAGGCGCGCGGCAAGGACGTCGGCGTGATCGCTACCGACAAGGGCTGGAACCTGTACGTCGGCGGCAACGGCGGCTTCCAGCCGGCGCACGCGCAGCTGCTCGCCTCCGACCTGGACGACGAGACCCTGATCCGCTACATCGACCGCTACCTCATGTACTACATCCGCACGGCCGACCGCCTGCAGCGCACGGCCCGGTGGATGGAGGACCTCGACGGCGGCGTCGACCACGTCCGCGAGGTGATCGTGGAGGACTCCCTCGGCCTGGCCGACGAGCTGGAGGCGGCGATGGCCAAGCACATCGACACCTACGAGGACGAGTGGGCCGCCACCCTGCGCGACCCCGAGCGCCTGCGCCGGTTCCGGTCGTTCGTCAACGAGCCGAGCACCCCGGATCCGTCGATCGCGCGCGTCGAGGAGCGCGGCCAGCTGCGCCCGGCGACCGCCGAGGAGCGCGCGGCGGGACCGGTCCTCGTGGCCGGGGCGACCATCCCGCTCCGGACGGCCGTCGTCGAGGGCGAGACCCGATGACGCGGACCGGAAGCGTGACCCTCGTCGGCGGCGGGCCCGGCGACCCCGGCCTGCTGACCGTCGCCGCCGTGCGCGCTCTGGCGGACGCGGACGTCGTGCTCTTCGACCGGCTCGCTCCGCATGAGACGCTGCGCGAGTTCGCGCCGCACGCCGAGCTGGTGGATGTGGGCAAGCGCCCGGGCCACCATCCCATCCCGCAGGACGAGATCGAACGCATCCTGGTGGCCCATGCCCTCGCGGGCGCGAACGTCGTCCGGCTGAAGGGCGGCGACCCGTTCGTCTTCGGCCGTGGCGGGGAGGAAGTGGAGGCGTGCCGCCGGGTCGGCGTGCCTGTCCGCGTCATCCCCGGTGTGACCAGCGCCATCGCGGTGCCGGCCGCCGCCGGCATCCCGGTCACCCACCGGAAGACGAGCAGGATGTTCACGGTCGTCTCCGGGCATGCGCCGCTCTCCCCCTCGGAGCTGGAGAACCTGGCCGGCCTCGGTGGAACGATCGTCATCCTGATGGGGATCACGAACCTCCCGTCGATCACGGCAGGACTCGCACGCTTCGGGATGGACCCCGGCATGCCGGTGGCCGTGATCGAGCAGGGATACTCGGCCCGGCAGCGGACGACCTTCGGGAGCCTGTCCACCATCCTCACCGAGTCCGTTCGCGCGGGCGTCGGATCGCCGGCGGTCGTGGTGATCGGCGAGGTGGTCCGGCTCGCTCGCGGCGGAGACGCGGAGGCTGCGGCCGCACTCGCTGCCAGCGCGGCGGGCGCGGGCGCGCCGGGCGCGGCGGGCGCGGCGGACGCGGCCGGCCTCAGCGGCGCTCCCTCCGTGACGGGACCCTGAGATGACCGACGACCGGCCCGGCATCGCCGCCTTCCGGCCCGACCAGCTCGCCGGCTTCCGCATCGGCGTCACGAGCGACCGCCGTTCCGCCGACCTGATCGACGCTTTCGAGCGCCGCGGCGCCACCGTGCTCCATGCGCCGACCGTGCACATGCGGCACGCCGACGACGACGCAGCCGTCATCGCGGACACCGACGGGATCATCGACGCCTCCCCCGATGTGCTTCTCGCCACCACCAGCTACGGGATGCGCCGCTGGTTCGAGGTCGCCGACTCCGCCGGGCTCGGCGAGGACCTGCAGCGCGTGCTGACCCGGTCCACCATCCTCGTCCGTGGCCCGAAGGCGCGCGGGGCGGTCCGCGCGGCCGGACTGGACGACGCAGGCATGAGCGACGAGGAGACCACCGCATCCCTCGTCAGCAAGGTGATCGCGGAGTACCCGACGGGCATCACCGTCGGCGTGCAACTGCACGGCCAGCGCGACGACCTCCAGCTGCAGCGGCTGCGGGATGCGGGCTACCGCGTCATCACCGTCGCCCCCTACTCGTGGTCGGTCGCCCAGGACGACGACGACCGCGTCTCGCGACTCGTGGATGCGATCGCCGCACGCCAGCTGGACTGCGTGACCTTCACGAGCGCTCCGGCGGTCGACGGCCTCTTCGCCGCCGCGCAGGTCCGCGGCCGCTACGCGGAGGTGGTGGACGCGCTGACTTCGGACGTCGTCCCCGCCGGCGTCGGACCCGTCACGGTCGCGCCCCTGGTCGCGGCCGGGATCGAGCCTCTCCAACCGGACCGCTTCCGGATGGGCGCCCTCATCCGGCTGGTCTGCGAGCACCTGGAGGCGCGGTCCACCCGCCGGGTCAGCACGCGGCACGGCGAGGTGGAGCTGCGAGGAAGCCTGGCGATCGTCGGCGGGACGCCGGTGCGGCTGACGCCCACCTCCCTGTCGCTGTTCCGTGCGCTCGTCGCGGCCAATGGCGCCGTGGTGTCCCGCCGGGAGCTGTCGATCGCCCTCGCCGAGGAGTACGACGAGCACGCGATGGAGGTGTCGCTGAGCCGCCTGCGGCAGAGTCTCGGCACGCCGGGCCTCGTCGCGACCGTCGTGAAGCGGGGATACCGCCTCGACGTCTGAGGGCGCTCCCCTGCTCTCGCCGGTACATCCAGTGGTCCCGACATGCCGTTGCGCATGAGTCGGTAACGGCATGTCGGGACCAGTGGATGCGTGGCGCGCGACGCAGCGCGGCGCGCGGCGCGCCGCTCACTTGGCGATGGTCTGCGCCGCGGCGAGCAGGCCGGCGATACGGCCCTTGCAGCCGCCGCATCCCGTGCCCGCCCGCGTCTCGCGGCCGATGCCCTCGACCGTGTGGCAGCCGCCGGCGACCGCCTCGCCGATCCGGCCGGCCGAGACGCCGTTGCACCAGCAGACGGTGGCCTCGGGCCCGAGCGGGTCCTCCGTCGGCGCCTGACCGGCGTCGGCCGCATCCAGCCGCAGCAGGGCCGACGGCTCCGCGGGCAACGCGGCGCCGCGCTCGAACAGGAGGGTCAGCTCGGCCCCGGCGTGCGGGAGCCCGACCGACACGAAGCCGCTCAGCGCGCCCTCGCGGACCACGGTCTTCAGGTACGCCCCGCGCACGGGGTCGAGCCAGACCGTCACCTCGGCGTCGTCGTCCCACGGCTCGGACGCGTGGTCTCCGCCGGAGACGACGTCGATGCCGGTCGCCTTGAGCATCACGGCGGCCGGACGTTCGCGCAGGGCGACAGCCGCTTCCGTTCCCGCCGGGCCTCCCGCGGCCTCGGCGCGCAGCCGGCGGGCGAGGGCCGCCGCCTGACGCCAGCCCGGGCCGATGAGGCCGCTCGGCGCCCCGGGCACCCGTCCGTCGGGGCCGGCGTCGTCGGGCGATGCCACCTGGGCGCAGTCCCCGATGGCGAACACGTCGGGGTCGCTCCAGCTGCGCAGTTCCTCGTCCACGAGGATGCCGGACGAGCAGGCGAGGCCGGCGGCGAGCGCCAGCTCCACCCGCGGCCCGACGCCGCACGAGAGCACGAGCAGATCCCCCGGGATGTACGTGCCGTCCGCGCAGCCGACACCGTCGAACACCCGCCCTGCCTCCTCGTCGCGGAAGCCGAGGCTCTCCGCGCGCGCGTGCGCCGCCATCCCGACGCCGAGCGTTCGGGCCGCGCGGCTGAGCATCCGTCCGCCGGGCTGGTCGAGGTTGCGTCCCATCGGGGTGGCTCCGTGGTGGACGACGACCACCTGCGCGCCGTGCTCGGCGGCGAGCAGCGCGAACTCCATCCCGAGGACGCCCGCGCCGAGCACCACGATCCGCCCGCCGCCGGCGACGACGGGGGCGACCGCCTCGGCGTCGGCGAGATCCCGCAAGGCGACGACACCGGTCGGCAGTGGACGCGCGCCGTGGTCGAGCGCCGCGCCGGGGGCCGCAGCGCGGTCGCGGCGCGAGTGCGCCAGTCCATCGAGGGTCGGGATGTTGGCCCGTGCGCCCGTGGCGAGGACCAGCCGGTCGTAGGGCAGCTCTTCGCCGCCCTCCAGGACCACGCGCTGACGGACCCGGTCGATCGAGACCGCGACATCCCCGAGGCGGATGTCCACCCCGGCGGCCCGCGCCGCCTCGGTGTCCGTCACGTCGAGGCGGTCCCGACCCGTGGCTCCGACCGCGTACTCGGCGACGAGGACCCGGTTGTAGGCGTCCTCGCGCTCCGCCCCGACGACGGTCAGGCCGGCTCGGCCCGCGACGATGGCGGGGAGCAGCTCCTCCACGAAGCGCGCACCCACCGGCCCGTAGCCGACGAGCACCACGCGCAACGGACGTCCGTTCATGCCGCCTCCTCCTGCTCCGCTGCCCGCTCGACGGTCACGGCGGTGCGTTTGAACTCCGGCATGGCCGAGATCGGATCGACCGCGGCCTCGGTCAGCACGTTCGCGCACTGACGCCCGGCGAAGTGGAAGGGCAGGAACACCGTGTCGATGCGCATCCCGCCGGTGAGGAGCGCCCGTGCGGCGACCTCGCCGCGGGGATTCCGGACGAGGACGAGGTCGCCCTCGCCGATGCCGAGCCGGGCCGCCGTGGCCGGATGCAGTTCGGCACGCACCTCCGGCTGCGCCGAGACCAGCTCCGGGACCCGGCGGGTCTGCGCGCCCGACTGGTAGTGCTCGAGCAGGCGCCCGGTGATCAGGGTCAGCTCGCCCGGCTCGCGGCCGGCATCCACCTCACGGGCTCTCACCGGCACGAGCCGCGCCCGTCCGTCCTCGTGGCCGAAGCGGTCGAGGAACAGGCGCGGAGTCCCGGTCGAACCAGCGGGGTACGGCCAGTGCGCCGCCTCTCCGTCCGCGAGCTGCGCATCGAGCAGTGCGTGGCTGAGTCCCGAGTAGTCGGCGATGCCGCCGGCCGACGCCCGGGCGAGCTCGTCGAAGACGTCCGCCGGATCGGTCGGCCACACCGAGGGCGCGCCGAGGCGGTGCGCCAGCTCCGCGAGGATGTCGAGCTCGCTCCGGACACCGGGCGGCGGCTCGATCGCGCGGGTGCGCCGCAGGATGCGTCCCTCGAGGTTCGTCATGGTGCCCTCCTCCTCCGCCCACTGCGTCACCGGCAGCACGACGTCGGCCAGCGCGGCCGTCTCCGACAGCACGAAGTCGCAGACGACCAGGAGGTCGAGCGCCTCCAGCCCGGCGCGGATCGCTCCGGCGTCGGGGCCGGAGACGACGACGTTCGACCCGTGGACCATCAGCGCGCGCACTCCGCCCGGCCGGCCCAGCATCCCGAGAAGTTCCACGGCCGGGACACCGGGGCCCGGAAGGACGGCGGGATCGACGCCCCACACCGCGGCGACGGCTTCGCGCGCTTCCGGGTCGGCGATCTTGCGGTAACCGGGCAGCTGGTCGGACTTCTGCCCGTGCTCGCGTCCTCCCTGCCCGTTGCCCTGGCCGGTCAGCGTTCCGTAGCCGGAGCCGGGCCGGCCGACGAGGCCCAGCACCAGCGCCAGGTTGATGGCGGCCGTCGCGGTGTCCGTGCCGTCCACGTGCTGCTCGACGCCGCGTCCCGTGAGGATGTACGTCCCGCGGCCGCGCGCGAGCCGCCGTGCGACCTCCCGCAGCTGCGCGACCGGGACGCCGGTGTGCTCCTGCACCCGCTCCGGCCACCATGACGCGACGCTGCGGCGGACCGCGTCGAAGCCGGTGGTCCGCTCCTCGACATAGCGGGTGTCGGCCAGTCCCTCGGCGAGCACGACGTGGAGCAGGCCCAGCAGCAGCGCGAGATCCGTCCCGGGCGCCGGCTGCAGGTGGATGCCGCCGCCGTTGGCCGTGAGCTGCGCGGTCTGCGAGCGCCGCGGGTCCACGACGATGAGGCCTCCTGCCGCACGGGCGCCGGCCAGGTGGCCGATGAACGGGGGCATGGTGGCCGCCACGTTGGAGCCGAGCAGCAGGATGGTCTCGGCGTCGTCGAGGTCGGTGACCGGGAACGGCATCCCCCGGTCCACCCCGAACGCGCGGTTGCCGGCCGCTGCGGCGGACGCCATGCAGAACCGGCCGTTGTAGTCGATGCGCGACGTGCCGAGCGCCAGCCGGGCGAACTTGCCGAGCAGGTAGGCCTTCTCGTTGGTCAGGCCGCCACCGCCGAAGACGCCGACCGCGTCGGCGCCGTCCTCCCGCCGCAACTCGGCGAGCCGGGTGGCGACCAGGGTGAGTGCTTCCTCCCAGGTCGCCTCCCGCAGCTCGCCGTCGCGGCGCACGAGTGGAGTGGTCACCCGGCCCGGAGTGGAGAGCAGCTCCGCCGACGTCCAGCCCTTCTTGCACAGCCCGCCGCGGTTCGTCGGGAAGGCCCGCCCGGTGACCGTGACCGGGACGGGTCCCGCCGGAGCAGGCGTCAGGGTCATGGCGCACTGCAGGGCGCAGTAGGGGCAGTGGGTGTCGGCGGTCATCCGGGCCGCTCCGTTCTCGTCGTCGATGGTCACATCCACATCCACTGGTCCCGGCCTGCCGTCCGCGTCTCGCGCGGAACGGCGTGCCGGGACCAGTGGATGCGCACTAGATCCGCACCCCGCGGCGGCGGCCCCGCAGCGCGACGCCGACCGTGATCACGAGCAGCACCGCGTAGGCGGCGACGAACCAGAGGAGACCCGCCTCGTAGCCGCCGGTCGACGTTTTCGACAGGCCGAGCACCTGCGGGATGACGAACCCGCCGTAGGCGCCGAAGGCGGAGACGATTCCGAGGGCGGCGGCAGCGGTGCGCTGGGCGGACACGTCGCCTGCGGTGCTGTGCCCGTCCTCGGCTCCGGAGCGCAGGGCGAACAGGGTCGGGATCATCCGGTAGGTCGCGCCGTTGCCCGCGCCGCTCGCGATGAAGAGCACGAGGAAGAAGGAGAGGAACAGCCAGAAGTTGTCCAGCGGCAGGGTGAGCACGACGGCGAGCGCGCCGAGCCCCATCACGACGAACGAGGCGATCGTGATCGTACTGCCGCCGAACCGGTCGGCGAGGCGGCCGCCGAACGGCCGGGCCAGCGATCCGACGAGCGCGCCGAGGAAGGCGAGCGAGAGGGTCGCGGTGCCGAGCGGGAAGTGGCTGAAACCCGGGAACTGGTCGGCGATGAGCTTCGGGAAGACCCCCGAGAAGCCGATGAACGAGCCGAACGTCCCGATGTAGAGCAGCGCCATGAGCCACAGCTCGGGAGCGCGCAGCGCGGCGAACGACGCCTTCAGGTCGGCGCGCGCGTTGGTGAGGTTGTCCATCCGGTACCAGGCGCCGACGATGGCCACGACGATCAACGGCACCCAGATCAGCCCGGCGAGCGGGAGCTGCAGGGTGGCGGCGGCCCCGATGGTGATGACGATCGGCACCGCGAACTGCGCGACGGCCGCGCCGAGGTTGCCGCCGGCGGCGTTCAGGCCGAGGGCCCATCCCTTCTTGCGCTGCGGGTAGAAGAAGGTGATGTTCGCCATGGAGCTGGCGAAGTTGCCGCCGCCGAACCCGGCGAGCGCCGCCACGAACAGCATCACGCCGAACGGAGTGTGCGGGTTCGCCACGCACATCGCGAGGCCGATGGACGGGATGAGGAGGAGCGCCGCAGAGACGATCGTCCAGTTGCGCCCGCCGAACCGCGGCACCATGAAGGTGTACGGGAAGCGCAGGGTCGCTCCGACGAGGCTCGGGATGGAGATGAGCCAGAAGGTCTGGGAGGTGCTGAAGGCGAAGCCGGCGGCGGGCAGCGACACGACCACGATCGACCAGAGCTGCCAGACGACGAAGCCGAGGAACTCGGCGAAGATCGACCAGCGGAGGTTGCGCTGCGCGATCGCGGCGCCCTGCTGCTCCCACTGGACGGGATCCTCGGCGTTCCAGCCCTCGATCCACCGGCCGGGCAGGACGGTGAGGGCGGACGAGGGGACGGTGGCGGTGCCGGCGGCAGTGCTCGAGGCAGTGCTCGCCGGGCCGGATTCGGAGACGGTGCTGGTCATCGGGACCTCCTGGGGGTGGGAGCCTGCGAAAGTTGTGCTTGCTTCACGGTAGGAAAGTCGTGTTTCGGCGGCCCGCTCGCGACGTGAAACCGACGTAACGAACACCTCTCCTCGTGGCCCCGGTCGTGTGAGGGGAACGTAACCGGGGGTGACGCACGGGGCAACAGGGCCGTCATGGCGGGGCCGTAGCGTGATCCCACCGAGACCGGAGGAGGTGGGATGGACCGCATCACCCACACCGTCGCCGCGTACCGCTCCGAGGTGCTCGCGCTGGCTCGACCGCTTCCTGTTGAGGACGTCCCGTTGGTGGATGCGGTCGGTCGCGTCACTGCAGCCGCCGTGCGCGCGCTGCAGCCGGTGCCGCTCTTCGACAACTCCGCCATGGACGGTTACGCCGTGCGGTCGGCGGATCTCGCCGGGTCGGATCCCTCGCGGCCCGTGCGGCTGGTGCTCGTGGACCGCGCGCCCGCCGGCCACGGCCATCCACGTCCCATCGGCCCCGGGGAGGCCGTGCGCATCATGACCGGCGCCCCGATCCCCGAGGGCGCCGACGTGGTGGTGCCGGTCGAGCTGTCGACCGCGGGCGCCTTCACCGACCTGCCGAGCGTCGAGCTGTGGCTGCCGGCGAAGTCGAACATCCGGGCGGCCGGAGAGGATGTGGCGGCCGGCGACATCCTCGTCGAGGCCGGGACGGAACTCGGCGCCCGCCTCCTCGCACTGCTGGCCGCGACCGGGCACGGCACTGCCGCTGTCCACTGCCGACCGCGCGTGGTGGTGCTGTCGACCGGAGACGAGCTGAGCGACACGTCCGCGGCGTCCGCCGGCACCATCCCGGACTCGAACGCGGTCTACCTCGCTGCCGCCGTGCGCGCGGTGGGAGGCGTGGCCACCGGGATGCACCGGGTCGCCGACCGTCCGGGCGCTCTGGAGGCGGTGCTGGATGCGGCCTCCCGCGACGCGGACCTGATCGTCTCCACCGGCGGGCTGGGCGCCGGCTCGCACGACTTCGTCGGACGCACCGCCGCCGGCTCGCCGGACGGCCTGCTGGCCCGCGTCGGCATGCGGCCCGGCCGCCCGCAGGCCCGCGGCACGTGGAACGGGGTGCCGTGGATCGCCCTGCCGGGGACTCCGACGGCGGCGTTCGTCTCGTTCGAGGCCTTCGTCCGCCCGGTGCTGGGACGCCTCGGCGGACTGCCGACCGCGGGCCTCGACGGCACGCTTGCCGAGACGGTCTCGGTGGGCTGGGAGGGGACGGCGGGAACCGTGCGCTTCGTCCCGCTCGCCGTGACGCAGCGGACCGACGGGGTCACGGTCGCGCCGATGGGCCATCCGGGCCGCAGCGCGCATGCCCTCTCGGCCATGTACTCCGCTCCGCTGATCGGCGTGATCGCCGCGGAGGTCGGCGACGTGGTCCCGGGCCAGCTGGTGACGGTCATCGAGCCGGCCTGACGATCGCGCTCGCGCCTCCCGGCGCTCGCGGGTCCCGGCGCTGGCGGGTCCCGGCGCTCGCTGGTCCCGGCGCCGCCGCGTCCCGGCGCCGCGCGGGTCCCGGCGCTCGCGAGTCCCGGCGCCACGCGGGTCCCGGCGCTCGCGGGTCCCGGCGCCGCCGCAACATTCGTCACGAATGTCGCCCTCCAGCGCCGCCAACGCAACATTCGTCACGAATGTTGCCTTCGCGCAGCGCCTTCCCTGCCCCCCGCCCCACGCCCCACGCCCCCGCCCCGCGATTCGTCACGAATGTTGCCTTCCAGCAGCGCTAACGCAACATTCGTCACGAATGTCGCCCTCCAGCGTGGCTAACACAACATTCGTCACGAATCGCGAGACGCAGGCGAGACGTAGGCGGGGCGGGACGGCGGCCGGGGTCAGGCGGAGGCGCGCCAGACGATGGGGGTGGGGAGCATGGTGCCGGTGAAGGTGAGGTCGCCGGTCTCGAGCTGGGTGAGCACCGCCTCGGCGGCCGCTCGGCCGAGGCCCTCGGCGGGCTGGTGGACGGTGGAGAGCGGCGGCTGCGTGCGCGTCGCCCAGGTGCTGTCGTCGAAGCCGACGACGCCGACGTCCTCGGGGACGCGGCGGCCGGCCATCCGCAGCGCCTCGATCGCGCCGGCGGCGACCGCATCGGAGGCGGCGAAGACGCCGTCGAGGTCGGGAGCCCGCTGAAGGAGACGCTGCATGCCGGCCACACCGGCCGCATAGGAGTACAGGGGCACCTCCTCGACGAGCGCCGGGTCGAAGCGTGAGCCGAGGGCGCTCGTGAAGCCCGCCAGCCGGTCGGAGCCGGAGTCGCGGTCGAGGGCGGCTGCGATCATCCCGATGCGGCGGCGGCCCGTGGCGACCAGCCGCTCAGTGATCGCCTTCGCGGCGCCGCGGTTGTCGACGCCCACGTACGCCGCCAGCACGCCGGGTGGATGGCCGACGAACGCCGACGGCATCGCCAAGCGCTCGACGGCGCGGCTGATCGGGTCCTTCGTCCGCGCGGAGACGATCACGGCCCCGTCGATGAAGCCGCCGCTGAGGTAGCGGGCCACCCGTTCCGTGTCGCGCTCGGAGTCGACGATGAGCGTGACCATCTGGTAGTCCGCCGCGGACAGCGCGGTGTTCGCGCCCAGCATGATGGATCCGATGTTCGGGTCTTCGAGGAAGAGGGCGTGCGGCTCGTGCACGATGAAGCCGACCGCCATGCTGCGCCGCGCAGCGAGGTTGCGCGCCGCCCCGTTGGGGACGTAGCCGACCTTCTCGATGGCGGCTTCGATCGCGAGCCGCGCCTCTGCGGAGACGTAGCGCTCACCGTTCATGTAGCGGCTGATCGTGCCGCGGGAGACGCCGGCCTCCAGCGCCACGTCGTGAACGGTCGCGCGGCGGCGCCCCTCCGGTGCATTCATCGCGATTTCCCGGATTCGCGGTTGACACCGATCGGGGAGTCGCATAGTGTGTGCACGCTCCCACATTAACACCCCTGCTTTCGTGGGCGCAATTGTGTGCACGTGCACAGAGTGCGGCGGGCACAGCCACCGAAACAAAGGAGTTCTCGATGACGCCGATCCACCCGGGCGTCGCCTTCGGCTGCGACTACAACCCCGAACAGTGGGATGAAGCCGTCTGGCGCGAAGACGTCGAACTGATGGGCCGGGCCGGCGTGAACCTCGTCGCGATCAACATCTTCGGCTGGTCCCAGCTGAACCCGCGCAAGGGCGAGTGGGACTTCTCCGATCTCGACACCGTGATCGACCTCCTCCACACGGCCGGCATCGGCGTGAACCTCGGGACGGCCACCTCGTCGACGCCCGCCTGGCTCACCCGCCTGCACCCCGAGGTCCTGCCGGTGGCCGACGACGGCACCACCCGCTTCCCGGGCGGCCGCCAGGCCTGGTGCCCCAGCTCGCCGGTCTACCGCCGCTACGCCCTGACCCTCGTGGAGGCGGTCGCGGAACGCTACGGCGCTCACCCCGCGGTGCGCCTCTGGCACGTGTCCAACGAGCTCGGCTGCCACAATGCGCTCTGCTACTGCGGCGCGAGCGCCGCCGCGTTCCGCCGCTGGCTGCAGACCCGGTACGGATCCCTCGACGCGCTCAACCGGGCCTGGGGCACCTCGTTCTGGAGCCAGCGCTACTCCGACTGGGAGGACATCCTGCCTCCGCTGCGGACCCTGTCCAGCCGCAACCCGGGCCAGGTGCTCGACTTCCACCGCTTCAGCTCGGACGAGCTGCTCGACCACTACCGGGCCGAGGCCGAGATCATCCGCCGGCACAGCGCAGCCCCGGTGAGCACCAACTTCATGGTCACCGCGCACATCCGCAACCTCGACTACTGGACCTGGGCGCCCGAGATGGATGTCATCGCCAACGACCACTACCTCGACCACCGCCTCGACGACCCCACCCTCGAGCTGGCCTTCGCCGCGGATACCACCCGCGGTCTCGCCGGCGGGCGCCCCTGGATGCTGATGGAGAGCTCCACAGGCGCCGTCAACTGGCAGCCGCACAACCTGGCGAAGCATCCGGGCGAGCTCACCAGGAACGCCCTCACGCATGTGGCGCGCGGGGCCGACGCCGTGTGCTTCTTCCAGTGGCGCGCCTCCCTCCAAGGCTCCGAGAAGTTCCACTCGGCGCTCCTCCCCCACGCCGGGACCGACAGCGCCGTCTGGCGCGAGGTGCTCGAACTCGGCGAGCTCCTCGGCCGTCTGGAGGAGGTCACCGGCACCACGGTCACCGCCGAGGTCGCGCTGCTGTTCAGCTGGGAGTCGTGGTGGGCCGCCGACGGCGAGAACCGCCCGAGCCACGCGCTCGGCTACCTCGACCAGGTCCACGCCGCCTACCAGGCGCTCCGCGCCTCCGGCGTCACCGTCGACATCGTGCGACCCGGCAGCGACCTGACGGGGTACCGCGTGGCGGTCGTTCCCGGCCTCTACCTCGTCCGGGCCGCCGAAGCGCGGGCCGTCGCCGACTTCGTCGCGCAGGGCGGGACGGCGCTGGTCACCTTCTTCAGCGGTATCGCGGACGAGGACGACCGCGTCATCCCGGGCGGCTACCCCGGCGCCTTCCGCGACATGCTCGGCCTGCGCGTGGAGGAGTTCGCTCCCGTCACTCCGGACACCGCGGTGACGCTCGTCTCCGGCGCTACCGCCGGGCTGTGGACCGAGCGTCTCACCGCCGACGCCGAGGTCCTCGACCGGTTCGCCGACGGCCCCTCGGCCGGCGGCCCTGCCCTCACACGCAACCGTCACGGGGGCGGAGAGGCCTGGTACCTCGCGACCCTCCCGGATGCCGGCGCCTACGCGGGGATCGTGGACCGCATCCTCACCGCCGCCGGCGTCGTCGCGCCCGCCGGCGCAGGCGAGGATGTCGAGGTCGTGCGCCGCACCGGACCCGACGCCTCCTACCTGTTCGTGATCAACCACGGTGCGACCGGCCTGGAGCTGCCCGTCTCCGGCCACGAACTCGTCACCGGCACTCCCGGGACCGTCCTCACGGTTCCGGCGGGATCCGTCCGCATCGTCAGAGAGGACCAGCGATGACCACCACCCCCCTCGCCCTCCGGGGCCGCACAGCGAGACCGGAGCCCACGCGCCGCAGACGCGCGGGAGCGCCCCGGCACCTGCGGGCCATCCTCGCGTTCGTCCTGCCGTTCACCATCCTGTTCGCGCTGTTCTACGCGCTGCCTGTGGGCTACGCGATCTGGGAGTCCCTCCTGGTCGTGAAACGCGATGGCACCTTCGGGCAGGCGCACGAAGTGTTCGGCTGGTTCAGCCAGTACGCGCTCGTGTTCCAGAACGGCCCGTTCTGGCTGTCGGTCGGCCAGGTGCTGCTGTTCGGCGTCGTCCAGGTGCCGGTCATGCTGGCGCTGGCGCTCGTGTTCGCGCTGCTGCTCGACTCGCCCCTGGTCCGCGGCAAGCGGTTCTTCCGCCTCGCGTACTTCGCCCCCTATGCCGTGCCGGGCGTCGTCGCCGCGATCATGTGGGGCTTCCTCTTCTCGCCGAATCTCTCGCCGTTCACCGACCTGACGCGCAACGTGAACTTCCTCGGGTCGGATCTGGTGCTCTGGTCGATCGCGAACGTCGTCACTTGGGTCTACGTCGGCTACAACATGCTGATCATCTACTCGGCGCTCCTCGCCATCCCGCAGGAGGTGTACGAAGCGGCCCGGCTGGACGGCGCGGGGCAGTTCCGCATCGCCTGGTCGGTGAAGATCCCCCTGGTGCGGCCTGCGCTGCTCCTCACCGCCGTCTTCTCGATCATCGGAACGCTGCAGCTGCTCGCCGAGCCTCAGGTGTTCGCCTCCTTCAGCTCCGCCGTGACCAGCACCTACACGCCGAACCTCACCGTGTACGCCACCAGCTCGCTCCCGAACTACAACCTCGCCGCCGCGTTCAGTGTCGTGCTGGCCCTGGCGACGTTCGTCCTCTCGTTCACCTTCCTCCGGGTGACCCAGCGCAAGGAGGCGCAATGACCACCGCCGTCGCACCAGAAGCGGACGCCGCCCCGGTCCGCGCCACCCGCCGGCCGGATGCCGCACCGTCCCGGCCGGGACGTGCCCGCGGTCCCCGCGAGCGCCTCCTCTCGCGCACCGCCGCCATGATCGTGATGTGCGTGTTCACGCTCTACACGCTCATCCCCCTGTGGTGGCTGTTCGTCGCCTCCAGCAAGTCCCGTGAGCAGCTGCTGACCACGAACGGGCTCTGGTTCGCCGACTTCGACCTGTTCGGCAACATCGGCAGGATGCTGTCCTACGGCGACGGGATCTTCGGCAAGTGGATGCTCAACAGCATCCTCTACGCCGGCGTCGGCGGTCTGCTCGCCACCATCCTGTCCGGGATGTGCGGCTACGCCCTCGCGAAGTACCGGTTCCCGGGCCGCGAGACGCTGTTCAACATCGTGCTCGGCGGCGTGCTGGTCCCGGCGACCGCCCTGGCCCTCCCGCTGTTCCTGATCTTCAGCAAGGTGAATCTCACCGACACCTACTGGTCGGTGCTCCTGCCCTCGATCGTCAGTCCGTTCGGCGTCTACCTCGGCCGCATCTTCGCTGCGGCGAGCGTGCCGGACGAACTCCTGGAGGCGGCGCGGCTGGACGGCTCCGGCGAGCTCCGCACCTTCTTCACGGTCAGCATCCGGCTGATGATGCCGGCCCTCGTCACGGTGTTCCTGTTCCAGTTCGTCGCGATCTGGAACAACTTCTTCCTCCCGCTGATCATGCTGCGCACGCAGTCGCTGTTCCCGGTGACCTTCGGCCTCTACAGCTGGAACACCCAGATCAACCAGCTCCCAGAGCTGCGCAGCTTCGTCCTCTCGGGCGCCCTCCTGTCGGTCGTCCCCCTGATCGTCACGTTCCTGCTGCTTCAGCGCTTCTGGCGCAACGGCCTCGGCAGCGGCTCCCTGAAGTAGCACCCAGACCCCCCGCCCGGACCCGCCGGGTTCCCCCTAACACCGAAGAAGGATCACTATGCACGTTACGAAGAGAGCAGCCGCAGTCGCCTCGCTCGCACTCGCGGCGACCATCGGCCTCGCCGGATGCTCGTCCGGCGCCGACACCGCGGCCACCGCCGGCGCCGCCTGCGCACCGTCCTCCGGGAAGGTCACCCTGAACTTCACCTCCTGGGTTCCCGGCATCGACAAAGTGGTGCAGCTGTGGAACGACAAGAACCCCGACATCCAGGTCAAGGTCCAGATCGGCCCGAACGGCAACTCCGGCACCTACAAGAACTTCTTCAACGAGCTCAAGGCCGGCAACGCGCCCGACCTCGGCCAGGTGGAGTACGACGCGCTGCCGAACTTCCGCGTCCAGGACGCCCTGACCGACCTCAGCGCGTGCAGCGAGGTCTCCGCGGCCAAGAGCCAGTTCGTGGACTGGACCTGGAAGCAGGCCAGCCTCGGCAGCGACACGTCGGTGTACGGCATCCCTCAGGACTCCGGCCCCATGGCGCTGTTCTACCGCAAGGACCTCTTCGCGAAGAACAACATCCCGATCCCGACCACCTGGGCGGAGTACAAGGATGCGGCGAAGAAGATCCGCGCACTCGGCGGCTACATCACCAACTTCTCGCAGACGGACATCAACCAGTTCGCCGGCTTCGTGTGGCAGGCCGGCGGCCAGTGGTTCTCCAACAGCGGGGACAACTGGAACGTGAACCTGACCAGCGGTCCCTCCAAGCAGGTCGCCGGCTACTGGAACGACCTGATCAAGGAGGGTCTGGTCTCGACCTACCCGGCCTGGACCGACGAGTGGAACAACGCCTACAACTCCAGCAAGGTCTGGACCTGGAACTCCGCGGTCTGGGGTGCGAACTCCATCGCCTCCGGCGCACCGGACACCGCCGGTGACTGGGCCGTCGCGCAGTCCCCGCAGTGGAACGCCGGCGAGAACAAGGCCGGCGACTGGGGCGGCAGCTCCGTCGTCGTCTTCAAGGGCTCGAAGCACGTCTACGAGGCCGCGAAGTTCGCGCTCTGGCTCAACACCTCCCCGGAGGCGCTCACCGCGCTGAACAAGGCGGCCAACCTCTACCCGACCACCAAGGCCGGGCTGAAGCTGCCCGCTCTGAAGGACGGCGTGCCCTTCTACGGCGGCCAGAAGATCTACGACGTCTTCGCCAAGGCGTCCGCCGCGGTGGACCCCGACTTCACCTGGGGCCCGACCATGACGCAGACCTACAGTGACGTCTCGGACGGCTTCAAGGCGGCCGTCGGCGGAAACGGTACGCTGCTGGATGCGCTGAAGAAGGGTCAGGACTCCACCATCCAGACCCTGAAGGCGCAGTCGATCCCCGTCAAGGGATAGTCCAGCGCCGCACGCGGGGGTGGGCGCCGAGCCCACCCCCGCTTCGTCATGTGAAGGGACACCATGCGAGCCGAGCTCATCCATCTCACCGCGGGCGGGGTCAGCGTCCTCCTCGATCTGAGCGGCGCCCAGCTGCCGGCCGTCGCCCACTGGGGAGCAGCGCTGGGCGACCTCACGGCGGAGGACGCGCGCGCCGTCGCGCTCGCGGACATCCGTCCGGCCACTCCCGGAACCCCGGATGTGCCGGTCCGCGTGGCGCTCCTGCCCGAGCAGCGGACCGGATGGGTCGGCCGGCCGGGGATCAGCGGGAGCCGCGAGGACGGCAGCGCCTGGTCGCCGGTGTTCACCGTCTCGGACGTGAGCGTCTCCGACGGCGCGGCCGAGGCCTCCGGCGACCTGTTGACCGTGCCGGAGGGAGGCGCGGTCGCGATCACCGCCCACGATGCGGTCGCCGCGCTGTCTCTGACCATCGAGGTCGAGCTCTCGTCCTCCGGCGTCCTGCGCACCGCCGTCACCCTCACCAACGACGGTGCGCCCTACCGCCTCGACGACCTCGGGATCGCCCTCCCGCTCCCCGCGCGCGCCCGGGAGATCCTCGACTTCGCGGGGCGCTGGGCCAAGGAGCGCACGCCGCAGCGCCGCGAGCTGACCGTCGGAGCCCACGTTCGCGAGGGCCGGCGCGGACGGACGGGAGCGGATGCGGCCACGCTGCTCAGCGTCGGCGAGCCCGGTTTCGGCTTCGCCCGCGGCGAGGTGTGGGGCGTCCACGTGGGCTTCAGCGGCAACCACCGGCACTACGCCGAGAGGCTTTCGGGCGGCGAGCAGGTCGTCGGCGGTGGCGAGCTGCTGCTCCCCGGCGAAGTGCGCCTCGGGCACAGGGACAGCTACCGCAGCCCGTGGGTCTACGGCGTGTACGGGGACGGGCTCGACGACCAGGCCCGGCGGCTGCACCAGTACCTGCGTGCCCGGCCGCAGCATCCACGACGTCCTCGCCCGGTCACCCTCAACGTCTGGGAGGCGGTCTACTTCGACCACGACCTCGGAAAGCTGAGCGCGCTCGCGGAGCGCGCCGCCGCGGCCGGCGTCGAACGGTTCGTGCTCGACGACGGCTGGTTCCGCCACCGCCGCGACGACAGCGCCGGCCTCGGCGACTGGTATGTCGACGAGACGGTCTGGCCGGACGGCCTCACGCCGCTGATCGACCGCGTCCGGGCGCTCGGGATGGAGTTCGGGCTCTGGTTCGAGCCGGAGATGGTCAACCTGGACTCCGACCTCGCGCGCGCGCATCCCGAGTGGATCATGCAGACCGGCGGCCGGCTTCCCGTCGAGTCGCGCCACCAGCAGGTGCTCGACCTGGCGAACCCCGACGCGTATGCGTACGTTCGCGATCGGCTGGTCGACATCCTCACCTCCGACGACATCGCCTACATCAAGTGGGACCACAACCGCGACCTCGCGGACGCCGGAACCGCGCCCGCCGGTGCGCCGGGCGTGCACGGCCAGACGCTCGCCGCCTACCGGCTGATGGACGAGCTGAAGGACCGCTTCCCCGGGCTCGAGATCGAGGCCTGCAGTTCCGGCGGCGCGCGGGTGGATCTGGGCGTCCTCGAGCGGACCGACCGGGTGTGGGTCTCCGACTGCAACGATCCGCTCGAGCGACAGGAGATGATGCGCTGGACGCAGCAGCTCCTCCCGCCCGAGCTGCTCGGCTCCCACATCGGGGCGCCGGCATCGCACACCACGCACCGCCACCACGACCTGGCCTTCCGCGCCGCTACGGCGCTGTTCGGCCACCTCGGCGTCGAGTGGGACCTGACCACGGCGTCCGGGACCGAGCTCACGGAGCTGGCCGGGTGGATCGGGTTCCACCGCGAGAACCGCGACCTCCTGCACGGCGGCGAGCTCGTGCGGATGGACGAGGTGGATCCGACCCTCTGGGTGAGCGGCGTCGTGGCGCCCGATCGCGGCCGGGGCCTGTACGCGCTGGCCTTCGTGGGCCGCTCCGACGCGGCACCGCTCGGACGGATCCCCTTCCGCGGCCTCGATGACGCCCGCCGCTACCGCGTCACCCCGTCCCCGCTCGGCCGCCCCCAGGCCGGCGAACGCGTGCCGCCGTGGTACGAGGACGCCGCCGCGGGCCGTCTCGAACTCAGCGGCCGCGCCCTGCGTACCGCGGGCCTCCAGGCCCCGCTGTCCCACCCCGACCGTATCTGGCTCCTGCAGCTGGAGGCCCTCGACCGGCCCTAGGCCTCGGTGTGGCGAGATTCGTCACGAATGTCGCCTTCGAGCCGGTCTAACGCGACATTCGTCACGAATGTCCCTTTAGAGCCGGCTTAAGGCGACATTCGTCACGAATGTCCCCTTCGAGCCGGTTTATGGCGACATTCGTCACGAATGTCGCCTTCGAGCCGGTTTAGCGCGACATTCGTCACGAATCTCGCCTCCCTCGATGGCTCGCAGGCACGGTTCTCTGAGCAATTCAGAAGCTCGCGGGCGCGCGGATCCGGGCGATCGGGCCTACCGTGTGACGCACTGGGGGCGGACACGAAGGAGTGAACGGCTCATGGCGACCGACACGGAGAGCAGCACCGAGCGCGCGAAAGGCGACGACGAACCGCGCCGCCGGAGTCCACTGGCCCGCTTCTTCTCCGTGCTCGGCCCGGGCCTGGTGACCGGTGCGGCCGACGACGACCCCTCGGGCGTGGCGACCTACGCCCAGGCGGGCGCCTCCTACGGGAACGGCTTGCTCTGGACGGTGCCGGCGACGCTTCCGATGATGATGGCCGTCCAGGAGATCTGCGACAGGATGGCGCTGGCGACCGGCGACAGCTTCGGCCGCCTCATCCGGCGGCGGTTCGGCCGGGGCGCGAGGACCGTCATCGTCGTCCTGGTCGCCGCGCTCATCGTGGCGAACGTCCTGAACCTCTCCGCCGACCTCATGGCCATCGGGCAGGGGATGCGCTTGCTCGGGGCAGGACCGGCCGGGCTCTGGTCGGCCATCGCCGGGGCCGGGATCACCGTCGCTCTGATCGGCGGGTCCTTCGACTGGATCGGCCGGATCTTCAAATGGCTGTGCCTGGCACTCCTGGTCTACGTCGGAGTGCTCTTCGTCACCCACGTCGACTGGGGGTCGGTGCTGGCCGGCCTCGTCGGCGCCGAGTTCCACTGGTCCCCCGCCTACCTCGGTCTCGCCGTCGCGGTGCTCGGTACCACGATCAGCCCCTACATGTTCTTCTGGCAGACGGCGCAGCGCATCGAGGAGCTCCGCGAGGAGGACCTCGGCGGCGACAGGGCGCCGTCCCTGCGCGAGCGGCCGCCGGCCGGTGCCAGGCGACGACTCCGGACCGGCCGGCTGGACGTCTTCACCGGGATGGTGTTCTCGGTCCTCATCATGTTCGCGATCATCGCTGCCTCCGCCGCCACCCTCGGGGTGCATCACAAGACAGTCACCAGCGCAGCCGAAGCGGCGAAGGCGCTGGAACCCATCGCCGGCCAGTACGCCGGCGCGCTCTTCGCCGTCGGCTTCATCGGCTCCGGCATCCTCGCGGTCCCGGTGCTCGCCGCCTCCGGGGCGGCCGGCATGGCCGGGCTCCTGGAGAAGCCGTGGGGCTTCGACCGGAGCCCGCGGAAAGCGCCGCTGTTCTACCTCCTCCTCGTCGCAGGCATGATCATCGGGACGCTGTTCGCCCTCTTCGTCAGCAACCCCATCCAGCTGCTCGTGCTCTCCGCGATCGTCAACGGGATTGCCGCCGGCCCGTTCATCGTGATCATGATGCTGATCGCCCGCGACAGGGGCATCATGGGCAGGTACCGCAACCGGTGGCTGTCCCAGACCCTGGGATGGATCACCGCGATCGTGATGTGCGTCGCCGGCGGCTACGGGGTCTGGTTCACCATCTCGGGTCAGTGAGTGCCGGCGGTGAGCGCGGGCAACGGCGCGCGCAACTCCGGCGGCAACAGCTCCGGCGGCAGCAGCGACAGTGGGACGTTCTGGTACGTGACCGGCCGCAGCCAGCGCCCGATCGCGGCGCCGCCCACTGACGTCGACGACGCAGCTGTGGTCGCCGGATACGGTCCGCCGTGGGTCATCGACCGGGTGACGGCGACTCCGGTCGGCACCTGGTCGAACACCACGCGGCCGGCGACACGCTCCGCTGCGGCCAGCAGCGGTCCGAGGGCGGAAAGCTCGACCTCCTCGGCGAAGACGGAGACGGTCAGCTGGCCCGGCAACCGGGCGATCCGTCCCGCCACCTGCTCCAGATCGCCGTACGTCAGCAGCGCCGTCGCCGGCCCGAAGGCCTCCTCGAAGCCGGCCACGTCGTCCTCCGCATCCAACTGCACGAGGGCCGCTGAGCGGACTCCGTCGGGCGTGCGCTCGGACTCCACCAGCGACCGCGCACCCGCCCGGTGCTGCCACGCGGACAGCGCGGAGTCGAAGCGTTCGGCGATGCCCTCGTTCAGCAGCTCCGCGGGATCCGAGGCGGCGAACCGCTCCCGGAGGAGCGCCACCAGTTCGCTTGCGCCGTCCGGCACGAGCAGCAGGTTCGGCTTGGTGCACAACTGGCCGGTGCTGGCGACGATCGACTCCGTCAGCGTCCGGGCCAGCTCCTCCGGGCGACGCCGGGCGGCCTCCGGACTGATCACCACGGGGTTCACGCTCCCGAGTTCGCCGAAGAACGGGATGGGCGCCGGCCGCGAGACGGCGAGGTCGTAGAGAGCACGGCCTCCCGCTGTCGACCCGGTGAACCCGACCGCGGCCACGCCGGGATCGGTGACCAGCCGGGCGCCGTCGTCGAAGCCCGACACCATCCCGATCGCACCCGCCGGGAGCCCCGCCGCGACAACGGCCTGCCGGAGGACCTCGAACGCGAGGCCGCTGGTGCCCGGATGACCGGGATGCGCCTTCACGACGACCGGGCATCCTGCGGCGAGCGCCGAGACGGTGTCGCCGCCCGGCACCCCGAAGGCGAACGGGAAGTTGCTCGCGCCGAAGACCGCCACGACGCCGAGCGGTACGAGCACGCGGCGCAGGACCTCCCCGTCCTGGATGCGTCCGAGGTAGTCGCCGTCCTCCAGGATCTCGGCGAACAGTCGCGCCTGGTTCGCCGTGCGCGTCACCTCGCCGTCCAGCCGGGCGACCGGTAGGTGCGTCTCGTCGACCGCAGCGCTGATGAGCGACGCGCGCGCGTCATCCAGCCCCTGGGCGATCCCGCTCAGAAGAGCCGCACGTCCAGACGTCCCGAGCGCACGCAGTGCGTCCGCCGCCGCTGCCGCCTCCGCGACCGTCTCGCGCACGCTCATCCCTTCACCGCCCCGGCGCTCATGCCCTGGACCAGGAACTTCTGCACATAGGCGAAGAGGATGACGACCGGCAGGATCGCGACCAGCCCGCCCGCCGCGAGGGCGCCGAAGTCGGCGCCGAACTCTCCGAGCAGGTAACTCAGGCCGACCGGCACGGTGAACCTGTCCTGCTGGCTCATGAACATCAGGGCGAAGAGGAAGTTGTTCCAGGCGCTGATGAAGGCGAACGAGCCGACCGCCACGATCCCGGGCTTCAGCAGCGGCAGCACCACGAGCCGGAAGGCCTGGACGCGCGTGCAGCCGTCCACCCACGCCGCTTCCTCGATCTCCACCGGGACATTGCGGATGAAGCCGGACATCAGCACCAGCGACAGCGGCAGGTGGAACACCGTGTCGGCGATGATGAGGCTGATCAGATTGTTGGTGAGCCCGAGCGTGTTGAAGATCTCGAACAGCGGGATGAGCATCATCGCGCCGGGGATGAACTGGGTGCACAGCATCACGACGAGGAACAGCGTCTTGCCGCGGAAGGCGAAGCGCGCCAGCGCATAGCCGCCGAGTAGCGCGATCACCGTCGAGACCACCAGCGTCGCCCCGGCGGTGATGATGCTGTTCTGGAAGTAGATCCCGAATCCGGAGCCGTTCCAGACCGACGCGAAGTGGTCGAAGGTGATCGGCCACGGGATCAGCGAGGTGGAGCCGGATGGCCGGAAGGCGAACAGCACCATCCAGTACAGCGGCACCAGAGTGAAGAGCAGGAACAGACCGAGCGGCACCCAGAGGCTCAGCCGGTCGAGCACGCGCCGGCCGCGGCGACGCGGGCGGCGGCGCTGGGCCGGGGCGCCGGGTCTCGTCGGCTCCAGTGGAAGGGACCGCGCGATGGGGTCTTCGAGCAGGGTCACGACTCCGCTCCTCTCTTGGTGAGACGCAGGTACAGCAGCGAGAAGAAGGTGAGGAGGAGGAAGGCCACGACGGTGAGAGCCGAGCCGTAGCCGAAGTCCCTGCTCTGGATGGCGGTCTGCGCCACGTAGAGCGGCAGCGTCGTCGTGGAGTTGGCCGGGCCTCCCCCGGTCAGTGTGTACAGGAGGTCGACATTGTTGAACTCCCAGACGCCGCGGAGCAGCGTGGCGAGCACCACGGCCTGTCGGATGTGCGGCCAGGTCACCGAGACGAACCGTCGCAACGGCCCTGCGCCGTCGACATCCGCCGCCTCGTAGAGCTCGCCGGGAACCGACTGCAGGTCCGCGAGGATCAGGATCGCGAAGAACGGAACGCCCTTCCACAGCTCGGCGATGACCACGGCCAGGAACGTGGTCCCCTGCCCGGAGAGGAGTGACGTGCCGTGCTCCCCGATCCCGAGATCGGCCAGGTAGCGGCCGATCCCGGTGGCCGGGTTGTAGATCAGGATCCAGATGGTGGTCGTCAGGATGCCCGACACCGCCCACGGCGAGAACGTCAGCGCGCGCGCGATCCCCCGGCCGACGAACGTCCGGTTGAGCAGCAGGGCGAGCGCCAGCCCGAAGACGAACTGGAGCGCGACCTCCACCAGGACCCACTGGAGAGTGAACCGCAGACTCTGCCAGAACAGCGGGTCGCCGAACATCCGGGTGAAGTTGTCCAGCCCCGCGAAGCCGTCGTTCCACGGCTGCGTCACGTTGGAGTGCTGCAGGCTGTAGAAGAAGACGCTGGCCACGGGGTACACGAGGAACACCAGCACCAGCAGCACCGCCGGGGCGATCAGCAGGTACGGGTAGAGCCGGGTGCGCCGGGCGAGCGGGCTCTGCCGGCCCCGAGGGCTCGGGCTCAGCCCACCCTGCGGGCTCCGCCTGCGGGGAACAGCGACCGTCATCGTGATCCTTCCGGCTACTTCTTGCTTCGCTTGAGGTAGTCCTGCTGCGCCGCGGTCAGCTGCTTGGCCGCATCCGTGAGGAACGCCTTCGCGCTCTCGTCGCCCTGCAGCACCTTCTGCCACTTGGGGAGCAGGTCGGTGGTCGTGATGGCGCTGAACTGCGGCAGGTAGTACGGCTGCTGCAGCACGGTGGCGTTCTTGGCCTTCTGGGTGTCCAGAGCGGCCGTCATGGCCGGGTTGGAGGCGACCCAGCTCTCCTTCGCCACATCCGTGTTGCCGGGCAGGTAGCCGGACTTCTGCGCCCAGAACGAGTTGCCCTCCTTGCTCATCGTGAACTCGAGGAACTTCCACGCCGCATCCTGGTGCGCGCCGGCCTTGAACATCCCGAAGCCGGTCACCATCTGGCCCGTCACGATCGTCTTGCCGTTGTCTGCGGGGAAGGTGCCGACGACGCCCACCTGGCTCGGCTTGAGCGCCGCGATGTGGGTCGGGTAGGAGCCGATGCTGTGGCTGAGCATGGCGGCGCCGCCGTTGTCGAACTGCGCGACCATCGTCTTGAAGTCGGCGGTGAGGTCGCTCTTCGCGGTGTCCTTGCCGTAGAGCGAGACGTACTTCTCGGTCGCGGCGACGACCGCTGGGGAGTCCAGCGTGGAGCGTCCCTTGCTGTCGAAGAAGGTGCCGACTCCGGCCATCGGATAGACCATCTGCACGAACTGCGAGAAGAAGCCGGCGCCGCCGCGGATCGTGTAGCCGAAACGTCCAGCGGACGGATCGGTCAGGGTGGAGGCGTCGGAGAAGAAGTCGTCCCAGGTCGCGGGCTTGCTCAGTCCCGCCTGCTGGAACCAGTCCGCCCGGTAGTAGATCGCGTCGGCGAGCGCCGTGGCCGGAGTCAGGTAGAGCTTGTCGTCGGGCGCCGCGGCCTTGGCGGACTTCAGCATGTTCGGGTCGATCTTCTTGGCGATCGACGAGCCGGCCAGCCGGTCGTCGAGCGGCGCGAGGGCGTTCTGCGCCACGAGAGCGGCGACATCCGAGGCCTTCGGCGTGACGAGGTCCGGTGTGGACTTGGTCGCGATGGCGGTGCTGAGCTTCTGCATGTAGGAGTCGGTCGGCAGGCCGAGATAGCTGATCGTGATGTTCGGGTTCTCCTTCTCGAACATGGCGATGAGTGCCTTGAGGTTGGCGGTGCGGTCGGGGCGTGTGTCGGTGTCCCAGAGCTGCAGGGCGACCTTCTTCTCGCTGTCGCCTCCTCCGCCTCCGCTGTTCGAGCAGGCGGCCAGGCCGAGCATCAGGACGGCGGCCGAGGCGGCGGCGACGACCCGCCGCAGGGGGAGCGAACGGCCACCGGCCGCGGGTGCATGACGCGTCATTGCGTTTCCTCTCCGATGAATGGGAGTTGTGAAGTGGGAAGATCGCTCGTCGAGGGTGGTTCCCTCCGACGGGTCGATCATATACTATGCATGGTGTACGCAGCACCATACACCGAAAGGGAAGTTCATGGACAGTCCGATCACCCGGCTCACGCAGTCGGCCTCGCGGACGGGCTTGGTCGTCCAGGCGCTCCGGCTCGCGATCCTCTCCGGCGAGCTTCCCGCCGGGCAGCCCCTGGTGGAGGCCGACCTCGCCGAGCGCTTCGGGATCTCGAAGACCCCGGTGCGTGAGGCGCTCAAGACGCTGTCGGGAGCGGGCCTCGTCACAATGAGCGAGTACCGCGGCGCCACCGTCCGGGTCGTCGATCCGCAGATGGCGTACAACGTGTTCGACATGCGCGCGCTGCTCGAGCCGACGGCCGTCGCCCGCACCGTCGAGAACGGTGCCGACGTCGAAGCCGCCCGGTCGGCCCTGCGGCGAGCGGACGCCGCCGAGACCGAGGCTGAGCGGAGCCTCGCCAACCGGGACTTCCACCGGGAGCTCTACGCGGGCTGCGGCAACGACATCCTCGTCTCCACTCTGGATGGGCTCCGCGAGCAGACTGCGCTGATCACGGTGAACGCCTGGACCCGTCGCCCCAGCTGGGAGGAAGAAGCGGAAGAGCACCAGCAGATCCTGGAGGCGGTCGCCGCGGGTGACCCGTCCGCCGCATCCACCCGGGTGCTCGAGCACATCCGCAGCTTCGAGACCCTGGCGATCCGCCAGCTGCAGGGAGTGAAATGACCTTCGCCGCCCAACGGGAAGCCCTCGCCGATGTCGTCGCGATTCCCGTCACGCCGTACTCCGCCGACGGCTCCGTCGACCTCGACACGTACGAGGCGCTGCTGCAGCGCCTCGTCCGCCACGGTGTGCGCACTCTGACTCCGAACGGGAACACCGGCGAGTTCTACGCCCTCTCCCCCGCCGAACGCCGAGCACTCATCGCCGCCGCCGCACGGGCCGCAGGAGAGGCGGACCTGCTGGTCGGGGTCGGGCACGACATCGCGGAGGCCGCCGCCGACCTCGCCGTCGCCGCCGAGCACGGCGTCCGGATGGCGATGATCCACCAGCCGCTGCACCCGCATCAGTCGGCCGACGGCTGGATCGAGTACCACCGGGCCATCGCCGCCACGCAGCCGGACCTGGCCTTCGTGCTCTACGTGCGCTCGGAGTGGATCACCGGCGAGATGCTCCGCCGGCTCGGCGACATCGCCCCCAACATCGTGGGCGTCAAGTACGCCATCCCGGACCCCACCGTCTTCGCCGCCGTACGGGACGCCGCGGGCCCCGAGCGCTTCGTCTGGATCGCCGGACTGGCCGAGCCGTATGCCCTCTCGTACGCGGTGCACGGAGCCGACGGCTTCACGTCCGGCCTCGTCAACGTCGACCCCGGCATCTCGCTGAGCCTGCGGGATGAGCTGCGGGCCGGCGACTACGCCGCTGCCGACGCGATCCTCCGCCGGATCGCGCGGTTCGAGGAGCTGCGAGCCGACGCACGATCGGCCAACAATGTGAGCGTCGTCAAGGAGGCGATGGCGCAGCTGGGCCTCTGCGACCGCCAGGTGCGGCCGCCCAGCCGCCCGGTCGGCGACAGCGTGCGGGCCGAGATCAGCGTCATCCTGGACCAGTGGCGGGCGGACGCTGCGGTCGGCTCGGCGGCGGGATCGGCGGCGGCCTCCGCGACGGCTTCGGCGGCGGTCGGCGCATGAGGATCGAGCGCATCTCCAGCTTCATGCAGCGGGTCGGCGACCGCCCGCGCCTGCTCGTCCGCATCGACACCGACGAGGGCGTGCACGGCTGGGGCGAAGCCTACAACCACGGCCCGGACCGCGCCCTCCCGCCGCTGCTCGACTACCTGGAGCAGCAGCTGGCGGGCGAGGACCCGCGCCGCGTCGAGTTCCTGTCACAGAAGCTGCTCCGCACGGCCCGCTTCCCGCAGGGCGCGCTGGGCCTGGCTGCGATCTCGGCCGTCGACCACGCCCTGTGGGACATCGCCGCGAAAGCACTCGGCGTGCCGGTCTACGCGATGCTCGGCGGCGCGGTCCGTGATCGGGTGCGCGTCTACAGCGGCGTCTACACCGCGCCCGATCCCGCGGCGGTGCGGGACATCTGCGCGGAGCAGTCCGAGCGCTACGGCTTCGACGCGTTCAAGCTCAGCCCCTACCGCAGCGACCTGTTCGACCGGCGCTGGGGACTCGTCGTCCAGGAGAGCGCGGAGTACTTCCGCGCTGTGCGCGAGACGTGCGACCCCGCCTGGGACTTCGCGTTCGACGCGCACGCGAAGATCTTCGAGCCGCATCAGGCCATCGCGCTCGGCAACGCCCTCGCCCCGTGGCAGCCCATGTTCCTGGAGGAGCCCATCCGCCCCGAGAACAAGCAGGCGTGGGGATACCTGCGGAGCCGGCTGGATGTGCCGCTCGCGACGGGAGAGAGCCTGTACTCCCCGAACGAGTTCCTCGACCTGCTGACGGCCGGCGGCGCGGACATCGTGCAACCGGACATCTGCGTCGTCGGCGGCATCTCGCAGCTGCGCCGCATCGCCGTGCTCGCGGAGGCCCACTACACGATGGTGGCGCCGCACAACCCGATGGGTCCGCTGGCGACCGCGCACAACCTCCACTTCGCCGCCGCCTGCAGCAACTTCTCCATCCTCGAGTACAAGCTCGACGAGACATCGTGGTGCCCCGACCCGTACCTTCCGGTCGACGGCCACCTCGACCTCCGGCCCGACCGGCCGGGATGGGGCATCGAGATCGACGAGACGGCTCTGGCGACCGACGACTACGTCCACTGGGAGCGGCGCGTGCCGCGACGGCCGGACGGGTCCCTCGGGTACTGCTGAGCCGCGCGACGGCTCGCGGGGGCTCGGCCTGCCGCGACGGACCGACGCGAAGGGGGCCCGGCCGGCTTTCGGCCGACCGGGCCCTTCGCTCTGCGTCCGCGCCGTCGGCGCGTCGGCGTCAGAGTGCCCGGCGACGTCGGCGGTCGATCACCAGAGCCGCTCCGGCGAGGAGCAGCAGTCCGGCGAACGCCAGCAACGGAGTCGTCGGTGAGGTGGATCCGGTCGAGGCTAGCGAGCCGGTCCCACCGGTTCCGGTCGTGCCGGTCCCACCTGCCGCCGGCGTGTAGACGAAGGCGGCGGGCAGGGTGGCGGCGCCACAGGCCGGGGATCCGACGACGGTGACGCCGACCGTCCCGGTGCCGGCGGGCGACACGGCCGTGATGGTCGCGTCGTCGACCACGGTGAACGATCTGGCCGCAGTGGTGCCGAAGAGCACCCCGGTCGCTCCCGTGAAGCAGCCGCCCGCGATGGTGACGGTCGTTCCGCCGCTCTCCGGGCCCGTGCCCGGGGTCACGCCGGTGACCGTGGTGCCCGGGTCGTAGGTGAACGTCGCGGGCGGCGTCGCGCCGGCCGGCGTGGTGACGACGACCGGGACGGGCCCGGCGGCGTGCGGCGGGGTCACGATGGTGATCGTGCCGTCACCGACGACGGTGAACGGCACCGGAGTCCCGTCGACCGTCACCGCGGTCGCACCGGTGAAGCCGCCGCCCGTGATGATCACGGTCGTACCGCCCGTGAACGGTCCGTGATCCGGCGCCAGTCCCGTGATCACCGGAGCGTTCACCACCGGCAGGAAGGTGAAGTCACCCGGTACGGACTGCCCACCCGGGGCGGTGACCACCACTCCGACCGCGCCGGGAAGGTGCGCGGGGGTCGTCGCGGTGATCGTCGTGTCGTTCACGACCGTGAAGGACGTCGCGGGCGTCCCCCCGAAGGTGACGTCGGTCGTCCCCGTGAACCCGGTTCCGGTGATGGTCACCAGGGTGCCGCCGGTCTGCGGACCCTGCGGAGGAGTCACCGAGGCGATGGTCGGAGCGGCGAGATACGTGTAGGTGAGCGGGGCCGAGTCGCCGGCGGGATGCTGCACCACCACATCCACAGCGCCTGGGGTGTGGGCGGGGGTCGTCGCGGTGATCGTCGTGTCGTCGACCACAGCGAAGGCGGTGGCCTGCGTTCCGTCGAAGGTGACCCCCGTGGAGCCGGTGAAGCCGGATCCCGTGATGGTCACCGTCTGGCCGCCCGCCTCCGGACCGCTGTCCGGGGTGAGGGAGGTGGCGACCGGAGCGGCGACGACCGCGTTCGGGCCGACGCTGGCGTTCGCCACATCGAGGGTGAGTGCCGCCGCCGCCGGAAGGACCGTAGCGCGCAACGCGGTCTCGGTGAACACGCCGCCGGTGGTCGCCTGGTTGTTGACCGTCAGCGAGAGCACCTGGCTCAGCACGGGATCGAGTGCCGGGAGAAGCGTGCTCGTCACCGGGTCGAGGACCGTTGGGCCGATCGCCGAGATGGCGGTGCCGACGCCGGTGAGCGGCGTGGTCAGCGCGCTGAGCACGGTCCCGACCGGCAGCCCGAGGCCAACTCCGGCGAGCGTGATCCCCGAGGTGTCGCCGGCGAGAAGCTGTCCGATGGTCGAGTCGACCGTGACGACCGGTGCTCCGATCACGCTGGTCACCGCGGTGACCGAGAGGCCGTCGACGGTCGTGGTCAGCGTGTTCTCAACGCGGGTGACCAGCGAGCCGACGACCCCGGAGATGCGGGCGGCGAGATCCGCGATGACCGGCGCGCTCAGCAGCTCCGTCCCCGGCGCCAGTCCTTCCAGTGCCGTGAGCTGGCCGAGGTCGACCGTGACGGTGCCGGTCGAGAGGTCGATGCTCACACCGGGATTCGCCGGATCCGTGATCGGCCCGGTGAGCAGGGGCGCGATGTCCGCCTGCAGATCGGAGGCGCCGACCGTGGCGGTTGTCGTGAGGATCCCGCCGATCGGCAGCGCATCCAGCGAGGTGGCGAGCGTCCCGGACGGCCCGGCCAGCCCATTCACTGCACCTTGGACGGTCCCGACCTGCGTGTTGATCGCTGCGGCGAGGGCGGCGAGCGTGGGGCTCTGGAAGGTGAGTCCGACGTTCGCCAGCGAGTAGGAGCCGGTGGCGGCGCCGGGCGCTGCCTGCGCAGCCTGCGCGGCGGTGACGCCGGCGGTCAGGTCGAGCTGGGACAGCTCGTCCAGTGTCGCCGTCGGCAGCCCTAGCGTGGAGACCGCCTGGGCGAGGTTCAGGCTCAGCGGGCCGGGAGCGACGCCCGGGGCGGGGGTGATGCCGGTGCCGATGGCTCCGGCGGAGGAGATCAGGCCGGAAGCGCCGACGGAGGATCCGTCCTGCAGTGCCGACGCGTACTGACCGACGACCCCGGCGCTCCCGAGATCGAGGGGAAGCTGGATGCCGCCCGGCGCGGTGAGGGTGACGACGCCCAGCGCGCCGACGTCCAGGTTGTTCGCGTTCGTCTGGTCCGCCGTGCCGTTGCTGACGGCGGCCTCACCTCCGAGGGATGCGGCGAGCGCGGCGTCGAGGCCGAGCAGCGAGCCGCTCAGGTACTGGCCTGTAGCGGCCGACTGATCGCCGACGGCGGCCTGCGCGGGAAGAGCCCAGAGGCCGGCGCCGCCGAGCAGGACGGCGAGTGCGCCGCCGGTCGCGGCCGGCCGCAGAAGTGCGCGGCGCCATCCCGGTCCCCTCCCTTCCGTACCCGAAAGCGGACGACGGAAAAGGACGGACTTCACGATGTGACCCCCAGAGACAGTGACAAGACCTACCCGGATCCTCTCCTCGGCCCGGCCCGCTGTAATCGCCCGGAACGGGTGATCTTCCTCCCCGCGAGATTCGTCACGAATGTGCACTCCAACCCGGCGCAGGGCGACATTCGTCACGAATGTGCACTCCCGGGATCGCGGCGGGAGGACTTAGAGGAGGTTGAGCTGATGCGCCTTGTCGACCGCTCGGCTTCGGCCATCCACCTGGAGCTTGCGGTAGATCGCACGGACGTGCGTCTTGACGGTGTTGAGGCTGACGTTGAGGTCCGCGGCCACGACCGCGAGAGGCCGATGCCACTGCAGCTCCGAGAGCACCTCCTGTTCGCGCGGGGTCAGCGTGACCGCGATCCCTGCCGCCGGTGCCCGGCTCACGATGCGGGAGGCGGACCGCAGCTGCTCGGCGACGCGCTGCGAGCGCTCGGCGCCGAGCCGCCGGGTGAACTCAGCCGTTCCGGGCGAGTCCCGCGCTTCGCTGAGGACGAGCAGCAGGATGCCGTCCACCAGCAGCGACGCGTCGACCTCTCCGGTGTCGCCACCGGAGTCCAACCGCGCAACACCCTGCTTGAGCAGGCGGAACGACGCCTCATGCAGCGTCCCCTGCTCTCCGATCGTCGTCCGCACGATCAGTGCGACGACGTCCCCTACGGCTTCGGCTCCCGGCACGATGTCCCCCTATCCCCCATTGGACGCCGGCAGTACGACGGCCGGCCGCTTCCCCTATCGTCAGTCTGCCGCTTTCCGATCACCCCCGGGGTGAAAGCGGTCCGACGCGGCCGCCGGCGCCGCCTCAGCCGAGCTCACGCCGCATCACCCAGCGGTCCGCGCCGCCCGAGTGCGCCTCGGTCGAGCTGCGGCGCGTGAAGCCGTGCGCCTCGAACAGGGCGACGGTTCCGACGTAGCCGCTGATCCCATCCACGCGCTCGCCGCGGGTGTCGACCGGATAACCCTCCACCAGGGTCGCGCCGGCACGTCGGGCGTGCTCCACGGCGCCGTCGAGGAGTTCGTGCATCAGCCCCCGGCCGCGGAAACCCGCCCGCACGACGAAGCAGACGATCGACCATGGGTCCTGCTCCTCGTCGAGGTGCGGGATGGTGCGCGAGCGCATCAGCCTGCCGTAGCTCGACTTCGGCGCGACCGAGCACCAGCCCGCCACCTGGCCGTCGACGTACACGAGGACTCCCGGGCCCGGCTCCCGGCTGCACTCGCTGCGCATGTATTCGATGCGCTCGGGCATCCCGAGCCGCGCGTCCCGGTACGACATGCACACGCAGCCCCCGCCACCGGGCTTGCGCGGGACCATGAACGACGCGAAGTCGTCCCACTGGCCGGTGGCCGGCAGCACCTCGATGGACATGCCGGAAGCGTACCCGGCGGTACGGCCCCTGCCTAGCGGCCGGCGGGCACCGAGCGCCCAGCGGCCATCTAGCTGCCGGCGGGCACGTAGCGGCCGGCGGGCACGAGCTCCGCGACGATCGCCGCCGCCGTCTCGCGGCCGACACGGATCGCCCCGTCGACGTGCTGGTACCCCTTGCCCGCCAGGTCACTGCTGGAGAAGCGGATGGGGCCGACCGGCGCCCGCAGGTCCTCGCCGTATCGGGCGAGCCCGCCCATGTCGAAGCTGGCGGCGTAGGCGCCGCGGGTCCACTCCTCGCTGCCCCAGTCGCTCTCGAAGTACACCACCGGCTCGAGCGCCTGCGGCCCGTAGTAGTGCGACAGCGACTCGAGGATGCGCGCCCTGCGCTCCTCGGGTGTCAGCCGGAACACCGCGTCGGCGGCCTCGTCGGACACGAAGCCGACCAGCGTTCCCCGCGGATCGCCGTCGTAGCTGTTGTCGTACGCCTCGTGGACCACTTCGTACGGGCTGAACGCCGTGCCGCTGTACCCGTCCTCTCGCCAGAAGGGCGTCTCGTAGACCGCGTGCACCTTGATGACGAAACCCATCGAGAGGTGCTGGTGCAGCTGCTGCTGCCGGCGGGGCAGCGGCGGCTGGTACTGGATGCGGCTGATCAGCGGCGGCGGAACGGCCACGATGGCGAAGCGGGCGCTCACCCGCACCTCGTCGGCGATCGCCGTCACGCCCGTCTCGTCCCACTGCAGGGTCCGCACCGGTGCATCCAAGTGGACGTCGTCGCCCAGGCGCTCGGCGAGCAGCAGCGGCACCTGCTGGAGGCCGCCCTTCACGCGCTTGTCGAGGATGAAGTCCGCATCCACGAGGTTCGAGAAGCTGCCGGCGCTGGCCGCCATGAGCAGCGCCTGCAGCGCCGAGAAGGCGTGCGCGGGCTTGGTGAGCATGGCGCCCGCGATGAACATGCCGATGTTGCGCCGCGCCTCCTCGTCGTCGGTCTGCGTCTCCAGCCAGCGGCGGAACGAGATCTCGTCCAGCTCCTTCGCGCGTGGATGCGCCCACGGCCGCTCCGGGTCGATCTCGGCGACCAGCGCATCCATCCGCTCGATCAGGCCGACGATCTCCTTCTCGGTGGACGGCGCCACCGGGAAGATGTCGCCCGCGAACGTGCGGCGGTCGCCGTTCGCGCCGAGGTAGATGTTCACCCCATCGCGGTAGCGGGAGTACGTCTCCAGCCCCAGGTCGCTGAGGGTGTCGATGAGTGCGTCCTGGTCGGGCGAGACCCATTGGCCTCCGATCTCGAGCATGGCCCCGCCGACCTCGTCCGTCCACAGCCGGCCCCCGACCCGGTCGCGGGCCTCGAGCACGGCGACGGTCAGACCGGCCTTCTTCAGCTCGGTCGCGGCCGTCAGGCCCGAGGCTCCTGCGCCGATGACGACGACGTCACGTTCGATGGTGTCCATTGCTATCCGCTCCAGTGCGTGAGAAGTCGTTGGGAGGCCAAACTATCGATATCGACTGTCAAAACGCCAGAGTGCAACTGAATCCATATGCGATTTCCGTATACACCGTCCAAATGGGCAGGAGCCGATCCGGCGCAGCCGTCGGCGCGAACGGGCGACGTATCCCGTGCCATCCGCCGAAGTGCTCGTAGTTGCACTCGCCTACGGCGTGTCGCATGCACCTACGAGCACCTCGGCGACGACCGTCCCCACGCCATAGCGCAGGTCAGGCCGCCTGCGCGCCCGACGCCTCCCGCATCAACGGCACACCGCCGACCGGCCTGAGCGACGATTCGTCACGAATGTGCACCTCCACCCAGCCTGAGCGACGATTCGTCACGAATGTGCACCTCCACCCAGCCTGAGCGACGATTCGTCACGAATGTGCACCTCCACCGAGCCTGAGCGACGATTCGTCACGAATGTGCACCTCCACCCGGTCGAGCCACCGGACGTCACCGCGGGCTGTGACCTCAGGCCGCCACGAACACCCCTCCCGCACCCCCACTTGACGGGACACGATGCACGGTGGAAACATCGTGACACCGGGTCGCACCGCCGACAGCCCGACCGGAACCACCCACCATCCAGATCGATGAGGATCACATGCATCGCAAAATGTTGACGTCAACATTGCCGAACGGAATTCGGAGGGGGATGGTCGCGATCACGGTCGCCGGCGCCCTCGCCCTCACCGGGATCGGCGTGGCGCCCGCCCTGGCCGACCAGCCCCATCCCTCCAAAGGACCCGGAACCTCGGAGTTCAAGGGCGTGAACTGGGCCGACCCGCGCGACAACTATGCGTCGGACGCGGTCGTCCCCACCGGCCTCAGCACCTCGGACAGCTACGACCAGGTGTACGCCGCATCCCAGAAGATCCTGGGCGGCTTCGCGCAGAACCTCGGCGCCAACACCGTCCGCCTTCCGATCAACCCGGCCAGCGTCGGGACCGCCTGGTGGGACTCCTACCGCGGCGCCATCGACGCTGCGGTGGCCTCGGGCGACAAGGTCATCCTGAGCTACTGGGAGGCCGACAGCAGCAAGGACGGCTTCATCGACGACGTCCCCGCCTGGAAGACCATGTGGAACACCGTCGTGGCGCAGTACCTGCACACGTCGAACGTCTACTTCGAGCCGATGAACGAGCCGCACGGCTACACGCTCGACCAGTGGGTCGGCGTCACGTCGCAGTGGCTGGCGGACCACCGGGAAGTCCCGCGCAACCGCGTCGTGATCAGCGGCACCGGCTACAACGACAATGTCGTGGGAGTCGGCGACGCGCCCCAGCTGAAGGGCACCCTCCTCTCGCTGCACTTCTACGGCTTCTGGGCCTCGCACACGACCGAGGCCGAGTGGACAGCCGACCTCTCCGCCCGGATCGGCTCCTACGCGGGCCGCACGATCATCGACGAGGCCGGATCGCCCATGACGATCGGGCTCAACTACGGTGCCCACAACGGCAACGTCTACACGTCCTTCCTCGCCGCGGTGACCGACTTCGCCCGCCAGAACCGGATGGGCCTCGTGTACTGGCCGGGACTGCGTGCAGGAGACTCGTACTCCATCGAATCCCTCCAGCCGGACGGCACCCTCACCGACAACAGCGCCACCGGCGTCGCCCAGCTGAAGTGGGGCTACGGGTACGGCGACCAGGAGCCGGTCAACGACCTCCCGCCCGCGCCTCCCGGCCAGAGCATCGTCGGGCAGGCGTCCGGCCGCTGCGTCGACGTCCCCGGGTTCAGCACGACACCGGGTACCGCCCTCGACCTGTGGGATTGCAACGGCGGCGGCAACCAGTCGTGGAACCTGACCGCGGACAAGCAGCTCACCATCTACGGCAGCCTCTGCATGCAGGCGGGCACCGACGGCGTCACCGCAACCGCGGGTCAGCGGGTCGTCACCGCGGCGTGCACCGCGTCCGACACGCAGCACTGGAACGTGGCAGCCGATGGTTCGATCAGCCCGGTCGCCGCACCGAACCTCTGCCTGGACGCCAGCGGCGCGGGCACGGGCAACGGCACGGCCGTCGACCTCTGGTACTGCAACGGGCAGCCCAACCAGGCGTGGACCCTGAAGTGACCGTGCCCGAGTAGCACCACACACCGCAAGGGGGACTGCCGGCGTCGCACCCGCGACGCCGGCAGTCCCCGTTCAGTACTCGATGCGTCCCGCCCGATCGTGGAACTCGCCCGTCGGGCCGCCGGGACCGATCGTCGCCAGGCGCACGGTCGCATCCGTCCCCTCCTCCATCGTCTGATGTCCGCTGTAGCCGTTGAACTCCGTGGCCGTGTAGCCCGGGTCACTCGCATTCACCCGGACCTCCGGCAGGCTCTTCGCGTACTGCACCGTCAACGCGATGACCGCCGCCTTGGATGCCGCATACGGGATCCCGCGAACCGGATACTCGTCGTGGCCGGGCGTCGACAGCCACCGGGGCCAGCCGACGCCGGACGCGACATTGACGATCACGGGAGCGGCGGATCGCCGCAACAGCGGAAGCGCCGCCTGCGTCACACGGACGAGCCCGAGCACGTTCGTGTCGAGCGTCCGCTGCATCGCCTCCACATCGAGATCGTCGACGCCGCGCAGGGACGTCCCCAGGATGCCCGCGTTGTTCACCAGCACATCCAGGGCGGGCAGGGAGGCGATCGCCGCATCCACGCTGCCCTGGTCGGTGACATCGAGGGCGAGCGGGATCGCTCCGATGTCGCGGGCGGCGTAACCGCCGGCGGGGTCGCGCATCCCGGCGTAGACGGTGTGACCCGCGTCGAGGAGCCGTCGGGCGGTTTCCAGGCCGAGGCCGCGGTTCGCCCCGGTGATGAGTGTCGTGGTCATGGGAGCGAGTCTGCGCGGACCGCGGGCGGAGACCCAGGCAGCGCTCGACCGGGGTACCGGGAGTACCAGGATGCGGGCCGCCGGCGGACGTACGATGTGCGCTATGGGTGAGTTCGCGGCGGTGCTGCGGTCGTGGCGCGACCGGGTGGACCCGGCCGAGGTCGGGCTCCCCGCGGGCCCTGGCCGCCGGGCGCCGGGGCTCCGCCGCGAAGAACTGGCCGCGCTGGCGGGCGTGAGCGTGGACTACATCGTGCGTCTCGAGCAGGGCCGGGCGGCCAACCCGTCGCCGCAGCTGCTCGGGGCACTGGCCCGCGCGCTGCGGCTCTCCCGTGCGGAACGGGACCACCTGTTCCGTGTGGCCGGCGCCCTGCCGGACCCGGACGGCGTCATGCCCCGGCACATCACGCCCGGCGTTCAGCGCATCCTCGACCGGATCGGGGATGTGCCGCTCGCCGTGTTCACCGCGTCCTGGGACTTCCTCGTCTGGAACCCGCTGTGGGCGGCACTGATCAGGGACCCCGCCGAGGTGACCGGCATCGAGCGCAACCTGGTGTGGCGTCACTTCACCCGCGGGCACGACGGCGTCGAGTACGACGAGGTCCACGAGGAGGAGTTCGCGAGCGACCTCGTCGCGGATCTCCGCCAGGCCCACGGACGGTATCCGGGCGATCGGGAGCTCGGCCGCCTCATCGTACGGCTGCGGGCCGAATCCCCCGAGTTCGAGCGCCGCTGGGCGACGGCGCGCGTGGCCACGCACCGGGCGAGCCGCAAGACGATGACGCGAACGGCGGCCGGTCCCATCACGATCGACTGCGACGTGCTGACCGTCCCCGACGGCGACGTCCGCATCGTCGTCTACACCGCCGTCCCCGGCAGCGAGGACGCCGCCAAGCTCGACCTGCTCCGCGTCGCCGGCGTCGAGCGCTTCCCCGCGCCCACGGCCAACGCTCCGTAAAGCGGGCCGGGGCGGCGCGCTAGGGGCGCAACATTCGTCACGAATGCCACGCCCCAGCCCGCGCAACGCAACATTCGTCACGAATATCGCCCCCCAGCGCGCGCAACGCAACATTCGTCACGAATTTCGCCCCCCAGCGCGCGCAACGCAACATTCGTCACGAATATCGCCCCCCAGCGCGCGCAACGCAACATTCGTCACGAATGTCGCCCCCCAGCGCGCGCAACGCAACATTCGTCACGAATGTCGCCGGGCCGGAGCCGGGCGCAGCCGCAGGGTCAGGGCTGGCGGAGGAGGGCGACTCCTTGCGTGGGCAGGCGGAGGGAGGACGCGGCGGCTCCGGTGAGGAGATCCGTGCCCGGGAGGTCGAGCGTGACCGTCTCGTCGGAGTGGTTGATCGCGACGAGCACGTCTCCTCGGCGCACCAGCTCGACCCCCGGGAACTGCGGGAGGCGGTGGACGCCGGCCGAGGTGAGGACGCCCTCCAGCAGCACGCCGAGCGAGTCCTCGCCGAGCCGGGTGGCGACGTACCAGGCATCGCCCGAACCCCGGACGTGACGCGTGATGGCGGGATGCCCGTCCAGCACCCCGCCGTCGAAGACGGCCTCGACGTCCGCCGACCCGGCGACGACGTACTCGGCCCAGAGGGACGCGGATCCGTCGCCTCCAACCACATCCCCGCGCACGCGCAGCACCGGCGGCTCGCCGCCCCCGCTCGCGGCGAGGTCGGCGGCCGCTGGCGGCGCGAACTCCTCGACCCGCACGCCGAGCGTCTCCTGCAGCACGCCGAGGTAGCCGCCCGTCCGCGCGTGCAGGTTCTTGTCGAGGATGCCCGTGAGGTAGCCGACGACGAGGGTGCCTCCGTCCGCGGCGAACCCATCCAACGCCGCCAGCTGCTCATCGCTCGCGACGAACAGCGACGGCACCACCACGACCCGGTAGGCGGACAGGTCGCCGGTCGCCTGCGCGAAGTCGACCGTCACGCCGGCCGCGGCGAGCGCCCGGTACCAGGCGAAGACCTCGTGGAGGTACTGGACCTTCGTGGGCGACGCCGGCTGCTCGATCGCCCACCACGAGTCCCAGTCGAACACGATCGCCACCTCCGCGGGCACGGCCTCGCCGAGCAGAGCATCCCCTCCGGAGAGCGTCCGCAGTTCGGCGCCGAGCTCCTCCACCTCGCGGAAGATCCGGGTGTCCGTCCCGCCGTGCGGCACCATGCCGGCGTGGAACTTCTCCGCGCCGGCGACCGCCTGCCGCCACTGGAAGAACAGGATGCCGTCGGCACCCCGCCCGATGCACTGGTACGACCACGCGCGCATCTGGCCGGGCCGCTTGGCGGCGTTCCGCTCCCGCCAGTTCACGGCGCCCGGCGACTGCTCCATCAGCAGCCACGGCTTGCCGCCGCCGAGCGAGCGCATCAGGTCGCGCTGCATCGCGGCGTACACCGGCGACAGCGGGTCGGCCGGATCGGGATAGGCGTCGTCCGACACGATGTCGACCTCCTGCGACCATGCCCAGTAGTCGGCCGGCTTGAAGAACCCCATGAAGTTCGTCGTGATCGGAACGGAGGAGCGCGACCGGATGATCTCGGCCTCCGCCCGGAAGCATGCCCGGAGCTCGTCCGAGCTGAACCGGTCGAAGTCGAGCAGCTGCGTCGGGTTCTTGAAGGTCGGCGCCGACCGCGGCGGCAGGATCTCGTCGAACGCGTCATAGTGCTGCGACCAGAACGCGGTTCCCCAGGCGTCGTTGAGCGCCTCGATCGTGCCGTACTTCTCCTCCAGCCACGTGCGGAACGCCTCCGCCGACGCGTCGCAGTAGCAGTGGCTGACGTGGCAGCCGTACTCGTTGTTGACGTGCCACAGCTCGAGGGCGGGATGCTCCGCGTAGCGGTCCACGATCGCCTCGACCAGCCGGGCGGCGTAGCGCCGGTAGACCGGTGAGCTCGGGCAGTACGCCTGCCGGCTGCCCGGCCACAGGGTCACCCCGTCCTCGGTCACGGGCAGCAGCTCGGGATGCTTCTTCGCCAGCCACGGTGGAGGCGACGCCGTCGCGGTGGCGAGGTCGACCCGCACTCCGCCCGCGTGCAGCAGGTCGAGCACCTCATCCAGCCAGCCGAAGTCGAACTCGCCGTCGCGCGGCTCGATGCGGGCCCAGGAGAAGATCCCGACCGAGGCCAGGTTCACTCCGGCGCGGTTCATCAGCCGCACGTCCTCGCGCCACACCTCAGCCGGCCACTGCTCGGGGTTGTAGTCGCCGCCGTACCAGAATCCACTCACTCTTTGACGCTCCCGCTCGCTAGTCCGGTCGTCCAGTATCGCTGAAGGAACAGGAACGCGATGACCAGAGGGATGATGGACACGAAGGATCCCGTGATGACCACGGAGAACAGTGCCTGGGATCCGCCGCCCGCCGCACTCGTCGCCTGCTGCTGGGCGAGGCCGACGGTGAGCGGGTAGAGGTCCGAGCTGTTGAGCATGATCAAGGGCAGGAAGTAGTTGTTCCAGGTCCCGACCAGGGCGAACAGGAAGACCGTGACGATGCCCGGTCCGAGGAGGCGCAGCCCGATCTGCCAGAAGATGCGGAACTCGCCCGCCCCATCCACCCGGCCCGCTTCGATCATCGAGTCCGGGATGGCGTCGGCCGCGTACACCCGCATCAGGAAGACGCCGAACGGACTCACCAGCGACGGCACGATGACGGCGGCCGGCGTGTTCGTGATCCCGAGCTGGCTGAACATCAGGTACGTCGGGAGGGCCAGCGCCGTGAGGGGGATCATGATGGCCCCCAGCACCACGCTGAACATCACCACGGCCCCGGGGAAGCGGTACTTCGCGAACGCGTACCCGGCCATCGTGGCCAGCAGCGACGCCCCGACCGCGCTCACGACGGCGTAGATCAGCGTGTTGATCGCCCAGTGGATGTAGATGCCGTTCTGGGTCGTGAAGACCGCGCCGATGTTGGTGAACAGGTCGAAGGTGTGCCCGAACGCGAACCCGAACGTGGTGAACAGGTCGGCGTTGCTCTTGGTGGATGCGATGAAGAGCCAGACGATCGGCAGCACGAAGTAGAGCGCGCAGATCCAGAGCAGCACGGTCAGCAGCGTGCTGCGCTGCTTCTCGCGGTTGTAGGACCGGGCTTCGCCGCGTCCGCGGCGGCGGCCGGCCTTCGGCGCCGGGACCAGGACCTGTTCGGTCGCTGTGTCAGTCATTGCGGGGCTCCCTCCGCTGGGTCGAGAGTTGCACGACGTACGACACGATGGCGATCACGAGTCCCAGAAGGAAGGCGATGGCCGCGGCGTAGTTGACGTCCTGGTTGGTGAACGCGAGGTTGTACGCGTAGTAGTTGGGCGTGTACCCGTTGTCGATGACGTTGGGCGCCAGGTTGTGCAGCAGGCTGGGCTCGTTGAAGAGCTGGAACGTGCCGATGATCGAGAAGATCACGGTCAGGATGATCGCGGGCCGGATGCCCGGGATCTTGATGTTCCAGGCCACCCGCCACTGGCTCGCGCCGTCGATCTCGGCCGCCTCGAACAGCTCGGTCGGGATCGACCGGAGCGCCGCGTACATGATGATCATGTTGTAGCCGACGAAGGCCCAGGTGACGATGTTCATCATCGACCCGAGCATGTTCTGCGCGCTCAGGAGGTCGGGGGCCGGGAGGCCGATCCCCCGGAAGGTCTGCGCGATCGGGCCGAAGTCGTTGCCGTACAGGTAGCCCCACATCAGCGTGGCGACGACACCGGGAACGGCGAACGGCAGGAAGATCAGCAGCCGCAGGGCGACGGAGCCCCGCACCCGTCCGCTGTCGAGCGCGAGAGCGAAGAAGAGCGAGAGCGCGAGCATGATCGGAACCTGGATGACCAGGAACAGTGCCATGCGCCCGATGCCGGCGAGGAAGTCGGGGTCGGTGAACGCCCGGAGGTAGTTGGCGAAGGCGGCGAAGGTCTGACCGCCCACCAGCTGGGTCGTGAAGAGGCTGAGGTAGCCCGAGTAGATGAGCGGCATCAGCAGCATCACGATGAAGACGATCATGAACGGCGCGACGAACAGGTAGGCGGCCCGGTTGAGCCGCCGCTGGGTCGCGCTGTGCCGGCGTCGCGGTCTCTCCGTGCGTTCTCGCGTCCGCACGGGGGCGGATGCGACGGATTGGGTCATGGTGAACTCCCTTGTTCGTGCGGGGTGCGTCGTGCGGGGTGCGTCGCGCGGGGTGCTTCGTGCGGGGTGCGTCGCGCGGACCGCGTCTTGGGGGTGGGCTGCACCGGCGGCGGGTGGAGCACCCGCCGCCGGTTCAGGCCTTATTTGTTGACCGAGAAGCCCTGCTGGGTGCCGTAGCTGACCAGCGCCTTCTGCCAGGCGTCGAGCCCGGCCGAGAGGTCGCCCTTGGCCGCGAGCGCCTTGCCCATCGTCTCCGTATAGCTGGAGTAGGCGTAGTCCATGTAGGGCAGCCACTCGAACTTCGTGTCGACGGTGGTCGAGATGCCGGCGAACAGCTCGTTCACCTTCTGGCCACCGTAGAACGGGGCGGCCTGGTTCACGAACGCCGGATCCTTCAGCGTGGCATTCAGGGTCGGGAACAGGAACTGCTTGTTCGCGAACATCAGGGTCGACTGCTGGTCGTTGTTGATGAACTTGGCCAGCTCGTACGCGGCGATCGGGTTCTTCGTGGTCTTGAGGACGGCATCCGACGAACCGCCCCAGTTACCGGAGGCCGGCTTCGCGCCCGGCGTCTGCGGCAGGGCCGCTGCGCGCCAGAGACCCGAGGTCTTCGCCGCCGTGCCCTGCAGGAAGACGGGAGCCCACGCCGCCGTCAGCCAGCCCGCGTACTTCCCGTTGGCGAGTCCCTGGTACCAGCTGTCGGTGAAGTCAGGGTCGGTGGAGACGTATCCCTTCTGGATGAGGTCCTGCCAGTACGCGACGACCTTCTTGGCCTCGGCGCTGTTGACGTCGACCTTCACGCCCTTCACCCCGTCGTACCCGAACGGCTTCACGCCGGCCTGCCACAGGAGGCCGAGCATCTGACCGGCCTGGCTGGAGGCCAGGTTCGACATGTACACGCCGGTCTTGGACTTCACCGCGGCTGCGTCGGTCGCGTACTGGTCCCACGTCGTCGGCGGGGAGGTGATGCCGGCCTTGTCGAGGATGTCCTTGCGGTACAGGTTGCCCATCGGGCCGGAGTCCTGCGGGACCGCGTAGATCCCTCCGCTCTGCTTCACCTGGTTCCACACCCACGGCACGTACTGGCTGCTCAGGTCGGACGCTCCGTAGGGCGTGAGATCGAGCAGGCTCTTCGTGACGGTGAACGAGGAGATGTACTGGAATTCGATCTGAGCGACGTCCGGGGCGCCCTTGCCCGCCTTCAGCGCGGTGCGGAGCTTCTGGTAGTGCGGTGCACCCTGCCCGACGTTCTCGACGTCGACCTTGATCGCCGGGTACTTCTTCTCGAACAGTGCGACCTCGTCCTTGATGTTCGGGACCCAGGTCCAGAAGGTGAGGTTCGTCGGCGTCTTCATCGCCTTGTCGATGTCGGACTGCGACACCGACTTCGTGTTGCCCGACGTCCCTCCTCCACCTCCTCCGGTGCAGCCCGTCAGCGCGATGGCCACGGCCAGGAGGCCGGCGCCCAGCGCCACTGCTGTTCTCGGTGCTTTCTTCCTCATGAGCGTTCTCTTTCTCTTGGTGTTCCGGTCACGCCTGTGAACCGGCGACCTCGAACACGGCCACGCCGCGCGGTTCGAGGGTGAAGCGGGATCCGGCGGCGAACCGCTCGCCGGTCTCGACGTGGATGCTGTCGGCCGGCACCTCGACGGCATGCTCGGCGCCCGACCAGTTGTGCACGAAGGCGATGCTGCGCTCCCCCGCCCGCCCGGTGCTCACCGTGACCGGCGATGCCGCGCTCCAGGATGCGGACGCGCTCTCGGGCACGAGCCACCGCGCGATGCTGCGCGCGAGCGCCGGGTTCGGGACCGTGCCGACGTAGGTCACGCGTCCGGAGCCGAACGATGCCGTCGTGATGGCCGCCTTCGCGCCCAGCTCGGTGGGCGTGTACTCGACCAGCGTCTCGGCGTCGTCGACGTTCAGCACGTCCACCCACGACGTCGCCTGCGACCCCTCCTCCAGCGGGAAGTCCGCGCGCACGGCGGTCACCCCGAGAGGTTCGGACAGATTGCTGTACTCGTCGTACCAGACCCCGGCGGCGTCATGCAGCCGGTCCGGGGCGACAGCCCGGCGGGCGCGGGCGAGCTCGTCGCCGTAGCCGGTGCGGATGCCGAGCACGAGGTGCCCGCCGGCCTCGGCGTACCCGCGCAGCGCATCCAGGAGGGCGTCGTCCGCGACATACTCGGCGGCCGCGACCAGCACGGGATACCTCGCCGCAAGTCCTTCCGCGGACTGCGCCACGAACTGCCGCGAGTGCTGGACCCGGACCTGAGCGCCGGCCTCGCTGAGGCCCCGGTAGAAGGCGTCGACGATGCGGCCGTACGAGCCGGCGTCCGGGCGGCCGTCCTCGCGAGCGAGCGGCGGGTAGGACTCGAACGACCACTTCGTGTCGGTGGAATGCAGCAGCAGCACATCCGCATCCGGCTCGAACCCGTCGAGGGAGCCGCCGATCCGCTTGAGGGCCGCCCCCAGCTCGGCCACCTCGCGGTAGATCCGGCCGGGCACCTGACTGTGCGGAAGGATGCCGCCCCAGTAGGTCTCCGCGCCGAAGTGGAGGGTGTGCCAGTGCCAGTACTCGACCATGCGGGCGCCACGGCTGACGAGCGCGAAGGCCGCCTGCTTGATCTGGCCGGGATAGGGCGGCTGGTTCTGCCAGGGCCCGCCGATGGACTGCGCGTTCGTCTCGGTGACGAGGAAGCGTTCCTGGGCCGACGAGTACGCGCGGTCGGCCCACTGGAAGAGCGCCCAGGGCCCGGTGTGCCACCACTCCGCCTGGCGCGGAAGGTCGGCATCGGCCGAAAGGCCGTCCTGCATCAGGTAATAGGGATTGCCCGCCGTGATGTCGAGGGGGGCGACCAGCTCGTCGTCGGAGATTTGCGGCCGCGAGTACGAGATGCAGGTCGTGACGAACTGGTCCTCCCGGGCGTACTCCCGGACGATCCCGGCCTGCCAGGCGATGAGATCGGTGGCCTGCGCGGCCTGGAACCGCCTCCACTCGAGCTGGTACTGCGGCATCCCGTTGCCGCTCGGGTGCCAGAGCTCGGACCACTCGGCGATCCGGTGCGACCAGTAGACCAGCCCCCACTCCTCGTTGAGTCGCTCGACGCTGCCGTAGCGGGCGCGGAGCCACCCGACGAATGCCTGGAAGGTGGACTCGTTGTGCGAGAGGTTGTTGCCCGGTTCGTTGTCCACCTGATAGCCGATGATCGCCGGGTGCCCGGCGTAGCGCTCGACCACCTTCCGGATGATCCGCTCGGCGTACCACCGGTAGGCGGGGACCGACTGGTCCATCTCCTGGCGTGTGCCCCAGCCGATCGGATGCCCGTCCGCATTCACCGACGCGATCTCCGGGTGGAGGGTCTGCAGCCACGGCGGGATGGCGTACGTCGGCGTGCCGAGGATGACCCCGATCCCCCGGGCGTGCGCTCCGTCGAGGACCGGCTGCAGCCACTCGAGGTCGAACTCCCCGTTCCTCGGCTCCCACGTGGACCACACCGATTCGCCGACCCGGATGACGGTGAACCCCGCCTCCGCCATCAGGTCGAGGTCGCGATCGAGCGTCCCCTCGGTCTGGTACTCGGCGTAGTAGGCGGCCCCGAAGAGGACACCGGAGAAGTGGGGGCTCTGCGTCATCGCCGACCTTTCGCATCATCGCGCTGCTGTCGACAACGTCGGATTCCGGGCGTTCTGCGGATGTTGTCGACAACATTAAGTTGTTGGCGATGCTATACGGGTGCTGGCCCGGGCACAACCTCCGAGACCGGATGGTTACATTCGGTCAGCGCGGGACCGGTGCGGTCGAGGCCCGCTGGACCAGTTCGGGGAGCCGGTACCCGGGGACCTCCGCCACATCCTCGCCCTCGATCTTCGCGATCAGGACGTTCATCAGATAGGCGCCCTCGCCCTCGAAATCGAGGCGGATCGTCGACAGCGATGGCAGGTGGAACCGCGACTCGGGCGCGTCGTCCATCCCGATCACGCTCACGTCGTCCGGCACCCGGATGCCCCGCTCGGCGAGACCGAAGATCAGGCCGATGGCCATACTGTCGTTGGCCAGCGCGACGGCGGTCACCTCCCCGGGCAGCTCCCGGGCAGCGCGGTAGCCGGCCTCGGCGGACCAGTCGCCCTCGGACTCCCACACCAGGTCGAGTCCCCGCTCCCGCACAACCTGGAGGAATCCGCTCCTGCGCTCGCCGGACGCGATCCACATGCCGGGACCGTTCACGAAGGCGACGCGCCGGTGCCCGAGGTCGGCGAGGTGCATCCCGGCCAGCTGCCCGGGATGGGCACGCGGGTTCGCGCCGGAGGACGCGAGCCCCTCCCCCGAGTCGATCGAGATCGGGACGTCGATCCCCCGGTTCTCGACGGCGATCCGGACCACATCCGTCTGCGCGGTCGCGAAGACGCCCGCGATCTGATGCTCCATCACGACATCGAGGGCGGCATCCACGGACGCGGCGTCCTCCCCGTCCATGGAGGCGATGTCGAGCACGTACCCCCGGCTCCGAGCGGCGGTGGTCGCGCCGGCGATGATCCGTCCGGGGCCGGACAGCTCCATCCGGTGCGCGAGGATGCCGATCCGGTTGGACTGCCGCGACCGCAGCCAGCGCGCGGCGCCGTTCGGCCGGTAGTTCAGTTCGTCGATCGCCGCCTGCACCTTGGCGCGGGTCGTGGGCCGGATCCCCTCGAACCCGTTGAGGAACCGGGTCACCGTCTGATGCGACACTCCCGCATGACGCGCCACATCGTAGATGGTGGCCCGCTTCATGCAACGTAGTGTATCCGCAGCGCGTCGAGGCGCTGCCGCCCGCGTGCGCACTGCGTCGCGTCACGTCCTCCTCCCGCCCTCCACACGCCCTCCACACGCCGCAACATTCGTCACGAATGTGCACTCCCACGCCCGGGAACGCAACATTCGTCACGAATGTGCACCCCCACGCCCCGGAACACGGCATTCGTCACGAATGTGCACCCCCACGCCCGGGAACGCGACATTCGTCACGAATGTCCACCCCAACGCCCCGGCACGCAACATTCGTCACGAATGTGCACTCCCACGCCCCGGAACGCGGCATTCGTCACGAATGTCCACCCCCACGCCCCGGAACGCGGCATTCGTCACGAATGTGCACTCCCACGCCCGGGAACGCAACATTCGTCACGAATGTCCACTCCCACGCCCGGGAACGCAACATTCGTCACGAATGTCGCAGGCCGGCGGGACAGACGGAGGCCGGCGGGACGGACGGGGGACGGGGGCGAATCGGGGAGGCCCGCTGCGGCGCTTGCGCGCCTACCCTGGGTTCGTCAACGCCGACTCCCGACGCCGACGACTCGCACGGATCGGAGCACCATCATGGGATGGAGAACCAAGAACCTCACCACCGCCACGGCCGGGGCGCCCCTCGCCGTCTACAAGCCGACCGCGTGGCTCTTCGCGCAGTTCACCCGCCATGTCGTCTTCCAGGGGTTCACCCCGGCCGGCGGCGACGACGGCCAGCTCTACGAGCTCTACTGCAGCGCCAGCGATGACTGGAACGTCAAGAACCTCGTCTCGGAGGCCGGCGGCGCCGAAGCGGCCACGAACGCCAACGGGTACGTCTGGGCACACCAGGGCTCGCAGCACGTGGTGTACCAGGGTCGCCAGTTCGACGGACACGTCCACGAGCTCTGGTACACGGAGGATGACGGCTGGAACGCCAACGACCTCACCGATGCCGCTCACGCGCCGCTCACCCTCTCGCAGCCGTACGGGTACGAGACGTACTACGACGGCACCCAGCGGGTGGTGTACCACGCACGCGGCGGCGGGCACATCCACGAGCTGAGCAACTCGGGGCACGGCTGGCACGACCTGGATCTGACCGCGGCCACCGGCGCACCGCCCTGCTCACCGGATGCTGCGCCGACGGGCTATTCGTTCGAGGACCAGCGCACAGCCCACGTCCTCGTCCGCAGCGATCCCGGCCACCTCCTGGAGTTCTGGGCCGACGCGGCCGGCTGGCACTGGGGCGACCTGACGGCCACGACGGGCGCGCCGCCCGCAACCGACGCGGACACCGTGAACGGCTACGTCTTCCGCGGCGACGGCACCCAGCACGTCGACTACGTCGGCGTCGACGGACACCTGCACGAGCTGTGGTGGCGCACGGACGGCTGGCATCACAACGACCTCACGGCCGCCGCGGGGGCTGCCCTGCCGTATCCGACGTCGAGCCCGGCGGGCTATGCGTTCGAGTCCGGGCTCTTCCAGCCGGTCGCAACGCAGCACGTGGTCTACACGGGCACCGATGACCTGGTGCACGAGCTCTGGTGGAGCTCCGGCGCCTGGCACGTCAACGACATCGCCGCCCGGGTCGGCGCCCCGCCGGCCGTCGGCGACCCCGTCGCCTTCGTCGAGGTCGACGAGGGCACCCAGAACGTGTTCTACCTCAGCGACGCGCACCAGATCATCGAACTGCGATGGACGCCATAGGCGGGGCTAGAGCTCCAGCTCGCGGCCGACGATCGCGGCGGCGACGTGTGAGATCCCGAGCTGGTGGCTCCGGGCGTAGTCGCGGATGAGCGTGAAGGCCGCGTCGATCGGGACGCCGCGCATGTACGCGATCACGCCCTTCGCCTGTTCGATCACGATCCGGCTGTTCAGCGCGCGCTGGAGCTGCTCGCGCACCTCGTTGCTGTGCGCGATCGTCCGCTCGTGCAGGATGCCGATGGTGGCGACGTCGGCGAACGCCTGAGCGGCGACCATGTCGTCCTCATCCAGCTGACCGGTCTGCGTACGGAGCAGGTTCAGCGTTCCGATCGTGTCCTCGCGGAGCCTCAGCGGGATGGCGTCCACCGCCCGGAAGCCCTCCTCGAGCGCCTTCTCCCGGAACAGACTCCATTTCTCCGGCGCCCGGCCGATATCGGGCACGGAGATGACCTCGCCGGTGTTGAAGCTGTCGATGCAGGGCCCCGCGTCCGCGGCGAGTTGCATCAGCTCCACCAGCCGGCTGGCCTCGCTGGTCGAGACGATCAGATCCAGCTCTCCGTTGCCGTCGGCCAGCAGGACACCGGATTCGGAGGCGCCGAGCAGCCCGGTGCAGGTGTCGACCAGGGTCTGAAGCAGATCGACGACGTCGTAGCCGGCGACCAGCGTGTCCGCCAGTGCGGCGAACGCACGCAGCAGCTGCTGCTCACGAGTGCCGGGCATCAGAACCCCTCGTCCGCGTTCTCGGGCAGGGAGAAGTCGAGCCGGCCCTCCAGGATCTCGCGGGAGACGTCCATCATCGTCTGATCGGTCGAGAACGCGTGCGCCCGGATCACCATGTGGGCGTCCTCCGGGCTGATTCCGAGCTGCGCCAGCACCATCCCCGTCGCCTGGTGGACGATGCGGCGCGAGTACTTGCCCTCGGTCTCCTTCGCGTCCTCGGCGAGGGGCCCCAGCGCCTGCTGGAGGACACGGCGGGCGACGATGTCGGTGAGCTGGGCCGCCCGCATCGTCTGCTCGCGATCGAGAGACACGGCGTCGCGGGCGTACATGTCCACTGCGCCGATCTTCAGCGGGCCGATGAGCATGGGGAAGGCGAACAGCGCGCCGACGTCCTGGCCGGAGATCGCCGGGCTGAAGGCGGCCCACACCCGTTGGGGACGCTGCTGGATGTCCGGCTCGAGGATCGGGCGCCGGTAGCGGAGCGCGTCCCAGCACGGACCCTCGCCGAGGTCGAACTGCAGCTCGTCCAGCCGGGCCGCCTGGGCGTCGGTCGCCGAGAGGGTCTCGTTCCCGAGCAGGTCGCCCATCGTGGAGACGGCGGTGCCGTTCACGGGCAGGTGCCGCAGGAAGAGCGTCGAGAAATCACCCTCGCCCGATGCGCCCGCCGCCCCGCCTCCCGGCTGCTCGCGGTCGATGTCGTCAGCCATGGGAGCATCCCTGCCTCATCGGATTCGCCGCTTCCCGCGGACCGGTGGGCATACGTGTGCCTGGGTCACCACTCCACCGTACGGCAAACGACCCCATCTTCGCCCCTCCCGCCATGAGCCGGAGTGCACCCACGATCCTCTCAGCCCGAGAGCATGTCCAGGTCGAAGTCGGGCAACTCGTCCCCGAGCTCATCCGACGCGAAGGCCCGGCCGTGGTGACCGACCCGCCTCGCCCGCTCGGTCAATTCGATGACCGTGCTCGGCTCGGTGAGCTCCTCGTCGTCATCGGCCAGAGTCGTCGTGAGCGTTGTCGTGCCCGCATGCCAGCCGACCGTGAACCCGGCCCGTGCCGTCCTTCCATCGGCCACGGCGACGGGGATGTCGACCAAGTCGACCTGCTGATGCCGGGCCAGTGCGAGACCGTAGCGCAGAACGGCCTCTGCAATATCCGTGCCGGTGATGAATGTGCGCGCTCCGGCCGAAATCTCCTTCATAACCCCTCGATCCGACTGGTGCATACCGGGGTCTGGGGCTGCAACCTTCAGCGCCAATCTACAACGCTGTCAGGCCATGTCAAGCAGAGCTCGTCCCGTCCTCGAGACCATCCCTGCGCACCCAGCGGATGGCGTCGTCGTGTGCTCGTCGCGTGGTCGCGCCGAGCCATTCCGTGCCCGGGAAGACGGCGTCCTCGCCGATCTCCGCTGTCAATCCCCCGGCTGCGAGATCCAGCTGCACGCGCTCGCCGGCGCTCGCCACCCAGAGCCGGCTGTCGTGCTCCGCCAGCCCGCGCGCGTACTGGAGGAGCACATCCACCATGGACAAGCCGAGCTGATCCACGCCGCGCAGACGGAGGATCACGACGGAGCGCCGCGTGGTCGCCGCCACGCGTGGCAGCTGGGCTTCGAACACGGGAGCGCTGGCGAAGAAGAGGCTTCCGTACGGTTGGAGCACGATGACCTGTTCCGCTCCGACGACGGCGACAGGATCGTGCTCCCGGATGCGTCCATCGCGTCCGGCGCGTCCAGCGCGTCCATCGCGTCCCTCCGAGGCGAAGGAGAGCTGCCGCAGCCGGAGCCGGTTGGACTGCTGCACCACGAACAGGATGGTGCCGAGCCCGACGCCGACGAGCACGGCGAACTGCACCGGGATCAGCAGCGTCAGCACGAACGTGATCGCCATCGTCGTCGTCTGGAGCGCGCCGGTCTTCACCACCGACGCGATCTGGACCGGCTTGATCGAGCCCACCCCCACCACGATCAGCAAGGCCGCAAGCGACGGCATCGCAACGCGCGAGACGACTCCCGCGAGCGCGACGATGGTGACGACCATCACCCCGGCGGCGACGAAGAGGGCGAGCCGCGTCTTCGCCCCGGCGGTCACGATGAGCGCCGACGCCGACATGGATCCGCCGACCGGCATCCCCTGGAAGAGGCCCGACAGGATGTTCCCGGCCCCCTGGCCGATGAAGTCCTGGGAGGGATCGCTGCCTCTTCGGCCCGGATTCGGCACCCCGGAGGACACGGCCGCGCCCTGCACGAGTCCGACGAAGGTCAGCGACAGGGCCGGGATGAGGAGGGGGACGACATCCCGGATCGATGGGCCCACCGGGGGCGGCAGTCCCGAGGGGATGCTGGCGATATCCGCGACGACGGGAACCTGCGCGGACCCAGAATCGAAGACTGACGCGAGGACTGAACCGGCGACGACCGCCAACACCAGTCCGAGAGCTTTCAGCCGTGTCCGCGTGAGCAGCACGATCAGTGCCGCCGTCAGCACCGACACGGCCAGCGTCGGCAGGTGGAAGAGCTGGGGGCGGCTCAGGATGTTGAACGCCTTGAGCACGCGGTTCGCGCCGGTCTGCGGGGAGCCGGTGAAGGCGCTCAGTTGTCCGAGCACGATGTTGACGCCGACGGCCGTGACGAACCCCACCATGACGGCCGTGGGGACGAATCGCAGCAGGCGGCCACCTCCCGCCACCCCCGCGACGACCATGAGGACGCCGGTGAGCATGGCGAGGGTGAACAGCGCGCGGCCGGGATCGGGCAGCGCGCTCAGGTGCGCGTCGGCGACCACCAGGGCCATCGCCCCGGTACCTTGCACGGCCATGAACGTGCTAGACGTGAACAGGGCGGCCCCGGCCATCCCGTACAGGTAGGCGTAGAGCCCGGCGACCGGATTCACTCCCGCGAGCAGCCCGTTCGCCAGCCCGTCGGGGACGCTCTCGATGCCCAATACGACGCCGGCGATCGCATCCCGTCCCAGTGTTCTCGGGCGGAACACGCTGCGGATCAGACGCCACCGCGTCCTCGCCCATCCCATGCCGACGCCGCTCACAAGGCCTGGACGGTGACGCAGGGCATCTCGCGGGTCCTTCCTCGCCACTCGTGATCGCGAATAGTGCTGACAGTAGCGCCCGGCGCGAGCACGGGCTAGCAACATCCTGCCTCGGGACATCGGTCACGAATGTTGCTCGACGAGGCGTGGGTGCGCGCCGCAGATTCGTCACGAATGTGGGTTTCGAGCGCGCCTAAGTGCACATTCGGGCTGTGTCAAGCTGCGTGGAGTCGTTGGGTGGGGGTGTTGATGCCGACGAGGCCGGCTGGCTTTGGGGTGTTGGGGTGGTGGCGGAAGCGTTCGGGGTGGGCTTGGTAGTAGGCGTGTTGGACGTTGTGGCGGTGTTGCCAGTGGCGGTGCCAGCTGCCGTCGTGGACCTGGTCGGGTGAGAACAGGGCGATGCCGGAGTGTTTGTGGTGCTGGTTATACCAGGGCACGTAGGTGTCCATGAACGCCCGGGCTTGCTCGATCGTGTCGAAGATGCCGGGGTAGTTGGGGCGGTATTTCATG
>NZ_FOTM01000010.1 GCF_900114565.1 Leifsonia sp. CL147
GACAGGCCGACCCGCGGCTCGCGCCGCGACATGCGCGGCGACCGTGTGATGAGAGCAACCCGCGAGCTGCCCCGCCGCCCGATACGACCCCGTCGCATCGAACGCTTCCAGAATCTCCATGACTTCTCCGTCAGACTTCAACACAGCCCCTTCCCGGGCGACGACGACTTCAGCACCCGTCATCGAACCGGGAAGGAGGACCCACCGCCGCGACGACGCGCGGGGCGGAACCATCAGACGTGGGCAGAACTCATGGCCACCAGCGGGCAGTTCTCCTGGCCACCCACGGGCAGTTCTCGTGACCGCCTACGGGCAGTTTTCCATGGCCGCCGACACCCTGCCGCCTGATCGTCTCGGAGGCAACACAATCGTCAAGCGTTATGAGATTCTGAAGCCTCTGCCGAACAGTGTGCGGATGGGCGAGATCGCACCAGGATTTGGGCAACCAGGAGGCGGTGTTCAGTATCACTTCCCTGGTGGCATCAAGGAACTAGTCAAGCAAGGTTATTTGAAGGAAATTCAATGAATCACGAAAAATATGTAAAACGTATGGCCGAGATCGGTTACTCCCGAGAAGATGCGGAGGACCTGATCTGGTTCCCGAAAGACTCCTCCGAGACGAGTTTGGCCTTGCGGACCTTCAATTTTGTACCGATAGGTGATGGTCTGTATGAGATATGGATATCGGGTGACCGGGATGAATTCTTTCGGGTCAGGTCCAGCGGCCGCGACTTCGTGGGCTCGCTAAGTGAGGCTTATGAGTACGTCTATGAGGACAGGCGCGACGCTTAGAAAGCGCCAGGACGTTTGCGGCGAGTGTCCGAGTGATTCGTGGCTTGTGTGAACCACGAGCAATCATTCAGCGCGTCGCAGAGGTTGGTTGACGGAGGTTGGGTCGGCGGTGCACGGTCGCGTTGATGCTCAGTGATGACTGAACCGCGCCGGGTTAGTGGGGGGCGAGTTCTCCTGGCAGCGGATGCGCGGCGGGACATCCCGGTTAGCCGGATGACGGTCCGTTCCATGGTCGTCAGAAGATGACGATGGCTTGACTCTGGAGGGTTCGGGTCAGCTCGGGAAGGTCGTCCGGGCTCGAGCAGCCGCCGAGGATGACGAGGGTGACGTCCGCTTTCGCGATTGTGCGAGCCCAGACGACACCCTTGCTGGCGGTCACCTGCAGCCCGTCGACAAGCGCCTTGCTCCCGCCGAACCCGTAGGCCATCGGCTGCTCGGTGGCAGCGGCCTTCACCTGCGCCGGCGTGTAATTGCCGGCGATGGCCAAGATCTGGGTGAGCGAGTACAGGGTGGCGTCGCGGTCCGTTCGGGTGTCCGCGGCCGGGTCGATGCGGGTCTGGCTGAAGTCGAGGGTGCAGCCGGTGGAAGAGGAGGTGTATCCCCATTGGCCCTCACCGTTGTCGGGTGAGGTGAGCTTCCAGTCGCGATTGCTCATGACCGAGTCGGCCCACTGCGGGAATCCATCGGCGGTCGACAGGGACGCTCCACCTTCCCAGCTGATCCCTCCGTCAGACGAATCTGCCTCGCCCGAGCCGGGCTCCGCTGTCGCGTCCTCGTGTGGCTCGGCGGTCGCCGAAGCCTGTGGAGTGCTCTGCTCCTGGAGGGCTACGACACGATTCACCTGGTGGCTGATGGCGGCGACGCTGACGATCGCGATGATGACGGCCGTCGTGAGCCCGCAGATCGAACTCCAGATGGTGGCAGCGATGGCGAGGCCCTTGCCCTTCTGGCCCGTCCGCTTGATTTGAACCAGCGCGATGATTCCCAGGATCAGCCCAGCGGGCCAGGTGATCAGCGCGAAGATCAGCGCATTGGATGCGAGCGTGTTCCACTCGCGTGGCCCGATCGGGCCGGTGGGCGCGACGGGTTCCGTGGTGCCGGGTGCGTCGGCGTCGTCGGCGAGAGGCGGTGTGCTGCTCATGATGGAGTCCACTTTCGAGAAGGTGCAGGGTGATCGCGTACCCGCTGCCGCGGGGCGAATGCGTCACTGATCGACATGGGTGTGCCGCAGCGGTGTCGGCACGCCATTATCCCTGATTCCGATGTGGAAGTGGAGAGAATCTGCGATTGGTGGTTCTATAAGAAGGTTTTTGTTTGGGACTTTAAATGCTAGTCAGGTTTCGGCGTCAGCGGAGGGGAAACCTGCACCGGCCGGTGGCACGAGAGTGAAGCGGCCGTCGTCGGCGGGTGCGGCGCCGGCGGCGCGTGCGAAGGCGTCGAACGCCTGGGCGGCCGCCGCGCGGGAGGGCGTCGGCATAGCGCCGAGCACCTCCGCGATGGCCTGGCGGCGGTGGTCGATCACCCGCTCCACGAGGCTCCGTCCGGATCCGGTCAGGTGGAGGCGGACGTAGCGCCGGTCGGCGGCGTCCCCCTGGCGTTCGACGAGTCCCGCACGGACGAGCTTCTCGCTCAGCCGGGTCGCATTGGATGCGTGGATGCCGAGCTCGGCGGCGACATCGCCCGGCGTGCGCGGGCCGTGGGTGGCGATCAGCACGAGCACCCGCAGTTGCGGCGACGTCACGATGTCCTCGACCTCCATGACGGAGCGTGCCGCGACGCGCATCAGCACATCGGCGGCTCCGAGGGCGGCCTCGATCTGTTCGTCAGTGCTCACGTGTCTTTTCTACCCCGAATCCGTTGCGGTAGTGCAATAGCTGCGCATCCATGGCCCTGCGCGTCGATCAGTGGGATAATTGCGCCATCGCAAACAAGGAGGCGATGGCCATGGTTCAGGAGAACGGACGGGACGGGCTCGAGGGTCGCTATACCCAGGTGGATCCGGAGACTCCGGAGCCACGGGGAGTCCACGGGCAGTACACCGAACACGACGGGATCGGGCCGGAACCCGACATCGCCGGCACCTACATCGGTGCGGAGCGGGATGGAAAGGAACCCTTGGTCCGCAGCACCCACCAGCGCAGCGGCAACTACCCGAAAGCGGAGCACGAGCCCGAGCACGACAAGCTCGAGCACCACCACCACGAGCACCACCACCACGAGAAGTGACACGCTGAGTCGCCGAGGGGCGGCGGCACCTCGTCTGGTGCGAGGTTCGTCACGAATGTGGGGCTGGGCGCACCGAAACGCAACATTCGTGACGAATGTCGGCACCCTGCGCAGAGGCAACGCGGGGGCGAGAGGCTCAGTCGGCGCGGTCGCTGAAGGCGTCCACGCGGTAGCGTTCGGCATCCGCCGAGCGGAAGGCGAGCCCGTGGCCCGGCGCCGACCGGTCGGGCACGAGCGACCCGTCCCGCACCGGCGGAACCCCGTCGAAGAAGATCCGTTCGATGCGCACGTGGTCGTGGAAGTACTCCACGTTGATCGCGACATCCTCCGCTGCGGCGACCGAGGCGTGGAGCGCCGGCGCGGTGTGCGCGCTCAGCGGCACGCCGAAGGCCCGTGCGAGCGCCGCCGCAGCACGGAAGCCGCTGATCCCGCACCGTGTCGCGTCCGCCTGGAGCACATCGACGCATCCCGCCGTCAACAGGTCGCGGAAGTCGGCAGGCACGTACCCGTACTCGCCGGCGGCCACGCGGATCGGCGCGGGCATCCGGTCGCGCAGCAGGCGCAGCCCATCGCGGTCGTCACTGGAGACGGGCTCCTCGAACCAGGTGACGCCCTGTTCGACGAACCGCTCGGCCAGCGCGAGAGCCTGCTTCCGTTCGTAGGCCCCGTTCGCATCCACGAACAGCTCGACTCCGGCGCCGATCGCCTCCCGCGCCACCCTGACCCGCCGTAGGTCGTCCGAGGGATGCGTCCCCACCTTCATCTTCACGGCCCGGATGCCGTCCGCGGCCCACGAGCCCAGCTGATCGGTCAGCTCGGCATCCGTGTAGTCGGTGAACCCGCCGCTCCCGTATGCCTCGACGGTGTCGTGCGCCCCGCCGAGGTACTGCGTGAGGGACACGCCGGCGAGGCGAGCGGCGAGGTCGTGCGCCGCCACATCCACTGCGGCGACGGCGCTGGCACCCAGCCCCGGCCACCCGGCGTTGCGCACCGACCGTGCCATCGCCCAGAACGTCCTCGCCGTGTCGCGGGGATCCGCTCCGAGGACGACCCGGGACAGCACGTCCCGGACGATCCCGAGCGCCGCGGGAGACGTGTACGCGTAGCCGAGGCCGGTCTCCCCGCCCGCGCTCAGCCGGACCACGAGGACGCCGGTGCTGCTCCAGGTGATCGTCCCGTCGCTCTCCGGCCGCTCCGTCCCACCGGTCGCCGTGGGCACCCGGTACGCGCCCGCGGCGATCGAGTGGATGCGCGTCCCGCCGTCACTCGTCATCGTCACCGCGATCCCGGTGGAAGGCGTTCTTGACCCGCTCGACGCCTTCGGTGACCAGGGATGCGGCCGAGTCCTTGATGACTTCGAAGCCGTCCGGGTCGCCCTTCAGCAGCGCGAACGCTGTGTTCTTGGCGAACTCGGCGGTGATGTGCGGCGGCAGCGGCGGCACGTTCTTGCTGGTGTGCGCGTCGATCAGGGTGACTCCCCGGTGAGCGAAGGCGGCATCCCAGGCGGCCTCGATGTCGTCGTCGCTCTCGACGGTGATGCCGTTGAAGCCGAGCAGACGCGCCCAGCCGGCATAGTCGACGGACTCGACCTCCTGCGAGGTGGACCAGACCGGATTGGCGTCCTCGGTCCTCATCTCCCACGACACCTGGGTGAGGTCGTCGTTGTGCAGCACGAGGACGATGAAGCTCGGATCGCTCCACCGGCTCAGGTACTTCTTGATCGTGATCAGCTCGTTCATCCCGAGCATCTGGAAGGCGCCGTCGCCGATGGTGCAGACGACGGTGCGGTCCGGGTACGCGAACTTCGCCGCCTCGGCGTACGGCATGGCCGCGAGCATCGTGGCGAGCCGGCCGGAGAGGTCGCCGCGCATCCCGTCGCGGAGCCGGATGTGCTGGCCGTACCAGTCGGCGGTGGTCCCCGCGTCGGCGGTGACGATGGCACCGGCCGGGAGGCGTTTGTTCAGCTCGTAGTACACGCGCCGCGGGTTGACTCCGTCGTCGTAGGCCTGCTCGGCCTGGGCGGCGAGCTCGTCCTCCCAGTCCCGCATCTCCGCCGCCGCCTTCTCCTGCCAGGAGAGGTCCTCCTTCTGCCGGAGGAGGGGGATGAGCTCGGCCAGCGCGGTCTTCACATCGGCCCAGATGCTCAGCTCGGTCGGGTAGCGGACGCCCAGCTGCTCGGGCCGCAGGTCGATCTGGATGCCGCGCGCCTGCCCGGTGGCGGGCAGGAACTGCCCGTACGGGTAGTTCGTACCGAGGAGCACGAGCGTGTCGCAGTCCTTCATCTGCTCGTAGCTCGGGCGCGAGCCGAGCAGCCCCAGCTGCTGGGTGTGGAACGGCACGTCGGAGGGGACCACCTGCTTCCCGCGCAACGTCGTGATGACGCCGGCGCCCGCGAGCCGGGCCGCCTGCAGCACCTCCTCGGTCGCACCGTTCGCCCCGTGGCCGACCAGGAAGGTGACGCGCTCGCCGGCGTTGATGATGTCCGCAGCGGCCTGCACCTGGTCCCGGGGTGCGGCGAGGGCGGTGGACGGCGCGACGGCACTGGAGCGCGAGACCCACATCTTCTTCCCCGGCTCGACCATCTCCTCGCCCTGGATGTCGTGCGGGAAGATGATCACGCACGGTTGCAGCCGCGTGATCGCGATGCGGAACGCCGCATCCACCACCGCCTGGGCCTGCGCGGGCGACACGATCGTCTGGACGTAGGCCGCGACGTCCGAGAACGTGCGCTCGAGGTGGCTCTCCTGCTGATTGGAGGTGCCGAACGCATCCAGGCCCTGCTGGCCGACGATCGCGACGACCGGCTGGTTGTCCATCTTCGCGTCGTACAGCCCGTTGAGGAGGTGGAATCCACCGGGACTCGACGTCGCGATGCAGACGCCCACCTCGCCCGTGAACTTGGCGTGCGCGGTCGCCATCAGGGCCGCGATCTCCTCGTGCGTCGGCCGGATGTACTCCAGGCCGTCGCCCTCCCGCTCGGCCTTCCCCAGCGCGCCGTCGAACTCCCCGATGCCGTCGCCCGGGAAGCCGAACACCCGCCGGACACCCCACTCGCGGATGCGGCCGATCACGAATTCACTCACCGTCGTCATGTGTCTCTCCTCGTCGCTTCGTGTGTTCGTTTCGCGTGTTCACCGGCCATCCAACCCCCGGCTCGCGCCGGGTCAACGCCCCGGGTGTTTCAGCAGCCGGTCGGCGGCGCGCGCAGCCACCGCCATGATCGTGAGGGCCGGGTTCGCGCTGCCCTGGGTCGGCAGGACGCTGCCGTCCGTGATCAGCAGGTTCGGGACCGCGAAGCTCCGGCAGTCGCGGTCGACGACGGCCTGCTTCTCGTCGTCGCCCATCCGCGCGCCGCCCACGAGGTGCGCGTAGCGCTGCACGGTCATGGTCTCCTGCGCGCCCGCGGCCTCCAGGATGCGCTCCATCGTGGACTGCGCCGCCGCCGCGAGCGCGCGGTCGTTGTCGCACTGCGAGTACGTGAAGTGGGCGACCGGCAGTCCGTAGCGGTCCGTCTCGTCCGCCAGGGTCACGCGGTTGTCCGGCTGCGGCAGGAACTCGCACAGCGCGCCGAGGCAGGCCCAGTGGACGTAGTCGGACATGTATCGGCGGAGGTCGGCGCCCCAGTGGCCCTGCGCCATGACGTGCTCGGCCCAGGTGATCGGCAGCGGCGACACGGTCTGGATGGAGTATCCGCGCTTGTAGGGCTTGGTCGGGTCCGTCTCGTAGAACTCCTCGGTGCTGACCTCGGGCGGCGGGCCCTTCCACATCCGGATCTCCTGCGGGAAGCGGCCCGCCGTCTGCGGTGCGCCCTGCACCATGAGGTAGCGCCCGACCTGGTCGAAGTCGTTGCACAGCCCGTCGGGGAAGCGGCGCGACGTCGAGTTGAGCAGCAGCCGCGGGGTCTCGATCGAGTACCCGGCCACCGCGACCATCCGCGCCCGCTGAAACCGGGGGATGCCGTCGCGGAAGTAGTGAACGCCGGTCGCCCGGCCGGTCCTCTCGTCGAACTCGATGGATGCGACCATGCTGTCGGCGCGGATCTCGGCTCCGTGCTCGAGCGCATCCGGGAGGTGCGTGATCAGCGGAGACGCCTTCGCGTTCACCTTGCAGCCCTGCAGGCAGAACCCGCGGTAGATGCAGTGCGGGCGGTGCCCGAACCGGCCGTTCGTGATCGCGACCGGACCGACCTTCGCCACGATGCCGGCCGCCTCCGCGCCGCGCTGGAAGATCTCGCCGTTGCCGGAGACGGGATGCGGACTGTGCGGGTAGCGGTGGGGATCGCCCCAGGGCCAGTCCTCGCCGGCGACCGGGAGCTCGTTCTCGATGTCCGCGTAGAAGGGGGCGAGCGCGTCGTAGCGAAAAGGCCAGTCGGCGCCGACACCGTCGTTCGTCCGGGTGCGGAAGTCGCTCGGATGGAAGCGCGGCACGTAGCCCGCGTAGTGCACCATGGAGCCGCCGACGCCGCGGCCCGAGTTGTTGGAGCCGAGGGGGACCGGGTCGTGGCCGCCGATCTGCCGGGGCTCGGTCCAGTACAGGTGGTGCGATCCGGCCTCGTCGCTGACCCAGTCGCGTTCGGGATCCCAGAACGGCCCGGCGTCGAAGGCGACAGCGCTCCAGCCCGCGCGCGCCAGGCGCTGCAGCAGGACGGAGCCGCCGGCGCCGCAGCCGACGATCGCGATGTCGACCTCGTCGGTGTCGGCGAAGCGCCGCATCCCGTCGATCAGGTCCGGGCGGGTCCGCGATCCATCGGGGGTGAGCAGCCAGGCGGAGGCGTTCCTCTCGCGGACCGCGCTCACGAGCCGGCCTCCGGTCCGGGGCCGGGACCCGGCGCGCCCGGGCGTTCCGGGCCCGCCGCAGCGGGCCGCGTCGACGGCACGGCCTCGGGATGCGCGTCCGCGACCTCGAACGGCTCCCGCTTCCCGACGCCCAGATTCTTGTACCCGCGCGGGTAGGCCGGTCCGTCGAAGCCGATCTCGTCCCACGCGTCCGGGTGGCTGTAGAAGGCGGTGCACGCGTAGCGCGTCCACAGGCTCCACACCTGCGCGCGATGGTAGCCATGCCAGTCGCCGTCGCCGTTCCGGACGGCGTTCATCAGAGCGTGCCTGCTGTCCCGGTCGCAGTCGGCGAAGGACCGGCCGTAGGCCGCCTGCGCGTCCTCGTCCAGCGCCGCGAGCGTCCCGTGCCACGCGTCGCCGTCGGCGGGCATGCTGTCGTAGTGCCAGCCGTCGCCCTCGCTCTCGGCGAGTCGCGCATCCACCATCGCCGTGACGGGGACACGGTCCTCGCCCTGCTGGTCGAGCACCTCGTCGAACAGTGCGGTGACGGTCGCCTGCTCGTGGAGGTCGAAGAAGCGGATGTCGGCGGGACGGCCGATCCGGGCGAAGACCACGGAGGTCGTGGCGTCGTCCCAGGTGTCCGCCTGGTCGAGCACGCGGAAGCCGGGGAAGCGGTCGGGCACGTCGCCGCGCCCCTGGGCGGGCGGTGTCCGCGGAGTCGTCCGGGGCGGGGTCACTTCTCGCGCCTCAGGATCGCGGCGAGCAGACCCATCCCGCCCACCATCGTGACCAGGAGCGGCGCGAGCAGCGGCGGTCCCATCTCGAGGTTGTAGGGGAGGTTGCGCCACCCGCCGGGCTTCTGTCCGATTCCCCTGGCGTGAAGCCACGTGCCCTGGATGCCGTTGGCGACGATCGTGGCTGCGGCGATCGGGAGGAGGGTCTTCGCGGCCCGGCGGCTGAAGACGCCCGCGATGCCGGCCGCCGCCCCGACCGGCCCGAGCACGATGGGCGCCCACATCCAGGGGTCGCCGAAGCTGGCCTTGTCGTGCTCGAAGTAGATCTCGCCCGCGGTGACGAGGGAGCTCACCGCGGTCAGTCCGGAGAGGGAGCGCTCGAACCGGCCGGTCTCGACGTTGCGGACCAGCCGGTCGATCCCGTGGACCGTCTGTGCGGCCTCCCGACGCACCCGTGCTCGTGCCCGTCCTCGTGCTCTGCGCCGGCCCACGCGACCTCCTCGATCATCCATATGGTTGCGTCTTCGCAAGCGTTGCACCATCGCCGGGGCGGGTGAACCCCTCGCAGTGGCTTTCCCAGCGGGCTATCATCCGCCCGGCCGGACCGGTCGCCCGGCCGTCACTCGCGGGACTGCGCCTCGGCCGCCTCCCGGAACCGCCCGCGCGGGTCCAGAACCGTGCCGACGGGCGCCGTGTCCGGCGCCGTGAGGCCGTTGCCGATCCAGCCGAGCACGAGCCGGAACCGTCGCGCCGTGCTCGGCAGGGCGATCGCGTGGTACAGCTTGTCGACCGTCCACGCCGCGAGACCGCGCAGCGGGATGCCGCGGACCACGGCGGCGCCGCGCATCCCGCCGTAGCTCGCGAGCGTCCCGAGGGTCTTGTGGCGGTACTCCGCAGGCGGGCTGCCATCGAGCGCGCGGCGGAGGTTCCCGGCCAGCACCCGCCCCTCCCGGATCGCGTTCTGCGCGTTGGGCGGATAGTAGGCCGGCTGCTTCTGCGCGGTCAGATCCGGCACCTGCGCATCGTCGCCGAGCGCCCACACCCCGTCGAGCGGCGTGCCGTCGTCCCGGACCGCCTGCAGGCTCGCGTTGCACTGCACGTGGCCCTTCGGGCCGAGTGGGACGTCCGCCCGCGCGAGCACCGGGTTCGGCGTGACGCCCGCCACCCAGACCAGCGTGTCGGCGGGATAGGTCTCCCCGGTGCTGAGGACCACGTGGCCGTCCTCGCAGCTCTTCATCTCCGTGTGGAGCAGGACCTGGATGCCGCGGCGGCGCAGCAGCCGGAGGGTCCAGGCGGACAGCTCCGGGGTGAGCTCCGCGGCGATCCGGCCGGCGGCCTCGACGAGCAGCCACGCCATCCGCTCCCCGTCGAGCTCGCGGTAGCGCTCGAACTCCGCGGCGGCGGTCCGCTGCAGCTCGGCGATCGCCTCGACGCCCGTGTACCCGCCCCCGACGAAGACGAAGGTCAGGGCGCGTCTGCGCTCGGCCCGATCGGCGGTCGCCGCCGCGAAGCGGATGCGGTCCAGCACGTGGTCGCGCAGGTAGGACGCCTCCTCGACGCTGGAGAACCCGATCGCGGTCTCTGCGAGGCCCGGGATGGGAAGCGTCCGGGTGACGGCGCCGAGCGCGAACACCACGTGGTCGAACTGCAGCGGGCGCTGTGTCCCGTCCAGGGTCCGGACGACGGCGACCTTCGCCGCCGTGTCGACGGACTCCAGCGAGCCGGCCACCACCTCCGCATGCTTCAGCGGGCGCCGGAGCGGCACCACCGAGTCCCGCGCCAGGGTCTCGCCTCCGGCGACCTCCGGCAACAGCGGTTTGTACGTCAGGTAGGGCTCCGGCTCCACCACGGTCAGCCGGAGGCGATGGGCGGCGGCATCCCGGCGGAGGGCGCGGGCGAGAGTGAAGCCCGAGAACCCGGCGCCGAGGATGAGGATGTTCGGTTCTGGCATCTGCTCAGTCCTTCTCGCTCGCGATGGGGATGCGGTCCTGCGTCGTCGCCACTCCGCCCGAAAGCAGGTGGAAGGCGGCTCGGACCAGGGCGAAGTGGCTGTACGCCTGCGGCATGTTGCCGAGCTGGCGCGAGGCGTGCGGGTCCCACTCCTCGCTCAGGAGCCCGAGATCGTTGCGGAGGCTCAGCAGGCGTCCGAACAGCGTCTCGGCCTCCTCCCGGCGGCCGGCTCCGATCAGGGCGTCGACCATCCAGAAGGAGCAGGCGATGAACACGCCCTCCTCGCCGGGAAGGCCGTCGTCGCTGCGTTGCGGCCGGTAGCGGAGCACCAGCCCGTCGTCGGTGAGGTCCTTCTGGATCGCATCGATGGTCCCGACGATGCGCGGGTCGTCCGGGGGCAGGAAGCCGACCCGGGGGATGAGCAGGAGGGCCGCATCCAGGTCGGTCGAGCCGTAGGACTGCACGAAGGTGTTCCGTTTGGCGTCGTAGCCGTTGGCCAGGATGTCGCGGCGGATCTCGGCGCGCAGCCGCTCCCAGCGCCGGACGGGACCGGCGAGGCCGAACTGCTTCGCCCCCTGGATCATGCGGTCGACCGCGACCCACGACATCACCTTGGAGTGGGTGAAGTGCCGGCGGGGCCCGCGCATCTCCCAGAGACCGTTGTCCGGCTCGCGCCAGATCGTCGCGAGGTGCTCGACCAGCGCACGCTGCACGTTCCATGCGTCGTCGCCGGCGCCGATGGTCGCGCGGGTCAGGGACAGGCCGTCCAGCACCTCGCCCCACACGTCGAGCTGCAGTTGATCGGAGGCCGCGTTCCCGAGCCGGACGGGCCGGGAGTCGTCATAGCCGCCGAGCCACTCGAGGGATTCCTCGGGCAGCCGACGGCGCCCATCCAGGCCGTACATGATGCGCAGATCCGCCGGGTCCCCGGCGACCGCCCGGAGCAGCCAGTCGCGCCAGGCCACCGCCTCCTCGGTGTATCCCGCGGTGAGCAGCGACTGCAGGGCCAGGGTGGCGTCGCGCAGCCAGCAGTAGCGGTAGTCCCAGTTGCGCGGGCCTCCCAGTTGCTCCGGGAGGGAGGTTGTCGGCGCCGCGACGATGCCGCCGGTCGGCGCGTAGGTGAGCGCCTTCAGGGTGATGAGCGAGCGCTGGATGGCGTCCGTGTGCGGGCCGTACGCCTTGCTCTGGGCGCTCCACCGGGTCCAGAACAACTCGGTGGCGGCCAGAGCCTGCTCGGGATCCGCCGGGGTCGGCCGTGGCTCGTGGCTGGGGAACCAGGTGAGGACGAAGGACACCCGGTCCCCCGCCTCGACGGTGAACTCGGCCACCGTTCTCTCGGCGCGGCCGGCCAGGGGGACGTCCGTGGTGACGAGCACCGCGTCCGGACCGGCCACCGCGTGGATGCCGCCCTCCGTGCTCGTCACCCACGGGGTGACGTGCCCGTAGTCGAACCGGAAGATCAACTCCATCTCCATCTCGACGACGCCCGAGACGCCTTCGACGATGCGCACCAGGTCGGCGGCATGGTCGCGGACGGGCATGAAGTCGATGATGCGCACCTGCCCGCCGGCCGTCTCCCACTCCGTCTCGAGGATCAGGGTCTCGTCGCGGTAGCGGCGCCGGGTGCACCGGCCGGACCCGGCGGGCGCCAGCTGCCAGCGGCCCGCCTCCTCGCTGCCGAGGAGGGCGGCGAAGCAGGCGGGCGAGTCGAACCGCGGCAGGCACAACCAGTCGATGGACCCGTACACGGACACCATCGCCGCGGTGTGGAGGTCGCCGACGATGGCGTAGTCCTCGATCCGATTGCTCGTCATAGACCGACGCTGCCGTGCATGATGCCGCCGTCCACGAACACGGTCGTCGCCGTCATGTACTTTCCGGCGTCCGAGACGACGAAGGCGACGACGTCCCCGATCTCCTCCGGTTCGGCCACGTGACGCAGCGGGATGGAGTTCTCCAGCTTCTGCCGGAGGGAGTCGTCCTTCATGGTCTGCTCGTTGATCGGAGTGTTCACGGCGCCCGGCGCCACGCTCACCACCCGGACGCCCTGCGGCCCGAGTTCCACCCCGGCGGTGCGCGTGAGCATCCGCATCCCGCCCTTCGACACGCAGTAGGTCAGGTTGCCGGGCATCGGCCAGTCCTCGTGCACCGACGAGATGTTCACCACCACCCCACCCGAGCCCTGGTCGATGAAGCGCTTCGCCGCGCGTTGGGTGCCGAAGACCGCGCTCTTGACGTTGACGGCCATCACCTTCTCGAACGTCTCCTCGTCCAGTTCCAGGAGGCTGTGCCGCTTCTCGATGCCGGCATTGTTGACGAAGGCGTCCAGCCGGCCGAACCGGTCGACCGCCGTTGCGATCAGCTTGTCGATGCCGGCCACGGTCGTCACGTCCGCCTCCACTCCGACGGCCCGGCCGCCCCCGGCGGCGATGTCCTTCACCAGATCGGCCGCGTCCTCCGGCTGCGCGACATAGTCGATGACGACTGCGGCGCCGGCGGCGGCGAGGGATCGGACGATGGCCGCCCCGATCCCGGTGTTGCCGCCGGTGACGATCGCGACCTTTCCATCCAGTTTCACGAGCACCTCCTCGAATCAGCCGCGGTGAACGCCGCGGGTGCCGCCCATTCAACGCTGCGTTTGCGTAAAGGCAAGGATGCTGCGAGGGCCCGCAGATTCGATCCAGGCGGAGCCGACGGGCTGTACGCCGTGTCGAGGGGAGGCGATCCGTGTAGACGAGGTGGCGATCCACAGTGGCCTCGCACGACGTATTGTCATGGTGGGCGAGTCCCCGTTCGCGAGGCAGGCCCCGTTTCAGCGAAGAAGAGGAGCGCCATGAGCTACGCCGTGACCAACCCCGCCACCGGCGAGACGGTCAAGACCTTCGACACCATCAGCGACGCCGGCCTGGACGCGGCGATCGCCGCAGCGGACGACGCCTTCCGCAACTGGTCGCGATCCACCACCGTGCAGGAGCGGGCAGCCCTCGTCCGGCGCGTCGGGGAGCTCCACGCCGAGCGCCGCCGGCAGCTCGCCGACATCATCGTGCTCGAGATGGGCAAGCCGGTCGAGCAGGCGCTGGCGGAGGCCGACTTCGCCGGAGCCATCTACGAGTACTACGCGGACCACGCGGACGAGTTCCTGCAGGACGAACCCATCCGGCTGCTCGACGGCGACGGCTCCGCGATCATCCGCCGCTCGGCGCTCGGCGTCCTGCTCGGCATCATGCCGTGGAACTTCCCGTACTACCAGGTGGCCCGCTTCGCCGGCCCGAACCTGGTGATCGGCAACACCATCCTGCTGAAGCACGCGGAGCAGTGCCCGGAGTCGGCGGCGGCCATCCAGCAGATCTTCCTCGACGCCGGCTTCCCGGAAGGCGCTTTCGTCAACATCTACGCCAGCCACGAGCAGATCGAGAGGGTCATCGCCGACCCGCGGGTCCAGGGCGTCTCGCTGACCGGCTCGGAGCGCGCGGGCGCGAAGGTCGCCGAGATCGCCGGACGCAACCTCAAGAAGGTCGTGCTCGAGCTGGGCGGCTCCGACCCGTTCATCCTGCTCTCCACCGACGACCTGGATGCGGCCGTGCAGAACGCGGTGGATGCGCGCCTGGACAACAGCGGCCAGTCCTGCAACGCCGCCAAGCGGTTCGTCGTCATCGACGAGCTGTACGAGCCGTTCCTGGAGAAGTTCACGGCGAAGCTGGCGGAAGTCGAGGCGAGCGACCCGACCTCCGAGGACTCGGCGCTCGGCCCGCTGTCGTCGCTCAAGGCGGCCGAGAACCTGGACGAGCAGGTGAAGCGCGCGGTCGAGAACGGTGCGACCCTGGTCCGCGGAGGCGGCCGCAACGGCGCGTTCTTCGAGACGACGGTGCTCACCGACGTGACGCCGGACAACCCGGCCTCGAAGGAGGAGTTCTTCGGCCCCGTCGCGCAGGTGTTCCGCGCAAAGGATGAGGAGGACGCCGTCCGCATCGCCAACGACACCCCGTTCGGCCTGGGGTCGTACCTCTACACGACCGACAAGGAGCAGGCCTCGCGCGTGGCCGACCGGATCGAGGCCGGCATGGTGTTCGTCAACGTGGTGCTCGCCGACGGCGCCGAGCTGCCCTTCGGCGGCGTGAAGCGCTCCGGCTCGGGCCGGGAGCTGGGCCGTTTCGGCGCGGACGAGTTCGTCAACAAGAAGCTCATCCGCGTCGGCAACGACTGGTAGCCCTTCCCCTGCGGTTGCTCCCGGCATTCGTGACGAATGTCGCCTTCGACGCGGTGGGAGTGGGGGTGGACATTCGTGACGAATGTCGCGTTCGGCGTGGTGGGAGTGCACATTCGTGACGAATGTCGCTTTCGGCGTGGTGGGAGTGCACATTCGTGACGAATGTCGCGTTCGGCGTGGTGGGAGTGCACATTCGTGACGAATGTCGCGTTCGGCGTGGTGGGAGTGCACATTCGTGACGAATGTCGCTTTCGGCGTGGTGGGAGTGCACATTCGTGACGAATGTCGCGTTCGGCGTGGTGGGAGTGCGCATTCGTGACGAATGTCGCGTTCGCCGTGGTGGGAGTGCACATTCGTGACGAATGTCGCAGGCGGCGGATGCGTGCTTTCGCGCGGTCCGGCGGAGGTCGTTGCAGAACGGGGGGTGAGTTGACGGCCGATCTCCTGTAGGCTGGCGGGACTCCGATCGGACGACGCCGTCGCGCATCGGAACGAATGAATCCGCGGCGACGCCGCGAAAGGACCGATATCTCCCCCTCCGCACGGCAGCTACCGCCGTTCAGCTCCCCGACGAGGGCGACCGCGACCCCCTCCTCGGCAATCCGCCGCGACCGGCAACTGCCGTCGCAGCCCACACACGTCCGCGCCATCGGTGCGGCTGAACGGGGCCGCTCGAGCGGTCCCGTATACGAATAAGAAGGAAAGAAAAACGATGGCTACAGGCACCGTCAAATGGTTCAACACGGAAAAGGGCTACGGATTCATCGCGCCCGATGACGGCACCGCCGACGTGTTCGCCCACTACAGCGAGATCCAGTCAGAGGGCGGCTTCCGCAACCTGACGGAGAACCAGAAGGTCGAGTACGAGGTGACGCGCGGCCCGAAGGGCCTGCAGGCGTCGGACATCCGCCCGGCCTGATCCCCATCGGTGCGGGACCGGCTTCCGGCCCCGCACCGATCCCTCCCTCCTGGCGGCACACGATTCCGTGCTCCTGCCCAGGAACGACGCATATGCTTCGAGAATCTCGGGCATCTGCCTACTACCTCGGCTGGGAAGTCGTCTGACACAGCGGAGGCCTACCGTGACCACAGCCGTTCTCGGTCCGATCCGGACCACCAAGGCGCGGTCCGCCCGCCCGCCGATCACCAGCAGCTACAGCGATCTGCTTGCTCAGGTGCGTGACGAGGGTCTCCTCGAACGCCGGCGCGGTTTCTACATCCTGACGTTCGCCGTCGTCGCCCTGGCACTGGCCGGCGCTGTCGCCGGTCTGGTCCTGCTCGGCGACTCCTGGTTCACCCTCCTGATCGCCGGAGCGCTCGGCGTCATCTTCACACAGTTCGCCTTCCTCGCGCATGAGGCATCGCACCGTCAGGTCTTCGCCTCCGGCCCCGCCAACGATCGGGCGGGCCGTTTTCTCGCGACCTGGCTCGTCGGGATGAGCTACCAGTGGTGGATGACGAAGCACACCCGTCATCACGCCAACCCGAACACGATCGGCAAAGACCCGGACATCGCCCGCGACACGATCTCGTTCACCGAGGCGGACGCGGCACGGGCGACCGGATTCCAGCGTGCGCTCACCCGCCGCCAGGGCTACCTGTTCTTCCCGCTCCTGCTCCTGGAAGGCGTCAACCTCCACGTGACGTCCGTGCGGTCCCTTCTCGGCAAGACGCCGATTCCCGGCCGCGCGAGGGAACTCACGGCCATCTTCGTCCGGTTCGCGATCTACGTCAGCGCTGTCTTCCTGCTGCTGCCGGTGGGCGTCGCGTTCGCGTTCCTCGGCGTGCAGCTCGCCGTCTTCGGCCTCTACATGGGCGCCTCGTTCGCGCCGAACCACAAGGGTATGCCGCAGCTGCCCGAGGGCTCGCGCGTCAACTTCCTCGACAAGCAGGTCCTCACCTCCCGCAACATCGCCGGTGGCTGGCGGATGAACATGTTCATGGGCGGCCTCAACCACCAGATCGAGCACCACCTCTTCCCGAGCATGCCGCGGCCGCACCTCGCACGCGCCCGGCAGCTGACCATGGCGCACTGCGCCGGGCTCGGCATCCCGTACACCGAGACCACCCTGGTGAAGTCGTATGCGATCGTCATCCGGTACCTCAACGAGGTCGGGCTGAGCGCCCGCGACCCGTTCGACTGTCCGGCCGCCGACGCTTACCGGCGGCGATGACCGGGCAGCTCTGAGACACGTCTGCGGCGTAGTCCTGCGGCAAACATCCTCGCGAGGCGTACGGTGAAGCCGGGAGGTGCTCGATGGGCTACATGATGTACGACAGCAGCACGCAGATCTCGTTCGAGGATCGCGTTCTCGCGCATCTGGAAGTCGTGATCGTGTCCAAGCTCCGGCGCAAGGAGTCCTTCGCACTGAGCTGGCGGGAGACGCCCGAGAACGGCGACGGGCGCACTACGGTGTGGATCGATCCCTCCATCCCGCTCCGCTTCCGGTTCAGCGGTTCCCGGCCGCCGGCGCTGGACCGGGACTGGATCGAGCGGCTCGCCGTGGCGGCCGCCAGCTCGACCGGTCTGATCGCCGTCGACGAGCTCGGCCAGCCGGTGACCGGCACCACGCACGAACGCGGGGTCTAGCTGTAGTTCCCGCCTGCGTGCCCGAAGCGACATTCGTGACGAATCGTCGCGTCGGCGGCGTGGGAGTGCACATTCGTGACGAATCGTCGCTTCGGCGGCGTGGGAGTGCACATTCGTGACGAATCGTCGCTTCGGCGGCGTGGGAGTGCACATTCGTGACGAATCTCGCGCCCTGTGGAGGCGGCAGATCCGCGTCGAGGGTCAGCCCGCGAGCTGCGTCAGGGCGTGGCGGGCCAGCGACGCCATGCGGGCGTTGTCGTCCGAGGCGGTCGCCAGGGCAGAGGCCGTGACGACGGCCCAGCCGCGGGCCCGGCGCCAGGTCGCAGCGTCGGGCGGGGCAGGCAGCGCGCGGCGGAAGCGCTCGCGGGCATCCCCCTCGAAGGTCAACCACGCGGTCGCGAGGTCGGTCGCCGGGTCGCCGGAGGTCACATCCCCGAAGTCGAGCACCGCCGCCAGCCCGCCCTCCGGAGTGAGCAGCAGGTTCCCGGGATGCAGGTCGCCGTGCAGGAGCAGCGGCGCGCCGTCCCAGGGTGGCGCGTCGAGGGCCTCGCGCCACGCCTGCTCGAGGCCGGCCACCTCCATCCGTCCGGACAGCGACCGGAGCCGCTCGCGGACCACCTCGTGCCGGGATGCCAGCGGAACCCCGCGGACGGGGTTGCGCGGAGCATCGGGCGCCGGAACCGCGAGCTCTCCGACGAAGTCCGCCAGCGGCTCGGCGATGCCCGCACGGCCCGCCCCGTCCACCGAGGCTCCGTCGACGCCCTCGAACCACTCGACGACGCTCCACGGCCAGGGGAACGCGGCGGACGGCACCCCGGCCCGGAGCGGGACGGGGACGGCGACGTGCACCCGCGCGGCGATCGCGGGAAGCATCCGCTGTTCGTGCTCGATGAGGTGGGCGGCCACCTCCCGGCGCGGGATGCGCACCGCGAGGTCCTCGCCGAGGCGGTACAGCTGGTTGTCCCAGCCGTCCGAGACCAACCGCAGTCGGCCCGCGAGGTCGGGATGCTGCTCGGCGAGCAGGCGGGACACGAGGGCAGCGTCGCTGCGGATATCCGCTCGGGGCGTGTCGCTCACCGCTCGACGGTATCAGGAACGGCACGCCGACTATCAGAATCGTGCGCTCTGCGCATCCACACCGCAGGATCGTTGCGTCGCGCGCGAAACGGATGCGGGATCTTTGTGACAGCATGGCCGACGGAGGATTCATGACCAGCACGCCAGCCCAGCCGCACGACCGGATGCACGCCGTGACGCCGGAGACCCGCGAACTCGTCGACCTGGTGCTCGACTATTCGCGCCGCCGCATTCTCAGCGAGGACACGCCGCTGGACAAGCCACTGCCCGAGTTCGAGCTCCGCCGCCTCGCCGGGCAGACCGTCTCAGAGTCCGGAATGGGCGCGGAGCGGGCGCTCGCCCTGTTCGAGCACGTCCTCGCACCCGCCTGCATCACGACCGACCACCCGCGGTACCTGTCGTTCATCCCCACCGCGCCGACGAAGGCGGCCACCGCCTTCGACCTGGTCGTGTCGGCCAGCGCTGTGTACGGCGGGTCCTGGCTGGAGGGCTCCGGCGCCGTCTATGCCGAGAACCAGGTGCTCTCCTGGCTGGCCGCCGAGTTCGGGCTGCCGCCCACCGCGGGCGGGGTGTTCGTGCAGGGCGGGACGCTCGGCAACCTCTCCGCCCTCGTCGCCGCGCGCGATGTCGCCCGGACGGAGCACGGAAACCCCAGCGGGCGCTGGGTGATCGTCTGCAGCGCCGAGGCGCACTCCTCGATCTCGTCCGCTGCCCGGGTGATGGATGTGGATGTGGTGGCGGTCTCCCCGGGCGAGTCGGGCGTGCTGACCGGGGATGCCGTGCGCCCGGCCCTGCAGGAGTACGGGGATGCGGTCCTCGCGGTCGTCGCGACCGGCGGCTCCACCAACTTCGGCATCGTCGACGATATCGCCTCGATCGCCGCACTCAAGTCCGAGTTCTCCTTCTGGCTGCACATCGACGGCGCGTACGGGCTGGCCGGGATGCTGTCGCCTCTCGCACGCCGGCGCTTCGCCGGCGTCGAGCACGCCGACTCGGTCATCGTCGATCCGCACAAGTGGCTGTTCGCGCCGTTCGACGCCTGCGCCCTGATCTACCGTGACCCGGAGGCCGGCCGCCGTGCCCACACGCAGCATGCCGAGTACCTCGACACGCTCACGGACACGACCGAGTGGAGCCCGTCCGACTACGCGGCGCATCTGACGCGCCGTGCGCGGGGGCTGCCGTTCTGGTTCTCGCTGGCGTCGCACGGCGCGGCCGCCTATCGCGACGCGATCACCGCATCCATCCGGCTCGCCGCGCAGATCGCCGACGAGCTCGAGCGGCGCGACGGGTTCCGCCTGGTGCGGCGCCCGCAGCTCTCGGTCGTGGTGTTCGAGCGGGAGGGGTGGGCGAAGGAGGACTACGCGGTGTGGTCCGCGCGGCTGCTGGAGGAGCAGCGCGCGTTCGTTACCCCGAGCTCGCATGCGGGCCGCCCGAACTCGCGCTTCGCCATCTTGAACCCGCTGACGACCTTCGACGACCTGGTAGGCATCCTCGACACGATGGAGTGAGCGGCGCGGTCGCGAGCGCCGGCCGGACCCGGACATGCGGAAGACCCTGTGCCGTCCGGGGCACAGGGTCTTCCGGGTCCGTGGAGGGGAGAGGTGTCAGACGATGTCGTCCGACTCGCCCGACCGGCGCGTCACCCGGTCGCCCGTCGCAGGGTCGACCGCTGTGCGCGTCGTGGCGATGGAGGTGCGACGCCGCGTGATCAGGATGATCCCGACGATGATGCCGATGACGCCGGCGACCATCAGGATGTACCCCACGAGGTGGAGGTCGATCCAGCTCACCTGGACGTTCAGGGCGAACGCGAGGATCGCGCCGACGACGACGAGGAAGATTCCGGCGCCGAGACTCATGGGATGCCTCCTATACCCGTCGGCTCCCGGTGAGCAGCCGCACCAGCCAGACGATCACAGCCAGGACGAGCAGGATGATCCCCACCCACAGGAGGAAGTTCAACGACTGCACGAAGCCCCCGGTGAGCAGCAGGATGATCGCGATGATGGCGATGATGATGAGCAGGATGTTCATGGAGAAGTGTCCTTTCTCTGACGACTCCACGTAACAACTGCTTCAATTGCCTAGGAATCCCCTTGACTTCGGGTTCGTTTCGGCCTAACCGCGCGCTCGCTGGCGATCCGGTCGACGGTCTGGCGCATCTTCGCCAGAAAGCGCGTGACCGTCTCGGCCTCGTCCGGGCTGAGCTCTGCGGTGGCCGCGGCGATCTGCTCCTGGGCGGCCTGCAGCAGCGGCCCGGTGTCCCCGAGGGAGTCGCGGGTGGGGACGAGCTCGACGGAGCGCTTGTCGACGCGGCTCGGCCGGCGCTCGACGAATCCGCCGCGCACCAGCCGGTCGACGAGCAGGGTCGTGGACGCGCTGGAGATCCCGAGGTAGGCGCTCAGGTCCTTCGCGAAGGTCGGCCGGCCGGCGGCCGTGTTGTCCAGGATCAGGCGGAGCGCGAGGAGGTCGTTGTCCCCGATGCCCATGGCGGCCCCGGTGCGCCGGCGCATCGCCGCCTCGGCCGCACGATAGACCTGAAGCGCCTCGAGGACGGCCGTATCCGGCCGGGGCGCCGGGTCCGGCTCAGGCACCTCCGGTTCGTGCTTCACCCTTCCCAGTCATGCCCTCCTCGCGCGCGTGCGCAACGGGGGTGGACCTGACTGTCGGTGGATTCACGGAGACGCGATGCGCGCGTATGCTCGCGCGGTGGACGATCGAGTGCTGCTGGACCGGTACGAGTTGACGGGGCGGCTCGGGCACGGCGGCATGGCGTCCGTGTACCGCGCGACGGACCTCCTGCTGGACCGCGAGGTCGCGGTGAAGCTGTTCGATCGCGGAACGGCGGTGGAGGATGCCCGGCGGCGCGGCGAGGCGACTGCGCTCGCACGATTGAGCCACCCGCACCTCGTCGCGCTCCATGACGCGCACCTGGCCGCTGACGGCGACGAGACGCCGAGCTTCCTGGTGATGGAGCTGGTGGACGGCGAGGACCTGCGCACCCGCCTCGAGCGCGGCCCCCTTCCGGCGGACGAGGCGGTGGAGGTCGCCGTCGGGATCGCGGAGGCGCTCGTCGTCGTCCACGGCGCCGGGATGGTGCACCGCGACCTCAAGCCGGGCAACATCCTCCTCGCCGGTCCGAGCGTGCCGGGGGGCCGACCGGTCGTGAAGCTCGCCGATTTCGGCATCGCGCATCTGCTGGGTTCCGACCGGATCACCACGATCGGCACCGTGATCGGCACGGCCGGCTACCTCAGTCCCGAGCAGTTCCTGGGCGGTGAGCCCGGGCCGTCGGTCGACATCTATGCGCTCGGCCTCGTCGTGCTGGAGGCGCTCACGGGCGTTCGCGAGTATCCCGGCACCCCGCTGGAGGCCGTGGCGGCGCGTGCGGATCACGACCCCCGCATCCCCTCGTCCCTCCCGGAGGACTGGCGCGGACTCCTCGGAGCGATGACCGCGCGCGACCCCGCCCGGCGGCCCACCGCGATGGAGGTCGCGGTGATGGCACGGGAGCTCGCTCCGCAGCTCGACGGCTGGATGCCGGAGCCGGGTGCGGGGGAGGTGCTGCCGGGTGCGGCCGCTCCCGCACTCCAGTCGGCGGGGAATGCCGGGGATGCCGAGCCGGCCGGAGCTACCGGGACCACCCGGGTCCTGCCGGCCTCGCACGCGCAACGCCGCCGCCGCGGCTTCCTCACGGCCGGCGCCGTCGCGGGCTCCCTTCTCGTGATCGCGTCCGCGCTCGCCCTGGGCAGCCTCATGGCGCCCGCCGACCAGAAGCCCGAGACCGTGCCGACGACTCCGAGGCCGACGCCGAGCGTGGTGGCTCCGCCGGCCACGGTCGCACCGCCCGCCACGACGCCCGCCCCGGGCCAGGGCACGTCGGGGACCCAGACGAATCCGGCGAACGGCCCCGCGCAGCAGGGCCCGGCCGGCGGCGGCGGCCCCGGCAAGGGCCCCGGCAAGAACAACGGCGGCGGCAAAGGCCATGGCTGACCGCTTCCGCGGTCCGTACTCCGCCGGTACTGTCGTGAGGTGCCAGCCGAGCCCCAGCATCCCGAACCCCGGACAGCCGCCATCGTCGTCAACCCGGTCAAGGTGGATGCGCCCGCCCTCCGCACGGCGCTGGCCGCCGCCGAGCAGCGTTACGGGTGGGGGGAGACGCTGTGGCTGGAGACGACGGAGGACGACCCGGGCACCGGACAGGCGATGGAGGCACTCGACCGCGGTGTGGATGTGGTGATCGCTGCGGGAGGCGACGGAACCGTGCGGACCGTGGCTGAGACGCTGCAGGGGACCGGGGTCCCGCTGGCCCTGCTTCCCTCCGGCACGGGCAACCTGCTGGCGCGCAACCTCGACCTGACTCTGGACGACGTGGAGAACGCCCTCGAGTCGGCGCTCGACGGCGACGACCGCGCCATCGACGTCGGCGTCGTGGAGCTGCGCGACGGCAGCGGACCCACCCGGCGGCACGCGTACCTGGTGATGGCGGGCGTGGGGATCGATGCCCGCATGATCGCCGCCACCGACGAAGACCTGAAGGAGCGTCACGGCTGGCTCGCCTATGTGAAAGCGATCGGCACCGTGCTCCGCGACAAGAACCAGCTGCGGGTCCGCTACCAGCTCGACGAGAAAGGCACGCATTCGGCACGCGCGCACAGCGTCCTGATCGGCAACTGCGGTTCGCTGCCGGCCAACATCCTGCTCCTGCCGGAAGCGGCGGTGGACGACGGGGAGCTGGACATCGTCGTGCTGCGGCCCGAGGGGTTCCTCGGCTGGCTGCAGATCGTGGTCAAGATCTTCTGGGAGAACGGCGTGCTCCGCCGCACCTCCGTCGGCCGCCGCCTGATGGGCGCCGACAAGGAGGTGCGGGCGATGAACTACCTGAAGGGCAGCCGGTTCGTGATGCGGCTGAGCCGGCCCCAGGAGGTGGAGCTGGACGGCGACCTGTTCGGCCGCGCGTCCGCACTCCGGACCTGGGTCGAGGCCGGCGGGCTCACGGTGAAGGTGCCGCGCCCGGTGGAGCTGTAGGACTCAGCCCCGGGCGAGCAGCTCCAGTGTGTCGACCACGCGATTGGAGAAACCCCACTCGTTGTCATACCAGGCGACGACCTTGACGTGCCGCCCATCCACTCGCGTGAGGGCTGCGTCGAAGATCGAGGACGCCGGCTGGCCGGTGATGTCGCTGGAGACCAGCGGCTCGTCGGCGAAGTCGAGGATGCCGCGCAGCGGGCCGTCGGCGGCGGACCGGTACGCGGCGAGCACCTCGTCGCGGGTCACCTCGCGCTCGACGGTCGTGTTCAGCTCCACGATCGAGCCGACCGGGACGGGGACGCGGATGGAGTCGCCGGAGAGCTTGCCGTCGAGCTGCGGGAGCACCAGGCCGATCGCCTTCGCGGCGCCGGTCGTGGTCGGGACGATGTTCACGGCGGCGGCCCGCGCGCGGCGCAGGTCGCGGTGCGGGCCGTCCTGGAGGTTCTGCTCCTGCGTGTAGGCGTGGACCGTCGTCATGAAGCCGTGCTCGATGCCGGCCAGGTCGTCCAGCACCGCGGCCAGCGGCGCGAGCGCGTTCGTCGTGCAGGAGGCGTTCGAGACGATGACATGCGTCGCGGGGTCGAAGGCGTCGGTGTTCACGCCGTAGGCGAGAGTGACGTCCGCGCCGTCGGCCGGGGCGCTGACGAGCACCCGCTTGGCGCCTGCGGTGAGGTGGGCGCGCGCGGCGTCCGCCGAGGTGAAGCGGCCCGTCGACTCGAGCACGACATCCACGCCGAGCTCCTTCCACGGCAGGTCGGCGGGCTCGCGCTCGGCCAGCACGCGGATGCGGCGGCCGTCGACGACGAGGGTGTCGCCGTCGACCTCGACGCTGCGGCCCAGACGGCCGAGGGAGCTGTCGTACTTCAGCAGGTGGGCGAGCGTGGCCGGTGCCGTCAGGTCGTTGAGGGCGACGACCTCGAGCTCGGAGTCGCGCTCCAGGAGGGCGCGGAGGGTGTTGCGGCCGATCCGGCCGAATCCGTTGATGGCGATGCGGGTCATGGGGGTCCTTTCGTGTGCCGCATCCATCGTCCGGTGTCGGCGCCCCGGCCGAAAGTGGCGTCATCGACAGCTAGCGCAAGCATCGCGCCACGCGTGACGCCCGCGCGGCGCCCGCGCGACGCCCGCGCGCCGCCGGTCTCGTCAGCCGGAGAACGTGTGCCGGTACTCCGTGGGCGAGGTGCCGAGGATGCGCTGGAAGTGCAGCCGCAGGTTCGCCGAGGTGCCGAGGCCGGCACTGGCGGCGATCTGCTCGACGCCGAGGTCCGTCCGTTCGAGCAGCTCGCGGGCGAGGTCGACCCGCGCCCGGAGCACCCACTGCATGGGCGTGTAGCCGGTGTCCTCGACGAAGCGTCGCGAGAACGTGCGCGCGGAGACTTTGGCGTTCCGTGCGAGCTCCACCAGGGTCAGCGGCTCGGCCAGGTGCGCCAGCGCCCACTCCCGCGTCTCCGCGAACAGGTCGCCGAGCGGCTCCGGGACGCTGCGGGGGACGTACTGCGCCTGCCCGCCGCTGCGGTACGGGGCCGCGACCAGCCGCCGTGCGACATGGTTGGAAAGCGCGACGCCGTGGTCGCGCCGGATCAGGTGCAGGCACAGGTCGATTCCGGAGGCGGCGCCGGCGGAGGTCAGGATGTCGCCCTCGTCCACGAACAGTACGTTCTCGTCCACCCGGATCAGTGGATGCCGCTGAGCGAGCGCGCGCGTGTAGTGCCAGTGCGTCGTGGCGCGCTTGCGGTCGAGCAGCCCGGTGGCGGCGAGCGCGAAGGCCCCGGTCGAGATCGCGGCCAGCCGGGCGCCGCGGTCGTGCGCGGCCAGGAGGGCGGAGACGACGGAATCCGGCGGATCCGCCGTGGCGGGGTTGCGGTAGCCGGGCACGAACACGGTGCCGGCCTGCTCCAGGGCCTCGAGCCCTTCCGCCACGTGATACGAGAGCCCGTCGCCGCCGGTGACCGGCCCCGGCGCCGCACCGCAGACGCGGACGTCGTAGGGCATGCTCGGCCGGCGCGAGAACACCTGGGCCGGGATGCCGACGTCGAGCGGCTTTGCGCCGTCGAGCACGAGCACCGCGACGACGTGGTCGGAGGCCGTGCCGTCACCCGAAACGCCGGCTGTCATCTCGGTGCGGCGATCGGGTCAGTCGGTGCCGGAGTCGAAGGCCGCGCCCTCGGAGCTGAGGTCGATATCGCGGGAGAGCGCCTCGTCGACCGCCTCGACGCCTTCGAGGATGGAGCGTGCGCTCCCCTCCTCCAACTCGCCGACGAGGGCGCCGGTCGGGCCGCCGATGAGGCCGGCCGCGGCGTACTGCTCCAGGCGGGAGCGGGAGTCGGCGATGTCGAGGTTGCGCATCGTCAGCTGACCGATGCGGTCGCCCGGGCCGAACGCGGAGTTGCCCACGCGCTCCATCGACAGCTTCTCCGGGTGGTAGCTGAGAGCCGGGCCCGTCGTATCGAGGATGGTGTAGTCGTCGCCACGGCGCAGGCGCACGGTGACCTCGCCCGTGATCGCCGAGCCGACCCACCGCTGCAGCGACTCGCGCAGCATCAGCGACTGCGGGTCGAGCCAGCGGCCCTCGTACATGAGGCGTCCGAGACGGCGGCCCTCGTTGTGATAATTGGCGACCGTGTCCTCGTTGTGGATGGCGTTCAGGAGGCGCTCGTAGCCGATGTGCAGGAGCGCCATGCCGGGGGCTTCGTAGATGCCGCGGCTCTTCGCCTCGATGATGCGGTTCTCGATCTGGTCGGAGGCGCCCAGCCCGTGCCGGCCGCCGATCGCGTTGGCCTCGAGCACCAGCGCCACCGGGTCGTCGAACTCGACGCCGTTGATGGCGACCGGGCGTCCGCCCTCGAACCGGACGGAGACCGTCTCGGGCGTGACCTCGACGTCGTCGCGCCAGGCGGCGACGCCCATGATCGGGTCGACGATCTCGAGTCCGGCATCCAGCTCCTCCAGGCGCTTGGCCTCGTGGGTGGCGCCCCAGATGTTGGCGTCGGTGGAGTACGCCTTCTCGCTCGGATCGCGGTACGGGAAGCCGCGCGCGACCAGCCACTCGCTCATCTCGGTCCGGCCGCCAAGCTCCTCCACGAACGCGGAGTCGAGCCACGGCTTGTAGATCCGCAGCCGCGGGTTGGCGATCAGGCCGTAGCGGTAGAACCGCTCGATGTCGTTGCCCTTGTACGTGGAGCCGTCGCCCCAGATCTCGACGCCGTCGTCCATCATCGCGCGCACCAGCATGATGCCGGTCACGGCGCGGCCGAGCGGCGTCGTATTGAAGTACGTCTTGCCGGCCGAGCGGATGTGGAACGCGCCGCATTGCAGCGCGATCAGGCCCTCCTCGACGAGGGCGCGCTTCGCATCGACCAGACGGGCGATGTCGGCGCCGTACTCGACGGCACGCCCCGGGACCTCGTCGATGTTCGGCTCGTCGTACTGCCCGATGTCCGCGGTGTAGGTGCAGGGGATGGCACCCTTCTCACGCATCCAGGCGACCGCGCAGGAGGTGTCGAGGCCTCCCGAGAACGCGATGCCGACTCGCTCACCGACGGGCAGACTGCTCAAGACCTTGGACACGGCATCCAGCTTACCGGCGCGCTCCGTGGTCGCGTGCGAGCCCCGGGTGCACCCCGGGCCGGTAGCCGCCGCGCTCCACCATCCGGGAGAGGATGGCCAGCAGGGTGGCGCGGTCGTCCGCATCCAGGTTCCGGAGCATGGCCTCCTCCTGCTCGTCGGCGAGGCGGGTCGCGGCGGCCACCACATCCCGGGCCGCCGGCGTCAAGTGGATGGCGTAGGCGCGTCGATCCTTCGGGTGCCGGCGGCGCTCGACCAGGCCGCTCTTCTCGAGGTCGTCGATGAGCCCCACCATGGAGTTGCGGTGCAGGCCCAGCGCAGTGGCGAGCTCCTGCTGTGTCCGCCCTTCCTGCCGGGCGACGTTCATGAGGATGCCGTACCGGTTCGGCGTCAGCCCCAGCGGCGCGAGCGCGGCGGTGAACGCCTGCGCGCTCTGCAATCCCAGCTGCGACACGAGGAAGCTGACGCGGGATTCCAGGCCGGGCGACTCCGAGTTCATCCGGATATCGTACCAAGATGGGATTGCACGCGACTGTGACTATCACTTACAATGACGATATGAAGCTCACCATCTTCGGAGCGAACGGCCAGACCGGCCGGCTCCTCACCCGCCTCGCCCTCGACCGCGGTCACACTGTGACCGCGGTGGTCCGCCGGCCCTCCGCCGACGTGGACTCCCGCGCCCGCACCCGGGTCGTTCCCAGCCTCGACGACACGGCGGAGGTGCGCTCGGCCGTTGCCGGGGCCGATGCAGTGTTCTCCGCCATCGGTCCGCGCAAGCGCGCGGACGCCCCGGTCGCGGCCCCGGCCGCCCGGGCCATCCTGGCCGGGATGGGCGATACGCCTCAGCGCTTCGTCGTCATCAGTGCGGCGCCGGTCGCTCCGCCGTCCGCCGACGACAGCTTCATCAGCCGGCGCATCGCGTTGCCGCTGATCGGCACGCTGCTGCGTCCCGTGTACGACGACCTGCGCGAGATGGAGCGCGCGCTCGCCGAGTCCCCGGCCCTCTGGACGGCGTTCCGCCCGCCCATGCTCACGTCGGGCCCGGCGAAGGGGAAGTACCTCACCCGCGTCGGAGGCAGCGTTCCGCGCCACTTCACCGTCTCGCGCGCCGACCTCGCCGACGCGATGCTGGCCAGCCTCGGCCGCCCCGAAACGGAGCGCGCTCCCGTCGGCGTAGCCGGCTGACCCGCCCGCCCCCTGCCGCACCCCCACCGTCGAGTACACGAAGACTGCACGCGACACGCCGAGCGAGCGTGCAATCTGTGCGGACTCGGCGGTGGGGGTGTGGGGCGTCAGGGGAGGCGAGGGGCGCGCGGGGGCTCGGTGCGGCGGGGGCCGGTCGCCTCGAAGGCGGCGGCCAGGGCCAGCAGCGCGGAGTCGTCGTAGGCGCGGCCGGCGAAGGTGAGGCCGACGGGCATCCCGATGTCGTCCATGGTCCCCATGGGCACCGTCACGGTCGGGATGCCGAGGTGGCGCGGCACCAGGTTGCCGTTGGCGACCCAGACGCCGTTCCGCCAGCCGAGGTCCGCCGAGGCGGGGTCGACGTCCATGTCCGCCGGGCCCACGTCCGCCACCGCCGGGAAGATCACCGCGTCCAGGCCCAGCCCGTCCATCCACTCCTCCAGGTCGACCCGGCGCGTATCCTCCAGCCCGCGGATCCCCTCGGCGAGTTCCGGGATGCCGGCGAGCGTCGTTCCGGGATGCGAGCGCACCCAGTCCGGGTACCCCGCGATGTCGTCCTCGAACCCGTCGTACCGGTCGGGCAGCGCACCCTCAGGATGCGGGAAGACGCGCGCGCCGTCCACCACCGCCAGCGTGTTCAGGGCCGGGTCGCCGTTGGCGGCGAGGAAGTCGTCCCACGCCCACGCCGACAGGTCGACGATCTCGCGGTGCAGGAACTCCGGGCTGACCAGCCCACGCGTCGCGATCGTCGGCGCGCCCGGGCGGTCGCCCTCGTAGTTCGACACGGCGGGGAAGTCGACCTCGACGACCGTCGCTCCTGCCGCCTCCAGGTCCCGCCGGGCCGCCTCCCAGAGAGCGATCACCGACGCGCGCGTCTCGATCCGCTGACCGGTCGGGCCGCCGATCCAGGTCCGTCCGGCCAGCGCGCTTCCCGCGGTCCCGGCCTCCGGGTCGGCGTTGATGTACATGCGCGGAACGCCGAACCGTCGTCCCTCAAGAGTCGGGCCGGCGGCCAGCGCGGGATAGGACGCCGGCCGCACATCCGACGCGCTCGGGAGCGGCACCCACGGCTGGGAGCGCCAGAAGTCGCCGCGCGTCTCGGCGTCGTCGGCGACGATGACGTCCAGCACCTCGAGCAGGTCCGCCATCGTGCGTGTGTGCGGCACCACCACATCCATCGTCGGCACCAGTGGCCAGTTGCCGCGGACCGAGATGATGCCGCGGGAGGGCGTGTACGCGCAGAGGGCGTTGTTGGATGCGGGGGCGCGGCCCGACGACCACGTCTCCTCCCCGAGCCCGAACGCCGCGAAGCTGGCCGCCGTGGCCGTGCCCGAGCCGTTGGAGGAGCCGGAGGCGAACGCGGCCGTCAGGTAGTCGCCGTTGTAGGGGGACTCCGCGCGACCGTACAGGCCGCGCTGCATCCCGCCGGCCGCCATCGGGGGCATGTTGGTCAGCCCGAGCAGGACGGCCCCGGCAGCCCGCAGACGCTCGATGGTGAACGCGTCCCGCTGTGCGACGAGGTGCTCGAACGCGGGCGACCCGGCCGCCGCGGTCAGTCCCCGGGCGAGGTAGCTGTCCTTCGCCGTGTACGGGATGCCGTCGAGCGGTCCGAGCGTCTCGCCCCGCGCGCGCCGCGCATCCGACTCCCGGGCATCGGCCAGCGCGTCCGGGTTCCGGACGACGACGGAGTGGAGGCGCGGGCCGGCGACGTCGTAGGCGTCGATCCGCGCGAGGTATGCCGCGACGAGCTCCTCGCTCGTCGTGTCGCCGGCCTCGAGCGCGCGCCGCAACTCCGAGATCGGCGCCTCCACCACGTCGACGGTCATCGCCCGCCCTCCTCGGAGGAGGCGGGGGCCGCAGCGGCGGACGCGGGCGCCGCGGCCACGGCCGGCTGCTGCTGGGTGATGCAGTGGATGCCGCCCCCGCGCGCGAAGATCGGCCGCGAATCCACCATGGTCACCGTCCGCCCCGGGTACACCGCTTCGAGGATCGCGGTCGCCTCGGCGTCCGCCCGCTCCTCTCCGAAGCCGCACGCCACGATGCCGTCGTTGACCACGAGGTGGTTGACGTAGCTCCAGTCCACGAAGCCCTCCTCGTCCTTCAGGGTCGCCGGTGCGGGCAGGTCGACGATGTCCCAGGAGCGCCCGGCCGCGTCGGTCGTCCCGGCGAGCAGGGCCCGCAGCTCGCGCGTCACCGCGAAGTCGGGATGCCCGGGATCCTGCTGGGCGTGCAGCAGGAGGCGTCCCGGAGACGGGATGGTCGCGACGATGTCGACGTGACCCTTCGTCCCGAAGTCGTCGTAGTCGCGGGTAAGTCCGCGCGGGAGCCAGACGGCGTGCGTCGCGCCGATCGTGCGGGCGAGCTCCGCCTCCACGCGCGCCTTGTCCGCGTACCGGTTGCGGCGCGGGTCCAGCTGCACGGTCTCGGTGAGGAGCACGGTCCCTTCGCCGTCGACGTGGATGCCGCCCCCCTCGTTGACGAGCAGGGAGCTGATGAGCCCGGCCCCGGTCCGGTCGGCCACGAATGCGGCGATCCGGGCGGATTCGTGCCACTCGGCCCAGTCCGGGTCGCCCCAGCCGTTGAAGGTCCAGTCGACGGCGCCGAGTGCGCCCGGCCGCTCGTCGTCGACGACGAACGTGGGGCCGAAGTCGCGCATCCAGAACTCGTCCAGCGGCGCCTCCACCTGCTCCACGTGGGCGCCGAGCATCCGGCGGGCGCGCTCGCGCTCGCTCGGGTCGACGACCATCGTGACCGGCTCGTACTCGGAGACGGCGTGGGCCACCGCCGTCCAGGCGGCGTACGCCTCGTCGGCCGAGGCGGCGTCGTCGCCGAGGGTGATGCCGGCGCGCGGGAAGGCCATCCAGGTGCGCTCGTGCGGTGCGGTCTCAGCGGGCATGCGCCAGGTCATCGGTGTCCTCCGCGGATGGGCGACGAATTGTTGATCAGACGATCAATATGTGAGCGAAGCTACCTATACTGGGCGGACCATGTCAAGAGCCGCCCGACGCCCGCCCGCTGAGCGCCGCGCCGAACTGTCCGCTGCCGCGCGGGACGTGGCGCTCGCCGACGGGCTCGCCGCGGTCACCCTCCGCGGCGTCGCCGCCCGCGCGGGGGTCGCGCCCGCACTCGTCGCGCACTACCACCCGGCCATGGATGAGCTGGTCGCCTCCGCCTTCCGTGCCGTGGTCGCGGCCGAGCTGGATGAGCTGCGCGGCCTGCTGGCGCCGTTCGACGGGCCGACCGCCCGGCTCGACGCTCTCCTGCGCACGCTGCTCGACGGCACGCGGGAGGACGTCACCCTCGTCTGGGTCGAAGCCTGGGCGCTGGGGCGCCGGAATGAGGCGCTCGCCGCGGCCGTCCGGGGCGAGATGGACGCGTGGCAGGCGCTCATCCTCTCGGTGATCGAGGACGGCGTCGCGGCTGGCGACTTCCGGCCCGACGACCCGGCGCAGGCGGCCTGGCAGCTGCTGGGCATGATCGACGGACTGAACGCCCAGGCGCTGGTCCGCTGGGGAGCGGGCGGCGAGCGCGGCCCCGCTCTGGCGCGCGCAGTCGAAGGGATGCTGGGACTCGAGCGCGGCGCGCTCGGCGACACGGCATCGCTCAGCTGATCCAGGCGAGCAGTTCGGTGCGGAACTCGTCCGGCTTCTCGATGTGGGCGGAATGGCCGCAGTCGTCGAAGACGACCTCACGGGTGGTGCCTCCGGCGTCCGCATAGCGGGCCAGCACGGCGCGGGTCTGGGCGAGCATGGGCTGCGGCGGCGCGACGTCCTCGCCGGGCCAGCCGGGGATGATGCCGGCGGCTCCGAGCTGGTTGAGATCGAAGAAGGACGCATCGCCGACGATCGCATCCTGGGCTCCGCGGATCCAGAGGATGGGCGGCTTGGCGGGCGCATCCACGATTCCGGAGGTGTCGAAGTACGTCGGCGCGAGCGTGTTGAGGACGCCCCGGGTGCCCGGAGCGAAGCCCGGCCAATTCGCCGAGGGGGCGGAGTCGCCCGGGTAGTTGTCCGGTCCGGTCGCGGTGGAGAGCATGGATTCGACCCAGAGGTCCTCGAACTCGGAGACGAAACCGGGAGCGACATAGGAGGAGCGGTAGACGGCCCGCGGTGAGGTCGGTGCGTCCTCGCCCGTGTCGCCCGCCTCGAGACGGGCGATGAAGTCGGGGTTCGCACCGCCGCCTCCTGTCCCGGATGCGTCGGCGTTGAGGAGGCTGCCGTCGGCCGCCGTTCCCCCGAAGCCGTACGGGGAGACCGGGGAGACGAGCGTCAACGTGCCGACCAGGTCCGGCCGGTCGAGAAGCAGCTTCATGGCGACGCCTCCGCCGAGGCTCCAGCCCACCACGTTCACAGCGCCCAGCCGCAGCTCGTCGGCGACCGCCGCGACATCGTCGGAGAAGTCCCGGACTCCGCGCGTCCCGTCGACCGGAAGCGTCTCGCTGTCGCCGAAGCCGCGGAGATCGACGGCGAGGGCGCGCACGCCGTCGGGGAGCGAGAGCATGAGCGGCTGCCAGAACAGCGACGACGACACGTTGCCGTGTACGAAGAGCACCGTGCGGAGGGCCTCGCCGCTCGCGGGGCGCTCCAGCACGTTGGCGGTGTAACGCGCGGTGTGGACGGTGCGGGACTCGATGCCGGGCAGCAGCGTTCCACTCATGCGTGGGCCTCCTTCGGGACCGGTGGATGCGGGACGGGGGCCCGCCCGCCGGGTGGATGCGGGACAGGTGGATGCGGGACGGGGGCCCGCCCGCCAGGTGGATGCGGGACAGGTGGATGCGGGACGGGTGGATGCAGCAGCGGCAGCACCTGACGCACCCCCGCCTCGGTGAGGAGGATCGTGTAATGGTTGACGTCGGTCGCCTCGCGGACCCGCATCCCCGGCAGCCGCTGCTGCCATTCGGCCACCACGGCCGGGTCGTAGAGCGGCTGGGCATCCAGCAGTCCCCGGGGTGCCCGGATGAAGGAGACCGGCAGCTGCAATCCCGCCAGGGCCTCCGCGTACCCGCCCGACCCGTCGAGCTCCAGTGCGTTCACGGACACCGCCTCGGGGTCCGCGCTCGATCGCAGCTCCGGGGCCTCGCCCACCAGGTCGTAGCCGATGTAGTCGTCGAGGCTGCCGGTCCACCACGGGCCGAGCGCCGGGTGCCGCTGCCAGAAGGCCCGGTACTCCTCGAACGTCGCGAACCGCATCCCCAGACGCTCCAGCGCCGGCCCGAGGAGGACCGCGGGAACGTCCTCCGGGGCGACCCCCTCAGGAGCCGGGATCGGCAGGCCGCCGTCGATCAGCACCAGGCGCCGGACCCGATCGGGATGCCGCGCCGCGAACCGGACCGCGACGAAACCGCCCATCGAGTGCCCGGCGAGGGCGACATGGTCCACCCCCAGCGCGTCGAGCATCCTCGCGAGGTCGTCGGCGTGCTGGACCAGGCCGTACGGCGCAGGCAGCCCGGAGCTGCGCCCGCGGCCGCGCAGGTCCGGCGCGATCACGCGGGTATCGGGCAGGTTCTCCGCGACGAGCCGCCACGCGCGGTGGCTGGAGGTGATGCCGTGGATGCCGACCAGCGGCATCCCGCCGGCTTCCGGGCTCCAGCTGCCGACCGCCAGCTCTCCTCCGTCGACCGGGACGCCGACCCGTTCGTACGGCGTCACCGGGCGCTCCATCCGCCGTCCATCGTGTAACTGGCTCCGGTCACCATCGCCGAGTCGCGTCCGGCGAGCCAGAGCGCCAGGCTCGAGACCTCGGCCGGTTCGACCAGCCGCTTGATCGCCGCCTCGGTCAGCATCACCTTCTCGACGACTTCCTCCTCGCGGATGTCGTGCAGCCGCGCCTGGTCGGCGATCTGCTTCTCGACCAGCGGCGTCCGCACGTAGCCGGGGTTGATGCAGTTGGAGGTGACGCCGTGCGGTCCGCCCTCGAGAGCCGTGGTCTTCGAGAGGCCCTCCAGAGCGTGCTTGGCCGTGACGTAGGCCGACTTGAACTCGGAGGCCCTCAGCCCGTGGACGCTGGAGATGTTCACGATCCGGCCGAAGCCCCGCTCGTACATCCCGGGAAGTGCGGCGCGGATGAGGAGGAACGGGGCCTCCACCATGATCCGCAGCATCAGGGCGAACGTCTCGGGTTCGAACTCCGGGATCGGCCGGACGTGCTGGATGCCCGCATTGTTCACCAGGATGTCGGTGTCGACGGTCGCCTGGGCGAGCTCGCCGGTCCGGGAGAGATCGACCTCCCACGCCTCCCCACCCAGCCGTTGCGCGACCTCGCGCGCCGCGTCTCCGTTGAGGTCCGCGATCGTCACGCGGGCGCCCGCTTCCGCGAACGCCTCCGCGCAGGCGAGCCCGATCCCGCTCGCGCCGCCGGTCACCAGCGCCCGCCTTCCGGTGAGGTCCGTCATCGTCGACACTCCTTCCCGCAGGGCCGGTGGCCCTCGCCGCACTCTAACTCCGGCCGCGCAGCCCGGGGAAGAGCGGCGGGGTCATTCGTAGACGAGGCCGATGCGCTCCCGGATGGTGTCGAGCGTCCCCATGATCGCGACCGACTGCGACAGCGGCAGCCGGGCATCCTCTCCGCCGCCGGCCGCGATGAGCCGCTCGATCGCCCGCGCCTGGAACTGCATCCCGCGGCCGGTGATCTGCGATTCGTAGGTCTCGATCACGCGCCCGCCGTGGTCGACGACGCGGAACGCCGTCGGCACGAAGAAGGTCGCGTCGAGCTCGATCCGCGCATCCGTCCCGACCACCGTCGCGCTGTTGTCGCCGGCCGCATCGAGCACCGTGGTGAGCGCCGCCTGGGCGCCCGATTCGTAGCCGAGCAGGATGGAGGTCTGCCGGTCGACGCCGGTCGCCGTCGGGGTCGACAACGCGAGCACCTCGCTCGGCGCGCCCAGCACATCCCATGCGAACGACACCGGATAGATGCCGAGGTCGAGGAGGGCGCCGCCGCCGAGTGCGGGGTCGAGCATCCGGCCGGCGGGATCGGGGCTGGTCCGCTGGCCGTGGTGCGCCACCACCGATCGGAGCTCGCCCAGCGTTCCGTCGTCGATGATCTCGTGGAGGCGGTCCATGTGCGGCAGCCACCGCGTCCACATCGCCTCGAGGGCCACCAGCCCGCCCAGGCGTGCGGCGTCGGCGACCTGCTGCGCCTCCTGCTGGTTCATGGTGAACGGCTTCTCCACGAGGACGTGCTTGCCGGCGGCGAGCGCGAGCAGCGCGTTCGGCGCGTGCTGCGGATGCGGGGTCGCGACGTAGACGATGTCGATGGCGGGGTCGGCGGCCAGCTCCTCGTACGACCCGTGCGAGCGCGGGAGGCCGTGGGCGGCGGCGAAGCGTGCGGCCGACTCCGGTGTGCGGGATCCGACGGCGGCGACGGTGTGCCCGTCGAGCTGGAGGTCGCGCGTCATGGCGGCGGCGATGCCGCCCGTTCCGAGGATGCCCCAGACCGGGGAGGAGGTCGTCATGCGGTCATCGTAGCGGCGACGGGGTGGCTGAGCGGCGGCCCGGAGAGCGGGAAGCGGAGGGGGATCGGAGTGAGCAGGAATGGAGAAGCGGTCGTGGTGCGCGAATCGTAGATTGGTCGCAGTTCAACGAGAGCCCAGAGACCAGGAAGAGGACATCATGGCCACGACGACATTCAGCAAAGAGGAGAAGGCAGCCATCAAGGCCGCGGTCGCGGAGAAGAAGGCGGCGCAGGAAGGGGCGGATGCGGCGGCCGCGTGCGATGCCGCGATCGCCGCGATGACCGGGACCGACCGGGAGCTCGCCGAGGCGTTCCACCAGCTGGTCGCCGAGAACACCTCCCTGAACGCGAAGACCTGGTACGGGATGCCCGCCTACACCGACGCCGACGGCAAGGTGGTGGTCGCCTTCAAGCCGGGTTCCAAGTTCAAGATCCGCTACGCGACCCTCGAGTTCCAGCAGGCGGCGAACCTCGACGACGGCAACCTGTGGCCGGTCGGCTTCGCCCTGACGAAGCTGGACGCGGCGGAGAAGAAGCGCGTCGCCGACATCCTGAAGGCCGCCGTGGGGTCCTGAAGGCACCGTTCCCCCGAACCGGGCCGTGCAGGGTGAACCTGGGGTGAAAAACGGTCTCGGGGTGGCATCCCTCCGCTAGCGTGTGCTCCGGGGTCGACAGGAATACATATGTTCTGTCGACCCGGGTACTCGGCTCCGCCCGACCGCGGCGCCGGCAGCTGTGCGGCGCGTTTCGCGCCGGGAGCGTTCTGGAGGGGACCATGCGCCACACGAAATCAGGCCTGTTCGACGAGCGGGTGCCCGTGCGGCGACCGTCGCGCACCCTCTCCTCGGTCGTCACGATCCTCCTCGCGGTGAGCGGGCTGGCCGTCGCGGGCGGAACGGCGGCGCTCCCGGCAGCGGCAGCGCAGCCGGCGCAGCCGGCGCAGGCGGCGCCATCGGGGACAGCCGCGACGGCGCGTCCCGAAGGGACGAGCGCCGCGGCGACCTTCACCAAGACCGGCACCTCCACCGCAACCGGCACGTCGACGGACTCGGCAGCCGGCACGACGGGGACGACGCAGCAGTCGGACACCCTCAACTGGGTCCTGCACTACACCAACACGACCGGATCGTCGGCGACCGTCGACCAGACCGACGCCATCACCGGCCTGCAGGGTTACGTGCCCGGGTCGCTGAAGACGCCGCCGAGCCTGTCGCCCCAGTACACGACCGACGGAGGCCAGACCTGGACCGCAGGCAGCCCGCCCTCCGGTGCCCCGGTGAACGGCGTCGGCGCGACGGGAACGGTTCCGGCCAGCATCACGAGCTCGGCCTCGTCGAACTTCTCGGCGGCGGCCGTCACGTTCAACACGCCCGGCGGCGACGGCTACAGCGTCGAGGGCTACCTGGGCAACGTGTACACGGTCTTCCACCACAACAGCAGCCCCACCGTGGTGTTCTGCGCCACTCTGTCCGGCGCCATCTGCCCGGGCTGGCCGGCCCAGTCCTCGTATGTGGACCCGACGCCCGGGACGCCGCTCGGCACCGGTTCATCGACCACGTACTTCTCCGACCTGGTCAACGGCTCCTTCATCTCCGGCGGACGGCTGTACTGGCCGGCCTCGCAGAACGCGGTCCCGGCGAACCCGTTCGGGATGCAGTGCCTCGATCTGAACTCGCTGACGAGCTGCGGCTTCACTCCCCTGGGCTCGACCACGGTCCCCGGCTACTCGCTGAGCGGCGACGGCATCGCTGCGGGTGACGGCAACTACTACTACGTCGACCTCAACGGAAACCTGCAGTGCGTCTCGCCTGCCGGCGCCTCCTGCGGCACCACGACGGTGACCGCGGGGCAGCCGATGGGCACGGTCGGCAACCCCGAGATCGACACGTTCGGTCAATACGTCTACATCTCCTACGTGGATGCCTCCAACACGACCGAGTTCCTGAGCTGCTACGACACGACCGCGCACGCGGTCTGCCCCAGCTTCCCCATCGCCGTCGGGGCTCCCAGCCCGCACGGCAGCGAGGTGTTCCCGGTGGTGTCCTCGACCGGAACCGTCCTCGGCGGATGCGCCGTCTTCGACTCCGCCTGCTTCACGCCGGCGGGCGCGCCGCTCCCGAACCCGTGGAGCCAGACGGCCTACGCCTTCTCCGCGGCGACGAACGACGGCTTCGGCACCGGTGTCCTCGTGGGAACGAAGTACTACACGGCCAACGGAAACGTCGACTCCTGCTACGACTTCTCGATTCCGCTCGTGGGCGGCAAGGTCCAGCCCTGCGCCCAGTTCACCACCGCGCCGGCGAACGTCCGCGGGTACACCGTGCGCACCCTGCAGAACCTGCCCGGATGCATGGCGTCCAACGGCGATGGCGCACAGATCACGATCTTCAACGCCCTCACCGGCGGACCCTGCACGACCGCCTCGCAGCAGGTGACCCTGTCGCCCGAGCAGTACTACTGCGACGGGCAGAGCGGTCACGTCTCCTCGTGGCAGACCGTCTCCCTCCCCGGCCTGACCGGCACGGAGTACGAGAGCGCCACCGTCACGGTGCAGGATGCGAACGGGAACCCGGTCGCGGGCTTCGACAACATCCCCTTCCCGGCGGGCACTCCGCCGAGCATCGACATCTCGTCGATCCCGACCAGCGGTGCGACGGCGAGCCTGACGGCCGTCCTCAACCTGGCCGGCGTGACGGACTCCGCAGCGGTGAACGCCTCGCACGTCCAGCTCTCCTGGAGCGGGGATCCGATCCAGACCTGCTACAGCACGACCGTGCTGAACACCTGCCCGCAGCCGGGAACCACCGTGACGAACACGGCCAACGCCGTCACCACGGGTGACAATGGGGTCACCGACGCCCCGGCCGGGACCTCGTCCGGCCAGGCCGGGTTCGACTTCGTCCCGACCGCGGCCTGCGCCGCCATCTCGATCGACAAGCACGCCAGTCCACCCGTGGATGTGAACGGCGACGGGTTGACCGATGCCGGGGACACCATCCAGTACACCTTCACCGTCACGAACACGGGCGTCCTCACCCTGAGCAGCGTCGGCGTGAACGACCCCATGGCCGGCGCCGTCACCTGCCCGCAGACGACACTCGCCCCCGCCGCGAGCGAGCTCTGCACGGCCACCAGCGTGTACACGATCACCGCGGCGGATGTGACCGCCGGCACAGTCCACAACTCCGCCACCGCGGAGGGGACGCCTCCGGGAGCGGTCACGCCGGTCGTGTCCCTGCCCTCCACGACGGACACTCCGACCGCCGCCCCTGCTCCCGCGCTCAGCCTCGTGAAGTCGGCGGACCCGTCGGACGCCGCGGCCTACCTGCCGGGCCAGCTGATCACCTACCACTTCGTGGTGACGAACACCGGCAACGTGCCGATGAACGGGATCAGCGTCGACGAGTCGCAGTTCAGCGGCACCGGCACGATGTCCCCGGCGACCTGCCCATCCCCGACGCTGGCTCTCGGCGAGCAGGAGGTCTGCACCGCCACGTACACGCTCACCCAGGCGGATGTGGATGCGGGCAGCCTGACGAATACAGCCGTGGCGAACGGCACGCCCACCGGGTCGGACGTCTCCGTCCCGTCGGGACCGTCGTCCGTCACCATTCCGCAGACGCCCGCTCCCGGGATCTCTCTGGTCAAGTCGGTCGATTCCGCTACGGTGAACGCTGCAGGCGAGCAGGTGACGTACTCGTTCTTCGTGACGAACACGGGCAACGTGACGTTGACGAACCCGACGGTGACCGAGACGCAGTTCTCCGGAACCGGCGCCCTTTCGGCGATCGACTGCCCCGAGATCTCGCTCGTCGCGGGCCAGTTCGAGACCTGCACGGCCACCTACACGGTCACCCAGGCCGACATGGACGCCGGGACGATCACGAACACGGCGACGGTGACGGGCACGCCGCCGACCGGTGCGCCGGTGACCTCCGCGCCGTCGAACGCCGTCGTGAACGCGGCGCAGGCGCCCGAGCTGACGCTCGTGAAGACCGCGAGCGCGCAGGCCGCCCAGGTGGGCCAGCAGCTCACCTACTCGTTCGCGATCACCAACACGGGCAATGTCACCATCACGGGCCCGACCGTGACGGAGTCGGCGTTCTCCGGGACCGGACAGCTGTCGGCGATCACCTGCCCGCCGGCCGTCGTCCTCCTTCCGGCCGACACGACCACCTGCACCGCCACGTACACGGTGACGCAGGCGGACATCGACTCCGGGAAGATCACGAACACCGCAACGGCCAGTGGGACCTCGCCGGGCGGCGACACGGTCACCTCCGCTGCGTCCTCGGCCACGGTCGTCACCAGCCCGCATCCCGCACTGGCCCTCGTGAAGACCGCGAGCATCCAGCAGGCCACGCAGGTGGGGCAGGTCGTGAACTACCTGTTCGCGATCACCAATGCGGGCAATGTCGACATCAGCAACCCGAAGGTCGCGGAGGGCGCCTTCAGCGGACACGGCAGCCTCTCGGCCGTCGCCTGCCCGGGCCCGAGCATCCTTCCGCCCGGCCAGACGATCGACTGCACGGCCACGTACACGGTCGTGGCGGCGGACCTGGCGGCCGGCGGGACGCTGACCAACACGGCGACGGCCACCGGCACGACAGCCGGCGGCGATCCGATCGTCTCGGATCCGTCCACGGCGAAGGTGACGGAGGTCGCCCCGGTGGGACTGGCGTCGACGGGCAGCGACCTGCTGCCGCCGTTCCTGATCGCATTCGGACTGCTGGTCCTGGGTCTCGTCGCGGCTCTCGTGACCCGCTACCGCCGCCGGGGACGCACCGACTGATCGCGTGAACCCGTCGGGGACGAGGAGACAGGATGCGCTCCTCGGTTCCCGGCGGGAACGGCGGCGTCAGGCGCGCAGCAGGGCGCGCAGGGTCCCGATCGTGTCCGCCTCGCCGGGGTCCTTGTCGTCGCGGTACCGCTTGACGCGGGCGAACCGCAGCGCGATCCCACCGGGGTAGCGGCTGGAGCGCTGGACACCGTCGATCGCGATCTCCACGACCGTCGTCGGAGCCACCCACACGGTGCCCGGCGTCCGGCGCACCTCGATCTCCTGGTAGTGCTCCGTCTGCCAGGCGAGCAGCTTGTCGGTGAGCCCCTTGAACGTCTTCCCGACCATGACGAAGCCGCCGGGCTCTCCGTACTCCCCGTCCGGGTCGCGGGCGCCGAGATGGATGTTCGACAGCAAGCCGTGGCGGCGGCCGGACCCCCACTCGACGGCCAGGACGACGAGGTCGTAGGTGTGCACGGGCTTCACCTTGATCCAGCTGGAGCCGCGACGGCCGGCGGCGTACCGCGAGTCGATCGCCTTGACGACGACGCCTTCCTGTCCGGCGGCCAGGGCATCCCTCGCCACGCGCTCCGCCACCGCGGGGTCGGAGGTGACCTCGCCGGGGATGCGGTGCTCGCCGGCCACCCGCTCCAGTTCGGCGAGCCGGGTCGACAGCGGTTCGTCGAGCAGGTCGCGCCCGTCGACGTGGAGCACGTCGAAGAACCAGGGGCGCAGCGCGGAGCCGAGAGCAGCGCGAAGCGGCGCCGCGACCCCAGCGCCGAGGGAGCCTGCGACCGAGGTGACGGAGGCCCGCTCCGACCCGAACCGCGACATCGTCTCCTGAAACGGCCGCGGCGCGCCGTCCTCATCGAGCGAGAGGGTCTCGCCGTCGAGGATCACGTCCCGCACGGGAAGGCGTCGCACCACCTCGACGACCTCCGGCAGCCGGTGCGTGATGTCTGCGAGGTTCCGCGTGAAGACGCGCACCTCGTCGCCGTGCCGGTGCACCTGGATGCGCGCGCCGTCGAGCTTGAACTCCACCGACGCGGTCCCGGTCGTGCCGAGCGCTTCTGCTGCCGTCGGCGCCGAGGCGGCGAGCATCGGCAGGACCGGCCGGCCCACCACCAGCCCGACCGCATCCAGCTCCTCGGCCGTGCCGGTGAGCGCGAGCAGCGCCGTCTCGCCGAGGTCGCCGGACAGCATCGCCGCACGGCGGACCGCCTCGCCCGTTCGTCCCGAGGCGCGGGCGATGGCATCCATCAGCACCCCCTCCAGCGCGCCGGTCCGCATCTCGCCGAGGAGCACATGAGCGATGAAGTCCTGCTCGCGGGTCGTCGCGCGCGCGGTGAAGTCGCGGAGGATGCGATTGCGCTCGCCGGCCGAGCCGGTGCCGGAGAGCGCGCTCAGCCGGTCGAGCAGCGCGTCGAGGTCGTCCACCGTCAGGACGGGCTCGGCCGCGGGCTCGCCCATCGCTCCGCTCAGCCCGCGCCAGCCGACGCCGACCCGGCCCTGCCGGGCCTTCCCGACGAGGAAGCCCACCGCCGGCGCCACCTCCTCCGGCGCGAGGCGCGAGAGCAGCGCCGCGAGCGCATCCACCTTCGCCAGCCGGGAGCGGGTGGATGCGACGGTCTCGGCCGTCGTCACGAGCGCATCGAGGAGCACGTGCCCATCCAACCACCGGCCTCCGACACCGCCGGCCGCGGCGAACACGGCGACGATCCCGGCGACCGGACCAGCGAGCTGCGGGAGCTGCCCGGCACGTGAGGCGAGGCTGCCCCGTACCTGCGAAGCTGTACGTATGAGCGCATCCCCTCGCCCCAGCGTGTTGTTCGTCTGCGTCCACAACGCGGGCCGGAGTCAGATGGCCGCCGGCTACCTGCGGGCCCTCGCCGGGGATCGGGTGGAGGTGCGCTCGGCCGGATCGGAGCCGGGGAACGCGCTGAACCCCATCGCCGTGCAAGCGATGGCCGAGGACGGCATCGACATCTCGGCGGGCAGCCCCGCGCTCCTCACCACGGAAGCCGTGCAGGAGTCGGACGTCGTGATCACGATGGGATGCGGTGACACCTGCCCCGTCTTCCCCGGCAAGCGCTACGAGGATTGGGAGCTCACCGACCCCGCCGGCAGGCCGATCGACGAGGTGCGGCCCATCCGCGACGAGATCAAGGAGCGCGTCCGGGCCTTGATCGCGGAGCTGCTTCCCGTCGCGTGACCTTCGGTTCTGCTCTCCGGGCGTTCCCGTGCGTCCGCGCGTGTTCGTTTCCCGACCGCAATCCGGCCGTCGCTGCGCCGACCGCGCGGGTCGCCGCGCTATCGTCGAGTCACCCCCTCCCTTCACGAGACAGGCGATGACGCATGCCGAGACAGGAACGCGCCGAGCGCACGCGGATCGCCATTCTCGACGCCGCTGCGACCGAGTTCGACCAGCACGGGTACGAGGGCGCGCGCCTGGACCGGATCGTCGAGCGCACCGGTGCGACGAAGGGCGCGGTGTACTTCCACTTCCGCTCGAAGCTCGACATCGCGACGGCGCTGGTGGAGGAGAGCCAAGGCGATTGGCCGGCCATCGTCCACGACGTGACGGCGTCCGGGATGCGCGGGCTCGCGGCCGCGGAGGAAGTGACCCAGCGGGTGGCGGCTGTCCTGGGAGCCGACATCCGGGCGCGCGCCGCCATGAAGCTCACCCAGACGGTGCTTCCGCCGGCCGCCGACGATGATCCGTATGCGCGCTGGGCGGCCTTCGTGGCCGGGCTGCTGAGGCAGGAAGCCGAGGATCGCCGCCGCAGTGACGTGGACGTGCGCGACCTGGCGATGGTCGCCGTTCAGGGCATCTTCGGCGCCTACACGATCGCGGCCGAGCGCAACACCTTCGAGACGCTGAGCGAGGACATCGCCCGGGTGTGGGGCGTGGTCACTGCTGCGTTCGGCGCTGCGTAACACTTGCATTTGCGATCAAACCGGGAAGTCCGTACGTTCTAACCGGGGACGCCGGCGGCGCCGTGCGTCGCCCTGCGGGGGAGTGCGCTCCGGTTCCGTTCCGGATCGGAGCGTGCCCCCGCCCCCCTGAGCGCACGCCGAAGTGCTCGTCGTTGCATCCGACACGCCGCGGGTGACGGCAACAACGAGCACCTCGGCGGAAGCTTCCTTATACTGTTCAGGTTCGGGGGACTCGCCTATCGGGGCGACCTGTCTGGTTCGATTTCCAGAGTCCTCCACCACCCAGCTCGAGCTGGCGTACCAGGGCCGGGGTCTACATCCGGGCTTTGAGGTCCGCCCGGATGCCGTCGAGCACTCCGTGCACCGAGACGCGCTTCGCCTCCGTGTCCACCACATTCGCCGGCACGGTCACTGTGAGCCCCGAGCGGTAGTACGCGCGGATCCGGAAGCCGCCGGGCCACGGCGAGTCGGATCCGTCGTCCCCCTGGCCGCCGGACAGCTCGAACCATTCCAGCGCGGCGCGGCCCTCCACCCGGGTCGTGACGTGCGCGCCCGGCGATCCGTCGTCGACGACCTCCGCCGCGACCACCATGCTCGCGGTGAAGATCCCGACCCGCAGGGTGACGGCGGAGGCCGACGTCGCGGTGGCCGCGCCCAGGTAGATGATCTCGTCGTCGCCGACGGCCAGCTCGAGCTGGCGCACCAGGGCCGGGTACCAGACCGGTTTGGTCGCGGCCAGTTCCTTCATCCCGCGCTCGCCGTCCAGGAGGCTGCGCAACTGGTCCGGGATGGAGACCTGCTCTTCGCCCGGGTCTGTTTCGGTGTCCGTCTCGATCATCGCCGTGCCTCTCGGGTTGCAGGCTGGGCCGACGTCTCCCGTGGGTCCTGCGCACAGCCTAACCCCGGTCCGGCAGTATGCGACGGGCGCGACAGGTTTTCGGTCGCCGTTGCATACTTGTCGGATGACCGCAGCAAGCCTCCTCGCCTTCGCCGGCCTGTGCGTCGTCCTCGCGATCACGCCGGGGCCGGACACGTTCCTCGTGCTGCGGTTCAGCCTGTCGAGGCCGAGCGCCGGGATCGCGGCATCGGTCGGTTCGGCGGTCGGCTCGCTCGGCTGGGCGCTCGCGGTCGCACTGGGCCTGGCCGCGCTGCTGGAGCAGTCCGCGGAGCTCTACCGCATCCTGAAGATCGTCGGCGGCCTCTACCTCGTGTACCTCGGTGTCATGGCGTTCATCGCCAGCCGCAAGAACCACTCCGGCGGGGTCGAGCCGACCGCTCGCCGCACGTCGCTGTACGGAGGGTTCGCCGCCGGGGCGCTGTCCACGATGACCAACCCGAAAGTCGGCCTGTTCTTCCTCGCCGTCGCGCCGCAGTTCGTGCCCCACGACGGCTCCACGATCGGCAGCACCCTCCTGCTCGGGGCGATCGACGCGGTCGTCGGCTCGCTCTACCTCGTGGCGGTCGCGCTCCTCGCCGGCCGGGCGGTGGCCTGGCTGAAGCGGCCGGCCGTCACCACGTGGCTGGAGCGGGTGTCGGCCGGGATCCTGGCCGCCCTCGGGCTCGGCACCATCGCGCTCAGCGCGGAGTCGTAGGAGTCTCTTGCCGTCCGCCCATCGGACCGTGCGGCCGTTGGGCGTAATATAGTTGACGCATATAAACGACCGCATCTCCACGTACTCTCACGCGCACTGACAAGGACTTCCGTGGCCCGCACCGGCATCTTCACCAAAGACCACCCGCACTACCGGTGGGTGGCGCTGTCCAACACCACGCTCGGCATGCTCATGGCGACGATCAACTCGTCGATCGTCATCATCTCCCTGCCCGCGATCTTCACCGGCGTCAAGCTGAACCCGCTCGAGCCGGGCAACGTGTCGTACCTCCTCTGGATGCTGATGGGCTACATGCTCGTCACCGCGGTACTCGTCGTCATGTTCGGGCGGATGGGCGACCAGTTCGGACGGGTCCGGATCTACAACCTCGGGTTCGTGATCTTCACGATCGCGGCCATCGCGCTGTGCCTCGACCCGCTCACCGGCGGACCGGGCGCGATGTGGCTGATCGTGTGGCGGTTCGTGCAGGGCATCGGCGGCGCGATGCTGTTCGCCAACTCGACCGCGATCCTGACGGACGCGTTCCCGGCCAACAAGCGCGGCTTCGCCCTCGGGCTCAACCAGGTGGCCGCCATCGCGGGCAGCTTCATCGGCCTCATCCTCGGCGGCCTGCTGGCCGAGGTGGACTGGCGGGCCGTGTTCTTCGTCTCCGTTCCGTTCGGCATCGTCGGCACCATCTGGTCCCTCAAGTCGCTGCACGAGGTCGGGCAGAAGAACCCGGGACGAATCGACGGGCTCGGCAACGCGAGCTTCGCGCTCGGCCTGATCGCCCTCCTCACCGGTATCACGTACGGCATCCAGCCCTACGGCGGCTCCAGCCAGGGATGGGGCAACCCGTGGGTCCTCGGTGCGATCGTCGGCGGCATCCTGCTGCTCGTCGCGTTCGTGTTCATCGAGCTGCGGGTCCCGGCGCCGATGTTCGACATGAGGCTGTTCCGCATCCGTGCTTTCTCCTCCGGGATCTTCTCGGGATTCCTCGCGGCGATCGGGCGCGGCGGGCTGCAGTTCATGCTGATCATCTGGCTGCAGGGGATCTGGCTGCCGCTGCACGGCTACAGCTACGAGTCGACGCCGCTCTGGGCGGGCATCTACATGCTCCCGATCACGATCGGGTTCCTGGTGGCCGGTCCCGTTTCCGGTGCGCTCTCGGACCGCTTCGGATCGCGCTCGTTCGCGACGGTCGGACTGCTCCTCGTCGGCGCGACGTTCGTCGGCCTGCTGCTCATCCCGGTGAACTTCGAGTACTGGCAGTTCGCCCTGCTGACCGGACTCAACGGGATCGGGTCCGGCCTGTTCTCCTCGCCCAACCGCACCGCGATCATGAACAGCGTGCCGGCGAACGAGCGCGGTGCCGCATCCGGGATGGCCGGTGTGGCCCTCAACGCCGGAAGCTCGCTCTCCATCGGCATCTTCTTCTCGCTGATGATCGCCGGGCTCTCGGTGGCCCTGCCGTCGGCGCTCAGCAACGGGCTGACGTCCCACGGGGTTCCGGCGAACATCGCGGCCCAGGTCGGGAACACGCCGCCCGTCGGCAGTCTGTTCGCCGCCTTCCTCGGCTACAACCCCATCCAGAGCCTCCTCGCACCGACCGGGATCCTGACCTCGCCGCACGTGGACGCAGCCACGCTGACGGGCAAGGAGTTCTTCCCCCAGCTGATCTCCGGGCCGTTCCACGACGGGCTCGTGGTCGTCTTCATCGCCGCCGCCGTGATGAGCGTCATCGGCGCTGTAGCGTCGTTCCTCGGCGGGGCGAAGTATGTTCATGAGGAGGCCGTCGCACCCCAGCGGCAGGCCGCCCAGGAAGGCGAGGAAGTCGGTGCCCACCGCGCATGAAGCTGACGAGCGGCCGGCGACCGGAGGCGGCGACAACGAGGTCGTCGACGATGTCTCCGGCCGCCTGGCCCTGGCTGTGGGGCGGCTGAACCGCCGCATCCGCTCGTCCACCGGAGGCCTCAGCCACGGCCAGCTGTCCGCACTGTCCACCATCGTCCGCCGCGGACCCCTCCGCCCCAGCGAGATCGCCGCCATCGAGGTGGCGGCGGCTCCGACCATCACGCGGATCGTCGCCGACCTCGAGGCGCGCGGTCTCGTGGAGCGGGCTCCCGACCCGGAGGACGGACGCTCCCTCTTCGTCTCGGGGACGGAGGCGGGGAAGGCGCTGCTGGACGAGGCGCGGTCGGACCGCGCGCGGGCGGTGTCCGCGGTGCTCGCCGAGCTCACGCCGGATCAGGTGGATGCGGTCCGCGCCGCCCTGCCCGCGCTGGAGCGGGCCGCGCAGGTGGCCCCGCCCGCGTCTCCCGCGTCCCCCGCGTCCTGACGCGTCCGCCGGGTCTCCCGCGTCCCCCGCGTCCTGACGCGTCCGCCGCGTCTCCCGCATCCCCCGGGTCTCCCCGGTCCTGCCTCTCGCCAATCCGCCGAGGTGCTCGTTGTTGCACCCGCCACCGGCGTGTCGGATGCAACAACGAGCACTTCGGTGAATCGGCTTCGGTGAATTGGCCTCGGTGGATGGGACTGGGTCGAGGTGCTCGTTGTTGCAGCCGCGACCGGCGTGTCGCGTGTAACAACGAGCACTTCGGTGAATTGGCCTCGGTGAATGCACCTCGGCCGAGGGGCCTCGGCGGGTGGCGCCGGCCCGTCCGGCCCGGGGCGGGTGGCGCCGGCGCGTCCGGCTCGGGGCGGGTGGGGTCAGCGGGGGCCGGGGTCGCCGGGGCGGCCCGGGCGGCCGGGGCGGCGTGCCGCGATGACGGGGTGCGCACCCGTGTGCCCTTGGCGCTCCGCTGCGATGGCCAGGATGCGCGAACGTTGCGCGTACCAGCCGATCACGAGCAGCGGGATGATGATGACGAGCGACGCGACGGTCCACGTCCCTGTGGGGTAGTCGAACGCCATCAGCACGAGCACCGCGACGAGGAACGCGAGGGTCAGCCAGGCGGTGAACGGCGCGCCGAACAGCCGGAACGAGGGACGCGTGTAGACGCCGCGGAGCGCCCAGCGGCGCAGCTGCATCTGGCAGAGGACGATCATCCCCCAGCTGGTGACGATGCCGAGGGATGCGACGTTCAGCACGATGTTGAACGCCTGCTCCGGCACGATCAGGTTGAGGAAGACGCCGAGCACGCCGATCCCAGCGGTGAGCAGGATGCCGCCGTACGGGACCCCGCGCGAGTTCATCCGTGCGGTGAATCGGGGCGACGCTCCCGTCTGCGCCATCGAGTGCAGGATGCGACCGGTCGAATACATCCCGGCATTCAGGCTGGAGAGAGCGGCAGTGAGCACGACGAAGTTCATGATCGAGCCGATGACCGCGCTGAGCTCCGGTCCGCCGAGATGGCTGAAGAACGTGACGAACGGGCTCTGATCGGCGCTGTAGGCGCTCGCCGGGAGCAGCAGCGCGAGCAGCAGCACCGAGCCGCAGTAGAACACCGCGATGCGGAACACGACGCTGTTGATGGCCCGCGGCATGATCTTCTCGGGGTTCGCGGTCTCACCGGCGGCGGTGCCCACCAGCTCGACGCCGGCGTAGGCGAAGACGACGCCCTGCACGAGCACGACCGCCATCGCGATGGTGGCGACGCCGTGGGGCAGCAGCCAGCCGTTCTGCGAGAGCATCGCGATACCGGTCGGGCCGACATCGGTCGGCCAGCCGGCCGCCAGGACGACGATCCCGACGACCAGGAACGCGACCAGCGCCCCCACCTTGATCAGGGCGAACCAGAACTCCATCTCGCCGAACACCCTCACCGAGATGAGGTTGAGGCTCACCACCACGACGAGCGCGATCAGGGCGAGCAGCCACTGCGGGACGCTGGAGAACAGACTCCAGTACTTCACGTACAGGGCCACCGCCGTGGAGTCGACGATCGCCGTCATCGCCCAGTTGAGGAAGTACATCCAGCCGGCGACGTAGGCCATCTTCTCGCCGTAGAACTCCCGCGCGTACGACACGAACGAGCCGGACGACGGCCGGTGCAGCACGAGCTCGCCGAGCGCCCGCAGCACCAGGAACGCGAAGAAGCCGCACACCGCGTAGACGATCACCAGCAGCGGGCCGCCATCGTGCAGACGGCCGCCGGCGCCGAGGAACAGACCGGTGCCGATCGCGCCGCCGATGGCGATCATCTGCAGCTGCCGCGACGAGAGCGACTTGTGGTAGCCCTCCTGCTCGCTGGAGAAGTCCTGGACGGCCTGACTCACATCGCCGAGGTGCTCCCGGGGATTCTCGAGTTCGTCGGCCGGGTCGTGCGGTGTGCTCATGGATCGCCTCCGTCTGTTCCAGCGACCCACAGTACCGGCTGGGCCGGGCCGAGGGCGAGGTCAGCTGATCGCGAGCGTCGCCGCGGCCACCACCGCGAGCACCAGCCCGACCCATTGGACGGGCGCTACCCGCTCGCGCAGCACGACGGCCGCCAGCAGGATGGTTCCGGCCGGATAGAGGCCGACCAGGACGGAGATCGTGGTCAGCTCCCCGAGTCTCAACCCGAGCAGGATGAGGACGTTCGCGGAGGCGTCGATGGCGCCCCCGGCGATCGCGATGCCCACGCCGAGGCGTTCGAGCCGGGCGGGCGCATCCACCCGGGCTGCCGCCTCCACCCGGGCCTGCGCGTCGCCCGGGAGGAGGGCATCCACTCGCTCGCGTGCGGCTCTCTGACGCACCCGGGCGCAGCGCCGGGACCTCAGCACCAGCAGGGCGACCGCGGCCCACATCACCGCGCCGTTCACCGCGCGGTTCGCGATCAGCGGCACGACGCCGGAGTCCCTCGGCGTCTGATCGAGCAGGATGAGGAACACGCCGAGCATCGCGCCGGCGCCCACGGCCATGAGCAGCGCACGACCGCTCGGCCGCACGGCGCCCTTCTCGGGGACGAATCCGACGAGCACCACGGCGACGAGCGCGAGTCCGAGCGCGAGGGAGCCCACGAGCCCGAACCGGTCGCCCCCGACGAGTCCCCACACCATCGGCACGACGGCGGAGACCAGCGCGGTGAGCGGCGAGAGGATGCTCATCGGGCCGATCGCGAGGCATCCGTACAGGAGGCCGATGGCGACCGATCCCGCTAATCCGGACAGCGCGCCCCAGCCGAGCGCAGGCACCGACCAGGCGCCGCCCACGAAGGGGAGCGCGAGGAGCAGGAGAGCGAGGCCGCTGACCGCGCCGACCGCAGTGGTGCGCATCGGGCCGATGCGCCGCGAGGCCACGCCGCCCAGGAAATCGGCGGATCCGTAGACGATGGCGCTGAGCAGCCCGAGGACCGCCGGCATCAGCTCCCGGCCAGTCGATAGGTGTGCAGCACAGCTCCGGAGCTGAAGCGGTCCAGCTGCGTGAGCTCGAACGTCCACTTCTCGCGGTCGTCGGGGAAGATCCGGGTGCCTCCGCCGATCGTGACCGGGTAGACCATCAGCCGGAGTTCGTCGACGAGCCCCCACACCAGGAGCGACCGGACGAGCGAGGCGCTGCCCGCGACCAGGATCGGGCCGCCGTCGCCCTCCTTGAGCGTGCCGATGCCGGCGCGGACGGGATGCTCCACCGCGGTCGCGTTCCACTCCAGCTCGCGCGGCCGGGAGGTGGCGACGACCTTGGGCATGGCGTTCATCTTCTCGGCGAACTCGCCCTCGCGCGGCGGCCAGGCCTCCGCGAACTGCTCGTACGTGCGTCGGCCCAGCAGCAGCGACTCGGCCTCGAGCACCTCCCGCAGCTTGAAGGCGCGGAGGTCATCGGAACTGAACGGGATGGTCCATCCCGAGTGCCGGTGGGTCGGCTCGCCGCCGGGTGCCTCCACGACTCCATCGAGGGTCATGAACTCGGTCACGATCAGCCGGCGCATGTGGGCGATGGTACCCGAGTGCGGGTTCGACGGGGAGTTATCCACAGATCGCATCCGCCGGGCCGACCGTCAGACGCCGCGGATACGATCGAGGAATGAGTTTCACCGACGGCTGGATCCCCGGCGACCCGGCCTCCGACGACCGGGTGCCCGACGACCGGGATGCGCCTCCTCTCGACGAGGAGCCGCCGCAGCCCGAGTTCGACGACCCGTATGCCGGTGAGGCGTGGCCCGCCGCGGATGGGCCCGGGACGGCGGCGGCCGGGACGGCGGCGGCGTCCAGTCGCCCGGTATCGGCTCCGCCGGTCGTCCGGGCGACACCGCCACGGTTCGGATCCGCCGCGGAGGCGCTGCGCACGGTCTTCGGGTACGACGGGTTCCGCGGGCAGCAGCAGGCGATCATCGAACGGGTCGCCGGGGGCGGCGACGCCGTGGTGCTCATGCCCACCGGCGGCGGGAAGAGCCTCTGCTACCAGATCCCGTCGCTGCTGCGTGAGGGCACCGGAGTCGTCGTCTCGCCGCTCATCGCGCTGATGCAGGACCAGGTGGACGCGCTCACTGCGGTCGGCGTCCGTGCCGCGTTCCTGAACTCGACGCAGGACGGCTCCGCCCGGGCGGCGGTCGAGCGTGCGTACCTCGGCGGAGAGCTCGACCTGCTCTACGTGGCCCCGGAGCGCCTGTCGTCGGAGGCGACGAAGCGCTTCCTCGAGCGCGGCCGCATCGCGCTGTTCGCGATCGACGAGGCGCACTGCGTGTCGCAGTGGGGGCACGACTTCCGGCCGGACTACCTCATGCTCTCCGAGCTGGCCGACCGCTGGCCCGGCGTACCGCGCATCGCCCTGACCGCGACAGCGACTGACGCGACGCACCGCGAGATCACGTCCCGCCTCCGGATCGAGCAGGCGGAGCATTTCGTCGCCGACTTCGACCGGCCCAACATCCAGTACCGCATCGTGCCGAAGGTGGAGCCCCGCAAACAGCTGCTCGACTTCATCACCGCAGAGCATGCGGGCGACGCGGGGATCGTCTACGCGCTGTCCCGGGCGTCGGTCGAGAAGACGGCCGAGTACCTGTCGTCACGCGGCCTGACCGCTCTGCCGTACCACGCCGGTCTCGAGGCGTCCCAGCGGGCGGCGACGCAGTCTCGGTTCCTGCGCGAGGAGGGCGTGATCGTCGTCGCGACCATCGCCTTCGGCATGGGCATCGACAAGCCCGACGTGCGCTTCGTGGCCCACATCGACCTGCCCAAGTCGGTCGAGGGGTACTACCAGGAGACCGGCCGCGCCGGCCGCGACGGCCTCCCCTCGACCGCGTGGCTCGCCTACGGCCTGCAAGACGTGGTCCAGCAGCGGCGCATGATCGACGACTCCCCGGGCGACCTGGCGCACCGCAGACGCCTGACGCAGCACCTGGATGCGATGCTCGCGCTGTGCGAGACCGTCCAGTGCCGGCGCGTGAACCTGCTCGGATACTTCGGGCAGACCTCGGGCCCGTGCGGCAATTGCGACACTTGCCTGACGCCGCCCGAGAGCTGGGACGGGACGGTCCCGGCCCAGAAGCTGCTCTCGACCGTCGTGCGCCTCCACCGGGAGCGCAATCAGCGGTTCGGTGCTGGGCACCTGATCGACATCCTCCGCGGCAAGCGCACGCCGCGCGTGGAGCAGTACGGCCATGACCGCCTGTCCACCTGGGCCATCGGCGACGACATCAGCGACAGCCAGTGGCGCGGCGTCGTCCGGCAGCTCATCGCCGGAGAGCTGCTGAAGCCCGAGGGGGAGTACGGCGTGCTGGCGTTGACGCCCGGCGGTGCCGAGGTGCTCGCCGGCGGACGGACCGTGATCCTCCGCCGCGAGCCGGATCGGCCCGAGCGAGCGCCCCGCGGGTCGCGCAACGGGGCGGCGGCGGCCGACCTGTCGGCCGCCGACCAGCCGCTGTTCGAGGCGCTCCGATCGTGGCGGGCGGGTCAAGCTCGCGAGCAGGGCGTTCCCGCCTATATCGTCTTCGGCGATGCGACCCTCCGCGCGGTCGCCGCAGCCCGCCCGGCGTCGCTGGCCGACCTCGACGGCATCAGCGGCATCGGCGTGAAGAAGCGCGAGGTCTACGGCGAGGCGCTGCTCTCCGTCGTCGCCGGCGCCGACGCGGCTGCGCCGGCCTGACAGCCGCCTCCACTTCCGATCCTGCACAGCCGACCTCGTCGTTCCCCCTTGCGCGGTGCCCGAGGGGGAGTATCGTCCGTCGTTCCATCGGGCGACCAGGGAATTCCTTCCGGCCGCCCGACGTTATGACATTGAATGATTACTGCGCGATCTCGGAGGAGGAAGTAGCAGATGGCACGAATGATCGAAGAGCTGGAGGACGAGACCGGCGCGGTCATCAAGTACAAGCGTCACGCGAACGGCCGGGGACTGGTGTCCCCGACGGCGCGGGTGGCCGCGTCGGCGTACATCGAGCCGACGGCCTACGTGGAGGCCGACGCACGGGTCGGGATGGACGCCTACGTCGGCGCAGGAAGCTGGATCGACAAGGGCGCCACGGTGGGCGACCGCACCTTCGTGGGCGCGAACGTCCACGTCGGAGCGGGATGCCTCGTGGGCAGCGGAGTGAAGATCGGCAGTGGCTCCAAGCTGGGCGAGAACGCCATGGTCGGCAACGGTGCGCGCCTCGAGCGCGACACGCACGTCCCGGCCGGCGCTGTCATCGAGCTGAAGGGCGCGGCCGCCGCCCGAGCCGCCCTGGCGGCGCCGCTGCGTGCCCCGCGCCCCCAGCAGCGCGCATCCCGTCGCGCCGCCTGACCCGCGGGCCCCGCCCCAGCATCGACTACACACAGACTGCACGCGACACGCCGGTGTCGCGTGCAGTCTTCGTGTACTCGGCGATGGGGGCGGAGGGCGCGGGGCGGAGGGCGGCGCTGCGGGTTGTGCATGGTGTCACGCGCGAGGAGGGTGGATTTGGAGGTTCCCACAAGAGCGGGGTCGGGCCTGCCCGGCCCGGTTTGTAGGCCGGGCACCGACGTTTTCGCCGTCGCGGGTGGCCGGTCGTAGCGTGGCGGCATCCCGCGATCTTCCTAGAGGAGAAGTCATGGTCGACACTGCCGAACGCGTTCCGAGCGCCACCCCCGCATCCACTTCCGCCGGCCCAGCAGCGCCCTCGACGCTCACCGAGCCCACGGTCCCGCCCGCCGGCGTAGCGCCGCGGGTCGACGTCGAGGCGCTCGGCCGCCAGCTGCTCGGTCACTGGGCCGAGGCGCGGCTCGCCTCCCGGGAGGTCGCGAAGCGTCCGGAGATGCAGAAGCAGGAAGGTCTCTCGGTCGCCGACCACCGCGCCCGCGTCTTCGGGCAGCTGAAGCTCCTGGTCGAGAACGGTCAGGTCCACCGGGCCTTCCCGAAGTCCCTGGGAGGCTTGGAGGATCACGGTGGCAACATCGCCGCGTTCGAGGAGCTCGTGGCGGCCGACCCGTCCCTCCAGATCAAGTCGGGGGTGCAGTGGGGCCTGTTCGGCGCCGCCGTCCTGCACCTCGGCACGGAACGCCACCACCAGAAGTACCTCCCCGGCATCATGTCGCTGGAGGTCCCCGGCGCGTTCGCGATGACCGAGACCGGCCACGGTTCGGATGTCGCCAGCATCGCCACGACGGCGACGTACGACGCGGAGACGCAGGAGTTCGTCCTCGACACTCCGTTCCGCGGCGCGTGGAAGGACTACCTCGGAAACGCGGCAGTGGATGCGACGGCCGCCGTCGTCTTCGCACAGCTGATCGCCGGCAACGTCAATCACGGCGTCCACGCGTTCTACGTCCCGATCCGCGATGAGAACGGCGACTTCCTTCCCGGTATCGGCGGCGAGGACGACGGCCAGAAGGGCGGGCTGAACGGCATCGACAACGGCCGCCTGCACTTCACCGGCGTCCGCATCCCGCGCACCGACCTGCTCAACCGCTACGGGGATGTGGCCGAGGACGGCACGTACACCTCGCCCATCCAGAGCCCCGGACGCCGCTTCTTCACGATGCTCGGGACGCTCGTGCAGGGCCGCGTCTCGCTCGACGGCTCTGCGACCATCGGCGCGAAGCTGGGCCTCGCCATCGCGATCACGTATGCGGATCAGCGCCGGCAGTTCACCGCGGGCAGCGACACCGACGAGGAGGTGCTGCTGGACTACCAGCGGCACCAGCGCCGGCTGCTCCCGCTGCTCGCCACGACGTATGCGGCGAGCTTCGCGCACGAGGTGTTCCTGCGCAAGTTCGACGATGTCTTCAGCGGCGCCGCCGACACGGACACCGATCGCCAGGACCTGGAGACCATCGCCGCCGCACTCAAGCCGCTGAGCACCTGGCATGCGCTCGACACCCTGCAGGAGGCGCGCGAGGCGTGCGGCGGCGCGGGCTTCCTCACCGAGAACCGTCTCACCTCGCTCCGGCAGGACCTGGACATCTGGGTCACGTTCGAAGGCGACAACAACGTCCTGCTGCAGCTGGTCGCGAAGCGGCTGCTCACCGACTTCAGCCGCAAGTTCGCGAAGGCGGACGCCGGCGCGCTGGCCCGCTACGTCGTGACGCAGGCGGCGGGCCGGGCCTACCACGGCTCCGGGTTGCGGAGCGTCGCCCAGACGGTCCGCGACTTCGGCTCGACCGCCCGCGCGGTCAACTGGCTGCAGGAGCCGGCCACCCAGCGCGAGCTGCTGACCGACCGCGTCGAGACGATGATCGCCCAGATCGCCGGGCGTCTCCGTCCCGCCTCCAAGCTGGGCAGGAAGGCCGCGGCGGAGCTGTTCAACTCGCAGCAGAACGAGCTCATCGAGGCGGCCCGCGCGCACGGCGAGCTGTTGCAGTGGGAGGCGTTCACCGACGCTCTCGAGGACGCGCCCGACGCCGGCACGAAGCAGGTGCTCACCTGGCTGCGCGACCTCTTCGGCTTCGGGCTGATCGAGAAGCACCTCGAGTGGTACCTGATGAACGGCCGGCTGTCGCCGCAGCGCGCCCAAGCCGTCCGCGCCTACATCGACCGGCTGCTGACGCGGATCCGTCCGCACGCCGTCGACCTGGTGGATGCGTTCGGCTACGGCCCGGAGCTGGTCCGCGCGAAGATCGCCTCCGGCGCCGAGGCCGAGCGGCAGGCGGAGGCGCGCGCCTACTACGCCGAGCGCCGCGCCGCGGGCACCCTCCCCGAGCACGAGAAGTCCAAAAAGCGCTGACCCCCCACCGCCGAGTCCGCACAGATTGCACGCGACACGCCGTGGTGGCGTGCAGTCTCTGCGTACTCGATGGTGGGAGGCGGGGGCGCGGGCGCGGGAGCGGGCGGGGCGGGTCAGCCGGCGAGGGCGGCTAGGGCGCGGCGCAGCTGGGTGGAGGAGGTGGTCATGGTGTACGGGAAGTACACGACGTCGACTCCGACGGCCGCGAACTCGCGCTCGAGGCGGAGCCCCTTCTCGGTGCCGCGCCAGTCGTCGCCCTTGAAGAAGACGTCGAAGCGGAGCTCGCGCCACATGTCCAGCTTGTCCGGGACCGTCTCGGCGACGGCCTCGTCGACGTAGGCGATGCTGCGGACGATCTCCAGCCGCTCGTGGAGCGGGACGACCGGGGGCGTGCCCTTGGTCAGTTCGAGCATCTCGTCCGACACCACGCCCGCGATCAGGTAGTCGCACTCGCTCTTGGCGCGCCTCAGGATGTTGAGGTGTCCGATGTGGAACAGGTCGAACGCCCCTGCGGCGTAGCCGATGTGTCGGGTCACGGGCCTCCCCCTCTGATTGAGCTATCCTCACCTATTCTGGCGGATTAGTGAGGATTTGTCACCAGTGGGTTCCGGGGACTACTCCCGGGTGTTGAGAGCCGCCGCCACCGCGCTCGCCAGGGGCAGGATCTGAGCGAGCGATTGGCGGAAGACGGCCTCCGGACGTCCGTACGGATCGACGATGTCGCCCTGACCGCCGCCGCGCCAGGTGGACGGCGTCCTCCCGGCGGGTCTCGCCGGCCGGTGGGCCGCCGGCCGGTGGGCCGCCGCCCAGGCGACGAGGTCGGACGCCGTTCCCGACGCCGGAGCGCCGTCCACGATGTGCGCGAACTCGGCGAGTGTGAAGGTCCGGCGGGCGGCCGCAGCGTCGGCGGAGGCGATCCATTCCCGGTGCGCGTAGGTCGCTGTCAGGATCAGGTCGTCGATTCCCAGCATGTTCGCATCCAACTGGCGCGCACGGTGCTCGCGGACGTCGAGTCCGCGCTCGTGCAGCAGGCGGACCATGGCCGGATCGGCGGGCCATCCGGTCATCGCCTCCGTGCCGGCGGACTCCACGATGAAACCCCGGTCAGCATCCAATTCGGCCGCGAGCAGGGCTTCCATCGCCGGCGACCGGCAGATGTTGCCCGTGCAGATCGCGCGGATGCGGAAGCGGGTCGCCGAAGCCATCCGTCCATTCTCCCGGATACGCCCGCCCGCCCGCGTGCCGACACCCGAATGGGGGTGGTTCTCCGCTGCGGCGTGCTACGGTCTGTCGCTGAAAGCTCGGTTGGTTCTGTCACTGGCACCGCGCCCCCAGCGTTTGCTAACGTCACCACCAACCTGCGGCAGGAACTGGTCTCGCCTGCCACCCGTTTCCCCGTTCTACCCGACGTTTGGATAGCACCCCTCTATGTCCCGACACCCCGCTCACCGTTTCGAGACCAATCGGAAAGCGGGCGCTGCGAAAGCGCGCCTGCGATCCGGAATCGCCCTCGCGGCAAGTGCCGCAGTAGCGGCCGTGGCCGTCGGCATCACTGCCGCCGGCGCGTTCGCCGCCCCGACAAGTTACGTCGTCTCACGGCAGATCGCCGCAGACACCTTCGACCGGACCCAGACCAACGGCTGGGGCGCCGCCCAGCTCGGCGGCGCGTACCACGTGAACAGCGCTGCTGCGTTCTCGGTCGGTTCCGCCTCCGGCCGCCAGGCCGTTCCCCGGCCCGGCGCGTCGCTCACGGCCAGCCTCCCCTCCGCGACCGCGTCCGATGTGGATGCGGCTGCGAACGTCCTGATCGACACCCTGCCGTCGACCGGCAACGGCGTCTACTCGGGTGTGCAGGTGCGCTCGACCGGCACCGCGTACTACCAGGCCACCTTCCGGGTCGACGCGCGGCACCACGGCGTGCTGTCGATCACCCGCGTGAACGGCTCGACCGCCACGCAGACGACGGTCGCCGCCGAGAAGGTCGTGCTTCCGGCCGTCGCCGCCGGCGCGCCGATCCGGGTGGAGCTGCGCGCCACCGGGACGGACTCGGTCGCCCTGAGCGCCCGCGCCTGGCCCGCGTCCAGCACGGCCCCCGACTGGCAGGTGACCGCGAGCGACTCCTCGCTCGACCGCCTCAGCCACGCCGGCTCGATCGCGCTGTGGAGCTACATCTCCAGCAGCTCGGCCGCCGAGCCGGTGCGCTTCGACGATGTGACCGCGAGCGAGCTCGCGGCGCAGTCGGGTTCGACGCCCGCTCCGACGGCGACCACGCCGGTCGTCACGCCGACCCCCGGCCAGACCGTCACGCCGACGCCGGCGCCCACCCCGACGCAGACGCCGACGAGCGCTCCGCAGCCGCCGGCCACCGGCCCCACCGCGCCCAGCGGCGCCGACACGAGCATCGACCAGTCGACCGCTCGTTCGGCCTCCGGAGCGGCGCCGATCGGCAGCACCTCGTACGCGGTGCCCTCCGGCGCCTACTTCGTGGCGACCACCGGCGACGACGCCGTCTCGCGCTCGTCCCAGTCCGCGCCGTGGAAGACGGTCCAGCACGCGGTCGACGCCGTCCCCAGCGGGTCGACCATCGTGGTCCGCGGCGGCACGTATCACGAGTCGGTGACGATCCCGCGCGGCAAGAAGGTCACCATCCAGGCGTATCCGAAGGAGGCCGTCTGGTTCGACGGCAGCCGCACGGTCTCGAACTGGTCGCGCTCCGGTTCGGCCTGGGTCGCTGGCAACTGGAACGTCGCCTTCGACGACAGCCCGACGTACACGCGCGGAGCGCCCGACGGCACGACCGCCGGCTGGCAGTTCGTCAACCCGGCGTACCCGATGGCCGCGCATCCCGACCAGCTGTTCCTCGACGGGACCGCTCTGAAGCAGGTCGCCTCGCGGGCGGCCGTGACGGCCGGGACGTTCTACGTCGACGGGACCACCCACGAGCTGGTGCTCGGCTCGGACCCGACAGGTCACCAGGTCAACGCCAGCGACACGGTGAAGGCCTTCCTCGTGCTGGGTGACGGCAGCGCCCTGAAGGGCATCGGCATCCGCCGGTACTCGCCCTCCGTCCCCGACATGGGCACCGTGCAGGACTACGCCGTCGGCACCACCATCGAGAACGTCTCGATCACCGACAACGCGACCACCGGCCTCTTCGTCGGCGGGACGGACGCAACGGTCACCAACGTGACCGTCGCCCGCAACGGCATGCTCGGCGCCCAGGCGACCTACGCTGACCGCCTCCGGGTCACCGGGATGCTGGCCGACCACAACAACACGGAGCACTTCAACCGTGCTCCGGTCGCCGGCGGCTTCAAGGTCGCACGGTCGCGAGGCATCACCGTCACCGGGAGCAACTTCCTGAACAACGACGGCAACGCGCTCTGGTTCGACGAGTCGGTGTACGACGCCTCCATCGCGAACAGCGACATCGTGGGCAACTCGGGTCACGGCCTGGTCGCCGAGATCTCCGCGAAGTTCGCCATCGCGAACAATGTGGTGGCGCAGAACGGCATGGACGGCATCCTGGTCAGCGACACCAATGGAGTCGACATCCGCAACAACACGGTCTCCGGCAACGTGCGCGACATCAGCATCACGCAGGGCGACCGGCGTGCGAGCGACCTGTCCACCGCCGGCCACGACCCCCGGCAGTCGCTTCCCGACCCGACCGTGACCTGGATCACCGGCAACGTCACCGTGACGAACAACATCCTGGCGAACAGCCTGGGCAACGCCGTGCTCGCGGTCGAGGACTACAGCCACTGGCACTCGGCGGAGCAGATGGGGATCACCCTCACGGGGAACGTCTACCAGCGCACCTCGGCGGGTAGCCCGACCTGGCTCATCGTCTGGTCGCGTGGCGCCGGAAACCCGGCCGTCTACAACTCGCTCGCCGAGTTCACGGCAGCGACCGGGCAGGACCGCACGTCGCGCTCCTTCGATGGTCAGAACGTGCTCTCCGCCGGGTTCGCCCCGCTGCCGCTGGTGACCTCGCTCACCTCGGCGCTGGCTCAGCCGCTCCCCGCGGCGACGGCCGCGTTGACCGGCAAGCCGGCCGGCTCGCTGCGGATCGGTGCGTGGAACTGACCCGGCAGCGCGATCAGCGGGAGCGGAGCAGCCGCGCCACGGCGATCACTCCCGCCAGATCCCGCCGGATCGCCGGGATGAGCAGGACCGCCACCCCGTAGACCAGCGCCAGCGCCACGACGGCCGCCGCCACCTGGACCACCGTGCCCAGGGCGGCGGCCGTCGTGCATGCCGCCCAGGCGGCGGCGCCGCCGAGCATCGCGCAGGCGAGCACCCGGCCGGCGCCGGCGTACAGCCGGGCCGTCGGGACCGCTGTGTTCCGCGACAGCCACCAGAGGGAGAGGGGCCACGAGAGGGCGGGCGCGATGGCGTATCCGATCGCGACGCCGAGGACGCCCCCGAACGATCCGATGGCGATGCAGACGACCTTGATCGCGGCGCTCACCAGGGAGTAGCGGAGGAGCGCCCCCGTCAGGCCGCGTGAAACGTACGCCCAGTAGCCGACGAACGCGAGGAGCTGGAAGATCCCGGCGACGGCGAAGAGGCGCAGGATGGGCGCGGCCGCGCTCCACTTCGGCCCCAGCAGCAGGGCGGTGAGCGGGTCGGACGCGCCGGCGACGAGAGCGAGGCCGGCCACGATGGTGTACCCGAGCGCCAGCTGGCCCCGGCTCAGCCACTCGCCGAACCGCTCTTTCTGATCCTGGAGCCGTGACAGCGCAGGCAGGGCGACGGTCGTCAGCGGGACCCGCACCTGGTTGAGCGGAGTCATCAGCAGCTGGAACGCCCGGCTGTACACCCCGAGTGCTGCGGTCCCGAAGCGCGCACCGACGAGGACGTTGTCGATGTTGTTGCTGACGTAGGTCACCAACTGGGACGCGAGCATGTTCCAGCCGAAGGCGAGGAACGCGCCGACCGGCGCATCCCGTCGGGGGAGCCCCGGGAGCCAGCCCGCCGCGACGATCAGCACGACGAGCAGCACGAGTGCCTGGGTGAGCTGCTGCGCGACGAGCGCCCAGAATCCCCAGCCCGCGAGCGCGGAGACGATCGCGACGGCCAGGGCGACGGCGGGGGCGAGGATGTCGGCGGTCGCGACAGCGGAGAAGCGCATCCGTCGCACGAGATCGGCTCGGTACTGGGTGCCCAGCCCGTTGATCAGGAACGTGAAGGCCAGTGCGTGGGCGATCGGCACCAGGTCCGGCTGACGGAACGCCAGGGCGATGAGTCCCGCTCCGCTGAAGACGATCGCCGTGAGGACCGCGCCGATCCCGGCGTTGATCCAGAACAGATTGCCGCGCTGGCCGCGGCTGACGCTCGGCGACTGGATGGAGGCCGACGAGAGCCCGAAGTCGCGGAAGAGCTCGCCCACGCCGATGATGGCGACGACCATGGCGATCAGGCCGTAGTCGTGCGGGCTGAGCAGCCGCGCCAGGACGATGACGGAGGCGACCTGCACGACGACCTTGCCGCCCTGCGCGCCCAGAGTGACGGCCGCCCCGCGGACCGCCCGGCCGCCGAGGCCGCGCGTGTCTTCCGGGTCTGCAGCGTCCCGCCGCCCGGGCCGGGAGCGCGGGGTGCGGATGGTCATGACCGGAGTCCTGCGGCGGCCCGGCGATCCCGGGCACGTCGATAGGTCCCGCGCGCGACGCGCACCACCTCGCGCAGCCGGGGGAGCGCGAGCGCGAGCAGTCCGAACCCCCGGAAGTGCGGGACGGAATCGCCGGCGAGCCGGGCACCCGCGAGGCGTCCCGCCAGTGTGCTGCGACGAGTGGTCTGCAGCGGCTGGACGGCGGCCAGCTCGTCGAGGTCGATCGTGCTCACCGAGATGACTCCGGCCTCGATCGCGCGGAGGACGATATCGTAGCCGCGCTCGGTGCGCGCGATGAGGGCGCTGCGGCCGTCGCCGTCGGCGAAGACCGGGTACCCCTTCTCGTCCGACTCCCAGAAGTCGGCTGCCGTGATGTCGGCGCTCTCGCCGACTCCGTCCGGGCAGATCTTGCAGCGCCACTGGGTGGCAGGACCGAGGGCAGAGCCCCAGGACTCGTCGTAGCTCGCGTCGCTCGACGTCCCATCCGGGCGCTGGACCGTGAACCGTCCGGGCCAGCCGCGCCCGCGGTACCAGAGGTCGGTGACGGGTGTCCCGGCCGGCGAACCGAGCTGCGCCGCCAGCCGGTCGGTGGCGTGCTGACTCGGCGTGCCGGCGCAGAAGAAGGAGAGGAGCACGGGGTTGTCGTCCCGGCGTCCGTCCGGGCGGGAGGTCAGCGCACGGATCGCACTGACCTCGCACGGCTTCCCGACCATGACCGTGCCGGGGAGCAGGGCCTCGGGACGGGAGGCGCTCGCCGTGGGCGCATAGCGGGAGCCCGCCGCGGTCAGCGCTTCCTCCCGGGAGAGGATGCTGACGCTCACGGTCCGGCGCGGCTCCTGCGTGTCGGCACGGGCTCCGACCATCCGGGCGGCCTGGCCGGTCTCGAGCATCCAGGCGGCGATCGCCGTGAGCGCGCCGCCGCTGCTTCCCCGGAACCGGACGTCCGTGTCGGTCGCCCACGCCATCCAGACCCGGAGGTAGGGGCCCATCGTCGGGTGCCGCCGGGTCGACGGGGGCCGCACCGCGCGGACGGTGACGCCCGGGCACGCCTCCTCGAACCGGCGGAGGGCGTCGGGCCCCACGGGCGCGGAGTCGACGGGTGCCTGCGGGGAGCCCGCCGGCTGGGGGTCCACCGGCTGGGTGTCCACCGGCTGGGAGTCCACCGGTACGGGCCGGAGGTTGCCCTCCTCGTCGAGGCGCATCCGGAGGCCGGGGTCGAGGAGGGTGCAGGCGCCGCATCCGCTGCAATTGCCCGAGGCGACGACCCGGGCGACCGCAGCACGCAACGCGGCGGTCCGGGCGCCGGTCGCGTCGCTCGTGGAGGCTCGTGCGGTCGCGGTCATGTGGCGACCCGATCGAGGCCGCGCGCGAGGGCTGCGACCGCGCCTTCGAGCCGGTCTCCCGCGACCTCCAGCACCCGGCCGGCGTCCGCCGTGAGGCGGGGGTCGGCGGTCTGCGCGAGCACCTCCTCCACGGGGTCCGCGGCCGTCCGCAGATCGACCGAGCGCGTCCAGCCGAGGTCGGCGAGCAGGGGGCCGAACTTGCGGGAGTAGGGGAGCGGCACCGCGGGAGTCCCGGTCGAGAGTGCGTTCAGGCAGGCATGCATGCGTGAGCCGAGCACCACGTTCGCGGAGGCGACCGTCCGGCGGACATTGTCCAGCCCACCGGGCACGACCGTCTCCAGCCGGTGCTTCCGCTCGGTGAGGAGTTCCGAGATGGCGTCGATGTCCGAGTCGGGGTTGTCCGATTCGAGGACATGGGCGAGCAGCGTCACCTCGCGCCCGTCCGCGGCGAGGGCATCGAGCAGGCGATGGATGGTGCCGCGGTAGCGCGAGCTGTCGACGTGCGGATTGGGGTGCCAGAGCAGCCCGGAGACGTTGAGCACGACATCCCGGCTCTTCTGCACCTCCGGGCGTGCGAGGGCGAAGACGACGTCGGTGGTGAGCACGTCGACCGGACGGCCCAGCGCCCCGGCGGCATCGGCGCTCTCGCTGTCGCGGGCCATCACCAGCTGCGATCGCCGGAGGCTGCGCCGGGCGAGAGCGCGGCCGGTCGCCGTCCGGAACGGTCCGATCGTCTGCGGCCCGAGGACGACGGCGACACCGGCCTGGGCCGCGAACTCGGCGACGGCCGACATGACCGCCAGCCGGCGGATCCCGTAGATATCGGCGAAGCTGTCGCCCGAGCGGGTGTCGATCACGAGGTCGAACCCGGCGAGCCAGCGCTGCATCCCTTTACGCCCGGTCGCTCGTTCTGCGAGGAGCGAGCGGAGCCGGCCGATCGGCAGCTGGGGAACGCGCATCCCGTAGTTCTGGAAGACGATCTCGCTCTGCGGATGCACACGTCTCAGGAGGGCCGCTGTCCCCGCGCCGAGCGCGCGCACGCCGAGATTCGGCGATGCGTCGTCGGCCCAGAGGATCAGTGTTCGCATGGCGCTCCCGGGTCGGGTCGGTGGGGATCGCACGCAGGCGCCCAGCGCGCGCCCAAGTGAGACTTACTCATGTATCTTAGCCAGCGGACGCTCGGCGCGTGACCCCAATTGAGGGCGCGTGAGGCAATTGCCGCGTCGTGCCAGAGTGGACCGCATACCGGCCGGAGGGGGAGAGATGCGCGAGCTCGTCGTGCAGCAGTCCTTCCCCGACCCGCGCCCGACCACCAACCCGTACCTGATCATGCTGCGCGACGCCGTCGCCGCGCAGCCGGGCGTCGAGGTCCGCACGTTCACCTGGCGTCGAGCGCTGCTCGGCCGGTACGACGTCTTCCACGTCCACTGGCCGGAGATCCTGGTCTCGGGGCACAGCCCGCTCAAGAAGGCCGTGCGGCAGGTCCTCACCCTCGCGCTCGTCGTGAAGCTGCGGCTGACCAGGACCCCGATCGTCCGCACCGCGCACAACCTCGAGATCCCGGACGGGATCAGCAGGCGGGAGAGGGCGCTCCTGCGCCTGATCGACCGCTCCACCACTCTCCGCATCCGGCTGAATCCCCTGACTCCGGTGCCGGAGGGGTCGGCCGTCGAGACGATCGAGCACGGGCACTACCGCGAATGGTTCGCCCGCTACCCGAAGCATCCGGCAACGCCGGGGCGGCTCGCCTACGTGGGCCTGGTGCGGCGCTACAAGGGCGTGGATGCGCTCATCGCCGCCTTCCGCTCGGCCTTCCGGTCGTCGCCGCCCGAGCCGCAGGCGACGTTGACCGTCTCGGGCAAACCGTCCTCCGACGAGCTCGCCGAGCTGCTGCGCGAGGCGGCGCGCGGGGACGACCGCATCGCCCTCCACTTCGCCTTCCTCTCGGACGAGGAGCTGGTCGCGACGGTCACCGAGGCGGAGCTCATCGTGCTGCCGTACCGCGAGATGCACAACTCCGGCGGCGCGCTGTCGAGCCTGTCCCTCGACCGTCCGGTGCTCGTCCCGGACAACGAGGTGAACCGGATGCTCGCGGCGGAGGCCGGGGAGCTCTGGGTCCAGTGCTACCAGCCGCCCCTGACCGCGGCCGACCTCGAGCGCGCGCTCGCCGCGGTGCGGCCGCGCGACCCGGCGGCCCGCCCGGACCTCAGCCGGCGCGGCTGGGAGGAGACGGGTCGACGCCACGTGGACGCCTACCGGCGCGCCATCGACCTCAGCGGCCGCGGGGCCGGACGAAGACGCCCCGGTTGACGACGCGCCCCGCTTCGAGCGCCTCACCGAGGGATCGGACGCGCAGGCCCCTCGCCGCCGAGATGTCGAGGATCTCGGAGGCGAGCCGCAGGCGATCCACCTGCGGCTCCGGTCCGTCGTCGACCCCGTCGAGGGCGGACGCGAAGTTGTCGTGGGCGAGCAGGATGGCGCCCCGCCGCGCTCCGGCCCGGGCGGCCGCGATGCGCTGGTCGTCCGTCAGTGCTGCAGCACCATCCCGGACAGAGGTGCTCCAGATGACCGGCGTGAGCCCCGCATCCCGTACCGAGCGCCAGCCGGCGAACGTCAGGTGGCCGTACGGCGGCCGGTACCAGCGCACCTCGCGGCCGATCGTGTCCTCGAGCTCGCGGCGGCCGTCGTGCATCCGGCGGCGGAACACGTCGGGGGCGATGGTCGCCGCATCGACGTGGTCGATGCCGTGCAGGGCGACCTCGTGACCGTCCTCCAAGAGGGCACGGGTCAGCGCCGGGTCGCGCCGCACGCGCGACAGGAGCACGAAGAAGGTGGCCGTCGCGGAGCGGGAGGCCAGCAGCTCGAGAAGGCGATCGGTCATGCCGGCGACCGGACCGTCGTCGTAGGTCAGCACGAGCTCCGGCGCGGAGGTGCGCACCGACACGACGGAGCCGACGGGCGCCAGCGCGAACCGGATGGCGTCGCGCCCGAAGCGACGAAGGCCCGCGCGCCGCAGGCTCACGCGTCGGCCCCTGCGGCTTCGCCGGCGCGACCGGTGCGCGCGTACTCCTGGTACACGACCCCGAACGCGCCGGACACCATCCCGCCCCCGCGCCAGACGGCGCGTGCGCCCCGGGCCTGGTGGCGGAGGGATCCGGTGGCCCGGCCGGCGAGCCACCGGCCGGCGCCGCCGACCACGCGGACGCAGCCTCCGACCACTGCCGTGAGGCGCGCGAGAGCGCGGCGGAGGGGAGTCGGGGCGAGCCGGATGCGGATGGTGCTGGTCGAGTTGCCGTGACTCCAGGCCCGCTGCAGGACCCAGCGGCGGGTCATCCGCTCGGGCGGGACGACGTCGGTGATCGCCGACTCGTCGCACCACACCATCCGGTAGCCCCGGCTGTAGAGCTGCCGGCTGAACAGCGTGTCCTCTCCGCCGCTCAGCCCCAGGTCGTCGGCGAACCGGACCCCGGCCGCGGCCACTTGTTCGAGATCGAGCAGGAGGTTTCCGGCGGCCGCGACGTCGATGGGCGTCCCGGTGGGCATCCGGCGGCGGACGTAGAACGACCCGGCCTCGAGCCAGGCGTCGAGCTCGCCGCGGAACTCCGCAACGACCCGGCCGGAGACGGCGGCGGGCCGGCCGGACGAGCTCCAGGTGTCGAGAAGACGTGCGAGCCAGCCGTCGTGCGGAAGCTCGTCGTCGTCGATGAAGGCGAGCAACCGGGTGCCGGCCTCGCTCAGCGCACGGTTCCGGACGGCCGAGATTCCGGGATGGGACTCGACGACGGCGCGTGCGCGGGCATCCGGGAGCGCATCCACGACGGCCTTGCCGCTTCCCTCCGGGTCGTTGTCGACGACGAGCACCGTGGTGGGATAGGGCGCGCCGGCCTCAGTGGCGTGGGCCAGCAGCATCGGCAGCAGCGCACCGAGTTCGGCTGGACGGTGGAACGTCGGCACGGCTATCGTCACTGTCACCGGTTCCTCCGGTTGCACGGTCACCCCCCTCACGTCAGAGCGGAAGTCTATGCCAGACCCGACCCGGGACACGTCGGCGGCGCGGCCCGAAAGCACGCCGTCGTTCGCCGGCGAGGCGATCGTCGTGGTCAATTACGGATCCTCGCGGCTGCTCGCGGAGAACCTCGCGCCGCTCACCCGCGCGGCGACGGGCCTGCTGACGGTCGTGGTGGACAGCCTCAGCACGGACGCCGAACGCGAGGCGATCGTCGCGTTGTGCCGGCAGGAGGGCTGGATCGCCGTCCTCCCCGACGACAATCCCGGCTTCGGGTCGGGCATGAACGCCGGGGTCGCCCGTGCCGCCGAGGCGGGCGCCGAGCGCATCCTGCTCCTCAACCCGGATGCCGTGATCGCTCCGGTGGATGCGCGCGCTCTGTTCGACGCGGTGATCGCCGACCCCGAGGCTCTGGTCGCCCCGCGCATCCTCCGCCCGGACGGGTCGGTCTGGTCGGCGGGCGCCGACGTGTCCCTGGTGGATGGGCGGATGACATCGGCGCGCCGGCGGCCGCAGCCGCCCGGACGACGGGCCGAGCCGTGGCTCAGCGGCGCATGCCTCTGCGTGTCGGTGCCGCTCTGGGAGCGCGTGGGTGGCTTCGCCGACGGCTACTTCCTCTACTGGGAGGACGTGGAGCTGTCGTTCCGGGTCCGCAGGGCCGGGGGCCGCCTGACGCTCCTCGACAGCGCGACGGTGACGCACGCCGAGGGCGGCACGCAGCGGCCGGGCGCCGAGAGCGCGGCGACCGCGAAGTCCGCGGGCTACTACTACTTCAACATCCGCAACCGGATGCTGTTCGCCGCGCTCAACCTGCCGGACGACGACCTCGCCCGGTGGCTGCGCACCTCGCCCCGCGTCGCCGGGGAGATCCTCCTGCAGGGCGGCCGTCGCCAGTTCCTGCACCCGGTCGCGCCGCTGCGTGCGGCCTGGCGCGGCTTGCGCGACGGACGGCGGATCGCCCGGGCCGAGCTCGCCGCACGGGCGGAAGGTCGTGATCGCTCGTCGGTGGGGACTCCCCTGACGCCGTGACCCTCTGATGAGGGGGGCGACAGGTGAGGAATTCTCGCTTAGTCTGGTGGTGCAACAGCGACCCGACCCCTGATGCGACCTGATAGCCGTTCCGTCCTCTCTCCCGAGGGAGGCTCACGGAGACATCGTTGGCCGAGCCGCCGTGTATCCGAGAGAAGTGAGAGCGAGCATCCAATGGTCGATGGGGGAAGGCGCATCAGCGTCGCGCTCGTCGGTACGCGTGGCGTTCCGGCGCGCTACGGAGGGTTCGAGACCTGTGTGGAGGAGGTCGGCACCCGGCTCGCGGCCTGGGGGCACGATGTCGTCGTCTACTGCCGCTCGGGGAAGACCGACGACCGTCCCGCCGAGTACGAGGGGATGCGGCTGATCCACCGGGGCGCGATGCACCGGCGGAGCCTGGAGACCCTGAGCCACACCGGTCTCTCGGTCGCACATCTGCTTCGTCACCGCACGGATGCCGCCATCGTGTTCAACGCCGCCAATGCGCCCTACCTGCCCGCATTGCGTGCGGCGTGCATCCCCGTCGCCACCCACGTCGACGGGCTGGAGTGGCGACGCGCCAAGTGGGGACGGATGGGCCAGGCGTACTACCGCACCGCCGAATCCCTCGCGGTGCGCTGGTCCGACGCGCTCATCGCCGACGCGCAGGGGATCGCCGACTACTACCGGGACGAGTTCCGGGCGGAGACCCAGCTCATCGCCTACGGCGCACCGGCGGTCACCCCGGGCGACGACCTCCTGGAGGGGGTCGGCCTGCAGGCAGGCGGCTACCACCTCGTCGTCGCGCGCTTCGAAGCCGAGAACCACGTGGACCTGATCGTCGAGGGCTACGTGCGCAGCCGGTCCACGAAGCCGCTCGTCGTCGTCGGATCCGCACCCTACGCGGAGGAGTACAGCCGACGGGTGCGCAGCGCGGCGGATGAGCGCGTCCGCTTCCTCGGCGGCGTATGGGACCAGCGCCTCCTCGACCAGCTCTACGCCGGTGCGGCCAGCTACCTGCACGGCCACTCGGTGGGCGGGACGAATCCCTCCCTGCTGCGAGCGCTCGGCGCGGGAACCGCTGTCATCGCCTACGACGTCTCGTTCAACCGCGAGGTGGCCGGGGCGGCCGCGGCGTACTTCACGGACGCCTCCGGCGTGGCTTCGGCCATCGACATCGCGGACGGCGATCCGGCCCTCCTGGAGCGCCGCCGCAGGGCAGCCGCCCGCCGTGCCGCCGAATACGACTGGGACGACGTCGCCGACCGCTACGAGCAGCTGTGCCTGCGGCTCGCGGCGCACGAGCTGGTCCGGACGGCTCGCCCCTGGGGCCGCCAGCGGACCGGAGCCGCGGGCCGCCAGGCCGCCGAGGAGCGTGCCGGGCGCATCCCGGGACGCGGCACCTCCGGCGTCGAGGGTCGCATCCACGGAGCGGCACGATGAGCGGGCAGCGGGCGGAGTCCCCGGCCGGCATCCCGGCGGCGTCCGGTATCCCGGCGGCGTCCGGCGCCCCGGCGTCGCCCAGCGTCCCGTCACCCGCGAACGGCGACACTTTCGCCGACGCCCTGCGCCGCCTCCGCGCCGCACAGAAGCCCCCGGCGCGTTCGGCGCCCGCCTACTCGCGGTTCGTCAACCGGCGCATCGGACGCTACCTGGCCGCCTGGGCGTACCGTGTGCGGCTCACCCCGAACGCCGTGACGGCCGTCAGCGCTGTGTGGACCTTCGCCGCCATCGTGCTGCTGGTCCTGTTCCCGCCGTCGTGGCTGCTCGGCGTCCTCATCGCGTTGCTGCTCCTCGTCGGCTACGCCTTCGACTCGGCCGACGGCCAGCTCTCGCGGCTCCTCGGCACCAGCAGCCCGGCCGGTGAGTGGCTCGACCACATGGTGGATGCGACCAAGGTGTCGAGCATGCCGCTCGCGCTCGCCGTCGGGTTCTACCGCTTCCAGGTGGTCCCGGTCCCGTGGCTCCTCGTGCCGATCGCCTTCGCGATCGTCTCGGCCGTGCTGTTCTTCGGCATGATCCTGACCGAGCAGCTCCGGCGGCGGACACAGGGAACCGTCCCCCTCGCCGAGGATGCGGCCGGGCGACCGTCGTGGCTGCGCGCCGTCGCCGTGCTGCCGATGGACTACGGGGTGCTGTGCCTGTCGTTCCTCACGCTCGGCGCGATCCCCGTCTTCGTCACCCTGTACACGCTGATCGCCGCCGCGACGACCGCGTTCCTGCTCCTCGCGGCGGTCAAGTGGTTCCGCGAGCTGCGCTCCTGGAGACCCGCCCAGGCCCACGAACAGGCGCACGAACAGCTGCAACCCGAGCAGACCCTGCCCGGACACACCCCACCCGAAGAGACCCGACCCGAACAGAAGGGGGACCTCCGATGACGAAGGTCGATCGTCCCGAACAGAACCCGGAACAGAACCCCCAGGAGCCGTCCCGCCGGCGCCGCCGCATCCTGATCGTCGTCGGGGCCGTGGTGGTCGCCGCCCTGCTCGCCGTCGCGATCTCGGTCGCCGCCGTCCGCGGCGCGCAGAACGCCCAGGCCCGTGCGGTCAGCACGCCGACCCCCTTCCAGCTGCCGACGCCGGACAAGAACTCGCCGCCGCCCCCTTCGGCCTCGCCGGCTCCGCAGTCCACCTCGTCGTCGAAGCCCGCGGCTCCGCCGAAGGTCGACCCCCGGTACGGTGCCCCTGTCGCGGCGGTCGTCTCCACGGGCACCACCGCGACCCTCGCCGGAGGCCTCACCGCGAAGCTTCACGTGGCGGACACGACGGCCAAGGCGGTCCGCGCCGGTGAGGTCGCGGGTCCCGCCATCACGGTGCAGGTCGAGCTGACCAATCCCGGCGGCACCGACGTCTCCCTCGCGCAGGTCGCCGTGAACGCGTACTACGGCAAGACCTCCATCCCGGCCACCGAGCTCACCGACGGCGCCCAGCCGCTGCTGGGCACGCTCAAGGCGGGCGAGACCCGGACCGGCGTCTACATCTTCTCGATCCCCGAGGGGCAGAGCAGTTCGGCCGTCGTCACCGTGACCGACGCCGCGGGAACGCCGATCACCGTCTTCAAGTGAGCCCATCATGATCCCCGCCACCGAGACCATCGCCGCCGCACTCAGCGGCACGGCGCTGGACACCACGCTGCTCGGCGTGGCGGGGATCGCCGTCGCCGTCGCCGCCTTCATCGTGCTGAGGCGGATGCCGCGGACGGCCGTGGGCGTGTGGATCGCGGTGCTCTGCTTCGTCCCCGTCTGGATCGGCCTGAGCCTGGGCTTCAACGGCAACTACTACCTGCCGGCCGTCTCCGGCATGGCGGTCCTCGCGACCGTGGTGCTGCTGCCGGTGCACGGATTCCGGTTCGGCGCCATGGATGGGCTGGTAGCCCTGCTCATCGTGTTCGCGTTCGCCTCCCTCATCACCGCGAACGCCGGCATCGCGCTGGGATTCGCCTTCTCCCTGTTCACCTACTTCATCGCCGGCTATGTCTTCGGCCGCGTCGCGGGCCTGCGCGTGGACCCCTCGTGGATCTACGGAGCCGTGGCCATCGCCTTCACCGTCGTCAGCGTCCTGGTCATCGTCGAGTTCCTGGCGCACTGGAACCCGTTCGTCACCATCCGCTCCGGCAACTCGATGTACGCGGTCTGGGGCACCATCCAGGAGCGCGGCGGCGTCGCCCGGGCCGAAGGGGCCTTCGGGCATTCGATCGCCCTCGGATCGAGCCTCGCCATCGCCATCCCGCTGACCCTCGCGGCACGCTTCCCCCTCCTCGTGCGCGCCGGGATGGTGCTGCTGATGCTCTCCGCAACGGTCCTGACCTTCAGCCGGATCGGGATGATCGGAGCGTTGCTGGGGCTCGTCCTCTCAATCGTGTTCATGCGGGATGCGATCTCCCGCCGCGCGCGCATCGTGCTCACCTCGGCGATCGCGATCGTCTCCGCGCTGCTCTTCCCGCTCGTCGCCACCGTCTTCGACGATGCCGGAGCAGAGGCGACCGGAAGTGCCAACTACCGCGGCGACCTCCTCTCCCTGCTCGGCAGCATGAACGCCGTCGGCGTCGCGGGATCGGCCCAGAAGAACTCCACCGGTCAGGTCTACTTCGGCAACTTCCGCTCGATCGACAGCCAGCTCATCCTCACCGGGCTCTCGAGCGGGCTGATCGCGCTGGCCGTGGTCGTCGTCGCTCTCGGTGCCGGCATCGTCCTGGTCGTCACCCGCAGGGCGACTCCCGCGACGATCGCGGTGGTCGCGCAGATCCCGGCGCTCGCCACGGTCGCCCTGATCACCCAGTACTCCGTGTTCCTCTGGGTGGCGGTCGGTCTCGCCGCCACCACCCAGCATGTCCGCCCGGCCACCGCCGAGGCGAACCTCCTGGTGTCGTCCGACCGGTACCGCCGTGCGCGGCCCCCGGTCGCCACGACTGCACCTCTGCCCGAAAGGAGCGCCCGCTGATGCCAGCGCCAGCCCGACACATCCCGCAGGCCCCGCTCACTGCCGAGGCCGGTTCGAGCACTCCCACCGCCGCCCAGCACCAGTTCGGCGCGGCGCTGAAACGGTTCTGGTACATCGTCGCCATCGGTGCGGTCGCCGGACTGGCCGGAGGATGGGGCCTCGCGCAGGTCGCGACCCCCGTCTACACCGCCACCAGCAGCCTGTACTTCTCGCTGAACTTCGGCGGGTCCGCCAACGACCTCAACCAGGGCTCCACCTACACGCAGAATCAGATGCTCTCGTTCGCCCAGCTGGCCGAGTCGGCGCTCGTGCTGCAGCCCGTGATCGACCAGCTCGACCTGCAGACCACGCCGGCCGACCTGGGCGACTCCATCGCCGTGAGCACGCCGCAGAACACCGTCATCATGCAGCTCTCGGTCAGCAGCCCGGACGCGCAGCAGGCCGCCGACATCGCGAACGCCGTCGCCGCCACCCTCGGCAAGAAGGTCGAGGAGATCGCGCCGAAGAGCGTCGCGGGGGCACCCACCGTGTCGGTGCGCACCATCCAGACCGCCGTGAAGCCGGACACCCCCTCGTCGCCGAACGTCCGGCTCAACCTGGTGGCGGGCTTCGTCATCGGGATCCTGATCGGAGTCCTCGCGGTCGTGCTCCGCGAGCTGCTGGACACGCGCGTGCGCTCGGCGGAGATCGCGTCGCGTGTGACCGGCGTGCCGATGCTCGCCCAGATCCAGCGACTGCGGCGGAGGCTCCCGAGCCCGATCCTGCTCGCCGACCCGCTCTCCAGCGCGGCGGAGGGCTACCGCCGGCTGCGGTCGAGTCTCGAGTTCGTCAGCGTCGACTCCGACCGGCTGGCGTTCGTGGTGACCTCCTCCATCGAGGACGAGGGTAAGTCGCTCGTCTCCCTCAACCTGGCGCTGACCCTCACCGAAGGCGACCGCCGGGTGCTGCTCGTGGATGCGGACCTGCGCAGGCCGACGCTGGCCGACGCGACCGGCCTCCCGGGAGGCTCGGGTCTGACCTCCATCCTCGTCGGCCGGGTCGCCCTGGCCGATGCCGTCCAGCAGTGGAACGGCCTGGATGTGATCACGAGCGGCCCCATCCCGCCGAATCCGAGCGAGCTGCTGTCGTCCCGGGCCATGGCCGACTTCATCGCGCAGGTCTCGCACGACTACGACGTCGTCGTCTTCGACACTCCGCCGATGACGGCCGTGGTGGATGCGGCGATCGTCGCACGGTCGCTCGAGGGCGCGCTCGTCGTCGCCGACCGCACCCGCGTGTCGCGCCAGCAGCTCGCCCAGACCATGGACCTCCTCGAGAAGTCGGGCGTGCACATCCTCGGCCTGGTGCTGAACCGCGTCGCCCCCACCAAGAGCTCGAGCAGCTACTACCGCCCCGCTGCCGCGAGCCCCCAGAGCCGGTGGCGCCGGCTGACGATGCGTCGGGCTCGTCAGTCGGCGCCGCCTCTGCCCCTCCCGCCCCTGCCCGCCCTCCCCATGGAGGACGAGGAGCTCGCCCTCGTCCCCGAGGACGCCGTCGACGACGCGCCCCTCGACGAGGAGTTCGACGCGGACCTGAGCCTGGCCGAGGCGGACGCCGACGCCGAGGACGCCGCCGACGGCGCCGCCGACGGCGCCGGCGCCGCCGACGGCGCCGGCGACGCCGCCGCCCGCGGCCGCACCGACATGGACGACGAGGACTTCGAGCTGGCCAACACTGGCGGAACCCCGGAGGCGAAGCCCGGCCGCTGACGACGGCCCTGCCCTACTGAAGGAGATTCGAACGAATACCGTTCGAATCTCCTTCCGTACTGCCATTCGAAGGAGATTCGACACTCGATCTCCTTCGATAGCCCCGGCAGCAGAGGACGATACCCAGGTCGGAGCGCCCGTCGGCTTCCGCTCTCCCCGACTCCCGTCGTCCGCCGTCATCGCGGGGGGTCCGTCCGCAAGCGGAGGAGATTCGCACGAATACCGTTCGAATCTCCTTCAGCACTGCCATCTGAAGGAGATTCGACACTCGATCTCCTCCGTTAGCCCCGCCGAGACGCGCGGCAGCCCCTCACCCCCGGGCCGCCTCCCGCACGATGCGCGCGATCCGCTCCCGGTACCCTGCGACCCCGTGGCGGCGTTCCGCCTCGTCGGCGTCGCCGCCGACCGCCTCCAGCGTCGTATCCCAGTCGTGGATGGTCAGCTCCAGCGCATCCGCAAGCGCGGCCGCATCGTCCGGCCGAACCGTCACTGCCGTGCGGTACCCCGCCGTCGCCTCCAGGAGCCCGCTGGTCGCGCTGGCGATGACCGGCCGACCGGCCAGCAACGCCTCCACCGCCGTGTTGCCGAAGGGCTCGTCCACCCGGGACGGCACCACGACCACATCGCCGTCGCCCACGATGTCCCACACGCACGGCTGGAAGCCGTGGAAGCGGACGCTGCCGACCAGGTCCTTCGATCCGACCGAGGCCGCCAGCTCCCGCTGGTACCACTCGTAGCCGGGGAAGACCGACCCCACCACGTTGAGCTGGGCGCTGATGCCGCGGTCGCGGAGGCGTCCGACCGCGTCGATCGCCACATCCACTCCTTTGCGCGGTGAGAGCCGTCCGATGTAGGTCACGCGCAGCGGCCCGGCGATGAACTCGCGCGGAGGCGTCCGGCGGTCCGGTCCGGGCACGGCGTTGTAGACGACTTCGGCCCGGCGGCCCAGCCGGGCGAAGGAACTCGAGAGCACACTCGCGCTGAACCTGCTGTTCACCAGCAGGACCCGCGAGAGGAAGAGGGGGAGGGCCAGGAGCCGGCGCATCGTCCGGGAGGCGCTCGCCTCGCCCTCGTGCACATGGGTCAGCACCGGAACGCCCAGTGCCCGCGCGAGCAGCGGCCACAGGGGAACGGTGATCGTGTTGACGTAGACGAGAGCGGGTCGCTCCCGGCGCAGCAGCGCGGTGCCGCGAACGATGGATGCTGCGGAGGTGCGCACGAACCGGGCGAACCCTCGGGGGGTGAGGACGCTCTTGCGGAGCACCGGGCTGGGGCACAACTCGACGGACGCTCCGCGTGCCTGCAGCTCGGCGACCAGCGGCCCGTCGGTCGGGACTGTGACGACGACACGCCAGCCGTCGTCGACCAGACCGCTCACGCTCTCCAGCATCACCCGGTCGGAGCCGTAGAGCTCCGGGCTGGGATGCGCGACGAGAACGGTGTGCGAAGGTCGGCGACGGCTGGCGTGTGTCATCCTCGGATGCCCCTACTGAGCAGGCGTCACGACGAAGTTGTCGAACTTCGTGGTGAGCGGCACGTCAGTCGCGGTACCCGAGAGGTAGGCGCGGAGGCCGACGGCGCCGGCTGCCTGCAGGGCGGCGGTGCTGTCCGTCACCGATGCCTGCCAGGTGGCCGGCTCGGTGGCGCCCACCTTCCAGACACGCGCCCGGATGGTCGTCGGCGAGGTGCCGAAGACCTGGACGCGGACCTGGTACTGGGTGCCCGGAGCGTAGGTGAGGCCGGAGATGTTCACCAGCTGGAGGGCGGTCGAGCCCTGGAGCAGCTGAAGCTGTACCAGGTTGCTCGACTGGAACCAGACGCGGGCCGAGTACTCGGACGTGCCCACCACCCGGCCGAGGGCGGAGACGAAGATCCCGCCGCCGGTCGACGTGCGGTCCGTCGTGAACTGGACCGTGGTGTCCGTGTTGCTGCTGGACACCGTGTTCAGCAGCTGCGTCTTCGTGGATCCGGCTGCCCCGACGATCTGGCCGGTGCCGCCTCCCACCGAGTACGCCGTCGCCGAGCCGGCTCCGGTCCACGCTCCGCCGAGGTCCGCGCTGCCCCAGCCGCTGGCCGAGGTGCGCTCGAACGTGTCGGACGCGATCGCCGCGGGCGGCGGTGCCGTCACGGTCACGGGCTTCGTGGCGGCGTTGGTTCCGCCGCGGTTGTCCGTCACCGTCAGCGTCACCGTGTAGGTGCCGCCCGAGGCGTAGGCGTGGCTGGCCGTCGCCGTGGTCGCCGTGGCGCCGTCACCGAAGTCCCAGGCGTAACCGGCGATGGTGCCGTCCGGGTCGCTGGATCCGGTGCCGTCCACGCTGACCGTCAATCCGTTCGTCGAGGCCGTGAAGCTGGCCACCGGCGGCTGGTTCGGCGGGAGGGTGGTGGTCACCGGGTTCTGCGCCGGCGTTCCGGCCAGACCCTGGTTGTCCGTCACCGTCAGCGTCACCGTGAAGGTGCCGGCGCTGCCGTAGGTGTGCGTCGGGTTCACCCCGGTTCCCGTCGTCCCGTCACCGAAGTCCCAGGCGTAGGAGGCGACCGTCCCGTCCGGATCGGACGACGCGGAAGCGTCGAACGAGGCGGTCAGGTTGGACACGCTGGAGGTGAACGACGCGACCGGCGGCTGGTTGGCGACGACCGTGACCTGCTTGGATGCGGTGTTGGTCGACCCCTGGTTGTCGGTCACGGTGAGGGCCACCGTGTAGGTGCCGCCCGCAGCGTAGGTGTGGCTGGCGGTCGCCGTGCTGGCGGTGGCGCCGTCACCGAAGTCCCACGCGTAGGAGGCGATGGTCCCGTCCGGGTCGTTCGAGGCGGTGCCGTCCACGTTCACGGTCAGGCTGTTCTGCGTGGTCGTGAACGACGCGGTCGGCGTCTGGTTGGGCAGCGTCCCGGTGGTGGCCAGCGAGTAGTGGTTCGCCACCTGCTGTGCCGTCAGCTCGCTCGGGTAGATCGCCGCCTCATCCAGGGTCCCGTTGAAGTACGCGCTCGTCGAGCCCCAGGTGTTGTCGCCGCCGATCCGCCAGTAGCCGTTGTAGGCCTGAGCGGCGGTCTGCGGGTTGGTGCCCACGAGCTGGCCGTCCACGTACAGGCTCATGCCGTCCGGGCCCTGCACCCCGACCACCTGATGCCACTGGTTGTTGTTCAGTGCCGTGGGCGAGGTGATGGTGTTGGTCTGGCCGGTCCAGACGCCGAACACCAGGCGCCCGTCGTTCTGCATGTAGATGTGGCGGTCGTAGCTGTTCGACAGGCCGGTCTGCTGATCGCCGAACCCGATCAGCTTCCCGCCCTGCGTCGTGGACGTCTTGAACCAGATCTCCTCGGTGTAGACGGTCGGGTTCGTGAACTGCTGGTTGCTGGAGACGAGGCTTCCGCCGCTGCCGTGCAGAGGCGTGTTGAACTTCACCGCCTTGTCGGTCGCGGAGAGGACGCCCTGCTGGCCCTTCGTCGTCGCGGTGCCCGAGTAGGTGCCGTTGTTGCTGTAGGCGTCGGCGCTGAACGCGGTGGAGCCGCTGGTCTCATCCAGCCGCCAGTAGATGTCCGGGTTCGCGTTGTACACCGCCGCTCCGTAGGCATCGCTGGGAGCCGCCTGGAGCGGGGACGGGCGACCGGAGGCGACGTACTGGTTCACGACCGTCGTCCGGTCGAGCACCGTCGGGTAGAGGGAGACCTGCCCGATGGTGCCGGCGAAGAAGTCGCTGCTCGGCCGGTTCGGCCAGCCGCCCAGGTTGTCACCGCCGACCCTCCAGTAGCCGGAGTAGCTCTGGGCGCTCGTCACATCGGTGCGCGAGCCCACCTGCTTGCCGTCGAGGTACAGCCGCATGCCGTTCGCTCCGAGCGACGCCGTCACCTGGTGCCATTGGCCGTCGTTGTAGCCGGTGCCGCTGTTCAGCGTCTGCACGCCTCCCGGGTAGACGCCGAACCAGATCCGGCCGTTGTTGTCCATGTAGACATGGCGGTCGTAGCTGCTCGAGGTCGTCGAGGTGTTGGAGTTGCCGAAGCCGATGATCTTGCCTCCACTCGTCGACGTCGTGTTGAACCAGGCCGAGACCGTGAAGGTGTTCGGGCCCGTGATCGACGACGGCGTCACAGCGAATCCAGTGGATGCGCCGCTGAAGGTGGTCGCGGTGCTCCCGCTGATCGGGCCAGCGACACCGTTGCGCGTCGCACCGGCCTGCAGCTGCAGGTCACTGAATCCGACGTGGTCGTAGCCGATCGCTCCACTGGCCTCGTCCAGCGGCCAGTACGAGCTGGCGCCCGCGTTCGTCACCGAGTCGGCGTACGGTCCTCCGCTGTCCGTGGATGCGATCGTCACGGTGTTGCCGAGGCGGGAGATCTGGTTGCCGTCCGGGTCGGTCACGTACACGCGGTACGAGTGGGTGGATCCCGGGGCCAGGCCCGTGTCCACGAAGCCCATCGACGGCCGGGTCCAGAAGTTGGAGATCAGCGTGGTCTGGTACACGGGGCTAGCGTTGTTGCCGTCGCGGACCACCTTGTAGCTGAGGTTCACGTTGTCCTGGTCGTAGGTCGCCGTCCAGGAGACGCGCGCCTGTCCCGTCTTGAAGGAGACGGCGTTCGGCACGAGCGACGTGTTCACGTTCGGGCCGAGCTTGCTCTTGACGACGTTGTCCATCGCGTAGCGGACGAGGCCGTACTGCGCCACGCCGTTCACGTACGGGAACTCGCCGCCGGCCACCAGGTAGTTGCCGTTGCCGGCGACTGTCCAGGCCGCCTGTCCCTGGCCCGTGAAGGAGCCGGTGACGTACTGCGGGAACCAGTTGAGGAGGGTCGGCGAGGGCTCGCCGGTGAAGTTGGCGTAGGCGCCGTCACCGTTGTTCGTCAGCGTGCCGGTCTGCGCCTTCGAGAACGCGATGGTGTGGTGGTACGTCCACGGGTTCGTCTGCGGGAAGCCGCCGACGTTGCCGCAGTAGTGGGGGTGCCCCGCAACATACAGCGCGTTGTTCATGGGCCAGACGGAGTAGGTGTCGCCGTGGCAGTCCTCCATCCAGATGAGGTTTCCGGTGCTCGGGTCGGCCGAGAAGCTGCCCTCCAGGTTGCCGCCGGTGCCGAAGACGTAGCCGGAGCCGTAGACCCGGTCGCTCGTCGCAACCAGCGAGGTGATCCCCGCCTGATCGCCTGCGTCGCGGACCACCGAGTTGGCGCCGAACGTCTGGAAGGCGCCGGTGGTGCCGTCGAACATGGCGAGGCCGTAGGCCGGGTTCGACCCGTTCGCGTTCTGGAACCGGCCGCCCGCGTACACCTTGGTGGTGTCGGGGCTGACCGCGAGAGCATCCACGACGTAGTCGGCGCTTGCGGCCCAGGTCGTGTTCAGCGATCCGTCGGAGGCGTTGATCTTGGCGATGTATCCGGTCGGCGTCCCGTTCACGGACGAGAACGTCCCGCCCGCGTACACTGCGGTGTTCGTCGCGGCGAGCGCGCGGACCTCGCTCTCCATGATCGGCCGGAAGGAGCTGATGACCTGGCCGGTAGCGGTGCTGATGGCGACGATGCGGTAGTAGTTGCCGCTGCCGGCCGTCGTGAAGTCACCGCCGACGTAGATCCGCGAGCCGTCCGGCGAAGCCGTGATCGCCAGCGCCTGCGCGTTCAGCGGCACGTTGAAGCCGGTGATCAGGTTGCCGGTGGTGATGTCGTAGGCGAGGAGGTTGCTGCGGGGCGTCGTGTTCGTCCCTGCTGCTGCTCCCGCGGGGCGGGCCGTGGTGAACTTGCCCGCCACGTACACGGTGTTGCCCACGACGACCTGCGCCCACGCGACTCCGTCGATCTGCGTGGTGGGGAGGACGTCCGCGCCCACCGTCGGTGGCGACGCCGGATTCGTCGGATCCGGTGGAGCCGTGTCCGCCAGGGCCGGCTGGGCGAGTGCGAGGCCGCCGAAGACGAGACCGATCGCCGTGAGGACGGCGGTCAGGATGCCCAGGGAACGAGAGCGAGGGCGGGGTGATGTGCTCATGACAACCTCGGTGTCTGTGTGGTCGGGATGGGGCTGGTCGGGTTGGAGCCGGTGCTGCTGGTGCTGCCGGTCGTGCTGCTGTTGCTGGTGGTGCTGCTGTTGCTGGTGGTGCTTCGGGGGCGCATCAGTACGCCCCGACGGGATGTGCCATCACCTTGACGGTGCGCCACATGATGACGAGGTCGCCGGTCAGCGACCAGTTCTCGACGTAGTAGAGGTCCAGGCGGACGCTCTCCTCCCACGAGAGGTCGGATCGGCCGTTCACCTGCCACATCCCGGTGAGGCCGGGCTTGATGTAGAGGCGGCGGCGGACATGGTTCTCGTATCCCTCGACTTCGGAGGGAAGCGGTGGTCGCGGACCCACCAGGCTCATGTCGCCCAGGAAGACGTTCACGAGCTGCGGGAGCTCATCGAGCGAGAACTTGCGCAGGAAGTGGCCCACCCGGGTCACGCGCGGGTCGTGCTTCAGCTTGAACAGCGGCCCCTGGCCTTCGTTCTCCGCCTGCAGCTCGGCGAGGCGCGCCTCGGCGTCGAGGACCATCGAGCGGAATTTGAACATGGTGAACCGCTCCCCGTTGCGGCCGACGCGCTCCTGCGTGAAGATCACGGGCCCGTTGTCGTCGAGCTTCACCGCCAGCGCGATCGCCACGAAGAGCGGAGAGAGGACGAAGAGGGCGAGGGCGGAGGCGAAGAAGTCGAACGCGCGCTTCAGGACGTGCTTTCCGCCTTCGAACTGCGGGATCTCCACGTGGATGAGCGGGAGCCCCTCCACCGGACGGAAGTGGATGCGGGGGCCGGCCACGTCGGTGAGCGGCGACGCGAGAACGAGCTCGGTCGCCGTCCCTTCCAGCTCCCAGGCCAGCTTCTTCACGAAGTCGGCGCCGCTGAGGGCGCGTCCGGCGACGATCACCGTGTCCGCGCCCAGACGCGCGGCGGCGGCCGCCGCCCCGGCCAGGTCGGAGACGATCGGCACCTCGCGCCCGGGCGCTGCAAGGTGGCGCTGCAGTTCCGCGTCCTTCTTCGCACCCTTCCGCCTCCCGGTGTCGAGGGCGGCACCCACGACGTTGTAGGCCGCCCCCGACTTCTGGTGGATCTGTCGGACGACGTAGTCGACGTCGTCGAAGCGTCCCACCACGAGGGCGCGCGAAAGGTAGTGGTCGAAGGTCCGCTGCCGGATGAGCCAGTGCCGCCACAGCCAGCGCGAGAACAGCACGCCGCCCATCCCGGCCGGAAGCGCCACGACGAAGTAGCCGCGAGCGATGTCCACCTTGGCGACGAGGAAGAGGATGGCCAGGAGGCCGAAAGTCGTGGCGGTCGCCGACACCACTCTCCGGTACTCGGAGACGCCCATCCCGACCACCCGGGGATCGCGCGTGTGGTAGACGGTGAGGGTGAACATCCACGTGGCGGCGATGATCAGCGACAGGTACGCGTACTCGATGCGGAATCCCGTGGAGGGGGTCTCCGCGTCGTCCAGGCCGAAACGGAGGAAGACCGCGCCGATTGTCGCGACGAGGATGATGGCCGTATCGGTCGCCAGCAGCCGGAAGCGGTAGAGACGCGCCCAGGCGCGGCCGGACATGAGGTCGCCGAGCGCGGTGGTGGCGCCGGGAGCGAAGAGGCGCGGGCGGATGACGGTCATGCCATCACCTCCGCAGTGCCGGTCCCGCGTGCGGGTCCGGCCAGGGAGCCGACGACGGCTGGGGGGAAACCGTGGTCTCGAACGGCTTCACCGCCGCCGGCTCCGCTCGTGGGGTGCTCTCCGTGGATCCGCGCGTGCCGGTCGCTCCCCGGTCGGTTGGGGTTGAGTGCGGGAAGCGCTCGGCACGGCGGAAAGGGGTACACGGATCTCACCTGCGGGTCGGGTTGGTGCTCTTTCGGGTGGTGTGAACGGCGAGTTCGAGTCCCGTAAAGTGACTGTTCCTCATGTATCCACAAAGGTGAGAATACATCGTTTTCACAGCTTCCCGACACCCGCATTTGGGGGTGAATATTGCTCATTTTCGCAGGCTCGGGTGATCCGTGGGCTTTCGGCCGTCCATCGACCGACGTCGGAGGTCGCGCCTAAGCTGGCAGCATGTGCGGCAGGTTCGCGATGGACGACAACGTCAACGAAGAGATCACCGAGTTCGTCGAGCGGACGGGCCGGCGACCGGAGGAGTGGCGAGCCGACTGGGAGGCGGACTACAACATCGCGCCGACCGACGACATCCCGGTGCTCATCGACTCGGAGAAGACGCGGGAGCTGCGGTTCGAGCGGGCGCACTGGTCGCTGGTGCCGTCGTGGTCGGAGACGCTGAAGCCCACGTTCCCGACCTTCAACGCCCGAGCCGAGGACATCGCCCAGAAGTCCACCTGGCGCAAGCCCGTCCAGTCGCACCGCGCCATCGTCCTCGCCCGGGGCTACTACGAGTGGCAGGGTCCGAAGGGCCACAAGACCCCGTACTTCATCCGCTACCCGGACGGCCAGCTGATGGGGTTCGCCGGCCTCTACTCCTGGTGGCGCGACCGCAGCAAAGCCGACGACGACCCCGGACGCTGGGTGCTGACCGCGACCATCCTCACCTCCGACGCCGTGCAGACCCTCGCCGACATCCACGACCGCAACCCGGTCATCCTGCCCGAGGAGCTCTGGCAGCACTGGATCGACCCCTCGATCGTCGGCGACCAGGAGCTCGTCGACGAAGCGGTCCGCGCCGGAATCGCGGAGGCCGAGACGCTGCGCTTCGACCAGGTGGCGCCGTTCAGGACGGAGGACGACGGCCCGCACCTCATCCAGCCGGTCGCGTAGGCGGCCGGCGCTCGGTCAGCGGGTCAGCTCGATGATGGCGCTGCGGTGCGTCGTCATGCGGCGGCCCGTCTCGTCGAACCCGAGCGCGCGCAGTTCGGCGAGCCCCCACGTGTCCTGGGCGCCGTCGACGTCCAGTTCGATCATCCACACCCGGTCCACGCCGTCGAAGCGGTCGCGAGCCTCCGCCTGGACCACCGAGTACGCGCGGTCGCCCCACCAGGTGTTGCGGTAGTATGGGGTCTCCAACGTCACGTCCCGGAGGCCGGCGAACCCGGACGGATAGGTGCGCATCGCGAGTCGCGGCCGCTGTGATGGACGCGCCGACTCATCGAACACCACCGCGTCGCCGGGTTTGGCGTTGACAGCCATGGCGGCGCTGATCTCCGCCCAGTCGCTCTCGTTCTTGGCGTACGGTCCGCGCTCCTCCACGTAGACCGGCACGCAGAGCGCCACGAAGACGATGGTCGTCCCGGCGGTCGCGCTCACCGTCCGGCGGACATCGCTGCCGATGAGTCGTCCGAAGACGAGGATTCCTTCGGCGACGAGGAGCGCCGCTGCGGGTGCTGCGAAGGTCGAGTACCGGCCGGTGTACATGGGGTACACGAGGTTGACCAGCAGCATCAGGCCGGTCGGGAGGAACAGCCAGGTGGCGGCGACGAGCCGGGTGGACGCGACCCGCGGTCCGGTGACGGAAGGGACGGATCCGCGCAGCCGCCAGGCGCGCCACGCCGGCCACAGTGCGAGCCCGATCAGGACCCAGGCGGGGATGGCGACCCAGGGCATCCCGAACCAGAGGAAGTAGTACCAGATGGCGGGGTCGTCCGGTGTGGAGCCCAGATAGCTGATCTGGCTGCGCTCGAGGAAGGCCATCACGGCCAGCGGCGTCAGCGAGATCACGGCCGCGGCGGAGGTCAGCGCCCACGCCCGCAGCGTCGCCCGGGAGGCGCGGGTGGCCAGCAGCAGGACGCCGTGGGCCACGAGCAGGGTGATCGAGTAGAGGAAGAGGTACGACGTCGCTGCCATCCCGGCGCCGTACAGCACCCAGGCGAGCCGCCGCGCGCCGGGAGTCAGACGACGTCCGCCGCCGTCGATCAGCCACAGCAGAAGCAGGGTCAGCCACGCCGAGGCGGCGGCCGTGAACGCGTAGGATCGCGCCTCTTCGCCGGCATAGGTGAGCCGCGGGAGCACGCAGGCCACCACGCCCGCGACGATTGCAGCGCGTGCGCCCCCGCGACGCCCGGCGATCAGCGTGACGGCGGCGACGGCCGCGCCGACCGCGAGCGCGCTGGGCAACCGGACCGCGAACGCGCTTTCGCCCGCCAGCCGGATCCAGCCGTGCATGAGGAGGTAGTAGAGGCCGTGCACCGCATCCACGTGGGTCAGCATCCCGAGCAGGCTGCCGACCGGGCGCTTCGCCGAGAGCAGCGTCGCCGCCTCGTCGCCCCACAGTGACGGAACCCAGCTGAACAGAGCGCAGAGCACGGTGCCGGTCACGCCGAAAATGAGCGCGATGGTCCAGGGCCGCACCGCGCGCAGCGGTTGGCCTGCCCGGATCTCCGGTTCGACGAGGACAGTCATACCCACTACTTCTAAGCGTCGGACGGGAACACCGCCCAGACAACCAGACAACCCTGGGCGACGCGTGGGCGAGCGATACCGAAACTCACATCTCCCCTCCGTCCGCCGCGGCCCAGGCCTGGCCTCCAGGGCCGGAATCGCCGTGCTGCCGCGTGCCGGATCGATCGGCCGGGCGGTGCATCGGGTCCCGGGCATCCCGGCAGCTCACGCCACGTGCCCGGGACCCGCCCCACACACGCCGGGAACACTCCGACGCCCCGGTGGCGTCCTCGTCACATCCAGCGTGCTCGACAACCAATGTAGGCGTCGCGCAGACGCCTGTGGAGGGGATGACGAGCGGAGGTGGCAGTGGTACGCACCGCAGACCACGACCCGCGTCGGACCACGACCCGCCTCAGACCTCCCCGCGTCGGACCACGACGCGCCTCAGACCTCCCCGCGACGGGCGCGCGCCCAGAGGTCAACCCCGGTATCGACGGCGTGCTCGTCGATGGCGGCGAGCTCGTCGTCCGTGAACGCCAGGTTGCCGAGCGCTGCAACGTTCTGCTCCAGTTGCTCGACCCCGCTGGCCCCCATGACGAGAGAGGTGACCCGCTCATCCCGGAGCGCCCAGGCGAGAGCCAGCTGCGCGAGGGTCTGCCCGCGGTTCTCGGCGATCCCGTTGAGCGCTCGCAGCCGCCTGACGGCGTCGTCGGTCAGCCAGCCGGCGTCGAACGACGTGCCCGCGCTCGCCCGCGACCCCTCTGGGATGCCGTGCAGATACTTCTCCGTCAGCATCCCCTGCGCGAGAGCCGTGAACCCGATCACGCCGACCCCGAGCTCGTCGACCGTGTCGAGCAGCCCCTCCGTCTCGATCCACCGGTTGAGCATCGAGTACGACGGCTGGTGGATGAGCAGGGGAGTGCCCAGATCGCGGAGGATCTCAGCGGCCCGCCGGGTCTCTTCCGGTCCGTAGGAGGAGATGCCGACGTAGAGCGCGCGGCCGGACCGGACGGCGGTGTCGAGCGCCTGCATGGTCTCTTCGAGCGGCGTGCTCGGATCGGGCCGGTGCGAGTAGAAGATGTCGACGTAGTCGAGCCCGAGTCTCTTCAGGGACTGGTCGAGGCTCGCGAGCACGTACTTGCGGCTGCCTCCGCCCTGCCCGTACGGGCCCGGCCACATGTCCCAGCCGGCCTTGCTGGAGACGATGATCTCGTCGCGGTAGGGATGCAGATCTTCCTCGAGAATGCGGCCGAAGTTGATCTCGGCCGCACCATACGGAGGACCGTAGTTGTTGGCGAGGTCGAAGTGCGTGATGCCCAGATCGAAGGCCCGCCGCACGATGGCACGCTGCGTCTCGAACGGGCGGTCGTCGCCGAAGTTGTGCCAGAGCCCGAGCGAGAGGGCGGGCAGGTCGAGGCCGCTGCGCCCGGTCCGGCGATAGATCATGTCGTCATAACGGGAAGGAGCGGCAACGTAGGTCATGCCTCCAACATTCGTCCGTGGCGGCCGCGAAGTCCAACCGCTCGCATCGAACGGTTGAGAACTCCCGCTTGTGGATAAGTCCCGACAGCTCGCCGCTGCGCTGCCGCTGCCCTGTCAACCCGTTGCTTCCTCGGGCACGGGACGCGCAGCCCTGATGCGGTCGGCGTCGATCCCTGCAGAGTCGGAACGGCCGCACGCACAGGACGGCGGCCGCACTCCACGAGCGCGGCCGCCGTCCGGTCGGGACGATCAGGTCCGGTTGGCACCTCGCCGCATCCACCCGACGATCGCGGTGATGATGAAGAACACGATGCCGAGGATGGCCAGCCACAGCAGTCCCTTGATGACGAAGCCGAAGATGGCGAGCACCGCCCAGATCACGAGCAGAATCACGATGAGAGCTATCATGCGACCATCAGACCCCCGGGCGGCGGCGCGGTCAATGGGCGACCGATCCCCTTGCATTCACCCTCGATTGTGCGGTACCCCATGACGGGACGCGCAGGACACTCGAACTGGGGCGCGCAGTCCCGCACCGTGGAGCCCTAGCGTTGGCCTCATGTTCCCGTTTCCCCGCGACCCGACGCGCCGAGGCCGGACCGACCCCGCGGTCGGCTCGTTGCTCGCGGGTGGCATGGCGGGCAGCATCCGGGAGTTCTACGGCCACACCGTCACGTTCGTGCCGGAGGATCTCGTCTACGTCGAGCGCCTGTTCACTGAGCTGCGCACCGAGGACGGCTTCGTCGGCGACGAGTTCACGCTGCAGAGCCTGGGCTGCCTGATCGGCGAGGTCCTCGTCCAGGCCGATGGGGGCCGGTGGAGTCAGGTCGCGCGTCACCGCGGCGCTCCCGACCACGCGGACCTCGAGGTCGTCCTCCCCAACGGGCGCGCCGTGGACCCCTTCCAGGCGGCCCACGATTGCGCGGACGGTGGGGACGGCTCGTCCGTGATCCGTTTCCGTCAGCTCGCGCTCGCCTCCTGAGCCGTCGGTCCGGTTCGACTCGGAGCGCTGTGCGCGGCGGCGGGGAGCCGCCGCTGTGCCGGTGAGGGGGCCCGCCGATCGGCAGGCCCCCTCACCGGCACTCAGTGCCCGATCCTCTACGCCTCGCCCCTGCGGCGACGGCGGAGGAGGACGAGGATCACCCCGCCGAGCGCCAGGAGAAGGAAGCCGATGGCCACCGCAGGCCCGGAGACGCTGGATCCGGTCTGCGCGAGCCCGGTCGGTGTGACCGAGACCACCGCCGGCGGGTTCACCGTCACCGAGGCCGTTGACGGGTCGGAGGTGATGGTGCCGCCACCCGGGAGGTCGCCCGTGACCGTGGCCGTGTTGGTCAACGTGCCGTCGGACAGGTCGGCTGCCACGACCGCGTAGGTGGCGGTGCAGGTGACATCCTCACCCGGTGCGAGGGTGGAGTGGCCGGTCGGGCAGGTGACGGCCGACAGGACGCCGTGGCCGGAGAAGGCCCCCTCTGTGACGGTCGGGTTCGTGATCGTCACATTGCCGACGTTCTTCACGGCGAACGAGTACGTCACGACCTGGCCCGCCGTGGTGATCTGCTTGGTGTCCGCCGTCTTGGCGACGGTGAGCGCGGGGTGCGGGCTCGTCGGGACCGTCACCGTGTTGGAAGGGACCGGCGGCAGCGGGGTCGTCCCAGGCGGCGGCGTTCCGGTCACCGACGCGGTGTTGGCGATCGAGCCGGCATCCACATCCGCCTGCGTCACCGTGTAGGTCGCAGTGCAGGTGAGGTCATCGCCGGGTGCCAGCGCGATGGGCCCGGGCGGGCAGGTGAGCGGCGAGAGGGTGCCGTGACCGGTGAAGCCGGCGTCCGTCACCTGGGGGTCGGTGATGGTCACGTTGCCGGTGTTGGTCACCACAAAGCTGTACGTGATCACCTGTCCGACTGCGCCGGCCTGCGCGTCCGCCGACTTCACGAGCGTGAGGGCCGGTGTGCGCGGGATGTCCACCGTGGTCGGGTTGGACGGCACCGGGACCAGCGGGGTCCCGTCAGGCGGGGTTCCGGTGGCGGTTGCGGTGTTCGTGAGAGTCCCCGCATCCACGTCGGCCTGGGTGACCGTGTAGGTGGCGGTGCAGGTCTCGAACTGGCCTGCGAACAGCGTGCTCGACGGGCAATCGATCGCCGAGAGCGCTCCGGTGCCGGAGAAGTCCGTGTCAGCGACGCCGACGCCGGTCAGTGTGACGTTTCCGGTGTTGGTCACCACGAACGAGTACGTGACCGTGTCGCCGGCCTTCGTGACCTGGGCCGGGTCGGCCGACTTGGCGATCGTGATTCCCGGCTGGGGCGGGGTGGGCACGGTCACCGTGGAGGGACCCGACGGCACGGGCGTGTTGCCGCCGACCGGGGTGCCCTCGGCCGTCGCAGTGTTGCTGACCGAACCCGAGTTCACATCGGCCGCGGTCAGCGTGTAGGTGGCTGTGCAGTCGGTCTGGGCTCCTACGGCGAGCGTGGTCACCGGGCAGCTGGGCGCCGACATGGTGCCGGTGCCGGTGAAGGCGCCTTCGTTCACCGTGACGTTCGTCAGAGGCACGTTGCCGGTGTTGGTGACGACGAAGTGGTACGTGATCACCTGGCCCGGAAGGAACGTGTCGGCTCCGGACGGGTCGCCGGACTTCACCACGGTCAGCGCGGGCGCAGGAGCCGTGGTCGGGGTCGACGTGGTCGACGGAATGGAGGTGATCGGGGTGTTGTCCGGAGTGGTCCCCGTCACGGTGGCCGAGTTGTCCACGGCACCGGCCGTGACATCCGCCGCAGTGACCGTGTATACGGCGTCCGCCGCGCAGGTCTCGGTGCCGCCCGCCGGGAGGGTCGTCTGCGGGCAGGTCACGGAGCCGGCCTTGGCGTCGTTCACGGCGATGCCGGTGAGAGGTACCGCGCCGGTGTTGCTCACGCTGAACGTGTACTGGATGGTGTCGCCTGCATCGGTGATGCCGTCACCGTTCACATCGACAGGAGCGCCCGCGTGCTTGACCACCGTGAGTCCAGCGGGGGCCGCGGTCGTGGTCGAGGTGTTGTTGGCCCGGGTCGGGTCCGACTCGTTCGCCGTGACCGTCGCCGTGTTCGAGACGTTGGCGGTCGCTCCCGCTGCGGGTACGGTCGCGGTGATCGTGTAGGTCGTTGAGGCTCCCACCAGGGTCCGGCCACCGACGCAACGCACGTTGTTCCCGGTCACCGTGCAGGCGGCATCCGGGGAAGCGACGTTCGTCAGCGGCGCCGGCACCGTGTCGTCGACCACGAACCCGCTCGAGTTACCCGGGCCGTTGTTGGTGACGGTCAGCTGGTAGGTGACGGTCGCCCCGGGAACCAGGGCCTGCGGGCCTGTCTTCACGATCGCCAGATCGGTCGGGCTGCCGACAAAGGCAGCACCATCGTTGTTCCCACTGGCCGGGCCGGGGCTCTGCGCCACCACGGTGAAGGTCGGTGTCGCAGCCGAGGGATTCGTGACAGCCACCTGGGTGACCAGGCCTGAGATATTCTGCGAGAAGCCGAGGTTGCCGTTTCCGAACGTCCACGCTGCGCCGGCGGGATCCGTCGGACCGTTGACGAAGAACGACACCGGGAAGGTGTCCAGTGCTCCGGTAGTGGGGTTGATCCGGATCATCTCCGAACCGGTTGCCGTAGGGGCTTGTCCCCAGAAGTAGCCCTTCGCGTAGGCCATATCTGCCGCGGGCATCGCCGACGAGAGCGCCACCGTGCGCACCACAGCGCCAGTCGTCGGGTTGACCGCGAGCATGACCGTGCTTGGCGGGGCGCTCGAGGCGAGATAGAGAAGGCCATCGGCCCCGAACGCTCCAACGTTCCAGCTGGTGCCCGGATCGTAGACGGACGTGCCCACCCGGGTCAGGACACCACCCTGACCGATCCGCACCAGAGAATTCGTCGGGAGAGCCGCAGTGCTGGGCGAGCTCACGATGCCGTACAGGTAGTTGTCGGCCGTGTTGTACGAGATCGCGTTATACGCAACGGGCGAGGTCGGGCCCTCAGGCTGGAACGACACCGTTCCCGACGAATCCGTCGTCGCCTCGAAAAGCCCCGTCGGTATCCCCTGTGCGACGAAGACCAACGGGTCAGCGACGGGGAACGGGTCCCCCGGGGCGGCAGTTGCGGGCGCGGCGGCCAGCGTGGTCCCGGCCAGGACGGAGCCCAGCACGGCCAGAGTCCCCACGAACGCGGAAAGCCGCATCCGCCCCGACCGCAACAGCGGGAGTCCCCCGCGTCGGTCCGTCGGTCGCTGTCGTGTCCTCTGCCCTCTGTGCACGCTGATCCCCTTCATGTCGTCGCGCGACCTCGATTGACTACTGGTCGAAGCGGCGTTCTCAGAACGTCCCGGCGGAAGTGTCGGCTTCCGCTGGGCTCAAGCTAAGCGCAAACCGCGGCATCCCGAACGGTTTTCACCCCGGCTTCACCCTGGGTGCCCTGGGCGCTGCGGCCACCGCTCGGGTGTTGACGCGAGCCTCCCGCCGCCGTACATTCGTATTCAACAAATACGTTGAATAAGGATCGGGTGGGCATCATGACACGCATCGTCGCGGACATCTCCGTCTCGCTGGACGGCTTCGTCACCGGCCCGAACGTCGGCCCCGAGAACGGGATGGGAGACGGAGGGATGGCGCTGCACGAGTGGGCCTTCTCCGACGACCCGGACGAAGCGAGGGTGGTGCACGAGGGCACGCAACGGTCGGGAGCCGTCGTGCTGGGCCGGCATCTGTTCGACCTGGTGGACGGGCCGGGGGGATGGAGCGACGACGTGGGATACGGCGCTCGCGAGGTCGGGAAGCCCGCGTTCGTGGTCGTCACCAGCACCCCGCCCGCGTCCGTCCGGCTGACCGGCCTCGACTGGACGTTCGTCACCACCGGGCTACCGGATGCGATCGCGGCGGCCCGCACCCGGGCCGAGGCGGCCTCCGCCGATCGAGGCGCGGACCTCGACGTGGTCCTCATGGGCGGCGGCGCACTGATCGGCTCCGCGGTGTCCGCGGGACTGGCCGACGTCCTGGTGCTGCACCTGGCGCCCGTCCTCCTCGGATCGGGCACACCGCTCTTCGTGCAGGGCGCGCCCCGCACCCTCCGCCAGGTCTCGTCCGTCGCCACGCCGAACGCGACCCACCTCACCTACGACTTCCACTGAGCGACGCCGCACGAGTCCCGTCTCACCGACCCGACCCGACCCTCCGCCTTCGTGTCTTCGTCTGCTCGCGCCTTCGTCTGGTCACGCCTTCGTGTAGGGAACGGAGGAACATCCCGCCCTCAGGACCGACCGCAACCTCCGTTGCCTGTCGACACGCCGCCCCACCGCGTCAACTTCCTCCGTTTCCGGCTGGGCCACACCGCGGGATACGCGCGAGCCACGCCCCGTCATCCGGTCGGGAACGGAGGATATGACCGCCGACACGCCGACGTCGAGCCGGAAACGGAGGCGTCCACGCAGGATGCGCGTCGACGGCACCTCCGCTTCCAACCACAGGCTTGGGAGGGTGCTGCGAGCGCTGCCGAGCCAGTCAGCGGTGCCGGGTCAGTCAGCGGTGCCGGGTCAGGCGCCGCGGCGAGTCAGCCCCGGCGCGCGACGCCGTCCGCCGCCGCGCCGCTGAACTCCCGCGCGCGCGCCGTCACCGCATCCCATTCGGCCGCCTCGATGTCCGCCGCGCTCACCACGCTCGACCCGGCCGTCACGGCGAGGGCGCCGGCGCGCATCCACTCGGCGGCGTTCGCCGCGTGCAGCCCGCCGGAGGGCACCAGCGGCACGCGGGGCAGCGGACCGTGCAGGTCCTTCAGGTACTGGGGTCCGACCAGGGAGGCCGGGAAGATCTTGACCGCGGCGGCGCCGAGTCCGACGGCCCTCATCACCTCGGTCGGCGTCAATGCGCCGAGCAGGATGGGCACCCCCGCCTCGCGGGCGACGGCGGCGGCATCCTCCTGAATCCCGGGAGTCACCAGGAACCGCGCCCCCGCGTGGATGGCCGCCTCGGCGCTCGCCGCATCGGTGACGGTCCCCGCACCCACCACCACGCCGGGCAACTCCGCGGCCGCCGAGATCACCTCCTCGACACCCGGAGTCGTGAACGTGAACTCGATCACGCGGATGCCGCCTGCGGCGAGCGCGGCGCACAGGGCGATCGGGTCGTCGATGCGCGGAGCGCGGATGACCGCGAGGGCGTGGTCCGCCGCGAGCGTCTCGATGAGCATGGTCTCCTCTTTCGTTGCGTCATATGCAACGCACGTTGCGTGATGTGCGCATCCTGTCTACCATGCCAGGAGGCGAACGAGGAAGGACCAGCATGGATCCGCACGGCGCACCGCACGTCACGATCGGCGAGGCGATGGTCGTGCTGTACCCCGAGGGGCATCGTCCCCTTGCCGAGGCCGAGGCGTTCGGCTCGGATGTCGGCGGAGCCGAGTTCAACGTCGCCACCTCTCTCGCACGCCTCGGCGTGCCGACCGCGTGGCTCTCGCGGCTCGGCGATGACGGATTCGGGGAGCGAATCCGGAACGCCGCCGCAGAGTACGGAGTGGATGCCTCCACGGTGGAACGCGACGCCACGCGCCCGACGGGCCTGTACATCAAGGAGTCGACGCTCGGCCCCGCCGGCCACACCACGCGGATGCACTACTACCGCCGCGGCTCGGCCGCCTCCGCCATCGGCTTCGAGACGTTCGCAACGGGGTCCGCCGCCGCGCTGCTCCGGAGCGCCGCGCTCGTCCACACCTCCGGCATCACCGCTGCTCTCGCGCCGAGTGTCGCGTCCGCGGTCGCCCGGCTGCGCGAGGTGGTCGGCCCGGGCACGGTGCTGAGCGTCGACCTCAACTTCCGTCCGCGATTGTGGCAGGACAGGGACACCGCCGCTCTGGATGCGCTCGTCGGCCGGGCCGACCTGCTCTTCGCCGGCCGCGACGAGGCCGAAGCCCACTTCGGTCATGCCGATCCGGAGCGCTTCTTCGCCGGCAACCCGCAGCTGACGACGCTCGTCCTGAAGGACGACGTCCGCGCGGCCGCCGTCCACCGGCGCGACGGCGGCGTCAGCACCGTCCCGTGCCTGATGGTGGACGTGGTGGAGCCGGTGGGAGCGGGCGATGCCTTCGCTGCCGGTTTCCTCTGCGGGAGGGCCGAGGGCCGGGACGACGTCGCCTCCCTCCGCCTGGGCCACGCCCTCGCCGCCCTCGCCCTGATCGCGCACGGCGACCGTCCGGTCACCGTTCCCAGCCGGGCGGAGCGCGCCCGGATCGCAGCAGCGAGCGACGACGAATGGTCGCGCTGGAGGGTGCACGCGGGCGCCCTCCCGTGGCGCGACTCCGAGGCCGTCTCATGAGTCAGTCCACCGGCAGGGCCCTCGACCTCCTCGACCTGATCGCGCACGGGGTGGTCGGCCTGGATGCGCTCGCCGCCCGGCTCGAGGTCCACAAGAGCACGGTGCTCCGCCTCCTGCAGACGATGGAGGATCGCGGGTACGTCACCCACGACAGCGCACACCGCTACAGCGTCGGGCCGGCCGTCTTCGCGCTGGCCGGCGCAGCGCTCGACGCCGTGGATGTGCGCGCCGTCGCCGCCCCTGCCCTCCGGGAGCTGGGCGCGGAGACCGGCCAGACCATCCACTTGGCGACCTATCGCGCGGGCGTGGCGACCTACGTGGACAAGGTCGAGTCGCAGCAGCCCCTCCGCATGTACTCGCACGTGGGGCTCGCGGCTCCCCTGCATGCCACCGCGGTCGGGAAGGTCCTGCTCGGCGGATTGGATGAGGACGAGCGTCGCCGGGTCGTCTCCGGGATCGAGCTGCCGCGGTTCACGGATCGCACCATCACCACCCCCGACGCCCTGCTCGCGGAGGTGCAGCGCAGCGCCGAGCGCGGCTGGGCCGAAGACCACCAGGAGCACGAGACCTTCATGAACTGCGTCGGCGCGCCGGTTTTCGGGCCGGATGGACGCATCGCCGCGGCGGTCTCGATCTCGGTGCCGACCGTCGTGCTGCCGTACGAGGGCGTGCTCGGGCTGCTGCCCGCCCTGCACGCGACGACCGCGCGGGTGTCTGCGGCGCTCGGGTCGCGCGCTCTGGATTCGCCTGCTCCGGATTCGCTCGCCCCTGTGTCGCGCATTCTCAGCGAGGGGTGACGCATTCTCAGCGAGGGGTGATTGGATGGACGCCGTGCTGCGCACCATGTTCAAGTCCAAGATCCACCGCGCGACGATCACGCACGCGGACCTGCACTACGTGGGTTCGCTGACCGTCGATCTCGACCTCATGGAGGCCGCCGATCTCCTGCCCGGCGAGCAGGTCGCCGTGGTGGATGTGACCAACGGCTCCCGCTTCGAGACGTACCTGATCGCGGGCGAGCGCGGCAGCGGCGTCATGGGTGTCAACGGAGCGGCCGCGCACCTCGCCGAGATCGGCGACACCGTGATCGTCATCTCCTACGCGCAGCTCGACAACGCCGAAGCGCGGGCCTTCGTCCCGGTCGTGGTGCACGTGGATGCGGCCAACCGCATCGTCGCCCTCGGCACCGACCCCGCCGAGGCACTCACGCCGGACGAGCAGCGCCCGCCCTTCGCCCTGTAGCCGCCGATTCGTTCTCAGCTTTCGAGCACGGACTTCAGCGTCGACAGCTGACCGACCTCCGCGGTCATCGTCTTCTGGATGGCCCCGCTCATCAGCTTCAGGAGCCCCGTCGGCTCGAGGTCCAGCGTGAACCGGACGCGGGTCCCGTCCCCGTCCGGCGTCAGCGTGTACTCGCCTGTCGGTCGCGCGGGTCCCGCGATCACCGAGAAGCCGAGCCGTTCCCCGGGGACCGCGGAGGTGATGCGGTAGTCGCCGGCGATGGGGCGTCCACCGGGCCCGGTGAGCGTCTGGGCGTACACGGCATCCACTTCGCCCGGCGTGCCGCTGCGGAGCTCGATGGACTTCACCCCGGTCCGCCAGCGCGGGTTGTTCGTCCCGTCCGCGAGGAACGCGAACACCGCATCCGGTGTCCTCGCGATCGTGATCGTGTTCTCTGCGTGTGCCACATCGGCCCTTCGATCGTGCTCGGTGCTTCTCATTGTGGCCGCATCCGCCACCGATGGATGCGGAATGGCCAGAACGGAATCAGCACGTCTAAAAAAGTATTTCTTGACATAGAGAATCCCGCGTCCGTATTCTCGGCATAGACCGAGGAGGAGCTCATGTCACGGACGATGGATACCCCTGCAGCCTTCACCGCTGGGGGTGCAGAGCGATGAACGCGATCTCCGACATCGCCATCGTCGGCGCGGCCCTGGCCGGCGCGACGGCGGCGAAGACGCTGCGCGACGAGGGGTATGACGGGCGCATCCACCTCTTCGGCGCCGAGCGGCACGCACCGTACATCCGGCCGCCGCTGTCCAAGGGCTATCTCGCGGGGAGCGACGACCGGGCGAGCATCGACGTCCTCGACGCCTCGTGGTACCTCGATAACAACGTGGACCTCCACCTCGGGACCCGGGTCTCCGACCTCGACCCGAGCGGCTCGGTCACCACCGACGACGGCACCCGGTACCGCTTCGACCGGGCCCTGCTGGCGACCGGCTCGACACCCCGCAGGCTCCCGATACCCGGAGCCGACCTCGACGGCGTCGTCTCCCTCCGCACGGTGGACGACAGCGACCGCCTCCGCGACACCCTCCAGCGCGGCGGCCGGCGGATCGTCCTGATCGGCTCCGGCTGGATCGGCATGGAGGTCGCCGCGACCGCCCGCACGCTCGGCAACGAGGTCACCATCCTGGAACGCGATCCGGTCCCGCTCGCCGCTGCCCTCGGCGACGAGCTGGGGCGCTTCTTCGCCCGGCTGCACGCCGAGCACGACGTGCGCATCCGGACCTCGGTGGCGGTGGAGAGCATCGTCGGCGAGAACGGCCATGCCACCGGCGTCCGGCTCGCGGACGGCGAGACCTTCCCGGCGGATCTGGTCGTGATCGGCGTCGGCGCCGTCCCGCTCATCGAGCTGGCCGAGCGCGCCGGGCTGGACACGGGCGACGGCGTCCTGGTGGATGCCTCCCTCCGGACGAGCGCACCCGCCGTCTTCGCCGCCGGCGACATCGCGGGGGCCGTCCATCCGCTGATCGACCGGCGCATCCGCAGCGAGCACTGGGCCAACGCCATCGACGGCGGTACCACCGCAGCCCGCGCGATGCTCGGCCGGCCGGTGACCCACGACGCCATCCCCTACTTCTACACCGACCAGTTCGACCTCGGGATGGAGTACGCCGGCTTCGCGCCGCTCACGCGCGACGCGGAGCTTGTCTACCGCGGCGACCCCGCCTCCGGAGAGTTCATCGCGTTCTGGCTTCGCGAGGGACGGGTGGTCGCGGGGATGAACGTCAACATCTGGGACGTCAACGACGACATCAAGGCGCTCGTCCGGTCGGGCGAGGTCGTGTCGCTGGATGCGCTGCGCGACCCGAACGTGCCGCTCGACTCTCTCGCCGCATCCACGAGCGCACGCTGACCGCAGCTCGCGCGCCCACCGGTCGGACTGCGACCCTACCCGTGATGTGCGCCTCCGGCGACACGGACCGGGCGGACCGCTTGTGGCCACGCGCGCGCACTCCTATCGTTGCCTGTGTTACGGCACGGCGACTCCGAGGCGACCTGCCTCCGCGTGCCGGCGGGAGGTGGGAGCACGTGATGGATGAGACCACTCAGATGATGTCGATGATGAGCGAGTCGGCCCAGGGGCCGATGGCGGGCATGGACATGGCGATGATGCAGCGATGTATCGAGGCGTGTGCGGCGTGCGAGCAGGCGTGCACGATGTGCGCGGGCTCCATGTCGATGGAGGGCATGTCGGGCTCGGCGATGTGCATGAGCTGCGCGGACATGTGCAACACGATGATGCGGATGATGCTGCGTCCGATGCCGACCAGCGAGCGGGACATGGCGGCGATGATGTCGATGCTCCAGGCGACGTCGGCGATGTGCCGCGCCTGCGGAGACGACTGCACGGGCATGGGCGACTCGAGCGCATCGGCGAAGATGTGCGCTCAGGTCTGCATGAACTGTGCGGACGCGTGCGACGCGATGATGGCGTCGATGAAGCCCATGATGGCCTCATAGCCCTCGCTACGATTCGAACGCCCGGCGAGACGCTGGGCGTTCCGTCGTGTCAGGAGGTCACGACGTCAGGAACCCGGGGTTCAGGCGCGCCCGACGCGGACGTTGAGGAGTTCGTCGCCGGCGGCGAGGACGCCGTAGACGGCGTGCACCGCCACGGGGGAGCCGGGCTCCAGCACCTCGCGCAGGTCGTCGAAGTGCCAGCAGTGGAGGCTGTCGCCGTCGAGGTCGGAGAGCTCGATCCAGCCGTCCGCTTTCGCAGCGACGACGAAGGCGTCGACCCAGTTCGACGGGGTGGCCAGCGCCGCGCGGCGGGCGATGGGGTGCAGTGCGTAGCCGTCGTCGAACATCTCCGCACCCTGCCCGGAAGCGGCCCGGAGCAGGGCGTCCTTCGCGGTGGGGCTGGGCTGACGGGTCACGATGTTCCTTCTCACGGTGTCGAGGGGCTGCGCGGGATGCGCGGTGTGTATCGAGGATAAGGACCATCGACATCCCGAGTCACGCGGAGCGTCACACGGTGAAACATGCCCGGGCGAGTGCCGTCCCGCGTGGCGGGCGATGCGGTGGTCTGCAACGTTGTAGTATTTGCGCAGGTCTCGCACGGACAAGCCGGCGAGGGGGAGGGGCCCGGCATGGCGGTCACCCTGCACGACGTCGCGCGAGCGGCCTCCGTATCGATCAAGACCGTGTCGAATGTCATCAACGACTATCCGTACATCCGGGATGACACCAAAGCGCGTGTGCTCGCGGCGATCGCGGAGCTCGGCTATCAGCCCAATCTGACGGCGCGTGGTCTTCGGTCCGGTCGTACCGGAGCGATCAGCCTGATCATCCCCGACCTGAAGAACGCCTACTTCGCCGAGCTGGCCGACGCTGTGATGAGGCACGCGGCCAGCCACGATCTGGTCGTGATGATCGAGCAGAGCGCCGGCCGGAGAGAGCAGGAGCTGGAGGTCCTGCACGGTCCTCGCATGCGGATGGTCGACGGGATCCTGTTCAGCGTGCTCGCGCTGGGGCAGGAGGATGCCGCCCACCTCGACATCCCCACTCCCCTCGTGCTTCTGGGCGAGCGGATCTTCAATGGACCCGCCGACCACGTGACCATGCAGAACGTCGCCGCAGCGCGAGCGGCGACGGAGCACCTCCTCGCGCTCGGTCGCCGGCGCATTCTCGCCTTCGGTGCGCACGAGAACGAAGTCGTCGGGTCCGCCGGACTGCGACTCGCGGGCTATCGCGAGGCACTCGCGGCCGCCGGTGTGCCGTACCGGGACGAGCTGGTCGTCCCGGTCGGCCATTGGCATCGGCGGACGGGCGCCGAGGCCATGGACGCCGTGCTGGCCGGCGGGGTGACGTTCGACGGGGTCGTGGCCTTCAACGACGTGATCGCGCTCGGCGCCATGCGCGTCCTGCAGGAGAACGGGTTCCGCATCCCGGACGATGTCGCGATGATCGGCTTCGACGACATCGACGAGACCCGGTACTCCGTGCCGTCCCTCTCGACGGTCGACCCGGGACGCGAGGAGATCGCAGAGACCGCCGTCCGCCTGCTGGTGGAGCGGATCGCCGGGAAGAAGCGGTCGGATCCTCCCCAGGAGATCGACGTGCCGTTCCGCCTGGTCGTGCGCGAGTCGAGCGTCCTGCGCTCGGCGGTCGCCTCCGTCCCGGCCTGAGCACCCGCCGGGGAAGCGTGCTTGACACTTCTCGGCATCCCCCGCCACAATGTTCCTACAACGTTTTCCTATAACGTTGGAGAAACGAAGAAATCAGGATCAAGGAGGATCCAGCATGACCGTTCCGGGCAGCCGCATTCTCCCTTCCTTCATCGACTCGAAGCACTGAAGGGAACACAGTGAAAAAGAACCGGATGGCACTCGTCGCCACCGTTGCGGCGATGGCGCTGGCCGCGACGCTCGCCGGCTGCAGCCAGGGCGGCGGATCCGACGCCCAGGGCGCGAGCAACCCCAAGCTCACGAACTGCACGAACAAGATGATGAACGACGCGCCTCAGGTCTCGGTCTGGGCCTGGTACCCGAACATGGCGAAGGTTGTGGACAACTTCAACCGGGCGCACAAGGACGTGCAGGTCTGCTGGACCGTCGCGGGCCAGGGCGGACCCGAGTACGCGAAGTTCCAGACCGCGATCTCGGCGGGCAAGGGCGCACCGGATGTCATCATGCTCGAGGCCGACCAGCTGACCGGATTCGAGATCCAGAAGGCTCTCGTCGACCTGGCGCCGTATGGTGCGAACGACGTGAAGAAGAACTTCTCCGACGGCGCCTGGAAGGACGTCTCCCAGGGCTCGTCCGTCTACGCGATCCCAGTCGACGGCGGCCCGATGGCGATGATCTACCGCAAGGACATCTTCACCAAGTACGGCATCACGCCGCCGACCACCTGGGCGGAGTACGCGCAGGCGGCCGAGAAGGTCAAGGCCGCCGGTGGTCCGCTCTTCGGTGACCTGGGCAGCAACGTGCCTGCGGCGATCACTGCGCTGATGGCGCAGAAGGGCGCCGTGCCGTTCACCTACAACCTGCAGGACCCGAAGAACATCTCCATCAACCTGGACAGCCAGCCCGCGAAGGATGTGCTCGACTACTGGGCCGGCCTGGTGAAGAAGGGAGTGGTCGGCACTCAGGACCAGTTCACCACCGACTACATCGCGGGCGTCGTCGGCGGCAAGTACGCCACCTACGTCTCGGCCGCCTGGGCACCGGGGTACCTCACCGGCGCAGGCGTCGGAAAGGGCTCGGAGAAGGGCTCCTTCGCCGTAGCGCCGCTCCCGCAGTGGAACGCCGGTGACCAGGTCTCGGTCAACTGGGGCGGATCGACCTTCGCCGTCACCTCCCAGGCGACGAACAAGAAGCTCGCCGCCGAGGTGGCGAAGGGGATCTACGCGGACGACGCATCGCTGACGGACGGCTGGAAGACCCAGACGATCTTCCCGCTCAACCAGGGCGTGCTGAAGTCGGACGCGTTCATCAACAACCCGGTGGACTTCTTCAACGGCCAGACCGCGAACAAGGACATCTACATCCCCGCCGAGAACAACTACAAGGGTTTCGACTACAGCCCGTTCTCCGTTTACTACTACGCGCAGTTGCAGGCGGAGATCGTGAAGATCAACGCCGGCAAGATCAGCGGCTCGCAAGCGGCCACCGATCTCCAGGCCACCATGGTGAAGTACGCCAAGAGCCAGGGCTTCACCGTCAAGTAATCCCTTCCGGGGCGGGATGCGATGGTACTTCCCTTGCATCCCGTCCCGGGAACCGACCCCCACGACATCCAGGGAGAGACCATGGCCCCCGTCGGGTCCACGACCACGACCGCATCCCCACCGCGCACCGCTGCGCGACCGTCGCTCGCACGCTCCGGCAGCGCGAAGATGCTGGCCCGCCGCGGGCGGACCGGCTGGATCTTCATCGCGCCGTTCGCGGCCGTGTTCGTGCTCTTCCTCGTCGCGCCTCTCGCGTACGCCTTCTATCTCAGCCTCTTCACCAAGGGGCTGGCGACGGGAACGGTGTTCTCGGGCATCGACAACTACGTGAAGGCGTTCACCGATCCGTCGTTCCTGAACGGCGTGTGGTTCGTCGTCCGCTTCTCGATCGTGCTGATCCCGGTCCAGATGCTCGTCTCGCTGGCGGCCGCGCTCGTCCTCGACGCGCTCACGACCCGGCTGGCCCGGTTCTCGCGCCTGATGATCTTCCTGCCGTACGCGATTCCGGCGGTGATCGGCGCGCTGATGTGGGGCTTCCTCTACAGCCCGACGTTCGGTCCGCTCCAGCAGCTGTTCTCCCTGTTCAACGCGCAGGCGCCGTTCCTCCTCAGCCAGGGGAACGTGTTCGCCGGGCTGTTGAACGTCGTCACCTGGCAGTGGGCCGGGTACTACATGATCATCATCTACGCGGCGCTCCAGGGCATCGATCCCTCGATCTACGAGGCCGCGAAACTCGACGGCGCCAACTGGTGGCAGGTGGCGCTTCGCGTCAAGATCCCGCTGGTCGCCTCGGCGCTCGTCCTCATCCTCGTCTTCGCCCTCATCGGGACGCTGCAGTTCTTCACCGAGCCGCAGGTGCTGGCACCGGTGGCCAACGGGACGATCACTCCCGACTTCACGCCGAACATCTACGCGTTCAACCTGGCCTTCTCGTACGCCCAGTTCAACTACGCGTCGGCGATCTCGTTCGCTCTCGGGATCGTGGTGTTCATCGCCGTGTACATCTTCATGTTCGCCACTCGCAAGCGGGGGAGCCTCCTCAAATGACCGAAATCCTCGAGAAGACGGCCCGTCCGGTCGACGCCGGGCGCTCGGCGCCGCTGCGGACGGCCCGTAAGCCCCGGAACATCATCGCGCACCTGTTCCTCGTCGTGCTGGTGATCTACTTCCTGGTCCCGGTCTGGTGGCTGCTGGTCGCGAGCACCAAGAACGCGCCCGACCTGTTCGCCGGCACGGGAGCGCTCTGGTTCGGCAAGGACTTCAATCTCTTCGCGAACCTCGCCGACCTGTTCACCTACAACGGCGGCGAGTACCTCCAGTGGCTGGGCAACTCGGTCCTGTACGCGGTGAGCGGAGGCGTCGGGGCGACTGTGATCGCCGTCCTGGCCGGCTACGGCTTCGCCAAGTACCGGTTCCGCGGGCGCAACTTCACCTTCGCGCTGCTGCTCGGCTCCGTCATGGTCCCGTTGACCGCTCTCGTCATCCCGACGTTCGTGCTGCTGTCGAACCTGGGCCTCACGGACACGATCTGGGCGGTGATCCTGCCGTCGTTGCTCAGCCCGTTCGGCGTCTATCTGATGCGCGTGTACATCGCCGACGCTGTTCCGGACGAGCTGCTGGACGCCTCGCGCGTCGACGGCGCCGGGGAGTTCCGCACGTTCTTCACCGTCGCCCTGCCGCTGATGCGTCCCGCCCTCATCACCGTGCTGCTGCTGTCGATCGTCGGGACGTGGAACAACTACTTCCTCCCGCTGGCGATGCTCTCCACCTCCAAGCTCTACCCGATCACCGTCGGGCTCGGCCTCTGGTCGCAGCTCGCCTCGTCGAACAACGGAGGCTCGCATTCGCTCTGGAGCTTGATCATCGTGGGCGCGCTCGTGTCGATCATCCCGTTGATCGTCGCCTTCCTCACCCTGCAGAAGTACTGGCAGGGCGGGCTCTCGCTCGGCAGCCTCAAGTAACCCGCGCGCGCTGACTTCTCAGGCCCTGGATGCGGTCGCGGTGGCGAGGAGCGCGGCGACGCGGTCGAGGCTGCCGGGGACGAGCGCGTAGTAGGCCCAGGTGCCCCGCTTGGAGCGGGTGAGATAGCCGGCGTCCATCAGGATCTTCAGGTGGTGCGAGACCGTGGGCTGGCTGAGACCGATCGGTTCGGTCAGGTCGCAGACGCACGCTTCGTCGCCCCCGGAGGCGGCGACGATCGAGAGCAGGCGGAGACGGGTCGGGTCGCCCAGCGCCTTGAACGCGAGGGCCATCGACGCGGCGTCGTCGGCGGTGAGCACGTCCTGGGTGAGGGGTGTGCAGCAGGAGCCGACCGGAGTGAGGGGGAGTGCTTCCGGAGTGCTCATGGATTCATCCTAGCGTCTATATTGACAAACTTCGATGGACGGAGGCAGACTCCATTCATCGAAGAACCTCAATGGAGGATGCGATGACTCTGGTCGACCTGACAACTCCCACAGTGCGCAGCAGCCGTCTCGTCGGCCTGCCGGTCGCGATCATCGGGGCGGGCCCGATCGGGCTGGCCGCCGCGGCGAACCTCGTCGAACGCGGGATCGACTTCGTCGTGTACGAGGCCGGCGAGGATGCAGGGGCGAGCATCCAGAAATGGGCGCACATCAGGTTCTTCTCGCCATGGCGTCACCTGATCGACCCAGCCTCCCTCCGCCTCCTCGAGGGGACGGGATGGGCGCCGCCCGAGGGGTCGGGTCTGCCGACCGGCGGCGAGTTCGTGGCCTCCTACCTCCGGCCGCTGTCGAAGCTCGAGGCGATCGACTCCCGCATCCGGTACGGCGCGACCGTGGACGCCGTCAGTCGTGAGGGCATGGACCGGACACGCAGCGCCGGCCGCGCCGACACCCCGTTCCTGCTGCGTATCGCCGATGCGAACGGCGTGCAGGAGGTCACCGCACGCGCCGTCATCGACGCGTCCGGCACCTACCTCACCCCGAACAGGCTCGCCTCGTCCGGTCTCGACCCGCTCGGGCTGCCGGCTGTCGCCGGCCACGTCTCGCACGCCCTCCCCGACGTGCTGGGACGGGAGCGTCACCGCTTCGCGGGCAAGCGCGTCACCGTCGTCGGCGCCGGCCACTCCGCCGCGAACACGCTGCTGAACCTCGCCGCCCTCAAGCGCGAGGTGCCCGAGACGCAGATCACGTGGCTCATCCGGAACGCCGGCGCCGTGCGCGTCACGACCTCCGACGACGACGGGCTGGCCGCCCGTGCGGCCATCGGCAAGCGGGTCGACCGACTGATCGGCACCGGCGGCATCCATCAGCTCGACCGGTTCGAGATCCTCCGCGTCGCCCCCATCCAGGGCGGGGTGCGGTTGATCGGGCAGCGCGCAGGAGAGGTCGTCGAGCATGACACCGATGTGGTCGTGAACGCCACCGGGTTCCGCCCGAACCTGGACGTGCTGCGTGAGATCCGGCTGGAGCTGGACGAGATCGTCGAAGCGCCCGCCCGCCTGGCGCCGCTGATCGACCCGAACGTCCACACCTGCGGCACGGTGGAGCCGCACGGGTTCGCCGAGCTGCAGCATCCGGAGCCGGACTTCTTCCTCGCCGGAATGAAGTCCTACGGCCGCGCGCCGACGTTCCTGCTCGCCACCGGCTACGAGCAGGTCCGCTCCATCACTGCCTACCTCGCCGGAGACATCGCCTCGGCGACGAAGGTGCAGCTGGTCCTCCCCGCCACCGGTGTGTGCTCGACCGGGCCGGCGGGGTCGTCATCGTGCTGCTCGTAAGGAGACTGCCTTCTCCTGGCCCCATGAAAGGGGCTGCCCGTCGAGGGTGGATGTTCGATTTTTTCGTTTTGCCCGGATACAATGGGCATCATGAGCACCTCGACCGATACGCCACGCGGTGCCCGCAAGGCACAGACCTACCTCCCCGAGGCCGACGCTCGCGAAGAGCTGCTCGACTTCGCCGAGACGATGCGCGAGCTGGAGTCCTATCTGGCCCAGAACTCGTCCAAGGCCGCGCTCGTCGATCCGCGCGGCGAGGCTCGCCCGATTCCGGATGAGATCTTCCGCATCCTTGACCAGGTCACTAATGCGCTCGCTGCCGGTGAGGGCATCACGGTCGTCCCGCAGGGTATGACCATGACGACGCAGCAAGCCGCGGACTTCCTCGGGATAAGCCGCCCAACGCTGGTCCGCCTGCTCGAGGCCGGCGACATCGCCTTCGACAAGCCCGGCCGTCATCGCCGCGTCCGGCTGGAGGACCTGGTCGCGTACCAGGCGAACTTCCGCGCAGAACGCCGCGCTGCTCTGCGCGAGCTCCAGCGCGACACCCTCGGTGCGAAACTGCAGGTCGGCAATGCGACCGAGGTCAAGCGTCTCGCGGAGTTCGACGCTGAGTGAGTTTCCCGGCCTTCTTCGATACCAACGTCCTCTACGGGGCGCTCCTCAATGACTTCATCCTGGAGCTCGCTGACCGAAGCTTGTTCCGACCGCTTTGGTCGAAAGACGTCCTGTTCGAGCTTGCCAAGAACCTTGTGAAGTACGGTGAGGATCCGGTGCTCGTTGAGAAGCGCGTCGGCACGATGGAGCGCTACTTCGCCGACGCGATGGTTACGGGCTACGACGACCTTGTGCCGACGATGATGAATGACGAGAAGGACCGGCATGTGCTCGCGGCCGCGGTTCGCGGCGGCGCCGAGGTGCTGGTCACCTTCAATACAAGGGACTTCCCGCAGGACTCCGTCGAGCCGTTCGACCTCGAAGTCGTGCACCCTGACGACTTCCTCTTGGACCAGCTCGACCTTTACCACGCACCTACGCTCCGAGCTCTCGTCGAACTCGTCGAGGGCTACGACTCCCCGGCGATGACCGTGGACCACTTTCTGCTCGCGCTCGCCCGGGCGGGCGTACCGAAATTCGTGGACGCCGCCCGCGCCAAGCTCTATTGAAGCCAGCGCGACTTACGAGGTTCCGAAGGTGTGGGCCTCGACCTGCTCGGTCGCTCTACGCAGTACGCGGATGGCCGTCGCGCGAGGTCGTCAGGGTCGATGCCTACGTTTGTGCCTCGTTGCCGGACGCCTCAACGTCGACCTCGTGGAGCAGCGACTGCTGTGCCTCGGGAGTCAGGATCGTCGACCAAAGGATCTCACCTGGTTCGGGCTGTACTTGCAGGTATGGGCCGGGCTCGGGGAGCCAGTCGTGGACAGTGAGGCCGTCGAATGCCGAGAGTAGGAGCGCGAAGAAGTCGGGGTCGGTTGCTCCGACCGAGCTGATCGCCAAGTAGACCTGACCGTCATTGAGCATCCTGATACGGACCCGGACGTCGGTGGGACCGTACGTGAATCCGCGGATATCGCCTTCTTGCATCGAGAGTGCGGCGGCACGCCTGACGAGCGGGGGGACTGCGTTGACGAGTGCAAGAGCCAATTCGGCCTCGAGCCGTTTGATGTCCCATGCTTGCGGCAAGAGGAAGTCTGTCGAGCAACTATTCGGGCCGGCCGCGTGTGCCTCCGCATCCAGCCTGGAGTAGAAGTCACGTTGAGGAGAGTCGTTCTGTCGCGCGCCCGCCGCTGCCAACCACCACCAGGCCTGCCCTGTTTCGAGTGCGGCGCGGGGGCTGTCGTCGACCGCGCCGCGCACGTTGCCCGCTGCGCCACGCCAGGCGCCTGTCTTCACTTTGAACCAGACTCGGTCTTTCAGCGATAGAACGCGTTCGGCTGAGTTGGCGGCCACCATGTCCGGGATTGCTTGGACGCGCACGACGACGGGATGCTCGAGTTCACTGAGCGGCACGGCGATCGTGGGGATATCGAGGCGCAGGTCGGACAGTGCCCGCCTGGTCGGGCGGACCGGCGCCGTGTCGGCCACGAACTACTCGGCCGGGAGGCCGCCGAGCTCCTCGAGCTCGGCGGCGCTCATGCCGGTCAGCACCGAGACCGCGGCGGACTTCGACCCATCGAGCCGCGACAGAGACTCCGTGATCGCTGCATTGAGTTCGTCACGATGCGTTTCGACATACTCGCGGACAGCGTCGCTGACGATGTCCTTCTTCGTGCGACCGAGGAAATGCGCAGCGTCGCTGATCAGCCGATCGGTGGCCGCATCAACCTTTACAGGGCTCTGGGTGGCGGGCATTGTTCCAGTCTCTCGTCGATGGGTACCAAAGTAGCCTAGTAGCCAACGCTCGACAATGGCTGACAGGACTGTGGACAAAAGGGATCATCCTGATCTATTTTGTTCTGTGTCAGGACGACGAGGCCCCCAGGCGTTCGCCCCCAGGCTCACCCGTTCCGCAGTCGTATCCCAACACGTTGAAGGAGTACCTGTGTCAGAGCAGAGGACGACCACCGGGAGCACTCTCGGACTCGAGGTCCGGTCCATCGATTACGTCCCGCACCACGAGCGTCACGGCAAGGTGTGGCACATCGGTCCGCTGTGGTTCATGTCCAACGCGCAGATCGCGACCCTCGCCGTCGGTGTCGTGAGCATCGCAGCCGGCGGGAACCTGATCTGGTCCATGATCGCGATCGTCCTCGGCCTGCTGGTCGGCACGATCTTCATGGCCGCGCACTCCTCGCAGGGCCCGCAGCTGGGCTTGCCGCAGATGATCCAGTCGCGCCCGCAGTTCGGCTACATCGGCGCGCTGCTGGTGTGGCTCTTCGCGTTCCTGCAGTACGCCGGCTTCAACGTCTTCAACACGGTCCTCGCCGGCGACTCGCTCACCGGGGCGATCCACGTCGGGCACGGCGCGGATGCGTTCTGGTTCTGGTTGGTCACCATCGTCTGCGCGGCGGTCGCCCTCTTCGGCTACGACCTCATCCACAAGGTCGAGCGCTACCTCACCTACGTCACCGTCGTCGTGCTCGCCCTGCTCACGTTCGCGGCGCTGGTCCACCTGCACCTTCCGGCCGGGTCGTTCGACATCTCGCACTTCAACGCGCTGGCGTTCTTCTCGCAGTTCGGGGTGGTCGCGGGGTACCAGATCTCGTGGGCGATCTACGTGTCCGACTACTCGCGCTACCTCCCGGCCGACACCCCGCCGAAGAAGACCTTCCGGTGGACGTTCTGGGGCAGCGCCATCGGCGGCGCCTGGATGATCCTGCTCGGCGCGTACCTCGCCGCAGCCGTCAAGGACTTCAACGCCAGCGACCCGGTGGCGGCGATCCGGGACGTCGCCGACGGTCTCTTCCCCGGCTTCGGCATCATCGCCCTGCTGGTGATCGCGTTCGGGCTGATGGCGGTCATCGTCCTCAACATGTACGGAGGGTCGCTGACCCTGATCTCATCGATCGACAGCATCCGCAAGGTGCGGCCGACCCTGAAGGTGCGGGTGATCACGGTCGGCGTCACCGCGGTCATCTCGGGCGTGCTCTCCCTCTACGCCTCCAGCGACTTCGCGACGGTCTTCGCGGACTTCCTGCTGCTGGTGCTGTACTTCTTCATCCCGTGGACGGCGATCAACCTGACGGACTACTTCATCGTGCGCAAGGGCCACTACGCCATCGGCGACATCTTCAAGCCGCACGGGATCTACAAGCGCTGGGGCTGGGCCGGGATCGTCTCGTACCTGGTCGCCTTCGCCTGCATGGTCCCGTTCTTCAGCATCGGCACGTTCTTCACCGGGTTCATCGCACAGCGCATGGGCGGCGTCGACATCTCGCTGTTCATCGGACTCCCCGTCGGCGGTGCGCTCTACTGGCTCTTCACCCGCAACCTCGACCTCGCCGCGGAGCGGGCCCTGGCCGAGCAGCAGGCTGCCGACCTCGAGAACGCGGCCCCGGAGAGCGAGGACCTCGCCGGCGTCATCGTCGACTGAGTACCGACCGTGGCTCGCGCCGGACGTCCGATCAGCTGTCGGCGTCCGGCGCAGTCGTTCGCGCTGCGTCCTCGCCCGCCGTGGCGATGCCCATGAACATGGAGCGATGGAGGGTCTGGACGTGCGCCTCCATGATCGCCACCGCAGCCACCGGATCGTGTCGGCGGAGGGCGTCGACGACCTCCACGTGCTCGGAGTTGACGCCGTGCAGATAGGCGACCGGGTACGGCAGGAAGTACTCGTACAGGGCGTAGAGCGTCGTGCTGTAGTGCGGGAGGGCCCAGGGCAGGCCGCTCGCGCGGGCGATGGCCAGATGGAGGGCTTCGTCGGCCGCGTGGTAGCCGCTCCAGTCCTCGGCCCGCGCCGCCTGCTCGACGTAGCGGTCGAGCTCGGCGAGCTGGGCTTCGCTGATGACGAGCGCCGCGTGATGGACGACGGCGCACTCGAGCAGCGTCCGGCGGTCGATCAGCTCGTGCACCTTCTCGGCGTCGTCCAGGTAGGCGCCGACGGCCGAGACCGCAGACGCTGCTGCGCGCTCCGCCACGAAGGTCCCGCCCGCCCGGCCTCGCCGCCGGGCGAGGAGCCCGTCGTCAGCCAGGCTCTCCAGTGCCCGGCGAGCGGTGATATCGCTCACCCCGAGCGCTTCGGCGAGCTGGCGGTAATTGGGCAGGCGCTCTCCTCGGGCGAGGAGGCCCAGCTCGATCGCGAGCGCGATGCGAGCCCGCACCGTCTCCAGCGCGCTCAGGCGCATGATGCCCGCGACGGCCGGGTCCACGAGGGCCGCCACGGCCGTGTCCCCGGCTCCTGAATCGTCCTTCCCCGACGTCATCCCTCCACCCTAACCGCCCCGGGTGGACATAAGCGCTCATAATGATCTATTTTTGCTGTGAGCCGGTCTACGAACGAAGGAGTGAGGACGATGGCACGATTCCTGCAGATCGTGGCGGTCCAGGCGCAGCCGCTGCCGATCGGGACTCCGCTCGACGTGTTCGCGGACGAGGTGCGCTCGATCGCCGCCGCGCACCCGGGCCCCGCTGTGCGACTCGTCGTCTATCCCGAGCTGCACCTCTTCGGTCCCGAGCACCGCGCGCCCGCGGACCGCAACCGCCTGCTCGATAGTTCCGCCATCGCTCTGGACACGCCGCTGATCGCCGAGCTCGGCGCGATCGCGCGGGCGGCGGGCGTCTGGCTCGTTCCCGGAAGCGTGTGCGAGCGCGGACCCGCCGGTGAGCTCTTCAACACGGCGCTCGTCTTCTCGCCGACGGGCGAGCTGACCGCGAGCTACCGCAAGGTCTTCCCGTGGCGGCCCTTCGAGCCGTACGTCCCCGGCGGCGAGTTCGTCGTCTTCGACATTCCCGGCATCGGACGCCTCGGGCTTTCCATCTGCTACGACGCCTGGTTTCCGGAGGTCACCCGGCACCTCGCCTGGATGGGCGCCGAAGCCGTCGTCAACGTCGTCAAGACCACCACGCCGGACCGCGCCCAGGAGGTCGTGCTCGCCCAGTCCAACTCGATCGTCAACCAGACCTTCACCGTGAGCGTCAACTGCGCCGGCCCGATCGGCGAGGGCCGCAGCCTCATCGTGGACCCCGAGGGCGCGGTCCTCGCAGCCGCTTCGGGCGCAGACCCGGCGATCCTCGTCGAGACGATCGACCTGGATGCCGTCACCCGCGTGCGCGGGTCCGGAACCGCGGGCTCCAATCGCATGTGGGCCCAGTTCCGGCCGACGGACGCGCCTCTCGAGCTGCCGCTCTACTCCGGCCGCATCGACCCGGCACGCTGGACGCCGTCCGCCGCCGTCGTCGGGAACGCGACCCGCTGAGACCGACGTATGCTTGTCCGCGGCCGTCCGGGCCACGCGATCCGGCCGAGAAAGGAGAGACTGTGCGCATCACCCTCGCGCAGATCGACTCCGACGACGACATCCAGCGCAACCTCGGGCTCGTCCGCACGGCCGCGGAGGCGGCAGCCGCGGACAGAGCGGAGCTTGTGGTCTTCCCCGAGTACACCATGTACGAGAAGCGCGCCGTCGACGCGTCCTTCGCCGCCGCGGCCCAGCCCGTCGACGGGCCCTTCGTGTCCGCGCTCGCGGAGCTGGCCGCCACCCTCCGCATCGCGATCGTCGCCGGCGTCGTCGAGAAGACGGACGCGGATCCGCGACCGCACAATACGCTGATCGCGGTCGACGGGACCGGCTCGGTCATCGCCCGCTACCGCAAGCTCCATCTGTTCGACTCGTTCGGCTTCCGCGAATCGGAGTGGATCGCGCCCGGCGACTCCCTCGAACCCGTCGTCTTCGAGGTCAGTGGCCTGACATTCGGTCTGATGGCCTGCTACGACCTCCGCTTCCCCGAACTGGCCCGCCGTCTCGCGGACGCCGGCGCTCATGTGGTCCTGGTCTGCGCCTCCTGGGTTCCCGGCCCGGGCAAGGTCGACCAGTGGCGCACGCTGGCGAAGGCCCGGGCCATCGAGAACACTTGTTTCGTCGCCGCGACCTCGCAGGCCTCCCCGATCTCGATCGGAACGAGCCTCCTGGCCGACCCGTTGGGCGCCGTCCTCGGCGAGCTCGGCGAGACCCCGGCAACGGCGACCTTCGAGGTGACCACGGCGGACGTCGACGCCGCACGCGAGCGGAATCCCGCTCTTCGGCAGCGTCGGTACAACCCGCAGGGACGCGATGGGAGCGTTCTGCTCTGAGGGCCTCCTTCAGCCGAACCGGTACGACCCGGCGGCGGACGCGGCAGGCAGCCGGTCGGATCGGTCCTCGCGCAGGCGTGATCGCAGCGTGCCGTCCTTGGGGTCGGTGTCGTACAAGCCCCGCGCGGCCAGTGCGGGCACGACGTGCTCGGCGAAGTCGTCCAGCGTTCCGGGGCTGGTCAGCGGGTTCAGCATGTAGCCGTCCAGTCCGGAGGCGCTCGCGTGGTCGCGCATCTGGTCGGCGATATCGTCCGGGGTGCCGATGAACAGCAGGTCGGATCCGCGGGTGATGCGGGCGAACCTCTCCCGGAGATCGCGCGCGGTCAGCGGTGTCTGGCCGGCTCCGGACTTCTGCACGTAGGAGCTCAGTCCGCTGCTCTGCGTCGTCAGGGGTTCGTCGTCGGCGTAGCGGCTGAGGTCGATGCCGGTGTCGCCGGCGTAGCTGACGAGTTGCGCCTCCAGGTGGTAGTTGGCCTGCAGGTCGTCGTACTTCGCCTGGGCGAGGGCCGCCGTCGGCGCGGTGATGACCCGCGCGAGCGCCATCGATTTCACGTCCGATGCCGCCCGGCCGGAGGCCTGTGCCAATTGCCGGATGTTGTCCAGGCCGCGGCGGATCTCCGTCGGATCCTTCTTGGGCAGCAGGACCACTTCGGCGTGGGCTGCGGCGAACTGCTGGCCACGCGGGGACCATCCTGCCTGGAAGAGCACCGGCGTGCGCTGGGGGGAGGGGGAGGTGACGGCGGGTCCGGCGACCCGGAAGTCCTGGCCGACGTGGTCGACCCGTCGGACGCGCTCGCCGTCGGCGTAGACGCGCCGCTCCCGGTCGGCGACGACGGCGTCGTCAGCCCAGCTGCCCTCCAGCAGCTTGTACACCACCTCCATGAACTCGTCGGCCCGGCGATAGCGGTCCTGCGGACCGAGCATGGCGTCCAGTCCGAAGTTCCTGGCGGCGCTCTCCAGGTAGGAGGTGACGATATTCCAACCGATACGACCCTTGCTGAGGTGATCGAGCGTGGCGAACCGGCGGGCGAGGCTGAACGGGTGCTCGTAGGTCGTCGAAGCGGTGACGACGAACGCGAGACGCTCCGTCAGCGCTGAGAGAGCTGCGACGTACACGAACGGGTCGTTCGCCGGCGCTTCGACGGCCCACTCGACGGCGGCCGCAGCGGACCCGCGGTAGATGTCGTAGAGGCCGAGCACGTCAGCGAAGAACATCGCTTCGAGGTTCGCCTGCTCCGCGACGATCGCCGTGTTCCGCCACCGGTCCAGCGAGTTCACCCCGAGGCGGTCGTCCGACGGGTGGGTCCAGAGGGACGGGGCCCCACCGCAGCCGACGCTTGCCTGCTCGTACAAGGCGAACCGAAGGGGCCGCTGGTCTGACATTGCATCTCCGTCTCTGGCGACCGAGCAGCCGCCCGATCCGGTTTGTTGCGGCGCATTACCGCATGTCTGGAGCGGCACTGCTGTGCGCTCTGAAAGCCAGTATGGTCGTCACAGCACTCCGAATTGCTCATGTTGCACTGTATTGCGGCCGGCCTTTGCGCGATTTCGGGGCAGGCACCAGAGATGGACGAAACGGCAATTCGACGGAGCAGAACGCACTGTCCCTGTTGCGGCTTTCGACACGCCCCTATACCGTTTCCACAAACGTGCAAAGTATGCACCTAGAAGTGTTCATAAAGCCCACAACAGTTCTTAGCTCGAAGGTGAGATCAATGACTGCATCCAATCGAAGCGCGGAGTTGTCGAACGTGCTGCCGGAGACGGCGGCAACCCAGGTTCCGCTCCGCAAACTTCAACGGTCGATGGGCGCGCGCCACCTCATCATGATCGCGCTCGGCGGCGTCATCGGATCCGGTCTGTTCCTCAGCTCCGGCTACACGATCCACCAGGCCGGGCCTCTCGGTGCGATCATCGCGTACGGCATCGGCGCCGTCGTCGTCTATCTCGTGATGGCCTGTCTCGGTGAACTGGCTGTCGCGTACCCGGTCTCGGGCGCGTTCCACATCTACGCCGCCCGGTCGATCAGTCCTGCGACCGGTTTCACGACCGCGTGGCTCTACTGGCTGTGCTGGGTGGTCGCGATCGGATCGGAATTCACGGCTGCCGGTATCCTCATGCAGCGCTGGTTTCCGGGCGTCGATGTCTGGGTGTGGTGTCTGATCTTCGCGGCAGTGCTGTTCGGCATCAACGCGATCTCAGCCCGGGTGTTCGGTGAGACCGAGTTCTGGTTCTCGATGATCAAAGTCGCGGCGATCGTCGCGCTCATCGTTCTCGGCGGCGCAGCCGTCTTCGGCTTCTCCCCGTTCTCCACGGTCCATCACGCGCCCGTGTTCTTCAGCAACTTCACCACTCCTCACGGGCTCTTCCCGAACGGCATCGGGGGCATCCTGGTGACGTCGCTCGCCGTCTTCTACGCCTTCAGCGGGTCGGAGCTGATCGGTGTCGCCGCCGGCGAGACGAAGGACCCGGCGCGGAACATCCCTCGTGCCCTCCGCTCGACCGTTCTGCGACTCGTGATCTTCTTCATCGGCGCGATCGCGGTGATCGCTGCGATCCTGCCGTACAAGCAGGCCGGTCTGACGAACAGCCCGTTCGTCGATGTCTTCGACTACGTCGGCATTCCCTACGCCGGCGACGTGATGAACTTCGTGATCATCACGGCCCTGCTGTCGGCGGGAAACAGCGGTCTCTTCTCGTGCGCACGGATGCTGTTCTCCCTCGCACGCGAAGGCCACGGCCCCCGGGTCCTCGCCAAATTGACGCGCCGCGGCATCCCTCTCGTCGCCCTCTCGGTCAGCATGGTCGGAGGCCTCGCCTCGCTCATCTCCAGTGTCATCGCTGCCGAGACGGTCTACCTCGTGCTCGTCTCGATCGCCGGGTTCGCTGTCGTCGTGGTCTGGATGTCCATCGTCGCCTCCCAGTTCTTCCACCGCCGTAAGTTCATCCAGGCGGGCGGCGACCTGAAGACGCTGCCGTACCGCACGCCCCTGTACCCGCTCGTGCCGATTCTGGCGTTCGTTCTGCTGTTCATCTCGTTGGTCGCCATCGCCTTCGACCCGACTCAGATCGCCGCCCTGTACTTCGGCATCCCCTTCACCGCGGCCTGCTACCTCTTCTTCTGGTTGCGTTATGGGCGGAAGTCGAAGGCGGCAGGAGCCGCACCACTGGTGATGGGCGCCGAGGACGCCGAGGAGCTCGACGAGGGCGTGACGGCCTGACACCTCCGCAGCACCCTGGGGCCCTGCGCATGACAAGCATGACAAGGTGGAGACATGCAGCCTCATTCGTCACTCACGCAGGGCCTCAGCCTGCTGGAAGGCGCGGCGGACCGGGAGCAGTCGGGCCGAGCCGGTTACAGCGTCTCTCGGCTCGCCGACGCCGTCGGGCTCGAGCGCAGCCGGGCGTCGCGGCTGACGCAGGAACTCCGCGGGTCGGGATACCTCGAGATCGACGAATCGCAGACCCTCCGCCCCGGCCCGACCTTCTTCGGTATCGCCGCCGCCCGCAACGAAGAGTGGCTGCGCGCATCCCGCACAGTGCTCAGGATGCTCGCTTCACGCTTCGACGTCAGCGCCCGCCTCTCGACACAGTCGGGTGCAGGGGTGCTGTTGCTGAGGTATGAGACGGGCGTCAGCGCGCCGGACAGTTCGGTTCGGCCGGGAATGACGACGCCGGTGTGGTGCACGGCCGCCGGTCGGGCTCTCCTGTGGGATCTGGACGATACCGCTATCGCGACGCTGCTGCAGGATGTGGAATTCGTCGGAGTGGGCGGCCCCCGCGCCGCCCACTCCACCCAAGAAGTCCTGACCCTGCTCGGACGGGATCGCGAAAACGGGCACGCGTCCGCCGTCGAAGAGTTCGAGCAAGGGCTGACGGAGCTCGCGCTGCCGCTCCGTGACCGGAGCGGGCGCGTCATAGCCGCGCTCAGTGTCGTGACGCGCCCGGCGACTCAGCACGTCCAGGACCGGACGGTGGCCGAACTGGCCGACGCGAGCCGGCGGTTGCAGGCGCTGGTGGCCGGCGGCTGAGAACTCAGGACGCGCCGCCGTTCGGCGCCCCGAGGAGCGTCGACAGGGCCGATGCTGCGCGCATGCACTCCAGACCGAGCTCGGAGGTGCGATCGACGAGCCGGTCGCGCACTCCGACGATCTGAAGCGCAGCGATCACTTCGCCCCGGAACTCGCGCACGGGAGCAGCGACCGAGTACAGGTTCGGTTCGGCTTCCTGGTCGACGATCGTGTACCCGCGCGCGCGTGCTTCGCCGAGACGCTCGAGGAACTCGTCGACGGAGGCTGCCGCGTTGGGGCCGGTCGAGGTGAAGACGGTGGAGGCGAAGACGGCCCGGATCTCCTCCTCGTCCGCGTCCCACAGCGTGGCCTGACCGGCGTCGCTGCAGAATGCCGGAAAGGCTCGTCCGACCCACGAACCGATCAGCCCCGTCGACCGGGGGACGCTTTCGACGATCGTGACGGTGCTGTCGCCGTGCAGCGTTCCGAGGAACGCTGCTTCGCCGGTACGTTCCGACACATCCTCGAGGATGGTCAGACCGTCTTCGCGCAGCCGTCGCGCCGTCAGAGCTTGAGCCTTGGCGTACCAGTCCCAGCTCACCTCGTAGTACTTGCCGTTCTTGACGGCCAGCCCGCTGTCGGCGAAGTACTTCAGCGTTCGGGAGACTTGTGATCTCTCACGCTGCAGCCGGTTCGCAAGGTCCACGACAGCGGCGCGATAGGGCGGCCGACGGGAGGCATCGGCGAGGGAGGCCAGGATCTCCAACCCGCGCCCCATGCTCGACTGTCGCTCCACAGGGTCGAGCTTAGCGATGCCCACCCGAGGGCAGGTCAGTGGATGGCGAAGACGCGCGCCGGGAACCCGCTGCCGCCGAGCGGCTTCGGCCACGTCGCGACGACGAGGGCGTTGGCCTCGGGAACAGCGTCGAGGTGGGCGAGCAGCTCGATCTGCCATCGATCCTGCTCCAGGAGATATCGCTCCAGCCCGAGGTCGCCCTGCGATGTTGCCAGCCCGGGGTCCGTGTCGGTCTGCTCGTGGCCGACCGCGGCGATGTTGCGTTCGTCGATGAGGAATTCGAGCACCTCGCGACTCCATCCCGGGGTGTGACTGATGCCGGCCTCGTCGCGGTTCGCCATCTTCTCCCCGTCCGGCCACTTCCTCCACCAATCGGTGCGGAGGGCGACGAACGAGCGCTCCGGGATTCGTCCGTTGCGTTCCTCCCATGCCTGCACGTCGGCGAGAACCGGGGTGCTGTCGGGGTTGCCGGCAACGCGTTCGCTGATGTCGAGCACGACCAGCGGGAGGATCATCTCGTCGACCGGGAGTTGATCGACGGTGCGTCCGCCGGAGGCGAAGTGCGCGGGTGGGTCGATGTGCGTACCCCACTGCCCGATGAGCCGGAACTCGTGCGTGGTGAACCCGTCTCCCCGTTCGATCGAGAAGAGCTCGCGACGCTGCTCATCGGGGAACGCGGGAAAGTGCGGCTGGCCGGCGTGGAACGCGTGCGTGAGGTCGGTGTACGTGCGTCCCGACAGCACCGCAGCGGCAGCGCCCCATAGGTCGTGAACAGGTGATTCCGTGATCGCGATCATGCCAGGACCTCTGTCCGCTCGGCGCCGACCGAGGTCACCAGCTCCACCGTCTCGCTCAGCTCGATCACGGGGACCTCCCAGGGGTGGGCGGAGACGAACTCGGAGATGACCTGATCGACACGCGCCGCGCTCAGGCCGGCACTCAGGTAGGTGGTGACGACAAGCGTCGGGGACACGCATCGTTCTCCGCGGGCGCCGAGCGTGGCGTTCGCGGAGTCGCCGACGAGGAAGGTCTCCACGCCGAGCGACATTTCCACGACGTCGGTGTAAGCCCCGAAATCGCCCAGTTCTGAGGTCGTCTCGATGACGTTTCGCAGGGGCCGGAGATCCTCACTCAGATAGGCCGCTCCGGCGCTCGCCACGAGCGACTCGAACGTCTCGGCCGACACCGGCCAGTGCACACGCAGCTTGTGTCGCCGCGACTTCTCTAGACGCATCGTTGCATCCTCTCTTAGTCGTGCAGTATGAACATATGGAAATGTAATTCTGGCACAGAATTGGTCAACTAGGTCACGGACATCGTGGACAGCGGGCGCACCACGCGCACCGACTCGACTCCGACTTGCTTGCTGAAGAGGCTCTCCAGCTCATCGACACGCTCCGGGGAGGTCACCTGAATCCGCAGAAGAATGTCGAACTCGCCATCGCCGACGTCGCAGCTGAGAACCTCAGGGATGAACTGAACGCTCCGCAGCACGTCCTTCCCGCTCATCGTGCGATCTCGTTCGATGAGAAACACGACCACCGAAGGCCGCTCGTCAGGATCCGGGAAGCCGCGGACGGCCCGGTATCCGGCGATGTGACCGGCAGCCGTCAAATCAGCGATCCGCTTCAGGCAGTTCGCCGGCGTCTCTCCGATTCGCGATGCGAGAACTGCGGCACTCATGCCTGCATCGCGCACCAGCAGGGTGAGCAGCGAGCGATCCGTTGAGTCGATCGAGTGGGACATCAGGCCTCCTTGAGGTGTTCCTGGGGCCAGTAAATACGTCGCCCAGGGGATGCGGAGCGCGGTTTGACGTTTCGGTCGGTGGGCGGCCGGAACGACCATCCTGCAGAGCGGAATGACAGCGGCGGACGGACAACAGGCGGCCTGAGGATGGAACCGACAAGCAAGCAGGAGAAAGGGAGATCATCGTGGATCGTTACGATTTGGCGCTCATCGGATTCGGCGGTGTGAACCGCGCGCTGGCCGAATTGATTCGCGACCGGGGCTCAGAGCTCGCCGGACGGCTCGGTTTCGAGTTGCGCGTGGTGGCCATCACGGACCTGCGGTTCGGCTCCGTGATGCAGCCGGACGGGGTCGACCTCGGTCGGGTGCTCGCAATGGGCGCGACAGAGACGTTCGCTGGGATGCGCGGCGGCGACATCCAGCCCCGCAACGAGGAGGTCATCCGCTCGTCGACCGCGGACATCGTCGTCGAGGCGACCTTCACGAATCCGGCCGATGGCGAGCCTGCCGTCTCGCACGTCAGATGGGCGCTCGAGTCGGGCAAGCATGTGACGACCACGAACAAGGGGCCGGTCGCCCTCGCGGGCAGCGTCCTCAAGCGCATCGCGAACGACAACGGCGTCATCTTCGAATACGAAGGCTCCGTGCTCAGCGGCACTCCGATTCTGCGCTTCGCGAAGGAGCAACTCGCAGGCCTGAGGCTCTCCGGCGTTCAGGGCATCCTCAACGGCACCAGCAACTACGTGCTGGGTCGTATGGAAGCCGGGCTCGACCTGGCCGAGGCCGTCGCGGAAGCCCAGAAGCACGGCTATGCCGAAGCGGACCCGACGGCCGATATCGAGGGCTTCGACGTGCAACTGAAAGTGGCGATCCTCGCCAATGAACTGCTGGGAGCGAACCTGAGGACCGACGACATCCCTCGCGCAGGCATCTCGACGGTGTCGACCGAAGATATTGTGAGCGCCGCCCGTGAGGGCAAGCGCTGGAAGCTGATCGGATCGGCTATCCGGAATGCCGACGGCTCGGTCACCGGCCGGGTGACGCCCATCGCGGTGGACTCCGCGAGCGCGCTGCACGGAATCAGTGGTCCGACGAACGCGGTCACCTTCCAGACCGACCTTCTCGGCGACGTCACCGTCTCCGGCCCCGGCGCCGGACGCCTCGAGACGGCATACGCCCTGCTGTCCGACATCATCGCCATCGACCGCTCGGTGCGGCACGAACGAGTGAGCGTGAGCAATGTCTAAGACAGTGCTGATGTCAGCCGCGCCGACTGACCTGGCGCACGAGCTCACGGTCCACAACCCGTTCGACGGGACCGAGATCGGGCGGGTCGCGCAAACCCTCCCTGCCGACATCGACCACGTCATCGAACGTGCGAGCCTGGGATTCGAGCTCTCGCGCAGGCTCTCGCGGTTCACCCGGCACCAGATTCTGAGTACGGCCGCGACGCTCCTCGAAGCTCAGCGCGAAGTCGTCGCGCAGCTGATCGTTCGTGAGGCGGGAAAGACGATCCGCCAGGCGCGCAAGGAAGTCGATCGCGCGGTGAGCACCCTGTCGCTGTCCGCCGACACCGCCCGCTCCAACGCGGGTGAGCTCATCCCCTTCGACGCCTTCGAAGGATCGGAGAACCGCACGGGCTGGTTCACCAGGGAACCCCTGGGGATCGTCGCCGCGATCACGCCGTACAACGACCCTCTGAATCTCGTGGCGCACAAGCTGGGCCCCGCGATCGCGGGCGGCAATGCGGTGATCCTCAAGCCGTCACAGCTCACGCCCCTCACTGCGCGAGTGCTCGTCGACGTGCTCATCGAGGCGGGACTGCCGGACGAAGTCGTCACGGTCGTCTGCGGTGACCGCACCGTTGCGCAGGCGATCGTCGGCAGCCGCACCGTTCGCATGGTCTCCTTCACCGGAGGGTTCGCCACGGGTGAGGCGATCGCGCGCACTGCCGGCTTGAAGCGCCTTTCGATGGAGCTCGGCGGCAACGCCCCGGTTCTGGTGTTCGACGATGCCGATATCGCTGAGGCGGTGGAACTGTGTGTCTCGGGTGCGTTCTGGGCCGCTGGGCAGAACTGCGTCGGCGCGCAACGGATCCTCATCCAGCGAGCGAGTTACCACGCGTTCCGGGAACAGTTCGTGGCCGCGACCGCGGCACTGCGCGTGGGGGATCCCCGCAGCGAAACCACCGATATCGGGCCGATGATTTCGGTGGACGCCGCACGTCGCGCACAGCGCGTTGTCGACGCCGCGCGCGCAGCAGGCGCGAAACTCCTCATCGGGGGCCACCACACCGGAACATCGTTCGGCCCCACGGTTCTGGAGGATGTGCCGTTCTCGTGCGAGGTGTGGGCGGACGAAGCGTTCGCTCCCATCGTGGTGCTGCAGCCGTTCGATAGCGAGGAAGAGGCACTGAGGCTGGCCAACGAGATCGAGTTCAGCCTTCACGCGGGCGTCTTCACGAACGATCTCAACCGGGCGCTCCGCGTTTCGAGCGCCCTGGAGGCCGGCGGGGTGATGATCAACGACTCCTCCGACTTCCGCGTAGACGGCATGCCGTTCGGAGGGGCGAAATACGGAAGCATGGGCCGCGAGGGTGTTCGTTTCGCGTTCGAGGAGATGACTCAGCCAAAAGTCGTCTGCATCAACGCATGAGCGCCGAGGCGACGTTCCGGATCGAGAGGGATTCGCTCGGCGAGGCACGCGTCCCCGCAGAGGCGTACTGGGGGATCCACACGCTTCGGGCGCTGGAGAACTTTCCGATCAGCGGAACGCCGATATCCCGGCACCCGGAGCTGATCGTCGCGCTGGCCACGGTGAAACAGGCGGCCGTCCGAGCGAACGAAGAACTGGCCCTGGTACCTCACTCCACGGCGGATGCGATCGCTGCAGCCTGCGAGCGCGTTCGCCGAGCCGAACTCCACGACCAGTTCTGCGTCGACGTGGTTCAGGGAGGCGCCGGCACCAGCACCAACATGAACGCCAACGAGGTGATCGCGAACGCGGCCCTCGAAGAGCTCGGGTTTCCGCGTGGCCGCTACGACCGCGTGCATCCGATCAACGACGTGAACCGCAGTCAATCAACGAACGACGTCTATCCGACCGCCGTGAAGCTCGCGGTCGTCTCCGCCTTCACCCGCCTGCTCCCGGAGCTGGAATCGCTTGCGAGTGCGTTCGAGGAACGTGGCAACGCGCACCGCGACGTGCACAAGGTCGGTCGCACTCAGCTCCAGGATGCGGTTCCCATGACCTTGGGACACGAACTGACCGCATTCGGCGTGACGATTCGGGAGGATGTCATGCGCATCCGGGAACTCATACCGCTCCTCCTCGAATGCAGTCTGGGCGCGACCGCGATCGGGACCGGCATCACCGCAGAGCCCGCACATCAAGACGCCGTGCTCCGGCACCTCCGGGACCTGTCGGGGTTGCCCATCCGGCCCGCCTACGACCTCTTCGAAGCCACCTGGGACACCGGAGCATTCATGCAGGCGTCCGGCATGCTGCGGCGGACCGCCGTGAAGCTGTCGAAAATCAGCAGCGACATGCGGCTGCTCTCCAGTGGACCGCAGGCGGGCCTCGCAGAGCTCCGGCTCCCGCCGCGGCAGGCCGGGTCGTCGATCATGCCGGGAAAGGTGAACCCCGTCATTCCCGAAGTCGTGAATCAGATCGCCTTCGCGATCATGGGAGCCGATGTCAGTGTCGCGGTCGCATCCGAATCCGGTCAGCTCCAGCTGAACGCGTTCGAGCCGATCATCGCTCACGTACTGCTCCAGGGCATCAGCTGGCTCACGAACGGAGTGGGCGTCCTGCGCGAGCTGTGCGTCACGGGCATCGAAGGCAATCGAGAGCTGCTCGCGGACCGGGCGGCGGCGTCGGTCGGAGCCGTCACCTCCCTGGTGCCGGCGATCGGATATGAGGCGGCCGCGAAGGCTGCAGAGTTCGCGCTTCGGCAGCGCGTACCGCTCGCGGATGCCGTGGCCCGGTATTCGGGGCACACACCCGAAGAAGCGAAGGAGCTGCTCGAGCGCTTGCAACCGTGACGTCGAGCACTGACGAATTGAGCAGATACGTGTATTATCAGCATCACCAGATGCGAATGACACACACTCGCTGATAGATTTCGGCTCACGTCAGCCCTGCGAAGGAGCAGCAGTCATGGCAACGCGACACCTCGATGAGATCGACGAGCAGTTGCTCGCCGAGTTGACCAACAACGCCCGGGTGTCTCTGGTCACGCTCGGCAATCGCGTCCACCTGTCGAGAAACGCTGTTCGCCAGCGGGTGGAGCGGATGGAGCGGGACGGCATCATCGGGGGCTACACGCTGACGCCAGGCAAGAACAGCAAGGGCGGCCGGCCGATCCGGGCCAACGTCTTCGTCTACCGCCTCGACAGAATGCGGGGCGAGCTGGTCCTGTCGGCGATCCGTGCGATACCAGAAGTGGTGCGCTGCGACATCCTGTCCGGCGACTTCGACCTCCTGCTCGCTGTCGAGGCAGAAACCGTCGAACGCATGCAGGCCGTCTGGGAGCAGATCGCTGCGCTACCCGAGGTCGCCAACACGGTCACATCGCTGACGCTTGCCACCCCGGTCAACCGCCATACGGTGAACGCACTCACGTCGTGAACGACGAGCCGGATCACCGTGCGCTACCGCATTTTGCGGGACTCAACTCTTACGGGCCTCAGCAATTCTCACTCTTGGACGCTGATTGCCGGTTCGTTGGAGCGAGCACCGCTCGGTCACGGATGCCGCAGGTCGCCCTCCAACAGTCGGGTCGCGAGTTCGAGGTGTCGACGCAGCACCGCCGGCTACTGCGAACCGCTCCATGCCGCCGGGACCATGGTCCAGCTGACCTCGGCCACCTCGGAGCCGTCATTGCGCCACGTGTGCGGTACGCGGCCAGGGAAGGTGAGGGTAGCTCCCTCGCCTACGCTGAGCTCCTTCTCCACGAACACAACAGTCAGTGTTCCCTTGAAAACGTGTAAGACCTCGACTTCGCAGTTGATCGTATAGAGCTCTTGTCCGCCGCTTGCCCCTGGATTCAGCGCGGAGCGGAGCATCTGTAAGGCAGCCTGGCCGCGCGGTGTGACCAGCCGGTCTGTCGTTCCCGCTCCGCCCATGTTGATAGGGGGAGCATCGTTCAACTCGATCAGGGCGGTGTCGGCGGCCTCGAAGAGCGCTCCGATCTGGAGAGAAAGCGCTTGGCAGATCATGACCAGGGTGGCGACGCTGGGTGAGGATTCGTCTCTTTCCACGCGGCTGATGAAACCTTTGCTCAGCCCAGTGGATACGGCCAGTTGGTCGATGGTTATCTGTTGCGCGAGTCGACTTGCCCGGAGTTTGGCGCCGATCTTCACTGGGGCACCTGAGGGCTCGGGATGTACTGCGCGCACGCTCCTACTCTCGCAGATTGCTGGCCTGGTGCGGAGATCGCGTAAGCGAGCTGATCTGGTTCCGGTAGATGTTGCGTTCTCGCGACGGCATGAGTGGCGGGGACCTCAGAGAGAAATCGCGGCGGCGGTCGTCGCCTCGCGCGAGAAGACGATGGGGCTGCATCCTTCTGCACCGACCGTAACGGTGACGGGGCCCTCTTCTAACGTCGTCCGCAGAATGGCTTGTGCTCGTCCTTGGAAGGTGGTGTGCGTGTCGACTGTGAAGCTTTGAATGGAAGAGGGGGCCGCGGAGCCCAACGCGAGCGTTGCGGGCCCGTCGATGGAGATGGTCACCGGTCGGTCGAAGTTCGGTTTGACGATGCCGGCGGTGTCGGCCAGTTCGATGCCCAGGTAGAGCAGTGATTGCCCGTCGGCGCGAAAATCGTCGGCCTCGACGGTGACCTTGAGCCGCAAGTCGGTCGTCGCGCTTGCGAGCCGATCACGTCCGACCTCTCTGCCTCGGCCATCGTAGGCAGTGGCAACGAGTACGCCAGCGCGGAATGGCACCCGGAACGTTGTAAGGAAGTTCCCCCGCCGCTTACCGCGGCCCACCGGAATGCCGTTGAGCTCGAGCGTCACCCGAGCGGCACGTGCGTAGACCTCGACCGTGGCGGGCGTGCCTTCACAACCATCCCAGCTCCAGCTGCGGATGGCGTCGGTCGCGCGGAAGAGCGAAGGAGTCCGTTTGTCGCGTGCATGGTTGACCGGGCGCACGGCGATGTAGGGGTCGGTGCGCAGGCCCCAGATGATCTCGTTGACGTACGTCTGCGTCTGGCGGTGGCCGGTGATGTCGAAGTTCGAGGTTCCGGCGAGGTGCCCGGGCCAGGGTGAGAACAGGCGCGGTCGGTCGTTGTAGCGGATGGTGCCGATGCCGGCTTCGCCGAGGTAGTCCCATCCGGTCCAGACGAAGTCGCCGATGATCTGCGGATGGGACTCGACGAGCGGCCAGTTCTGCGCGAGCTGACCGGGGCCGGTCTCGGTGCCGACGATGGGCTTCGCCGCGTAGCGGTTGGCGTCCTGCACGTAACGGGCGCCTCCGTAGTTGTAGCCGGCGACGTCGAGTGCGTCCATCGCTGCCCGGATCTTGGCGTCCGTGAACTTTCTGCGCACGATGATCGGCGTGACCTTCTGCATCGCCGACATGAGCAGGTTCAGCACGGTGATGAGGCTTCGTCCGCTCCCCTTGCCCGGTCGCTCCTCCTCGTCGCCGGGCTTGGCGGACTTCGCGAGCTGGGTCGCGTGCTTCTCGTCGCTGGGTGCGAGGAGGTTCAGGAAGGGATTCACGCCATTGGTGATCGGTCGCGTAGGGTCCGCGGCCCGGAGGATGCTGACTAGTCGTCGGTTCAGTTCGATACCAGAGGGCTGTCCGGTCTCGGCGATTTCATTACCGATCGAGTACATGATCACCGAGGGGTGGTTGTAGGCGTTCGCGACCATCGCCTCCAGGTCTCGCTCGTGCCATTCCTCGAAGTCGGATGCGTAGTCGTGGGCCGTCTTGGCGCGCATCCAGACGTCGGTGAACTCTTCCATCACGAGCAGCCCGTGCCGGTCTGCGGCAGCGAGGAGCGCGCGTGCTGAGGGGTTGTGGGCGGCGCGGATGGCGTTGAACCCGGCGGCCTTGAGGAGGCGTGCCCGGCGGTCTTCGGCTTGGTCGAGTGTGACGGCACCGAGGATGCCGTGGTCATGGTGGACGCAGGCGCCGCGGAGCTTAGTGACGTGACCGTTGATTCGGAGGCCGTGTTCGGCGTCCACGGTGACGGTGCGGACGCCGATGGAGTCGACCGCTCGGTCCTGCACTGCGGAGCCGACCGCTACTGTGGCGTGCAACTCGTACAGGTTCGGGGCGTCGGGTGACCACACCGCAGGATGGTCGATTGCGATCTCAACCCTTGCCGTCCCGGTCCCGAAACCGTCGACTGTAACGCGTGTTCGGCCGGGCGCCACCTCCCGACCCTTTCGGTTCAGCCTGACGACGACTTCCGCGTCCGTCGCGTCACTGGTCCCGTTCTCGAGGGTGATGGACACGGCTACGGTCGCCTTCTCGGCGTCGGCCGAGAGGGTGGTCGCTCGGAGACCCGTGGGCACGATTCTGACGGGGCCGCCGGTCAACAGGTGGACCGGCCTGTAGATGCCGCTGCCGGTGTACCAGCGGCTGTTGGGCATGTCGTCGTTGTTCGCGACGACCTCAATGACGTTCTCCTCCCCATAGCAGAGGTGCATTGCGAGTGGCACGTGGAACAGCGCGTATCCGGACGGACGGCCGCCGGCGAGGACACCGTTCACGAAGACCTGCGACCGGTGGTAGATGCCCTCGAACTCGAGCGTGGGATGCTGGTCCCGCCATTCCGGCGGCGCGATGAAGCGCTTGGTGTATCGGTATATCCCGCCCGGGTAATAGCCGGTGTTGTGCCCGTTCGGCGTGTGCGGCGATCGGGGTTCGGTGATCATCGCGTCGTGCGGAAGGGTGATGGGGCCGAGGTCGTTTCGCCGATCGTCCCGCTCGCGGCCGACGAACCAGTCGTTGTTGAAGGAGGTGCGCAGCACGGGCGGTCAGTGGAGGTCGAGGGCGGTGATCGCAGCGTCGGGATCGCCGGCATACGCCGCCGCTTCAAGCGTGGCGTGGGTCGCGGCGGGGACGAACCCGTCGCCGGTCCAGCGCTGAAGTGGCCGCGTCGATGCTTTGACCTCGACGGTGCGCGTCTGGCCCCGCTCCAGTTCCACGGTCGCGAATCCGAGCAGGACGCGGGAGGGAAAGTCGGCGGCGTGGATCACACCGTAGAGCTGCACGACGTGGCGACCGCGGCGGCTGCCGGTGTTGGTGACCGTCGCCGCGGCGGTGAAGTGCTCGCCGTCGACGGGGTGCGCCTCGACCTGGTCGATGTGGAATGTCGTGTAGCTGAGCCCGAAACCGAGCGGGTAGGCGGCGGGGTGGCCGTCGCGGTCGAGCAGCCGCTGTCCGAACCAGCGGTCGTAGACGATGCTGGTCGCCTCGCGGTCGAAGAAGGGCAGGTGCTCCTCGCTGGTGGGGATGGAGTAGGGCAGCCGGCCGGAGGCATCGACGCGGCCGAGCAGCATGTCGGCGAGGGCGTGACCGCCTTCGCAGCCGGAGTACCAGGAGATCACCGTGGCCGGGACTTTGGTCCGCCACCGCTCTGTGATGACCGCGCCGGCGGTCACGACGATGACCACGGTGCGGGGGTTGGCTGCCGCAGTGGCGAGGATGATCTCCTCGTCGATAGGCCGGAGTCGCAGGCTCGCCCGGTCGCCTCCTTCCGCGGTCCCCATTGCGGTTGCGGTGGCGCCCGGCTCTCCGCCGAGCATCATGCCCTCGGGCATGGGCGGGAACAGAGCCAGGAGGTCGGGGTTGTTCATGGCGTCGGTGCCGAGGTACTCGCCTTCGTCGTCCGCGGTGTATCCGACGACGACGATGGCGACATCCGCTGCAGCGGCCGCGGTCGCGGAAGCGTGGGGATCGTCCGCCTCGACGTGGGTCACGGTCGCGTTGGGAAGCGCGGCGACGATGCCGTCGAGTGCGGTCGTCACTTCGGGGCTGTGGACGTCGGAGGACCCGTGGTCGCCGGTGTTCGGAACGCCGGCGAGCCGCCCGATGACGGCGACGCTTGAGAGCGAGGGGGCGTCAAGCGGGAGGAGGGGAGCGTCGCCGATGGTCTCGTTGCGGAGCAGGACCATGCTGCGCTGGGCGACCTCGCGGGCCAGCTCGCGGTGCTCACGAGAGAAGACCACGGACGGGTCGGGCTGCGGCTCCAGGTCGGAGGCGTAGTAGGCGAGCTGTGTGCGGAGGATCCGGCGAGCTGCCCGGTCGACGTGTTCCCATGAGGCCTTGCCGGCGACAATCTCATCGGGCAGGTGGGCTGCGCGCTGCTGGCGGGCCGGCTCTTCCACATCGAGCCCGGCGACGAGGGAGACAGCCGCACCGCGTATCCCGGAGATGAAGTCGGAGACGGTGACGCCCTGGAACCCCCACTGTCTGCGGAGGATGCCCTCGAGGAGCGCCTCGTTCTGGCCTGCCCATTCGCCGTTGACCGAGTTGTAGGAGGTCATGATGCCGTCGGCACCTTCTTCGACCGCGCGGCGGAAGTGCGGGAGGAACACCTCGTGCAGTGTGGCGTCGTCCGCCTGGACCTCGACGGTGAAGCGCGCGTTCTCCATCGAGTTCAGGGCGTAGTGCTTGGCGACGGCCATTGCGTTGCGGTGCACGCCGCGGATCAAAGCTGCGCCGAACTCGCCGAGCAGGTACGGGTCCTCACCGTAGGTCTCCTGTGCGCGACCCCAGGCAGGATGGCGAGGCAGGTTGATGCAGACGCCGCCGAAGAAGTTGGCGCCCTGAGCGCGCAGCTCGCGGCCGATGGCGATGCCGATCCGTTCTTCGAGGTCGAGGTCCCACGTCGCTCCGCGGGCCATGGAGACCGGGAACGCCGTGGAGGCGCCCATAACGACTCCACGCGGGCCGTCGCTGAACCGGAGACCTGGGATGCCGAGGCGCTCGACCGCGCCCATGATGATCGGGCGGGCGTTGTAGGCCTGTGACATCTCGGCGATGGCGGGCCAGAATTCCTGGTCACCGTCCAAGAGCCAGAGCTTCTCCTCCGGGGTGAGCTGAGCGAGGAGCGCTTCGACGGCAGTCTCCAGCGGTTCTCCACGCTTGATCTGCCGGACTGCGTCCTCGAAAGCGGTGATGGTTGTCGTCGACATGAGATGAGTTCCTTTGGCGTACAGGTGTGCGAAGACGTGGGGCATCCACGCGAGACGGCGAGAAGACCGGCGAGCCGGCCGGTGGTCAGGAGGCCGCGTGACGGTCGGCGACGAGCTTTTCGACGCCGAGCAGGATGAGGTTGAGGTCGAAGGCGAACTGCTCGTCGCTGCCCAGCGAGGCGGAGTGTGCGCCGACGAGACGTCGCACCAGAGCGAACTCGCCTTCCGGCGCTGTTTCGAGGGCGACCTCGAGTTCTGGCTCCTGTGGGTGGGTGCCCGCGCCCGTGATCGCCCGGTCTCGGGCGGATGTGTAGGCGAGTTCGGCGAGGAGAGCGATGACCCGGCCGGCCTCATTCTCGGGCAGACCGGCTGACACGAGCGCACGCGCGGCGGCTTCGGCCGGTCGCACCGCTTCGAGGTCTTCTTCCTTCTCCATTGCGACGTAGCTCGCCCATGCGCCGGCGCTGATCACGGCTTCACGGGTGATGGTGGCGAAGGCTCGAAGGGCGTCGCGCCAATCGTCTTGCGGGGTGAAGTGGTGCTGCGTCAGCGCTTCTCGGAAGGCGTCCGCGGCGACCATGCGGAGCAGGGTGGCCCGGTTCTCGACGTGGTAGTGCAGCGTCTTGCGGTCCACCCCCATCTCGACCGCCAGCTGCTGCATCGTCAGAGTCGACGGGTCCAGGGCCCGTGCGGCCTCGATGATCCGTTCGCGGTCGACACGCCGCGGCCGACCCCGTCGGGGTGCCGCGCTGCTCGTGTTCGTCATCCCGTCACTTCCGCTTCCTGTTCTCGATTATGTCGGCCGCCGCCGGTGTTTTCCACCGGGCGGGAGAAAACAGCGGCGACCGCCGTGTCGGTTATCGGACTCGCTTGACCCGGAGGACCAGCAGGGATGCGATGGTGACCAGTACGAAGGCGATCGGCCACACGGGTGCGTAGGCGCCGGCGAAGATGCCGACGACGGCGCCGGCGACGATGGGACCGAGAGCGTTGCCGAGGTTCTGGCCGAGCGAGGAGAGTCCGAGGTCGCGTCCGGCGGCTTCCTTGTCAGGGAGGACGTCGATGAACAGCGCCTGATCAACGACGACGAACGTTCCGTATCCCAGCCCGGTGACCATCACCTGGAGGAACATCGCCGGGAGTGTCGGTGAGACGAACGGGATCAGGAAGCTGCCCGCCATGAGCAGGCCTGCGGCCACCACGAACGGCTTGCGGCGCTTGATCTTGTCGGACCAGCGGCCGCTGATGAACATGGCGAGGAGGGTGGTCGGCAGTGCGGCGAATTGGAGGAGCGGCGCGGTCTGCGCGGCCTGGGTCGCTGAGAGGGCGGGGCTGATGTAGCTCTGCAGCATGTAGAGCGAGTAGACGCTGCTGATGCCGTAACCGAGGTACAGCAGGACTTTGGAGATCCAGGCCCAGCGATAGTCCGCGTCGCCCAGTGCTACCCCGTACGACTTCACGACCGATGTGAACCGCAGCGGCTTGGTGATCATCTCCCGGGACGTGTTGTCGCGGGCAAAGAGGACGAACGCCATCGTGGTGAGCAGGAGCAGGATTCCGATGGGGAAGTAGGCCGCCAGTCCGATGCTGGCGAACAGGCTGCCCGCGGCCACCGCACCGATGATGGCGCCGAAGTAGGACGCCAGTCCGGAGATTCCGGAGACCACCCCGATTCGGGCTTCGGGGACGCGGTCGGCCACGGTGGCCGTCAGTGGGCCCTGTGCTACTCCGACCAGTACCTGCAGGAGCGACCAGATGACGACCATGACGGCGATCGTGGGCGCGACAGGCATCAGGCAGATCAGGGCGGTCCCGCCGATGCCACCTGCCGCGATCCAGGGTGCTCGTCGTCCCCACCGCGACTTCGTCCGGTCGGAGAGCAGACCGATGATCGGGGCGAGCAGCATGCCGAGCAGAACACCGACTGAGGAGACGATCGACAGGCTGGTGGCGCGGGAGGAGTTGAACTCCGAGAGCAGTCCCAGGAGGCGGTGCTGGTCTGCATTGGGCGTGACCGATCCTGCAGCCACTTTGCTCTGCAGGGTGGTGAGGGCTTGCAGGTCGACTCCAGCGTCCGCGCCGGTGAAGATGCGGTGGAACTCGATGCCCTGCACTTGCAGGGGGACGAGGATGGCGAGCAGCGAGCCCCAGAGGAGCGCTATGCCGAGCGAAGCCAGGGAGTAGAAGGTGATGTAGCGGCGCATCGCGCCGGTCTTCACCTGGTACTGCACGGCGTTGGAAGCCGTCTTCGGTGCAGCTTCGGGGGAGGCGTTGGTCATGGTCTTCTTCCTTGAAGTCGGGGCGGGCGCCGGTCGCGGCGGGGTTTTTCCCCGGAATGGGGGAAAATATAGATCGACCCTCGCCCCCTCGTCAAGCCCGAGGTGGAAATCCGTTCGAAAGCTCGACTTGACGCCTCAGGGATGTGCTGTCTAGAGTTTTCCCCACCACGGGGAAAAACCGTGCGTCGCCGCGCGAGGCGCGCGACTTCAACGACGAAGGAACGAGTGATGGCGAACCACCTCGAGACCAGCCCCCGCGTCGAGTTGGGGATCGACGAACTTCTCAGCGAGATGACGCTGGAGCAGAAGGTGGCGCAACTGCAGTGCACCATCCTGGTGGCCGGGCACGACGAAGCCGGCCTCGTGAACTTCCCGCACGGCACCGGGGCACTCGGCAGCATCAGCACGGGCAACGGACCGGCGGCCGATGCGGAGTTCTACGGTTCTCTGCAGCGCAAGATCGCCGGGCGTAGCGGGCACTCCATCCCGCCTCTCATGCACGGAGAGGCCGTCTCCGGGTGGACCGGCCCGGGCGGAACCGTGTTCCCCTCGGCCATCGGCTTGGGCGCGACCTGGAACCCTGCCACCGTCGAACGGATGACCGAGATCGTCCGCAAGCAGATGCTCGGTGTCGGCGTCCGCCAGGCGCTGTCGCCGGTGATGGATGTCGCCCGCGATCCTCGCTGGGGCCGAGTGGGCGAGACCTACGGCGAGGACCCGACCCTGTGCGCGGCCATGAGCGTCGCGTTCGTGAAGGGCCTGCAGGGAGAGCGTCTGGAGGACGGGGTCGCCGCGACGGGCAAGCACTTCCTCGGGTTCGGCTTCTCCGAGGGCGGCCTGAACATGACCTCCAACCCGATCTCGCCACGGGAGTTGCGGGAGGTGTACGCCAAGCCGTTCCAGGCGGCGATCAGCGAGGCGGGTCTCGCCTCGATCATGAACTCGTACGGCACCATCGACGGCGAGCTCATCATCACGTCCAAGCACATCCTGCAAGACCTCCTGCGCGACGAGATGGGATTCGACGGCCTTGTGGTCTCGGACTACATGTCGATCAACCTCGCCGTCGACCTCAACGTGGGGGCCAACCCGACCGACGGCGGCATCAAGGCCATCAGCGCCGGCCTCGACGTGGAACTGCCGACCCCGTTCGGTTTCGGAGCCGGCCTGATCGACGCCGTCCGGGACGGGCAGCTCGACGAGGCGGTCATCGACCGCGCCGTGAAGAACATGCTGACGCTCAAGGCCAAGCTCGACCTGTTCGAGAACGGCTCGCCCCGCACCGAGCTGATCGGCGAGGCGTACGACCCGCAGCGCACCACCGCCCACAGCCTCACCGCCGCGCACGAGTCCATCGTGCTGCTGAAGAACGACGGCATCCTCCCACTCCGCCGGGACACGAAGAAGATCGCCGTGATCGGCCCGCACGCCGACTCCGTACGTCTCTTCTTCGGCTGCTACACCGGGCCCGCCTCCATCGACCTCGCCATGAGCGGCACCATGTCCGAGATGGCAGGCATGCTCGACTTGCCGGAGCTGACCGCCTCGCTGGAACTGCCGCCCCTGGCGCCGCTGTTCGAAGGCAGCGACGTCCGCTCGGAGCCCCCGTTGGTCGAGCAGACGCTGCGCGGAATGTTCGGCGACAAGACCCCGACCATCGTCGACGCGATCCGCCGCGCCGCGCCCGACGCCGAGGTCGTTTACGCCAAGGGATGCGAAGTCGCGGGCACCGACCGGACCGGATTCGATGCCGCAGTCGCTGCCGCGCGCGATGCCGACGTCGTCATCCTCACCGTCGGAGGCAAGTACGGCTGGGGAAGCTCCTCCACCTCCGGTGAAGGAATCGACACGGCCGATGTCGGATTGCCGGGCGTGCAGGAGGAGCTGGCGCGGCTCATCCACGAGACGGGCACGCCCGCCGTGCTGGTGCACATGGACGCCAAGCCCCTTTCCAGCGAGTTCATCGCCGAGAACTACGCGGCCGTGCTGGAAAGCTGGTTCCCCGGCGAGACCGGCGGAACCGCCCTCGCCGATGTGCTCTTCGGGGACTACAACCCGGCCGGGCGGCTGCCGATGACGGCCGTGCGGCACGCGGGCCAGATCCCGATCTACGCCGCCCACCGACGCAGCAACAGCGTCAGCAGCCGCGGCACGATGATCATGAATCGGTACGTGGACGGGACCAAGGAGCCGCTCTTCGTCTTCGGTGAGGGCAAGAGCTACACCACCTTCGACTACTCGGACCTGAGCATCGATTTCGACGGCGACCCCGAAAGCGTCGTCACGATCTCCTGCCGGGTGACCAACACCGGCGCATATGACGGCGACGAGGTGGTCCAGCTCTATGTGCGGGACGAGCTCTCCAGCATGGTCCGCCCGGTGCAGGAGCTCGCCGGCTTCGCCCGCGTCCACCTCGCGGCCGGGCAGTCGCGAACGGTGACCTTCGAAGTCCGCGCCTCCCAGTTCGCTTTCCTCGATCTGGACATGCGGTGGATGGTGGAAGCCGGCGAGATGACCGCCCGGATCGGCGCTTCGTCCGAAGATATCCGCCTCACCGGGGCGTTCACCATCGACCGGACGGCGTGGGTCGACGGCAAGACGCGCGGCTTCTTCGCCCGCGTCGCGGTGGACTGACCGCGAGCATCGCTGATGTCGGCAGAACCGATCGGGTGCGCATCCTCGGAGCAGCGCGCGTCGCCCCCAGCGCGCTGCTCCGGCCCGCCGCCGAGGTCGACGGCGTCACGGTCAGGAGCGTCGCGTCACGAGATCTCCGCCATCTGGTCCCACCGCGTCCTGGCCTCACGCCTCGAAGTCCTCGGTGACAGGGGCCGCCTTCGAGCCTCCTGGCCGTACCACCCGCAGAGCGGGACGCGCACGGTCGTCGAATCAGGCCAGAGCCGGCGGAAAGAAGTGGCGGATCGCCGGCACAGGCTGTCGCCCAACTCGAAGCCATCGACGACCTCTACGGAGCGGCCGGCCTCCGCCCTCGAACTTCCATCAACTGACAGCACCACGACGATAAGGACAACCGTGCGCAAGACGAGCTTCAACACCGACTGGGGCGTGCGCCACCAGACCAGCCCCTTCCTCGAAATCCTCGGGCAGGCTGAGGCCCCCCAGCCGGTAACCCTCCCGCACGACTGGCTGATCTCCCAGCCCCGCTCCGCCGAGAACAAGCCAGGCGCGCTCACCGGCTACCACGGCGAGGACGTCGTCGAGTACGTGAAGACCTTCACCGCCCCTGACGGCTTCGAGACCGGGCGCGTCGAGGTGCAGTTCGACGGCGTCTACCGCGGCGCCATGATCTACGTCAACGACGCATTCGTCGCACAACGCCCATACGGTTACATCCCCTTCTCGGTGCGGATCGACCCGTACCTGCACGAGGGGGACAACCAGATCCGCGTCGAGTGCCGCAACCACCTCGATGCACGCTGGTACTCCGGACTCGGCATCTACCGCGACACCTGGCTCCTCACTGGTGGTGCAACGCACATCGCACGGAACGGCGTCCGCGTCCGCACCCGCGACGCCGACGCGTGGAAGGCCGTGATCGATGTGACCACCACCATCGAGAACGACTCTCAACGGCTCGACACCGTCACCGTGATCACCGAGGTCGTCGCCCCGACCGGTGAGATCGTCGCCGCCGAATCGGCCCGGCTCTCGGTCCGACCGGGGGAGGCGGCACCGCTGCGTCAGCGGTTCGCCCTCTCCAAGCCGTCGCTGTGGAGCCCGCAGACCCCATCGCTCCACACCATCCGCACCCGGCTCGTGCCAGCCAGTGCTGGCGAAGAAGTGCACGAGGAGCAATTCGGCATCCGCACCCTCAGCTGGGACGCGCAGGACGGCCTGCTCATCAACGGCCAGCCGGTCAAGCTCCGCGGCGGCTGCATTCACCACGACGACGGCGTGCTCGGCGCGGCAACGATCGCGCGGGCGGAGGAGCGCCGGGTCCAGTTGCTGAAGGACGCCGGCTACAACGCCATCCGTTCCGCCCACAACCCCATCAGCACCGCCCTCCTCGAGGCGTGCGACCGTCTCGGCATGCTCGTCCTCGACGAGTTCACCGACGGCTGGACCACCCCCACCCTCGGCTTCGGCTACGGTCTCGACCTCAACGAATGGTGGCAGCGCGACCTCACCGAACTCATCGAACGGGACTACAACCACCCCAGCGTGATCATGTACTCCATCGGCAACGAGGTCGCCGACACCGGCAACAGCTGGGGCGCTACGTTCGGACGCGACCTCGTCGACTGGATCAAGAGCATGGACGACACCCGCCCGGTCACCAACGCCATCAACCCCATGATGACCGTCCTCCATGACCTCAAAGCCGAACTCGGCAAGGAGGACAGCGCCGGCGTCAACGCTTTCATGCGCGACCTCGGTGAGCAGACCCACGACCTGGTCGTCTCCGACCTCGCCACCGAGCGTCTCGAAGAGCCGATGTCGCAGCTGGACATCTCCGGCTACAACTACGCCTACGGCCGATACGAGCTCGACATCGAGCGCCACCCCCAGCGGCTGCTGCTTGGCACCGAGGGACTGCCGGGCAAGCTCGACGAGGTGTGGCCGTACGTGGTGCGCTACCCGCAGGTGATCGGCGAATTCAGCTGGACCGCCTGGGAGTACGTCGGAGAGGCCGGGCTCGGAGCCGACAAACCTGCCGAGGAGGCCTTCTTCGGCAACTACCCGTGGCGGTTCTCCGGGACCGGCGATCTCGGCATCACCGGGCAGCGCCGGACCATCTCGTACTGGCGCGAGACGGTCTGGGGGCTCCGCTCCGCTCCGTTCATCGCCGTGCACCGCCCGGACGCCGGCGACCGGGAACAGCTCAGGCCGTCCATCTACACGTGGAGCGACAGCGTCAACAGCTGGAGCTGGCCCGGCCACGAAGGCGCGACCGTCACCGTCGACGTCTACTCCGACGCCGACGAGGTCGAACTGCTGCTGAACGGAAACACGATCGGCCGGGCGCCGGCTGCAGCGGAACACCGCTTCATCGCGACGTTCCAGCTGCCGTACCAGCCGGGTGAGCTCACCGCGGTCGCATATCGCGGCAATATCGAGCGTGGCCGGTCGGCCATTCGGACAGCGGGTGGCGAGGTCGCTTTGACGCTCAGCACCGAGCGCAACGAGATCGTCGCCGACGATCGAGACCTCGCGTTCATCGAGATCAGCTTCACCGACGGCCAGGGAACGGTGCACATCTCGCGGGACGACGAAGTCACCGTCACTGTCTCCGGCAGCGGGGGCCTTCAGGGGCTCGGGAGCGACAACCCGGCGTCCGAAGACGACTACACCGGCGCCAGCTGCCACGCCTACCGCGGGCGAGCGCTCGCGGTCATCCGGCCGACGAGTGCCGGCCCCATCACCATCCGCGTCGAAGCGGGAGACCTCTCCTCTGAGATCACCGTTACTGCTGTGGAAGCGTGATGACGACCAGTCGTGCGCAGATCACGATCAGTGTCCTCGGCTACCTGGCACGTCACCTCGGGGGCCCTCTCGTCGAGAAGGGCATCCGCATGCGCCGCGATCAACCCGATCACCTCCCGCCGGCCCCAGGCAGCATCGTCATGCTCGGCGACAGCATCACCGATCAGGGCGAGTGGTCGCAGGAACCTCCTCGTCGGTACCAACGACCTGACCGCGGGTACTCCTCACTGGCAGATGGCAGTGAACGTCACCGTGATTTTCGATGACATCCAGGCGCGCGCCCCGGGCACACAAGCGGCAATTGAGAGTGAGACTGTAGCTGTGACACACATGGTCGCGTTGGGAAGCTCGTTCGCAGCGGGGGCTGGGATTTCGCCCGTCATCGATCGGCAAGCCAATAGGTCCGCGAACAACTACCCGCACCTTGTAGCCGGCGCGATCGGGGCGCACCTCACTGATGCCACTATCAGCGGAGCAACGACTGAGACGATTCTTCGCAAACCGCAAAGAGTAGGGTTGCGACGTCTAGCTCCTCAGATGGAGTCGTTCCCGCGGTACACGGACGTTGAACTGGTGACGCTCACGGCCGGAGGCAACGACCTACGCTATCTCGGCACCCTTATGTCGGTGGCCTACGGCAGCTGGCTCGAGGCGCGCCCGGCTACGCGGGTGTTAGGCCGCCGCTTACGGACCGCGGTCATAGCATCCCCGCCCACGCAGCGGGACGTTCACGCGGCCGCTCGAGGGCTCGCCTCCATCGTGGAGGCCGTCCACGAGAGGGTGCCTTCCACACGCGTGCTGCTCGTCAACTACCTCACGGTTGTCGGGCCCGAAACCACCCCATCGAGAGCCGCTCCCTTCACGGACTCGGAACTGGCCCTGTTTCGGAGGATCGCCGACCAGCTCAAGGAAGCTTTTGTGATGGCGGAACATTTGTCCGCTGCTGAGCTCGTTGATGTGGCGTCGATGAGCGAGACGCATGGCCTGGGGTCGGCCGACCCGTGGGTCCAAGGTTTCGCTCCGCGCAGCACGCGACAGGCGGCGCTCTTTCATCCGACACTCGCGGGGATGCGTGCAGTTGCTGCCGCGGTTGTTGACCATATTGAATCCGTGAATCGACGGTAGAGAATTCGTAAGGGTGGTGTGCGGCAGCGAAAGCCGCGCCGTGGTGTCGCCGCCGCACACGTTCATATGGTCGCGAACTGGCGACCGGAGTGATTGATGACTTCTACACAGTGCGGTGACTGAAGGTGCCGTCCACCATGGTCGCAAGCACTCGGGTCTCGAGAAGCTCGTCCGGAGGAGTGGTGAGCGGGTCGCGGTCCAACACGGTGATGTCCGCCTCGGCGCCCACAGCTACGGCGCCCCCGGCTCGACCGATGGAGGCGTAGGCGCTCGTCGTGTAGCCCGCGAGTGCCTCGCGGGCTGTAAGGCCCTGTTCCGGGTGAATCGGGGATTGCTCTGGCTTACCAGCGACTCGTCGAAGTTGTGCATCTGCCATTGTGGCCAGCGGTGCGAACGGTGCGATTGGCCAGTCGGATCCGAGGGCGAGCGTCGCCCCCATGTTGAGGATGTCGCGAGTCCTCCAACCGGTGTCGGCGCGCTGTCGCCCGAGCCGGACGGACCAATTGTCTTTGCGGTCAGCGCTGGTGAAGTGGGTGCAATGCGTTGGTTGCACGCTGGCTGCGATGCGCGGGTGGGCGAGCAGCCGAACCGTCTCGAGGGGCATCGTCTCCAGATGCTCGATTCGGTGATGAGTTCGCAGCAGCTGGCGGTGCAGTATCTTCAGCGCGTGCGCGATCGCCGCGTCGCCGATCGCGTGCGTAGCGGTCGGAATGCTGTGCTCATCGAACCACAGGACGCGCTCTGCGTAGGCCTCGGGATCCGACCACGTCGACTTGGTCGATTGGCCGAACTGGTCTGGGCTCTCCAGCCACGCCGTACCGTTGTCTATCGTTCCGTCGAGGAAGAGTTTCACTCCTTCGATGCACCACCGGCGGCCGTGCCGCCCAAGACGTGTCGTGATCTCATCGACAGTTTGCTCAGGCATGCACCAGGGGGAGAGACGCAATTTCACGGGTAGGTCGCCACGATCCTCGATAGTCGTGAGAAGGTCTTCCGGGGCGTCTGACGCGTCCAGTGCGAATGCGGCAGTCAAGCCGGAGGCGGCCATGTGGTGCAGCAGTTGGATTAGCCGTCCTTGCCGGGCGGTTTCCGGCTCAGCGGGGATATGTTTCTCGACCAGCGACATGGCTTCGAACTCCTGGAGCAGCCCTGTTGGCGCTCCGCCGGGCTCTCGAATGATGTCTGGGTGGTCCATCCCGATTGTGACCCCAATACGAGCCAGCCGCAGCGCCGCCGTGTTAGCCAATGCCGAATGTGAGTCGGAAAGCCTGATCAGTCCCGGTAGGGTCCCGGTAACATCATCGATGCTGTTGCGATGCGGTAAGTGCCCGGCTTGGAAGAGGTTGGGGTCCAACCCCCAGCCGAGAACCCATCCGCGTGTCCCACCCTTGCTCGCCTCGTCCGCGATTCGGCGTCGCGCGTCGGCGAGATCCCGGCAGCCGGAGAGGTCCACCCCTTCGGTGAGGGCGAGCCCGCTGATGGGATGGCTGTGGCTATCGACGAGTCCGGGCACAAGGGTGGAGTCTGGGGGCAGGTGGACGATTTGCTGAGCAGTCCAGTCCTGGGCGGCGCTGGCAGGTGCCATGCGCACGATGCGACCACCACTGATGGCGATGGCGGTTGGACCTTTCGGCAGTGCGTCCGTCATGGTGTGGAGGCGTGGCGCGATCAGGACGACGTCGGGGCGATAGTTCATGCGGGCAGCTCTCCGCCCGGTGCCGTTGGCGGCTCATGCTCGGATCTGCACCGGATCTTCCTTGGCATCGCGTGAGGTGCGCGGATCCGGAGGTAGTTATCGATGATCTCGATCATTCTGGACTGGTCGAAAGGGTAGCCGTGCCCTGGGTAGACGGTTCGTACCGGCAGCGAGCGGAGGCGCAGCATGCTTGCAACGTACTGATCGATGTCGGACTCGTGGAGTTCGTCGAGAAGGATGTCGTCGTAGATGACGTCTCCGCTGAACAGGTCTCCGCTCTCGTCGTCGAGTAGGCAAATGCTTCCTGGGGTGTGCCCGGGCAGATGTAGCACCAGGAGGTGTCGGTCACCAAGGTTGATGACATCGCCGTCGCTGACCGTGCTGGTGGCGGGGGCTGTCTTTATTTGGTAGCTCTCGACGGTGAAGCGCGCCGGCACGGCGTCTACCAACACGGCGGGGAGTTGAGCTGCGTCGAGGCCGAGTAACGCGGCCAGCTCCGGCCCGAGGAGGGATGCCGCAGTCTGTCCGCCTATCTGGCTGTGCCGATGCATTCGCCGATCCGCGAATTCATGTGCCGAGCCGACGTGGTCGAGATGCGCGTGGGTTACTGCCAGGATCGGATCTCGTATGAAGATGTCGGGGAAGGTGTCGTGCAGCGAGGCGACGCCCAGGCCTGCGTCGACAACGAGGTCGCGGTCGCGGCCTTTGATAAACCAGATGTTTGATCGCAAGAATTCGTGGACGTGTGGCTCGTCGATGCGCTCGATACCGGGCGCGACCAGCTCTCTCCGGAACCAGGCATGACGTGCTGGGAGAATTGGTGTCGTCATGCGGGCAGCTGGTCCCCGACGGCGGGCTGGGTGGGTTTCTCAGCGGGCAAAGTACGGGCGATCCGGATGCGGCGCGCCTGGGTGGCGGCGTAGAAGCCGCCACCCACAATGGCTCCCGCGAAGACGGAAATGTCTGCGCCTCCGAGGGCTTGCGTGATCGGCCCAACGTAGAAGGTCGTGTTGAGGCACAGTGATGCTGCGGCTGCACCGAGCAGGAGAGCCGCGCACCCTCCAAGGTTGAACCCACCGGTGAACCAGTAGCGACTGCTGCGGCTGGTGTTCTGGAGGGAAGGACCGTCGTATTGGTTGCGCCGGAGGAAGGTGTCGACGGCGTAGATAGCCATTCCCGGTGCAAGGACCGCCAGGCTCACCTCGAGGAGTCCGGAGAGGGTATCGAGGAAGTTGGAGATGAATAGGGCGTACAAGGTCACGGCGATGGCGACAATGGCGTCGAAGATGACGGTGAGGGAGCGCCGCCACGGGATCCCGGTGGCCAACAGTGCAAGTCCTGTGCTGTAGGCGGTAAGTGCGTTGTTCGAGATGGAGCCGATGATGATGACGAGAAGGAAGACGACGTAGAACCAGGGCGGAACGATCTTCGCCATGGCTGTTTCCGGGTTGCTCATGTCTACGGCGGTGGCGGCAAGTGCGCCAAGAACTGCGATCCCGGTCGCCGGCAGGAAACCACCGAATCCGGTCCAGAATCCTGTCGCGCGAGAGCTCGTCTGCGTCGGCAGGTAGCGGGAGTAGTCGGCGCCGACAGGCCACGACAGTGGAGCCGAGGCGATCAGACCGAATCCGGTAGCGGCGACCGCCCACAGCGCTGGACCAGACAGTCCGCCGCCGTCCGGTACGAACCCGAAGTTTGCGTGTGTGAACACGAAGTAGGCGAGGATGACGAGCGCAGCGAGGAGAACCCAGGTGAACCAGGGTGCCAGCTTGACGATGGTTGCGTGGCCATAAACGCTGATGGTGAAAGTGACCAGCGCGAGTCCGACCACGATGGCACCTTGGAGCAGGACGGGGGTGGAGCCGAAGAAGTGGGTTACAAGGGCGACTCCGGCGAGGGCTCCGACTGAGAGGTTGATGGCTTCGTAGAGCACTCCGATCACCCATCCGATGGCGATCTGAATCACTCGGTTGCCGTTGACCCCGAAGAAGGCTCGGTTGATCACCTCGCTGGGGCTTCCGGACGCGGGGCCGCTGATGGCGAGGTAACCCACTCCCGCCCAGAGCAGGTTGCCGGCGACGATGACGAGTATTGCCTGCCAGAGGTTCAATCCGAGGATGATCAGCAAGCTTCCCAGGACGAAGTAGAGGTAGATGATGTTCGAACCCGCCCAGACGGAGAACAGCGATCGTGGAGACCCGTAGCGCTCCGACTCGGGAACATAGTCAGCGCCGTGCGTTTCTATTCTGCCTGGTAGGTCGGTGGCCGGTTCCTGAGGTGACATCTTCGCTCCTTCGCGCCATCCAGCTTGTTGCTCGTGCGAGCAATAAGAATTGGGTGAACGGTAGCAGCTGTTGAACAAGTGAGCAATAGCGGAGATTGCGCGAGTATCTGGCGTGCCTGCGTAAGACCCGGCGTGGAGCCGAGGGCTACTGACCGGCGCGCAGGGTGCCGTGCGGCAAGCCGAGTTCCCTCTCTGTGCTGGCAGCGAGGAGGCCTTCAACGGCCGGGTAGTCCAGGCTGGAGTCGGCCAATGCGCTGCGCACGGCGCTCGCGGCAACCTGTCCGTCCAGCAGCGCGAGGATTCGCATTGCAACGACCGATGGAGCATCCTGCAGCCGGAATTCACCGGTTGCGGAGCCAGCCTCGATCGTGGCTGTCATGTCGGCCAAGTCAAGCTCCATCTGGTGAACCACGGCGGTGCGAACGACGGGCCGGTCGGCGGCCTGCCGCCACGCGTCCAGCCAGAGCAGACTCAACGGGTCGCGAGTGGGACTGGTGTAAGCCGCAATGGTTTCCCGGAGTCGTTCCGTTGCTGTGGGCAGGTGGCCGACCCTGTGTGCGATAGCGAGCCTCTCGGTAGTCACGACTTGCGAGAAGGCGGCCGCGACGAGCTCGTCGATGGCGCTGAAGTAATGCGTTACCAGCCCGTACCCCACACCCACATAAGTGGCGACACGGCGCGCGGTGATCGCGTTGAGGGTTTCGGTGAGCGCGATCGCGGCGGAGGCGTCGATAATCTCTTGTCGACGGTCTGCGGGGGTCTTCCGCCGGGTAGCAGGTGTCGCCGAGCGCAGCGTACTCATGGACAAAGCGTAGGCGAAGGAGTGCCCGCTATTGCTAAGGGCTTGCCCGGCGCGGCCCAGCCGTAATTGTCACTCCTGGGCGTGTTTCCGCAGCGCGAGGAGGGAGACGAGGTCGTAAACGAGGTGCGCGGCGGCGACCCCCGTGATTTCGGCATGGTCATAGGCGGGGGCGACCTCCACGACATCAGCGCCGACAAGGTTCAGTCCCCGCAGACCGCGCAGGATCTCCAGCAATTCGCGACTGGTCATGCCGCCGGCTTCAGGGGTCCCGGTGCCGGGTGCATGCGCGGGATCAAGGACGTCGACATCGATGGATACGTAGAGGGGACGGCTTCCGATGCGATCTCGGAGCTTGGCGGTCACCTCGTGCACGCCCTGACGGAGGACATCGGAGCTGGTCACGATGCCGAACCCGAAGCGCCGATCGTCCTCGAGATCGCGCTTGCCGTAGAGAGGCCCGCGCGTGCCGACATGGCTGAGTGCCTCGCTGTCGATGACGCCTTCTTCGAACGCCCGCCGGAATGGAGTTCCGTGCGTGAACTCAGCGCCGAAATAGGTGTCCCACGTGTCCAGGTGAGCGTCGAAGTGCAGCAGTGCTACTGGGCCATGTCTCGTGGCGGCGGCACGGAGCAGCGGGAGGGCGATGGTGTGGTCGCCGCCAAGGGTGAGGAGGCGTGCGCCGTCGGTGGTGAGGTCGAGTGCAGCCTGTTGCACCGTCTCGATCGCCTCTTCGATGTTGAACGGGTTGACGGCGATGTCGCCGGCGTCCGCCACCTGGCTGATTTCAAATGGCGACACGTCGAGCGCGGGGTTGTAGGGGCGCAGCAGCCGGGAGGCTTCGCGGATGTGATTCGGTCCGAAGCGGGCCCCCGGACGGTATGACACACCGCTATCGAAGGGGATCCCCGCGACGACGATGTCAGCCCGCTCCACTTGATCCAGTCGTGGCAAGCGCGCGAAGCCATCTCGTCCGGTGAAACGGGGCGTGCGAGAGCTGTCGATGGGTCCAATTGGCATCGTTGTTTCGTCTCCTGGGGCGCGGGTTTGGCGATGGTTCACACTATGGCAGCCTGTGTCGTGCCAGACAACACTTTTTGTTCACTGGTCAACTCCGGTATTCCAGGGTCCCGCACCGGCTCCATCCCGAGGGAACGCATCTTCTCGTGAACACTGATCGGCCCATGGTCCAAGCCTGAGGCCTCCAGTGCGGCGCGGACTCCGACCGCCCGTTGGGCGACCTCGTCGGGGACCCTCGACGGGCTGCTGCGCGGCCGTCTCGACCGCGGCTCGAACGCCGCCGCCGGCCCATCCTGAGCTGCCCGTTTTCGGATCGCGAAGAACGTCTCCGGTGAGATCCCGTGCTCGGCACGGAAGGTCGTGATCGACCCGCGCGCGCATCCGGTGGCCACTGGACGATCGCGAGACGGACACGAGGGATCAACGGGATCAACACGGCTCATCCCTCAAACATTGAGGGCAACTGCCAGGACCAAATCCCGTTGGAACGTCGGAGTTCTATTGATGCACTTCGTCAGAGATGTCCTGGTGAATCACACTGCCTCGCCGCACGGTCGCGTCCCGCTGAGTGGATGCTCCTATTGCTGTCAAGCGGCCTGCGGTGTTTCGAGTTGAGCGAGCGCGAGGTTCGCGCGTTGTTCGAGTTCGGGGTCGGCGCGGGTGCCGATCTCGAGTCGTCGTAGCCGCTGGTAGGGGACGCCGAGCGTTGCGGCGAGGACACTGATCGGTGTGCCGATCGCCTGTCGGCGTGCCCGGAGTTCGCGTCCGACCGGGTTGTCGGTGGCGGGGTTGAGCAGGGCGGCATAAACCTCGTTCGCGACGTGTCGTTTCAGGCAACGCATGATGTCGCGGTCGGTGAGTTGCTCCGCGCGGCGCCGTTCGAAGTAGGCCATTGTGCGGG
>NZ_FOTM01000022.1 GCF_900114565.1 Leifsonia sp. CL147
CTTCGGGATCTGAACATCGATCGTGCCAACGCGGGTGTCGAGGTCGCGGTGTCGGTAGCCATTGCGTTGCGCGGTGCGGTCGGGGCTGGGCTTGCCCCATTCCGCGCCGACGACGGCGTCGGCGTCCGCGGAGAGGAGCGCGTTGATCGTGGTCTGCAACAGGCTGCGCATCAGATCCGGCGACGCGTCGGTCAAGGCTTCAGCGAGCACGCTCGCAGGGTCGACAATGTGAAGTGCGGTCATCGTGATGATGCCTTTCGAGTGGAGGTAAGAGACTTCTCGAAGGATCACACGGTGACCGCGCCCACGTCCGAAACGACGAGCCAGCCACCGCGCTACACCACATTACGGGGCACTACTTTGGTCTTTATGGCTAGACGTTTCCCTCGGGAGTTCCGTGTTCGTGCGATCGAGTTAGTTCGGATCAGCGACCGACCCTTGTCCCAGGTCGCCCGCGAGCTCGGCGTCTCCAACAGTGCGCTCTCGAGATGGGTGGCGGAGGATGACTTCGCCAAAGAGCAGGCAGAAAGCCTCTGGGGTGGTCCCGATCTTGGACGCGGATGAGCAGGCGGAACTGGTCCGACTCCGCAGAGAAGTGCGCCGGTTGGAGACGGAGAACGAGATCCTGAAACGCGCGGCGGCGTATTTCGCGAAGGAGAACGTGCTCCCAAAACATCTTTCCGACTGATCGAGCAGCTGACGACTGAGAACCCTCACCGGTTCAAGGTCGCGACGGTCAGCCGGTTGTTGGGGGTCTCCCGCTCCGGCTACTACACCTGGGCCAAGCACCGCATCTCTGCCAGGCGGGCGCGGGATGATGAGATCGCCGCGGTCATCGCCCGGCTCCGATCCGAGAAGGGGGCGTTCTTCCACACCTACGGGTCCCCGCGGATGCACGCCGAACTGCGGATGGGCCACGGGTTTGCCATTGGCCGGAAACGGGTGGAGCGGATCATGCGCGAGCGCGGCTGGGCCGGCGCCGTCAAACGCAAGTTCCGGTTCCGCACCAACCCCGCCACCAGCGAAGACAAGGTCAACCGCAACTTCCACGTTCCCGGCCCGAACCGGCTCTGGCTCGGTGACATCACCGAACACCACACTGCTGAGGGCAAGGTCTACTGCGCCGTCGTCCTGGACGCCTATTCACGGCTGGCGATTGGCTGGTCGATCGGCTCCCGGATGACCGCAGACCTCGTCGTCGACGCGCTGCAGATGGCCCGCTGGCGACGGTTCGGGGTCCGCGGGGCGATCATGCACTCCGACCACGGTTCCCAATACACCTCCTGGGCTTTCACCTCCCGCGTCCACGAAGCCGGCCTAATCGCTTCCATGGGCTCGGTCGGCGACTGCTACGACAACGCGATGATGGAATCGTTCTGGTCTGGCATGCAGATCGAACTGCTCGACAGCCGGCCCTGGCAGTCCAGGCGGGAGCTGGGGACGGCGATGTTCTCCTGGATTGAAGCCTGGTACAACCCCCGCCGCCGGCACTCCTCGCTGGGCTACCACTCCCCGGCGGACTACGAGAAAATCGTCCCAACGACAGTCACCCTGGCTGCCTGAAACGACACATCAAACTGTCCGAGGAACCGGGGGAAGATCATTATCCCCTGTTGGATCTCTACTCTCGTATTTCCTTCTAGCCACCTGTTCCTTGTTGCTCGCAAGGTCATCTCTCCGCTCAAGCAATCCGGCACGATCAGGCCAAGGGTCTGCTGCACGGATAGGTGACATCTTGACCTGCCCCACGGAATAGGTTCCAGTTTGGGTGGCTAACAGGTGGCCTGATCCGGAAGGCTCATCACCATGCCCCGTCCTTATCCGCCGGAATTTCGTGCTCGCGCCGTGGCGCTCGTGCGTGCCGGTAAGCAAGCCAAACAGACCGCGGTCGAGCTTGGTATTCATCCCGTCACATTGTCGAACTGGATCCGCCAGGACGACATCGACAACGGTCGCCGACCCGGAGTCCCGACCTCGGAGTCTGCGGAGCTGCGCGAGGCCCGCCGGCGGATTCGTGATCTCGAGACCGAACTACTCATCGTCCGTCAGGCCGCGAAGTTCCTCGGCGAGGAGCGTCCCCGCCCAAAAGACTCTTCCCGGTGATCGACCGTCTCGCCGACGCCGGGATCCCAATCGACCGCTGCTGCCGCGTCCTCGGCGTTGCCAGGCAGCACTACTACCGGGTCAAGCGGAAGCCGATGACGCAGTCCGAGCTGCGCCGGCAATGGTTGACGGGCCTGATCCGCGAGGTTCACGTCGCGTCCCGCGGCACCTTCGGCCCGGATGATAGCCCAGGCCGAAGCGGAGATGACTGCTCCAGCGATAACGACTGCGCCGACAACATCGACCAAGCTTCCTGCGAATTCGATGACGCGTGGCACTGATTCTGGAGAAGCCATCACGCCTCCAGCTTCCTCGTCGCGCGCGGGGCTCGCCGCCTGCGGGTCATCGCCAGTAGTCGTTCGCCGCGGCGATGGTCTGGAATTCGATTGCGACGATCTGTGCTGCTGCGATCAGGCTGTCCGGGTTTGTGGCGTACACCGGACGGCCGGCCTTGAGGGCATCGAGGTCCGGCTGGATCTGGTGAATGCTGTGGCGCGCGATGGCCACAGCAAGCCTGCGGCCTTCCTCTGGCGTCTCGGTAATCAGGGTGCCGCCGGGAACGCCGGTGAGCTCTTCGGCCGGGAGGGGGTGTGACATGGCGTCTCCTTCAAATTTGGTACGTATCACGCGATCATATCGTGCACGATTAAATAGCGCCACGATGTAAATTCGAGCGCCTGTTAAGCTGCTGGGGGAGGAGCTTGATGCGCAAGGAAGCTGAGCATGCCCGAATCGATGACCAACTGTGCTTTGCGCTGTATTCGGCATCATTGGCGGTGTCCGGTGCATACCGGGCAATGCTGAAGCAGCATGGTCTGACGTACCCGCAGTACCTCGCGATGTTGGCGCTTTGGGAGCGGGATGGCTGTTCTGTGGCGGAGCTGGGGTCGGCGCTTCGTCTCGAATCGTCCACTTTGTCGCCTATGTTGAAACGCCTCGAGGCTCTGACCCTGGTTTCACGCCGTCGTTCACGCGACGACGAGCGAGTGACCCTTCTCACGGTGACGCCGCGTGGCTGGTTGTTGGAGGCTGCCGTCACTCCGGTCCGTGAGGAGATCGAGTCGTCCACGGGGTTGGATGCCGAGGCATTTGCTGCGTTACGTGAGAGCCTTTTCGTGTTGCGCGATCGGTTCGCTTGAGGGGGCGCTGAGGGGCCCGGTCTAGGGGGATGAGCCCCTCAGCGCGTCGCGGAACCACCTATCTGACTTGCATGACGGCCTGGGCTTCGACGTCACGTTCGGACGAGCCGGCGTAGACCTTGACTGGGCCGGTGGGGGTCACCCATGTGTGCGCGGCAGTGTCCCAGTACGACCAGCTCGACGAGTCGAGCGCGATCGTCACCGTTTTGGTCTGCCCGGGTTCAAGCGAAACCCGCTGGAACCCCGCGAGCCGTTTCGCTGGCGTGTCCGCCTTCGTCTGCGGCGAAAGTCCCGTGTAGACCTGCACCACCGTGTCGCCGGCACGGGAACCCGTGTTTGTCACCTGGACCTGCACGGAGCTCGGCTTGCCCGGCGAGGTCGCGACCGTCTGCAGCTTGCCGTAGCGGAAGCTCGTGTACGAGAGACCGTATCCGAACGGGAACAGCGGGGTCTGGTTGTACTTGTCGTAGAACTTGTACCCCATGTAAATCCCTTCGGAGAACTGTGACTGGTACTCGTACGCGCCGCTCGGTGTCACATCGGTCACTACCTTGGTGATCGTGCCGGGGAACTCGTTCGGCTGTGTCGCCTGTCCCTGGGTCGCATCCTTCGGGTACGTCATCACGAGGTGGCCACCCGGGTTGATGTCACCGTAGAGGACGCTTGCGATCGCCGGCCCGAACTGCTGGCCCTGATAGCCCGCCTGGATCACGCCAGCGACGTTGTCCAGCCACGGCATCAGGACAGGCCCCGGGGTGCTCAGAACGACGACCGTGTTCGGATTCGCCTGCGCGACGGCGGAAATCAGGGCATCCTGGTCTCCGCCGAGCGCGAGGGTGCTGCGATCCATGCCCTCGCCGGAGCCTTGACCTACGAACACCACCGGAACATCCACGGTCTTCGCGAGGGCGACGGCGGCAGCGATCTTCGACTGGGATGGCGGCTGCCACCCCATCTTGAACGCAGGTCCGAACAAGCTCTCGCCTACCGAGTAGTCCGCCTCGATCGACACCGGGTGGCCGGCCTGGAGTTGGACGTTGCCAGTGTAGACGTAAGGTTGACCGCCCAGGAAGACCTGAGCCTCGTCGACTCCCTGGGTGACCAGTTTGCCGTCGATGTACAGCCGCCCGGTTCCCTGGGGATTCAGCGAGAAGTCGAATCGTCCGGATTCCGTCGGCGTGATCGTCCCGGTGTACTTCACCGACCACTGGTTCCCGAGGTTCGCAACGGGTGAGCCGGTGAAGTCGAAGGTTGTCTCGTTGCGGACGGCCGCCGGTGTTCCGGTCCAGTCGTGATTCGGGTAGTAGGTGGCGGTCAAGCCGTTCCCGGTTCCGGAACTCGGAGTGAGTACGTTGGCCGGGATCGGCGGGAGAGGGCTATCGCCTACCGTGCCCTGGCTGAAGCTCACGGGTGATCCATTAGCTCGGGCGGTAATCGCCTGCAGGGCGGTCGTGGTGGGGCCGTTCGGCAGTACGAAGTCGGAACCGCCTTCGATCGTGACGGCATCGCCTTGGGCGCGGCCGATCACTCCGATGGACTGGCCCTGCTTGAGGGGGAGGATCGACGCGCTCTTCTTGCCTCCGTCGTTCTTCAGCAGCACAGTCCCGTCCTGGGCGATAGTTTTGGCCAGCGCGACGTGTTCGGGTGTGCTCACATCATCTTGGGCTGCGCCGACCGGGTGGTCGAACAGGCCTGAAGCGAAGTAGCTGTAGAGCGTGCGGCGGAGCATGTCGTCCAGTCGTGCTGCGGAAACGCGACCGCTGGTGAAGTCGTCTCTTGTCAGGGCCGGCGGGACTCCGGGAGGCGGGTCGCCCGTGACGTCCACGCCCGCGTTGACTGCGGTGAGGGCGTCATGGTAGGCGCCGACGAAGTCCGGGACGATGTTCCCCTGGAATCCCCATTCGTTCTTGGGGACGGAGAGGATGGCCGAGTTGTCACAGGTGTTCGTGCCGTTGATCTTCTGGTACGAGCACATGATGGTCGTAGCGCCGCCATTCTGGATGGCCTGCCGGAACGGTTCCATGTAGAGCTCGCGCAGAGTGCGCTCGTCGATCACGTCGTTGTAAGACGGGTTCCCCGGTCCGCTGAGGACGGCAGGGGAGCCGAATCGGCCGGTTTCCTGCAGGTTGCCGACGTAGTGTTTGAGCACCGTGGTGATGTTTTGGCTTTGCGCTCCTTCGACCATGTTGGTCGTGATCTGTCCGGCGAGTTCCGGGTCCTCCCCGGGGTTGCCGGCGAGCCGACCGGAGAGGGGGTTCCTGGCAAGGTCGAGCCCAGGGCCGAGCCAGCCGTTGTATCCCTTCCCTCGAAGCTCTTGAGCGACCGCTTGACCGTAGGTCTTGGCCAGGGTCGGATCGAAGGAGGCGGCGAGTGTCTGCTCTGCGGGGAATTGGGTGACGCCGATTGTATAGAAGACCCCATTGGGGCTGTCGTGCGGGCGCGGGTCTGGAATCCCGTATTGCGCTGCGAACGATGGCCGTGCGCTGTCGGGCGGCGGGTACGGGTACTGCAACCACAGCGCGAAATCGATCTTCTGATCAAAGGTGAGTGCGCCGAGCAGGAGGTCGGCCCGTTGGGACGGCGTCTTGGAGGTGTCGAACCAGGGGTACGGCGGGTTGGCGGCGATGGCTGGCTGAGCGGCGACCGTCAGAGCGGTGGCCGCTGTCAACCCGATCGCCAAACCGAGGGCGACGCGCTTTGGTCGCCTGGTCAAGAGTTTCATGCGAGTCTCATTTCATGCGGGGGGTGGCATGTGCGGGGAGGCCGAGCGTTGCTCGGCTTGCGTGGTCCGGCCTCGATCATGGGATCGAGGTGCCGTGACCCCTGCGGTGGTCCACGCTCTTTCGAGGCGAAACCTGTATCGATCTGGTGAGACGGGAAAGAGCGCGATGGCATGACGAACTCCAGCGTTTGGGCGCGTTCGGACTCCTCAAGGGAGTACGGATGGACATGCACGCGTGACGCAGACGCTGCAGCGGAAGGTCGGGTGTCTGCTTCTGATCGTGCGGTGATCGAAGCAGCCCGGTCTTACTTACGAGGGCAGGTATGGAGTTGCCGTCGACGGCGCTTGCCGCTGAGGGTGTCGGATAGTGAGGTCATCGGGTCCTCCTCGGTCAATCTGACGCTCTCCGCTTCAGAGGCTTTCGAAAGATTTCGGCGTTGTGCCCGTTTTGAGCTGCTAGAGAGTAGTGGGGCCCTCGAACGGGTGTCAAGCCTCCGATCCGTTTCGGTGGAAATAGGAACCGCTCGCCCACCGGTGCGGTGAGCGGGCGATTCAGTATCGGGAGCCACGCTTCGGCCTCAGCGAAGAGTCACGCTGTCGGTTGCCCGAATATCCGCGTCGGAAGCTCCGACGCCGACGATGAAGGTGACCTCGCTGCCGGCGACTTTACCTGTTGGTGACGTTGAATATCACGTGGATGTTCCGTCATCGGCACTGTTGGCCGCGTTCGTGTGCAACTTGTCGATGCTGAACCACGAGTAGGACGCATCCAAGGAGCGGTTCGGCAGTCGGCGAGGCATTGGGCGGATAACGTGGTGATGTCCGTCCCCGCTTACGGTTGCCACTGCTCTGTGGCCCCAGCGACGGCTGTCGGAGCGAACGCGGTCCCGAAACTGCAGTCGTGCTGAACGCTGCGATGACTGCAAGGCGGCCGTGTCTCGGCCGACCTCGTTCAATCGATTTCATTCATGTTCTCCCTTGAACTGCTCCGGCCAGTGCACAGAGACGTGAAAGGGCCTCATAGCGCACCCCACGGCTCGCCGGAAAGATTGCTTTTGGTCCACTCTGCGAGATTCGAAAGAATTTCGAATCGGACCGTCATTCGGGCGCGAGACGGCAAGGACTCAGTCGCCCGATGTCAAGAGGTTCAGAACCGCTACCTCGCGATGGGCCTGCGGATCTGGGTGCGAGGCGCAGTCGAGTTCCGCACCACCAGAGAGGTCGACAATTGCACATGCTGCGAGTCAAGAGTTTCGTGCCCTTGTAGTTGAAGGATGACTCGCAGCGCCATGCGACCCATGGTTTCCAGCGGTTGCCTGACCGTCGTCAGTTGCGGTGATGACCATCGGGCGACCCGGGTGTCGTCGAAGCCGACGACACTCAACTGATCGGGCACGGTGAGGCCCCGAGAACGTGCCGCTTCGATCACGCCGAGTGCGATAGTGTCCGAGCCGGCGAAGATCGCGGTCGGTGGGTCGGGGAGAGCGAGCTGGACCAGCGCAAGGTCACGTCCTGATTCGTAGGTGAACAGGCCGAAAGATGTGATCAACGGGTCGACATCAAGGCCGGCGTTCTCCAAGGCTGCCCGGAAACCGTGGTAGCGCTCCTGATTGGAACCGGATCCTCGCGGGCCGCCGATGAACCCGATTCTCTCGTGGCCGAGATCGATAAGGTGCCGGCCTGCTTCCAAGCCGCCGGCCCAGTTGGTAGCGCCGACACTGGCGACATCGGGGCGGCCGAGGTTGATCGGGTCGACGACCACCAATGGCACGGAAGCGCGCGCGAGGGCGCGAAGGTGCTCACTGGTCATTTGCGAGGTGACGACGATGATGCCTGTGCGGCCTTTCGCGCGCACTTCCCGCCCCCAGGCCACGTCATTGCCGTTGTCCTTCGGAATGATCCTGACGACGACGTCCACTCCGGCCTCGGCGCCGGCGTGGACGATTCCTTCCATGACTTGAGTCGAGTAGGGATTGTCCAAACTGTCGAAGACGACGTCCACCACCGGATCCTCGGTGTTGACCCGGAACGTTGTCGGCGCATAGTCGAGGACCTTCGCCGTCTCCATCACTCTCTGGCGGGTCTCCTCGGAGACGTCGGGCCTGCGGTTCATGACCTTCGACACGGTGCCGACAGAGACGCCCGCCTGCTTGGCGATCTCATTGAGCGTGACCCTCTGCGTTGTCCTCATCGACGACTCTCCTGATCGTTCTATGGCGACTCGCTGTCGCAATAGTTTCGTTGGTGCAGCATCGATGCTAGCCGCAAATCCAAATAGTTGTTGACTCCGGCCCTCATTTCGCCTATCTTGTGGGCGCCAAAATTGCGGATCGTTTCGAAATTATTTCGCACCGGCGGCCAATGGTGTCAAATCACACAGAAAAGGATGAAGCGATGAAGCTCACATCGAAACGGGGCCGCGCAGTCGTGGCAGTCGTGATCGCTGCGGCACTGAGCCTGACCGCATGCTCGACCGGTGGATCCAGCGGATCCAAGACCGCGTCGGCTTGGGCGCTCACCGGCGGCGACGAGCAGACGTTCCGCAGCTCGTTCACCGAGTGGAACAAGGCCAACCCAGACCAGAAGATCGACTCCCAGTTCTTCGCCAACGATGCCTATAAGGAGAAGATCCGTTCGGCGGTCGGGTCGGGCAACGCGCCGGCTCTGATCTATTCCTGGGCCGGTGGGACGCTGGCGGATTACGTCAAGAACAAGAACGTGGTCGACATCACCGAGCAATCGAAGGATCTGACCTCGCGTCTCATTCCCTCGGTCGCGGCGAACGGCGTCATCGGCGGCAAGACGTACGCTGTTCCGAATAACTCGATGCAGTCGGTCGTCCTTTGGTACAACAAGGGGCTGTTCAAGCAGGAGGGCGTGGAGCCGCCGAAGACGTGGGACGACCTGATGAAGCTCGTCGACACCTTCAACGGGAAGGGCATCGCTCCGTTCTCGATGGCGGGTGCGAGCAAGTGGCCGGAGCTGATGTGGCTCGAATACCTCGCCGACCGGATCGGTGGCCCGGAGGCCTTCAAGGCCGTTCTCGACGGAAAGAAGAATGCTTGGTCGAACCCGGCATTCAAGCAGTCCCTCGAGAAGATCCAGCAGCTGGTGAAGGCCAATGGATTCATCAAGGGTTACGAGTCGATCACCGCGGACGCGAATGCGGATATCGCTGCCTTCTACACCGGCAAGGCGGCGATGATTCTGCAGGGTTCGTGGGTCTACCCGAACTTCAAGAACAATGCGAAGGACTTCTTCGCAGCGGGCAACGTCGGCTATGTCACCTTCCCGGCAGTCTCCGGTGGCAAGGGCGACCCGGCGAACATCGTCGGCAACCCGGCCAACTTCTGGTCCGTGTCTTCCTCCTCGAGCGCGGACGCGCAGAAGTCGGCGGAGTCCTACCTGAACAAGGCAGTGCTTGACGACACCTACGTGGACACGCTGTTGAAGGGCGGGGCCGTCCCTCCGATCACGGGAATCGAAAGCAAGATCGCGAAGCTCGACGACGCCGACTACCTCGGCTGGGTCTACAAGCGAGCAGTCGACGCGCCCAGCTTCCAGCTCTCGTGGGACCAGGCACTTCCAGCTGCACAGGGCCAGGCGCTTCTGACCAACCTCGACCAGGTGTTCCTCGGGCAGATGACGCCCCAGGGGTTCGTGGACGCCATGAACACGACGCTGGGATCTTGAGCTCGTGACTACCGCAACACTCGGGACCGGTGCGGCTCGCCGCCGCACCGGTTCCACCCTCATCATGGCTTTGCCCGCTCTTGTGCTGTTCAGCCTGTTCGGGATCGTTCCGCTCGTCGGCGTGATCTTTCTCAGCCTCACGTCTTGGGACGGCCTCGGCACGCCGCAATGGATCGGCTTCGGCAATTGGCCGAAGGCGTTTTCCGACCCGCTCACGTGGAACGCGATCTGGCTGACCCTCGTGGTCATGGTTTCCAGCTGGATCTTCCAGACCCCGATCGCTCTGCTGCTCGGCGTCTTCACCGCAGGTCAGCAGAAGTACCGGACATTCCTGTCCGTGCTCTACTTCGTGCCGCTGCTGCTCTCTTCGGCCGCGATCGCTATCGCATTCAAGGCGCTCCTGGATCCGACCTTCGGGCTGGGATCCATCAAAGGACTCGGAATCCTGTCGCAGAACTGGCTCGGCGACCCCACCCTGGCTCTGATCACCGTGATCTTCGTCATCGGCTGGCAGTTCATCCCGTTTCACACGCTGCTATACGCGGCGGGGGTGCGACAGATCCCGGCCACGATGTATGAAGCTTCAATGCTCGACGGTGCCGGACGGATCAAGCAGTTCTGGTACATTACGCTGCCTCAGTTGAAATACACCGTGATCACCTCGACCACACTGATTCTGATCGGGTCGCTAACGTACTTCGACCTGATCTTCGTCCTCACCCAGGGCGGCCCCGGAACCGCGACGCGGGTGCTCGCTCTCGACATGTACCTGACCGGGTTCCGCTCGTACAACATGGGCGTGGCGAGCGTGATCGCCGTCATCCTCGCAGTGGTGGGTGTCGCGCTGGCGCTGCTCCTCACCCGCCTCAGCGGTTCCAACCGTATGACCAGCCAGAGAGAGGGTGCATGATGGCAACCTCCACCTCCACCTCCACCTCCACCTCCACTTCCAAGTCCGTCGCTGAGCCCGCGCGGCGAGCGGACAGCGCGCGTCCGCTGCCCCGCCGGAAGGGGCGTGGGCGCGAGCGCCCCAACATCCCGGGCGGTTTGGGCGGTTTCGTGTGGCTCATCGTGATCATCGCACCGGTGTACTACATCATCGTCACAAGCTTGAAGACGCAAGCCGATGTCTACGCGGACGGGCCGCTCGCGTTGCCCGCCAAGCCGACCTTGGACAACTACGTCCTGGTCTTGCAGAACGACTTCTTCCAGTATTTCCTCAACAGCGTGATCGTTACTCTTGTGGCCACGGCGCTGGCGCTCGCCGTCTCCGTCCTGGCCGCCTACCCCATCGTGCGCAGCAGAGGATCGTTCGCGCGCGGGACGATGTCGATCTACCTGCTCGGTCTGGCGATCCCGCTTCAGGCAACCATCATCCCCGTGTACCTTCTGATCACGAAGATGGGACTCTACGACACGTTGTGGGCGATCATCTTGCCCGCGGCCGCGTTCGCGATTCCGATCAGCGTGCTCATCATCGTGAACTTCATGCGGGATATTCCGGCGGAGCTCTTCGAATCAATGCGCATGGACGGCGCCGGTGACTGGCGAATCCTCCGATCGTTGGTGCTGCCGCTGGTGCAGCCGGCATTGGTGACGGTCGGGATCTACAACGCGCTCGGTGTTTGGAACGGGTTCCTCTTCCCGCTGATCCTCACGCAGAGCCCGCAGAACCGTGTTCTGCCGCTTTCGCTGTGGACTTTCCAGGGCCAGTTCTCGGTCAACGTCCCCGCGATTCTCGCTGCCGTCGTGCTTTCCGCGTTGCCGATGCTTGCCGCTTACATCTTCGGGCGCCGGTATCTGGTCGCCGGCCTCACCGCGGGATTCGGAAAGTGATGGAGGTCACGACGGAGTACGTGGAGGGCAGCTGGCGCAATCCGGCGTTGCGTGCCAAGCAGCGTGCGGAAGACCTTCTTGCAGTGCTGTCGCGTGAGGAGAAGGTCAGCGCAGCATGCGGGGATCTCTCCGGGCTGGCGCGGTATGGGGTTCCGGTATTGATGTCGAAGGACGGACCGAACGGGCTGTCCTTGCCTGGGACGACTGCCTTCCCGTCCGGGTACTCGCTCGCGTCGACGTTCAACCCCGAACTGGCTCATGAGTTCGGGGAGGCGATCGGTGCCGAGTTGCGAGGCAAAGCCCGCGCGGTGTGGCTGGGCCCCGCCGTCGACATCACCCGCTCGCCCTATGCGGGGCGGCAAACGGAGTCCTTCGGTGAAGATCCCGTTCTAGCCGGCTCGATGGGTCGCGCAGCGGTTCTCGGTGCGAAGGCGACCCACACCATTCAGTCGGTCAAGCATTTCGTGGTGAACAACCAGGAGAGCGAGCGCATCGGCTACCGCGACGGCGCAGGCGGCCGCACGGCTGCTATCGATGTCCACGTCGATGATCGAGCTCTCCGAGAGATCTATGTCGCTCCCTTCGTGGAACTCACGCGTGACGGTGGCGCCGACTCCGTGATGGCGTCGTACAACCGTTTCAACGGGACGCCCGCGTGCGAGAACAAGCCGCTGATCGACATCATCAAGTCGAGCTGGGACGGCGTTGTGACCCCCGATTTCATGTGGGCCGTGCGAGACCAGGTCGCGGCGACGGTCGCCGGGATCGACATCCCCCAGTTCGATCAGGGCAACGGCGGACGCACACCCGCTGTCTTCGACGACAACCATGTCACCGATGAGCGCCTCGACGACAGCGTCCGCCGAATCCTGACCATGGTCTTCAACTCCGGTCTCTTCGACCACCCCCTACCAGCTGATGCCGCCGAAGTCGTCACCAGCGATGCGCACCGAGGACTGGCCACGAGGATCGCGTCCGAAGGCATGGTGCTGCTGAAGAATGACGGCGTCCTCCCGATCAGCCCAAGCCGCTCCCCGCGAATCGCGCTCATCGGACCGAACGGGACGGACGCGGTGTATACAGTCGGCGGCTCGGCGGCGGTCGACGTCCCCGCCACCGCCCTGAGCACTCCGGCGGCTGCGATCGCCCGTCGGATCGGAAGCGCGTCCCTGACCCTCCGCCAGGGAACCACCGGGGACCGAATGAGCACCAACAAGATCCCGCTTGCCCAAACCGCGGTAGACGCGAGTGCACCGGGATGGGCGGCGGAGTATTGGGCGACGCTCGAACCTGCTGGGCCACCTGTGATGCAACGGATCGAGCCCGATCTGTTCGCAGACGGGCGCCCCGACGGGATCGCCGACGACTTCTCCGCCCGCTGGACGACCACGATCACGCCCTCCGAAAGCGGGACCCACTACTTCACGCTGCCGCTCAGCGGCCGAGTCCGAGTGACGATCGACGGCGTCGAGGTCGCGCACGACGGCCGGGAAGAGGTCGTCTTCCTCGCCGGCCCTGAACTGCCCATCATCGCCAGCCATGAGCTCATCGCAGGCGTACCCGTTTCCGTTGTCATCGAGTACTCGACAGATGCGGCCGGATTCCACACGCCGTCGATCGCGCTCGGGTGGGTCAGACCCAGCGACTCGCTCATCGCCGCTGCCGCCCGGGCGGCAGCAGAGGCCGATATCGCGGTCGTGACCGTCAACGTCGTCGCCTCGGAGGGCATGGACAGAACGAGCCTCGCCCTCCCGCTCGACCAGGACAGGCTGATCGATGCTGTGGCCGCCGCGAACCGGAACACCGTCGTCGTCGTCAACGCTGGCGGCGCAATTCTGATGCCCTGGCTCGATCGGGTCGCAGCTGTCGTGGTGGCCTGGTATCCCGGCGAAATGTTCGGGGAGGCCATCGCCGATGTCCTCTTCGGGGCGGTCACGAGTCTCGGGCGGCTCCCGGTCACCTTCCCGCTCACCGAAGCCCACGGGCTCGTAGCTGTGCGGGCGCCGGAAGAGGCCGTCGGCCGATTGGTCTACAGCGAGAGCGGCGACGTCGGCTACCGCTGGTACGAACGCTCCAGAACACAGCCTCAGTTCGACTTCGGTCACGGCCTCGAATACACCACATTCGACTACGACGACGTTCAGATAACGAGCGCGGCGGACGGCGGTGCGAGAGTCGAACTGACCATTCGCAACACCGGCGATCGGGTCGGTACCGCCGCACCACAGGTCTACGCCGGCCCCGCCGCCGACGCGCCCCACTCGGAACCGTACGTCCTCGTCGGTTTCGATCGGGTCACGCTCGACCCGGGCCAAGAGCGAAGAGTGCAGATCCAGGTCCGCGGCGATCGGCTCCGCCGTTGGACGGACAAGGGGTGGTCGCGCCCGGATAACGCGAGGCACTACCGCGTCGGCGAATCGCATACCGACACACGTTTGACCGCAGAGCTGCGACAAGAAGGGGTAACCGCAGGATGAGCACAGTCGATGAGGTGAATCTCCGACGCGACGAAGAACTGGTCGGCCCTGGGGCCGTGCGTGTCGCCAATCCGATCCTCCGAGGATTCAACCCCGACCCGTCCATCGCGCGACGCGGCAGCAATTACTACATCGCGACGTCCACCTTCGAGTGGTTCCCTGCCGTTCAGATCCACCGCTCGGTCAACCTGGCGGACTGGGAATTGGCTGGTCATGTCATCACGGACGAGCGCATCGACCTGCGCGGGGTCCCCGCGTCGGGAGGCGTCTGGGCGCCTTGCCTCAGTGTCGACCCGCAGACGGGTCGCTTCTATCTCGTGTTCTCGATCATGAAGAGTCAGGTGGCAGAGGCCTTCGACGTTGACAACTACGTCGTCTGGGCCGATGACATCGAAGGACCCTGGTCACAGCCTTTGTATCTCACCAGCGTCGGTTTCGACGCGTCACTTTTCCACGATGGAGATGGCAGTAAATGGGTTGTGACCTTGGAATGGGAGACGCGGGACGGCAGAGAGCATCCGGGCTGGATCGTCATCCAATCTTTCGACCCCGCGACGGGTCACGTCGGCGAACCCATCCGTATCAGCCACGGCAGCTCAGATCGCGGCGCCGCCGAGGGTCCGCATCTGTACAAGCGGGACGGTCTCTACTACCTCATGACCGCCGAAGGCGGCACGGGCTTCGGGCACGGAGTCTGCCTCGCCCGGTCTGCTCAGATCGAGGGACCGTATCAAGCTGACCCGCAGAACCCGATCATCACCAGCTGGCCGCGACCGTACTTCGGTCGCAACAACAGAGCGTACCTTCGCGAGGAGTACTTCAACCCCGCCACCGGCCTGCAGAAGGCCGGGCACGGGAGTCTGGTGGACACGCCGGATGGGCGTTGGTACGTCGCACATCTGTCGGCGAGAACTCTCCCTGGAACCCAGCTCTCCGTCCTCGGACGGGAGACCTCTGTGCAGAACGTGGAATGGAATACCGACGGCTGGCTTCGCCTGAGCGACGGATCGAATCTTGCGAAGGACGAGTTCGTCACCGTCGGACGCAGACAGGATGCAACTCAACGGGTGGTCTCGACGGACTTCGCTGCAGGCCTCGACAACCGGTTCGCAACCTTGCGCGGGCCGGCTGCGCCGGGATGGTTGCGCACGGGACTCGGCGGGCTGGAGCTGGTGGGCAGGGACTCGCTTTTCTCCGTGTTCGACGTGTCGCTCGTAGCGACTCGCCTAGAGGAATTCGACGCCGATGCGATGACCACACTGGTCTTCGATCCGGTCCACTTCTCGCAGTCGGCCGGGCTGGTCATTTACTACGACAACAAGAATTTCGTGTATGCGCGCGTGACCTGGGACGAGGCATATCGCAGCCGTACGATCGGCGTCACTGTAGCCCGCGGCGGACAGAAGATTGAATTGCCGCTGGCCGAGCGGCCGATCGATGATTACGGGCCTGTCGGACTGCGAGCTCAGCTGCGACACGGACGTGTCCAGTTTGCCTTCTCGTCTGACGACGAGGCGTGGCAGGAGCTTTCCGAGGTCGATATCTCCCACCTCTCTGATGAGCGTGCTGGAGGCTTCACGGGCACGTTCGTCGGACTTGCTGCGACGGACGGCGTCGGCAAGAAGCAATCCGCTGTCTTCCGCGAGTTCTCCCTGGTTCACCTTCCCGGCTGACGGACTCAGCGAAGGCGAGCCTTCGACGTGGTCCCGCGCATATCGAGGTGCGTCGCCACCTCGACCCTCGCTGCCGCCACGGGCCGGCCGGACGCCAAGTCGATCAGTCGGTCGATCGCGTGCGCCACCATGCCACCGACTGGAACGTGGACGCGGGTGAGTGCGGGTGGCACTCTTGGGCGAGGCGTGAGCCGTCGAATCCGACCACGCTGAGGTCTTCCGGAACACGCAATCCCCTCCCGCGCGCTGCCGTGATAACCGCCATTGCGACAATGTCGCTGCCCGCCACGATGGCGGTCAGTCCGGGATCTGAGATCAGACGATCGGCCTCTGGGAGAGCGCGCTCGAAGGAATCCGGGATGCAGCCGGCGACGATCACTGTGGCACGAGTTCCCGCGCCCGTTGTCACGCCAGACGCACGAGCAGGTGCGGTTTCGAATCGTCATCTCCGCCGAGGTAGGCGACTCTGGTGTGACCAAGGTCAAGGAGGTGGTGAGCCGCGTCGTACCCGCCGCGCCAGTTCGTCGCGCCGATTCTCTGCACCTCAGGACCGACGATTCCTGTAGGGTCGACCAGGACTCGCGCGATGGCCACGCCTTCAAGAAGGCGTCCCCGCGCTAGGGAGTCCGCATTTGCGAGTTCGACCACCCCCAGCCGCCCTGCCCGGCCGGCCTGTTCACCCCACGCGATTTCGTCTGCGCTGTCCGGGGGCGTGGGCGTTCGTGGGAGCAAGAAAGCGTCCTAGCGTTCGCATGCGTCGAGGGCAGCCTTCAGCACATCCCACTCATGCGGGGCTCGGCGCGATTCCATTATCAACTCGATGGCGCGCAGAGAGGGACCTCTCTTGAGGCCGGCTCGGATGGGGAGGTGCAGCAACGGTCCGGCGTTGCTCGGTCATCTGTCGTCCGCGGCTGTCCGATCGCTCAGCGTCGTGAGGTGACGTCAGGACGCCGCCACCTGCGCCTGGTCGCGCCGTGCCCCTTCGAGGAAGTCGGCGTACCAGAGGGCGCTGTCCTTCGGAATCCGCCGCTGAGTCGCATAGTCGACGTAGTACATTCCGTAACGGTGTCCGTAGCCCCACTGCCATTCGAAGTTATCCATGAAGGACCAGGGGTAGAAACCGACGAGACGCACTCCCGCCTTCATCACGGAGGCGGCTGCTGCGATGTGTTCCTGGAAGAACACGATGCGCTCAGCGTCGCGGATGCGATCCTCCGGGTCGACGTAGTCGGTCAGGGCCACCCCGGTCTCGGTGACGATCAGGGGCAGGGGGGTGTACTCGCGCGACACTCGCTTGAGGACTTCCTCGAGCCCGCGCGGGTTGATGGCTGTGCCCGTGAGTGTCTGCCGCTTCGCCGCCAGCTTCCTCGAACCGCGCTGCGGATCAGCGGGGTCCGCCACAACCGTGTGCCGCTCGTAGTAGTTGATACCGAAGAAGTCGATCGGGCCGCTGATCAGGTCGAGATCTCCGTCTTCGACGAAATCGAACCCGGTCACTCCGCGGTAGAACGATGCGGCGTCTTCCGGGTACCGGCCGCGAAAGATCGGATCGAGGAAGAGGCGATTCTCGACGAGATCGACGCGCGCGGCCGCTGCCCTGTCGGCTTTGGAGATCGATCCGGGAATCACGGAGGTCAGATTGAGCGTGATGCCCGCCTGTCCGGCGATGTCGGCAGCTCGAAGTGCCTCAAGGCCGCGCCCGTGGGCTAGCAGGAGGTGGTGGGCGGCTCGTACCGCCGACGCTTCGTCTTGAATGCCGGGTGCGTGCACTCCCTGGAGGTGGCCGACGAAGGCTGAACAGTACGGCTCGTTGAGTGTGAGCCATCGCGGGACACGGTCGCCGAGTCGCTCCGCGACGGCCGAGGTGAAGTCGGCGAAACGTTCCGCCGTCTCGCGGTTCAACCAGCCGCCTTTGTCCTGAAGGGCTTGGGGCAGGTCCCAATGGTAGAGGGTGACCAGCGGCGAGATGTTGCGCTCGAGCAGACGATCGGTGATGCGTTCGTAGAAGTCGAGCCCGGCCTTGTTGATGCGGCCGTCGCCGGCAGGATCCACGCGTGTCCATGCGATGGAGTAGCGGTACGAGTTCACTCCGAGGTCGCTGAGGAGCTCGATGTCCTCCGGCCAGCGGTTGTAGTGATCGCACGCGATATCGCCTGTGTCCCCGCGGAGGACGATTCCACGTTCGTGGGTGAAGCGGTCCCAGATGGATTCGCCCTTGCCGTCAGCGCGCGGTGATCCTTCGATCTGGTACGCCGCCGTGGCAGTGCCCCAGAGGAATTCCGGCGGGAACTGCGATGCATACATGATCTCTTCCGTCATTTCTCTCCTTGCTCAGCGTCCGCCGCGCGCAGCGGAGCGTCGGCGGCTGATCGCGTCGACGGAGACCGCCAACGCGAGAATGATTCCTGTGGTGATGCTTTGGATGGCCGCGGGCTGCCCGAGCAGGTCCAGGCCGTTCTCCACGCTCCCCACGACCAGCGCACCAATCAGAGCGTGATAGATCTTTCCGCGGCCTCCGAACAGGGATGTGCCACCGATGACGGCTGCGGCGATCGCGTTCAGCTGCAACGTTCCGCCACCGAGAGCGCTGGATGCCGAGAACTCGCGCGAAGCCTCGACGATTCCGGCGCCGGCAGCGATCACGGCGATCGTGACGAAGACCGAGATCGTGACGAGAGGCACGCGAATGCCAGCCCGACGAGCAGCCTCCCGATTGCCTCCGATGGCGTACACATGCCGGCCGAACGGCGTCATCGTCATCACGAAGCTCATGATCGCGACCAGACCGATCAGGAGAACCAGGACCACCGGAATACCGAAGTAGCCGTTGAGCAACCAGGTTGCCACCAGGACCAAGACTGAAGCCGCCGCGATGATCGCCGTCTCGCTTCCCGCGGAACGCACCGTCAGCCCACCGCGAACGCGCGACGCACGGGAGGCAAGCCTCCAGCCGACCATCACCGCGATCCCGGCCACAGCGAGTGTCCACCCGGCGATCGGGCTCAGGTAAGTGGAGGCGATCGCCTTCAGGAACGGGTCGGTCAAAGCGATCTGCCCATTGGAACCCACGATGATCAGCTGGACGCCCTGCCAGACCAAGAGCCCAGCGAGAGTCGCGATGAAGGACGGGATGCCGATCCCGGTGATCGCCGCGGACTGGATCAGCCCGATGACGGCGCCCACCGCGATCGCCGCCAGAATGGCGACCCACGCCGGAGCGCCGAAGTTCGTCGACGTCAGCGCGAGCACTCCCGCGCTGACGCCGGCGATGGCGCCGACAGAGAGATCGATCTCCCCCAGGATGAGAACCATGACCATCCCGACGGAGATCGTTCCGAGCACCGCCGTCTGAAGGGTCAGGTTCGAGAGATTCCTCGGAGAGAGGAAATTCTCGTTGAGGACCTGGAACGTGCCCCACACCAGCGCGAGGCCGATGAACACCGCATAGGGCGCGATGTCGCGAGGGAACGGGATGCGGGACTTCAGGCCGGCATGTTCGCCTGAAATGCCGTACGCCTTTCCGGCGCGGGCGGTAGCCATATCAATGCCTTTCGTCATCGGATCGTGTCGCTTCCCGTGATGGCTGCGACGACCTGGTCCGGTGTGTTCGATTGAGGTGTGAACTCGCCGGCATTGCGGCCCAGGCGGAGCACGACGATTCTGTCGGCCGTCGCGAAGGCGTCGGCCATGTTGTGCGTGACCACGATCACGCCCAGCCCGCGGTCGCGCATCTTGGCGACCAGCTCGTACACCATGCGCGTCTGTGCGACCCCGAGTGCGGCTGTCGGCTCGTCGAGCAGGACGACCTTGGACCCCCAGAGCGCGGCCCGGGCGACCGCGATCGCCTGGCGTTGACCGCCGGAGAGAGCGGAGACCGGCTTCTGGAGGTTGGGGACGGTGGAGGCGAGTTCGGAGATCACCTTGGCTGCTTCTCGCTCCATGCGAACCCGGTCCAGGAACGGGATCCGGCGCACCCGGAGCTCACGTCCGAGGTACAGGTTCGCGGTGACGTCGAGGTTGTCGCAGAGCGCGAGGTCCTGGTAGACAGTCTCGATTCCGAGGCGGGCCGCGTCGGTCGGGCTCGCCATCTCGACGCGCTCGCCGTCGAGGAGGATCTCGCCCGAGGTGATCTGATGGACGCCGGCGATGGCCTTGAGCAGTGTCGACTTACCGGCCCCGTTGTCGCCGACGAGGGCGACGACTTCGCCGGCCCCGACGGTGATGTCGACGCCGCTGAGCGCCGAGACGTGGCCGTAGGCCTTGCTGACGTTGCGCAGCTCCAGGAGGGGTGGAGCGCCGGCGGCTGCGTCTCGCCGGCGCTCCACGTTTGTTACTTCGAAGGGCATGCCGATGCCGCCGCTCCGACGCAGATCTTGGTCCAGGTGGTGAAACCGTCCTTGATCACCGTGTCGGCGATGTTGGACTTGTCGACCGACACCGGGGTGAGAATGATCGCCGGAACGGAGCCGGCGTCGTTCTTCACTGCGGTGGTCGTGAGGGACTTGATCGCATTCTTGTCACCGTGTGCGAGCGCGACCGCCAGCTTCGCTGCCGCGTTGGCCTCGTCGTGGATCGACTTGTAGACCGTCATCGACTGGTTGCCGGCGAGAATGTTCGTCAGTCCCGGGTCGGTGGCGTCCTGGCCGGTGACAAGGACTTTGCCGTTCAGCCCCTGGGCGGTGAGGGCGGCGATGATCGGGGTTGCGAGTCCATCGTTCGGGGCGAGGACGCCGTCGACCTTGTTGCCCAGTGTGGTGAGGGCCTGCTCCATGGAAGCCTGCGCCTTGGCGCCGTCCCATCCGGCGGTGTCGCTCTCGTAGCCGAGCTTGAGCTTGCCGCTGGCGAACGCAGGGTCGAGCACCTTGTGGGCTCCCTGCTTGAAGGCCAGACCCGGCGCAGAGGTGATGTCGCCGTTGATCTCCACGACAGTCGCTCCGGGCTTGAGATGATCGAGGAGGTACTGGCCCTGCATCTCGCCGACCTTCTCGTTCTCGAAGGAGACGTAGGCGTCCGGGCTCGCGCCGTCGATCATCCCGTCGTAGGCGATGACGGAGGCGTTATTGGCCTTGGCCTTCTCCACGATGGTCGCGCCGGCCTGGGCGGTGAAGGGACTGGTGACGATGACGCTTGCACCGTTCGTCAGGGCCGACTCCGCCTGTGTGATCTGTGTCGCCTGGTTGCCCTGGGCATTGTTCGCGATCACCCTGATGCTCGGGTCGAGCTTGTGGACGGCTTCGATGAAGTACGGCTTATCCTTGGACTCGAATCGGTCGGCGCAGGTCGAACACGGCATCAGGAACGCGATCGTCTTGGCCGAGTTCGAAGTGGGCGCGGCCGGGTTTCCGGCGCTGCAGCCGGCCAGGAGGAGCATCGCGGCGGCAGCTGTCGCCGCGAGTGCTGTGATTCGCTTCATTGCGGGGTCCTTTCAAAAAGGGGGTTTGTGTGGTGGGGCCAACCCGTGGTGATGAACTGGTCGAGCGGCAGGGTCGCCGCGCCTAGTGCTACGGCGTCCCTACGCAGACGGGACCGTTCAAGCAGCACATCCTGGCCGGGTTGCTCAAGAGAGAAGGCTCGAACGCTGCGTTCGACCTCCTCAAGCAGGTTGTCGGCGATCACGTCGCCGAACCATCCGCTGATGACGATCATCTGCGGGTTGTACAAGTTCACGAGGTTCGAAAGCGCGACGCCCAGGTGATGGACCAAGGTGTCGACGACTGAGGCTGCGTGCGAGTCACCAGCGCGCCACCGATCGAAGAGGGCGGCCAGCTCGACCAGCTCTCTTCCCGGTTCTCGCACGCCCACGCCGCGCCAGCGCTCGAGCACGGCGTCGGCGCCCACGAAGGTCATCACGCACCCGCGGGACCCGCACAGGCAGGTCTGACCGTCGAGGCTGATCTTGGTGTGACCCCACTCGCCGGCGCTGCTGTTCGATCCTCGGGTGAGCGCCCCGGCGGATACGATGCCGGCGCCAGCGCCGTTGCCGATGAGCACCACGGCTGCTTCCTCCACACCGCGGGCGGCGCCGAACCACAGTTCGGCCTGAGTCGTGCTCTTGGCTCCGTTGTCGACGTAGACCCGCATTCCGATGCGCGACGAGAGAGAGTCGAAGGAGACCGATTCCCAACCGATGACTTGGGCGTGAACAACTCTGGATACTGTTCCGGATTCGCTCCTGACCTTCTGGACGATGCCGGGCACGCCGAGCCCCAATCCGAGAATCGGCACGCCAGGCGGCACGTGGCCGCGCAGGTCCTCGATGGCGGCCTCGATCGCCTCGGTGACGTCTTCGGGCCGAACTGGCGATTGAGGGAAGGGCACCACCCGCTCTGCGACTCGCTCGAGACGCAGAGTGAACAGTCCTACCGTGACGGAGAACTCGCCGACGTCCGCCCCGAAGACGTACGCAGCATCGTCATTGAGCTCGAGCAGTGTCCGGGGCCGCCCGCCATCCGACTCGATCGAGCCGGTCTCCAGGATCACGCCCTCGTCGATGAGCTCAGCGATGACGCTGGTAACCGTCGCAGGGGAAAGCGCGGTCGCCGCGCCCGCTTCGCTTCGCGAGCTACGCCCGGCGAGCAAAAGGTGTCGCAGAAGGATCGCGCGGTTGTTTCGCCGCACATCCTTGACGCTGGCCTTCGATGACATCATCGTCTCCTTAGTTCGGGGCTAAGTTTATGAGTCGAAATTAGTTGGACGCAAGTCCCGTTTCTAGTTTCTTGCCATCGGGGGCGCGAGTCGCTTCATCCACAGGACACAACGGCCCCGAGTCAGTTATCCGAAACAGTTTCGGAACGATTGCCGGGGCGATCACCTGGAGGCGCGGTCGACGCGCGAACCACCAACTCCACCGGCATCGGGCGCTCAGCAGTGGGGGCGCCGCTGTGCGAAGCCGATGTCGACACGCGGCGGACGGCCTCGCGCCCCATTTCGCTGAACTGCTGTCGCACGGTAGTCAATGGTGGATCGCACCACTTCGCCGTTGCGGTGTCGTCGAAGCCCGAAATGCTGAGCGAGTCCGGAACGGGAATCTGCCACCTGCGCGCCGCCTGGAGGGCGCCCAGAGCCTGGAGATCGTTCGAAGCGACGATCGCAGTGGGCCGCGGCTCGCGGGCGAGTAGGTAGGAGGCGGCTGCAAAACCACCGTCAACGGTGAACAGGGATTCACGGATTCCATCGCCATCGATGGCCAACCCCGCGTCAGACAGTGCAGACTCGAACCCCCGCTGCCGCGGCATACTGACCGGGGATGAATCAGGCCCGGCGATCAAGCAGATGTGTTGGTGGCCGAGTCCCACGAGGTGTCGCGTCACTTCGTATGCGCCCTTCTCGTTGTCTGACGTCACCAACGTCGCAGGCGAGGCCAGCGGCCCAGTGTCTATTCCCACGATCGGGATGCGCAAGCGGGCGAGCTGCCGGCGCTGCTGGGTGGTGAGCGTGGCGGTAACGAGGATCACGCCAGCGCATTCGAGGGATGTGAGGCGTCTAGCCCATGCGATCCCTAGGGCATCATCGGGAACCTCGGCGATCACCACCTCGAAGCCATGAGTGTCAGCCAGCTCCACCGCTCCGCGGATGATGTCGACGATGTTTGGCGACGTTAGTGCGTCAAAGGCAAGCTCGATGACGCGTCGGCTTGACGGGGGCCGCCCCATCGAGCGATACGGGTAATCCCTTTCGGCGAGAAGTCGCTCCACTCGCGCACGGGTCGCTGCCGAGACGTCGGAACGTTGATTGACCACTTTCGAGACGGTCGCGACAGAGACGCCGGCCGCGTCAGCGATGCTGCGCAACGTCGGGCGTCCCCTCGATTCCATGCCCTTATAGTGCCACTGACCCCGTTCCGAAACATTTCGACCTGTTGCGATAGTTTGCGTCGCCTGTAACAGTGGCGGGAATTCACCCACTACCGGGCGGACGGTGCGTCGCCGTCGCTCCGGAACCTCAATGAGGAGGAAAGATGCATCGACCGCGTCCACGTCGGCGCCGGGCGCTTTTCGCGTCCAGTCTGGCGATCGCTTCGATCGCCGCCAGCGCCGCTATCGGAACTGCAGCTGTCGCGCCGGCGAACGCAGCCCTGCCGACTGTCCAGGCCTGGCTTACCACGACCGATGGCACCACGAATCTGCAACGGCAGAGCGATGTGACATTCGGGCCGGTAACTCAGGGCAGTCTCAACATCTCGGTCAGCGACAACCGTACGTACCAGACGATGGTCGGCTATGGCGCCGCTTTCACAGATTCGTCCGCGTACCTCGCTCAGGCGCTGAAGTCGTACAGCTCGACGCAGTACTCGAGCATGATGAACCAGGTCTTCTCCAGTTCGGGGGACGCGCTCAGCTTCTGGCGTGTGCCGATGGGGGCGAGCGACTTCAACGCTGCTCCTGTCATGTGGACGGATGCGGACACCCAGGGGCCCTCCACCAATCCGCTGCAGAACTTCGCCCTGACGACGTACGACACGGCGCGGATCATCCCGACCATCAAAGACGCTCTCGCGATCAACCCCGACCTGAAGCTTGTGGCCAGCGCGTGGAGCGCCCCCGCATGGATGAAGTCGAACCGGTCGATGATCTGCAATACGGGGAGCGGGCCGGCAACGCTGCTGCCGCAGTACTACCAGGCCTGGGCCGATTACTACGTCAAGTGGATTCAGGCCTACCAGGCGCAGGGCGTCCCCATCTGGGCGATCACTCCGCAGAACGAGCCGCAGTACTGCCCCACGACGTATCCCGGAATGAGTTGGGATGAGCCGACGATGGCTTCCTGGGTGCACAACTACCTCAAGCCGGACCTCGTTGCGGCCGGGCTGAACCAGCCGATTCTGGGGTACGACTTCAACTGGGAGAATCTGGCCTATCCGACGTCCCTTATCTCGGGATCCGCGGCGTCGGACTATTCCGGGGTGGCGTGGCACTGTTACGACTACACGGCCGAGCCTGCGATGATGACCAACCTCCACAACGTGTACGGCTATGACCAGTACGAGACGGAATGCTCCTCGGATTCCCACCCGAACAACATCATCGCCTACACCACGGCGCAGATGGCCACGCTCTCCGCTCAGAACTGGGCGAAGGGGTCCATCTTGTGGAACTTCGCGCTGGATTCGACCGGCGGACCGTGCCTGGGCTGCAACCTTGCAGCGCCGGCCGTGCCAGTGGTGCAGATCAATGCGACCGTCAACGGCAGCGGAACGGTGACGTCGGCCAGTTACACGATGCACAACAACTTCTACCAGCTCGGCCAGTTCAGCCACTTCGTCAACGTCGGAGCCACGCGGATCGCAGCCACTGCGAACGCGGGTGGAATCGTCGCTTCGGCGTATAAGAATCCGGATGGTTCGGAAGTCGTTGTCGCGACCAACCCGAACTCCTCATCCACGTCGTTCACGACAACGTGGAACGGTCAGGGCAGCTTCTCCTACACGTTGCCTGCAGGTGCAACCGTCACGTTCACCGGTAACGTCCCGGCGGCGCCCGCGCTTCGAAGCACCCCGGTGTCCGGCCAGACGTACCTTCTGGTGTCGCGTACGAGTGGCAAGGTGCTCGGCATCTCCGGAGCGTCGAGCTCCAATGGTGCACTTGCCGTCAGCTACACCGATGACAACAGTCCAGACCAGCAGTGGACGCTCACAGCCTCAGGCAGCGCGTACGTGCTAACCAACACGAACAGCGGCAAGGTCCTCGACGATCCCGGCAGCTCCACTTCGAACGGAACTCAGCTTCAGCAGTGGTCAGCTGGAGGTACAGCGAATCAGCTGTGGGCAATCACTTCCGCCGGCGCCGGCTACTACACCCTGACAAACCAGGCGAGCGGGCTTGTACTGGACCTTCAGAACGGCGGACTGGGCGACGGAACGCCCGTCCAGCAGTGGGCGGGAGGCAGCGGAAACCCGAACCAGCAGTGGCAGTTGATCGCGGTGCCGCGCACGGTTCAGCCAACGAGCCCGGCGGTCGGGCAGCGGTACCGGATCGAGAGTGTTGTCTCGGGCAAGCCGGTCGCGGTGGATGGCGCGTCGACGAGCGATGGTGCGGCGGTCATACAGTGGGCTGATGACGCGGCGACTGACCAGGTCTGGACAGTCATCGACGCTGGCAGCGGTTACGTCAACCTCGTGAACCTCAACAGCGGGAAAGCTCTCGACAATCCTGGCGGCTCGACCGCGAACGGGACGGGCATGACCCAGTACGCGATCACCGGCACTGGAAACGCCAACCAGCAGTGGACGATCACGGCGGCGGGGGGCGGTTACACCATCACCAACCGGGCGAGCGGGAAGTCGCTCGACCTCATGGCCGGCAACACGGACGACGGAACCGTGATCCAGCAATGGGCGACTACTGGCGGTGACGCGAACCAGCAATTCGTGTTCGCACCGGCGGGTTAGCGCACGGCTACGATTGAGGGGGAGGGGCCGAAGGATCTCGCTCCCTCAGTCGTTTGCGCAATCGCGGTTCCGCCCTGAGTCGTGGTGGCAACTCAACTGGTGGCCGGGTTGCGGTGCCCACCCCCGCGACCAAATGGTCGACGCCCTTGTGCGCCATGGATCTGGCGATATTCGACCTTCCAGCGCTATGTCGCGAAGCCGCCTTTGGCGGCGCTGTGTTTGCGCGTCTTGTTTGTCTTTCCGCCGGCCGATCGTAGCTCGTTCCCGGTTCTCCGTGCCGGGCTTTCGCGGCATACCTCCATCGTTTCGCCCGGTCCGGTATTCCACGGTCCCGGCACTGCGGCCCTTCTACTCGCTCTCGATCTCTCCGCCGGAAGGCAAACAAAAAGCCCAAATGAGACCGGTTGGTCTGGGACGGGACTGTCGGATAAACGGTGGATCTGGTTCTGGCGTGACCGAGAGGTAAGGCAGTGACTGAAATGACCGAGATGATCGATCCTGTGACGGGAGAGATCATCGATCAGCAGAAGATCGCCGAGCAGCTGCTGGCGCAGGCGAAGGAGCAGGGCGTGAGCTTGGTCGGCCTGCAAGGCCTGTTGGGTGGGCTGACGAAGACGGTGCTGGAGACCCCGATCGAGCAGAGCTCACGGAGCACCTGCTATGAGAAGCATCAGGCCAGCGATGGAGAGAACGCCCGTAACGGGACCAGGTCGAAGACGGTGCTCGCCCAGGTCGGTCCGGTGCAGATCGATGTTCCCTGGGACCGGGATGGTTCCTTCCAGCCGCAGATCGTGAAGAAGCGGCAGCGCCGATTGGACGGGATCGATGAGATCGTGCTGTCGCTGACTGCCCGCGGCCTGACCACCGGAGAAGTAGCTGCGGCACTTCGGCGAGGTCTATGGTGCCGATGTCTCCAAGGACACCGTCTCGAAGATCACCGACAAGGTGATCGAGGAAATGACGGAATGGTCCAATCGACCGCTGGATCGCGTGTATCCGGTGATCTTCATCGACGCGATCGTGCTCAAGGTGCGTGACGGGCACCTTCGGCGTCACCACCGCAGGCGAACGCGACATCCTCGGGATCTGGGCCGGCGACGGCGGTGAAGGGGCGAAGTTCTGGCTCGGCATGCTCCGAGATCAAGAACCGTGGTGTCGAAGACCTGTGCATTCTCGTCTGCGACGGGTTCAAGGGCTTGCCGGAGTCGATCACCACGGTGTGGGAGTACGCGATCGTGCAGACCTGCGTCATCCATGTGATGCGCTACACGTTCAAGTTCGCGTCCCGGAAGCACTGGGATCAGATCGCCCGCGACCTAAAACCGGTCTATACGGCACCGACCGAGGCGGCCGCCCGTGCCAGATTTCAGGAGTTCGCTGAAAGCGGGCGAACATGTATCCCACCACGATCGGGAAGCTGTGGGAGAACGCGTGGAACGAGTTCATCCCGTTCCTGGACCACGACGTCGAGATCAGACGCATCATCCGCTCGACCAACGCGATCGAGTCACTCAACGCCCGATACCGGCGCGCGGTGCGAGCGCGCGGGCACTTCCCGAACGACGCCGCCCAGCCCTGAAGTGCTTGTACTTGGTGACGCGCTCGCTTGACCCCACCGGGGCGCGCCCGGGCACGCTGGGTGACGAGGTGGAAGCGCGCCCTGAACGCCTTCGCGATCACCTTCGAAGGCCGAATCAACTAACCATGCGCCAGGCCAGAGCCACCGTTAATCTGAGAGACCCCCAGCTAGCGCACGCTGCCCAATTCGACAAGCAGCACGCCACCCATGATCAAGACGATGCCGGCGCTCATAATTAACGTAAGAGGTTCCTTGAAGATCAGTCTGCTCAACACGGATGTGATCGCGACGCCCGATGCGGCCCAGATGCCATACGCGATGCCGATGCCGATGCCGTGCGAGAGTGCGGATGAGAGCAGTGCGAATGCGGCGAGATAGCCGACGGTGACCGGAATGTACCACTTCCAGTTGGCGCTGATAGCGGCACGCAGCGAGATGGTCGCACCGACCTCGGTAGCGATGGCGCCGACCAGGAACAGCCATGCCATCACTGCGCCTCTCCTTCGCCGGTCCCTTTCCGACCCGGCTGCGCACGCTGCGCGCCGAGTTCCACGATCAAAACACCGCCAATGATGAGCGCCAGGCCGGTCATCATGACGGGTGTGATCGGTTCGTGGAAGATCGCCGCAGCGAGCAACGCCGTCAGAGCCACACCGAGCGCGCCCCAGATTCCGTATGCCACGCCCAGCCCCATGCCGCCACGCAGGGACAACGAGATGAATGTGAAGGCCGCAAGATAGCCAGCGACGACGAGTGCGTACCAAAGTGGCTGTGTCAATGCCCCCTTCAGAGAGAGTGATGCCATCACTTCGCTGGCAATTGCGGCTCCCAGCATGATCCATTTGTTCATTCGTCAGCCTTTCAGCAGCCCTTTGGCGACGCGCAATACGCGTTGGCGATCCGTTCGGTCAGGGGTGAAGACGTTAGTCGCGCTGGCGAACCATGCGCCGTCGGCCAGCAGGCGTGCGGCAAGTGTGCGGCCCCGTTCGGATGGCGACATGCTCTCGGGCAACGCCACCCAGGGTGCCATGCGGCTTGCCCATCGCCGCGACAACGGTTCACGCAAACGAGGGTCGGAGAGCATCACAATGTCGGTCTCATCGAAGTCAGTGGTCAGTGCGAACTCGAGGTAGGCGAGCATGCGATCCTGAACGCTGGCATCCTCGACGGGTCGGCCCAGCTGGCCCTCGAGGCAACGCGCCCAGCCTTCGACGACGTGATCGACGAGCGCAAGCATCAACTCTTGTTTAGTTGGGAAGTAGTACATCAATCCCGGCTTCGTAAGCCCGGCCCGGCGGGCCGCGGATTCAAGCGAGATCGCTTCGCCGGCCCGCAGGAGCGCCAGCGCGCAGTCGAGTATTCGCGTTCGCGTCTCTGACTTCACATGACGACTTTACCATCCGGAAGGTAAAAAACGCGGTTTCATGATGCCGACTCTCAGGCCATGCCGCACAGCCCGTCAGCCGAGGTGGCCGGTGAAACCGGCTAGCCGGGTGGAAAGGCTCAGGAGGCGGGAGCGGTGTTGAGTTCGCGTCTCATTCCACTCGTCGATTCGTCGACCGGTGAAGATCGCAGCAGACCCGATGTAGCGGATCGGTTCGGCCTCCCAGTTGCGCGGATGACGTCGAACGCAGGGAAGGTCGGTCATTTCTGTTGAGCGTTCCAGAATCAAGTCGCGAAGCGTGGCGAGGGGCGTTTCGCCTCGCGGAAGGCAGATTCGGTCCTCCTCCGTGTAGTTGACGTTGATGGCATCAGTGCTGGATAGCGCTTCACCGATCACGTCGAGAATCCCAGTGTCCCTTGGACCGGCCAGCTGCGACAGGGCTGCGCCAAGACCCTTCGCTAATGAAGACGACGTCTTCGAGCGCCGGGCACTCGCTTCGCACCGACTCGATCATGTCGGAGTAGCTCGTTCCCTTGAACTCCGGGACGGCGACCATGGTTCGCAGTCCCGACTGCTGTAGGACGAAAGCAAGTTCGTGCGAACGATAGCAGGGGTTAATGTTTAAGAGGATGGCGCCGATGCGCGCTGTCGCATATTGGACGAATACCCATTCGGCGCAATTCGGGGCCCAGATCCCGATTCGATCAACGTTGTGACGCCGAGCTCGAGAAGCCCAAGGGCAACAATATCGACCTCGTTCGCTATCTGAGCTGATCGCGAGAGGCGACACCTGAGGCGGACGGGGTTGGCCGTACACCGCCGGCACCTACGCGCTCGGCTGCTACCTGGCGGTGGTGGGATGACTCGCGCCGGCATTCCCCTCAAGTGTGCCTGGCCGTCGGGTCTCGAGTGCGCGCTCCAGTTGAGCTGGGCTGCAGTGCCGATGCCCCGGTTTGCTGCAGCCCCGGGGTAATCGTGGAGACCGACTGCTCAGTCGCCTAGACGCACGCCAATAATCGATCTGACACTGGGGGGATCTTGCGAGGCCCACGCGGTCCTCGAGGGTTGCCGCTGCCGACGTATTTGGTGCCCGGCTCGGGCCAGGGATACTCGGCCAGGAGCGTCCCATCGGCGTCGAAGATCAGCAGTCGGTCGTCTTCCTCGACCCGATAGGCGGTGCTTCCGGCGAGGGTTCGGCTGACCTGGAACTTGGTGCCGCGGGCATAGACGGTGCCGTTGTCGTGGATCCGGGTCATTCGGACACCCTCGTCCTCGACCGGGGATGCCGGCTGCGGGAGGGGCCTGGGCGGCTCGACCACTGGTGTCGCCGCCCAGGCCGACGCCGGGGTGACCCGACCGGGCAAGCCTTGGTGCGGCCGCTCGGTGTTATAGATGACATCGAACGCGTCGACCTGGGTCTGCAGCTGCTCCAGGGTCTCGGCCAGTGGTTGCTTGTCTAGGAACCGGAACAGGGTCTGGTGGAACCGCTCATTCTTGCCTTGTGTGGTCGGCTTGCCGGGCTTGCCGGTGATCGGGTCGACACCGAGCGAGCGCACGTAGGCGACCAGCTGGCCCAGCATTCCGCGCCGGGACGGGTTCAACGCGGCCCCGTTGTCACTGAGCAGCCGTTGCGGGACACCGTGTGCTGCGATGCCTTTGCTGACCACGGCGATCGCGCCTTCGGAGGTCTCACCCCAGGACACGTGAGAGGCGACCGCGAGCCGCGAGTGGTCGTCCACGAGCTGGAAGATCACACACTTGCGCCCACCGCTGAGGACGTATTCGGTGGCGTCCAGCTGCCAGCACGCGTTCGGCGCCGGATAGACGAACCGGCGATACGCCGCGCGCGGTTTCTTCTTCGGCTCCAGGCGGGCAACACCCTGCTGACGGAAGATCCGCGCCAACGACGCGATGGCCGGCACCGGCGACATCCCGAGGGCGCGCATCTTGTCGTGCACGCTGATCGGGCCGTGATCCAGCCCGGACGCCTCCAACGCGGCCCGCACACCGAGCGCTTGCTGGACCACCTCATCCGTGACCCTCGACGGGCTGGTGTTCGGGCGCCGTGAGCGCGGCTCCAACGCCGCCGCCGGCCCATCCGTCGCGGCCCGTCTCCGGATCGCGTAGAACGTCTCCCGCGAGATCCCGTGCTCCGCACAGAACGTGCTCACCGCTCCCCGCGGCGCATCCGGCGGCCACTGAACGATCGCGAGACGGACACGAGGATCAACGGGCTCAACACGACTCATCCCTCAAACATCGAGGAGAAGTGTCAGGACCAAACACCGCGGAAGTGTCAGAGATCTATTGATTCACAACTGTCAGAGATGTCCTGAGACATAACACTGCCTCTAGGAGCCAACAAAAACCCCCCGGATTCCTTATGGGACCGGGGGTTTTCTCTGGTGGCTCCGACCGGCATCGATCCGGTGACCTTTCGATTTTCAGTCGAACGCTCTACCAACTGAGCTACAGAGCCGTGCCGCCGGAGCGGCGTGCCGCCGAGGCGGCTGGCGGCGGCGAACCGCTGCCATAGACGGAAGCCCTTCCGTGTGGAAGGGCTTCTCGCCGTGGCGACCCTGACGGGACTTGAACCCGCGACCTCCGCCGTGACAGGGCGGCACGCTAACCAACTGCGCTACAGGGCCTTAGTGTGTTGCTCTTGAATTGTAGTGGACGCCGTTGGACGTGACCCCAACGGGATTCGAACCCGTGCTACCGCCGTGAAAGGGCGGCGTCCTAGGCCGCTAAACGATGGGGCCGGATCGTCCCGAATTGCTTTCGCTCTCCGATGACCACCGACGCACAAGCATACGGAAGAGCTGCCGGGAATGCCAATCGGGTCCGGATCCCGGGCGGGTCGCGCGTCGCGCAGGCCCGTTCGGTTCGCGCAACGCCCTGGGGAAATCCGCGATGGCCGGGATGCGTGCGCATAGTGTGCGGAGAAGGCGATCCCCCGATCGTCCGGTTCGCACGCCGCCCCCGACGCAATTCCGGCCATCCCGAAGGGGTGCTCGGAAGGCACGTTGGTACAGTAAGCCCTGTTGACGAAGGGGCCCGTGTGACCAGCGTGACCCCTGTGGATGCGGAAGCGAGCGGGCCGAGAACACCATGAGACGCGATACGAGCAGCCGAGCGGCTCTCCCGACGACACGGGGTGGTTCTCGGCGTCTGACCCTCCGCGGTGCCTTGGCGATCGCGGCGGTGGCCCTGGTGACGGCCGTCGGCGCCGTGGCCGCCCCGGCCTACGCAGACAGCTATCCCTCCTGGCAGGACGTCCAGAACGCGAAGGCCAACGAGGCGGCGGCCAGTGCGCAGGTGGACCGCATCAACGGCCTCATCGCTCAGGTCAAGCAGGAGGTCGCGGACACCCAGGCCGCAGCGGTGAAGCGCGGTCAGGAGTTGGAGGCCGCCCAGGCAGCTCTCGACGACGCGACGATCAAGGCCGCCGATCTGGAGTCACAGGCGGCGGCCAGCAAGAAGAAGGCCGACGATGCGACCGCTCAGGCGGGCCGGCTGGCCGCTCAGCTGTATCGCACGGGTGGCAGCAACCTGAGCGCGAACCTGTTCCTGAGCGGCAACAACGCCACCTCGACCAGTCCCGACAAGCTCCTGGCGAACCTCGGCAGCATGTCGAAGCTCGTGGAGCAGTCCGACAAGGTCTACACCGAGGCGACGACCGCGCAGAACACGGCGAAGGGGCTCTCCGCCCAGGCGGACGTCGCCAAGGCCGAGCGCGACCGCCTCCGGGTCGCCGCCGAAGCTGCGATGCAAGCCGCGATCCAGGCCGCGAAGGCGGCGCAGGACAAGCTCGCCGAGCAGCAGAAGCAGATCGTCGTGATGCAGGCGCAACTCGCCGCGCTCAAGGACAGCACCGCGAAGACGGTGGCCGGCTACGAGGCGGGCGTGGCCGCCGCTGCGGCCGCGGCTGCGGCTCGCGGCTCCGGCGGTCTCCCCGGCGGAACGGTCGGCCCGCAGGGCTGGGCGGTTCCCGCAACCGGGCCGATCACCGACGGCTTCGGACCTCGGCCGTCGCCGGGCGGCGGCATCGGAAGCACCTACCACCTGGGCATCGACATCGGCGCCGCGTGCAACTCCCCCATCTACGCGGCCCACGACGGCACGGTCATCTACGCCGGCCCGAACGGCAGCTACGGCAACTTCGTGCTCCTCGACAACGGCGGCGGGATCGACACCGGCTACGCCCACATCCGCGACGGCGGCATCATGGTCGGCATCGGCCAGCACGTCGGCGCGGGCCAGCCGATCGCGCGCGTCGGGACGACCGGCGCCTCCACCGGCTGCCACCTCCATTTCGAGGTGCGCATCAACGGCGTCAAGATCGACGGCATTCCGTTCATGAGAGACAGGCAGGCTCCCCTTGGCTAACGAGAACGAGAAGACCCGCGTCCGCCCGGGCCTCGCCATCGGCGCGGGCGTCATGGGAGCGGTCACCGCATCCATCGGCATCGTCGCTCCGGCGCAGGCGGTCGACTATCCGTCGTGGAACGACGTGCAGCAGGCGAAGAACAACGTCGCCAACCAGCAGGCGATGATCGACAACATCACCACGCTCATCGGCAACCTGCAGTCCAACGTGGATGCTGCCCGCATCGCCTCCGAAAAGGCAGCCGAGGCGTACTTCCAGGCCAAGAACGCGCTCGCGGCCGCGTCGGCGAAGGCGGACGACCTCCAGAAGCAGGCCGGCGCCGCCGCCGAGAAGGCGAAGACCTCCAAGATGCGTGCCGGGCTCCTGGCGTCGCATCTCGCCAAGTCCGGTGGGGGAGACGTCACCACCGACCTCATGCTGAAGGGCGGCGGCTCCGGCTCCGCCGCGGACAAGCTGCTGTTCCAGCTCGGCACGATGAGCAAGCTGACGGAGCAGTCCAAGGCCGTGTACGACCAGGCGACCAAGGACAAGAACACGGCGGATGCGCTGACGGCGCAGGCGAAGGTCGCCAAGACCGAGCGCGAGACCCTGTCGGCAGCGGCCGACAAGGCGCTCAAGGCGGCTCAGGATGCGCAGGGGCAGGCGCAGGCGGCCCTCGCCACCCAGCAGCAGAAGTCCACCGAGCTCGTCGCCCAGCTCGCAACGCTCAAGAACACGTCGGCGCAGACCGAGGCCGCCTACCTCCAGGGTGAGCAGATCAAGGCTCAGCAGGAGGCGGCGCGGAAGGCTGCCGAAGCGGCGGCGGCCGCGGCAGCAGCGGCGGCAGCGGCGGCACATCCGCCGGCATCCTCCGGCGGCTCGGCGCCGACCGGCGGTGGAGGCGGGGGTGCCGCACCCGCTGCTCCGAACGGCAACATCGTCGAGACGGCGCTCTCGTACGCGTACGCCCAGCTCGGCAAGCCGTACATCTTCGGCGGAGAGGGCCCGGTCGGCTACGACTGCTCGGGGCTCACGATGAAGTCGTACGCCTATGCCGGCGTCTACATCGGCTCGCACTCGGTGAACGACCAGTACTTCACGGCGGCGAACCGTGGCCAGCTGGTGCCCTACGGTGCCAAGCAGCCGGGAGACCTGATCTTCTGGGGCGATGCTCCCGGCGACTTCTACCACGTCGGCATCTACATCGGCGACGGCCGCATGATCGCTGCGCCCACCGAGGGCGACGTGGTCAAGACCCAGTCCGTCTGGGGCTCTCCCTGGGGCATGGTCGCGCGCCCCAGCGCCTGACGCCGACCTGATCGCCGGGAATCACTCCCACATTCGTCACGAGTGTCGCCTTCCACTCGCGTTGGGGGAACATTCGTGACGAATGTCGCCCTCCACTCGTGTTGGGGGAACATTCGTGACGAATGTCGCCTTCCGCTCGTGTTGGGGCATCATTCGTGACGAATGTCGCCTTCCGCTCGCGTTGGGGGAACATTCGTGACGAATGTCGCCCTCCACTCGCGTTGGGGGAACATTCGTAACGAATGTCGCCTTTCACCCGCGTTGGGGCAACATTCGTGACGAATGTCGCCTTCCGCTCGCGTTGGGGCAACATTCGTGACGAATGTCGCGCTCCGCTCGCGTTGGGGCAACATTCGTGACGAATGTCGCGCTCCGCTCGCGTTGGGGCAACATTCGTCACGAATGTCGCCTCCAGCAGCGCTGAGGGCAACATTCGTGACGAAACTGCGCGCACGCAGCCCGCGTCAGTGACCCTCGTCGGCCAGCTTCGCGATGGCCTTCTGGATGAGACCCTCGGCCTCGGCGGCGTCGCCCCAGCCCTCGATGTTGACGAACTTGCCCGGCTCGAGGTCCTTGTAGCGGGCGAAGAAGTGCTCGATCTCCTTGCGGGTTTGCTCCGGGATGTCGTCGACGTCCTGGATGTGCTGCCAGCGCGGGTCCTTGTACTGGACCGCGATGATCTTGGCGTCGCCACCGGCCTCGTCGTTCATGTTGAGCACCCCGACCGGGCGGACCTTGACGCCGACGCCCGGGAACACCGGATACTCGAGCAGGACGAGCACGTCCAGCGGGTCGCCGTCGTCGCCGAGCGTGTTCTCGAAGAAGCCGTAGTCGGTCGGGTACACGAAGCTCGTGAACAGGACGCGGTCGAGGTACACGCGACCAGTCTCGTGGTCCACCTCGTACTTGTTGCGGCTCCCCTTGGGGATCTCGATGACGACGTCGTATTCGGCCATGCCGGTGCTCCTTTGTGGTCGGGATTCCGCACTAACGTTACTAGGTGCCCCCTCACGGTTCCCCGCCCGAGCAGCGCCGTCCACGGCTCACCCCGCCCATTGCGGATGCGCGTCGCGCGGTCCGCACGTCGCTCGCGACTGCTGCCGCGCTCCCGCCCGTGGACCCGCACGATCACCACGATCCCGCGCGTCCCGCGCATCCAACACAGCTCGCACCGGGCGCCCTGGTCCTCGTCGGCCTGAGCGGGGGAGCGGACTCCCTCGCCCTGGCCGCCGCCACGGCGTTCGAGGCGCCGAGGAGCGGCTACCGCGCCGGCGCCGTGATCGTCGACCACGCCCTCCAATCGGGGTCCGACGCGGTCGCGAAGCGTGCCGCGGAACAGGCCGCCGGCCTCGGGCTCGACCCGGTCCTCGTGGAGCGCGTCCAGGTCGACGTGCACGGCGGTCCGGAGGCCGCCGCCCGCGCCGCCCGGCACGCCGCCTTCGACCGCGCGCTCGCCCAGACCGGCGCCGAGCGCATCCTCCTCGCCCACACCTTGGACGACCAGGCCGAGACGGTGCTGCTCGGCCTCGCCCGCGGCTCCGGCCCGTCCAGCCTGCAGGGGATGCTGCCGGACACCGGGCGCCTGCTCCGCCCCTTCCTCGGCCTCCGCAGGGAGCAGACGCGCGCGTTCTGCACCGACAGCCGCCTCGACCCGTGGGAGGACCCGCACAACGACGACCTCTCGTACACGCGCGTGCGCGCGCGATCCGTGGTCCTCCCGATCCTGGAGCGCGAGCTCGGTCCCGGCGTCGCCGAGGCGCTCGCACGCACGGCAGGGCAGCTGCGCGAGGACGCCGAAGCGCTCGACGGGCTCGCCCTCGAATGGGCGCAGGAACTGGTCAGCCAGACGGAGGACGGAGCGGTCGCACTGGACGTCCGCGGACTCGCAGCAGACCCCGCGGCCCTCCGCCAGCGCATCATCCGTCTCGTCGTCTCCGCCGAGTTCGGCGTCTCCCTGACGCGCACCCACACGCTGGCCGTCGCGGCACTGATCACCGACTGGCACGGCCAGGGACCCGTCGATCTGCCAGGCGTTAGAGTTGTCAGGCAGAACGGGCTGCTCACGTTCCACCCCACCACGTAAGGACAGCGCCTCCCCCATGGACCTCACGGACGCCCACGACGACCTGACCGAGATTCTGATCACCGAGGAGCAGATCCGCTCCCGTATCGCCGAGCTGGCCCGAGACGTGGAGCGCGATTACGCGGGCACGGACGTGCTCCTGATCGGCGTGCTCAAGGGCGCCGTGATGGTGATGGCGGACCTGTCGCGCGAGCTGCGCATCCCCGTCACGATGGACTGGATGGCCGTCAGCTCCTACGGCAGCGGGACGCAGTCCAGCGGGGTCGTCCGCATCCTGAAGGACCTCGACACCGACCTCAGCGGCAGGACCGTGCTCATCGTCGAGGACATCATCGACTCGGGCCTCACGCTCTCGTGGCTGCTCTCGAATCTGCGCAGCCGGGGGCCCGCGTCGATCGAGATCTTCACGCTGCTGCGCAAGCCGGAGGCGGCACGCGTCGAGATCGACGTGAAGTACATCGGATTCGACATCCCGAATCAGTTCGTCGTCGGCTACGGCCTCGACTACGACGAGCGCTACCGGACCCTCCGCGGAGTGGGCATCCTGGCCCCCGCGGTCTACAGCTGAGGCCCACTGGGCGCGCGCAGACCGCCCAGAGCGAACACGCAGCCGACCCCCAGCGCCCAGGCGGTACTGTGGTCGCACCATGAACGTCAAGAAGATCTTCCGCGGCCCCATCCTGTACGTCGCGCTTGCGATCGTCCTCGTGTGGGTGGCCTCGAGCCTGATCACGATGTCCGGCTTCAAGAGCGTCACCACCCAGCAGGGCCTGGAGCTCCTCTCGCAAGACAAGGTGTCCACCGCGAAGATCGTCGACGGTGAGAACCGTGTCGACCTCACGCTGAAGGAGCCGGACGGCACCCTCGGCAACCAGGTGCAGTTCTACTACGTGACGCCGCGCGGTCAGGATGTCGTCAAGGCGATCGACGACGCGAACCTCCCCAAGGGCTACGACGACGAGGTTCCCCAGCCGAACTGGTTCGTCAACATCCTCGGCTTCCTCATCCCGGCGCTGCTGATCGGCGTGTTCTTCTGGATCATGATCTCCGGCATGCAGGGCGGCGGCAACAAGGTCATGCAGTTCGGCAAGTCGCGGGCGAAGCTCGTCACGAAGGAGACGCCGAAGGTCACCTTCGACGACGTCGCCGGGTCCGACGAGGCCATCGAGGAGCTGCAGGAGATCAAGGACTTCCTGAAGGAGCCGGCCAAGTTCCAGGCGGTCGGCGCCCGCATCCCCAAGGGCGTGCTGCTGTACGGCCCTCCGGGAACGGGCAAGACCCTGCTGGCCCGCGCCGTCGCGGGTGAGGCGGGCGTGCCGTTCTACTCCATCTCGGGTTCCGACTTCGTCGAGATGTTCGTCGGCGTCGGCGCGAGCCGCGTCCGCGACCTGTTCCAGCAGGCCAAGGAGAACTCGCCGGCCATCATCTTCATCGACGAGATCGATGCGGTGGGCCGTCACCGCGGCGCCGGCCTCGGCGGTGGCCACGACGAGCGCGAGCAGACGCTGAACCAGCTCCTCGTGGAGATGGACGGCTTCGACCCGAAGACCAACGTCATCCTGATCGCGGCGACCAACCGTCCGGACATCCTCGACCCGGCTCTGCTGCGTCCCGGACGCTTCGACCGTCAGATCGGCGTGGATGCGCCCGACCTCCTCGGCCGCAAGAAGATCCTCGAGGTGCACGGCCGCGGCAAGCCGCTGGCGGCCTCGGTCGACCTCGAGGTGCTGGCCCGCAAGACGCCGGGCTTCACCGGAGCCGACCTGGCGAACGTCCTCAACGAGGCCGCGCTGCTCACCGCGCGCTCCAACGCGCAGCTGATCGACAACCGCGCCCTCGACGAGGCCGTGGACCGCGTGATCGCGGGCCCGCAGAAGCGCACCCGCGTGATGAAGGACCAGGAGAAGCTGATCACCGCGTATCACGAGGGCGGGCACGCCCTCGCCGCCGCGGCGATGCGCCACACCGACCCTGTGACGAAGATCACCATCCTGCCGCGCGGCCGCGCCCTCGGCTACACGATGGTGATGCCGCTCGAGGACAAGTACTCGATCACCCGGAACGAGCTGCTCGATCAGCTCGCATACGCCATGGGCGGTCGCGTGGCCGAAGAGATCGTGTTCCACGACCCCACCACCGGCGCCTCGAACGACATCGAGAAGGCGACCTCCATCGCCCGGAAGATGGTCACCGAGTACGGCATGAGCGCCGACATCGGCTCGGTCAAGCTCGGTCAGGCGAACGGCGAGATGTTCCTCGGGCGCGACATGGGCCACCAGCGCGACTACTCCGAGCGGATCGCCGAGCGCGTGGACGCCGAGGTGCGCGCGCTCATCGAGAAGGCGCACGACGAGGCGTGGGAGGTGCTGAACGACAACCGGGCCGTGCTCGACCGTCTGGCCGCATCCCTCCTCGAGCACGAGACGCTCGACCACAACCAGATCGCGGAGATCTTCGCCGATGTGAAGAAGCTCCCGGAGCGCCCGCAGTGGCTCTCCAGCGACAAGCGCCCGATCTCGGACCTGCCGCCCATCCCGTTCCCGAAGGCTCCGATCGATGCGGGTGCTGTGGATGGCGGAGTCGACTCCGAGCCGCCGGCCGCCAAGCCCAAGCGCTCGCCGGCGATCAAGCCGCGCCCGGCGACCGCCTAGAGCCGCCGCGGACATGACCGGTTTCGATCGTCCGCGCATCGAAGCGGCCATCGCCGAGATCCTCGCCGCCATCGGCGAGGATCCGTCGCGTCCGGGACTTCGGAGCACGCCCGCACGCGTGGCGGACGCCTACGCCGAGTTCTTCGCCGGCGTGGGCCACGACGCCGTGGACGACCTGGGCGACCCGGTTCCGCTGGAGGACGGGCGGACCGCCGAGACGGTGCTGCTGCGCGACATCCGGTTCCGGTCGGTCTGCGAGCACCACCTCCTGCCGTTCCTGGGCGTCGCGCATGTCGCCTATCTCCCGGGCGACCGGGTCATCGGGCTCGGCCGCATCCCTCAGGTGATCGAGACGCTCGCGGCGCGCCCGCAGGTGCAGGAGCGCCTGACCGAGCAGATCGCGGACGCGATCGAGCGCGGCGCCGACGCACGCGGAGTCCTCGTGGTGCTCGACGCGGCGCACACCTGCGTGACCACGCGCGGCGCCCGCCAGACGGGCAGCACCACCGTGACGGTCACCGCGCGGGGCGCTTACACGGAGCCCGCCGCGCGAGCCGAACTGATGGCTCTGATCGGACGTGGCGCCGAGTGACCCTCATCATGGGCGTCCTCAATGTGACGCCGGACTCGTTCAGCGATGGCGGACTCTGGCTGGAGCCGGATGCCGCGGTCGAGCACGGCCTGGAGCTGGTGGCGCAGGGCGCCGACCTGGTCGACGTGGGCGGCGAGTCCACTCGGCCCGGTGCGCTGCGGGTCGACCCCGAGGAGGAGCGGAAGCGCGTCATCCCGGTGATCCGCGAGCTGGTCGCGCACGGTGTCACGGTCAGCGCCGACACGCTCAACGCGTCCACGGCGCGCGCAGCGGTGGAGGCGGGCGCCTCGGTCATCAACGATGTCTCCGGCGGCCTGGCGGATGAGCGGATGCCGGAGGTCGTGCTCGAGACCGAAGCGCAGTACGTCGTGATGCACTGGCGCGGGCGCCTCGACGCCGCCGACTCCCGCGCCGTGTACCGGCACACCGTCCCCGAGGTGCGAGCCGAGCTGTCGGCGCGGGTCACCGAGCTGCTGCGGCTGGGCGTCGACCCGGCCAAGCTGATCCTGGATCCCGGGCTCGGCTTCTCCAAGAACGGTCGCCACAACTGGCAGGTGCTCGCCGGACTGCACGAGATCGAGACCCTCGGTTACCCCGTGCTGATCGGGGCGTCGCGCAAGCGGTTCCTCGGCGCCCTGCTGCCGGAGGGCGCGCCCGCCGAGGACCGCGACGCGCCGACGGCGGTGATCTCGGCCCTCGCCGCCCAGGCGGGGGCGTGGGCGGTCCGCGTCCACGACGTGCCGTCGACCCGGATGGCCCTCGACGTCGTGCGGGCATGGGAAGCTGGACGCGATGAGTAGCATCCACTCGCGACCGACCGACTCGATCGTGCTGACCGGCCTCCGCGTGCGGGCGAACCACGGCGTCTTCGACTTCGAGCGGGCCGACGGCCAGGACTTCGTCGTCGATGTGACGGCCTGGCTCGACCTGTCCGTCGCCGCCGCCGGCGACGACCTCGGCTCCACCGTCCACTACGGCGAGCTGGCCGAGGAGGTGGTGGCCGCCGTCGAGCGCGACCCGGTCGACCTCATCGAGACGGTCGCGGAGCGCGTGGCGGCGACCGTGCTGGCGCATGACCCGGTGGATGCGGTCGAGGTCACCGTCCACAAGCCGCAAGCGCCGATCACCGTGCCGTTCGGGGATGTCGCGGTGCGCATCGTGAGGAGCCGGGCGTGAGCGCCGCGCCGCTGGGGAAGCCGGTCCGGATGCGGGTCGGGGTGCCCGCCGTGCTCGCGTTCGGGAGCAACCTCGGCGACCGCGCCGCCACCATCCATGCCGCCGTCGACGCACTGGGGGAGGATGCGGGCATCGACGTGCAGGCGGTCTCGCGACTATACGAGACGCCGGCGCTGAAGCCGGACGGCATCGACGACGCCGCGCCCGCCTACCTGAACGCTGTCGCGCTCGTCCGCACCCTGCTGGAGCCGCTCGACCTGCTGGCCGCGGTGAACGCCGTCGAGGATCGGCTCGGCCGCGTCCGCGCGGAGCGCTGGGGCGACCGGACGATCGACATCGACATCGTGGACTACGACGGGCTCGTCTCCGACGACGATCCCCGCATCGTGCTGCCGCATCCGCGCGCCCGCGAGCGCGCGTTCGTCCTCGTCCCCTGGCTCGACGTGGATCCGCAGGCGCACCTCGCCGGGTCCGGTCCGGTCGCCGAGCTGGCGGCGCGCGCCGGCGATCCCGTGCGGCTGTGGGAGGAACGCTCGTGAAGCGCACCCGGGCCAGCTCCCTGATCGGTCTCGGCGTCGCCGGGCTCGTCATCGGGTTCCTCGCGGAGCTGGCGGCCTCCTCGATGGGCGTGGCGGTGTTCATCCCGCCGCTCACGCTGCCGATCACGCTCGTCGCCGTCGCGATCATCGTGATCGCGTTCGCGATACCGATCCGCCGCGCCGTGCGGGGCCACACCATCCGCCGCATCGATCCGTTCCAGGCGACCCGGATCGTCGTCCTCGCCAAGGCCTGCGGACTGAGCGGCGGCCTGCTGACCGGGATGGGCGTCGGCGTCGTCTCGTATCTCCTGACGCGCGATGTGCTGCCCGCCGGCAACGCCATCCTCCTCGCCGCGCTGGCCACCGCCGGTGCGGTGATCCTGCTCATAGCGGGTCTGGTGGCCGAGCTGTTCTGCACCTTGCCTCCCGGCGATGACGACGACCGTACGGAGAACGTGCATGCCCGATCGGATTGACCTGAATGTCGGCGAGTGGCGCCGGGTCTCGCCGAAATACGTGCTCGTCGTCATCGCCAGTACCGTGATCTCCGGGCTGGTGCTGTCGGCCGGCTCCCTGTTCCTGTGGCTGGCCGGCCGCTGGAGCCTCGGCTGGCTGCTGTTGGCCGTCGTGGTGGTGATCACCATCGTCGCGCTCATCATCGCCCCGCGCCGTGCGCGCTCGATCGGCTACCGGCTGCGCGACGACGACCTGCTGTTCCGGCGCGGGATCATGTTCCAGCGCTTCGTGTCCGTCCCCTACGGCCGGATGCAGCTGATCGACATCAACCGCGGGCCGGTCAGCCGGATGCTCGGGCTGGCCGATCTCAAGTTCGTGACGGCAGCAGCATCCACCGGGGTGATGGTGCCGGGGCTGCCGGAGCCGGACGCCGCCGAGCTGCGCGACCGGCTCGTCGAGCTGGCGGAGAGCAGGCGGGCGGGGCTGTGAGCGCGCCGGAGGGCCGGGCGCAGGCAGGCGCCGGTGCGCCGCTCTCGCCGGCCCAGCGCGCGGCCGAGCGGTACACGGACGGCGAGTGGCACCGGCTGCATCCGGCGACGCCGTTGCTGCGCGGCGGGATCGTCTTCATCGCCCTGACCGGATTCGTGCTCTCCAATCTGCGGGAGCGGCTGATCGGCTTCTTCGTCGGCGCTCCCGACTACGGCGGCGACCCCCTGGACGCGATCTACAACCACGGCTGGGAGGGATGGGCGCTTCTCGGCGTCGCGGTGGTGCTGCTGCTCTGCTTCGGCGCGTTCTACCTCTCGTGGCGGATGCACACCTTCCGGATCACCGGCGACGCGGTGGAGGTGCGCAGCGGCATCCTGTTCCGGACCCAGCGCAAGGCGCGGCTCGACCGCATCCAGGGAATCAACGTCGTGCGACCGGTGCTCGCGCGGATCTTCGGGGCGGCGAAGCTCGACGTGTCCGTCGCCGGGCACGACGCGAACGTGCAGCTCGCGTACCTCGGCTCGTCGCTGGCGGACGGGCTCCGGGCGGACGTGCTGCGGCTCGCGTCGGGCGTGCAGGCGGCGGAGGCTGCGGAGGCCGAGGCGGCCGAGGCGGCCGAGGCCGCTGCCGCCGACGGGCACGCCGGCGGTCGTGACGTCGGCGCTGCCGGAGCATCGCGAACGGGCGCGGTGACGGACCTCGTCGGCCGCCGGGTGAACGAGTTCCTGGCCCCGGAGCTGGATCCGAACGCCGCTCCGCCTGCGTCGGTGGTCAAGATCCCGCCGCTGCGTCTGCTGGGGTCCCTCCTGCTGAGCGGCTTCACCGTGTTCGTGCTGGTCGTCGTCGCCTTCCTGGTCTGGGGCGCCGCGAGCGGCGCGCTCTGGCTGCTCATCGTGGTGCTCCCGGGCCTCCTCGGCACGGCGAGCTTCTACCTCAACCGCTTCACCAAGTCCCTGCGCTACTCGATCGCGGGGACACCGGATGGCGTGCGCGTCGGATTCGGCCTGCTGAGCACCAGCAACGAGACGCTGCCGCCCGGGCGCATCCATGCCGTCGAGGTGCTTCAGCCGCTGCTGTGGCGGCCGTTCGGATGGTGGCAGATCCGCATCGACACGGCCGGTCACTCCCGCGAGAAGGGCGCGGCGGGCCAGCCGAACACGACGATGCTGCCGGTCGGCGACGCGGCCGACGTCTCGCGCGTGCTCTCCCTGGTGCTTCCGGGCTTCGCGACGGACGAGCACCGCGAGCTGATCGAGACCGCGATGGTGTCCAGCGGGCGGGACGCGTTCACCGGCAGCCCGCGGCGGGCGGCCTGGATCCGGCCGCTGTCCTGGCAGCGCACGGGCTACCGCTTGGTGGGCGACGCGATCCTGCTGCGTCGCGGCGTCGTCTGGCGGAGCCTCGCGATCGTCCCGCTGGCGCGCCTGCAGAGCCTCGAGCTCTCTCAAGGCCCGGTGGATGCGCTGCTCGCGCTCGCGAAGGCGCGCTTCCACACGGTCTCCGGTCCCGTGCATCCCCGGCTGGCGGCGATCGACGCGGCGACCGGGATACGGTTGTTCGAGGCGGTATCGGTGCGCGCGGTGGCTGCGGCCGTCGCGGACGCGAGTCACCGGTGGGGCCGCGCCGCTGCGCCGACCGCCGCTGCGCCGAGTGCCGCTGCGCCGACCGCGGTCGCGCCGACCGCCGTCGCGCCGGCCGCCGCTGCGCCGAGTGCCGTCGCGCCGAGTGCCCCCGCCGCGTCTCGCCCGCCTCTGGCGGACGCCCGAACCGAGGAGGAATCCTGATGCAGCCGTCCGCACGTCCGCCGTCGCAGCGCTCCGGCCGGCTGGGGCTCGGGATCGTCGGCGCCGGCCGGGTCGGTCCGATCCTCGGACTCGCGCTCGCCGGAGCCGGCCACGCGGTCGTCGGCGTCTCCGCCGTCTCCGAGACGAGCCGCGAACGGGCCGAGGGGATGCTGCCCGGAGTGCCGGTCCTCGACGTCCCGACGCTGGTGGAGCGCAGCGAGCTGGTCATCCTCGCGGTCCCGGACGCGGAGCTTCCCGGGCTGGTCGCGGGCCTTGCCGCCACCGGGACGTGGCAGCCTGGACAGATCGTCCTGCACACAGCGCCCGGCTACGGGATCGAGGTGCTCCGTCCCGCGGCTGCCGCCGGCGCCATCCCGGTTGCGGTGCATCCAGCGCTGGAGTTCACGGGAACGAGCCTCGACCTCGCCCGCCTCGCCGAGAGCTACTTCGCCGTGACGGCTCCGGCGGCCGTCCTCCCGATCGCGCAGGCACTGGTCGTGGAGATGGGCGGCGAGCCGGTCGTCGTGGACGAGGCCGACCGCCCGGCCTATGCGGAGGCCATCGCGACGGCCACGGCGTTCTCGCGCTCGATCGTCGAGCAGTCGACGGGGTTGCTGAAGGGCATCGGAGTGGAGAACCCGGGATCCTTCCTCAGCTCGCTCATCCGCTCCACGGTGGACAACGCCCTCACCCGGGCGGGCGCCTCGGCACGGCTGGACCTGGAGGACGTGATCGAGGCGTTGCAGGATGAGGCGCCGGGCTCCGGACCCGACGGCGGCGATCCCGGCGACGACGGGCGCGGCTGGTTCCTGCGCGGCGAGTAGCCTGGACGCGGCCGGTTCCAGGGCCGAAGGGATGCGCATGCCAGAGATCATCACCACCATCGCCGCCGTGAGGGCACGCGTCGCCGAGGCGCGGCGCAAGGCCTGGCGGGAGGGCCCGGCGGATGCCCCGACCGGTCGCGTGGTGCTCGTTCCGACGATGGGCGCACTTCACGAGGGCCACCTGCGCCTGGTGTCGCAGGCACGCGATCTGGGTGGTCTCGTCGTGGTGTCGATCTTCGTCAATCCGCTGCAGTTCGGGCCGGGGGAGGACCTGGACCGCTACCCGCGCACGCTCGACGCCGATGTCGCCGCACTGGAGGGTCTCGCCGACGTCGTCTTCGCGCCGACGGCCGCGGAGATGTATCCGAAGGGGCCCTCCGAGACACGGGTCACGGCCGGGGAGTCGGGCACGCGCTTCGAGGGAGCCTCCCGCCCCGGACACTTCGACGGCGTCCTGACCGTGGTGTGCAAGCTCTTCAACATCGTGCAGCCGGATGTCGCCGTCTTCGGCCAGAAGGACGCGCAGCAGGCGCACGTGATCGGCCGGATGGTCGAGGACCTCGACCTGCCGGTGTCGATCGTCGTGGTGGATACGGTGCGCGAGCCGGACGGCCTGGCGCGTTCCAGCCGCAACCGCTACCTCGTCGCCGAGGACCGCGCGGCGGCCGTGACGCTCTCGCAGGCGCTCGCGGCGGGCTCGGCGGCAGCCGGACGCGGAGTCGCTGGGGCGCTCGAGGCCGCCCGGGCGCGCGTCGAGGCGGAGCCAGCGGTTAAGCTGGACTATCTCGCGATCGTCGACCCGGAAACCTTCCGCGAAGCGTCGCCTGATCACCACGGTCCCGCTCTGATGCTGATCGCCGCTCGGGTCGGCACCACCCGGCTGATCGACAACCAGCGCCTCACGACGTGACCGCGCGAGCTGTACCGGCACCACGCCACCCTGTGGAGGCCGCCCGAACGCCACCCCGAACGCCACCCCGAACGGAAAGACACCGATGACCGACGCGCAGACCACCGCGGCCGCACCCGGCGACGACCAGCTCAGCGACGACCAGCTGAGCGAGGACGAGGTCAGCGAGCAGAAGGCGGTCCGGCTCGGCAAGCGCGAGCGCCTGCTCGCCGAGGCCGAGAACGCCGGCGGCGGCGCGTATCCCGTGCAGGTTCCGGTCACCACGACCATCCCGGCCGTCCGCGCGAAGTGGGAGCACCTGCAGCCCGACGAGGGGTCCGGCGAGGTCGTCGGCATCGCGGGTCGCGTCGTGCACCTGCGCAACACCGGGAAACTGTGCTTCGCCGTGCTGCAGGCGGGCGACGGCTCGCGCATCCAGGTGATGGTCTCGCTGGCCGAGGTGGGCGAGGCGTCGCTGAGCGCCTGGAAAGAGCTCGTCGACCTGGGCGACCACGTGTTCGTCTCCGGTGAGGTGGTCTCCAGCCGCCGCGGCGAGCTGTCGGTGATGGCCCGGGAGTGGGCGATCGCGGCCAAGGCGCTGCTTCCGCTGCCGAACCTCCACAGCGAGCTGAGCGAGGAGACCCGCGTCCGCGCCCGGTACCTCGACCTCATCGCCCGCGATCAGGCACGTGCGACTGTGCTCGACCGCGCCAAGACCGTCGCCAGCCTCCGGCGCACCTTCGCCGAGCGCGACTTCGTCGAGGTCGAGACGCCGATGCTGCAGGTCATGCACGGCGGCGCATCCGCTCGTCCGTTCGTCACGCACTCGAACGCCTTCGACACCGACCTGTACCTGCGGATCGCACCGGAGCTGTACCTCAAGCGCGCAGTGGTCGGCGGCATCGACCGGGTCTTCGAGATCAACCGCAACTTCCGCAACGAAGGCGCCGACTCCACCCACTCGCCCGAGTTCGCCATGCTCGAGGCGTACCAGGCCTACGGCGACTACACCTCGATCGCCGATCTCACGCAGACGCTGATCCAGGATGCGGCGGTCGCGGTCTCCGGTTCGCACGTCGTCACCTGGGCCGACGGCACCGAGTACGACCTCGGCGGCCAGTGGGACCGCATCCGGATGTACGACAGCCTGTCGGACGCGGTCGGCGAGGAGATCACGCCCGAGACCCCGATCGAGCGCCTCCGCGAACTGGCGGCCGTCGCCGGCATCGAGATCGAGCATCCACTGCCCGGCAAATACGTCGAGGAACTGTGGGAGCACCACGTCAAGACCGACTTCGTGCGTCCGACCTTCGTGATGGACTTCCCGGTCGACACCAGCCCGCTGGTGCGAGCCCACCGCTCGCGCGACGGCGTCGTCGAGAAGTGGGACCTCTACACGCGCGGCTTCGAGCTCGCGACCGGCTACTCGGAGCTCGTCGACCCGGTCGTCCAGCGCGAGCGGTTCGTCGAGCAGGCGAAGCTCGCCGCGGCAGGCGACAACGAGGCCATGCGGCTGGACGAGGAGTTCCTGCGCGCCCTCGAGTTCGGCATGCCACCGACCGGCGGCATGGGGATGGGCATCGACCGCCTGCTGATGGCCCTCACCGGTCTCGGCATCCGCGAGACCATCCTGTTCCCGCTGGTGAAGTAGTTGCCGCTGGGACCGGCGTGGGGCGGCGCCGCGTCGCCACTGCACCCGGCGGGTTTCACAGGCAGCGGAGTTAGCATGGAGGCGCTATGAACGACGTCATCGGCGGTATCCTCTGGGCGCTCGCACCGACCGTACTGGTCGGCCTGCTGTTCTGGGCCATCATGCGCGCGATCGTGCGCGCCGACCGCGACGAGCGGAGGGCATACACCCGCCTGGAGGCCGAGGAACGCGCCCGTCGAGGTCTCTCGCCCAAGTCCTGACCGCATGTCCAGACGCCGGAGCGCCGGTCCGCTACGGTAATGCCGGGGACGCGCCCGCGTTCCGCTGCGTCAGGCGAGGGGATGGGTGCATGGACACGGGCTTCTGGCTCTCGTTCTCCATCGTCGTCGCCCTGCTCGTCGACTTCGTGATCCGCGTGCTCGCGATCATCATCGTTCCGCGCAACCGCAAGCCCACGTCGGCGACCGCCTGGCTGCTGGCGATCTTCCTCATCCCGTACTTCGGCATCCTGTTCTTCCTCCTCATCGGCAGCTACAAGCTCCCGAAGAGCCGGCGGAAGAAACAGGACGAGATCAACCGCTTCATCATCGACAGCACCGAGGGCATGGAGCGGGTTCGCCGCGACCATCCGTGGCCGCCGTGGCTGGAAGGTGTGGTCGAGCTCAATCGCAAGCTGGGCGCGATGCCCCTGGTCGGCGGCAACCGCGCGTCCCTTAACGGCGACTACCAGGGGTCCCTCGACGCGATGGCGGAGGAGATCCGGGGTGCTCGGCGCTACGTCCATGTCGAGTTCTACATCCTCACACTGGATGCGGCGACCGCTCCGCTCTTCGACGCCCTGGAGCAGGCGGTGCAGCGTGGCGTGACCGTCCGCGTGCTGCTGGACCACATCGCCTCCCTGCGCACGCCGGACTACCGGCGCACCATCAAGCGGCTCACGGCGATGGGCGCCAAGTGGCGCCTGATGCTGCCCATCCAGCCCTTCCGCGGGAGGTACCAGCGGCCCGACCTGCGCAACCACCGCAAGCTGCTCATCGTGGACGGGCGCGTCGCCTTCATGGGCTCGCAGAACATCATCGACCGCAGCTACAACAAGCGGGCGAACCGCCGGCGCGGCCTGAAGTGGAAGGAGCTGATCGTCCGGCTGGAGGGACCGATCGTCGCCGGCCTCAACGCCATCTTCATCACCGACTGGTACAGCGAGACCGACGAGTTGCTCCGCCGCGAGACCGAGCCGATCACCGATGAGATCGAGCCGGCCGACCTGGATGCGCAGGTCGTGCCGTCCGGGCCCGGATTCGCCGGGGAGAACAACCTCCGCCTCTTCCTCGCCCTGCTCTATTACGCGCAGACGCGCATCGTCATCACGTCGCCGTACTTCGTTCCCGACGAGTCGATGCTGATGGCGATCACGTCGGCCGTGCAGCGCGGGATCTCGGTCGACCTGTTCGTCTCCGAGATCGGCGACCAGGCCCTCGTCTACCACGCGCAGCGCTCGTACTATGAGGCGCTGCTGCGCGCCGGCGTGCGGATCTGGATGTACAAGGCGCCCTACATCCTGCACGCCAAGCACTTCACGATCGACGACGACGTCGCCGTGATCGGTTCGAGCAACATGGACATGCGCTCCTTCCAGCTCAACATGGAGGTCTCGCTCATGGTGCGGGGTCACTCCTTCGTCGAGGAGATGCGGAAGGTCGAGGACGGCTACCGGAAGGAGAGCCGCGAGCTCACCCTCGACGAATGGCTGAAGCAGCCGCTGCGCTCGACCGTCCTCGACAACCTCGCGCGGCTGACGTCGGCCCTTCAGTAGTCGGTCGATTCGCTCTCTTCGCAGGCTCGCGCCTTGCTATCCGTAGTTTTATCGGTAACAATGAACGGAAATCTCACACTGTTATCGAGAACAGTTCGGCCTTCGGAGCACGGAAGCACCTCCCGGCCGGTGAGTGACCCCAAAGGAGAGGTTATGAAGAGAGAGACCACACGCCGGTCCATCGCCAGCGCGATCGTCGCGCTGGCCATCGTCGCCGCCACCGCTGTATCGGCACAGGGCTACAGCCCCACGCCGGGCACGATCTATCAGCTGCCGTCGAACCAGGCCTGCCTGAAGGGCCGTGGCAATTGCGCGATCTATCCGAAGGCGGCACAGCTCACCAGCGGGCGGCTCGTCGCCTCGTTCGAGCAGTCCACCGTCCCGGCATCGGGCAGCGCGGTCGGGCAGACCTTGCCGGTGTACAAGAGCGACGACGACGGCACGACGTGGCAACTGCTCTCGCAGGTGCAGGCGCCCGCGTACCTCTCGAGCGATCCGTCCGTCGCCAAGTACACGAGCGCCTGGACGAACCCCTACCTGTACGTGCTTCCGCAGCAGGTCGGTGCGCTCGCCGCGGGCACGCTGGTTCTGGCGGCCGTCGTCTCGGGCGACGACGAGTACTACCTGGAGCAGAAGGCGGCCAACCCCAACTGGACGCCGACCAACGACGGCGACCGCAAGGACCTGGCGATCGCGCTCTACTCGAGCACCGACAGCGGCGCATCCTGGACCTTCCGGAACATCGTGACCGGCGGCAGCTGGCAGGGCGGGAGCGCCGGCGCCATCGGTGTCAACGTATCTGCGGCCAACACCTACAAGCAGGTGGACCCGGTCTGGGAGCCGTACCTCATGGTCTACAACGGCCAGCTCGTCGCCTACTACTCGGATGAGAACGACTTCACCGGGTACAACACCACCACCGGTGTACCCACCCTCGATCCGAACAACGCGACCGCCACCGATTCCGATGGTCAGATCCTCGCCCACCGCACCTGGGACGGCACGAGCGCGAGCTGGAGCGGACCGGTGGTCGACGTGACGGGCACGACCGTCACCCTGGCCGGCGGAAAGACCGAGATCGGTGGAGGCCGTCCCGGTATGGCCAACGTCGTTCAGACTTCGGACGGCAAGTGGATGCTGACCTACGAGTACTGGGGTGGCGGCGACAACGTCCGCTACAAGGTCGCCAGCGACCCGCTCCACTTCTTCTCGGTCGGAGGCGCCGCAGGGACCGGCATCACCACCCTTCCTGTCACCACGGGAACCGGGGCGCTCGCCACCGGCGGAAGCCCCGTGCTGGTCCGCCTTCCCGACGGTCGGATCCTCTTCAATGCGGCAGGAAGCGGAAACGTCTGGATGAACGCGTCCGGGAGCAGCACGGCCTCCTGGACGGCGTATCAGACCACCATGCCCGGTGCCTACAGCCGAAACCTCACCTACGATGCCAGCACCGGTCGCGTCGTGATCCTCGCCAATCAGGGGACCTCGACCATCATCAACGCCGACATCGACTTCGGTCACTCGACCGGCACCTACTACCAGATCGTGAACAAGCTGACCGGCCAGGTGATCGGGACGACGAACAACACGACCGACGCGAACATCGGCAACGCCGACTTTCCGGACGTCCGGCTGGAGGCGGCCGGCTCGGCAGCCAATCCCGACACCGAGCTGTGGCACGTCACGACCAAGCCGGATGGCAATGTCACCCTCCTGAACAAGTCGGGCGGCCGCGCGGCGGAGATCTGGACAGGGAACGCAACCCAAGGGCAGCAGATCGGCCAATGGGTGGACAACACCGCGTCCGGGTTGTTCACCATGGTCACGAAGAGCAACGGATACGTCTACTTCCAGAGTGTCCAGAACCGCTCGCTCTATCTGACCGGTTCGACCGCGGGAGCCACGCTCAGCCTCCAGCCGTCGGACAACGGGGCCGGATCACAGGACTGGCAGCTCGTCGCCAAGTAGCTGCGTCTGCGCGGCGGCGTCGGCCCGAATTCTGTGCCGGCGCCGCCGTGCCCTCGCCACGAGTCATGCGGCCTGCAGCTCGCTGACCTTCCGAACTTCGCACCAGCCGTCAGCCGCCCGGGCGAGGCGCTCGTCGGCGGTCACCAGCGGGAGGCCCAGCAGGTGAGCGAGCGCCACGTACATCGCGTCGTACGCGCTCAGATTGTCTCGCCAGCGCCACGCCTCCATCCACAGGGGTTCGTGTTCCATCCGCATGATCTCCAGGCGGTGGAACTCGAGCGTCACCTGCTCGAGCGCTGGCGCCTCCTCCGGGTGCAGGATCGCGCGGCGACGCATCGCGCTGAGGAATTCCGGGTCGAGGAGGTGGGGCGCCACGAGGATGCTGTCGGCCAGTTCTCCGCCCTCCTCGAACGCCGTGATGGCGTCCGTCGTCAGAAGTTCGACCAGAGCACTGCAGTCCATCACCGCCGCGATCATCGGCTGTCCCGATCTTCTCGAATGCCCTGCACGACCTCATCCATCGGGATGTCGAGACGAGGGCGATCGAACACTGCTGTGATCGCTTGGCCCTCGGCTTGCAGCCGGTGCGCTGCCGTCACCTCGCGCCAGCGTTCTTCGATGCGAAGCTTCTCTGCGATACGGGTCAACTCCCGTCGCAGATATTCGGAGTAGGACAACCCTTTGGCTGCCGCAGCCCCCTTGAGGCGGTCATTGACCGCCGGATCCAGATCTCGTACTTGCACGGTAACTCCCATATCGTCAGCCTAGCGTTGAGTGCATGAAAAACCTAGCGGTTTGCATGCATGGTGAGTCCATTCTCCCGGTGCTTCACCGTCTCGGCGCGATACCGGAGGGAATCTGTGGAGAGATCGTCCCGCCGGCTGACTGTGCAGAACGAGTCCGTCCCGTTCTCGGGGTCGACGACGCAGAAGTGCGGCCATGCCCGGAAAACAGGGCATGGCCGCACCGACCGCGAGGCACCTTCCGAGAGGTCAGGCGCGACCGTTCCGGAGACGGCGACGCAGTACCAGAATGATCGTCGCGGCGAGCAGGAGCGCACCGGCGCCTGCGATGATCGCCCAGGCTGAGGCCGGGCTCGACATCACGACGGCGCCGCCCGTGTTCACGAGCGCCGCGAAGGGGGTCGTGCCGGAAACCGTCGCCGCCGGCACCGGCGTGGTCGTCGACGAGGCCGGGAGCGTGGAGCCGGCCGGGGTCGTCGGGGTCGTCGGCGTGGTCGGGGTCGTCGGCGTGGTCGGGGTGGTCGGCGTCGTCGGGTCCGTCGGCGTGCTCGGCGTGTCCGACCCCGTGCTCGGCTCGCTGGGCACCGTGTCACCCTGCGTGCAGGTGTCGATGTGCCCGGTGAAGGGGAAGTAGTGCTCCTCCGACCCGCCGAGCTCGGCCGAAGCGACGACCGCGGTGCCCTGCAGGTTGGCGCTGGTCTTGGTGTACTGGGCGTGGGGGGCGAGGATCGAGCCGTCGATGGAGTCGCCGCCCTGCGTGATCGAGGTCACGTCCGGGAGGTTGAACAGGATGCCGTGCGGGTCGCGCGCGCCGGCCATCGTCAGTGAGAGCGTGACGGGGGTGGACCCGGTCACATTCACGATGAGCGGATTGTCCGGGCTCGGCGCCACGGAACCGCCGAAGGTGATGGAGGAGATGGACGACAGCTGGGCGGCCGTCAGGTTCCAGAAGTTCACTCCGGGAGTGAGGTTCACGTTCGCGCTGCCGTACGCGATCGCCGGGTCGATGACGTGGCCCGTACCGCAGCCGGCCGTTGCGGCGGCGGCGACCTGGGCGCTTGCGGCGACCGCCTTCGCCGGGGAGAAGGTCGACGCGAACAGACCCGGGGCGGCCACGGACGACGTCTGCCGGTGGCTCGATGCGATCGCCGGGGTGCTGCCGTAGCCTGCACCGGCGGCGACCACCTGCGTGTTGACCATGGCGTTGTTCTGGTCCACGTCCAGCGCGTCCGCGTTGCTGAGGTCGCCGATCCGGATCGCGCCGCTGCTGTTGACGCGAAGCGTGCCGCTGGAGGCGGCGAAGTCCACGCGTCCCCCGGTCAGCAGGGCGGTCGGCGTCGCGGCGCTGAAGGAGACGTTGGTGCCGGTGAACGTCAGCGTTCCTGCCGTGGCGACCGGGCCTTCGCTTTCGGCGTGGATGGTCGTGTCGCCGAACGAGACGACGTTCCAGTCGGTGTAAGCGGCCAGGGGGTTCACGGTGGACGATGTGGCGGCGAGCGCCGGGGATGCGGCGATCAGGCCGCCTCCGAGCGTGAGAGCCAGGGCGGGCAGGGTGACGGCGGCCGCGCGGAGAGCGCGGCCCTTTCGGGTGGAGGCGTGCGCCATTGTTCGGGATTTCCTTCGGGTGGATGTCGGGCCTCCGCCTCGCGCGGCAACGCCGGGAAGCTGGGCCGGAAGGGGCTTCGGGTCCCGCTTCCGACAGAGAGACGGACAGACCGCCGATTTATGACGCGAGTTCTGGCAAATATTTCAGCCGCGAGGGCGGAGACGCACCGTCGGCAGCTCGGGCGCGGGCAGCGGCGCCCCGTCGTAGCCGGCGACCGTGCCGAATCGCCCTGCCGGATCGGCGCCGGCGATGACCTCGCTCTGCCACTCCGCACGCGACGCGACGATCTCGTCGTGCGTGCGGCCGATGAAGTTCCACCACATGACGATCTGCTCGCCGAGCGGCTCACCCCCGAGCAGCACCAGTCGTGCCGGAGACCCGGCGTGCACGGTGACGGACTCCCGCCCGGGACAGAGGTAGGCGAGGTGCGACACCGGCACGTCCGTGCCCTCCACCGTCACATCGCCGGAGTCGACCAGGATGCCGTGCTCGAACGACAATTCCAGCGGCAGCTCGATGGTCGTCCTTGCAGGAACCAGGATCTCCGCCCCGACGAGCGGCGAGAACACGGTCGCAGCTGTACCGCTGCCGGCCAGCGACCCGACGAACGTCTTCACGGTCGCCGCGCCGATGCTGCCCGGGACAGGCGAGTGGTGCTCGAAGAAGGGCGCCACCTCCCGGGAGGCGGACGGCAGCGCGACCCACAGCTGGACGCCGTGCAACCGCGTCGTCTCCGCCGTCGAGACCTCCGAGTGGCTGATGCCGCGGCCGGCGGTCATCAGGTTGAGCTCGCCCGGCCGGACCAGCGCGTGACTCCCGACGCTGTCGCGATGGTCGATCTCGCCCTCGAAGAGCCAGCTGACCGTCTGCAGGCCGGTGTGCGGATGCGGCGGGACGCGCATCCCGCCGGTCACCGACACGTCGTCCGGGCCGTAATGGTCGATGAAGCACCAGCCGCCGATGAGCGACCGGCGGCGCTGCGGGAGCGTGCGGCGGACGGACATCGCCCGGGGTCCGCCGAGGGGGACATCCCTCGGTTCGAGGATCTCCACACGCGTGTCCGTGAGCACGGCGGACGACGCCAGCAGCTCGGCGGGATCGCGCTCCAGGTTGCTCATACCGGCATCCTAGGCGTGGGCCGGCCGGCTCGGAGCGGTGCTTCCTAGAATGGTCCCGTGCCCCGCCCCGTGACCCGACTCCTGCCCGCCGTCGCCGCCCTCGCCGTCGTCGTCGCGCTCGCCGGATGCACCGCTGCGCCGGGCAAGCCGGTCACGGACTACGCCGGCGAGCCGAAGGGTGTCCGGCCACCGGCGAGCAGTGCGGGAGGCGCATCCTGGGCCGCCTGGTTGAAGGACGGCGCCCAAGTCGCCATCGTCCTCTACGGCAGCTCCTCCTGCCCGCCGACGATCGCGAGCATCGCCGCGACGGGGGACGACAGGATCACCGCGACGCCCGCCCCGGCGCCGGGCGGCATCTGCACCCGCGACTACGTGCCGCACACCACGGTGTTCACGACGCCCGGCCGGATCACGAAGACCGCGCAGGTTTCGGTCGTCCTGCCGGACGCGACGCTCACGCTGCCCGCCCGCCAGGGCTGAGCCCGCCCCCGGCAGCGCTGAGCCGGCCCGCCAGCGCTGAGCCGGCTCCCGGGCGTCGGACCGCGACGACACGTCACGCCTACGGCGAACAGGCCCACACGAGCCGGAACCGGTGGTTACTCTCGATGTATCGACGCCGAACCTGCAACGGTGTCGAACGAGGAGTTGACATGTTCGAGAGATTCACCGACCGAGCCCGCCGGGTCGTCGTCTTGGCCCAGGAAGAGGCCAAGATGCTCAACCACAACTACATCGGGACGGAGCACATCCTGCTCGGCCTGATCCACGAGGGCGAGGGCGTCGCCGCGAAGGCGCTCGAGTCGCTCGGCATCTCGCTGGACGCCGTCCGCGAGCAGGTCCAGGACATCATCGGCCAGGGCCAGCAGCAGCCGACCGGGCACATCCCGTTCACTCCGCGCGCCAAGAAGGTGCTGGAGCTGAGCCTGCGCGAGGCCCTCCAGCTCGGCCACAACTACATCGGCACCGAGCACATCCTGCTCGGCCTCATCCGCGAGGGCGAGGGCGTCGCAGCCCAGGTGCTCGTGAAGCTGGGCGCCGACCTCAATCGTGTGCGCCAGCAGGTCATCCAGCTCCTCTCCGGCTACCAGGGCAAGGAGCAGGTCCAGGTCGGAGGCAACGATCAGACCACCGCGCAGGCCGGTAGCCAGATCCTCGACCAGTTCGGCCGCAATCTCACCCAGGCCGCGCGCGACAACAAGCTCGACCCGGTGATCGGACGCGAGAAGGAGATCGAGCGCGTCATGCAGATCCTGTCGCGCCGCTCCAAGAACAACCCCGTGCTGATCGGCGAGCCGGGCGTCGGGAAGACGGCCGTCGTCGAGGGGCTCGCCCAGGCGATCGTCCGGGGCGACGTCCCCGAGACGCTGAAGGACAAGCAGCTCTACACGCTCGACCTCGGCTCCCTCATCGCCGGATCCCGGTATCGCGGCGACTTCGAGGAGCGCCTGAAGAAGGTCACCAAGGAGATCCGCACCCGCGGCGACATCATCACCTTCATCGACGAGATCCACACGCTCGTCGGCGCCGGTGCCGCTGAAGGCGCGATCGACGCGGCCAGCATCCTCAAGCCGCTCCTGGCCCGTGGTGAACTGCAGACCATCGGCGCGACCACGCTCGACGAGTACCGCAAGCACTTCGAGAAGGATGCCGCGCTCGAGCGCCGCTTCCAGCCCATCCAGGTGGCGGAGCCGTCCCTGCCCCACGCCATCAACATCCTGAAGGGGCTGCGCGACCGCTACGAGGCGCACCACAAGGTGTCCATCACCGACGGCGCCATCGTCGCCGCGGCGAACCTCGCCGACCGCTACATCCAGGACCGCTTCCTGCCGGACAAGGCCATCGACCTGATCGACGAGGCCGGCGCCCGCCTGCGCCTGTCGATCCTGTCGGCTCCGCCGGAGCTGCGGGAGTTCGACGACAAGATCGCCGCCGTCCGCTCGCAGAAGGAAGCCGCGATCGAGGACCAGGACTTCGAGAAGGCCGCCAGCCTGCGCGACGAGGAGAAGAACCTCCTCGGCGAGCGGCTGCGCCTCGAGAAGCAGTGGCGTTCGGGCGAGGTCAAGACCACGGCTGAGGTCGACGAGGGCCTGATCGCCGAGGTGCTCGCGCAGGCGACCGGCATCCCGGTGTTCAAGCTCACCGAGGAGGAGTCGGCACGGCTCGTCTACATGGAGAAGGCCCTGCACCAGCGCGTCATCGGCCAGGAGGAGGCCATCTCGGCGCTCTCCAAGACGATCCGCCGCACCCGCGCCGGCCTGAAGGACCCGAAGCGTCCCTCCGGCTCGTTCATCTTCGCCGGCCCGACCGGTGTCGGTAAGACGGAGCTGGCCAAGGCGCTCGCGGAGTTCCTGTTCGACGACGAGTCGGCGATGATCTCGCTCGACATGTCGGAGTACGGCGAGAAGCATACCGTCTCGCGGCTGTTCGGCGCCCCTCCCGGCTTCGTCGGCTTCGAGGAGGGCGGCCAGCTCACCGAGAAGGTCCGCCGCAAGCCGTTCAGTGTCGTGCTGTTCGACGAGATCGAGAAGGCGCACCCGGACATCTTCAACTCGCTGCTCCAGATCCTGGAGGAGGGACGCCTGACGGATGGCCAGGGACGCGTCGTCGACTTCAAGAACACGGTGATCATCATGACCACCAACCTCGGCACGAAGGACATCTCCGGCGGCCCCGTCGGGTTCCAGATCGAGGGCGACACGCAGACCGGCTACGACCGGATGCGCGGCAAGGTCTACGAGGAGCTGAAGAAGAACTTCAAGCCCGAGTTCCTGAACCGCGTCGACGAGATCATCGTGTTCCCGCAGCTGGACAAGAAGGAGCTGCTGCAGATCGTCGATCTGTTCATCAAGCGCCTCTCGACCCGCCTGCTCGACCGCGACATGACCATCGAACTGACCGTCCCGGCCAAGGAGCGGCTGATCGATGTCGGGTTCGACCCGACACTCGGCGCCCGTCCGCTGCGCCGCGCGGTCCAGCACGAGATCGAGGACCGGCTGAGCGAGAAGATCCTGCACGGCGAGCTGAACTCCGGCGACCACGTCCACGTCGACTTCACCGACGGCGATTTCGTCTTCACGACGACCGCCCGCCAGGAGCCCATCGGCGCCGGGATCAACTCGACGGCTGCGATCGGAACCGGTCCGGCGTCTCCGGATCTCGCTGCCAACAGCTGACGTACCGTTGCATCGGGCCGGTCTCTTCGGAGGCCGGCCCTTTCGGCATCTGTGGGGTCGGCGTCCGGACGCGGGCCGCCTCTCTCGGGCGCCAGGCCGCGCCGGGGGAGGGCCGGCGATCGGTAGGGTGGAATGGTGAGCGACAGCGGACCAGGGTTCAGCATCCGGCGGGCGCGGACGGATGACGTCCAGGGCATCCAGGAACTCGTCGGGCCGCTCGTGCAGCGACGCATCCTGCTCGGCAAGGAGACGGTGACCTTCTACGAGGCGGTGCAGGAGTTCCGTGTGGCCGAGGACGCCGAGGGCCGCCTGATCGGCTGCGGCGCGCTGCACGTGATGTGGAAGGACCTGGGCGAGGTGCGCACTCTCGCCGTCTCCGAGGGCTGGCTCGGGCGGGGCGTCGGCCACGCCCTCCTGGCCCGGCTGGAGGAGGATGCGCGCGAGCTCGGCCTCGACCGGCTGTTCTGCCTGACCTTCGAGGTGGGCTTCTTCGAGCGGAACGGGTTCGAGGACATGGGCGCGGAAGCCGTCGACCCTCAGCTCTACGCGGAGCTGGTGCGCTCGAACGACGAAGGTGTGGCGGAGTTCCTGGACCTCGCGCGGGTGAAACCCAACACCCTCGGGAACACGCGGATGCTGAAGCACCTGGCGGGCACTCGCTGAAGGCCGGGCGCGCCTGACGGGCGCATCGCCACGCCGTCGTTATAGTGCGGGCATGTCGACGATCAAGCGCCCGGTCGGCCCGCAGCCGAGCAGCGTCTACTGGCGTCGCCGGCTCGTCGTCCTTCTCGGTGTGATCGCCGTGGTGGCCGTCATCGTCCTCATCGTCGTCCGGCCCGGTTCCTCGAGCGGCGAGCCGGCCGATCATCGTTCGGGTGCGGGCAGTACGAGCTCTCCGACGGCGGCGGCGACGACCGCTCCGCATGCCGCGGCGACGAGCATCCCGACCACGAGCGCCTCTGCCGACGGCCAGCCGTGCAAGCCCGCCGACATCACCGTGGAGGCGGTCACGGACAAGGACGTCTACGCGGCAGGTGAGCTGCCGCAGCTGTCCGTGGCGCTGACCAATACGGGGTCGAAGGCCTGCACCATCGACGCCGGGACGGCGCAGCAGGTGTTCACCATCACGAGCGGTGCCGAGGTCTACTGGAAGTCGACGGACTGCCAGACCGGCAAGGTGGATGCGGTGGTGCTGCTCCAGCCTGCCAAGACCATCTCGTCGAAGGTGCCGATCACCTGGGACCGGACGCGCTCAGACCCGTCGACGTGCCAGGCGAAGCGCGAGCAGGTCCCGGCGGCGGGCGCCTCGTATCACCTCGAGACGACGGTCTCGGGGATCACGAGCGCGCAGACGAAGCAGTTCATCCTGAAGTGACGCCGCGCGTGTTCGACGAGGTCAGAAGGCAGCGTCGAGTTCGCGCTCACGATCCGTCGATGCAGCGGTGAACGCGAGACGGAGGGCTTCGCGGATCGATGCGCTGCGGTCGTCGACGCGTGTGGCGAAGCCGAGACGCGCGGCTTCCGCCGTGCGCTGCTTTCCGCTGACGACGGGACGGATCTCGCCGGCGAGGCTGATCTCGCCGAAGGCGGCGAGGGTGTGCGGGATGGCACGGTCGCTCGCCGCGGAGGCGATCGCGAGCGCGATGGCGAGGTCGGCGCCGGGCTCGGACAGCCGGACTCCGCCGACCGTCGACACGTAGACGTCCTTGTCGCCGAGGCGGATGCCGGCGCGCCGTTCGAGGACGGCCAGCAGCATCGCGACGCGGGACGCATCCACGCCGTTCGTGACCCGGCGCGGATTGGGCGCCGTCGTCGCCACCACGAGCGCCTGCACCTCGACGGGCAACGGCCGCCGGCCTTCCATCGCGACCGTCACGCAGGTCCCGGAGACGGGTGTGGTGTTGCGGCTGAGGAAGAGCCCGCTCGGATCGGGAACCTCGGCGATGCCCTCGCCGGTCATCTCGAAGCAGCCGACCTCGTCGGTGGGGCCGAAGCGGTTCTTCAGTGCGCGGATGAAACGCAGAGCGGTCTGCCGGTCGCCCTCGAACTGGCACACCACATCCACGAGGTGCTCCAGCAGGCGGGGACCGGCGATCGAGCCGTCCTTCGTGACGTGGCCGACGATCACCACGGGCAGGTCCCGTTCTTTCGCGATCCGGATGAGCGCGCTCGCCACCTCGCGGACCTGGCTGGGGCCGCCGGCGATGCCGTCGGTGGATCCGTTGGACACGGTCTGGACCGAGTCCACGATGACGAGAGCCGGGTCGACCGCATCGATCTGCGCGATGATCGTCGCCAGGTCGGTCTCGGAGGCCAGGAACAGCTCGTCGTGGACGGCGTCGGTGCGCTCGGCGCGCATCCTCACCTGGCTCACCGACTCTTCGGCGCTCACGTACAGCACCCGCCTGTTGGCCTGGGCCGCTCGGGAGGCGACCTCGAGCAGCAGCGTCGACTTGCCGACCCCCGGCTCGCCGCTGAGCAGGATCGCCGCGCCTGGCACGATCCCGCCGCCGAGCACGCGGTCGAACTCCCCGATGCCGCTCGGCCGTCGGTGAGCGTTGTCGGCCCGGATGCCGGTGATCGAGCGTGCCTCCCGCCCGGCCGCGATCGTCACCGGCTTGATCGCCCGGAGCACGCCGGTCGGCTGCGCGGTCTCGGCGACTGTTCCCCAGGCCTCGCAGTCCGGGCAGCGGCCGACCCACTTGGCCGTGGACCAGCCGCATTCGGAGCAGCGGTAGTTGATGGACGCCTTCGGCACGGCACCTCCTCGATCGGGCTCAACACTACGGCCGGCCACCGTCATCGCCGGAAGGATCGCGGCGACCTGTGGATATCTCCCGCGATCGCGACGCGGTGAGCACTTCTTCCGGGTCGCGCGCGGGCGGCGGCGCCCGCCATGCGTGGTCTCGCGGCACCTCCCCAATGTCGGTGCCCGAGTGCACAATGGGCCGCATGGCTGCTCGCACCTTCACCCTCCGCTCCGGCCGCGTCGTCGGACTCACCGGCTTCGGCGATGCCGACGCCGAGCGACTCGTGATCTTCTGCCACCCGGCTCCCGGCGCCTCCGGCTTCGACCCCGATCCGGACGCCTCGACCACGAGCCGGGCGCACGTCGTCTCGCTCGACCGGCCGGGTTACGGCTCCAGCGATCCCTGGCCGCACGGCACCTGGCCCAGCATCACGCAGGCGGCGGACGACATCGCGGAGTACGTGCGCTCCGTCGTGCTCGCCGAGTCGGTGATCGGCGTCAGCCGCCCGCGCACGGTCGGCATCGTCGGGTGGTCCGCCGGAGGTCGCGTTGCCCTCGCGTTCGCTGCGCGCCATCCGCAGCTCGTCGACCGGGTCGCCATCGTCGGAACGCCCGCTCCGAACGAAGCCGTACCGTGGATCGACCCGCAGCTGCAGGCGATCTCGGACCAGCTGGGCGCACTCGCCCCCGACGAGGCGATCGACCGCCTCAGCGGGATGCTGCAGGGTCAGGCGGATGCGGTCAGGGCGGCCACCCAGCCCGACGAGGTCCCCGTCGAGTTCATCGGACTCGGGGCGGTGGATGAGCAGGCGCTGGCGCGTCGCGGCGTCCGCGACCGCCTGGGCCGCATGCTGATGGACGCTTTCCGTCAGGGCGCCCGTGGCGTGGCCGCGGACATCCTGAGCTACACCGCACGTCCCTGGGGCTTCGACCCGGCGGAGGTGAAGGCCAAGACGCTCATCGTCTCAGGCCAGGCGGATGCGCTCGCCGGCGTGGCCCACGGGTCGTGGTATCAGCGCGCCCTGCCGGATGCGGAACTCGAAGTGGTGCCCGGCGTCGGTCACCTCGCGATCGTGCCGGCCTGGGACCGGCTCCTCACCCACCTCGCCCCGGCGGAGGTCACGCGCTGACGGTCCGGCGGTCTGCAGGGACGGTGGATGCGCGGCCGTCCCGCGGATACAGCTCCCGCGCCCGCGCGGTCACCGCAGGAAGGAATGCCGACGCCCACACCCGGTAGCCGTGGTCGTTCGGGTGGAAGAGATCCTCGGCGAACTGCGTGAGGGCGCCGCGCAGCCCCTGCCGCCGCATGGTGGCGTGGAGGGGCGCGACCTCGAGTCCGCGGGCGGCGGCTTCCTCACGGAGGATGCGGTTGCCCTCTGCGACGAGCCGCTCGTTCCGCGGCAGGTAGAAGTAGGGCAGGTCGGCGACGATGGCGTGCTCGGGGACCGCCGCGAAGACGGCCCGCAGCCCCACCCGGAAGAGTGCCGGATCGAAAGCCGCGATGTCGTTCGCGCCGATGGACACGGTGACGATGTCCGGCTCCAGTGCCGCGATGCGCGGCAGCTGGTCGGCGACCGCGAGGGCCACCGTCGCGCCGGAGACCGACAGATTGACGACGCGCACCGACCGCCCCGTCACCGCACGCAGGTGGTCCGCGATCACACCGACGTAGCTGTTCTTCGGGGCGGATGCGCCGATCCCCTGCGCCGCACTGTCACCGATCGCCACGTACAGCAGCTCGCCGGGATCCTTGGCCGCATCCCGCCACCACTTCGAATGGACGGGCAACAGCTCGTTGAGCCGCACGCGCCCTTCGGCGACCGCTGCCTGCTTGGCGCGCACGCGCTGCCACCCCAGGAGGGCGACCGCGGCCCCGACGACGAGGCCGGCCGCGGCGGAGAGGATGCGGCGGAGAGCTCTCATGCACGGCAGAGTACCCGAGTGCGGGCGGGTGCGGCAGAGCGCCCCAGCCCGCACGCCGGCCTCGGCCGACGGTGGCAGCGGACGGTGGCAGCGGACGGTGGCCGCCGATTGGAGACGTCGGTCCGGATCGCGTACGATGGTCCGCGGTACCGTGTCCGAGCGGCCGAAGGTGCAACTCTCGAAAAGTTGTGTGGGTGAAAGCCCACCGTGGGTTCAAATCCCACCGGTACCGCCACGTGCAAGCCCCCGCGATCCCGCTGTTTACAAGGGATCCGGGGGTTTTTGCTGTCCCAGGATCGGGCGTCTGACTACATTTGGGGCTTATAGGCCAAAAAGAGTGGATGGTTTGGGCGTGTCAGCTGTGGCCGGCCCAGGCTGATCGTGTCCAGAGGCCTCCTTCGGGGTTGAGGCCGGTGTGATGAAGGCAACCAGGTTGACCGGGAGCTCTATGAAACCGGCGCTGGCGCAGGCGGTTCCACTTAAGTGCCTGCGTGCATTCGCCTCTTACTCTCTCTTTTCGCCTCCTACTCTGTCCCCGTCCATCCTTCTGCCTGATCTGTGCGTGGTCCCTTGGTGTTCCCGCTTGTTCGGACACTTAGCATCGGGCTTGTTTTTTCCGGGAAGTCGGTCCTTGCGGCTAGGCGGTTCCTCGGGAGCTGCGGCTTGGTGCGATCGAGTTGGCCCGATCAGCGACCGCCTGTTCTCGCAGGTCGCCCGCGAGCTCGGCGTCCCCAACCGCGCCTCCGGGCCCTCAGCCGAGCAGGTAGCGGACCGACAGCTGCTGGAGCCGCAGGTCGAATGCCTCGTCGTCGAGATCGAGCGATGAGAATCCTGCACCGTACGCGACCCTGACCACCCAGGCTGAGAAGGCCGTGTCGAAGCAATAGCGCATGGCGGCTGCGGGGTCCTCCCAGGAGATCTCATTCTCGATACGGGCCAGAAGCCGAACGAACTGCCGCTCGTCCTCGGCCCGGTAGGCGGAACCGCGCGTTGCCACCTCGGTGTTGGAACTCGAGATCAGAACCACTGCTCGCAGGAATGCCGCGTTATTCCGGAACCGCGCACCGATCTCACGAACGGCGGCTGATACCAGTTCGTGCGGCGCTAGCGCCGACCATCGCTCTTCGCGCTCCAGTTCGGATCGGCCTGCGCGCACGCGGCTCAAGCCGTGCTCGTAGACGGCAAGGAACAGGTCGTCCTTCCCGTCGACTCGGTCGTAGAGAAATCGAGGAGCGACTCCGGCCGCCTCACAGATCGCGTTGATCGTGAAGCCGTCGTATCCGCGTTCCGAAAGAAGCTGGACTCCGACGTCGAGAACGCGCGCCCACGCCTGGCGGCTCCGCTTCTGCAAGGGGGGACGGACTGTCGTACTCGTGGTCGCTCCTTCGGCTCTTGACACATTGTGTCATGTGCATGTAGAAACGTAGCGCACACTACGCTTTTGGCGTGACAAGGATGTCAGGAGACTTCATGCTTCTCATTACCGGCAGCGCTCTACCGGCTGAAGGTGCGCGCGATCACGTCATCGCCTCGGTCCACGACATGGTTGAAGCGACTCGAGCGGACGAGGGGTGCGTCTATTACGCCTTCACCGCGTCGCTTGACGACGACGCGATCGTCAGCACTGAGGTCTGGAAAAATCGTGCGGCGCTCGAGGCCCACATGAGCCACGACCACACCCGACAATTCCTTGCCGGCCTCGACGGTGCGCTCGCCGGCGAGCCGGTCATGAACGAAATCGAGCTCTGACTCTTTTCGACACATCACGCCACTCAATGAGGAGGACAACATGGCAAAAAAGGGACGCGTAGTCGTCTTGGGCGCGGGACCGGCGGGAATGGCCGCAGCACTCTCCATCGCACAAACCGAGCATGACGTCGTGCTGTTGGAGCGCTACCCGGCCGCGCGCCCGGCGGGCAACATCCTCAACCTCTGGCCGCCGCCCATCAAGGCGCTGGGGCTGATCGGCGTCGACACGAGGGACCTGGGAGCGCCGTGCCAGTCGGAGTTTCGAAGCGCGTCCGGGCGAGTCCGCGCGGTCGTCCGTCTCCCGCAAGAGGTCATCGACCAGTACGGCGGCGGCTTCATCGGAATGCTCCGCCCGCAGCTGTACAGCCGGATGCTGCAGGCGATCCCCGACGGCATCCTCCGCACCAACACTCCGGTCCAGTCCTTCGACCAGAATGACAGCGGCGTCCGGCTGCGACTCACGGACGGCACCACCATTGAAGCCGACCTCCTTGTCGGCGCCGACGGTATCGATTCCCTTGTGCGCCGCACCCTCTGGGGCGAGCAACCAAAACGCGAGCACAACCTGCACATCATCGGAGGGTTCACTTTCGATGAGCTCCCAGACGTGCCGACTGGACGCTGTATCGTCTCGCACACGCGCACCATCCAGGGCAGCTGGACGTCCATCCGTCACGAGGGTCGAGCCGGATATCAGTGGTGGGTGCTCGGTGCATACGACTCCTCGAAAGAATTCACCGGGGACCTCAACGCGACCGCGACGAAGATGGCGGAGGGGTTCGCGTCCCCGCTCCCCGAGCTGATCGCGGCGACCGACCCTGCGCACCTTCAGCGCTGGCCGATTCGCGACCGTCCGCCGCTCGAGAAGTGGTCGAAGGGGCGGGCCACACTCGTCGGCGACGCCGCACACCCGACATCGCCGTATGCCGCCTACGGCGCGGGGATGTCGATCGAAGACGGCTACTTCCTGGGCAGGCGGATCGCAGGGGTCGACATCTCGGATCCTGCGGCACTTGCTGCCGCGCTCGATGCCTACGAGGCCCCGCGAAGGCCCCACACTGCATTCCAGGTCGACACGGCCTACCGACTCGGGAAGATATTCCACCACATCCCAGCCCCGATTCGTCCGATTCGCGACCTGATCTTCGACCACAGCCCGTTCCTGCAGAAGATGATCGGCGAAACCACGCCTGGCGAGATCCTCAAGCAGCTCGATGAGATCGATGTCACGGAGGCGGAGTTCGAGTCGAGGAGTGGCGCGTCGGCCGTAGCGTGAACCGCCCTTTTCGATCCGAGCTTTCAACAGACAAGAAGGAACCATGATGAACCTGCTCTCCCACCTCTCGTACGTGACGATTACATCGCCGGACGTCGACGCATCAGTGAAGTTCTACGAAGAGCACGTCGGCCTGACCGTCGTCGATCGGATTGACGGCGTCGTCTACCTGCGGTGCTGGGGGGACTACTACCGCTATTCCGTCGTCGTCGCTCCTGGCGACGAGCCGTCCCTGAAGACCATGGCATGGCGCACCTCCAGCCCCGAGGCACTGGAGGAGGCGGCGAAGCGCATCGAGGCAGCCGGCGTCGAGGGCGAATGGTTCAACGGCAACACGATCGGGCGTGCCTACCGATTCGTCGGACCGTGGGGCCACAGCATGACCCTGCACTGGGATGTCGAGCACCATCGAGCAGAACCTCAGATGGCCTCGATCTTTCCCGACCGGCCGGAGAAGCGCAGCAGGGTGGCCGGAGCTCCCCGACAGCTCGACCACGTCACCATCGCCGCCAGCGACGTCGACGCGTTCGCTGCCTGGTACCACGAGGTCCTCGGGTTCCGGATCATGGCTAAGACCATCCTCGACGAAGCGCCGATCTCAGTGTTCTCGGTGCTGACCACCAACGAGAAGTCTCACGACCTCGGCGTCGTTCTCGACGGCTCCACCCGGGGTGGACGGATCAACCACTATGCCTTCTGGGTGGACACCCGGGAGGAGCTCCTGATCGCGGCCGACGTCCTGATGGAGAACGGGTACCCGATCGAATACGGTCCATCGATCCACGGGATCGGGGAGCAGACGTTCCTCTATTACAGGGAACCTTCCAGTCTGCGCATCGAACTCAACACCGGTGGCTACCGCAACTACGTGCCGGACTGGGAGGCCAACACCTGGAAGCCCTCTCTGGGGTCGAGCAACCTCTATCGGAACAGCGCGATGCCGATGTCCATGACCGAATCCTTCCCGGCGGCTGACGGGCCGAGCGCGACGGAGGAGGGCGTTCCGGACGAGATCAAGGATGCGCTGCTGAACCCGTACGCCGTACAGGGGCGCGGGTGAACGACGCATCGAGAAATGCATTGGAGCAGGGCGTGCCGTCTGCAGCAGAACGGCCCGAGGATCTCGACGTGACCGATCCCGAGGGGGAGATCGCTCGAGCTGCGGGCGCGTACCGAAACTGGGGGCGCTGGGGTGAGGATGACGTTCGGGGAACACTGAACTTCATCGACGTCGCGAAAAGGATCGAAGCCGCTCACCTCGTGCGCACCGGAACCGTGATCTCCCTGTCCCAGCGGTTCGACACGAACGGCCCGCAGAAGGGTTGGCGTCGACGCACCAATCCAGTTCACACGATGACGGACACCGGCACGGATGCGGAGCGCGGGAACCAAGGGTTCCCGCACGGATTCGGCGGCGCGGACGACGTGATCACGATGCCTCTGCAGTGCTCGACGCAGTGGGACGGACTCGGTCACATCTTCGACCATGGCATCGCGTGGAACGGCCGTCATGCCGGGGACGTCGTCACGAGCGAAGGCGACCTGGTGACGGGCATCGAGCACCTCGCCGACGTGATCGTGTCGCGCGGTGTGCTCCTGGACTTGGGTCGGCACCTCGAACACGAATCCGGCGAACTGTCGGACGGCTACGCGATCACAAGCGAGGATCTCGATTCGTGCATCGCGGCTCAGGGCCCGACGAGCGAGGTCGGACGTGGAGACATTCTGCTCGTCCGCACCGGGCAGCTCACTCGCGCCCGGCGCGACGGATGGAGGGACTACGCGGGGGGCGACGCTCCCGGCCTCTCCTTCACCGCCGCGGGTTGGCTGCATCGCAAGGAGATCGCCGCGGTTGCAACGGATACGTGGGGATTCGAGGTGCGCCCCAACGAGTTCATCTCGCCGTCGTTCCAGCCGCTGCACCAGGTCGTCATCCCGAATATGGGCCTGACCGTGGGCGAGATGTGGGACCTTGATCGACTTGCCGAGGTGTGTGCGGTGGAGGGGCGCTACGAGTTTCAGCTCGTCGCTCCGCCGCTGGTTATCACGGGTGCTGTCGGCGCTCCCGTCAATCCCTCGGCCATGCTGTGACTCTGATCGGATCGGAGGAGGGCGCACATGCGCATCGCTCGATGGATCGTTGATGGGGCCATCGGCGAGGGCTTCGTGGTCAAGGACCGAGTCGTTGCCTTCCCAGGCGGACTCACCGTCGCGGAGACACTCCGCGGCGGGCTGCCACTTGCGCGGAGGCTGGCCTCGGAGGTCGGAACAACCGCTGCCGTGAGTTTGGCGAAGGTGCGCCTGCTTGCGCCGATCGTGCCCGGCACCATCCGAGACTTCGTCGCCTTCGAGGAGCACGTCGAGGGCGTGAGCGCCTCCGTCGATGGGAAGAGCGAGGTGGTCGCGGAGTGGTACGAGGCCCCGACCTTCTACTTCACGAATCCGCACACGGTTTTCGGTCCCGACGAGCCGGTTCTGCCTCCGGTGACGGAGCGACTCGACTTCGAACTTGAGATCGCGGCGATCGTTGGAGGAGACGGCGGCGCGAATCTGTCCGTGTACGAGGCGGCTCAAGCGATCTTCGGGTACACGATCATGAACGACTGGTCCGCTCGGGACCTCCAGTCACGGGAGATGAAAGTCAGGCTCGGTCCCGCGAAGGGCAAGGATTTCGGGACCAGCCTCGGGCCGTGGATCGTGACCGCAGACGAGTTCGCACCGTTTCTGGACGCCGATGGCTTCCTCGCGATCCGCGCGGAGGTGCGGGTCAATGACGAGCTTGTCGGCGAGGATCTGGTCTCGAACATGGGGTGGACAGTGCCTGAGCTGGTCGCGTACGCCTCGCGCAATTCGCGCGTTGTCGCCGGCGACGTGCTCGGGTCAGGGACCATCGGGAACGGCGGATGCCTCGCAGAGCTCTGGGGCCGATCCGGCGAACTTCTCCCACCGCCTCTGCGAGAGGGTGACGAAGTGCGGATGACAGTCGAGGGAATAGGTGAGTTGATATCGATCGTCGGCCGATCCATCACAGCGCCGGAGGTGCTCCGGGCGCGACCTCGCTCTCGTAGACGGACCCGTACCGGAGCCGACACATGACGGGGCGCGGACTCGCCGATCGGGTGATCGTCGTCACCGGCGCCTCCGGTGGTCAGGGCATGGCCGAGGTCGAATTGCTCGCCGAGAACGGCGCACTCGTCATCGCCACCGACCTTCAGGCCGAAGGGCCGAGCTACTCGAATCCGTCGGTGCAGTACCACCAGCTGGATGTCACCAGCGAAGAGCAGTGGTCGACGCTCACTGCCACCGTCGCGCAACGACTCGCAGGACGGACGCTGAAGGGGCTGGTCAACAACGCCGGCATCACCCATCGCACTCGGCTCGGCGAGACACTGCTGGGCGACTGGGAGCGCGTCCTCCGAGTGAACGTCACGGGCGCCATGCTCGGCATCCAAGCCCTGGCTCCACTTATGGGCGAAGGATCTTCCATCGTGAACATCGGCTCCTCGGCCGGGCTGACCGGCCACTATCCCGTGGCATACACGACGTCGAAATGGGCGCTCAGAGGTCTGACTCACGTGGCCGCGACCGAGTACGGTTCACGCGGCATCCGCGTCAATATCGTCCATCCCGGCTTCATCGAGACGCTCATGACGGCAGGGGCTCCCGAAGCGATGCGCGGCGCGCAGCTCGACATGACGCCACTCGAGAGGATGGGGTCCTCGAACGAGGTCGCGTCCATGGTCGCCTTCCTGATCTCGGACGAGGCCGCATACATCTCTGGCGCGGAGATCCCGGTCGACGGTGGATTCACCTCGTCGGCGGGCGCCAAGTACATGTCCGATCGCATTAAGGCCGGCCGGCCGCCGCTCCCACCCAACCGTTAGGCAGATACCGATGTTCATGTACTTTCCCAGCAACTACGTCTGGAGCCTCGCGGTCGTGGCGACACTCAACAACGGAGGCTTCATCGATGAAGTCGACAGAGCGTGCAAGCCGGTCCTGCAGGCAGCCATGGACGGCGACGACGTCGGGACCGAGCAACTGTTTGCGTCCTGGGAGGCTGTTGCCACCCGGCTCACGCTCAAAGCGGAGGAGGACGAGTCGCGCGGGCATCATGTCGGCGCGGGAGAGACGTACTACCGAGCATCGCTGTACACGTCGCAGGCGGAGCGGCTTCAGTCCCCGAAGTGGGTGGGTCGCAACGCCGCCTACGAGTCGTCGGTCCGACTTCTGCTGAAACACGTGGAACTGAGCGGCGTGCCGTTGACACGCGTCGAGGTCCCCTACGAGGACACATCGCTTCCGGCGTACTTCTACCGTGCGCCCGGCGACGGGCCGAGCCCGGTCGTCATCCAGTGGAACGGGCTCGACTCGACGAAAGAGATGATGTACTACTCCGGGTTCCCCCGAATGCTGGCCGAGCGCGGCATTTCGACCCTCATGATCGATACTCCCGGCTCCGGTGAGGCTCTCCGCCTCCGCGGACTGACCGCCCGGCACGACACCGAGGTGTGGGCAGCGGCGATCGTCGATTGGATCGAGTCGAACGAGACGGTGCTCGGCGTCGACGCCACGCGGATCGGAATCGTCGGATGGTCGTTGGGCGGCTACTACGCGCCGCGGGCCCTGGCATTCGAGAAGCGCCTGAAGCTCGGGGTGGCGTGGGGGGCGAACCACAACTGGACGGAGGTGCAGGACGGCCGTCGTCGTCGAGAGGGTGAGAACCCTGTGCCTCACTACTGGGACCACGTCTTCTGGGTGTGGGGCGTCGACAACATGCAGGATTTCATCGAGAAGACCGCGGAGATGCACCTCAACGGTGTCGCCGACAAGATCACCGCACCCCTGTTCATCACGCACGGCACCGGTGACCGCCAGATCAGTGTCAAGTACGCGCATGAGACCTACGACCAGGCCCTCAACAGCAGCAAGAGAGAATTGCGGATCTTCGACGACCCCGAGGGAGGCACCGAGCACATCTCGATCGACAACATGCCGTATGTCGCCGGGATCATCGCCGATTGGATCGACGAGACCTTCCGAGAGCTTGCCGGCTCGACAGAGACCGCGGTGACGCGATGACACGGCAGCTCGTAGACTCCGGCTTGCAATTCCGGCAGCAGGTGTCAGGATCGGCGAGATGAGCAACCTACACGCCTAGGGCGTGTCTCCTAATTGGTGGGTCCAGGCGATGACGGCGTTGAGGACTGCTGCAGATCGGTAGACGGTTGCGAGTTTGTCGTAGCGGGTGGCGATGCCGCGCCATTGCTTGAGTGTGGCGAAGCGGCGTTCGATGACGTTGCGGCCCCGGTAGTCGTCTTGGTCGTAGCTGACGGGTCGTCCGCCTCGGGATCCGCGGCGGAGGCGGTGGCCGATCTGGTCTGATGGTTGCGGGATGACCGCTTGGATGCCGCGGTCGCGCAGGTGCTGGCGGATCGCTCGGGACGAGTAGGCCTTGTCGCCGCG
>NZ_FOTM01000005.1:0-165787 GCF_900114565.1 Leifsonia sp. CL147
CCTCAACCCCGAAGAAGGCCTCTGGACACGATCAGGCTGGGCCGGCCACAGCTGACACGCCCACACCATCCACTCTTTTTGGCCTATAAGCCGAAAAGGCGCCTTCCGCACATGGAAAAGGGTCGGGACGCCTTCGAAAAAGCGTCCCGACCCAATACCCTGAAAAGCTTTCCGGAATACCCCGAATCGCCCTCGGTGTCCGAGGGGGGACTTGAACCCCCACGCCCTATACGGGCACTAGCACCTCAAGCTAGCGCGTCTGCCATTTCCGCCACCCGGACTCAGGTGTGGGCCGCCGAATCGCTCCGGCTGCCGAAGAAAGACGATAGCACGGATTCCGCGTGCCGGATCACTCCGGGGCGAGCCCCGGGCGTGGCGGCGGATCACGGCCCGGCCGTCGGCGGCGGCCGGTAGCGTGGGGGCATGACCGACCGACTCCTCGCGACCGAGCCCGCCCTCGACGAGACCGCGATCATCGCGCGCGACCTGATCCGGTTCGACACCACGAACCACGGTGAAGGCCGGTCGAACGGCGAGGCCGAAGCCGCCGAGTACGTGGAGGCGAAGCTGGCCGCGTTGGGCCTGCGTCCCGAGGTCTTCGAGTCCGATCCCGGCCGGGCGAGCGTCGTCGCCCGGGTCGAGGGGAGCGATCCGGGAAAGCCCGCACTCGTGGTGCACGGCCACCTGGATGTCGTGCCCGCCGACCCGCGCAACTGGTCGGTCGACCCCTTCGGCGGCGAGATCAGGGACGGCCTGCTCTGGGGCCGCGGGGCCGTCGACATGAAGAACATGGATGCGATGATCCTGACCGCGCTGGGCGACATCCTGAACGCGGGGGAGCAGCCGGCCCGCGACCTCGTCGTCGCGTTCTTCGCGGACGAGGAGGACGGCGGGAGGCGCGGCTCCCACTACCTGGTCGACACCCGTCCGGAGCTGTTCGCGGGCGCGACCGAGGCGATCAGCGAGGTCGGCGGCTACTCGATCGACCTGGCGGGACGCCGTGCCTACCTGCTGCAGACCGGCGAGAAGTCGCTGGTCTGGATCAAGCTGATCGCACGAGGCCGCGCGGCCCACGGTTCGCGCCTCATCCGGGACAACGCGATCACCCGGCTCGCCGAGGCCGTCGTCGCGCTCGGCCGCGAGGACTGGCCCATCCAGTTGACGGCGACGACGACACGGCTGGTCGGCGAACTCGGCCGCCTCCTCGGCGTCGATCCGCAGCAGGTGGGACCGGACGAGGTGATCGTCCGCACCGGGACGGCGGCCGGCTTCATCCTCGCCACACTGCGGACCACGACGAACCCGACGTTGCTCGAGGCCGGGTACAAGCACAATGTGATCCCGGACACCGCGGAGGCGCTGATCGACATCCGCACCCTCCCCGGCGAGGAGGATGCGGTGCTCGCGCGCGTCCGCGAGCTGATCGGCGACGATATCGAGATCCGGGTGATGCACCGCGACATCGGCCTGGAAGCGGAGTTCGGCGGCGGCCTGGTGGACGCGATCACCGGGACCCTGCAGCGCCACGATCCGGGAGCTCCGGTCCTGCCCTATCTGCTCTCCGGCGGCACGGACAACAAGGCGCTCAGCCGGCTCGGGATCACCGGCTACGGCTTCGCACCGCTCCGGCTGCCGGCCGAGCTCGACTTCCCCGGCATGTTCCATGGCGTCGACGAGCGCGTGCCGCTCGACGCGCTAGTGTTCGGGAGGACCGTGCTCGGCGATCTGCTGCGCGCTTACTGACCTCAGGCCCTCCGCTCCGTTTCACTCGACCCGGGACCTCACGCCACGCATGACCTTCATCAACGCACTGATCCTCGGCCTCGTGCAGGGACTCACCGAGTTCCTTCCCGTCTCGTCGTCCGCGCACATCCGCATCGTCGGGGAGCTGCTCGGAACCGGCGCCGACCCGGGCGCCCGCTTCACCGCGATCATCCAGCTCGGCACCGAGGCCGCCGTCGTCCTCTACTTCTGGCGGGACATCACGCGCATCGTCGGGCACTGGTTCCGGGCGCTGTTCGGGCGCATCCCGAGGGACGACCCCGACGCGCGGATGGGGTGGCTGGTCATCATCGGCAGCATCCCGATCGTGGTTCTCGGCCTGCTGTTCCAGAACCAGATCGAGACCGTGTTCCGCTCGCTCTGGATCGTCGCCACGACGCTCATCGTGTTCGGCATCCTGCTGGGGATCGCCGACCGGGCCGGAGCCAAGCGGAAGCGACTGCGGGAGCTGACCTGGGGCGACGGCGTCATCTACGGACTGGCGCAGTCCCTCGCGCTCATCCCGGGCGTGTCACGCTCCGGCGGCACCATCACGGCGGGGCTCTTCATGGGCTACCAGCGTCGCGCTGCCGCCCGCTACTCGTTCCTGCTGGCGCTGCCCGCCGTGTTCGGGAGCGGCTTCTACCAGCTGTACAAAGCAGTCAAGGAGCCGTGCACGCACGCCCTGGCCACGGCAGGGACCTGCATTCCGGAGGTGTTCGGTCCGGCCGAGACCGCGGCAGCGACGGTGGTCGCTTTCGTGGTCGGGCTGCTGGTGATCGCCTTCTTCATGGGCTACATCTCACGCCGCAGCTTCCTGCCCTTCGTGATCTACCGCATCGCACTCGGCGTGCTGCTGATGATCCTGCTGGCGACCGGCGTCCTCCGGGCCTGATCGCGTCAGCCGCGACGCGGGTCGTCGGGGGCGCGGCCGGCGGTGCCGCCGTCACGGCCGTCGCCGCGGCGGCGCAGGTAGCGCTCGAACTCCTGCGCGATCGCCTCGCCGCTCGCCTCCGGCGAGTCGACGGTGTCGCGGGCCTGCTCCAGCTGCTGGATGTAGGAGGCCATCTCTTCGTCGTCCGCCGCGAGCGCGTCGATCCCGGCCTCCCAGGCGGCTGCTTCGTCGACCAGCGTTCCGCGGGGGATCGTCACGTCGACGAGCTCCTCCAGCTTGTCGATGAGCGCGAGCACCGCCTTCGGGCTGGGCGCGTTGTGCACGTAGTGGGGGACCGACGCCCAGATCATGATCGTCGGGATGCCGACATCCTCCGCCCCCTCGGCGAGCGCACTGAGGATGCCGACCGGCCCCTCGTAGTTCGACCGCTCGACGCCGAGCTCGGCCCGGACGGCCGCGTTGTCGCTGGAGGCGAAGACCGAGATCGGCCGGGTGTGCGGGACATCGGCGAGCATCGCGCCGAGGAAGACGATCGCGCCGATGTCGGCGGCGAGCGCGACATCCATGATCTCGGAGGTGAAGCTGCGCCAGCTGCGGGAGGGCTCGGTGCCCAGCAGCAGGAAGATGTTGCGGGCGTTGTCGCCGGTGACCGTCAGCTCTGCGTCGCCGGCCAGGTCTTCCGGGACGTGCCCCGGAATCGAGGGCCCGTACACGACAGCGGAGGGCCAGATCAGCCGGCGGCGCCCGTCGTCGTCGGTGACCACGGGCCGGTTGAACTGGAAGTCGAAGTAGAGCTCCGGGTCGACCTCCGCGAGCGGCACGACGTCGAGCTGCTCCTTGAGGGTCTTCACCGCACCGCTGGCGGCCTCGCCGGCGTCGTTCCAGCCTTCGAAGGCCACCACCAGGATGCGGCCGCCGAGGATGTTCTGTCCGTCTGTCACGAAGCTGTCCCTCGTCCCTTCCCGGCGACCGGTCGGGGCGCCATCCCTCAAGAATAGGCCCGCGGCTCTCCCGATAGACTTGCCCGTTGTGACAGTGCCTTTCCCTCGCAGCGAACAAGCCTCCGCCGAACAGCCGTCGGCCGGGTCGCCGACCGTGCCCGCTGCCGTCCTCTGGGACATGGATGGCACGCTGGTCGACACCGAGCCCTATTGGATGGAGTCCGAGCGCGAGCTGGTCGGCTCGTTCGGCGGCACCTGGACGCACGACGACGGGATGCTGCTGGTCGGGCTGGGCCTCTGGACCTCCGCCGAGATCCTCCGTTCCCGCGGGGTCGCGATGACGGCCGATGAGATCGTGCAGTGGCTGACCGACCGCGTGCAGGTGAAGCTCGACGAGAAGGGCGTGCCGTGGCGTCCGGGCGCGCGCGAGCTGCTCCTCTCGCTGCGCGAGCGGGACATCCCGACGGCTCTGGTCACCATGTCGATGCGGCGGATGGCGGAGCAGATCGTGGCGCACATCCCCTTCGACGCGTTCGACGTGATCGTGAGCGGCGATGAGGTGGAGGAGCCGAAGCCCCACCCCGAGCCGTACCTGCGTGCCGCCGCCCTCCTCGGCGTCGCGGCGGCGGATGCGGTCGCGATCGAGGACTCGCTGGTGGGGCTCGCGTCGGCGGTGGCGTCCGGTGCGGCGACGATCGGGGTTCCCCACATCGTCCCGCTGCCCGAGTCGGACGAGCACGTGCTGTGGGAGTCGCTGGACGGCCGCACAGCGGACGACGTGGTCGCCGTTGCGCGCGCACGCCGGGAGGCGGCGGCCCGATGAACGAGACACGACGCAGTTCCGGCCCGTTCCGTGCGGGCGACCGGGTGCAGCTGACCGGTCCGAAGGGCCGGATGAACACGATCACGTTGGAGCCGGGGAAGCTCTTCCACAGCCATCGCGGCGTCCTGCCGCACGACGCGATCATCGGCCTCCCCGACGGGTCGGTGGTGACGAACAACGCCGGCGTCGAGCACCTCGCGCTCCGGCCGCTTCTGACCGACTTCGTGATGTCGATGCCGCGGGGAGCGGCCATCGTCTACCCGAAGGATGCCGCGCAGATCCTGGCGCTGGCCGACATCTTCCCGGGCGCCACCGTGGTGGAGGCGGGCGTCGGCTCCGGCGCCCTGTCGTTGTGGCTGCTGCGCGCGATCGGACCGGAGGGCCGGCTGCTGTCGTTCGAGCGGCGGGAGGAGTTCGCCGACGTCGCGCGCGACAACGCCGCGACGTTCCTCGGCGGCGACCCCGGGAACTGGACGCTCACGGTCGGCGACCTGCAGGATGCCCTCCCCGCCGCCGTCGAGCCGGGATCCGTCGACCGGGTCGTGCTCGACATGCTGGCCCCGTGGGAGACGCTCGATGCGGTCACCGCGGCCCTCAAGCCGGGCGGCGTGGTCATCTGCTACGTCGCGACGGTCACCCAGCTGTCCCGGGTCGCCGAGGCGATTCGCGCCTCCGGCGATTTCACGCACCCGCAGTCGAACGAGACCATGGTGCGCGGCTGGCACGTGGAGGGTCTCGCCGTCCGTCCGGACCACCGCATGATCGCGCACACCGGCTTCCTCATCACGGCTCGCCGGCTCGCGCCCGGCACCGTGCTGCCCGAGCTCAAGCGACGCCCCTCCAAGTCGGACTACTCGGATGCGGACGTCGAGGCCTGGACGCCGGGCGCCCTGGGGGAGCGCGAATCCAGCCCCAAGAGCCTCCGGAAGCGGATGCGCGAGGCGGCGACGAGCGCTGACCTGGCGAAGGGCCGCGACGACGATGCGGACCCCGCCGCCGATGCGGACGAGGGCACTCCGGCCGTCCGATAGCATGAGAGACCGGGACGCCCTGTCACGCCAGTGGCTGTCCCGCATCCCCACCGATCGCATCGAAAGAGGACCCGTGCCCCACGCAACTGGTCGCCGTGCACCCGCACTCGGCAGAGCCGCCGCCGTCATCGGAGCCGCCGGACTGGTGGCCGTCGCCCTCACGGGGTGCTCGGGGAATCCGAACGACGACTGCGGCAAGGCTCTGCCGTCCGGCTCCGCCTCCGCTCTGGTGCAGGCGTCCGGCACGATCGGCGCGAAGCCGAAGGTCACGGTTCCCGCTCCGATCGACGCCACGAAGTCGCAGCGCTCCGTTCTGACCGAGGGCCACGGCGCCACCGTGCACATCGGCCAGCAGGTCGAGGTGGGGTATTCCTTGCTCGACGGCCAGACAGGAAGCGTCCTCGGGTCCGGGTACGGCGACCAGGCCGGCGCGCTCCCGGTGGGATCGGACGCGATCAGTCGCGGAGTGCTGTGCGCGACGGTCGGCTCGCGGGTCGCTGTCGTCCTCTCCCCGAAGGACGCGTCGCAGGGTGGGACGTCCGCTTCGGGCACGCAGATCTACGTCCTCGACATCCTCTCCGCTTCCCTGAACGCGGCGAACGGCGCGGTGCGCCCCTCGGTCTCGGGCTTCCCGACAGTCGTGCTCGCGCCCACCGGGCAGCCGGGCATCACGATCCCCTCCTCGGGCAAGGCCCCGACGGCCGTGCGCAGCGAGGTGCTGAAGCAGGGCGACGGAGCGGTCGTGAAGAAGGACAGCACGGCGATCCTGCAGTACACCGCCGTCGGGTGGGAGAGCAAGCAGGTCGTCACGAGCAGCTGGACGAACGGCGGTCCGGACCGCGTGGACGTCGCGAGCGGCCAGAGCCAGATCCAGAGCCAGAGCCAGTCGGCGCTCCCGCAGTCCATGCTCAAGGAGATCGTCGGCCAGAAGGTCGGCTCCCAGCTGGTGATCGAAACGCCCGCTGACGGGCAGGTTCCTGCGGCCGCCTGGGTGGTGGACATCCTCGGGATCCACTGACCCGCGGACTAGGATGGACGGGTGTCCCGCTCCTCGTCCTCGCCCGCGCGCGTCCCGGTCGAGGAGCGTCTGTTCAGCCTCGTCCTCGCCCTTCTGGCGACCGAGAACGGCCTGACGAAGAGCGAGATCCTGTCGACCGTGCAGGGCTACCGGCAGCGCTACGAGCCGCACGGCGACAACAGCAGCCTGGAACGGCAGTTCGAGCGCGACAAGGACGACATCCGCGAGCTCGGCGTGCCGCTGGAGACGGTGGATGCGCCCGAGGCGTCGGGAAACAACCAGCTCCTGCGGTATCGCATTCCGAAAGGGGCATACGACCTCCCGGCGGACGTCAGCTTCTCGCCGGAAGAGCTCACCCTCCTCGGGCTGGCCGCCGCCGTGTGGCGCGAGGGCTCGCTCTCGGGGGAGTCGCGCCGCGCTCTGATGAAGCTCCGCTCCCTGGGCGTGGAGGCCGACGATCCCGTGGTCGGGTACGCACCGCGGCTGCGGGTACGCGAGAGCGCCTTCGATCCGCTGACGCAGGCCCTCGAGCGGCACGTCATCGTCCAGTTCCCCTACCTGAAGCCGGGCGAGAGCTCGTCACGGATGCGCACCATCGCGCCGCTCTCCCTCGTGCAGCACCAGGGCCGGTGGCATCTGCAGGGCATCGATCAGGAGGCCGGCGGCTCGCGCACCTTCCTGCTCTCGCGCATCGTCGGCGCCGTGAAGCTGACGGCACGGGTCTTCGATCCCGAGAAGTACCGCGTGGATGGCGAAGCGTTCGCCGAGCGGGCGCTGGCCGAGCTGGAACGCATCTGGCAGTCGAACGTCGCCGAGATCGAGGTGACGGCGGGGACGGATGCCGCCACGCGCCTGGGCAAGCGCTACGGGGAGGCGGTCGCCGCGGGCGCGGATGGCGAGCCCGTGCGGCTCACCGTCAACTTCTCGGACATCAACATCCTCGCCGACCAGCTCGCCTCGTTCGGGCCGGAGGTGCTCGTCCTCTCGCCGCCGGAGCTGCGGGACCACGTTCTGCGGCGACTCGAGGCCACAGTGACGGCGCACACGGGGGAGAGGTCCGATGGCTGAACGCCGGAAGCCGATGCAGGCGCAGGACAAGCTCGCCTTCCTGCTCGCTCTCGTGCCGTACCTGATGGATCGCGACCGGGTGAGCGTCGCGGAGGCGGCCGAGCACTTCGGCGTCGAGCAGGAGCAGCTGCGCGAGGCAGTGCGGCTGATCGCCGTCTCCGGCATCCCGGGCGAAACCAACGCCTATCAGCCGGGAGACCTGTTCGACATCGCCTGGGACGACTTCGAGGAGAACGACCAGATCATCCTCACCCACCAGGTGGCGATCGACGACTCTCCGCGATTCTCCGCCCGCGAGGCGGCAGCCTTGATCGCCGGGCTCCAGTACCTGACTGCTCTGCCCGAGAACGCGGACCGGGATGCCGTCGGCTCGCTGATGGCGAAGCTGACGCGCGGAGCGTCCGCCGCTCCCAGCCAGCTCGCGGTCGCGCGATCCGAGACGGATGAGGCGCTCGCGACCATCCGCGACGCCGTCATCGCCGGAGTCCAGGTGGAGTTCGACTACCTGAGCTCACGCGGGGAGCGGGAACGCCGCCGCGTCGATCCGCTGAGGATCGAGTCCGTCGACCAGGACTGGTATCTGCGCGGCTGGGACCACCTGCGCACGGCGATCCGCACGTTCCGGCTCGACCGGATCGACGATCTCGTCGCGACCGACGAGCCCATCACGTACCGTCCGGGCGACGTGAAGCTGCCCGAGACGCTCTTCACGGGCACGCCGGAGGACCAGCTGGTGACGGTCGAGGTGTCGGCGTCCGCCATCCCGCTCATCGAGGACTACATCCCGGAAGGCGCCGCCCGCAGTGAGCGCGGCGGCGTGATCCGCACCAGCGTCCGGGTCGCGCACTTCCACGGCCTGAAGCGCCTCGTGGCGGGCCTCTCCGGCGTGCTGACCGTGCTCGACCCGCCCGAGGCGCGCCAGGTGGTCGCCGCCTGGGCGCAGGCGGGCGTCGAGCGTTACCGCTAGCGGGGCCGAGGGCTGCTGACCTCGACCGGTAGGCTGTCCCCGTGCCCTGGTGGTCGTGGCTGCTGATCTGGACCGTGCTCGTGCTCGGTCTCCTCGGTATGCTCGCGTTCTTCGCCTGGCGGCTGTTCCGGAAGCTGATGGCCGCTGGCCGCGAGGCCGCCGCCCTGGCCGAGAAGGCGGAGGTGCTGTCGCGCCGGGCCGAGGACCTCCATGAGAGGTTCGAACCGGCCGTGCTCGCGGACGCCGCAGAGCTGCGCGAACAGCGCCGCGACCGCCTCGCAGAGCGGGCGATCGCGCGGCAAGCTCGCAGGGACGCCCGGGTCAGGCGCGGTAGACTACTGGTCGATGTGGACCCGGCGACGGTTCCCGCTCGCTTCGCCCACCTTTTGAGAAAGACCTGATCTCATGTTCGCAGGACTGACCGGATGGCATCTGCTCATCATCCTTGCTCTCGTCCTTCTCCTGTTCGGCGCGACGAAGCTTCCGGCCCTCGCCAAGAGCGTCGGCCAGTCGGTCCGGATCTTCAAGGGCGAGGTCGACGAGATGAAGAAGGACGGCGACAAGGGCGACAAGAACGTTCCGCCGAATCCGGGCGACACGACCGACAATCCCAAGCCCAACGTCTAGTCCGGTGGCCTCCACGAAGCGAGGCAAGAACCGCGAAGGCCGGATGACGCTCGCCGAGCATTTCATCGAGCTTCGCAAACGCCTCTTCCGTTCAGCTCTCGCACTCCTCGTGGGGGCTGTCATCGGCTGGGTGCTGAGCGACTACGTCCTCAGCGCGATGCGTGGACCGATCACCGAGATCGCCAAGCAGCAGGGCCGCGAGGCGATGCTCAACTACGACAGCATCACGGGCGCGTTCGATCTGAAGATGCAGGTCGCGATCACGATCGGCGTGATCGTGTCGAGTCCCTTCTGGCTGTACCAGGTGTGGGCGTTCTTCGTACCGGCCATGACGCGCAAAGAGCTCAAGTACGCCTTCGGCTTCTTCCTGACGGCCGTCCCGTTGTTCATCGCGGGCGGTGTCGCAGGCTGGATGCTGGTGCCGCACATCGTGAACCTCTTGACCAGCTTCGCACCGGCGCAGGATGCCGCCATCATCGGAGCGAAGACCTACTTCGACTTCATCCTCAAGCTGGTCATCGCGGTCGGCATCGCCTTCGTGCTCCCCGTCTTCCTGGTGCTGCTCAACTTCGTGGGCGTGCTGAGTGCGAAGTCGATCATCGCCTCCTGGCGGTGGGCGCTCATCCTGATCGCCCTGTTCACGGCGATCGCGACGCCCGCGGCCGACGTGCTCTCCATGTTCCTGCTGGCCATTCCCATGGTCGCGCTGTACTTCGCCGCCTACGGCGTCGCCTTCGTGCACGACCGGAGGCTGGCGAAGAGCCAGAGGCGGCTGGAGGCCGACCTCGCGACCTAGACCCAGCCTGCTCCGGGGAGAGGTGCGGCGCAGGCATAGGCTGGACGCGTGACCGACCAGACGCTCTCGCCGGCGGAGCGGTACGCCGCCTCGCGCGACCGGGCCCGGCAGCCGCTGCTCGAGACGTTCCGGGAGAGCCTCCGGTTCGACCTCGACGCCTTCCAGGGGGAGGCGTGCGCCGCCCTCGAACGCGGGCGCAGTGTCCTCGTCGCCGCGCCCACGGGAGCCGGCAAGACCATCGTCGCGGAGTTCGCGGTCTTCCTGGCGATGCGCGAGGCGAACGCGAAGGTCTTCTACACGACACCGATGAAGGCCCTGAGCAACCAGAAGTTCCAGGAGTTCGTGGAGGCGTACGGGCCCGAGTCGGTCGGCCTCCTCACCGGTGACACCAACATCAACTCGCACGCGCGAATCGTCGTCATGACGACCGAGGTGCTGCGCAACATGCTGTATGCGGACTCCGACCTGCTGACCGACCTCGCCTATGTGGTGATGGACGAGGTGCACTACCTGGCCGACCGGTTCCGCGGCGCCGTGTGGGAGGAGGTCATCATCCACCTGCCGTCGGAGGTGCGGATGGTGTCGCTCAGCGCGACGGTGTCGAACGCGGAGGAGTTCGGCGACTGGCTGCAGGCCGTCCGCGGCGACACGGACGTCGTCGTCTCGGAGGAGCGTCCGGTGCCGCTCGAGCAGCACATCCTGATGCGCTCGAAGCTGATCGACCTGTTCGACTCGTCCGGCCTGGCCGCGACCAACCGCGTGAACCCGGAACTCGTGCAGATGGCCCGGTACGGCGGTCGCGTGCTGAGCAGCCGGCAGACGCGGGATGTGGGCCGGTACCACTCCAAGGGCGGCCGCCCGGACAGCTACCGGATGAGCCGCTCCGACCTGGTGGCTCTGCTGCGGGAGCGCAATCTGCTGCCGGCGATCTTCTTCATCTTCAGCCGCAATGGCTGCGATGCCGCCGTGAAGCAGGTCCTGCGCGCCGGCGTCCGGCTCACCGAGAAGCACGAGCGCGACGAGATCCGCGCCATCGTGGAGGAGCGCTGCCGCACCCTGCTGGACGAAGATCTCGCCGTCCTCGGCTACTGGGAGTGGCTGGAGGGTCTGGAGCGCGGTGTCGCGGCCCATCACGCGGGCCTGCTCCCCGCCTTCAAGGAGGTCGTGGAGGAGCTCTTCCGGCGCAAGCTCGTGAAGGTCGTGTTCGCGACCGAGACGCTCGCGCTCGGGATCAACATGCCGGCGCGAACGGTGGTGCTGGAGAAGCTGGAGAAGTTCAACGGCGAGGCGCGCGTCCCGATCACGCCGGGCGAGTACACCCAGCTGACCGGTCGCGCCGGCCGGCGGGGGATCGACGTGGAAGGCCACTCCGTGATCCAGTGGGAGGACGGCCTGGACCCGCAGTCGGTCGCCTCGCTCGCCTCCCGCCGCAGCTACCCGCTCAACTCCAGCTTCCGGCCGACGTACAACATGGCCGTGAACCTGATCGACCAGTTCGGGCGGGGGCGCACGCGCGAGATCCTGGAGTCGTCGTTCGCGCAGTTCCAGGCGGACCGGGCGGTCGTCGACCTGGCGCGCAAGGCGATGCAGCAGGAGCAGTCCCTCGCGGGGTACGAGGAGGCGATGACCTGCCACCTGGGTGATTTCCGCGATTACTTCGCCATCCGCCGGGAGCTCACCGACCTCGAACGCAGCGGCTCGCGGATGGAGACGGCATCGAGCAGCGATCGGGAGAAGCGGCAGCGTCAGCTGGCCGGGTTGCGGAAGCGGATGAAGGACCATCCCTGTCACCGCTGCACCGAGCGGGAGCAGCACGCGCGGTGGGCGGAGCGCTGGTGGAAGCTGAAGCGCGACACCGATCGGCTGCGCTCCCAGATCCAGTCGCGGACGGGAGCGGTGGCCAAGGTCTTCGACCGGGTCTCCGACGTGCTGCTCGAGCTCGGCTACCTGACCCAGGACGACGGCGGGACGGCACTGACCGTCCACGGCCGCACGCTCAAGCGCATCTACGGCGAGCGGGACCTCCTGGTCGCCGAGTGCTTGCGCCGGAACGTCTGGAAGGACCTCGACGCCCCGGGACTCGCGGCGATGGCGTGTGCTCTGGTGTTCGAGCCGAGGCGCGAGGAGGGCCTCGCCGCCGACCGGAACCTCCCGCGCGGAGCCTTCCGGCCCGCCCTGGAGAAGACGATCACGCTGTGGAGCCGCCTGGAGGACCTGGAGCAGGAGAACCGCCTGCCGGGCAGCGAGCCGCCCTCGACCGCGATCTCGCTCGCGATGTGGATGTGGTCCCGCGGTTCGGGATTGGATGCGGTCCTCAGCGAGGCGGACATGGCCGCCGGGGACTTCGTCCGCTGGACGAAGCAGACGATCGACCTGCTCGACCAGCTGTCGCTCGTCGCGAACGGGAACATCGGCCGCGTCGCGCGCCAGGCGCTCGAATCCATCCGCCGGGGGATCGTGGCGTACTCGTCGGTCGCCTGACGCCCGCCGCGGGACCCGCGGGTCCCGCGGGCAGCGACTGCGGCGTTTCGTAACGACTGCTGCCGCGCGCGCAGGCGCAATCGTTACGAAAAGCCGCAGTCGCGTGATCCCAATCTCAGCGGGATGCCGAGGCGGATGCTTTAGGCTCTCCCTTCGTGCACATCGTCCCGCGAGCCCCGCTCCCGCTCTGGCTCGCGGTGCTCGTGGCGGCTGCCGCGGGGCCGGTGCTGGACGCCGGATTCCCGAGCCGGGACTGGTGGCCGCTCACCTTCGCCGGCATCGGGATGGTGCTGCTCGCCCAGCGCGGGCGGCGCGGCGGCTCGGCCTTCCTGGTGGGCTGGGTGGCGGGGGAGGTCTTCTACCTCATCCACGTGTCCTGGACAGCGCTCTACCTGGGACCCATCCCGTGGATCGCCCTCTCCACACTGGAGGCGCTGTTCTGGGGTGTCGGAGGAATCCTCCTGACGTCGGCCTACCGGTGGGTGCCGTGCGCCTTCCCGACCCTGCTCGGGCGACTGGGACTGCTCCCGGTGATCCTCGGCGGCCTGTGGGTGCTGCGGGAGTTTGTGACCGGGACGTGGCCGTACGGCGGCTTCTCGTGGGGCCGCGTCGCCGAGTCGCAGTCGACGAGCCCGCTCGCACCGCTCGTGGCCTGGCTCGGCATCTCCGGCGTGAGCTTCGTCATGGTGTGGCTCGTGGCCTTCCTCCTCGAGCTGCTCGCCACGGTGGAGGTCCGGACGAGCTCGCGTGCCTTCCTCGCGGGAATCGCCGTGGCGCTGGTGTTCGCGATCCCGGCCTGGCCGGCGACGACGCACGGGACGACGCGCATTGCGGCGGTGCAGGGAAACGGGCCGGCCGGATACTTCGACGACGCACCCCTCGGCGCGGTCTTCGACACGCAGGTGAAGGAGACGCTGCGCATCCCGACGTCTCAGGTGACCGGCTCGAAGAAGGTCAACATGGTCGTGTGGCCCGAGGGCGCGGCGATGCCGGATCCCACCCGGGACCCCGGCACCGGGGCGATCCTGGATGGGCTCAGCCGCCGGTTCCATGCCCCGTTCGTCGTCGGGACGATCACTGAGCGCGACGACCGGCTCTACAACACCTCGCTGACCTGGGAGGCGGGAAAGGGTGCCGTCGACTCCTACGACAAGAAGCATCCCGTGCCCTTCGGCGAGTACGTGCCCGACCGGGCGTTCTGGCGACCCTTCGCACCCGCGCTGATCGACCTCATCGGACGCGACTACACGCCGGGGACGCGGCCCAACGTCGTCAGCGTCGGGAACGTGCGTGCCGGCGTGTCGATCTGCTTCGACATCGTCGACGATCAGCTGCTCACCGACATGATGCACGGGGGAGCGCAGGTCATCCTCGCCCAGACGAACAACGCCGACTTCGGCGAGACCGACGAGAACCAGCAGCAGCTGGGGATCGCCCGGCTCCGGGCGATCGAATCCGGCCGCGCGCTCGTGAACATCTCCACAGTGGGCAGCAGCCAGATCATCGCGCCCGACGGCAGCACCATCACCTCCATCCCGCCGTTCAAGCCGGGCCACATGGTCGCCGATGTGCCGCTCGGCACATCGACCACGCCGGCGACCCTCCTCAGCCGCGGTATCGAGTTCCTCGTCGCCGGTCTCGGCCTCTTCGGTGTGCTCGTCGCGTTCGGCGGCCGGCGCAACAGCGGTGTCCCCGCGCCGGCGGACACGAAAAGGCCGTTCCCACCTCGTCGGTGAGAACGGCCTCGGCGTGTGCCCTCTGCGAGGGCGCGGCGGTCAGGCGCTGTGCTTGCGCTCGCTCGTCCCGCGGCGGGACCGCAGGTACTGCAGGCGCTCCTCGAGGAGCTCCTCGAGCTCGGCACGCGTGCGGCGCTCGAGCAGCATGTCCCAGTGGCTGCGCGGCGTCTTCACGTCCGAGTGGTCCACCTCGACGGGTACGTCGTCGATGAGCAGGCGCGCCTCGTGGCCGCAGTGCTTGCACTCCCAGGTCTGTGGGGCGTCCGCCTCAGCCGAGAAGACGACCTCGGTCTCCTGGCCGCAGGCGGCGCAAAGGTAGGTGTAACGGGAACGCGGAGAGTAGACGACGCCTTCTTCGCTCTGTAGGCTTTGGGCGCCGATTCTCATGCCGCGCAAGCTGCGATCTGCCATTGTGTGGTTCTCCTCTGTGCGCGCGAATCCTCACAGTTATAAACCGTCAAGCTGGGGATTCTCTTTCCGGGGTCGTATTTCTCCCAGTGGCCTCACAGAGTCAGGGGGCGAACGGGAGGACCTCACCTCACCGCCGGGTCTCGACGAGCTCCTTCAGCAGGTCGCAGCGGTCGGTGACGATCCCGTCCACGCCGAGCTCCAGCAGGCGGGCCATGTCGTCCGGATCGTTGATCGTCCACACGTGCACCTCTGCACCGGCGGCGTGGATGCGGTCCACGGTCCGGCGCGTCACGATGCGGACGGGCCCTCGTCGCTCCGGGACCTGGACGGCGACGAAGCCGCGCAGTGCGCGCCGCGTCAGCGGACCGACGCCGAGCTTCGCGCCGGCCAGGGCCGGTACGAACTCGCGCACGCTGGGGGAGGAGGCGACCCCGGGGAGCCGGTCGGCGACCGCCCTGCGCCGGTCGGGCGCGAAGCTGGTGACGAGCACGCGGTCCACGGCCCGGGCGGCGAGGATCGCATCCACCGCGGGGGAGGCGGCGCGCGCATCCTTCACATCGATGTTGAAGCGTGCCTCGGGGAAGGCGTCCAGCGCTTCGGCCAGCGAACAGAAGCCCTGACCGTGCCCGAGGTCGGTCCGGCGCAGTTCGAGCATCGTGAGCCGGCCGACCTGCACCTCACGGCCGGCGACGCGCGCGAGGTCGGGGTCATGGGCGATCACGGCGACACCGTCGGCCGAGGCGTGGATGTCGGTCTCCAGGTGCGTCGCGCCGGCCGAAAGCGCCCGCAGGAAGGCCAGGAGGGTGTTCTCGGGCGCGTCGAGTGCGAGGCCGCGATGCGCGATGATCCGCGTCCCGGCGCCCTCCAGGAAGGTCACGGGGCGGGCGAAGGCGCCGACCCGCTGTCCTCGGCAGCACGGGATGCCGCGCCTGCCGGCCCGAAGGCGGCACCGATGCCCTTGAGCGCCTCGGTGAGCTCGCTCGGGATGATCCACAGCTTGTTCGAGGCGCCCTCGGCCAGTTTGGGCAGCGTCTGCAGGTACTGGTAGGCGAGCAGCAGGTTGTCCGGGTTTCCCTGGTGGATCGCCCCGAACACCGTGGTGATCGCCTTCGCCTCGCCCTCGGCGCGCAGCACCGCGGCCTTGGCATCGCCCTCCGCGCGCAGGATCGCCGCCTGCCGCATACCCTCGGCGTTGAGGATCTCGGACTGCTTCGTGCCCTCCGCCGTCAGGATGACCGCTCGACGATCGCGCTCGGCACGCATCTGCTTCTCCATCGAGTCCTGGATGGACAGGGGCGGCTCGATCGCCTTGAGCTCGACGCGCGAGACACGGATGCCCCACTTGCCCGTCGCCTCGTCGAGGACGAGCCGGAGCTGGCCGTTGATGTTGTCGCGGCTGGTCAGCGCCTCCTCGAGGTTCAGGCCGCCGACCACGTTACGCAGGGTGGTCGTGGTGAGCTGCTCGACGGCGCCCAGGTAGTTGGCGATCTCGTAGGTCGCGGCGCGCGCATCCGTCACCTGGAAGTACACGACCGTGTCGATCGAGACGACCAGGTTGTCCTCGGTGATCACCGGCTGAGGGGGGAACGACACGACCTGCTCGCGCATGTCGAGCAGCGGGCGCACCTTGTCGATGAACGGGACGACGACGTTCAGACCCGGGTTGAGGGTCCTGTGGTAGCGGCCGAGCCGCTCCACGACGCCGGCACGAGCCTGCGGGATGATGCGGATCGAGCGGAACAGCGTGACGAGCACGAAGATCGCGATGATCAGGATGATGATGCTGACCACGATGGTCACGACCAGTTGGGTGGTCTCGGTCACGGGGCGATCCTCTCGGTGAGGCCGTCGGTTCCAGCGGAGACCGGTGCGGGTGCGACGACGGCGGTCGCCCCCTCGATCGAGACGACGATGACGTGCTCGCCCGGCACCAGCTCGGTCCAGTCGCCCGTGTCCGCGAGGCGCGAACTCCAGGTCTCACCCACCTGGAGCTTCACGAGCCCCGTGGTGCGGCTCACCGTGGAGACGACGACGCCGCCCATCCCGATCAGCCGGTCGACGTTGCTCTTGGCGGGGTCGCCTCCGCGCTTCAGGGCGTGGAGGAGCGGTGGCCGGATGAAGAAGACCAGGATGACGGAGAGCGCCGCCGCGATGAGGAGCTGGAGCCACCAGGGCGCGCCGAAGAGTCCCGACACGAGGCCGCCGACACTGCCGATGGCGATCATCAGGAAGACGAAGTCGAGCGTCAGCATCTCGACGATCACGAAGACCAGGATGAGGACGAGCCAGACGATCCAGGCGAAGGACGTGATGTCCATGACGTCCCCCCTTTCACTGCTTGATATGACGGTAGCAGGTACGCCCGACGCCCCATCCAACCCACTTGGTAGTCTCAGGGTGCAGGACATCGACGCCGAGGAGCATTCGTGGCACATCCCCTTTCCCCTGGTTCGCTGACGGGCAGACGCGCGCTCGTGACCGGCTCGTCGCGCGGAATCGGCGCCGACACCGCGCAGTATCTCGCGGAGGCCGGCGCACGTGTCGTCATCAACTACCGGAACAAGGAGGCGCGGGCGCTGAAGCTCGTCGACTCCATCGCCCAGAAGGGCGGCACCGCGATCGCGGTGGGCGCCGATCTGACGGATGCCGACTCCGTCGCGGCCATGTTCCGGACAGTGGAGGAGGCGTGGGGCGGCCTCGACATCCTCGTGCTCAACGCCTCCGGAGGCATGGAGTCGGGCATGGCCGAGGACTATGCCATGAAGCTCAACCGCGACGCCCAGGTGAACACGCTCACCGCAGCGCTTCCGCTGCTGGGTGCCGGCTCCCGCGTCGTCTTCGTCACCAGCCACCAGGCGCACTTCATCGAGACGACGCCCACGATGCCCGAGTACGAGGCCGTCGCGCTGAGCAAGCGGGCAGGCGAGGATGCGCTGCGCGCGCTCCTGCCGGCCCTGGCCGAGAAGGGCATCGAGTTCGTCGTCGTCTCCGGCGACATGATCGAGGGGACGATCACGGCGACGCTGCTGAACCGGCTCAACCCGGGCGCTATCGACGCCCGGAAGGAGGCGGCCGGTCGCCTGTACAACGTCGGGGAGTTCGCTGCCGAGGTGGCGTCGGCGGTCGTGGACCCCGTCCCCGCCGACCACACGCGGCTCGTCGGCGACGTGTCGAGCTTCGCTCCGGTCGCCGAGTGACGGTAGCCGAATGACGATCGCCGAATGAAGATCGCCGCATGAAGGCGGACGATCTCGACCTGCTCGTCGGTGTCGGCGTCCCCACCGTGCACCCGAGCGGCGGCCGGGCGGTCGTCGCTGTCACACATCCCTCGCTCGAGGCGGATGCGACCGTCGGCCAGTTGTGGACCATCCCGTTGACCGGGCATGCATCGCCGCGCCTGGTGACGCGCGGATTCCGGGACACGGCTCCGCAGTTCTCACCCGACGGGCGGCTGCTGGGGTTCCTGCGCGCCGAGCCGAAGCGCCCGCCGCAGCTGCACGTGGTGGACGCGGCCGGGGGAGAGCCGGTCGCTGTGACGGATCGGGCACTGGGAGTGACCGAGTTCGCCTGGTCGCCGGACGGCCGGACGCTCGCCTTCGTCAGCCGCGAGCCCGAGCAGGGTCGCTACGGGACCGTCGAGGGTATCGACCCGGGAGGGGAGCGGGCCCGGCGCATCCACACTCTGAAATATCAGGCGAATGGAGTCGGGTACACGATCGACCGGCCCGCACACGTCTTCGTGGTGCCCGTGCCGGATGTGTCCGCTGCGCCCGTCCCGCCGCCGGCGCCGTGGCCCGATGGCTCGGCGGGCACGGCCACGGATGTCGCCGAGCCGCGACAGTTGACCGCCGGTCCGTGGGATGACGCGTCGATCGCATTCTCGCCGGACGGCCGGAGCATCGCGTTCGTCTCGGCGCGCCACGCCGGCCGCGATACCGATCTGCGCGAGGACGTCCACCTCGTGTCCGTCGACGGGGGAGAGGCCGCCGACCTGACGGGCCGCCACGGCGCGTTCAGTGTCCTGGCTGCGCAGTACACGGCCGACGGCCGGTTGTTCTTCACGGCTCAGGACCTGGGCGAGAGCGGGCGCGACTTCGTCGCCCGCAACACCGCCCTGTATGTCGTGGATGCGGCGGGTGGCGCACCGCGGCTGCTGACCGATCCCGAGACGGTGGACTTCACGGAGTCGGCCATCACGCCGTACCGGGACGACTCGGTCCTCGTGCTCGACCGGCGCCGGGGAGCGCTCGTGCTGACCGAAGTGACGGCAGCGGGGGAGACCCGCACCCTCACGGGCGAGCACACCGTCGTCGGTGGTGCAGGCGCGGCCGGCGGGACCGTCGCCATCGCGTTCGCCGACCCGTCGACAGCGGGCGATGTCGCCGTCGTGGATGGGGACGGCCTGCGCCGCCTGAGCGACTTCTCGGCGCCGTTGCGGACTCAGGGGATCGTCACGCCGACGGAGCTGACCGTCGACGGCCGCGACGGCTACCCGGTGCACGGCTGGGTCCTCGTGCCGGAGGGCGAGGGCCCGCATCCCGTTCTCCTGAGCATCCACGGCGGGCCGTTCGCGTCGTACACCCACGCGCTGTTCGACGAGGCCCAGGTGTACGTGTCGGCCGGCTATGCGGTCGTGATGTGCAATCCGCGGGGGTCCGCCGGCTACGGCCAGGCGCACGGCCGCGTGATCCGGCAGCGGATGGGGACGGTCGACCTGGCCGATGTGCTCGACTTCTTGGATGGCGCCATCGCGCGGGTCCCGGGCCTCGACGGTTCACGGGTGGGGGTGATGGGCGGCTCCTACGGCGGCTACCTGACAGCCTGGACGATCGCCCACGACCACCGCTTCGCGGCGGCGATCGTCGAACGCGGCTTCCTCGATCCGGAGGCCTTCATCGGCACGAGCGACATCGGCAGCTTCTTTGCAGACGAGTACACGGGAACGGACGCCGGCCTGATGCGCTCGCAGAGCCCGCAGGCCGTCGTGGATCGGGTGCGCACCCCGACGCTGGTGCTGCACTCCGCGAACGATCTGCGCTGCCCGCTCGGCCAGGCCGAGCGGTACTACGCGGCACTGAAGCGTCACGGTGTCGAGACGGAGCTGGTGATCTTCCCGGGCGAGGACCACGAACTGAGCCGCAGCGGACGTCCGCGGCATCGTCGTGAGCGCTTCGACATCATCCTGGACTGGTGGGCCCGTCACCTCCCCAGCCGCAGCAACCACAGCTGACGGCGACGTCCCGCCCGATCGCTCGAGCGGGACGCGCTGCGTCGGTCGCCTATGCCACCCGCGGCGCCATGGTCGGCCCCTCGGTCGCCTTCAGGACGTCCCGCCCGAAGGTGAAGGCGCGCACGAGCCCGATGATGCCGAGCACGATGAGCGCGATGGCTGCGAAGACGAGCAGGAAGACCGCGGCCGACGCCGGCAGCACCAGGACGACGATCCCGGCGATGATGCTCAGGATCCCGAACGTGATCGACCAGCCCGCCGACGCGGAACGACCGGCTTCGGCCAGCGTCATGATGCCCTCGATGATCCAGCCGACGCCGATGAAGGCGATCGCGAAGATCACGAGCGTGGCGGCCGCGGCCGAGACGTTCTTCAGTGCGACGATCCCGGCGAAGATGAGCACGACTCCGAGAATGATGCTCAATGTTCGTGGGCCGCTGCGCATCCCGCGGGCGAAGATCCCGACGACCAGGCGCATGATGCCGGCGATCAGGAAGTAGATTCCGAGGAAGACGGCCAGCACCGACAGTGTCTTCTCTGGCCAGAACAGCAGCACGATCCCGAGGATCAGGGCGACCGCTCCGCTGACGGCGAGCGTCGTCCGGTAGGCGTTGATGGCGGCACGCGTCATGTTCCGCGCGTCGAGGGAGAACTCATGCACTAACGGGTCGGTCGAGTCGTTGACACTCATCGCGGCATCCCTTCGTCGAAGCGGCCGCCGGGCGGCAGTCGCTGCCGACATTAGCGCGCAGGACGCGTGTTGTCAGGACGGCAAATCGCTGCCACCGGTGTGCGGCGATAGCCTGGACGAATGCGACAGCCCGGCGAACCTGGAATGCCGGCAGCGCTCCGGCTCTCGGTCGGGGGTCTTGACCGCGAGGGACTGCGGAGTGGGCTGTCAACTCAGGGCGTCCTTCTGAATGCATTCGCGGAATTACTCCTCGATCACGCGGTCTTCGATGTGCGTGAACCGGAGGATATCCGGGTCGTCCAATGCACGGTCGGCGAGCTCGGCCTGGGCGGAGGTGCGACGTTGCCGGAGGTTTTCGCCTCAGCCCAGGGACAGGGTCTCGCGCTGTGCCCGCCCGACACGGGACCCTATCTGCGCCTGGCTATGCCATCCCAGGCGAACGCTCCGGATTCGATCCTCTCGGCGGGCAGGTCGCCCGCGGGTGCGATCAAGGTCGCATCGGCGCCGTTGAGCGACGATGTGGCGTTTCCGAAAGGCTTCTACCTGCGCGTCGTCGATGGTCAGCAGTGGCTGCGAGGGTACCGCTGCGACGACGAGTACCGGTTTTCGCCCGACGATCGGTTCGCGTTCCGACGGCAGTTCGGATCCTGAGCCGTCAGAAAGGCAGGCCTCAGTGGGGGTCGGCCGTATGACGCGAACGTGAACGCCGCACGAGGAACACGATTCCGATCGTGACGAACAGCACGACGAGGGCGATACCGACGTAGCGCCACGCGGTCAGGTACCCCGGTTGCGGCGGAACGAGCCGAACGTCCGTGGCATACGTGTCGGCGATTGTCGTGCCCGCGCCGCTTGCAGGGTTTATCTGGTCGAGGTAGGCCTCGAGTGAGAGTTGGGGAGCCGTGCTGTTCGTGGGCAAGGTCCTGCCGGCGCTCATCCGGAAATAGACGGCGAGGTGGGAGTTCGCGTGAGCGGTGAGCCCGTTCTTGGGCGAGATGATTCCGTAGATCGCGCTGCCGTCCGCGGTTGAACCGTGCAGGGAGAGCGTCGTGAAGGGACCGTCGGCGCCCTGGGTGCTGTACGAGACGTGAAGGTCGGAGTGGTCGACGGCGACCTTCGACGTGTCGCTGGCGTAGACGTCGAACTCGACCTGCGAGCCGCGGATGTCTTCGTTCGAGGGGTTCGTGAAAGTCGTCGTGAAGGTCCGCGCTGCGCCGCCCGGCTCCAGAGTGGAGGGGAAGGTCGCGACAGCCTGCGGGGCGGTATCGGCGGCTTTGCCCTGATAGATGCGACTCGTCCCCGAGTGTCCGCCACGCGCCTCGTGGGCGACGAGTGCGCATGTGACGGGGTCGGATGACCCGGTGTATGTCGTCGTCACTTGGCCCGCGTCGTCCGTCCTGGCCCCGGAGGCGCTGAAATCGCCGCAGGCCCCGTCACCCGACACGACGTAGGCCGTGAAGTTCACTGCGTCTCCGCTCACGGGGTCGCCGGCACGGTCGTAGACGGTCACGCGGAGTTCCGCCTCCGCGTCGTTCTTGTCGGTCGTGTTGGGCGTGACCTCGGAGAAGACTTCGGCGATGTCCTCCGGCGACCTGGCGGGATCGGTCGTCGCCTGCCGCTCACTCTGGGCGCATCCGTATCCCATTCCGTAGTGCGCGTAGGACCAATTGCTGAACTCGGTCTGTGTGTAGTACTTGTCGCCGTTGATCACCTGGTTGTATTCCGTGGTGAATGGATGCGCCGGGTCGACCGAGCCTGAAGCGGTGCCGTAATCCTCCGCGCAGATGTCGCCGATCTCATGATCGGTGTGGTCCAGCCATGCGCTCGATTCCGCGTTCGGATCCGTCACCGATTCGGCGAGCTCGTGGCTGAGGGTGCTGATGGCCCCATCCAGCGCGAGACTGCCGTTGGGGGACTGACCCCCGTCGCAGTTCGAGGCTTCGAACGGCTCGTTGCCGTAGACGACCTCGTCAGGCTCCTGCCCGAACAAGCGGTGGTAGCCGCAGAACGAGGACGCAGACGTGGTCTTGTCGCGATCCATGGTCTCGACGCCCGGTGGCAGGAAGACCGGGTAGAAATGACCGAGGCCCATCGGCAGCCGATTCGCCTGGATGACGCGCGCCAGTTCGTCCCGCAACTGCTGATCGGTGATGCAGATGGCGAACGCGTCGGAATCCGGCGTGCAGCCGTTGCCTGGGAACAGGGACGTATCCGCGATCGGGGAGCCTGCCGTGATGTGGTATTTCAGGGGAGTGGTCGAACCGTCCGCTGTCGAGTTGTACTCCGTCAGAACGGAGTAGACGTTGTCCTGCTGCCCGCTCGCGGCGGCCACATCCGCAAGATAGCGATCGATGCCGTTGACGTACCCGCCCGGGAACTGGTCGGTGCCGGGCGGACTCCAGAAGACCGGGATCACGACAACGCCCTCGGGAGATCGGGTGTCCATGACCGGGCCGCCGGTGTACTCGAGCGGAGGCTGACACCCGTCGCAGTAGTGACCGTCGTGAGGCGCCGCCGCGCGGGCCGGCGCAGCCTTGGTCACGGCAGCCGGGCCGGCCGGCACGAAGGACATGAGCCCAGCACCGAAAGCCAGTGGCACGATGGCGATCAGTGCAGCAATCCGGCGCCCACGCACCGCGAAAAGACGAGAATTCCTCTGAGTTGGCATTATGACTTCCTGTCGTGGCGGCCCGCCTCGGCGGAGCCCGATCTGCCCATCGATATCGTCCACCTCGCAGGGCAGGCAGGAGTAGACGGCTGTTTCGACGTGGAGGTCGGCCGGAAGTTCTCGCGAATTGATCGCTGATAATGCACATTATGTCAGCTGACGACGAGGCGAAGGCAGAATGGGCCGCCTCCGTGGACGCGCACATCGTCGCGCGCGGCACCACCTGGGAGGCCGAGGACCGCGCCCCGTGGGCGACCGATAAGAGCGTTCTGAGGCAGTTCGCCCGTGACCTTGCCGTGTCGGCGAAGCCGGTCTCGGAGTTCGTCAAGGTCGAGCGTCATCTGCGGAAGCTCGCCCGCGCCCAGGCGGTCACACAGCGGCGCACGGTGGTCAGCAACGGCGACGGTACGACCAGCTCCTACCGGTTCGTTGACGACGACACCGCGTTCACCAGATGGCTCTCGAAAGTGGTTCGGCGTGGCGAGCTGGTCTCGGCCGCCGTGACATATGAGGGTCAGTACGGGCAGCGGGTGAAGATCATCGACGGCGAGAAGGTCCGTGATCGCACTGAACGCGCCGGCCGCGACCTTGACGTCGTCGCCGCGGCTCTGGTTCTTCGGGCGAGGAAGAGCGGCAAGCTCAGCACCTGGGAATTCCGGGGCGCAGCGGGCAGGATCGGCCCGAAGGCGCTGATGCGCACGCGCATCTTCCGCACCACCGACCAGGCCACAGGCGAGATTACATCCCGTAAGGTCATCACCCGCGGCTACTACGACGGCGGCTCCGGGTATCTCCTGGTCAACGATGGCCGCGTCTCGGCCGCGCACATCGGCTACCTGCTAGCCGGCAAGGGGCCGGGTAACCGTCTCCCACGGTCGCGCTACCGTCTCGCCGCTTAGCTCCCAGTGCGAGGGTTCTTCCGCCGGCCAGACACAGGCCAGCTCGACACCGTCCTGGTCGGTCGCAGTGATTCGCACGTGACGCCGCCGGCCGAGGCGCATAACCTCGGCGGCGGCGATCCGTTCCAGCTGCACGCAGACGGCGAGGGAGCGCAGCTCCCCCGCCGCTTGCTGGGTCCAATTGGGCCGGGTGTTCGTAGTGATCCGGATCATTGACGCGATGGTGCCCCTATCGGAGGAAGTGCCAGATCAGGCCGTTGCCGAGGACCAGGCGCAGCACGGCGATGGTGAGGAACGCGACGGTGACGGCGCTGGTGCCGATGTAGACGTGCCGTCGCTTCACCGGTTGTTCCCCCGCCCGTAGCGGCGCACGTCGCGTACGAGCAGCCAGAGATTGACAGCGATGAGCACCGCGGCGCAAGCGATGACCACCCACGTTCCGGGGTCCGCCAACTGTTGGTGGAGCGTCACGAGGTCACCTCCCGCACGGCGGGGTGCATGCCCCAGTCGGTGACCGAGTTGAGCAACTCGTAGAAGTCGCGCTGTGCGGCTTCGTCCTCGATGTGCACGGAGAGCACGGTGTCGATGCCGACGGGGACGCCGCGGGCGGAGCGTGCGTGGGTCTGCTCGAACGTCTTCGCGGCGCGGCGCGCCGCCTCGAAGCAGACGATCAGCGCGTGCCGCTGTTCGACGGTCAGCATTCGCCGGCCTCGTTGTCGAAGGCCTCGCTGAGCTCGGCCTCGCGAGCGACGGCGTAGGCGTAGCCGCGCTTGAGGAAGTCGCTGACGGGCTCGCCAGCGAGCACGGCGTCTGCGATGACGCGGGCGTACGAGTCGATCTCGACCCGTGCGCGGCGGATCGACTCGGTCAGCGGGAGCGGCGTGTCGGTGGTGTTCATCGTGATCCCCAATCTTTGGTTGATGTTGCGGGCGAGGTGCCCGGAACGGGTGCCTTGCTCGCACTTGCCGCGACAGTGGAGCGGAGAGCGTCTGTCAAGGGTTCCGGAGGCCTCCCCTGCCTCGTGTAGCCGGCCGCTCGCAGGAACGGAGTTCCTTCCTGTACCTCCTCGGGTGTGAGGCCGGAGTGTCCCTTGACGGGCGGTCGGAGCGGAGCTACCTGCCGTCCGCCGGCCGCTGTTCGGTGCTGGATGCACGGGACAACGGGCGTTATCCCGTGCCGTGTCCCCCGTTTCGCGGGTTTTGGGGGCCAAATCGGCCCAATTCTTAACCCCTGCTCTGGGTGCTGGCGGGGGCTTGTTACCTTCCGCCATTCTCATTCAAAGAACGACAGGAGCGTACTAGAGGCTCCCATCTACAGAAAGCGAGACAGTCATGGCAATCGGAGCACGGATCACCCCTGAGCTGATCATCTTCGGCCGCGTCAGCGGCCACCGCGAGACCAAGTGGGACGGCGAGTACACCGGCACGGTGGTCGAGGTCTCGACCCCGGGCGGGCCGGTGTCGGTCAAGTTCCGCAAGGACGCCGACGCCCAGCGGCCGAACCGCGATGCGATCGTCGCCGTGGTCGCCACGGCGTTCGACGGTGAGCGCGGCTCGTCCCTCACCTTCGAGCGGTACCTCCAGCCCGGAGACCTTGAGGCGATCGCCGCCACGTTCGCCGCGCCGGCGAAGAGCTGACCATGGGTGCTGACGAGCTGGCCGTGGTGGAGCGGGTCCTGTTGCAGGACGTCGCGCCCATGGTGTTGGCGGCGGCGTTCTTCGGCTGCCTCGGCGCGATCCTGGTGTGGCGGGCGGCGTCCGCGCTGCTGGAGCTGCTCACCACGTTCGTCCGGTGGGCGCTGCGAAAGGCAGGGGTCGAGCAGAAGCTCGAACGGCTCGGCCGGCTGGTGGAGCTGCGCGAGCGTCGCATGGAAGTCCGGGTCGGCCAGGCGACGCGAGAGGCGGCGTCTCGTGCTCTCTGAATTCCAGTACCTCGTGCTGCTGTGCGGGCTGCTGGTCGTGTTCGCGGTCGGGTTCTTGCTCGGGGACAGGATTGCCTGATGCGCCCGCAGTTGCGCCGCTTCGCACCGCTGGTCGGGTACGTGTCGTTCTTCGGAGTCCTCGGCGTGCTGGGCGTGTTCGACGCGATCGCTGTCATGCGCGGGGGCATCCAGTGAAGAACCTGTTGGGCTACTCGGCCGGCTTCGGTGACCTCGCGATCGCCGCAGCCGCGGGGCTGGTCCTGATCGGCGGGCTGGCCTTGTGCTGGCACGTGGTCGTGGAGCGCCCCCGCTACAACGCACGGAAGCAGGCCGGCTGATGGACCTGCAGGCGGCGACGGCGGTGGTGACCACGTTCATGGGCGTCATCGCGATCTGCGCCGGCGCCCGGGCCGGATTGGAGTTGCTGCGCCGTGGTTAGCGACTTCGCCCCGTACGTCTTCGGATTCTTCGCCCTAGGCGTGGCCCTGGGCATCATCACCCGTTACTTGAAAGGCCGCAGCTCGTGAACCTCGCGGACACCGCCACCTTCGACCCGGCCGCGCTCGGCGCAGCATTCAGCGCCGGCGTCCCTCAGATCCTGCTCTGGCTCGGCGCAGCGGTGGCCGCGGCGATCGCGGGGTCGCTGGTGTTCATCGGTATCCGCAAGGGCGTGGGCTGGGGCGTGCTCCTGCTGAGTGGGTACCGGTACGACCGGAACACGGGCGGCTGGAACTACCGCGGCGATCGCCACGGGTCGGTGTTGATCGCCGACGGACTGGATGACCATTACGGCAACGCGGGCATCGAGGACGACCTCAGACGCGACGGCCTGATTTAGCACAGACCCCCGACACCGACCGGTGATCGGGTCAACCGGCCCCCGACGCGGGGTCTGAACAGAAAGGGGATAGCCGAATGGCTACCTTCGCTCCCGCCGACCTCGCGTCGGCCATCACCGCCGGCATTCCGACCGTCCTCGGCTACGTGGGCGCAGCGGTCGCGGCCGGCATCGTCGGCACGCTCACGTTCGTGGGCATCAAGAAGGGCATCGGCTGGGGCCTGGGCCTCCTCAAGAAGTCCTGACCGACCCGGCCCGCTCCCCCGTCCTCGCCTTCCCTCCGCGGGGGCGGGGTGAGCGGGCCGGACCACAGCCCGGAGAGGGAGACACTCGTGCAGCTCCGCAGCAAGATCGCCGCCGCCGGCATCGTGGCCGGCATCGCCGCATCCGCCGTGATCCTCGGCGTGGCCGCGCCCGCCGAGGCGTTCGCACCGTCTCCCGTCAACCCGCCGAAACTCAACTTCCCCTCGTCCGTAGTCGGCGCAGCCACAACCGACGGAAAGAGCGCCGCTCAGCTCGCAGGCCAGATCGGCTCGAAGGCCGGCGTTCCCGCGTTCAAGTTCGGGTCGATGACCAAAGTTGTCGGCGGGGTATCGCAGGTGATCCAGTCCTACAACCTCGGCACGACCATCGGCGGGGTGATAGACCAGGGCCTGGGCATCGACGTCAACGGGACCGTGTGCAGCGGCACCGGCAACGACTTCTTCGGCCAGGTCGCCCAGACGCTGTCCGGCGCGGACTGCTCCAATTTCGATTCGCCGCAGATCGGCTACCTTGCGAATTCGGACGCCGTCGCCCAGCCGCCCGGGTTCCCGACCTACCCGATCGCCTGGAGCGTGGGGACGGGCAACGGATACGTCACCTGCGGGGTGTACGTCGCGTACTCGTGCTTTTCGTTCGACAAGACGCCGCAGGCGGTCACCGGGAGCCAGACGATCAAGGTGACGAACGCGTCGAGCCTGGGCCAGGGCAGCATGTACTTCATCGGCTACTGCCAGAACACGAGCACCCTCGCCGTCACCGGTGTGAACTCGGTGCCCCAGTGGTTCAGCTTCGGCACCGGCGCGTTGACCGCGTCGTATGTGGTGACGTGCCCAGCGGGGACGGTGCTGTACGCGACAACGATGTCTAGCAGCAACCTGACGGGCGCGAATCCGGACACGTTCGCGATCGGCACGACGGGGTCGACGCTGGGCCAGGGAAACCGGTCGTGGTACTCCGGCCTCTCTCCGAGAGGGTCACAGTACCCGGGCGCGAGCGGCGACCCGACCCGCACCCTGGTGTGCACCATCACCAGCACGAGCAACGCCGTGTATCAGGCGGTGACGACCTCGTTCCTGGAAACGGACCCGAAGTGGCCGGCCCCGAATTGCCCCACCCTCCCGGCCGGCATCACCGCCGGCCACATGACCGTGACGATGACCGGCGGCCCGCAGATCCTGACGCTCTACGACCAAGACACCACGGCGGCGTATCAGGCGATGAACAGCGCCTACCCGCTTTGTGCCGGCCAGTCGTGCCAGCTCGACCTCATCGACAAGGCCGGCTCCTGCTACGACGGCGACCAGTCCCGCTGCGCGACCTGGTTCACCGACCCGACCAAGAGCAGCGACTACACCTGCAAGTACGGCACCTACGTGGCCCCGATCGCGGAGTGCAACGTCCTCGCAAACCGGTTCGACCCGGCCAAGGTGAGCACAGGTGACGCCTACGCCAACCCGGGCGACGGCACCGACACGGGCACCCAGACCAGCGTCAAACCGTCTCTGGGTACCGGGGCATCGGCAGACCCGGCGACCGGGCAGGATCGCCCTGACTGCTGGCCCTCCGGGTGGGCGGCGTTCAACCCCGTCAACTGGGTGCTCCAGCCGCTGCAGTGCGCATTCTCTCCGCGCACCTCGGCGGTCGTCGCGACCGAAACACAGGTGTCAACGGCGTGGAAGAACTCCAGCGTCGGAGTCCTCGGCACGGCAGTCAGCGGGTTCTTCCTCACTAGCCCGACCTCGGGTTGCCAGGGCATCACGATCGACACGAGCTGGATCGGCGGCGGCGGGTACATCAAGGGCGCACCGACGAGCGTGCACATGCTCGCGGCCTGCCCCGGCGACTACTTCGAACACATCGCCCCGATCGTCAACGGGCTGCTCACCGCCGGCATCGCGATCATGGCCGTCCTGGCGCTTGCGCGATTGCTGGGTCGGTTCGCTGGGTATAGCGGGGTGTCGGGCGAATGATCACCGAGTGGTTCCTCAGCCTCGCCGGTGGCTTCATCACCTGGCTGATCGGCCTGTTCCCGCCGGCGACGGCGGTGCCGGATTGGATCACCAGCGCAGCCGGGTACGTGCAGAACGTCATCAACTCCGGTGCGGGCCTCGGCGCCTGGATTCCCTGGCCGCTGGTCATCGGCGTTGGTGGGTTCCAGCTCGCGCTCTGGTTCGGGTTGTGGTCGGTGAAAGTTATCCGCTGGTTGGTGGGGCTGATCCCGACGATGGGCGGCGGGTGACCGGCGGGGACCCCGTGGAGGGGCGGACGGCGTCCGCCCGGAACGGGGTGCCGGGGACCCGCCAACCATCCCCGGAGAGCAGCACAAGGCAACCATCGGAGAAAGGTTCACATGTCCAAGCACAGCCAGTCCCGGGATCTGACCCGCATCGCCGACGCTCTGGAATCCAACGCCACGTCGGTCGGTCGGGACACGTCGCGGGAGGACTACCGGCGTAAGGCGAAGGGCAAAGAGAAGCTTCCGCTGCGCGCCCGGTTCGTCCTCTGGTACGGCGGCGGCTCCGCCGTCCATGCCCGAAACGTGCGCATGCGGGAGACGTTCGAGATCCTCGCCATGGTCGGACCCAACGGCGGCGGCAAATCGTTGTGCGCCGTGTCCCAGGCCCTGCACTCGCTCGATGAGGGCCGGAGGGTCCTCTCCACGGTGCCCCTGTTCGACACCAACACTGGCGAGCTGCACCCGCTTTACGAGCCGTTCTACGACTGGGAGCAGTTCCTGGAGGCCCGCGACACCCTCGTCTTCGCCGACGAGATCGTCGGGATCGCGAACAGCCGTGATGCGACCGCGGGGAAGCTGAACACGCCGATACAGAACCGGCTGATGCAGTGCCGCAAGTACGACAACCTGTTCCTCTGGACCGCCCCGGCCTGGGACCGCGCCGACAAGATCATCCGCCAGGTCACCAAGGGCGTCGTGGAGTGCCGAGGCTACTTCGCCGGCCGCCCGGTCGCGGACCCGGTCACGGGCCGGCTAAAGATGTGGGCACCCAAGCGGGCGTTCCGGTTCGCCACCTACGACATGGTCGAGTTCGACCAGTGGACCGCCGGCAAGCGGGAGAACCTCAAGCCCATCGTGAAGGAATGGTTCCGCGGACCAGGCTCCCGCGAATTCCGCGCCTACGACACGCTCGGATCGGTATCGATGGTCGCCCACGCATCCGAGTCCGGCGTCTGCGACACCTGCGGCGGCATGATCACCCGCAAGCGCTGCAGCTGCGGAAACCCCTACCGGGACCGCCGGCCGACCGTGCTCGTCTCCGAGGGCGGTGGGGCCGGCGCGGTCCTTGACGAGCACGCCCATGAGTTCGAACTGATCGACACGCACTAATGGGGGGCAGAGGGAACGGTGTCCGGTACGACAGAATGAGAAAGGGCCCCGGCTGCAATCCCGGGGCCCTGAGCAAAATCACGTTCGCTTGAGATAGGTGATTTCACGTAAATGGTACAACCACAACCGGATAGAGGCCAGAGCGCCACGCTCACCCTCCCCTCCGTCGCCACGGTCGCCCAGGCGGTCACCGACGCCGGCCTCCGCAAACTTCCCGCCCGACCCTGGATCAACGACCGCCGCGTCTTCCTCGAAGTCTCAGGCGGCGTCATACGGGTCTTCGCGAAACTCTCCCCCGGCTCCGACGGCAAGCAGCACTACTCCCTCGGAATGGCCCAACAGAAGCTGAAGGCTATGGTGCGCGCCGAACAGGAATGCCTTAATGGACCCATGGCCCTCGCAAACCTCCCCGCCGCCGCCGCAACCAGCCTCCAGACGGTGCCCGAACCGTCCCCCGAATGGAAATGGGCACACGGCGACGGCGGCGAGCTCGAACCCGGCCGGCCACAACTCGAAGCCGTCAAACCCGGCCGAATGGCCCGCCGCAACTGGTCCACCAAGTCCCGCGCCCGGATGACCCTCCGCATGGGCCAGTACGACTACACACCCCTGTTCGAAAACGGCCAGGTGCCGGCGCTGCTCACCGCGACCATGCCCGGCCGGGGCTGGGAGGACTGCGCACCCACCGCCCGTGCATTCAAGCTCATGGTGAACCGATTCCAGATCGCGTACCGGAACGCCTGGGGCGAGATGCCCAAGGGCGTCTGGAAGTTCGAGACACAGGAGCGCGGGGCACCTCACATCCACATCCTGGCGACCCCGCCAACGGGGTACTCGAAAGGCCGGCTACACGCTGCGGACCCGGACGGCACCCCATCCGGGCACCTTCGCTGGAACGAGGCCGGCACCGAGCTGGTCAACCTCAACGTCGGCGGACTGTTCTTCAACGCCTGGTTCTCCCTCATTTGGGCGAAGATCGTCGGCGTCCACAAGCAGGACCCCGAGCTGGTGGACTACGACCCGATGGAAGAATTCCGCAAGCACGTCAACGCCGGCACCCAGGTCTCGCGCCGCTCGATCGAGCGTTACGCCGACCCCAAGCGCATCGCCGCGTACTTCTCCAAGCACGGCGCGTACAAGTCGAAGGAGTACCAGAACCAGCTCCCCCAGCTCTGGCTCGACGCGATCGACGAGGGTGCACCCTCGGCCAACTTCTGGGGCGTCTGGGGACTGCAAAAGACCGGCGTGACCGTCGAGCTGGGCCAGGTACCCGAGCCTCTGCCGAAGCGACCCGAGTGGGGCGCGAGCCGATATCGCTCCATTATGTCAGGAAGAGAATGGCCTGTTCGATGCGAATACGACGCTTGGCGCCACTCCCCTTATGCAGAAAGGCAGCCCTAAAGAGCTAACAGCCCAGTAGCGGGTGAGCGCTTGATGGCCGCCTCATTCGCGCCGCCGGTATGACGTGGAAGCCCTCCATGGCTGGTTGCCGAATGCGAAACGACTACAGAGCCTCGTGTGGTGAGGCGTCCGAGCGCAGGTGCACCCGCTCTCCCTGCGTGCTGAGCAGGCTGATCAGCTCTGCCGGTTCGGGGCCCGCCGAGACGAAGGCGTGCGGCTTTCGAGTGTCGAATTCGAACGCTTCCCCGGTATTCAGCGTCATTTCCACGTCGCCGGCGAGGAGCAGCACCTGCCCGCTGAGCACGTAGATCCATTCGAACCCCTCGTGTGTCTTGCGTTCGACCGGGGCTACCGGGTCACGGCCTGGCAGGAGCATCTTGAAGGCCACGACGTCAGCGTTCTGCCCCGTCAGCGGGATGATCGCCTTGCCGTCTCGGAAGAAGGTCTTCGGACGCACCCGTGGGTCGGCGATCTGTGGCGCGCCCACGATGTCGTCCAGGCTCGCACCGTAGACGAAGGCCAGCCGGATCAGCAGGTCGAGAGTCGGTCGCCGCAGGCCGGACTCGAGGCGCGACAAGGTGCTGACCGAGATCCCCGTCTCCGTGGAGAGTTGGGCCAAGGTGAGGCCACGGCGATTGCGGAGCTCACGGAGTCGACCTCCGACTCCCCCGAGTACCGCCTCGATATCCACGCTCATGAGCACCCTTTTGCCGTTTCCGCAAGCTGCGTTGCCCCGATCGAAGCGTAACCGGGAAAGTCATCCCATGATGACTGAATCCGATGTCCTGATCGTGGGAGCCGGAGGCGCCGGCCTGAGCGGCGGGCTGATGCTCGCGCGGTCACGCCGCAAGGTGACCATTCTCGATGGCGGGCAGCCACGCAACGCACTCGCCTCCCACATGCACGGCTTCCTCAGCCGAGACGGGTGGTCACCGCTCGCGTTGATCTCGAGCGGACGAGCGGAAGTCGAATCCTACGGCGCCACCGTCGAATCCACCCAAGCGCTCTCCGTAGCACCAATCGACAGCGGCTTCGAGCTCACGCTGGCATCGGGCGACCTCCATCGCACCCGGCGCCTGCTGGTGACCACGGGCCTGCGCGACGAGTTGCCTTCTATTCCGGGCCTTGCCGCTCACTGGGGTTGCGGCGTGGCGCATTGCCCATATTGCGACGGCTGGGAAGCGCGCGACTCCCGCATTGCTGTGATCGCCACCGAACCGGGCAGCGTCCACCAGGCACAGCTCCTCCGCCAACTCAGCGACCGCATCACCTACTTCACCGAAGCCACCCAGCTCAGCGAGACGGACCGCAACGGCCTTCGGGTGCGTGGCATCGAGATCGTCGTCACTCGTATCGCCCGAGTGATCGCCGATGGCCGTATGCTCGCCGGCCTCGAACTCGAGGACGGAAGCAGACGACCCTTTGACACGGTCTTCGTCCGACCCAAGGCAATCCCGAACGACGCACTGCTCAAGCAGCTGGGCGCCGCGATGCAGACACGCCCTGACGGCCAGGACTGGGTCGTAGTCGACACCAACGGCCGCACCAGCATCGCGGGCGTCTGGGCGGCCGGGAACGTCGTCAACGCCGCCGCGACCGTCCCCGTGTCGGCAGCCGCTGGCTCGATGGCGGGCACGGCAATCAACGCCGACCTCGTCGCCGAAGACATCGCCGCCGCTGTGCGCTGAATTTCCAATCCACCAACCCTCCCATCAACACTCGAAGGAATCCCTCATGAAGAACCAGCCCTCCGCCCACATCCGCGCCTTCATCACCTGGCTCGCGATCTTCCCTCTCGTCTCTGTAGCGATGCTCCTCACCGGGCCGTTCACCGCGGCCTGGCACCCGGTGCTCAAGGCGCTGGTGCTTTCGGTGATCGTCGTACCGCTCGCGGTGTACCTCGTCGTGCCTCAGCTCTTTCGCATTTACGGGGAGATCGTTCGCCGACGTGTAGCCCGGCAAGCCGGAGAATGAACACAATGTGGGCCGCCAGCTACCTCCGGTCGTCGCCGATAACGCCACCGCCCTCCCCTTGCGCAAGCCGACCAAACTCAGTCGTTCCGCATCAAACGACAGCGAATGCAAGCGGCAGGCGGGGTCCACGTAAAGCCCTCACCGTAGCCCTCACCGCACGCGCCGTGGTCGGCAATCGCCCTGTTTGGCAACGGCCGCGGGTATGAACAGACAATATTCTTCCCCTCCGGTGTCCGAAACGACCGCGGCCGGCGGCGTGCGACAATTCGCCGGTACTCCTCCGGAAGTAGCTGAGGATAGTCCGGTGGCAGCTAGCCTGGCGATCCTGCGTTCAGGAGGATGACTGCATGAGCACAACCCCGCAGAGACTTCTGATCCCCCTCGCCTCATTGGGAGTCGTGGGGCCGATCCTCTTCGTCGGGGACGTTCTCATCGCTGGCGCACTGCGCCCCCATTACTCAGCGCTGGATCAGGCGATCAGCGCCCTCGGCACAGGTCCCGATGGTTGGCAGGAAGATGTTGCGGCGTTCATCCTGGGCTTATGCCTTCTGGGGTTCGTGGTTGCGTTCTCCTGGAGCATGATGGGCGTGATCGGCCGCGCGACCATCGCGTGGTCTGCTACCGCGTTCACCGTTTTCAGCCTCGTTTGGATCACGGTCAGCTTGTTCACCTCGGCGCCGCCCACGCGTCGGGTGCACACGATAGCTTCCCTCGTCGGTGAGATCGCGGTCATCGCCGGAATCGCGATCGTGGGATTCGGCCTTCGCAAGACTGCAAACTGGAAGGCAGAAGCGCGGATCTCGCTCATCGTGGCCGCACTCTCACTCGTAGTGCTCATCCTCACGTTTGCGACATCCCAGCCCAAGGTTGCCGAATCGGTGCACCTGGGCGGCTTGTTCGAGCGCATCCTCGTGGTCGTCGTTCTCGCCTGGTTCACCTACATCTCCGTCAGGCTCATACAGCGCGCTCGAAGCACAACTGCTGCCCTCTCAACGATCGAATAAGCCGAGTACTGTTCAATGCCTTTGCCACGCAATCTCGCTGGTCGTGTGGTCGCCATGTCGGCGTAGCGTCCCGCGCTTCCTGTCGCGGGGTGAGCTTGGGCTTCTTCGCGGGTGACGAGATGGCGCGATACGGTGGTCACGAAATCATGAAAGTCGAAGAAGACGTTGCGGGGCCGCCGGTTCTGATGCTTTTCTGCGGCCTGCCCGGGTCCGGAAAGACGACGCTGGCGCGCCGGTTGGCGGGACGATCGGGTGCTATCCGATTCAGCACCGATGAATGGATGGCGGATCTCGGCGTCGACCCCTTCGACGCGATCCGCGATCGTTTGCAGATGCGGCTCGACCGCCTGTGGAGAGAACTCATCGCCCATGGGCACAGCATCATTCTGGAAGATGGCACGTGGAAACGAGCAGAACGCGACGAGATCCGGCGCATCGCCAGGTCCGCGGATGCCATAACCGAGATGCACTACTTCGACATCCGGATCTCCGAACTGCGGCGACGCCTTCAACTGCGCAACGCCGACCTTCCCTACGGGACCGCGCAGATCACGGTCGACGTTCTCGAACAATCGGTGCGGAGATTTGAGAGACCGGACGACGCAGAACTCTCCTTGTTCGATCGCAGGATCATCCACTACGGGTGAGGGCTGCCGCCCCTCCCCCGGGACGGATTTGCAACCACGCGATCGCCCTGCGCGCGATGGTTCACCGGCTGGCTCTGGGGGCCAATACATGTCCGAGGTCGTACGCTTTGCAGCGTTACGGCTTTACAGCAGCACTGCGTTGCTGTATTACGGAGTATGATGTAGCCATGACTTATCACGGGTACGTCGCCGTTCAGGGTCGCGGTGTGGTGGCTCTGCCCGCCGAGCTGCGCCGTCGGCTGGGACTGGACGCAGCTGGCGCGCAGATGGAGATCACCGAGCGGGAAGATGGCGTGCTCGAGTTGCGGCCCACCGTGGCCGTTCCGGCGAACCAGGCATGGTTCTGGACCGAGCGATGGCAGCAGCGGGAGCGCGAGGTCGATGCGCATGTCGCCGCCAGCGAGGTGACGTTGCACGAATCGACCGACGACTTCCTCACCGCCCTCGACGAGCTCGCCGAAAAGCCGATCACCTCGAAGTGAAGTTCCAGACCACTCCAGCATTCGATACCGACTACAGGCGCCTCAAGCCAGAACACCAGGCCACCTTTCGCGACGTTGTCCGCACAAGCTTCGCTCCCGCGTGCAGCGCATTTGCCGAGAACCCAATCAGCGGATGGCCCGCCAGGCTGCGAATCAAATCCATGCGCCGCGCCCCGGGGATCTACGAAATGACCTGGTCCGTCTCCTCCCCCAACCGCCGCGCCACGTTCGAACTCATCACCATCAACGGCGAGACATACTGCAGGTGGCGCCGCGTTGGCGACCGCGGCGTCTACCGCAACCCGTAGCATCTTCTCGGCGCCCGCGAATGCGCAACGCTCAATGCTTGCTCAGCGTCAGAGCTCGACCTCAAGAGGGCTCCCACCGGGCCAACGCGAACGTTCATGCCACCGGGGATCGCGCCAACGACCAATCTTCGACCCTTCGCGTCGACCCCGCGCGGCAAGCTTTTCCGCAACGACGAATCCCAGGGCGGTGTCCGGGACCTTGTGCCACCGCTTGTCCCGACGGCCCTGAAGCCTATCGTCGGCCCACTGGGCTGTTTCCTCACTCACAGCGTCCGCGCGATGCCGCAGCGAACTCAACTCAACGAGTTCGGCAGCCCGATTGGACTTGTGGCCGAAACGCTTGTTGCGGGGAATGGACTTCCGAGCACCAAGCGGCGTTCGGCGATCGTGGAACGGACAGGCCGGTTCGTGAACCCGCTGCACCTCCTCGTGACGCACAGCGGCGTGCTCCGTTATGCAGAGGCGCGGCGCGCGTGCGCCTTCTGCATTTTGATGGCGTTGCCGCATCCGGCCATCGTGCACCAGCGGCTCGAACGGTTCTTGGAGTAGTCGTAGTATGCCCAGCGACAGGTGACGCGATCACAGACCTTGAGTCGCTGCCAGGTGCCGTCCTCGCGGGACGCGCGCACCGCATCCAGCACGTTGGCGAGGGCGCCCGGTACCCCGGCCCCGTCGTCAGATGTGATTGCGAACATCGACGGGCCGGCGAACGAGACACGAATCGGCAGAGCGGCTACGGCATCGTCGAGCTTTCGCAGCGCATTAGGGTCCGCTTCGTGGCCGGCGTGCGTCGCCAGCACGCTGCGCAGTCCTTCTCGCACGATCTTCGCCAGTGCAAGGTCGCCCCCGTTCGCGTGGGCGTGATGATCATCGAGTAGCCCGCGGCCGGCGAGCCAGGCTTCGAGATCGGAGGGCTGCTCCCAGCCCTCGTCGTCCTCTTGGTACTCGACCGTGTTCACGAAGTCGCGCACCAGCCTCAGTGGCGCGGGAATGACTTCGTCCTCTCGCTGGAAGGCAAGATCGGTCTGTCGGCCCACGACTCCAGCATACGTCCATGACAAGTGTCCTCGCCGGAGCGGTTTCGCCAGCGGCCGCGCCTTCTAAGTACACCAGCGTAGTGACTTGACAGGTGTCGCGCTTTACCGCTTGGCTTACACCGGCAATAACTCATGATTGGTGTGGAATGACAAGGACGAATCACTGCCGCGTCGCAATCGGACGCGTCTCTCGAACCGCAGTCGGCAGGAGTACCGAACCCGGGACGACGCGCTTTCCCGACCTGAGGAGACTGCCGTGATACGGGAGCGACTGCCCGCCTTGGTGCCCCTCCGTCTCCTCCTGGTCCTTGGGTTTCTCGACGCTCTCGGCCCGCTCTCCATTGACCTCTACGTGCCTGCCTTTCCGGAGTTGCAGGCCGACCTCCGACTGAACGACCTCACCGTGCAGATCACGCTGGCCGCCATGACCGCGGGCCTCGCGCTCGGCCAAGGCGTCGTCGGCAGTTGGAGTGACCGGGTGGGTCGTCGGCGACCTCTATTGGTCGCAATGACACTGCACCTCGTGGGATCGGTGACGTGCGCCGTGGCCCCTTCGCTTGCCGTTCTGCTCGCGGGCCGCATCGGGCAGGGTCTCGGCGCAGCCGGCAGTGCTGTGCTCGTGCTCGCCATCATCCGCGATCTCAGCGAGGGGTCGCGCTTCATCACGCTGCTCACACGAGTGACGCTCATCACCACGACGGCGCCTCTTGTGGCCCCGATTGCCGGTGCCACGCTACTGCCCCTTGTCGGCTGGCGGGGACTCTTCGGCGTGCTTGCCGCGTTTAGCACGGTGCTTCTCGTCGCTACGGCCGTGGTCGTGCCCGAGACTTTGCGGCGCGAGCACCTCACTCCATCCGGTCGCCTGCGAAAGACGCTCGCCGACAGGCGGTTCCGCGCGGCCGCCGTCGTCGGCGCCGCGACCTACGCAGGCATTTACGCCTACGTGGCAGCTTCCCCCCTGCTGCTGCGAACCGTATGGGGACTCTCTCCTTTCGCCTTCGCGGCGGCGTTCCTCGTCGGCTCGATCGGACTGATGCTCGGCGTGCAGGTCGGCGGAGCCTTAGCCAGACGCACCTCGGAGCGATCGGTGCTGCTCTGCGCCGCATCCCTCGCACTCGCGGCAGCCATCGCCCTGTTGCCGGCTCAGCTCGGCGGCTTGGCCGGGGTGCTGCCCTGCCTCTGGGTCTTCGCCACAGCATGCGGGGCCTGCTTCCCCGCCGCAGCGGCGATAGCGCTACGCGACCAAGGCGCACAAGCCGGCACCGCCACCTCCGCGTACGGATTCACGACTTTCGCCGCGGCCGCCGCCCTATCGCCGCTGCCTGGCCTGATCGGGGTCAGCAGCGCGACGCCGGTCGCAGCGATCCTCGCCGGCACCGCAGTTGTATCGCTGCTCGTGACGACCATTGCGCTCCGACCCGCAGCGGTTCAGCCGATCCAGGCGGTGAGCTTTGAGTCGCCCCGCTAGGGAAAGGCATCCAGGGCGTCAGCCGTTGTCGTCGTCGCCGACCGATGGGACTCGTACTCGCGGTGGTCGACATGCGCGCTTGACAACACAATCCCGGTCCGAGATGATCACGATGTTGACGTAAACATCGCGTCGAGCGCCGCGGCTGTTCGGGACGAGTTCGCCTCTCGAAAGCAGTCTTCTGTGGCGCGCAAAAGTGAAAATCCAAGGAGATCAATGACGATCACAGTCCGTCCGCGCATGCTGCGGTCACGACTCGCACTACTCGCTGCAGCAGCGGCGGTGGCTGCCGTACTGACGGGACCCGCCCTTCCCGCGCAGGCGGCGACCAGCCAGTTCAAAGGGGTGAACTGGGCCGACACCCGGGACAACTACAACACCGGGTGGGCCATCCCTGACGGGCTCGCCTCGGGCGACGACTACTCCACGATCCACTCCATCGCCGATAGCTACATCACGGCCTTCAAGAACAACCTCGGAGCGAACACGGTCAGACTTCCGATCAATCCTCCCGGCGTGAATTCAGTCTGGTGGGGTCGATACAAGGGTGCCATCGACGCTGCGCTATCCGATGGGATGAATGTCATCCTCAGCGCCTGGACCGAGAGCAACACGACCGGCACCATCACGAACATGACGGACTGGAACACGATGTGGAACACCGTCGTGAACGACTACGGTGGCAACGCGAACGTGTACTTCGAGCCGCTGAACGAACCGTTCGGGTATTCGTCCAGCCAGTGGATCTCCATCTGCTCGTCGTGGCTGTCGGCTCACTCGAACATCCCGCACGGGCGCGTGATCATCAGCGGTACGGGTTACAACGACAACGTCACGACCGTCGGAGCGGCGAGCGCACTGAACGGCACCATCCTCTCGCTGCACTTCTACAGCACCTGGGCGAGCTCCACGCAGGAGTCGGACTGGGTGTCGAACCTCAACGGCAGGATCGGCGCGTACCAGAGTCGAACGATCATCGACGAGTTCGGCGGCCCGATGACGACCGGCATCAACTACCTCGCCAACCACAACGGTCAACTCGTGCAGTCCTACTTCGCGGCGGTCACGGACACCGCCCGCTCCGCCGGGATGGGCACCGTCGTCTGGGCGGGACTCAAGACGGGCGACAACTACTCGATGGAAAGTCACAACGGCAGCAGTCTGAGCAACAACAACTCGTCGGCCGTCACACAGGTGCGCTGGGGGTGGGGCTTCTAAGGACGTGCCCGCGGCCTTGCGCCGAGGTGCTCGTAGTTGCGCTCCTCCACGGCGTGTCGCATGCAACAACGAGCACCTCGGCAGGGGCATCACCCCGACGAGCACCTCGGCCCCTCCCGTGGTGTCGCGTCACCACGGGAGGGTGGCGCCGTTGCGGTCGAGGTACTGCAGTCCGGGCTTCCCGCGCTGAGCTTCGACGGTGTCCACGAGGGCTGGGATGCTGTCGCCGATCTCGAGCTTCGCGCGCGGGCCGCCCATCTCCGTCTTGACCCAGCCGGGTGCCAGGAGAAGAAGGGCACGATCGTCGACGGCGTGGCGGACGGAGTAGCTGCGCATCAGCTGATTGAGCGCCGACTTCGTCGCCCGATACACCTCGAAACCCGCCGAACCGTTGTTCGCGATGCTGCCCTGCCCGGACGACATGACCGCGATCGTGCCCGTCGGATCCACGAGGTGTTGCAGTCGTTCCACCGTGCGGATGACGCTCAGGGCGTTGGTCACCATCATTCGCACGAAATCCTCCGTGGCGACCTCCGCGGCGATCTGCTCCATCGGAGCGAGAGAGATCCCCGCCACCACGAAGAGGAGGTCGAAGCTGCGCCCGGAGAGCCGCTCGGCCAGCGCCTCCAGTGCGTCGGGCTCGTCGATATCGACGTGCTCGATCTCGACCACGCCCTCGCGGCGGCCCGCGAACTCGTGCAGCAGCGTGAGTCCACCTCCGCGGACCGTTCCCACGACCTTCGCACCGCGGCCGGCATACGTCTCGACGATCGCCTCCCCCAGGCCACGCGACGCGCCGATCACCAGAACGGACTCGTGTGCCGTCGTCATTCGTGTCTCATCACCCATTGTCGTCCTCCTGGAAACATTCACTCATCATTCGTAGAGTGAAACGCTAGCACACGCTCAACGATTGTAGAGTGGATGGATGGCGCAGCAGACGACGCGAGCACAACGCCGCGAGGCGACGGCGGAGAAGATCCTCCGCGCGGCGCAGGAGGAGTTCGGCGAACGCGGAATGGATGGCGGGACGATTCGCGGGATCGCGCGTCGTGCCGGAGTCGATCCGTCGCTGGTGCTGCAGCACTACGGATCCAAGCAGGCGCTCTTCTCGCTGGCGGTCCGGCCGGCACACGAGCTCGCCGGGAATGAGATCGCCGGCCATCTGGCCGACGTCCTCGACGTCCGCCTCCGGGAGCTGCCGTCCGCGACCCGTGCCCTGATGCGTTCGATGCTGACCTCACCGGACGCCGCGGCCGTCATGCGCGATTACCTGCAGGGCCGGGCCGACGCCCTCGCCGCCGCCTCCGACAGGGATGACGCCCGCCTCCGCGCTGAACTGATCGTGTCGAGCATCCTCGGCATCACGATCGCACGCCATTTCCTCGACCTCCCCGCCCTGGGCGGGGCGGAGGGTGAGGAAGTGGCACTGATTCTGGAGCCGTTGTTCGCCTCCCTGGGGTAGAGGGATGCGCCGGCGCTGCCGCCTCCGAGCCGAGTCGGTGAGGTGCCTTGCCCGCGCGGTCGCGGGCACGAGGTGCTCGTAGTTGCACAGCCCTACGGCGTGTCGGATGCATCTACGAGCACCTCGGCGGGGGCGTCGCCCGGGAGCACCTCGGCGGGGGACGCCCGGCGGACGGCGCGTCAGGTGCTCGGCGTCGGCGCCGCGCTCGGGGTGGCGGTGTGCGCGTGCAGCGGCAGGGCCACGATGCGCGTGGCGGTGACCGTGTCGCCGGAGCGCTTCCCGAGCACGCCGACCTTCTCGCCCACCGTGAACGACTCACGAGTGGAGGGGGTCTTCTTGGTACCGAAGGCCGTGGTCGAGGTCAGCTTCACGGTGACCGTCGTACCGGATGCCGAGTGCAGCGTCCACGTGTCGCCGTTGATGGCGGTGATGGTTCCGCGGGCTCCATGGAGCTTGTGCTTGGCGGGCTTGCCCGCATGCGGCCCGGCCGTGTGCGTCGCACTCATCGGCGCCATGACGGCTCCTGCCGTGGTCTGCGTGCTCGCCACGGCGGCGGAGACGCCCCAGGCGGTTCCGCCGGCGACCACGACGACGGCCAGGACGGCCGCCGCCACGCCGACGCCGACCGCATGCCGGTGCAGGAAGGAGGCGGGAGGGGCATCCGTCACGGCAGCCGCCTCAGGAGTGTGGTCGGTCACGGGAAGGCGGAGGGTCTCCGCTGCGTCGTCCGTCGCGGGCCGGTCGGCCGGGTCGGGGGTGTCGTTCGTATCCATGACCTCATCGTCACAGCCCGATGTCAGCGCTCCGCGGGGGAAATGTAAGAGGACGGTAAGGAGACGACGAACGCCGCTCCTCCTTCCGGCGCCGCACCGACGGTGATGGTGCCGCCGAGGCGGGCGACGAGCCGTCGCGCAATGGAGAGGCCGAGTCCTGTTCCGACCGCGCGCACCTCCCGGTACCGCTCGTGCAGCGCCCCCCGCTCGAACGCCACCGCCGCATCCTCCTCGGTCAGCCCGGGGCCGCCATCCCGAACGGCGAGCAGGATGCCGGTCGAACCCTCCAGGGCGACCACGATCGGTGCGCCCTCGGGTGTCACGCGGAGCGCGTTCTCGATCAGTGCGTCGACGACCTGCCGCAGTCGCATCCCATCGGCGGTCACCTCAACGGGTTCGCCGGGGACCTCAGCGCGCAGCACGACGCCGGCCCGGGAGGCGGCGCCGGCCCAGGCGGCGACCGCGCGCTCCACGGTCTCGCGGGCGTCGAAGCGCTGGGGGTTGAGGGGGAAGTCCTCGGCCTCCAGCCGCGCGAGTTCGAGCAGGTCGTCCAGGAACCGCCGGAGTCGTTCCGACTCGGCCGCAAGCGTGCCCCCGACCTGAGCCACCTCCTCCGGAGCGACCAACCCGTCGGCCAAAGCCTCGGCATAACCGCGGATCGCGGTGAGCGGAGTGCGGATGTCGTGCGACACCGACAGCAGGAACTCGCGCTGGCGGTCCTCGCTGACCGACAGCGCCGAGTCGAGGCCGCGCAGCGCCTGGGCGATGTCCTCGATCTCGACCACCGGCTCGTCCGCGATCGGGACGCCACGCCGGCCTGCTGCCAGCTCGCGCGCGCTTCCGGCGAGCCGGGTGAGCGGACGGCCGAGCAGGCGCGCGAGGAGGACGCCGGCGACGGTCGCAACAGCGAGTCCGATGGCGAGAGCGATGAGGAGCCAGCGGACAAGGTCCGCATTCCCCGCCGCGATGTCCGCGACCTTGCGAACGCCGACCACTCCTCCGCCGTCCGCGGTGGGAATGCCCACCAGCACCGCATCCTTTCCGCCCAGGGTCGTCGTGCCGGAGACCGTGCGTCCCGACTGCAACTGGCGCACCACCGACGGGCCGACCGACGCCCGCGCGGCGCCGGTCACGGTGCCGTCCGCGGCGACGACCGCGAAGCGGTCTCCGAGGGCGGCGAGCCGCGCGCCTGCGACGTGCGAGCCGGTCGCGCGGGCCTCGACCAGTGCGGTTGCCTGTGCCTTCAATTGCTGGCGGGCCTGCGTCTCAGCCACCGTCTGCACCACCTGCAGCGCGACGATCCCGGTGACCAGCACCGCGATGAGGCTCACCGCGAAGGTGCCGAGCATGATCCGTCCGGTCAGCGACCCACGCCACCATCGCCGGGGCGCGTCCTCACGCATCCGGTTCCGCCACGCTGTAGCCGACACCGCGGACCGTTCGGATCAGGCCGGCCGCCTCACCGAGCTTCAGGCGGAGCTGGGCGACGTGCACATCCACGGTCCGGCTGCTGCTGTAGTCGGCGACGCCCCACACGGACGAGAGCAGCTGCTCGCGCGTGAAGACGCGGCCCGGCTGCGACATCAGGTGCTCCAGCAGGTCGAACTCGGTCGCGGTCAGCTCGACGCGTGTCCCGGCGACGTCCACCCGCCGCCGCAGCGGGTCGAGCGCGATGGGGCCGACGCGCCGCAGTTCCTGACCGGTATGCACCATCCCGCGCCGGATGAGCGCACGCACCCGGGCGACGAGCTCCCGCGGCGAGAACGGCTTGGTGACGTAGTCGTCGGCGCCGAGCTCCAGGCCCAGGATGCGGTCCACTTCGTCGTCGCGGGCCGTGACGAACACGACAGGCGTCCAGTCGCCGCGCGCGCGGAGCGCCCGGCAGAGTTCGAGCCCATCCATCCCCGGGATGCCGATGTCCAGCACGATCGCTGCCGGCCGCAATCGCGCGATGGCTTCGAGGGCACGGACGCCGTCCGTCTCGACGTGGACGCCGAACCCGCCGTTGCCGAGGTAGAGGCGTTCGAGGTCGGCGATGGTCATCTCGTCCTCGACGACGAGCACCAGGCCCTTCTCCTCGCTCACCTCCCCATCCTTGCGGACCGGGCGGGGCATCCTGTGCATTTCCGTCAGGCCTTACCGTTTCTTTACAGTGCCTTCTCACGGCCCGAACGGGGTCGGCATCCACTTGCCGGTATGGCTTCTCTCCACTTCTCGCGCCGCTCAGCCGGCCGCAGCCCGCTCCGCTCGCGCCTCGGCGGCACCCGGGCTTTCGCTTTCGGCGCGGCTGCGGCCCTCGTCCTGGCGGCCGGGACCGCCGCCGTCACCGCGGCGGCCGTCACCACGGCGACGCCGCCACGCGTCTCCACCGCCGGGTTCCCGTCCGGCGGTTCGAACCCCGGCATCTTCACCGACACGTGCTCCCCCGCATCCCGGGCCCCGAACGACCCGATCATGATGCCGGGGATGACCGGGATGTCGATGCAGCACGACTTCTTCGGCAACCGCGCGGTCACCGCCTCCTCGACGGCGGCGAGTCTCCGTGGCGGCCAGACGACCTGCACGACGACGGCCGACGCTTCGGCGTACTGGACACCGGTCGTCTACCAGAACGGCCGCGCGCTGACGCCGTCGCGAACCCTCCTCTACTGGCGCTCCCCCGCCGCCATCGCCTCCAGCACCGTCAGCATGCCGGCCGGCATCAGCCTGATCGCCGGCAACGAGACGGCCACGGCGCCGCAGAGCACCTCGGTGGTGGACTGGACCTGCACGGTGACACGGTCGGATCCGCGGCCTCACCGAGCCGCCCTCCCCCACGACTGTCCGGCCGGCTCGCAGCTGCGACTGGTGATCACCTTCCCGAACTGCTGGGACGGCCACACGTTCGACGGTCGCGATCGCTCCGGCGCCGTGTACGCGACGGATGCGGGATGCCCGTCGTCGCATCCCATCCACATCCCGCAGCTCGTCCTGCACGTCAGCTACTCCACCAGCAGCGGGAGCGGCATCACGCTCTCGACCGGACCGTCGACCCAGGGACCCCCGGTGACCGGGCACGCCGACTTCGTCAGCGGCTGGAACCAGCAGCGCATGGATGCGGACACGGCTGCCTGCGTGACGGCGCAGGTGCGCTGCGGCCCGGTGCGGGGTGCGGACGCCATCCCGATGGGAGGCAAGGTGCAGGCGAAGCGGCGCTGACTGCGAGGATGCGTGGCCCTTCCGGGTGTGCCGCAGCGGTGGGATCCGCACGTTCGCCCGGCTGCGGCATGCTGGAGGCATGACTGAACCCGTGACACGCGAGACCCTCCTCCGCCAGGCCCTGCCCGACATCACGACCGCAGTGGTCGAAGTGCGGCGCATCACGCTGCAGCCCGGCGTCGCAGGCGGCGCCCACTGGCACAACGGGCCGGTCTTCGGCAGCATCGAGAAGGGGTCGGCCACCCTGCAGGTCGATGGCGGGGCCGAAACCGTTCTGAGGGCCGGGGATGTGTTCTACGAGCCCGCAGCGCCCCAGGTGATCGACCGCTTCGACGCGACCTCCGAAGGCGTGACCTTCCTCGGCTACTTCCTGAACGGCCCTGGCGAAGTGCCGGAACTCACGCCGGTGGAGTGAGCCCCGGCTCTCCCGCTCGCGACGCATCCGGAATCATCACGGGTGTCGAATTCCGGTGCGCTCGTTCGTATCGTCAGTGAGGCGACCGCGCCTCGGCTTCGACGAACAGGAAGGGCTTCACCATGAGCAGCATCTACGTCGCGAATCACATCAGCCTCGACGGCGTGATCCAGGGTCCCGGGCGTGCGGAGGAGGACACCCGCGGAGGATTCACGCTCGGCGGCTGGGCGCCGGGCGCCGTGAACGACGAGGTCGCCGCCGTCCTCGGTGAGCGCGTCGTGCAGGCCGGCGGGATGCGTCTCCTGCTGGGCCGGCGCAGTTACGACGACATGCTCGGACACTGGAACGTCGAGGGCGGACCCTTCAAGGAGGGCTTGAACAGCGCCCAGAAGTACGTCGTCTCGCACGATCCAGAGACCGTCCTGGCCTGGCCCGACTCCACCCTGATCAGCGGGTCCGTCGTCGAGAGCATCCGTGCACTCACACGCGAGCCGGGCGCCGATCTGTGCATCATGGGCAGCGGCGAGCTCGTCCGGACGCTCCTGGAGCACGGGCTGATCGACGAACTGCTGCTCTTCGTCCACCCGTTGGTCCTCGGGCAGGGACAGCGGCTGTTCCCGGATCGCGGTCCCGAGGTGCACCTCCGGCAGCTCCGCACTCAGGGCACGAGCACCGGGATCACCATTGCGCACTACCTCGTCGAGCGCGACACGGCCCGGGACTGAGAGACGTCGCGGCGGCTTGGCCGGGTGGGGTCGGGCGCCGATCGGACGGCTGCACACAGACGTCGCGCGTCTGCGAGTTCTCCACAGTTCGGCCGGGACGGTTGTCGTCGGTGCGCCGAGGCCCGGAGACTGGAGCCATGGAACGAATCGAGGGCCTGGTCCGACTCGCCCGCTGCCCGCGCTGCACGGCCGAGAGGGCGCGCCCGTGACCGCCACCACGCTCTCGATGGATGCCCGACGCCGGCTGGTCCGGACGGGTATCGGACTCGAAGCGATCACGCTCGCCTGGAATGTGGTCGGGGTGGCCGTACTCGCCGTTCTCGCCTACGCCAGCGCCTCCGTCGCACTCCTCGGATTCGGCCTCGACAGTCTCATCGAGATCTTCGCGAGCATCGTCGTCATCTGGGAGCTGACCGGCGTCGATGAGCGGCGGCAGAGGCTGGCGCTCCGGTTGATCGGTGTCGCTTTCGCTCTCCTGGCCGTCTACCTGCTGGCCCAGGCGGCCGTCGCGCTGGTCGCCGGCCATCGCGCCGCTCCCACACCGGCCGGGGCAGGATGGACCGCCGCGACGGCGGTGGCGATGTTCGCGCTCGCCTTCGGCAAGGCGCGCGTGGGCCGGCGCCTGGGCAACCGGGTGCTGATCACCGAGGGGCGCGTGACTCTCGTCGACGGCATCCTCGCGTGCAGCGTTCTGGTCGGGATCGCGTTGGACGGGCTGTTCGGGTGGTGGTGGGCGGATCCCGCCGCCGGGCTCGTCATCGTGGTGTACGCCGTGCGGGAAGCCGTTCAGATCTTCCGGGAATGAGCTCCCGAATGCTGAGGCGGTCCTCGATCCTGGGCGGCGGAGTTGTCCTTCTCCTCGCTCTTGCGGCCTGCACCGGGAGCGGGCCGCAGCCGACCCCGGACGGGAGCCCCGGCCGAGCGACCTCATCCCCCTCGCCCGCGGCCGTGCCCTCCGCTCCCCCGACCCCCGCTCGACTGCAGCACGTGGTCCTCATCGTGGAGGAGAACAAGCCGGCGTCCTCCGTGATCGGGAACCCGGACGCACCATTCGTCAACGCCCTCGCACAGGCCGGGGCGCAGGCCCAGCAGTACTCGGCGGTGGCGCACCCGAGTCTGCCGAACTACCTCGCACTCACCAGCGGCACCACGGCGGGCATCACGAGCGACTGCAACCCTCCGGGCGGCTCCTGCCTCGACACCGGGCCCGATCTCGCCCAAGAGCTCGACAGCGCCGGACACAGCTGGCGCATGTACGCGGAGTCGATGCCGGCGCCCTGCACGAGCGCGAACACGAGCCGCTACGCGGTGAAGCACAACCCGTTCCTCTACTTCCCCAGCGTGACGAACGATGCCGCCTACTGCGCCTGGCACGACGTTCCGTACGACCGGTTCGCCTCCGACCTCGCGACGACGACCTCCCTCCCGGACTTCTCTTTCATCAGCCCCGACCTGTGCGACGACATGCACGACTGCTCGATCGCCACCGGAGACAGCTGGCTTCGGACGAACGTCCCTCCGATCCTCGCCTCGCCCGCCTTCACCACGCAGCGGTCGCTCCTGGTGATCACTTTCGACGAGGGCGACTCCTCGGACAATGTGGTCGCCTGCATCCTCGCCGGCCCGGCCGCGCGTCCGCATGCGGTCTCCGCCCAGCCCTTCACGCACTATTCGCTGCTGCGGACGATCGAAGTGGAATGGGGACTCCCGCCGCTCACAGCCAACGACGCCGGTGCGCCGCCGATGACGGGGCTGCTTCAGTGAACGGTCGCGATTGCCTTGCCGAGAATTTCGACCCGGGAATACCGCCCTGGGGTATCCTGGATCGAGACGTCGGGTGCTGCAGCGGTGCCCATCGAAACGGAGGATGACGTGCAGACGATCGAATACCAGGTCACCGGGATGACGTGCGAGCACTGCGAGCGTGCGGTGACCGAAGAGGTGTCGCAGGTGAACGGCGTGGATGAGCTGGCCGTGTCCGCGACGGACGGCGTGCTGAGCGTCACGACGGCTGCGGGAGTGGACGATGCGCTCGTCCTCGCCGCTGTCGAGGAGGCCGGTTACACCGCCGCGCGCCACTGAACCCGGCTCCGCCGCATCCTCCTCTCGCCCATCCGTCTTCGCCGATCGGAGCACCCATGACCGCCTCGCCCCTCCCCTCGGGCGCCACCACCGACGTGGAGCTCGAGGTCGGCGGCATGACGTGTGCGTCCTGCGCCCTGCGCATCGAGAAGAAGCTCAACCGCCTCGATGGCGTCTCGGCGACCGTCAACTACGCCACCGAGAAGGCGCGCGTTGCGATCCCGGCCGGGATGAGCGTCCAGGAGGTGATCGCGGAGGTCGAGCGGACCGGATACACGGCCGCTCTTCCCGCGACCGCCCCTCCCCGCGGCGAGGATGCTGACCCCGAACTGACCGGACTGCGTCAGCGACTGATCGGGAGCGTCGTCCTCGCCGTCCCCGTGATCGTCCTGGCGATGGTTCCCGCGTTCCAGTTCACCTACTGGCAATGGCTCTCCCTCGTGCTGGCCGCTCCCGTCGTCGTCTGGGGCGGGTGGCCGTTCCACCGAGCGGCGGCGGTCAACGCCCGCCACGGCGCCGCGACCATGGACACGTTGGTCTCGATCGGCACGCTGGCGGCTTTCGCGTGGTCCCTGTATGCGCTGTTCCTCGGAACGGCCGGGATGCCGGGCATGACGCACGGCTTCAGCTTCACCGTCACCTCCTCGGACGGCTCCGGGAACATCTACCTCGAGGTGGCCTCCGGCGTGACGATGTTCGTCCTCGCCGGGCGCTACTTCGAGAAGCGCTCGAAGCGCCGGGCGGGCGACGCCCTGCGCGCCCTCCTCGAGCTGGGAGCCAAGGACGTGGCCGTCATCCGCGGCGGAGTCGAGACGCGCATCCCGGTCGGTGCCCTGCGCGTCGGCGACGAGTTCGTCGTGCGCCCCGGCGAGAAGATCGCGACCGATGGTGTGGTCGTCGATGGGCGCAGCGCCGTCGACCGGTCTCTGCTGACGGGCGAATCGGTGCCGGTGGAGGTGACCGAGGGCGATGCGGTCACCGGCGCGACCCTGAATGCGGGAGGCAGGCTCCGGGTGCGCGCGAGTCGGGTCGGCGCCGAGACGCAGCTGGCCCGGATGGCGAGACTCGTCGAGGACGCGCAGTCCGGCAAGGCAGAGGTGCAGCGGCTCGCCGACCGGATCTCCGGGGTGTTCGTCCCCGTTGTGCTGGGCATCGCGGTGGTCACTCTCGGCGCCTGGCTGCTCGCGGGGTTCCCCGCGACCTCCGCTTTCACGGCAGCGGTCGCGGTGCTGATCATCGCCTGCCCGTGCGCCCTGGGCCTCGCCACGCCGACCGCGCTGCTGGTCGGCACGGGCCGCGGTGCCCAGCTGGGCATCCTGATCAAAGGCCCGCAGGTGCTGGAGGCGACCAGGACCGTGGACACGATCGTGCTGGACAAGACGGGCACGGTGACGACGGGCAGGATGACGGTGCACGAGGTGATCGCGGCCGATGGTGTGGACGAGCTGACGCTGCTGCGTCTCGCCGGGGCCGTCGAGGACGCGTCCGAGCACCCGATCGCCCGAGCGGTGGCGATCGCCGCCGTGGAGCGCTCGCGGGATCGGATGGCCGGCGAGCGGACGGCCGGCGAGCGGATGGCCGGCGAGCGGACGGCCGGCGAGCGGAGGATCGGCGCCCTGCCCGACGAGCTGCCCTCGGTGGACTCGTTCACGAACATCGAAGGGCGAGGAGTTCAGGGCATCGTCGAGGGGCACCTCGTGCTGGTCGGGCGTCCCTCCCTCCTCGGCGAGTGGTCCGTTCCGGCGGATCCCGCACTGGAGGCTGCGCGACACGACGCGGAGGCGAAAGGGCTCACCGTCGTCGGCGTCGCCTGGGACGGCGTCGCCCGCGGCATCCTGGTCGTCGGGGACACCATCAAGCCGACCAGTGCGGAAGCCGTCGCGGCCTTCGGCCGGCTCGGTCTGACGCCGATCCTCCTCACCGGGGACAACTCCACGGCGGCCCGCGCGGTCGCCCATGCGGTCGGCATCCACGAGGTGTTCGCGGAGGTGCTGCCTGCTGACAAAGCGGGAATGATCGCACAGCTTCAGGCGGAGGGGAAGGTCGTGGCCATGGTGGGCGACGGCGTCAACGACGCGGCCGCTCTGGCGACGGCGGACCTGGGGCTCGCGATGGGGACGGGCGCGGACGTCGCCATGGAGGCCGCCGACATCACCCTGGTGCGCGGCGACCTGCGTGCCGCCGTGGATGCGGTCCGGCTGGCACGGCGAACCCTCGGCACGATCAAGGCCAACCTGTTCTGGGCGTTCGCGTACAACGTCGCGGCGATCCCTCTGGCGGCCTTCGGCCTGCTCAACCCGATGATCGCGGGCGCGGCGATGGCGTTCTCCAGCGTTTTCGTCGTCGGCAACAGCCTTCGCCTCCGCCGATGAGCCGGCTTACGGCGCCAGTCGGCGCGCCAGTGATGTGAGGTGATCGCGCGTGACGGCGGCGGCAGCTGCCGGATCGCGGTCGGCGATCGCGTCGTAGATGCCCTGATGGGTCGCCTGATCCGCGTCGTCGCCGTGGGAGCCCCGGGTGCGGAGCATGTCGATCATGGCCTGCCGGTTTCGCGGGGTGAAGCTGTCGAACAGGTCGAGCAGGATCGGGTTGTGCGACGCGACGACGATGCTGCGATGGAACGCGGAGTCCGTGTCGACATGCTCATCGACCGCGCCACGGTGTGACTCGCGTGCCTCCAGCGCTCCCTTCATGGCCCTCAGCTCCGCACTGGTCCGGCGCTCCGCCGCAAGAGCGGAGGCCTCGACCTCGACGGCGATCCGGGCTTCGATGACCGTGAGGATGCCGGCGCGGCCGACGGTACGGGTCCAGTCCTCCGATGCGTCGAGGGCGGTGACGAAGACGCCCGCGCCCTGCCGGGTCGCGAGCACACCGCGACCGGCGAGCTGCCGGATCGCCTCCCGTACTGTGGAGCGCCCGACGCCCAGTTGCGGGGCCAGCGTGGTCTCGCCGGGCAGCTTGGCACCGAGCACCCATTCGCCGGAGCGGATGCGATCCAGCAGCAGCTCCGCGGCTTGATCGGCCAGAGGTTCGCGGCGTACGAGGGTCATGGAGCCATCATCGCAGGAATCGTAAACTGCTCTACTTGTCTGAGGAGTTGTGATAGCCTCCCTCTCGTGCGCTCTCGTGGATTTCTTCTTCTTCGCCGCCACGGCGGGGTGTAGCCGGACCGGCTCCCCGGCGTGGGTCGAATGCGCGCCGGTCCCTCCTCACCACCACTGAAGAAGGACGACGCCTGATGAGCACGAACACGTACTCCCGTATCTCCCCTCCCGCCGGCCCGGTCCCTGCCGACGCGGCCGCCTGGAACCGCCAGCGCCACTCGCAGATGCCCTCGCATCGCTACCGCGACGCGTTCTCGCGCGTCGACGTTCCCCTGACAGCGCGGGACTGGCCGACGAGACGGCTGACCTCCGCACCGCTGTGGGTGCCGGTCGATCTGCGCGACGGAAACCAGGCGCTCGCCGAGCCGATGGACCCGGAGCGCAAGCGCCGCTTCTTCGAACTCCTGGTCCGCATGGGCTACAAGGAGATCGAAGTCGGCTACCCGTCGGCGTCGCAGACGGACTACGACTTCGTGCGCCTGATCGCGGACAGCGACATCGCACCGGATGACGTGACGATCGTCGTGTTCACCCCGGCCCGCCGCGACCTGATCGAACAGACCGTGGAGTCCATCCGCGGCATCCGCAACGCGGTCGTCATCCACCTGTACACCGCCACCGCGCCCGTCTGGCGCGACGTCGTGCTCGGCAAGAGCCGCGACGAGCTGCGTGACCTGATCCTCGCCGGCGCCCGCGACGTACTGGAGCTCGCAGGCGGACTCCCGAACGTGCGGTTCGAGTTCTCGCCCGAGGTGTTCAACCTCACCGAACCCGACTACGCCATCGAGATCTGCGACGCCGTGACCGAGCTGTGGGATGCGACGGCCGAGCGACCCGTCATCCTGAACCTCCCGGCGACGGTCGAGATCGCAACACCGAATGTGTACGCCGACCAGATCGAGTACATGCACAAGAACCTCGGCCGCCGCGACGCCGTGATCCTCTCGGTGCATCCCCACAACGACCGCGGCACCGGCATCGCCTGCGCCGAGCTCGCCGTCCTCGCCGGTGCGCAGCGCGTCGAGGGATGCCTCTTCGGCAACGGGGAGCGGACCGGCAACGTCGACCTCGCGACTCTGGCACTCAACCTGCACGCCCAGGGCATCGATCCGATGATCGACTTCTCCGACATCGACGAGATCCGCCGCACGGTCGAGTACTGCAACCGCATCGAGATCCATCCACGGCATCCGTACGCCGGAGATCTCGTGCACACCGCCTTCAGCGGCACGCACCAGGACGCCATCAAGAAGGGATTCGCCGAGCACCGCGCCAGAGCCGCCTCCGAAGGCCGTGCGGAGAGCGCGATCGAGTGGCGAGTCCCCTACCTCCCCATCGATCCCGCCGACATCGGCCGCAGCTACGACGCCGTGATCCGGGTCAACTCGCAGTCCGGCAAGGGCGGCATCGCCTACCTCCTCGAGGCGGAGTACGGAATCGAACTGCCCCGCCGGCTGCAGATCGACTTCGCCCGGCACGTGCAGCAGCACACCGATGCCACGGGTGCCGAGGCGACCGCGGCCGAGCTCTGGGAGCTCTTTCGAACCGTCTACTCCGTCCGGGAGGACGATCCTCACGCTGTCGCCCTGGGCGCAGTGGACCCGCGAACCTGATCCGCCTCCGCCGCCCCGCCGCTTTCGGAAAGTAGAGTGTCGAGAATCGGCGCCCGGCTCCGACCTGTCTGCGAACGCTGCGATCACGCGGCGTACCGATCGAAAGGAACAGCCATGAAGTACCTCATCCTGATGCAGGTCGACCCGGACGTGCTGGCGGGCCTCAGCGAAGCGCAGATGTCCGCGATCGGCGACGGCCACGAGAAGTTCATGGCGGCCATCACCGAGACCGGGGAGTTCCTGAGCACCAACGCGCTGGGCGATGCCAGTCAGTCCAGCGTGGTGCGCAGCCGCGGCGGCGTCCCGGAGGTCGTCGATGGACCGTTCGCCGAGTCCAAGGAGTTCATGGGCGGCTACTACCTGGTCGACGTGGAGTCCAAGGAGCGTGCGATCGAGCTGGCGAAGCAGATCCCGGACGCCTCCATCGACGGGCTCGCCCTGGAGATCCGGCCGGTGATGTTCTCCGCCGGGGTGGACATGTGACCGAGCGACCCCTCGGGGACCTGCTGCGCGAGCTCGCGCCGCAGGTCCTCGCGGCGTTGCTCCGGCGGTATGGGGCCGGCCAGTTCGACATCTGCGAGGATGCCGTGCAGGAGGCGCTCATCGCGGCCGTCCAGCAGTGGCCGCGAACAGGCCGGCCGGACGATGCGCGCGCCTGGCTCGTCACCGCGGCCCGCCGGCGGCTGATCGACCAGATCCGCAGCGAGAGCAGCAGGCGCGACCGGGAGCGGTCGGAGGCGATGCTGCATGAGCCGCTCGCGGGTGTCGCGGTCGCCCACGCCGACGACAGTGTCCAGTTGCTCCAGCTCTGCTGCCATCCAGCGCTCACCGCCTCCGCTCAGATCACGTTGACGCTGCGAGCGGTGGCCGGCCTCACCACTGCCCAGATCGCTCACGCGTACCTGCTCCCGGAGTCGACCGTCGCACAGCGGATCAGCCGGGCGAAGGCGCGAATCCGAGAGACAGGAGCTGCGTTCCCCGCTCCCCTCGGCGCCGACGACCGGCTGGAGGCTGTGCTCGCCGTGATCTACGTCATGTTCTCCGAGGGGCACACCGTGACCACTGGCGGCGCCATCCATGACGTCGATCTGACCGACCAGGCCATCCACCTGGCGCGGATGCTCCATGCGGCACTCCCGGAGGACGGAGAAGTCGCCGGGATGCTGGCGCTGCTCCTGCTGACGGATGCGCGCCGACCCGCCCGCACGACTCCCGGCGGCCGGCTGGTGCCCCTCGACGAGCAGGACCGCTCGCTCTGGAATCGCGACCTGATCGCGGAGGGCATCGGCATCCTGGAGCGGTCGCTCCCGCTGGGCGAGGCGGGGCCGTATGCGCTCCAGGCCTCGATCGCGGCCGTCCACGACGAAGCGCCGGACGCGGAGTCGACCGACTGGGCGCAGATCCTCGTGCTCTACCGCCTGCTGGAACGGCAGACGGGCAACCCCGTCGTCACCCTCAACGCCGCGGTCGCAGAGGCGATGGTGTTCGGGCCGCGGGCCGGTCTCGCTTCGATCGACCGCCTGGCCGCGAGCGGCCGGCCCGTGGATGCGCAACGGGCGGCGGCGGTGCGGGCGCACCTGCTCGAGCGCGCGGGCAGCATCCCGGAAGCGGTCGCCGAGTACCGGGCGGCAGCCCGCGGCACGCGATCCGCGCCGGAGCGCGACTACCTGGACTCGCGCGCCCGTCGGCTCGGACACCGGCAGTGAGCTCGGGTCAGCGGGCCAGGAGCTCGTCGAGCTTCTCGTAGCCTTCCCGGACGCCGTACTCCATGCCGGATGCGATCATCGCCTCCAGCGCTTCCGCGGAGGTGAAGACCGACCGTCCCGCCAGGCGGGAACGGCCCCCGGGCAACGCCTCGAAGCGCATTCGGTCGAGGCTGACTTCGTTCAGCGCGCCGAGGTACTCGAAGGTCTGGATGATGAGCTCGTTGTCGACGATCGTGTGGAAGACGCCGCGGAATCCGAAGGACTGCCCGGCCGTGTCGCGCTGCTCGAAGCCGTACCCTCCCCCACTCCGGAAGTCCCAGCGGGTGATCTCCGTCTCCAGGGCTCGTGGACCGATCCACGTGGCGTAGAGGCCGGCGTCGGCATGAGCGCGGAAGAGCGCCTCCACCGGAGCGTCGAACTCCCTGGTGAGGTCGGCGTAGTTGGTGCCGGGAACGGCTTCGATGATGACCGGGTTGCCCATGATCGTCCTCAACAATCTGTTTACTCAACAATTCCGTTGGATACGACGATAGGCGGCTCGGTCCCCCGCGTCAAGCATCATCGCCGCCGCTCCCGGCCCGAAGCCCGCCGATGTCAGCCGCGCGGGTCCAGCACGCTCAGCACGGCCGGCCCGGACTGCTCCGCCGACCTCAGGCCGAACCGCGCGCCCGCACCGAACAGGCGGCGGCCCGACCCGACCGCGACGGGGAAAGTGAGCAGCCGGTACTCGTCCACTGCGTCCGCCTCGACCAGGGCAGGCAGCAACGATCCGCTGCCGATGACCGCGACATCCTTCGACGCGAGCGTCTCAGTGAGCCACCCCTGAAGAGTCCCGGCCACCGGCGTCGAGTTGGCCCAGGTGCCGCCCGGGAGCGGACGGCTGGTCACGACCGCCTTCCTCGCCCGGTTCATCAGCTGCGAGAACTCGTCGTCCCGCGTCGGCCACAGTGTGCTGAAGTGCTCCCAGCTCCGCCGGCCGAGCAGCAGCACCCCGGACTCCAGGATGCTCGCCAGGGAGAACTTGTCCCCGGCGATCGCCGCCGGTCCGAACTGCATCGCCCAGCCGCCGAACGGCGTGCCGTCGCTGCCGTCCGGGTCCTCGACTACACCATCCAGCGTGATGAACTGCGTCACGATCAGTCGTCCCATCTCCGTCTCCTTTGTTCGTGAAGGGGATCCTTCATCAGGACATACGGATGGGATGCGCCGAAATCATCGCAGAACGGATGCTGTGGACGCGAAAAGGTCGAACAGCCGCGCATCCTGGTACACGAGAACGTGCCCGATGGCGCCGGATGCGTCTCCATCGAGCAGGTGGACGGTGTGCGGCGTACGCCCATCGGGGGTGACCCGATACAGCAGGATGGCCGGCTGGCCGTTCGCCGAGACCGACGTCGTCGACCACCCCGTTCCGCGCCAGACGAACAGGTGCGCCATAAAGGCGGCGTACGAATCGCGCCCGATCGACCACTGCGGCACCGGCGGCATCTCGAAGACCACGTCGTCGGCGACCACCGAGGCGAGGGCAGCGGCGTCCGCCTCCTCGATCGCGCGGGCGTATCGTTCGACGACACCGTCGGCGACGGGATGCGCACGCTGCGTCCCGGCACGGATGGCCGCACGTGCGCGCTGGAGGGCCGAGTTCGCCGAGGGCACGGAAACCTCCAGCACGGCGGCCGCCTCCACCGCGGAGAGCCGCAGGATGTCGCGCAGCACGAACGCGCCGCGCTGCGCCGGCGACAGCGACTGCAGCATGGCGGTGACCGCGAGCCGCACCTCCTCGCGACGCTCGGCGACCGTTTCGGCCTCCGATCCGCCGGCCCAGCCGGTCGGTGCCGGCAGCAGCCACGGGACGTCGAAGGCCGGGACGAGCGGCGTGCCGACCTCCAGTCCGGGATCGCGCAGATCCCGCGGCAGAGGGCGGCGCGGAGTCTCGCGCAACCGGTCGACGCACACGTTCCGCGCGATGCGATAGGCCCACGTGGCGAAAGAGGCGCGGGCCGGGTCGAAGGTCGAACGAGCGCGCCAGACCCGCTCCATCACATCCTGCGCGGCATCCTCCGCCTCGAAGGGCGACCCGAGCAGCTGGTAGCAGAACGTCACCAGCCCGCGCCGGATGCGGGAGAGCTCCCCCTCGTCGAATTCCGCCATGCGGCGAGCCTAGCCACGCCCGGCGACATTCCGTCCGGCCTCCCCGTCAATTCTTGACGGTTTCTGTCCTCATAATTGAGGACAAGCGTCCGGATCGCTAACGTAGAGGGCGCCCGGGGATGCCGGCCCTACGCGGAAACGAATTCCTAGCGAAGACGTCTCAACCCGACGCGGACGGAACGGCATCCCGGGAAGCTCTCCCCGTGCCGTCCCGCCCGCCGCCGGCTCCGCTACCGGCTCATGCGGCGCTGTGGTCGACCAACGGCTGGACCTGGACCCCGCTGTGATCGTGGCGGGCCTCCGCAAGCCCTGAGGCGAGCTCGACGGCAGCCGCCTGATCGGGCACGTCGATGACATAGAACCCGCCGACCACTTCCTTCGCCTCGGTGAACGGACCGTCCACCGTCGTCGGCTCGCCGTCGGTTCCGCGGCGGACGGTGACCGCCGTCCCGGGGCCCTGCAGCTCGCCCGAGGCGATGATCGAGTCCTCCGCTTTCGCCCAGAACTCACGGTGCGCGGCATCGATCTCCGCGCGCTCCTGCTGGGACATCTCGCGCCAGCGCTTCTCGTCGCCGTAGATCAGGATCATGAATCGGCTCATCGTGCACATCCTCCCGTTGTGTGGATCATCTCGTGTGAATGCGTCGAACGAAGGCGCCCGATTTCGACACGGCCGCAGTGGCCAGCCGGAATTTCAGCGTGGAACCGCGGCCACAGCGTCGATCTCGACGAGGGCGCCCGGTCGCGCGGGCGCCACTGCGAGCACGGTCACCGCGGTGCGCCGGTCGCCCCAAACGGTCCGAGTCGCCGCGTAGGCGGCGGTCGGATCGATGCCGGGAGTCAGGTGGATGTTCAGCTTGACCACCTGCTCCGGCCCACTGCCCGCTGCCGCGAGCACGGCCAGGAGGTTCCGCAGCGCCTGCTCGGTCTGCGCCTCCAGACCCTCGAGAAGCGCGCCCTCCGCATCCACCCCGTTCTGGCCGCCCACGAAGAGCGCCGGGCCCTCGGGGAGGATCATTCCCTGGGCGAAGGCCGGGCTGCGATACAGCTCCGGTGGGTCGATCTGGGTCGGCAGGGGCGTGTTCGTGTTCGATTCGGTCATGGTGCAATTTTGGTGCGGACCACCGACATCCGACGGACATGCCGGGACCGTCGGTACCATGGAGCTGTGAACCCGCTCATCTCGCAGCCCACGGCTCCGCGCTCCGCGGCCGGGCGTCTGGAGGTCGCCGGCGCCCTCTGCGCCGGCGCGAGATAGCGCTGACCCTTCTCGGCGATTCCGCGCCTCTGCGCGCTTCCGTGCGCCGCTGCGCGCTTCCGTGCGCCGCTGCGCGCGCTCCGTCGCTTCGGCGTGCCCGGCGACGGCCTTCCCGGACGGATCCCGTCCGGGTACTGAACCGATTCTCGACAGTCAGGCGTTCATCCATGCTTTCCATGACCGAGCAACAACTCCGCTCCTCCTTCGTCAACGCGTCCCAGCGCGAGCGCAAGGAGCTCACCCTCCCCGACCTGGCGCAGGTGCGCTGGGACGACATCGACTATCTCGGCTGGCGCGACCGCAAGCTCCCCACCGTGGGTTACGTCGTCGCCGAGATCGACGGCGCGCCCGTCGGCGTGCTGCTGCGCCAGGCGGACGGGCGCGCCCGCTCCCGTCCGCAGTGCTCGTGGTGCGAGGACGTGCACCTGCCCAACGACGTCCTCTTCTTCATCGCGAAACGCGCCGGCACGGCGGGTCGCAACGGCAACACTCTCGGCACGCTGGTCTGCGCCGAGTTCCAGTGCTCGGCGAATGTGCGCAAGCGGCCGCCGACGGCGTATGTCGGCTTCGATGTCGAGGCGGCGCGACTCCGGCGGATCGAAACGCTCCGCGAGCACGTCGACGCCTTCGTGCGCAAGGTGCTGGACGGAGACTGAGCCCTGCGCGAGGCGGCCTGCCGGTCAGGCCGCCTCGCTCAGGAACGGCTCATGCCGGTAGCCGTCGTCGTCCAGGATCGCCACCGTCGACTCCGGCACCTCGAGGAAGGCGCCCGGCATGTCGTTGAGCGGCTCCGAGACGACGACTTTCGCGTGGTCGCCGAAGAGGTCGAACTGCGCCGCATCCGGGAACATCTCCCGCAGCTCCGGGACGGCGACGGAGTGGAACAGCGTCCGGCTCTGATGCGAGGTGGAGTAGCGGAACGCCCACAGCGTGCGCCCGTCCGACAGGGCGAACGTGCCCTGCACCGGGAACCGGATCCCCTTGCGTTCACCCATCCCCTCGACGAAGCGGATCGCCTTCGCCATCCCCTCGACCGGGTCATCGCGCAGGCCGAAGGTGAGTGCCAGGTAGAAGAGCACCTCCGAATCCGTGGTGCCGTGGATGAGCGGGAAGAGCGACTCGTCCACGGCCATCGCGAGGTCGCGCTTCAGCTGGACGAACCCGTTGAGGAAGCCGTTGTGCATGAACATCCAGTTCTCGTACCGGAACGGGTGGCAGTTCGTCTGCTGGATGGGCGGTCCGGCCGCGGCGCGAACGTGGCCGAAGAACAACGGGCTGGCGATCGCGTCCGTCAGCTCCCTCAGGTTCTCGTCGTGCCAGGCCGGCTCGATGCTGTGGAACAGCGCGGGTGTGCTTCCCGTCGAACGATCCGCCGGATACCAGCCGAAGCCGAAGCCGTCGCCGTTCACGGTCTCCGCCCCCAACGGCGAGTTCAGGGACTGGGCCACGAGCGAGTGCTGCGCGTCCAGAATCAGATAGGCGGGCTTCAGGGGCTCTCCCGAGTATGCGAGCCAACGGCACATGACGACCTCCCCGCATCGGCGCCGGTCGCGCTACTCCGCCGCCGCCTCCGGTTTCGCCCCGGCGATGTTCACCAGCCATTGGATCCCGAACCGGTCGATCGCCATACCGAAGCTGTCGCCCCACGGCGCCTTGGCGAGCGGTTCGACGACCGTTCCGCCCTCGGTGAGCTTCTCGTAGTAGCCCGTGAGCTCCGCCTCGTCGTCGCCGCTGAGAGAGATGCTGATGTTGCTGCCCGCGTTCAGCTCCATGTGTGCCGGGACGTCTGCGGCCATGATCGTGAAGCCGCCCGGGGTGGTCAGCTGCGAGTGCATGATCAGGTCGTTGTCGGCCGGATCCTGCGCCATCTGGAACTCGGCGAACGTGCTGCGCTGCACCTCCCCGCCGAACACGGACTGGTAGAACTCCATGGCTTCCCGCGCCTGGGTGCGGAAGTTGAGGTACGGGTTCAGGATCGACGGCATGATGTCCTCCTCAGGAGAGTTGGTGGATTGCTCGTTCGCGGCCCAGCGTAGCCACCGGCCGAGTGGATGTGCCAGAGGCCATACGCCCGGAAATGTCGGCGAAGCGGTCTCGTCAGCGCAGGTAGGCGGCGACGAAGAGCTCGCCGCGGATCTCCCCCAGTCGTGCGACGATCCGGTCCACCAGCGTGTCCGTGATGCTGCCGGCCGTCAGATCGTACGGTCCGATCGGCTGCAGCTTGCCGCAGCGCACGCGCACGACCTCCCAGCCGACCGCCCTCAGCAGGCGGTCCTTGCGTAGATCCGACGCCTCGCGGGGGCCGACGTGCTCGAGCCCGTGACGCCCCGTCGTGTCGTACTCGAGGGCGACGTTCAGCTCGGGAAAGAGGATGTCCGGCCACACCTCCAGGTGCGAATGGAACGGTTTGGCGACGCGCACCGCGTTCATCCCGAAGTCGAACTCGAAGCGCAGGCCCAGACGCCGCTTCAGCTCCGGCTCCGCCGCGGAAGCAGGCGCGGGAGCCCAGCGGCTGACGAACGCCTCCCCCACCGCGACGGCGTCGGCGCCTCCGCGGGCATGCCGGCAGATCGGGCACCGCCTTCCGCCGAGGATGCGCTCGATGCTCGCCTGATAGGCGGGGTGGCCCGCCTCGCACTGCCAGGAGTGCTTCGCCGCCGTGCCGTTGTCGGCGGACACCGCCACCCGGGACCCCGGCGCCGCCATGGTGACCAGCTGTTCGCGCGTGAGCGGCTCGCGGTCGAGGCGGCGGCAGAGGTAGCACCGGTCGTCGTCCGGCTCGCTCTCGATCCGCCGCGGATCGCGGGCATGACCGCAGACGTGCACGCCGGCGTCCGGAACCGCGGTCCGCACCGGACGCGGCGCCGCCGCCTCGGCGCACTCGGGACACCACGCGGACCGTCGCCGCGTCCCGCCGGGTCGCGACCGCTGCTCCTCGGGCGTCGCGACGAAGCGGTGCCCGGAGTCGCACTCCCACACCAGGTACACGTCGGCGGCCGGCGGAACCTGGGTCAGCGTGATCCCGTGGTTGAGGTCGGGATGGTACTGCCGGATCAGCACCGGGTACCGCTCCCAGTCGCTCCGGTACCGGCCGACGGGGTACGGCACCGCGACGCCCTTCGACCACTGGCGGCGCGCCCACCACTGCTCGACGTTCTCCGGCACCTGCGCATCCCTTCGCTCTCCGCCAGCGTAGGCACGACCACCGTCACTCGTCGCGCATCCTGCGCGGGTCAGAGCACGAAGGGAAGGAGCGCCCGGCGCTCCGGCGGGTAGTCCGGGAAGGTGGACCGATACCACCGATGGTTGGCGACCGCCCGCGGGCCCAGGTTCGCGATCGTGTACAGCGCGAACGCCGTCCCGGCCAGCGACCACGTCGCGATCGCCCATCCCGTCCACTCGATCATCTCGCCGAGGTAGTTCGGGCTCGAGACGTAGCGGAATCCGCCGCCGTTCGGGATGCGGTACCCGCCTCCCGCGCGCCTCAGCCGCCGCAGCGTCCGGTCCGACCGCGCGTTGAGCGTGAGGCCGCCCGCGAAGAGGGCCACGCCGATCCAGAACCGCGGATCGGCCACCCAGGCGACCGGATACGACCCGTATTCCGAGATCCAGCGCGCGTTCACCCACGCGTTCAGGGTGTTGAAGGCGATCGCGAGCGCCATGACGAGCACCGGCATGCGCGATCCCGACCGCATCAGGAACGGATACACGAACGCGCGATAGACGTAGTGCACCAGCCAGAGCGCCAGGAACACGAGCGGAACGAGTTGCGCCCGGCGCGAGCCGAGAAGGAAGAACGCGACGAACAGAACGGGGGCCGGCGCCTCCATCACGATCCAGCCCACACGTGCCGGGACGGTCGGTCCCCACCCCACGCGGCCGTGCCGCCCGCCGTAGGGCGCGACCACGAACAGCAGGGCGACGAACGTCACCAAGGCCAACGCCAGCTCGGCGTAGACGAACCAGCGGTACGCTCCCTCGGGCATGCGGCCCAGGCTAGCCGCCGCCCGCCGCCCAGCCGTCGACGACTGGTCCCGACACGCCGTCACGTCCGCAGTCGAAACGGCGTGCCGGGACCAGTGGATGCGGTCCTACGACTGCGCGTTGGCCGCCGCGAGCAGTCCGTCGATCATCTCGGGTGTCACGCCCTCGCCGGCCATCATGCCGATGCGTCCGATCGGGAACGAGCCCATCATCCGTTCCATCGAGACGCCCTCCGGCATGATCGACGCAGCGCCCTCCATCATCTCCCCCATGCCGGCCAGCGCGCCCTGCAGCATCGGCCCGGCCACCGGATTCGCGAGCACCTCCGCGAGCGACGAATCGCGCGTCAGCGGGAGCCGCAGCTCGTCGCCGTCGATCGAGACCGTCGCGGACGACCGCAGATCACGGCTCGACGACCCCACCTCGATCCGGTAGTCGCCTCCCTCGACGACCCACCGCTCGGCGGTCACATGCCAGTACGCCAGGTCCTCGCGGCGCACGGTGACGACGACCTCGCGCGCTTCGCCGGCCGCGAGCTCCACCGAGGCGAACCCCTTGAGCTCGCGCGGCGCGCGCTGCACGCGCGATCCCGGCAGCGAGGTGTACACCTGGACGACCTCGCGCCCGGCCCGTCCACCGCTGTTGGTGACCGTGACGCGCACCTCGAGGTCGCCGTCCGCCGAAATGGATGCGCCGGCCGCGCCGTACCCGAACGTCGTGTACGAGAGGCCATGGCCGAACGGGTACTCCACCTCCAGACGCCGCGCGTCGTACCAGCGGTATCCGACGAACAGACCCTCCCCGTACCGGACGTGCCCCTCCTCGCCCGGGAAGTTGAGGAAGGCGGGCGTGTCCTCGATCCGGCGCGGGACGGTCTCCGTGAGCTTGCCCGACGGGTTCGCGGCACCGAACAGCACGTCCGCCGTCGCCGACCCTCCGGCCTGGCCGAGCAGCCAACCCTCGACGATCGCGGGAACGCGACCCGCGAAGGGCAGGGTGACGACGCCGCCGTTCGAGAGCACCACGACGGTCCGCGGGTTCGCCTGGACCACCGCGTCGATCAGCGCCACCTGGTCGGCCGGGAGGTCGATGTCGTCGCGGTCGTAGCCTTCCGACTCGAGCCGCGCCGGAAGCCCCGCGAACACGACCGCGACCTCGGCGGAGGCCGCGGCCTCGACGGCCTCGCGCTGCAGTCGCGCGGTCTCGGACGGGTCGGCGTCGACCGCGAGCGAGAACCCCGGCGCGTAGGTCACGTCCTGCGCAACGTCCCGGATGGCCGTGAGCGCGTCATCCAACCGGGTCGGCCGGATCATGGACGAACCGGCGCCCTGGTACCGCGGCTTCTGGGCGAACGCACCGATCACGGCGATCCGCTGCCCGGACGCGAGCGGCAGCACGGGCTCGGAGCCGTCCGCCGCGGCATCGTTCTTCAGCAGCACGATGGAGCGCGCCGCCGCTTCGCGGGCGAGTGCGTGGTGCGCCTCCACGTCCAGCGGACCCTCGATACGCGCAGTCGCCGCCCAGCGGGTCGCGAGCGTCGCGATCCGCCGGGCCGACGCATCCAGGAGCGCCGCATCCAGAGAGCCGTCGGCGACAGCGGCGACGACCTCCCGATCGGTCCGGCCGCCGGTGCCGGGCATCTCGAGATCGAGTCCCGCGCTCAGTGCCGCGACCCGGTCGCCGACCGCTCCCCAGTCCGAGACGACCAGCCCTTCGAAGCCCCATTCGTCGCGCAGCACGTCCGTGAGCAGCCAGCGGTTCTGCGAGGCCGGCACGCCGTTGATCCGGTTGTACGAGCACATGACCGTGTACGGCTGGGCGTCCTCGACGACACGCTGGAATCCGCGCAGGTAGATCTCACGCAGCGGACGCGGGTCGATGTCGGACGAGGAGCGCATCCGGTCGTCCTCCTGGTTGTTGGCCGCGAAGTGCTTCAGCGACGCACCGACGCCCTGCGACTGGATGCCGCGCACGAGCGCCGCGCCGAGCACGCCGGAGACGATCGGGTCCTCGCTGAGGTACTCGAAGTTGCGTCCGCACAGCGGAGAGCGCTTGATGTTGATGCCGGGACCGAGGAGGACCGCGACGTCCTCGATGGACGACTCCACGCCGAGGGCCGCACCGACCCGCTCGACCAGCTCCACATCCCAGGAGGAGCCCAGTGCGACGGCGGGAGGGAAGCAGGTCGCCGGGATGCTGTCGCCAATGCCCAGGTGGTCGCCCTCGTCCTCCCTCTGCTTCCGCAGGCCGTGGGGCCCGTCCGTGAGCATGACGGACGGGATGCCCGCCCGCTCCACTGCTTTCGTGCGCCAGAAGCTCGCGCCGCTGGTCAGCGACGCCTTCTCCTCGACCGTGAGTCCCGAGATGGCGTCGGCGACCTCCGCCGTGATCGTGTCGGTCATGTGTTTCCTTACTGTCATTCGACGATGTGGTGGATGGATGGTCGGTTCAGCGCGTCGCCTTGATGGGCCACACGGCCAATGCCCCCAGGATGCCCAGGACGATCCCGATGGGGAAGAGCCCCGCGTATCCGAAGCTGAGGACGATGGCGCCGGCGACTCCCGGAGCGAGGGTCTGCGGGAGGGTCGCGGCGATGTTGACGATGCCGAGGTCCTTGGCGAACGACTTCGCCGACGGCAGCACCTGACTCATGAGCGCGGTGTCGACGGCCTGGAACATCCCGAATCCGAACCCGGAGACGATCGTCATCACGACCCAGGCCGTCAGGTCGTGCCACATCCACGGCAGGAGGAACGCGAGTCCGACCACGGCCGCGGACGCGAACACGAACGGCTTGCGGCGGCCGAAGCGGTCGGACAACGGTCCCGAGACGATCGTGGAGACGAGGATGCCGACCAGGCTGAGCAGGCCCAGGATCGGGATCACCTGCTCGGGATGCGCGACGTGGAAGTAGTCGGTCAGCAGGTAGAGCTGGAATCCCGTGACCGCGAAGTAGCCGGTGTAGAGCAGCAGCCGGCCGGTGAACGCCCAGAAGAAGTCCGGGTAGCGGACGGGATTGACCCAGAAGGTCTTGAGGAACTGGACGAAGGTGAAGGGGTCGCGCTCGATCCTCGCACTGGAGTGATCCGGGTTGGTGAGCAGGAACAGGCTCAGGACGATCACGGCGAACACGGCGAAGAAGATGTAGCCGGCAGCGACGTTGTCGAAGAACCGCGACCCGACGATGGTGCCGCCCAGGGCGCCCACCATCAGGCCGATCCCCATGAGGGCGGCGAAGGTGCCGCGGCGCTTGAGCGGGACGCGGTCGGGCATCACCGCGGTGAGTGGTCCCTGCGCGAAGTTGTACGAGATCTGCACCAGAGTCCAGGCGATGATCAGCCCGACCAGGGAGTTCGCGAACGCGAGGCCGACGAGCGACAGTCCGCCTACCAGCGAGCCGATGAGGATCCAGGGAGCCCGGCGCCCGAACCTCGATCGCGTCCGGTCCGAGAGCTGACCGGCGATCGGCTGCGCGACCATGGCCGAGAACGCCCCGATCGTTGCGACGATCGTCAAATTGACGACATGGTCGCGCTGGCCGAAGAGCAGCGTGATCTGCTGCGGCAGGAGGATGCCGGGCACCGCTCCCCAGATCAGGTAGATGCCGATGTTCGCCGGGATGATCCATCCCATCAGGCGCCGGAGGCCCTTCGGTGGCGCGGGCGGATCGTCGCTGCCCGAGGCGGTGCCGACGAAGGTGTTCGTCGTGATCGCGTCGATCGGGTCGTCGGGTCCGGTCATCGGATCGCCCGTGGGCACGGAGGTGTCTGACGTCATTGTCGAAGGGTTCCTCTCACCATCCACCGTGGACAGTGGCAAAACCTTACGTCATTCGGTTTTCAGAAATCAAGCGGCGTTCGGTTTATCCTCGGGGCATGGCACGACGAGGGTCCTATGCGAAGGGCGTGGCGAAGCGGGACGAGATCCTGGAGGCCGCGCTGGAAGTGATCGCGCGCGAGGGATACCGCGGCGCGTCCGTGAAGGAACTCGCCGAGGCGGTCGGACTCAGCCAGGCGGGCCTGCTGCACTACTTCGACAGCAAGGACGAGCTGTTCACGGCGATCCTCCGCAAGCGCGACGAGGTGGACTCGCGCCGGTTCGGTGCGATGGACGACGACGCCCCCCTGGAGCGCATCCGCGACGGCTTCGTGGATGTCGTGCGCCACAATGCCGAGGTCCCCGGCCTGGTGCAGCTGTTCTCCCGGCTCGCCGTCGAGGCCGGCGACCCGGAGCACCCCGCCCACGCCTACTTCGTGGAGCGGACGGACTCCCTCCGCCGCACCTTCGCCGACGCCCTCGAGCGTCAGCAGCAGGAGGGACGCATCACCGGCCGCGTGCCCGCCGAGACGCTCGCGCGCATCGTGCAGGCCCTGGCCGACGGCCTCCAGCTGCAGTGGATGCAGGACCCGAGCGTCGACATGCCGGCGACCGTCGCCTCCCTCTTCGACCTGCTCGCCCGCGAAGCCTGACGCCCGCGTTGGGGTGGCGACATTCGTCACGAATGTGCGCCTACCCGCGGGCCTGCGCGACATTCGTCACGAATGTGCGCCTACCCGCGGGCCTGCGCGACATTCGTCACGAATGTGCGGCTACGCACGCCCTAACGCAACATTCGTCACGAATGTGCGGCTACCCGCGCCCTAACGCAACATTCGTCACGAATGTGCGCCTACCCGCGCCCCAAGGCAACATTCGTCACGAATGTGCGCCTACGCACGCCCCAACGCAACATTCGTCACGAATGTGCGCGAGCTGAGGGGTGGGCCCTGCCGGGATCGAACCGACGACATCCACGGTGTAAACGTGGCGCTCTACCAGCTGAGCTAAAGGCCCGGGATGCGCACTAGCTTAGCCGGTCGGAATCGGAGGGGATCCGGCGCGGCGCGCCGCCGCGGGCGGGAAGCGGAGGAGGAAGCGCCGGCGAGAGCGACGAAGCTCCTCCGTTTCCGCCGGCCGGGCGGGTCAGACGTGGGCGGGCAGGCGGTCCAGGGCCGCGCGGTACGCCTCGATGGAGCGGGCCTCACCCGGCGCCGTGATGAAGGAGGAGCGGATGATGCCGCGCTCGTCGATGAGGAAGGTGGCCCGGTTGGCGAAGCCCTTCTCGGGGAGGAACACGCCGTACTCCTTCGCGATCTCGCCATGCGGCCAGAAATCGGCCAGCAAGGAGAACGTGTAGCCCTCCTGCTCCGCCCAGGCCCGCAGCGAGTACTTGGAGTCGACGGAGATCCCCAGCAGTTCGACGCGGTGGTCCTCGAACAGCGCCAGGTTGTCCCGCAGCGCACACAGCTCGCCGGTGCAGGTGCCCGAGAAGGCGAGCGGGAAGAAGACCAGCGCGACCGCTTTGCGGCCGCGGAAGTCGCTCAGCCGCACGGTCTCGCCGTACTGGTTGAGCAGCTCGAAATCGGGAGCCTGAGTGTCGTTCTCGAGGGCCATGGTTCGTCCTTTCACGCCGGCGCGGCGTGGCTCGACGCAGGCACGAGCACACAGCCTAGACCCGCACCGCCGGCATGCCAAGCGACGTCAGCAACGGCCGTGGAGTGCGGCTAGGCTGGACGATGGTGCCCGCGCTTGTCGAGACCCGACAGCGCTCCGGCCAGTCCACGATCCATCCGACACAAGAAAGAGGTCGAGGGTGACTGTAAACGACCAGGACCCGTACTCGATGAATAACATCGATTCGGACCCGGAGGAGACCGCCGAATGGCGGGAATCCCTCGACCAACTGGTTGCGGCCCATGGCCATGAGCGTGCTCGCGAGATCATGCTCAGCCTGCTCAAGCGCTCCAAAGAACTGCACGTCGGCGTCCCGATGGTCCCGACGACGGACTACATCAACACGATCTCCCCGGAGAACGAGCCCGACTTCCCGGGCGATGAGGAGATCGAGCGCCGCTACCGCGCCTGGATCCGGTGGAACGCCGCCGTCATGGTGCACCGTTCCCAGCGTCCCGGCATCGCCGTCGGCGGCCACCTCTCCAGCTACGCCTCCAGCGCGACGCTGTTCGAGGTCGGCTTCAACCACTTCTTCCGCGGCCAGGACCACCCGGGCGGCGGCGACCAGATCTTCTTCCAGGGCCACGCCTCCCCCGGCGTCTACGCCCGCGCCTTCCTCGAGGGCCGCCTGAGCGCGGACCAGCTCGACGGCTTCCGGCAGGAGAAGTCGCACGCCGGCGGCGGGCTCTCCAGCTACCCGCACCCGCGGCTCATGCCGGACTTCTGGCAGTTCCCGACGGTGTCGATGGGCCTCGGCCCGATCAACGCCATCTACCAGGCCCAGCTCAACAAGTACCTCACCAACCGCGGCATCAAGGACGCCTCCGACCAGCACGTCTGGGCGTTCCTCGGCGACGGCGAGATGGATGAGGTCGAGTCGCGCGGCCAGCTGCAGGTGGCGGCCAACGAGAAGCTCGACAACCTCACCTTCGTCATCAACGCGAACCTCCAGCGCCTCGACGGGCCGGTGCGCGGCAACGGCAAGATCATCCAGGAGCTCGAGAGCTTCTTCCGCGGAGCCGGCTGGAACGTCATCAAGGTGATCTGGGGCCGGGAGTGGGACGACCTGCTCGCCCGCGACACCGAGGGCGCCCTGGTGAACGTCATGAACCAGACGCCGGACGGCGACTACCAGACCTACAAGACCGAGAGCGGCGCCTACGTCCGCGAGAACTTCTTCGGACGCGACCCGCGTGCCCTGGAGCTCGTGAAGGACTTCACCGACGACCAGGTCTGGAACCTCAAGCGCGGCGGCCACGATTACCGCAAGGTGTATGCCGCCTTCAAGGCCGCCGTCGAGCACACCGGCCAGCCGACCGTCATCATCGCCAAGACCATCAAGGGCTACGGTCTCGGGCCGTCGTTCGAGGGCCGCAACGCGACCCACCAGATGAAGAAGATGACGCTGGACAACCTCAAGGCGTTCCGCGACGCCATGCGCATCCCGGTCTCGGATGCGACGCTCGAGGAGAACCCGTACCTCCCGCCGTACTACAACCCGGGCGCCGAGGACGAGACGATCCGCTACCTGCACGAGCGCCGCCGAGACCTCGGCGGCTACGTGCCAGAGCGCCGTACCAAGTACACGGAGCTCAACCTCCCGGAGGACTCCGCGTACGCGATCTCGAAGAAAGGCTCGGGCACCCAGGAGGTCGCCACCACCATGGCGTTCGTCCGCCTGCTGAAGGACCTGCTGCGCTCGAAGGACTTCGGACACCGCATCGTCCCGATCATCCCGGACGAGGCCCGCACCTTCGGTATGGATGCGTTCTTCCCGAACGCGAAGATCTACAACCCGAACGGCCAGCACTACACCTCGGTCGACCGCGAGCTGCTCCTGGCCTACAAGGAGAGCCCGCAGGGCCAGATCATCCACGTGGGCATCAACGAGGCGGGCGCGGTCGCCGCCTTCACCAACGTGGGCACCTCGTACTCGACGCAGGGCGAACCGCTCATCCCGGTCTACGTCTTCTACTCGATGTTCGGCTTCCAGCGCACCGGCGACGCCCTGTGGGCCGCGGGCGACCAGATGGCGCGCGGCTTCCTCATCGGAGCGACGGCCGGACGCACGACGCTGACCGGTGAGGGCCTCCAGCACGCGGACGGCCACTCGCCGCTCCTCGCCTCGACCAACCCGGCGGTCGTCTCGTACGATCCCGCGTACGGCTACGAGATCGGGCACATCGTCCGCGCCGGCCTCGATCGGATGTACGGCGGGACGCATCCCGACCCGAACGTCATGTACTACCTCACCGTGTACAACGAGCCGATGGTCCAGCCCGCCGAGCCGGAGCAGGTGGATGTGGACGGCATCGTCCACGGCATCCACCGGGTGAGCAGCTCGGACGTGGCCGGCCCGAAGGCCCAGCTGCTCGCGTCCGGCGTCGCCGTTCCGTGGGCCCTCGAGGCGCAGCATCTGCTCGCGCAGGACTGGGGCGTGTCCGCCGACGTCTGGAGCGTCACGTCGTGGGGCGAGCTGCGTCGCGACGGGCTGAAGGCGCAGGAGCACAACTTCCTCTACCCGCAGCAGGAGAAGCAGGTCCCGTACCTGACGCGCAAGCTGCAGGATGCGGACGGGCCGTTCGTCGCCGTCACCGACTACGAGCACGCCGTGCCGGACCAGATCCGGCAGTTCGTCCCGGGTGAGTACGCCACGCTCGGCGCCGACGGCTTCGGCTTCTCGGACACCCGCCCGGCGGCGCGCCGGTTCTTCAAGATCGACGGCCCGTCGCTCGTCGTCCGCACCCTCGAGCTGCTCGCAGACCGGGGTCAAGTGGACCCGAACGCGCCGGCCTGGGCGATCGAGAAGTACCTGCTGCACGATGTCAATGCGGGGACCACGGGCAGCGCGGGCGGCGAGTCCTAACGCCCGCCGTGCCCGCCCGACCGGTGGAGAGGACGAAGCCCGAGACGCTCGCGTGGCTGCGCAAGATCTCGGGTGAGCTGGCCACGACCACGCTCAAGAGGCTCGAAGACACCCTCCCGTGGTACCGCGACATGCCACCGGGCCGGCGCAGCGCCGTCGGCCTGGTGGCGCAGGCGGGCATCTCGTCGTTCATCTCGTGGTACGACGACCCGCGCTCGACGCCCTGGATCGCCGCCGATGTGTTCGGTGCCGCCCCGCGGGAGCTGCTGCGCAGCGTCAGCCTGCAGCAGACCCTCCAGCTCATCAAGATCACCGTCGAGGTCGTCGAAGAGCGCGTGAAGTCCGCGGGCGGGGAGGATCTCCGCGAGGCGATCCTCCTCTATTCGCGTGAGATCGCCTTCGCCGCGGCGGACGTCTACGCCCGCGCCGCCGAGGCCAGGGGCCTCTGGGACGCGAGGCTGGAGGCGCTGGTCGTCGACAGCATCCTCACCGGCGAGTACGACGACGAGCTGCCCAGCCGCATCGCCGCGCTCGGCTGGCACGGCCACGGCGAGGTGAGCGTCCTCGTCGGCACCGCCCCGAAGATGCTCGACGTCGACCAGCTGCGCCGCATCGCACGGCACATGTCGGCCGATGTGCTGATCGGCGTGCAGGGCAGCCGTCTGGTGCTGGTGATCGGCCGCGCCTGGCCCAGCACCAGCGCGCCGGAGGATGCGATCGGGACGGCGCCGCTCGTCCCGTTCCTCGAGATCGCGCAGCAGCTGGAACCCGGCTTCGGCCCCGGTCACCTGGTGCTCGGCCACGAAGTGCCGAGCCTGGTGGATGCGTCCAAGAGCGCGAAGGCCGCCCTCGCCGGGTTCGCGGTGGCGAAGGCGTGGCGCAACTGCCCGCGTCCGGTGCACGCCGACGACCTGCTCCCCGAGCGCGCGCTCGCGGGCGACGGCCTCGCGCGGGCCACGCTGATCAGCCGCATCTACCGACCGCTGCAGGCCTACTCGGCCGAGCTGCTCACCACGCTGTGGTGCTACCTCGACAACGGCCGCTCGCTGGAGGCCACCGCGCGGGAGCTGTTCGTGCACCCCAACACCGTCCGGTACCGCTTGAAACGCGTCTCCGAGGTGATCGGCTGGGATGCGACCGGCGCGCGCGAAGCGCTCATCCTGCAGGCCGCTCTCATCGTCGGCTCCATCAACGAACCCGATTCGCAACGCCGCGGCGGCTGAGTTGTAGACAACCGCACAGCATTCCCGAAAGACTTCGTACCGAATCGACACATCCGCGTTGCGGAAGATTGGCAGACTGGAAACCGTGATCGTCATCGTGTGCCCGGGCCAGGGATCCCAGACCCCCGGCTTCCTCGGCCCCTGGCTCTCCGAGTCCTCGTTCCGCGATCAGCTCAGCGGCATCTCGGAGGCGGTCGGCATCGACCTGGTCGCCCACGGCACGGTGAGCGACGCCGACACCATCCGGGACACCGCAGTGGCCCAGCCGCTGATCGTCTCCGCAGGCCTGCTGACACTGTCGGCGCTGCTCGCGGACGGGCGTCGCGACCGGATCGGCGGCATCGCCGGCCACTCGGTCGGCGAACTCACCGCCGCGGCAGGGGCCGGAGTCCTCAGCGCCACGGATGCCGTCGCCTTCGTGCGCGAGCGGGGCGTGGCCATGGCCCGCGCCGCGGCCGAGGCGCAGACCGGCATGAGCGCCGTGATCGGCGCGGACGAGACCGAGCTGCTCGCACGCCTCGACGAGCTCGGCCTCTCCCCCGCCAACTTCAACGGCGCCGGCCAGATCGTGGTCGCAGGGGCGGTGGATGCGCTCGCGCAGCTGGCCGAGAACCCGCCGGCTCGGGCGCGCGTCATCCCGCTGCAGGTCGCCGGCGCCTTCCATACGCGGTATATGGCGTCCGCCGTGCCGGTCCTGGACGAGTTCGCGGCCACCCTCCCGACGAACGACCCGACGCTTCGGCTCTGGACGAACAAGGACGGCTCCGAGGTCAGCGACGGCGCCGAGTTCCTGCGCCTGCTGGTCGGCCAGGTCTCCTCGCCGGTGCGCTGGGACCTGGACATGAAGGCCTTCGAGGAGGCCGGCGTCACCGGTCTCATCGAGCTCGCGCCGGCCGGCGCGCTCGTCGGCCTCGCCAAGCGCGGGCTGAAGGGCGTCCCCACCGTCGCCATCAAGACCCCCGACGACCTGCCCGCCGCCTTCGACCTCATCGACCAGGCCGCCTGAGCTGCAAGGAGCACTCCCGACGATGACACACCCCACCCTGCAGCAGTCGCACGGCCCGCAGTACACGCGCATCCTCTCGATCGGAGCGGCGCGCGGGGACCTCGTCGTCCCGAACGACGACCTCGTCGGCCCGATCAACTCCTCCGACGAGTGGATCCGCCAGCGCACGGGCATCGTCACGCGCACGCGGGCGAGCAGCGACATCCTCGCCGTGGATCTCGCCACCGACGCCTCACGCGAGGCGATCCAGAAGTCCGGCGTCGACCCGAAGCTCATCGACCTGGTCATCATCGCCACGATCTCCAACGTGCAGCAGACGCCCTCCATGGCTGCCGTCGTCGCCGACCGGGTCGGCGCCAACCCGGCCGCCGCCTACGACATGAACGCCGCCTGTGCCGGCTACGCCTACGGCATCGCACAGGCCGACGCGCTGATCCGTTCGGGCGCCGCCCACTACGCCCTCGTCGTCGGCGCCGAGAAGCTCTCGGACGTCGTCGATCCGACCGACCGCACGATCTCGTTCCTGCTCGGCGACGGCGCCGGCGCGGTCGTGGTCGGCCCGAGCGACTACCCCGGCATCGCCAAGACGGTGTGGGGATCCGACGGCTCCAAGGCGGACGCGGTCGGGATGGACAACACGCTGATCGAATACCGCGACGCGGGAAAGCCGTGGCCGACCCTCCGCCAGGAGGGTCAGACCGTCTTCCGCTGGGCGGTGTGGGAGATGGCCAAGGTCGCCAAGCAGGCTCTGGATGAGGCGGGCGTCTCCCCCGACCAGCTCGCGGCGTTCATCCCGCACCAGGCCAACATGCGGATCGTCGACGAGTTCGCCAAGCAGCTGAAGCTGCCGGAGACCGTGGCGATCGCCCGCGACATCGAGACGACGGGGAACACCTCCGCCGCCTCCATCCCCCTCGCGACCCACCGCCTGCTCCAGGAACGCCCGGAGCTCAGCGGCGGACTGGCGCTGCAGATCGGCTTCGGCGCCGGTCTGGTGTTCGGCGCCCAAGTTGTCGTGCTGCCCTAGACTGTTCCACGGTCAAAACGACACCCCTCACGGCCACACCCCTCAAGGAGAGAAAAACCATGGCATTGTCCACCGAAGAAGTTCTTGCCGGCCTGGCCGAGCTCATCAACGACGAGACCGGCATCGCGACCGACACGGTTGAGCTGGACAAGTCGTTCACCGACGACCTCGACATCGACTCGATCTCGATGATGACCATCGTGGTCAACGCCGAGGACAAGTTCGACGTCAAGATCCCCGACGAAGAGGTCAAGAACCTCAAGACGGTCGGCGACGCGGTGGAGTTCATCGTCAAGGCACAGAACGCGTAAGGCCCCCGAGCCGAGAAACTTCCGCGCGGGCGGCGCACGTCTGAAGTCGCCGCCCGCGTGTTGCGCTCCAGCGAGAGCGTGTTCGTCCCCTTCACGGAGAGATGTCGTATGAGACCCAAGAAGATCGTCGTCACCGGCATGGGCGCTTCGTCGCCCCTCGGCGGCACCGCCCCCGAGAGCTGGACCGCGCTGCTCGCCGGAGTCTCCGGCACCCGGACCCTCGAGCACGAATGGGTCGCCAAGTACGAACTGCCGGTCACCTTCGCCGCCGAGGCCAAGGTGCGCCCGGAGGAGGTCCTCGAGCGGCCCGTCGCGAAGCGGCTGGACCCGTCCAGCCAGTTCGCGCTGATCTCCGCCATGGAGGCGTGGGAGGACGCGGGGCGGCCGGATGTTCCCTCCGAGCGTCTCGGAGTCGACTACGCCACCGGCATCGGCGGCGTGTGGACTCTGCTGGATGCGTGGGACACCCTGCGCGAGCGCGGCCCACGGCGCGTGCTCCCCATGACCGTTCCGATGCTCATGCCGAACGCGGCCTCCGCCGCCGTGTCGATGCACTTCGAGGCCCGCGCGTTCGCGCGCACGGTCGCCTCCGCCTGCGCGTCGAGCACCGAGTCGCTCGTGAACGCCTACCAGCACCTGCAGGCCGGCCTCGCCGACGTCGTGATCGCGGGCGGCACGGAGTCGGCCATCCACCCCATCACCGTCGCATCGTTCTCGTCGATGCAGGCGCTCTCGCGTCGCAACGACGCACCCGAGACGGCCTCCCGACCCTACAGTGTCGACCGCGACGGGTTCGTCATGGGCGAAGGCGCGGCCAGTCTCGTGCTCGAAACCGAGGAGCACGCACTCGCGCGCGGCGCCCGCATCTACGCCGAGCTCGCCGGCGGCGGCGTCACCGCCGACTCGTACCACATCACGGCGAACGACCCCGAGGGACGCGGAGCCAGCCGCGCCGTCCACCTCGCCCTCGACCGGGCGGGCGCCTCCCCCGACGATGTCACCCACATCAACGCGCACGCGACGAGCACGCCGGTCGGCGACCCGTCGGAGTACGTCGCCCTGCGCGAGGTGTTCGGCGAGCGGGTGCACACGATCCCGGTCTCGGCGACCAAGGCGTCCACCGGTCACCTGCTGGGCGGCACCGGAGCTCTGGAGGCGGTGTTCAGCATCCTCGCGATCCGCGACCGCGTCGCTCCGCCCACGATCAACATCACCGAGATGGATCCGGCCATCCCGCTGCAGGTGGTCGGCGAGCCCCAGCCGCTCGGCGATGAACCGCAGCTCGTCATCAGCAACTCCTTCGGTTTCGGCGGCCACAATGCGGTCGCCGCGTTCCGCAGCTACTGAGGCGCAGCAGTCCTCGGCGGCGGCAAGAGCCGTGCCGTAGCAGAAGGCCCCGGTCGTATGACCGGGGCCTTCTGCGTGTCACCGCGTGCGGGCGGCCCAGCCGGGCCCGTCGCGGGAGTCGGGTGCGGGCGTCAGCCGACGTTGTGCAGCCAGATGACCGAGGTGTCGTCGTGGGCGTGGCGGAACGGCTCCAGCTCGTCGTCCCAGGCCTGCCCGAGCGCGAGCCGCAGCTCGCGGTGCAGCTCCAGCGCGTTGCCTCCGGCGATCTCCATGGCGTAGCGGATGCGGTCCTCCGGCACGACCATGTTGCCCGCCGTGTCCACCTGGGCGAAGAAGATCCCGAGGTCGGGAGTGTGCATCCACCGGCCGCCGTCGGTGCCGTGGCCGGCGTCCTCGGTGACCTCGTAGCGCAGGTGCTCCCAGCCGCGCAGTGCGGACGCGAGGCGCGCGCCAGTGCCCGGGGGGCCATCCCAGAAGAACTCGGTGCGCTGCGAGCCCTTCAGCACCGGCTGTGCCTCCCAGGTGAAGTTCACGGCTCGTCCGAGAGCGCGACCTGCAGCCCACTCGATGTGGGGGCAGAGCGCGCTCGGCGAGGAGTGCACGTAGAGCGCTCCTCGAGCTGCGTGTGCCGACATGGTTCTCCTCCGTTCGTTGGTGCGTCTTCCCCTACGACCAGGAACGGATGAGTACTGCGGCGTATGAAATTGGATGCGCTCACGCGCTTGCCACGATTATGCCCGAGAACCGCGGGGAGTTACAAGATTGTGATTCGGCGATTCGCTCGCCCTGCGAACGGCAGGACGGAATAGCATACCGAGTATGTCGGTGCAGAACGGATTCCTTGCGCTCCTCACCCAGGGCGGGGCCTACGGCTCGCAGCTGCAGAGCGAGTTCCTCTGCCGGGCGGCGCACCGGCGACAGCTCAACCCGGGGCAGGTCTACTCGACGCTCGATCGGATGATCGACCAGGGCCTCGTCGCCTCCGCCGGGGCGACGGACGACGGCCTCCCGCTGTACGAGCTGACGCCGGCCGGACGGGATGCGGCGGCCGCGTGGCTGAGTCACGGTCCCGTGGACAGCCGGCCCGACTGGGACGAGATGCAGGACCAGGTGCTCATCGCCGCCTCCCTCGATGGTCGCAAGGCCCTCGCGATCGTGGACGACTACCGCGCGGCGTTCGAGGAGAAGATCCGCTACCTGAGGCACGAAGCGGACTCCCGGGCCCTCCTCGCCGCGAACCGTGCTGCGGAGTTGGGTGCGAAGGCCGCCATCGAATGGCTGGACGAGGTCGCCGCGATGCTCCGCGCCCATCCGACGGCCCTGGTGAAGCCGCGCTCCCCCGAGCGCCCGCGCCGCGGCCGGAAGCCCGCCGCTGAGTCTGCCGCCGATCCCGCCCCTGCTCCCGCCCCTCGGGACTGACGCGATTCGTCACGAATCGCCGCTTTCCGGCGCTCAGAGTGACCATTCGTCACGAATCGCCGATTGCCCACTGGCGACTCCAAATCGACATTCGTGACGAATCACGGCTTTCCGGCGCTCAGAGTGACCATTCGTCACGAATCACGGCTTTCCGGCGCTCAGCGTGACCATTCGTCACGAATCACTGCTTTCCGGCGCTCAGAGTGACCATTCGTCACGAATGTGCCGGGTCAGTGGAGGAGCTCGCCCTGCTTGTCGAGGACGTTCTTCTCGCCCGCCTCGATCGGCACCGAGAAGCGGTTCTGCGCCGGAGGCAGCGGGCAGTTGAAGTTGTAGCTGAACGCGCACGGCGGCAGCACCGCGAGGTTGAAGTCGAGGGTCACGGTTCCGTCGTCGTTGGGCACGACGAAGAGGAACCGGCCCACCGAGTACGTGCTGTCCCCGTTGGTGCTGTCCGAGAACACCAGCTGGAGCGCGCGGCCCGCCTTGAACGCGGCGAGGTTGTAGTCGACCCCGTCCTTGGTGAACGTGATCTCGCCGGGGATGACCATGTCGCGCGTCGCGCCGTCGTCCTTGAGGTGCTCGAAGCCGACCGTCTTCCCGCCCTCGATCGGGCTGAAGGCCGCCGTGATGATCCACTCGGGGTTGAACGGGAACGCGTCGATGGAGCCGAACTCCTGGATGGCGTCGGAGTTCGCATCCCACACCCGCAGCGCGTAGTCGCCGTCCTCACTGGCGATGACGAAGCCCGTCACCGTGTCGCTGAACCGGATGGCGCCCGGGTTCGGATCGTTCTTGCCGCGAACGATCGCGGAGCCGTCGACGAGCACCTCGTCCACGAAGATGTTGTCGGTCGCCTGCGCGGTGACCTTGAGGCCGGACTGTCCCTTCGGCAGCGGCGACCACAGGCCCGGCACACCCCACACCGGCTGCTCGGACTCCGGGTCGCCGGTGATCCACTGCGTGTTGACGAGAGCGAGGTTGCCCTGAGGCGCGGTGACCGCCTGTTCGCGGCGGGCGCGATAGCGCGCGAGCACGGCATCCGGGTCGGTGCGGTCGGCGTGTTCGCGTGCGGTGGCGGTGTCGGTCATGGTCTCCATCCTCGGTCAGGTACCCCGTCACAACCAACTCCGACACTCGGGCATTCCGCCCGGGACCTCATTTGGCGTCGGCATAGCTGTCCACGACAGCCGCGGTCACCGGGAACTCGACCGGAAACCCTCCGAAGAGCAGCCGGCCGGCCTTCCCGGCGGCGGCGTGAACGGCGGCCACCACCTCCTCCGCGTACTGCTCGGGGGTGTGGACGATGACCTCGTCGTGCAGAAAGTACACGAGATGCGGCGCGTCCGTCAGCACCGCCCCCGGCACCAGGGCCGTGAGCCGGTTGCGCAGCTCGGCCATCCAGCAGAGCGCCCATTCGGCGGCGCTCGCCTGCACGACGAAGTTGCGCGTGAACCGGCCCCAGTCGCGGGCCTGGCTGCGCGCGCGGCGCTCGTCCGCCTCCGTCGAGTCGGGGCCGGATGCCGCCGCCTGCGCCGCGTCCCAGGCCGGTCCCGGAAGCGGCGAGCTCCGCCCCAGCCGGGAGGTGACCTTCTCGCCGCGCTCGCCGGCGCGGGCGGCGTCCTCCACCAGCCGGATGGCGGCCGGGAAGGCGCGGGTGAGCCGCGGCATCAGGCGGCCGCTCTCCCCCGTCGTCGCGCCGTACATCGCGCCGAGCATCGCCACCTTGGCGTGCGCGCGCTCGTCGACGGCTCCGGACGCCACGATGCCCTCGTAGAGGTCCTTCCCGCGGCCCGCTGCGGCCATGGCCTCGTCGCCGGAGAGCGCCGTGAGGATGCGCGGCTCCAGTTGAGCCGCATCCGCCACGACGAGCTTCCAGCCCGGGTCGGCCACGACGGCGCTCCGGACCTGCTTCGGCAGCTGCAACGCGCCGCCTCCGCGCGTGGCCCACCGACCGGTCACCACACCGCCGGGGATGTAGTCCGGGCGGAAGCGGCCGTCCCGGATCCAGGCGTCGAGCCACGCCCATCCATTCGCCGTGAGCAGGCGCGACAGCTTCTTGTAGCGCAGCAGGGGCTCGATGACGGGATGCTCGAGCTTCCGGAGCTCCCAGGACCGGGTGGAGACCGCCATCACGCCCGCACGCTGCAGGGCCTTGAGGACCTCGGGCGGGCTGTCCGGGTTCAGGTCGGGTGCATCCAGGTGTTCGCGGAGCTCGCGCGTGAGCGCCTCGAGCACCGCGGGCCTGCCATATGCGGGGCGCGGGCCGAGAAGCTCGGTGAGGAGCTCGTCGTGGCGGTCCGCGCGGTACGGCAGCCCGGCGTGCTGGAGCTCTGCGGCGATGAGTGCGCCGGCGGATTCCGCGGCGAGCAGGAGGCGCAGGCGTCCGGGATCGGCGCTCGCCGCGATCGCCTCCTCCTGGGCGAGGAGTTCCGTGCGAGCGGATGGGCGTCCGGCGGCCAGCGCGTCCGCGGGCTGCTCGAGGTCGAAGAGAGCGGTGTGAGCGGTGGGCGATTGCTCCAGCTCCGGCTGGAGGGCCACATCCCAGGGGCCCGGCTCGGCGGTCGCCAGCCGGGTGCGGGCCGTCAGAGTGGAGTTGCGGAGGATGACGTGGCACAGCCGCAGGTCGACGCAGCGCTCGACCCGCACGCCGGCGGCCAGGAATGCGGGATACCACGCGCTCGTGTCGTCCCACACCCAGCGCGGGCGCTCATCGCCGGCCTCCTGGGCCTCCACGAATGCGGGCAGGTCGTCGAGGTCGATGTCCGCTGAGCGCTCGGCGGGAGGTTCGGCATCCGCCTCGGCGAAGCGGCTCGGATCGAGCCAGGTCGCCCGAACGACACCGCGGTCGGGCCGCTCGAGCAGGATGTGCACCCTCCTATTGTCAGTGCTGCCGCTGACACCCGAATTGGATGCTTGCGCAGCGCATCCCGGTGCTCGACAATGCGATCAACGACGATGCCGACCCGAAAGGCATGATCGACGATGACTGTATACCTGCACGACAGTCGGGGCGCGTGGATCGCGTTCCGCACCGACCCCGGAGCCCGGGATGTGTTCAATCCCGAGGGCGACTGGATCGGCTGGCTCCCCTGGGGCGACGACGACGTCGTCACCCCGGACGGCGAGTACCTGGGAACCATCCGCGGCGACCGGCTCTTCGCAGAGAGCAGCTGGCGGTACCGGGGAGATCCCGGCTACCCCGGCGCTCCCGCCTACCCCGGCGCCGCTGCGTATCCCGGCGCCGCCCCCTACACGGGCCTCCCCGGCGGCTACGACGACGTCCCCACTGCGCTCCTCCGGCCGCCCGTCCCACTATCGAGTACGCAAAGACTGCACGTTTAGGCGCCCAAAAGCGCAAGTCTTCGTGTACTCGATGGCGGGGGCGTGGGTCAGTCGGAGAGGGCCGTGAGGCGCGCCCTGAGTTGCGGCCACGAGGCGGCGAAGCCGGGGTGCAGCGGGAGTCCGGTGACCTCCGGAACGGCGACCCAGCGCAGCTCGATGCTCTCGACGTCCGCCATGTGCGGCTCGAAGGGACGGATGGCCTGCGCCACCACGGTGGTGTACGACCAGAAGCCGAGATCGAGCACGCTCTCGAACAGCACCCGCACGTCCTCGGGCGGGACGGCCGCCTCCTCCGCCGCCTCCCGCAGAGCGCCCTGCACGGCGGTCTCGTCGGCATGGCGGGCGCCGCCCGGCAGTCCCCACGTCCCCCCGAAATGGCTCCAGTCGGCGCGATGCTGCAGCAGGACGCCGCGGCGCAGGTCGTGGACGAGCAGCCCGGCCGCGCCGAACCGGCCCCAGAACCGCTGGCCGTCCGGCCCTTCCACCCACGCATCTCCCGAGTCCACAGCTCCACGTTAGTCGCCGATCGAGGGCTCCTGTGCGGAGGTGACGCCCGGCGTCGTGAGGTGGCAGTCTGGGGCCATGCCCGTCCGCAGCGCCGCCCTGCTCCTGTACCGCCGCCGTGCCGAGGTCGAGGTGTGGATCGCCCACATGGGCGGCCCGTTCTGGGCGCGGAAGGACGAGGGCGCCTGGTCGTTGCCGAAGGGACTCGTGGAGTCGGACGACCTCGGCGACGAGCTGGTCGCCGCGCAGCGGGAGTTCGCCGAGGAGATCGGCACCGACGCCCCGGATGCGGACTACGTGCCGCTCGGCGAGTTCCGCGGATCAGGGAAGACCATCGTCGTCTTCGCCGCCGAGACCGAGTTCGAGCCGGATGCGGTGCAGAGCAACACCTTCGAGCTGGAGTGGCCCCCGCGATCGGGGCGGATGCAGCAGTTTCCCGAGATCGACGACGCCCGCTGGTTCACCGTGGATGAGGCCCGCACGAAGCTGACGAAGGCACAGCGGCCCATTGCGGACGCGCTGGTCGCACACCTCGCGGAGAACACGGAAACCCACTAGCGCGCACAGCGGTCCAGCGCCGTATGGTTGGCCTCACCGGGGGGTGGAACCCGAAGGAGGGACTGTGGCGAAGAGCAAAGCCGAGAAGGCGGCGGAGAAGGCGCTGGACTCGGCGCGAGTCGCGGTCGGCGAAGCCGAGAAGGCCGTCAAGAAGCTCGACAAGAAGACCCGCCGAGAGGCGAAGGACCTGGCGGACCGGCTGCAGCGAGCGGCGAAGGACGCGAAGAAGGCCGTTCAGAGGGCCAAGAAGACCGCAGCGGATGCCCGCGTGTCGGCGAAGCAGCCGATGGACCAGGTGGATGCGCCCGCGTCGAGCACGGGCATCCCCACGTTCCGGGAACTGCGCGACCGAGCGAAGGACCGCGGCATTCAAGGCTATTCACGGATGAACAAGGCCCAGCTGCTGCACGCGCTGGGCGAGGGCTGACGCCGGCGCGGACGGGATCGGCGTCCGCGCCGGCAGCTGAGGGGCTTGGATCGTCGGCGCTTGGCTCGTCGGTGCTTGGCTCGTCGGCGCCGGACTCGGCGCCCGGTGTCAGGGGCGCGGGCCGGTGCCGTCGTCGAAGCGCGGCGCATCATGCCCGGCCGCGTGTCGTGGCGCGCCGTCGGGGGTCGTGGTCGCGTCCGGCGCCGTCGTCCCGGCCGCCGTGGTCCCGGCCGCCGTCGTCCCGCCCGGCGTAGCCGTGGTTCCCGGCGTTGCCGCAGTCCCATCGCGCGGACCGTCGTCGATCCGATTGCCGTGCCGGTCGGTCCGGACATCCGGGTCGACGTCGTCGGCCTTGCGCCGCGCCTCCTCCGACTCGGATCGCGCGGCAGCGGCGGCGGACTCGCGATCCCCCGCCTCGCGTCGCAGTCGCTCCGCATCCACTTCGGCCTGCTTGGCGTCCGCGGCGGCACGTGCGGCCTTCGCTTCGCGTTCGCGCGCCTCGAGCTCGGATTGAGCGGCCGTCTGCCGCATCTCCTCCGCGCGGTGGCGGTCCGCTTCACGCTTGCGGTTGCGGCCCACCGTGAGGGCGAGGATCACGACCACGACGATCACGACCACCACGACGATGAGAACAATCCATCCGGTTGTGTTCATGCCGCCTCACGGTACCCCTGACGCCCGGAATCGCTAGGGGATTGAACCATCGCGCTGACGGACGGGGCCCGTGTGCAGGGGGACGACCCAGTGCTCGTCGCTGTAGTCGTCCTTGTAGACAGCGAGCCGGGTGAACCCGACGACAGAGCGCCAGGCATCCCCGAAGCGGAACCGGCTGGACCCGGATTCGTGACCTTCGCTCAGCACGACGGGAACCTCGACGACCCGGATTCCCTGCTGCTCAGCGGCCAGGACCAACTCGGTCGTCCACATCAACCCCGACTCGCGGGAGACCATCGCGAGGGAACGACACCAGTCACCGTCAGCCCAGATCGTGCCCTGGCTGTCGCCCACCTTCGACTGCAGCAGTGCTTCTCTCAGGAATCGGAAGATACGCGACTGCACCGCGCGGCGCCAGGAACGGCGGACGCGTGAATCCGGATGGGCCTTCGAGCCGATCGCGACCGTCACATTCGCCGGAAGGCGCTCGAACTGTTCGAGGTCGGACAACCCGAACGGCAGATCGTCGGCCGTCAGCAGCACGCGTCGTCCCCTGCTGCTCAGCACTCCGGTGCGGAGCGCCTCACCCAGCCCCGGCTCGGACCGGCACAGCACGAGCGCCGCGGGTGCCGTCCAGCTGTCCTTCGCGGCTTCCAGCAGCTCCCACGTATCGTCCGTGGACCCGTTCTCGGCGACGATGATCTCGTCCTCGGCGGTGAGCACCCCGGCCAGCGTCGTGAGGGTGTCGCCGAGCACGGCGGACCCATTCCGCGTCGGCACGATCACGCTCAGCCCTACCGAAGACTCTGTCCGCGGCGCTGACGGAAGCGCACGAGTACTCAGCCGGCTTCGCTCGGATGCCCGCACGTGTGCGGGCATGGAGGTCAGGGACCACACAAGCCCTCCGAGCGCGATGGCGACGAGGATGCTCAAGCTGGCAGTGAGCTCCGAGTAGTAGTACAGGAACGGCATCACGAGCACCGGCGGGATGAGACCGAGCAGGATGGTCGGGACCGTGACAGCGAGTGCCGCGCCGAGATGCCTTCGCTGCGGAGCCCGCCGCATGAGCGCCAGCACGAGCCCGACGAGAATGAAGGCCAGCATGGCGCCGAAGTGCTTCACCACGTAGAGGAACTTCTCGAAGTACAGCTTTGCAGCGGTGAGGGGATGCGCGCTCACCTCATCGAGGTAGAGCTTCTTGATGATCAAGTCGTACTGGTCGCTAGCGATGACCACCTTCGGATCGATCGCCCAGGCCTTGTCCCAGGCGAACTCGTCGGACCACTCGATGCCGAAGGGCGACCGCTGCCCGGTGATCGGCTGCGGATATGCCAGACCCAGGTAAAGCGGGTGCCACGTGCCGTGCGACGCCGGCAGTGCCGCCATGCTCTGACCTGTGGTGGCGCTGCGCGCGGCGTTGAGCCCGGACATGGTGACGTTCTGCAGGCCGAAAGTCAGGGTTATCGCGGTCAACGCAGCGCCAATCCCTACCAGCCAACGCCATTTCTTGTGGGTGTGAAGCCACCACAGCACCCCGACCGCGGCCGCGATGCCCATCCCGGAGAGAGACCGGGCCAGGTCGCCGACGGCGGCGAGCACGATGATGCCGCAGCTCACCGCGATCAGCGCACCGATCCGCAGGCGGAACGTGCAGAACAGCACGATCAGGGACAGCGAAAGGAAGGCGATGGAGGCGGCGATCCCGTAGAGCGCATAGACACGGGTCGTGCTCACAGAGTCCGAGAGACCGTATTCGGTGCCCGCGAGGATCGTGCCGTTGTTCAGGAGCCACATCAGGGGCGGGAGCAGCACCACCGCATACCCGGCACGCGCGCGCTTGAAGATTCGCGCAACCGCAGTGGGCAGCCAGAGGAGCGGAAGGGCGACAAGGAGGGCTTCCGCAAGGCCGAGACCCGGATAGGGCGAGCCGGAATGCGTGACGACACCCATGAGACTGGCGATGATGTACGCGCCGGGGTCGTCGTCCCAGGCCGCGGACACCCACGGGCCGGGGCCTGCCACCTGCGTGTACTTCGAACCCGAGTTCACCGCTTTGATCAACAACGTGCCGGTCTGCCGGAAGGCGTCGTACGTCGCCTGCAGCTCGTGGGCCCGTGCCGAATGCCAGGGCAGGGCCGGCATGTTGATGACGACGACGAACGAGAGGACGCTGAGCACGACCCCGACAAGGATGAGGAAAATGCTGGTGGACCGAGGCCACAAGCGGTTCGCCGCGGCGGAGCGAATGCGGTCGGACATGCGTGTTGCGTGATCCTCGTGATGGTCGTGGCCGAACGGGCGGTTTCGGGCGGTCGACAGTAGCGCCGTGCGCTCTCGCGGGAGTCTATCAGCGCCGCCCGCCGCCGGTTCATTCACGCGGCGACGACCCGACGAGTCCAGGGCGTGCCGCCGAAGCGTCCGCGCGGCGCGTCCGTCGGAGCTCCACCACGATGCCGATCACGACCAGAGTTGCTGCGATGACGCAGGTGCAGGCCACGATCGCCGCGACCGACTGGTGCACCCAGAACGAGACCACGACGACTTGCACGACGAGCGCGCACGCCGTCAGGATGCCGAGGGACCGTCCGCGCGAGGAGAAGCCGGCGTAGAGGATCACCTGGAGGATCGCGAACAGACTGCCCTCGAGAGCGAACAGCCAGGCGAGCGCGGCGAATCCAGCGTATTTGTCACCGCCGATCAACCACACGAGCGGGCCTCCCAGAACGGCGGTACCGATCGTCGCGACCGCACCGATTGCGGCCGACGCGCCGACCGCGAGCTCGAACGCGTGCCGTAAGGTGCCTGCCGACATCTTCGGGAAGAACACCGTGATCACCGCGTACGGGAGGAAGAAGGCGATCTTGGCGACCAGCGATCCGAGCGCGTATTCTCCTGACGCCTCCCCGTCGAGAAAGATGCGGGCGAGGAGCAGGTCGGTGTTCGAGAGGGCGTAGAGGGCCACGAGGGATCCCGTGGTCGCAGCGAACTCCCGACCCAACTGCGCGGTGAGCCGCCGACCGGGGCGGGAGGGACCGGCGATGAGGATCGCCACCACCGTTCCCGCTGCGCTTCCGGCAAGGATCCCCAGGCAGGCGGACGTCACCTCGGGCCGGATGGCAAGCGCCACCACGCCGCCCGCTGCCCGGAGGCAGCCGATCGCCGCGTAGGCGAAGCCGTAATGCCGGTGACGTTCATCGCCCTGGACAAGCCCCAGCGCACCGAATCCCGTCACAGAGGCGGCGACGGCCAGGAAGGTGAGGACCACGGCGGCGAGAGGGACATCGAGCAGGACCGCCAGCGGCCACGAGACGACGAGTCCGCCGACCGCGATCACAGCAGTGAGCCGCACGCCGAGGCCGACGATCGCGGCGCGCTCCTCCTCAGCGCCCGTGCCGCTCGCTGCGATCCGGCGGGCGGCGACCGCCTGCACGCCGAGTGCGAGCGTACCGCCGATGATCGAGATGCTCAGCAGAGCGCCGAGCGCACCGTACTGGGGCACGTTCATCCAGCGCGCGGCGAACATCGAAAGGAGGTACGACGCGCCGTTCGCCAGCATGGTGGCCGCACCGACGAGCAGAATACCGCCCGCGATCGCGCGCCGGGAGTCATTCACCCGAGGACTCTACCAGCGCAAGGAACTGCCTTCGATTTGGCTGGGCGCTCCTACGTACGATGGACGGGACTTGAACCCGCGCCCACAACTACTGGCCCCAACACGCCGTCTCGCCGGCGGCGCAAACAGCGTGCTGGGACCCCTCTATCTCTATGTCGGGCCTACTCGATCGCTATCTGGGCGACGAGGTGTGCGTACTGGTGCGTCGTTGGGCGATTTCGAGCTTCTTCATCTCCGATGGAAGCAAACTGACGGTGTGCAAGGTGTTCAATATCTCGCGGTAGCTACTCACTACGGTGCCCCGATCGCCTTGCTTCCAAGCGAGTTCGGCCTTCCCTCGCAAGTATGAGGCGAGGATACCTTCCGTGAATTATCCGCCCACGCTTGGTTGTACTGCCGATGGGCTCCACGGCAAGGGTTACCGCCGGAGTAGAGCCGTAGCCTCCTTTCCATACAGCGGGTCACTTCGCAGTTCTTCGAGTATGTCGCGGCCCCGCTGACCGCCGAGTCGCTTTATTGGCCCTAGAAAATGGATTCGCGTATCACTCTTGGAGCCCTCGCCGAGAAGGTCGATCAGCGCAGGTAAGTGCTCAACGGTCGCCGAAGCGGCAAGTGCAACGGCCAATCCTTTCTCTTCGCCGCGCCCTTGAGCGGCCAGGTAGAGGGTTCTCAGCCTGTCCCAGGCGAATGCGGCGGGCTTGACAGCGAGCGCGCGCCCGAGGCTTTCCATCACCATGTCGGGATACCCGCCCTTTTCGAGATGTTTGAGCAGCACTGGAAGGGCCGCAGGATACGGGACTGCGGTATTGACCAGGTCCCATACCGAGTTCACGTCAACGCCGACGCCGCGGAGATCAGAGACAATGGGCTGCTCAGCTTTCCTGAGTTCAGCCACTCGGGCTTGCCTGACCGCCTCCGCAGCCTGGATTCTTCGTTGGTAATTAGGATCGTTCTGTAACTGGTTGATCAGCTCGGTGGCGCCGATGGGGCCACGCCCACTTTTACGATCGGTCATGGAATAAACCTTAGATTGACTTCTCCGCTCATTACGGCCGCTTTCAACGGTCCGGACAGAGTGGTTTCGCTCTCTCCTCCGCGCACGTACAAATCAAACCGACGGCCATTCGCTTGGGCGTAGGCAAGTGAATCCTTCAACTGCTGAGTGAAAGCTTGATATTGTACATTCTTAACTTCCGATACGGCCTCATCGTTTAGGCCGTCGAAGATCCGCTTGCGCCCGTCGATTACCTCGGAGACTTTTGGGCCGATATCGTAGCTTGCGCGGACAGCTGCCTCACCCGCCTGCCCAATGCGCACTGGTCCGGCACCCCCCGCCGCGCCGTTGAGGCCTTCATCACTCTTAAGGGTCTCGACCTCGGCTTGCCAGTTCTCCGATTCGGCAGCATAGAGCTCCGAGCAAGCTTCAGCCTCCACCTCCGTTCCTTCGCAAGCCTCAGCGGCCGCTCCGGCAACGAATGTGGCCATCAGAGTGAGCTCGTCAGCTGGCACTGGATTGTCCCACGCTGGGATTTCCCCCTTTGCAGGGGCTGGGCAGGCCATGTAACTGACCGAGCACGCATACTCCGTGCTGCTCGATTCCATGCTTCCCGCTCCAGGAGAAGCTTGACCGGTGTCGCCTCCATCGCTCGACCCGATCGCTGAGCTGCCGAGTCCGCCGGAGGTGGAGGGGTTGGTGTTGCCGGAACCGTCGTTCCCGTTCGCTGGCGGTGGCGTGCCGCCACAGGCGAAGTAGCTCCAGGTGGTTTCGCTGGTGCACGGGTCCAACCCGCTCGGGTCAGCAAGGGTGATCGGACTGTTAGAGCTGTACGAGTAGCCGTTGTTCTGTCCGGGGTCGAATGGTGAAAGCACGGAGTCTACGGAGAGGAATTTTCCGATGACTGAGTCATAGGAACGGGCTCCGAGTTGGGTGAGTGACGCGAATGGGTTGGTTGCCGCATTCAGGTAGCCGTTTCCGCTTGACCATGTGGCTGCCGTCCCGCGGCTGTTTCCGTTGGGGTCCGTATATCGCTGGGTGAGGGCACCGGAGGTGGCGTCGATTTCGAGATAGACCGTCCCGTTGTTATCCGTTGCTGTGAACAACATGGAGGATCCGGTTACCCCGGCCTTCGTTGTGCGTTCGGCGACCGTGTGACCAGCTGCGTCGTAGTCACGGACAGCGGTCGATGTTGAGCTTCCCGGCGCAAGATGCAGCTGAGTCTCACCGATGAAAAGAGTCGAACCTGTGGTGGAGTCGGTTTGCAAAAACAGATGACCGTCCGGCGTGTAGACGTTGCTTTGGGTAACTCCTGCCACGGTGATGGAGGCGAGGCGCCCGAGGGAGTCCCAAGCCATCGTCTGCCCTGGACGGGAGGTGGTGTTCCCCGCTGGGTCGTACCGGTATGAGCTTGTGCCCGCGCCCGCTCCGGTGGTTGCGATGGTGCTGACCGCGTGCGGTTGGGTGGCTCCTGCCACCGGATAGCCGTAGGTGCTTGCGCTAGTCGCTGTACCGCCACTGGTGTGATTGGTCGTCTGGGTACGGTTTCCCGTGACGTCGTCGATTCCGTAACTCGTCCAATACGGGGCGGGGCCACCGAGGGTGGTGGAGGCTCCGGGCCCGGCAGGGTCACAGGTGTTGTTCGCAGGCGTCCACGCCTGGGTTAGGTTGCGGAGGGTGTCGTATTGGTAGCACTGGGTGTCGGTAGCACTGGTGCCCTTGTTCTGCGCTTCGGTGATGTCACCGGCCGAATTGCGGGTGTAGGTAAGTGTTGCCGGGGTGCTGATGGTGCTGCCGTTGGTCTCGGTTTCGACTTTGCCGGCGAGGGCTCCGGTGGCGGGGTCGTATCCGAAGCTGCTGGCCAGGGCGACGGTGTTGCCGCGCGTGATGGAGCCGACCTGCCCGACGTTGGTGTAGTTGATGATGCCGTAGGTATTGGTTCCGGAGAGGCTGCTGAGGTTGCCGAGACTGTCGTAGCCGTATCGGAGGCCTTCGATGCCGAGGCCTCCCATTGCCGGGATGACTTTGGTCTTGAGGGTTTCGTCCCGGTTGTACTGAAGGGTGAAGCTGTAGCTGGTGCCGCCGAAGGCCGGAGCGGCAGCAGGAATACTGACGGTTTGCCCGGTGGGCTGGTAGCCGCTGTCGTACCCGGTGTAGCTAGTGGTGTAGGCGGCGCCCGGGACCGTGGGGGTGGAGCCGGTGTAGGTGGTTGCGCTGGAGATCTGTCCGAGAGCTCCGGTCACTCCGTCGTAGGTCCATTTGGACTGGATGGCTCCAGCAGGGCTGCCGGTGTAGACCGCTGTCTTCCGGTTGAGCGTGTCGTACGTGTAGGCCAGGACAACGCCTCGAGCGTCGGTGCTCGTTACGAGATTCCCGCCTGCGTCGTACTTTGTGGTGGTTGTGCCGGTGTCGGGGTCGGTGGCGCTGGTCTGGTTGCCCAAGAGGTCGTAATTCCAGGTCCAGGTGTTGCCGTCCTGGTCTCTCATCGTGGCGAGTTTGCCGAGCGTGTCGTAACTGTAGGTGGTCGTGATCGTCGGCGCTGTGGCACTGATGCTGCTGGCCTGGTACTGCACCAACGAGGTGCGTTGACCCAGGGAGTTGCTGAACGTGGTGGTGGGGGTCCCGCCGGACGGTGGATTGACGTCAGTCCGATCACTTCCCGGATAGGACGATGTGGTGCGGAACTTCTCGGCGCCGTAGGAGAGGGTCAGCTGCGCGGTCAGGCGCCCGCTGGGGTCGTACTGGGTAGCTGTTGCCGAGGGGATGTTGGATACGTTGTTCGGTACGAAAAGCGTGCCGGACGGGGTGACATCGGCAGTCCAGTACGGGTTATCGACCAGTGTCTGGTTGCCCTGAGTGTCGTATCCGTAATCGGTGACCGTTGTCTTTCCGGCGACGTTCGGTGCCTGGTTCTGGATCAGCTGGCCGAGCCCGTCGTAGAGGCTGTACGTTGTCACCTTTGAGGTCGCTTTCAGCGTTGTCGTGGTCACAAACGATGGAACGGTCTGGGAAAGGGTATAGCTGTGGGCGCTGTTCGGATCGGCCGGATTGGCGGTCTTGCTGTTGCCCGGCAACCAGACCGCCGTGCGCCGGCCGAGCGGGTCGTAGGTAAGGTCTGTGATCTTGGCGTTCTGATCCGACACCTCGACGGGGACGTTCCACGTCGGCTGATACGTCGTACTCGTCTTCCAAGTGACGGGAGCTGTGGTGTTCGTCACAACAGCGCTCGTGAGGCTGCCGGGCTCTGCCGCACCGGCCGCAGGGGTGTATGCGGTCGTCGTCGTGTGACTTAACGCATCCGTGGAGGAGACAACTCGGCCCATGGCGTCGAATGCGCTCTTCGTCATGACGGTGTACTGCGGCTGGTTGGATCCGTCGTAGCTGGTGGCAGTACCACTCTCGGTGACGTCACCCAGAGTCGGAGAGGCGCCGTACCCGAGAGAGTCGAACGCGGTACGGGTTTCGCTCGCGACGTTCGCCGGCGTGAAGGCCGTTGCACACGTCGCGCTCACGTTCCGTGTGTGTGAGACCAACCCGATGAGCCACGCACTCGTGTTGTTGACGTAATCGCTGGTGACACATGATGCGGGTGCGCTGTCGCTGTGCGTGGTTTCGACGGTGGTGGGGTATCCGTAGGTCGGATCGTGAGTGGTCGTGGTCGTCGTTGTCACGCTCCCGCCGGTGCTCAGCGGGGTGGAAGCCGTCGTGACGTGGTCACCGGTCATGTATGCAGTGCCGAAGCTGTCGCTCGCCGTCTGACCGGAGACCCAGAGGCCGGCGTTCGTCGTATCGGAGACGACTTGCCCGCCGGAGCCGTTGCTGACCTTCGTTTCGTAGGCATTTCCGGCGAACCACAGATCGTCCGGGATGCTGGTGCCTGTGACCATGACACTCTTCGTGCCGCCCGAGGCGCCGGCACGGTCGCCGTTGAGTCCCTGGTAAAAGGTGTAGTCGGTGCGCTTCTCAGCGGAGGGCGCGTTCGGGTCGCCGGAGAGGACGGTCACCTGGTTGAATCCGGCGAATCGGGACCATGTCCGCTCCTTGCTGGGAACCAGTGGGGACGTCTCATAACGCCACGCGGGCGTGCCGTACGTGTACGTCGTGATCTGGTTTGCGACGTTCGGCGTACCCGTTACCGGGCTTGCCTGCACCTGAGTGACGACGTATTTGTGGAACAGGTCCATCTGCGGCTGGTTGCCGGGCGGCGCCCACTCTTCGGGGAAGCAGCGCCGATTGTTGCTCCAGGGGTTGGCCAAGATGCTGGGGCCGTCAGAAGGCTGGCAGTCCGTCCCGGAGTACTGGACGTTGATCGACCCGCCGAGACTGGTGACAACCCCACTCAGCCGGTACTTGTAGAGCGCCGAGAACGTCAGCGTCATCACACGGTTCTGCATCGGCGTGCCCGAGAACAGGGTCGGCGGCTCCGTGGCCGTGCCACCGACGTACCCCGTGTGATCGACGCGTGTAAGCCACAGCGAGTGCGCTCCCCCATCGCCCGGGTCTGGGAACGAGTGGGAGAGAGCCCAGGAGTCGACTTTCGTCGCCACGCCGGCAGACCACGAGGTTGTGGTGATGCTGGCGAGTGTGGATACGGTCCAGAAGCTCGGCGAAAGCAGTCCGGTGCAGCTTCCGCTCGTGCAGTTCTGGTCGAAGGGCACGTCCGGATAGTCCGCCGGATGCGCTGGAGCGGTCGCGAAACCTGCCGACGGCTCGCTGGTGCAGTTCGCGTGGCTGGCGTCGTCGCAACGCCCATAGGCGTCGTAGCCGAAGCTCACCGTGGCAGACGCTGCATTCGCATCGGTGACGTGGTTGACATTCATCCCGTAATCGATGTGATCGAGCTCCCCGCCACGCATGTAGAGGGTGGGGGTCGTTCCCTGCCGCGAGTAGATGTTGTTCTGCGCGTTGTAGTAGTAGACCTCGGCGTTGCCGTGGACATCGACGACCTCGTCGAGGTTCCAGCGCCACGCCTGCATGCAGAAGGCGGTGCTGTTGCACGGTTCACCCGGGTCGTTGCCGAAGACGGGCACAGTCCAGGTGGACTGGGACGCGGACCGCGAACCGAAGAAGTATCGAGTGCCGTCGGTGGTGGTGACCACCCAGCAGTCGACATCCCACGTCCCGTTGCTGCCACAGTTCGGGCTGCCCGCTGCGTGCTGAATCCGTGTGCCATCATCGGATTGCAGACGCCACTGCCCCGTGGTGCCGATCTGCGTGAGTTGTCCGGCATGCCCGGCGATGGAGAGGGTGGCGTTGTCCGCCTTCCAGCAGAGATCCCCAGAGTTTGCGATCGGCCCGGTCGGTCCATCGTCCAAAGCGCAGGGAACATAGTTGCGCTGAATGAAACCGCCGGCAGTAAGGCTCCACCCCTCACCTACAGCAGAGGGCTGATTGTTGGTAGCGCCCGTCTCACCATCCACCGATTGGGAGTCGTAGCTGAGAGCGACTTTCGGTTGCGGGCCGGCGGCGACAGGCACAGTACGGATCGGATACGACCAGGAGAAGTCACCCGTCTGTGTCGAAACGTCCCATTCGGCCGCAGTGTTAAGGGGCGTCGCGGTGTAGTCGCCGGACCCGGCCGACGACGCACCCGATGCCTGCGCGGTCATCATCATTGGGGTGCTCGAGGCTTGGGGCGTCAAGAGCACGCTGTTCTTCGTTTCCGTAGCGGCTAGGGGTTTGGCGGCAGCGGCAACGGACTTCTGTGACGTTGCTTCCGAAGCCGGGACTTGCACCCATCGCAGACGGCTGGCGTAGTCCCCGCCATAGAGCGAGGCCAGGACATTCGTCGGGATCTGAACGGCGACAGGACCCGCTGACCTCGAGCCGTCTGTGCGCTGGATCTCGATAGCGATCGGTGAGCCGGTTCGCTTCTTCGCATCCTGCGGACTCAGCACCGAGGCGTGGACCTTTTCAGGTCCGCTAGTGCCTGCAGCCGAAGCCGAGCCGGCCTTCGCGGAGGCATGGCTGAGCTTGACGGCGGATCCTCCGACCGATTGCCAGTCCCCATCGATCGTCGCCTTCGAAGTGGCTCCGATCGATGAACTCTTCGTCAGGTTCGGGTCGCCGTTCCCCGCGGTGAGGGGCTTGACCGTGATCGGCTTGGACCTTGTGGAGGATGAGGGGCTGGGTGCCGCTGTTGTGCTCGCGTGTCCAGGTACGGGTGGCAGTTGCGACAATTGCGTTTGCGATGTCTGAGCTGCCTGAGCCGCAACAGGCTGCAACAGGGATGCGCTCAGAGCGCCGGCCACCAGAAGCGTCACGGCGATACGAGAACGTGAACGTGTAAACCGCATCGTCGAGCTCCTCACTGCGGGTCCTGGTAGTTGGTGATGTTGGTGAGCTGTGCCGACGTAGGGACGCCGGGAAGCACGACGAGGTCAGACACGTTGCCGACCCAAGGCGTAGCGATCTGCCCGGTGCTCAATACCTTGGAGCCCAGTGTGATGGGCGCCGAAGACCCGGGGTCTCCCGCCGGGTCGACGAATGCTGCCGCAGCGATGGAAGTCTGGTCGCGGTAAACCCGGATCTGAGAGTTGTTCGCGTCCCACACCCCGGTCAGATGTACCCAGGTGTTGGCGGGGAGGAGGTTCTGCGATGCCGTCGCGCTTGCACATCCCGTAGCGGCGACTCCCGACGCCTGGCTGGTTACGCAGAACTCCGCGACCTGACCGTTGGTTCGGAGTTCGAATCCGGGCCCGTTCGCCGTGCCAGTCTGCGAGACCAACGTGTGGATACCGGTCAGGTCGGTTGCTTTTGCCCAGAGCCCGACGGCGAACGATTGTGCGGAGTCCGTTACTGCTGCAGTCGTGTTGATCGTCGACGTAAGCGATGCGCCGCTCAGGCTGAGGACATAACCGAAGCCGGTCTGTCCACTGGATATGTCACTGTCGGTTGCAGTTGCCCCAGCTCCGGCAGGTACGAGAAGATCGGCGGCCTTCACCTGCCCAGCGTCGTGAATGGCGAACGGCACCTGAGGCGGCGGAGGCGCATACGCGTAATCCGGTTCAGTGATCCACCCGTGGCCCGTACCCGGACTTACGTAGCCGAGATTGGTTTCGGTAAAGTCTGCGTTCGCGAACCCGATCTCCGGCACGCTCGGAGCATTGTTCGTGGGGACCGTGGCCGCGTAGTTTCCAACTGCGTCGACCGCAAGCACCTCGACGGTCATGTTCGCGCTCGAGACAGGGAAATGGATCGTCGTTGGCGACGAGGTCGAGCACACGTATCCGACGACGGTGCCATCGGCCAAGGTCGTCATGGGTTGGGCGCAGGTCTTCTGATTGGGCAGGAACTGTCCCGTCGGCGGAAGACCCGGAGCGGCACTGCCCTGGTTCGCGGTCCAATACATCCAGCCAGCGACACGGCTCGAGGCGCTTCCCCCGAAGCTCACTGTCGCGGTGCCCTGGGAACCCATCGCTCCTCCCGATGTCACAACCGTCGATGGCGCATCGAAGTTGCTTGACAACACTTGGAAGTAGCAGTCGATCGAGTGCGGGCCCGTGGCTAATCCGTCGGAGGGCACAAGGTAGTACTTATATATGTGCCCGTCGAGCAGCGGCTGTGGACCGTTCGTCTGTCCCCAGTTCGCGAGTTGGGGGCCGTAGTTCAGGCTGACTGTTCCCGCGCTGTTCGGCGTGAGCCACTGCGCGTAAAAGGATTGCGCCGTGGCGCCGGTCATGTCGTTGATATAGAGCAGCGCCTGCAAGCTCGCCTGGCTTGCGGCGTCGGGATCGGTGATCGTCCCGAACATCGGTACGGCCGACAGCCCGCTTGTGGCGTTCACCCCCCTCGTGGAGACAAGGATGGGATTCGTCTTCGAAGATCCCGCGCAGGATCGAACATTGCCTGCTCCATAGTCGAGATGCAGGTTGGTGGGCTGGTTCGGTGGAGTGTTGTACTGGGTGAGCAGGCTCGCATTCCACTGGTAGTGCTTTCGCGTCAGCGAGTTGCTCTCATCTGCGACGCGCAGTCCGAGGGTGAGGCTGGGAAGCGAGTTGGCGGCCGCATACACCGCGCCCTGCGTGACATTCCATCCCACGGTCGCCGGATTCGGTGCGCACGGCCCCCCATTCGCGTCGCCCTGCTGATCAAGGAGCTGAGCCCACGCGCCTGGTTCCGTATTCCACGTGAATCCGGTTGCGGTGGAGGCGTAGCGCCAGGCCTGGACCAGTGTCGTATCGCACGAGTTCGAGTACGTCTGATAGATGTTCAGGTACGAGGAGTTGATCTGCTTCCCCTCGAGCACGCCAGTGTCGAACTGGAAGAACGCGCGAGACAGGTAGCCGACGCCACCCTGGATCCCGTATCCGACGCTGTCCTCCGGCGGGTCGAAGTACGACTGCGTCGGATAAGCGCGGTCGTCATACCAGTCCGCGATCAGGTGCGAGCTGTAGCCGCTCCAGGCCGGGTCGACATAGAGCGGGTAGGTCAAACCCGCCGTGGCCGTGACATTGCTGACATCCAGCGAGACCGACGATGTGTCTGCTTGAAATGCAAGCCCGCGCGGCTCGGAGCCGGCGCTGCTATCAGCGCTCGCTCCCGGCGCTGAGGAATCCCACCACAGCGGCGTCGCCGAGCTGACAACCGCTGCGGACGGCGTCGTTGCCAGCAAGCTACGGGTCTTGGTCTGCACTGTCGGCGTCGCACCTCCAACGGTGAACTTCACCGTTGCGAGCCGCGGGTCGGCAGCGGCAGAAGGCGACTTGATCACCAAGACCTCGGACATGCCGAGTTGGGTTGCAGCGACCCGGAGGTCCACATCCGGGAAGACGTTCTGGTAGACCGCGCTGGAACCATCCAGTTTGGGCGTCGGCAAAGTCCCGTAGGGCCAGGACTCCGTCATCCAGCTGCCGTCGGTAGAGAGCACTTGGGCCAGCGAGTTGTTCCCTCCGGTTGAAAACCGCACCGGGGACGCAGCCGCGGCCGGCGCCTCCCAGCCGTTCTGGAGGGAAAGAGTCGTGTCCTCCGGGACCCAGTCGCCATTCTTCTGGACCCGCTCCGGTACCACGTCCGACTCGGCTTGAAAGCCGCCATCGGGAAGTGCGTTCACAATCGCCGTTGGTGAGGTCTCCGAATCGACCCGCACCTTGTGAGCGAATTGCACCGCGATGGCGTGTGCCGCATCTTCGGTGGAAGCGGAGGCCGCATCCGTGATCCCGGAACCAGTGTCTGCTGCCGACGCCGGCAGTGACACAAACAACGACGCTGTCAGGGCAACAACCGTGCCGATGCATAGGTTTAGACGAGCGCGGCTCAGCAGTCGCACGATTCCTCCGATTGGTCCCCCGCCGGCCCCCGTGACCAACATCCGGAATCTAGGGCCTCCAGGTGCCCCTGTGAAAACTTTCAAGAAACGGACTTCCGCGGAATCCCGGGGAGTCCACCCCCTGTATTGGGGGTGACAAGGTCAAGGACTCGAGTCCCGCGGATGGCAAATCGGGTCACAGAAGAGAGCAGAGCGGAGCGTGGGAAGGGTCGATGGTGCATCCACCCGAGCTGAGCGCGCGCAGCGGCGTTGAGGTCAAAATGGAGGATCCAAACTCGGTCTGCATCGACGTGGTGGTTCGGCTCGGAGCGTGCCTCGTGTGTGACGTCTTCGGCGGATTATCGGGTGTTGCGACGTCGGGCGCGCGGTGAGGCGTTGGTGGTCGCGTAGGCCATGTCGCGGGCGGATCGCTGGTGTCCTGATTCAGCCTCTTCCGGTCCCCGTTGACTGAAAGGCTTTCCCGCCCGACACGAATCAATAGCCGCTATCCGGGTTTCGGCGTGAACGGGAGCGGCCGGCCTCTCCTTCGGACCCGAGCGGTCAGCCCGCTGAGGAGATGTGGGAGAAGGCTTGGAGAAACAGGCTGAGCCAGACGATGAAGAAGACCACCCCGAAGAGGGTGAACAGCGAGCCGATGAGGACGGCTGCGCGCGCCAGCCCTCGGCCGCCCTCTCCGCTCGTGCGGGTCTGCTGAAGGCCGATGATTCCGAGCACGATGCCGGCAATGGGAACCATGAAGGCAGCGATGAACCCGACGAGAGCGATGGTATTGATCTTCTGGGTCGGTGCTGGAAGCTGAGGGGTGGTCACGCGTCATTTCTACCGCATGCGACGGTCGAAGCGCTCTCTCGCGTCCGGATGTCTACACCAGTTGGACGCTATGAGTTCGTCGTAGGGCGGACGGGACTTGAACCCGTGACCGAGGAATTATGAGTTCCCTGCTCTGACCAGCTGAGCTACCGCCCCGATCGCGCGCCGGTTCCCGTCACTCGGGAGCGGGCACGCTGGGGGCCGCATCCGTCACCGGGTCGGCCACCGGCTCACCACGATACAGGCTTTCGAAGGTGCTGATCGTGGTCTGGATGTCGTGGGCGGCGACGATCCGGAGGGAGCCGTGCTTGAGCACGTCGAGCTCCTCCTGCGGCATCGTGAGAACGCGCTCCAGCTTGTCCGCGAGGTCCTGCGCGTCACCGGGACGGAACAGGTATCCGTTCTCGCCGTCGTGCACGAGGTGCGGCAGGGCCATCGCATCCGCGGCGACGACCGGGAGGGCGGAGGCCATGGCCTCCATAGTGGCGATGGATTGCAGTTCGGCGATCGACGGCATCGCGAACACCGTTGCACGGCTGTACGCCTCGCGCAGCTGCTGGTCGCTGACGTAGCCGAGGAACTCGACGCGGTCCGTGATCCCCGTCGTCTCCGCCATCGTCTGCAGGTTCTTCAGCTGGTCGCCGCCGCCGACGATCTGGAGGTGGGCATCCAGGGTGGCCGGCAGCAGCTTCATCGCCTTGAGGAGCACGTCGATGTGCTTCTCACCGGTGATCCGGCCGACGAAGAGGATGCGGTTCGCCGTGCGGGGCGTGAAGTCGGGGGTGTAGTTGTGGGCGTCGATGCCGCACGAGACCGCGTGGATGTCACGGAGGCCGGTCGAGCGCTCCAGGAACTCGGCCGCCTTGCGGGTCGGCGTGGTGACGGCCTCGGCGCGGTCGAAGGTGGGGCGGGCGTCCGCCCAGGCGAGCTTGACGAAGGTCTTCTGCAGGAACTTCGGCAGGAGGGTGAACTCCACGACGTTCTCGGCCATCACGTGGTTCGTGGCCACGATGCGGATCCCGCGCTTCTCGGCCTCCGCGGCGAGGCCCCGGCCGACGACGATGTGCGATTGGATGTGGACCACATCCGGCTTCACCTGGTCGAGGACCCGGCGGGCGTTCGCTTTGCTGGTCCACGGGAGCGCGAACCTCAGCCAGTCATGGGGATACCAGCGCCAGCTGCGCAGGCGGTGCACGGTCATCTTCTGACCCTGGTGCTCCTCGACCCACGTTCCGTGCCTGCGGCTGGCCGCGGGCGCGACGATGTGCACGTCGTGCCCGTGCTCCACGAGTCCGGCGGCGAGGCGCTCCGCGAAGCGGGCGGCTCCGTTGACGTCGGGGGCGAACGTGTCGCACCCCATCACGATGGTCAGCGGCTGCTTGGCCGCGGGCGCAGAGGACGTGGGATGCGGTCCGCTCGAATCAGGCACGTGGTTCGTTCCCTACGGTCGGGGGCTTCGGAAGGCGAATCCGGCGACGGTTTCGCGGTCCGGGCGTTGGTGGTGCCCGGTCGATTCAACGGCCTAGTCTAAGCCGCTTTCCCGCACGACGTCCGTAATACGGTCAGCCACCGGCGCGTCCGATGCCGTCTGCGGGTGGTGTTTGGCCAGCTGGAAGACCCCGAGGATGGCCACGAGGCCGGTCAGCGCGAAGCCCAGCATGGCCCACCAGGGCGCGCCGGCGGCTTCATCGAGCACCACGATCCCGATGGTGACGGCCACCAGCGGGTCGATAACGGTGAGCCCCGCGATGACCAGATCGGGAGGTCCGGACGAGTACGCGTTCTGGACGAAGTAGGCGCCCAGAACGGCCGCAGCGAGCAGTGCGACGATGGCGGCGACGAGCAGCCAGTCCCACTCCTGGTTGGAGATGCGCGCGATCGCGACCTTCGCGAGCGTCGCCACGAAGCCGTACAAGACGCCCGCGCCGACGATGTACATGATCGCCTTGAACCGATGCCGGAAGAACCCGAAGAGGACCCCGAAGGCCACCAGGACGACGGCGAGCACGATGAGGATGATGACGAGCGCCTGGCTGGAGACCGGCAGGTCGCGGGCGAAGACGGCGGCCAGGAGCACGAACGCGCCGACGCCGCTCACGCACAGGGTGACCGCGATCACGGACTGGTGGTTGAGCTTCACGCCGCTGACCCGGGCGTTGAGGATGCTGGTGATGACGAGCCCGACCACGCCGAGCGGCTGGACGAGGATGATCGGCGACAGCTTGAGGCTGACCAGCTGGAAGACGATGGCAAGCCCCAGCAGCAGGGTCCCGATCACCCAGGAGGGCCGCGCGAGCAGCAGGCCGAGCTGGCGCCCGCTCAGTCCGCTCTCAGAGTGTCCGGCCGTGGACTCCACCTTGGCGACGCCGTGGTGCTGGAGCTGGGCGCCGACGGACAGGAAGCAGGCACCGACGAGCGCGACCGGAATGCCCAGAAGCTGGCTGGGCTGATACGACAGGTCGAACGCGTGCATCAGTTCCGTACCCACTCCACGACCCTACAAGGAATGCTCCCGATAGTCTTGCCGAATGGCCGTCCTCCCGATTCGGATCACCGGTGACCCCGTCCTGCACTCCCCCGCCCGTCCCGTCGGCGAGATCGACGACGACGTGCGGACCCTGATAGCGGACATGTTCGAGACGATGGACGAGGCCCCCGGCGTCGGCCTCGCCGCCCCGCAGGTCGGTGTCCCGCTGCGGTTGTTCGTCTACGGCTGGACGGATGACGACGACGTGCAGCATCGTGGTGCCGCCATCAACCCGACGCTGTGGCAGAGTCCGCTGACCGTGGACGAGCTGGACGAGGACTCGGAGTCGGAGGGCTGCCTCTCGTTCCCGGGCGAGCGGTTCCCGCTGCGCCGGGCCGAGCGCGTCATCCTGCAGGCGACCGATCTCGATGGCGCCGGGTTCGAGGTGCGCGCGGACGGCTGGCTGGCGCGGATCTTCCAGCACGAGTACGACCACCTCGACGGCGTGCTGTACGTGGACCGGCTCGCGCATCCCTTCGGGAAGGCCGCGCAGAAGGCGCAGCGCAAGAACAGCTGGGGAGTCCCCGGGTTGAGCTGGCTTCCAGGACGCGACCACCTGGAGGACTGACGCCGACTCAGCGGCGCAGGTCGACCCCGTGGACCCCGTTGTGATGACGGAGCGCCGGGAAGACGGCTGAGAGGGTGAAGCCGATCCCCGCGACCGTCTGCGCGTTCAGCGTGCCGCCGAAGAGGGACGCGCGCTCGCGCATCTCGATGATCCCAGCACCCTCGTAGTGCTCGGTGAGCGCCCGGACGTCGTCGGCGACACCGTACGCGGTGGCCTGGTCGACGCCCTCGCGGTCGAGACCCAGCCGGCGTGCGGCCGCGCGGATGCCGTCGTCCTCGACGCTCACCTGGAGGCCGTCGGGAGTCCACGAGAAGGCGACGGCCGCATTCGTACCGGCGCTGCCGTGCTTGAGCGCGTTCTCCAGACTCGTCTGCAGGATGCGGAACACCGCGAGTTCTGCGCCAGGGCGCAGGTCGAAGCGCTCCCCGGTCTCGCGGAAGGTGACCGCGAGCCCGGCATCCCGCATCACGCGGAACAGATCGCGCGCCGAGTGGAGGCTGGGCTGCGGAAGGGACGCGTTCTGCGCCTCCCGCGCGACCGCCTGCAGGCGGCGGAGGTCGGCGAGGGCGTCACGGGCGGAGGTCTCGAGCACGCCCGCCGTGCGGAGAGCCGCCGCGGGATCCGCATCCGCGGCATAGCGGACGGCCTCCGCCTGGGTGACCAACCGCGAGACGGACTGGATGGCCACATCCCCGAGATCGCCGACGATGCGGAACCTGCCCGCCTGTTCGGCGAGGTCGAGCTCGCGGTCGATGCGGTCCCACTCCGACTCCTGCCGCGTGTCGCGGAGGCGGATGAGCCGGCTGCGCTCCCACAGCCAGAGGCCGAGGAAGACGAGCGTGGCGAGCCCCAGCGCGGCGGCGACCAGCGCGATGACGTCCATCTTCCGTCCCTTCCGCCGCACGGCTGCGCGACCCGGTCGATCCTATCGGGCTGCATGGCACGCCGACGGGGCGGCGGCTCCACGTCTGTGGAGAACTCCGCCGCCCCCTCGGCTGTGCACGATTCGTGCGTTCCTGGCCGCCTTCCGTCCGCGATGTCCGGCGTGCCAGTTCCGTCCCAGTGCCTCAGGCGCTGTCGCGGTTGGCGCGCAGCACCTCCAGCCGGGCCCGGTACTCCTGCTCGTCGATGTCGCCGTTCGCGTACCGCTGCGCGAGGGTCTGTTCGGCGGAGCGGGTGCTGCCATGAGGCCCCCAGCCGCCGTACCCGCCGCGAGCGATTGCCGCCCGGCGCCAGCGCCGCCCGAAGAAGCCGAAGATCAGTACGAAGACGAGGATCCAGAAGATCGGGATGAAGATCCACCACCAGCCGACGAACGGCGCGCCGTAACCGAAAGCGCACGGCGCTGCTGCGACGGCGGTGGCCAGTGAGCTGAGCATGATGTGTGTCCAATCCGTGAGTGGCCCACGCCTGTCGCGGACCGTCACGGACAGCCTCGTCCGCAGGCGCATCGCGCGAATCCGCCGCCGGGAGCGATTGCGCGTACTCCCCCGGGAGCATGCGGGCCGCGTATCCCGATAGCACTTCGCTGTGAATGAGCCACTGGTCGACCTACTCGGGCGGGCATGAAAGGTGTAATCACAGTTGACAAGTGGAAGGCGGAATGAGAGGTTTTGCTTGTCGAGAGAACTGCCCACGCGGTTCGCTCATCCGGCTGGGACTGCCAACGCGGTGCCCGGATTGTTGACTCGACAGCATTGCGCGAGGCCCGACAAGAGTCGGGCCTCGTTGCTATTAACAGATCAGGGGCCCGAGTTGTATCTGCTTTTCGTTGACGAGTCCGGTACGCATGGGGGAGCGGACCCTTTTGTACTGGGTGGCATCGCCATCCACGAAGACGACGCAGCAGTTCTACAGGCTCACTTGGACAAGCTCGTCATCAAGCATCTGGGCCGTGTGCCCGTCAATCTTGAAGAGTACGAGATACACGCGCATGAACTACGCAACGCAAAGAAGCCGAAGGTTCCTGGTGGACGATCCAGTATTTGGTCGAACGTGCCACGCAGCGTTCGCGCAGCACTTCTCGCAGACGCATACGACCTTTTGGCAGATTTCAGAGGGTCGAACTCAGAACTGGGGCCCGCGCTCTTCGGAGTCGCGGTTGAGAAGAACTTCCATTCTGAGTGGTCTGTCCTCGAGCATGAGCGATTCGCCTACGAAGTGCTTCTGGGCAAGTTCGACGTCATGTTGAAAACACTCCGCGTGCGACGGAAGCAGCCAAACCGCGGTCTTGTAATACATGATCGTCGCGTCGTGGCCGAACAAGACATTCAAAGCTGGACGTCGTCATGGAGATCCACGGCCGAGCGGATCGGACAGCTTCGAAATCTGGCTGATGTTCCCTTGTTCACCGATTCGCGAGCCACGCGACTGATCCAGGCCGCAGACATCATCTCGTACGCTGTCTTCAGGAGCTACGCGAGTCGAGACTCCACGATGTTTGATCGAATCTGGCCTGCGTTTCACCCGGAGAACGGTGTGACTCACGGGTGCGTTCATTACACGCCCTCATACGGGCAGGGATCATGCGAGTGTCGACCCTGTGAGCAGCGTCTTTCGGCGGAGGCCGTGAAGTCGGTCGCCCGTCCGCGCCGGAGGACTGAACGACGACAATGAAGTAATTGCTTGCGGACTGCGACGAACGTACGACCGGCAACAGTCAGGTCAAGGGTCCGGCTCCCTCAATGCAATGTGTTGGCCCGGATGCCTCTTCCTGCTCTTTCGTCCCTCAATGCCAGTTGATCCCGTACTACTACCGAAGTACCGGGGCTCCGCTACAAGACTCCCCCGGGAGCATGCGGGCCGCGTAGGGGCGTAGCTAGCATGAGGAGATGCCCTGGAACGCGCCACCCGATCCAGGCGGCGGCGCGCCCGCGCATCCCGAGCACACGCACGTGGCGTCCAGTGCCGGCGACTGGCCCGGTCCGCCGTGGGCGCGCCGCGGGCGTCCACGGGGCGCTCGCTGGTTCGTCGTGATCGTCGCGGCCCTCTTCCAGCTCCCGGGGCTCGTGTTCGCCTGGCATGACTCCGCCCACGATCCGGTGACCCTCGCCTTCGTCCTGCTCGCCTTCGCGGCCTCCTTCCTGCTCCTGCTGGCGAGAACGCATCCCGGTGCGACCGTCGTCGCGATCGCCGTGCTGACCGGGCCGGCGATCGCCGTGACCTCAGGGCCGCCGTTCGCGGCTGTGCCCCTCGCGTTCGCCGTCGTCAGCGCTGTCGTGCACGGCGCGCGCATCTGGGCCTGGTGGACGATCGCCGGTTTCGCCCTCGCGGTTCCGGCCGCCGATTACCTGTTGCGCGGACAGCCGGGGGCGCTCATCCGGCCCCTGATCGTGGCCCTGGTGCTGTGCCTCCTCCTCGGGCTCGGAGAAGGCATGCGCAACCGGCGGGAGCGCTACCGCGAGGTCGCACGAGCGGTCGCCGCCCGGCGCGAGTCCGCCGCAGAGGCGGAACGCCTGCGCATCGCGCGCGAACTGCACGACGTGCTCGCCCACTCCTTGTCGCAGATCAGCGTGCAGGCGGGGGTCGGCCTCCACCTCTTCGATTCCCGCCCGGAGAAGGCGCGCGAAAGCCTGGAGGCGATCAGGTCGACCAGCAGCCAGGCGCTGGAGGAGGTGCGCGGCGTGCTCGGCTTCCTGCGTGGATCCGACGGCTACGCGGCGCGCTCCCCCGAGCCGGATCTCGCGCGCATCCCCGTCCTCGTGGAGACGTATCGCAAGGCGGGACTGCAGGTCTCCTACGAGCCGGAGCTGCACTCGACGCCGTCCGCGGCGGCGCAGCTGGCGCTCTACCGGATCGTGCAGGAATCGCTCACCAATGTGGGGCGGCACGCCCAGGCGACGAAGGTGACCATCCGTCTGGCCGAAAGCGAAGGCTCGTTCGTGCTCACGATCCAGGACGACGGACGCGGCCTGCCGGAGGGCGTCTCGGCCGCAGACGCGAGCGCGGGCGGAGCGACGGGAAAGGGGATGCTCGGGATGCGCGAACGCGCCGAGCTGCTCGGCGGCACTTTCGAGGTACGAACGCCCGAGGGCGGCGGCGTGACCGTGGAGGCGCGCATCCCGGCTGCGCCGCGATCCGGGGGCACGTGGTGATCCGGGTCCTGCTCGCGGACGACCAAGTACTGGTCAGGGCCGGCTTCCGCGCTTTGCTGGAGGCGGAGGACGACATCGAGATCGTCGGGGAGGCCGGGACCGGCCGGGCGAGCGTCGACCTGGTGCGGAAGACGCATCCCGATGTCGTGCTGATGGACATCCGGATGCCGGACGGCGACGGACTGTGGGCGACGGGAGAGATCGTCGCCGACCCCGGGCTCGCCGGGACGCGGATCGTCATCGTGACGACCTTCGAGCTGGACGAGTACGTCGCACAGGCGATCATCGCCGGGGCGAGCGGGTTCCTGGTGAAGGACACCGAGCCGGTCGAGCTCATCCGCGCCGTCCGTGTCGTGGCCGCCGGGGATGCGCTGCTCTCCCCCGGCGTCACCCGGCGCCTGATCGAGCGGGTCTCGGGCGGCCTCCGGCCGGCGCCGGACTCCACACTGCTCGAGCAGCTCACCGAGCGTGAGCGCGAGGTGCTGGCGCTCGTCGCGCACGGCCTCACCAACACGGAGATCGGCGAACGGCTCTACCTCAGCCCTCTCACCGCGAAGACCCACGTCTCGCGGATCATGACGAAGCTGGATGCGCGCGACCGTGTGCATCTCGTCGTCCTCGCCTACGAGACCGGCCTCGTGCAGCCGGGGTGGCAGTAGGGCGTCCGCGCGCGCCCGTCCGCGCGCACGTTGACGCGCACACGCAGAAACCCCCGGCCTTCCGCAGAAGACCGGGGGTTTCGAAGCTCCCCGACTTGGACTCGAACCAAGAACCTGCCGGTTAACAGCCGGCTGCTCTGCCAATTGAGCTATCGAGGAATGCTTGATCAGCGAAGCTACTCTAGCAAGCTTCGAGCGTGCTCGGGAAATCCGGCCGGCATCCCGCGCGCGTCGCCACTCAGTAGCCCGCGACCGGGTCCACGACTCCCACGAATCGGCCATCGCCGAGGAACGCCTGCACGTTCAGGCGGATGCGCTCGGCCAGGAGCGGAGCCGTCATCTCGGGGGTGTCCGCCTGGTGCGGGGTGAGGAGCACGCGAGGCTCATCCCATAGCGGATGACCGTCCGGCAGCGGTTCCGGGTCGGTCACGTCGAGACCCGCGCCCGCCAGAGCGCCCGAACGCAGGGCGTCGAGCAGCGCGTCGGTGTCCACCAGTCCGCCGCGGGCGATGTTCACCAGGTAGGCGGTCGGCTTCATCGCAGAGAACTCCTCCGGGCCGAAGAGGTGCCGCGTGCTTCCGGTCAGTGCAGCGGCCACCACCACGAGGTCGGCGGAGGGCAGCACGGTCGTGAGCTGATCGGCGGTCACCGTGCGAGCGGCACCCTCGACCGGTTCGGACGAGCGCCGCACGATGGTCACACGCACGCCGAACGGCTCCAGCAGGCGCATCAGTTCCCGGGCGATCCCGCCGGCGCCGACGATCACGACGTCCAGTCCGTACAGCGACCGCCCCTCCTGCTCGCTCGCCCAGGAGCGCGCCCGCACCCGCTTCGGGATCACCCGCAGCAAAGCGAGGCTCAGCACCAGCGCATGCTCGGCCACAGGCTGCGCGTAGGCGCCCTTCGCGCTCGTCCAGACCAGCCCGGGGCGGTCCTCCGAAGCGATGACGCCGGCGAACGCATCCACGCCGGCGAACGGGAGCTGCACCCAGCCGATGCCCGGATGCGCCTCGAGCACCGGCGGGAAGGCGGCCGCATCCTTATTGGACAGCCACACCACCCCGCGAGTGCGGTCCGAGAGCGGCTCGACGGTCCCCCCTGCCGCTTCGACCGCCTGGACGAGCGGCTGCTCGGGCTCGGGCAGCACGGCGATCGGGCCGGGCTCGGGCCGCTGCTCCGTTGGCACGGCCGCGACCGGGTCGGCCAGGACGGCTCGATGGCGCGGAGAGCCCGCGTCTGCGGAATCGGACATCAGATCTCCTTCGTGCTCTTCGGCTGCGCGCGCTGCGGACGCCGCTCCGTGCGCTGCTGCGGCGGCTTCAGGGCGCGTGCGAGGCCGGCGACGAACGGATGCGTCGGGTCGGCGAGGACGTCCTCGATCGGACCGAACCCGACAGGGCGGCCGGCGTGCAGCACCAGCGAGGTGTCCGTCGCCCGGCGCAGGACCGCGAGGTCGTGGCTGACGATCACCGCCGAGAACTCGGGATGCTCGCGCAACTGGGCGAGCAGGTCGATCACCGCATCGCGCACCGTGGCGTCGATGCCCGCGGTCGGCTCGTCGGCGATCAGGATGCTCGGGCCGAGCACGAGCGCCCGCGCGAGCGCCACCCGCTGCCGCTGGCCCGAACTCAGCTGGTACGGGTACTTGTTGAGCACGCTCAGCGGCAGGTGCACCGTGTCCAGCATGGTCGCGGCCCGCTCCCCGGCGAGGCGCCGGGAGTAGTGCTCGTCCCGCTCGAAGATGGGCAGGGTCACGTTGTCCTGCACGCTGAGCGTCGGCTCCAGGGTCGCAGCCGCCTCCTGCGGCAGGTAGCCGACGTGGAAGGTCACCTCGGCGAGGTCGCGCTTGCGCGCCTTCCGCAGCGGATGCCCGAGCACCGACGCCTCTCCCCCGGTGATCCGCGGACCCGGCTCGGATGCGCGCGCCGGGAGCACCCGGCCCGCCAGCACCTGGGCGAGCGTGCTCTTGCCCGAGCCCGTCTCGCCGAGCACCCCGAGGACCTGCCCGTGCTCCAGCCGGAAATCGATGCCGCGCAGGGCGACACACGACGCACTGGGGCCCCGCGCGGGGTATTCGACGGATAGGTCGCTGACGACGATGGCGGGCTCGGAACTCACACCCTCGACCCTAGGCGCTCTGCGACTGGAGGCGGTGCAGCGCCTCCCGCCGGTCGGCCTGTTCGATCGGATCCGGCACCGGGAGGGACGCCAGCAGCCGCTGCGTGTACGGCTCGCGCGGGCTGCCGAGCACCTCGGCGCCGGTACCCTCCTCCACCAGCTTGCCGCGGTGCAGCACGGCGATGCGATCGGCCAGTAGGTCGACCACGGCCAGGTCGTGACTGATGAACAGCGAAGCGAACCCGAACTCCCTCTGCAGCTCGGCGAACAGTTCCAGCACGCGGGCCTGCACCGAGACGTCGAGGGCGGAGGTGGGCTCGTCGGCGATGAGCAGCGTCGGCTCCAGAGCGAGCGCGCGCGCCAGACTGGCCCGCTGCCGCTGACCGCCGGACAGCTCGTGCGGGTACCGGTCGCCGTAGGCACGCGGCAGCTGCACCGCCTCCAGCAGCTCGTCCACCCGGCGGCGTGCCACGGCGGCCGACGATGCGCGTCCGTGCACGACCAGTGGCTCCGCCACGCATTCCGCGACCGTGAGCAGCGGGTTGAAGCTCGACGCCGGGTCCTGGAAGACGAAACCGAGGTCGCTGCGCACCTTGCGGAACTGGCGCTCGCGCATCCCGTTCATCTCGAGCCCCAGGACCTGGAGGGACCCGCCGCTGACCCGGTTCAGACCGGCGATGGCCCGGCCGATCGTGGTCTTACCCGACCCGGACTCGCCCACCAGACCCAGCACTTCGCCCGGCCCGATGTCGAACGACACCCCGTCGACGGCGACGAACCCGGGGCGGCCGAGCCGGCCGGGGTACTGGATGCGCAGGTCGCGCGCCTGCACCACGGGTGCTGCGAGCGGGCGCTCGGCCCGGGCGATCGCGCGATCCTGCGTCGCCGCGAGACCCTGACCGATCTTCGGAACCGCGGCCAGGAGCTTGCGGGTGTACTCCGCCTGCGGGGCCGCGAACAGCGTGCGCACCTCGGCCTGCTCCACCAGCTTGCCCTGGTACATCACCGCCACGCGGTCGGCCAGGTCGGCGACGACGCCCATGTTGTGCGTGATGAGCACGATGGCGGCGCCGAACTCGTCACGGCAGCGGCGCAGCAGGTCGAGGATCTCGGCCTGCACCGTCACGTCGAGCGCCGTCGTCGGTTCGTCGGCCACGATGAGTCCGGGATTCAGCACCAGCGCCATCGCGATGACGATGCGCTGCTTCTGGCCGCCCGAGAACTGGTGCGGGTAGTACTTGACCCGCTTCTCCGGCTCCGGGATGCCGACGCGGTCGAGGATCTCGATGGCCTTCGCCCGCGCCTCCTTCCTCGACAGTCTCCCGTGCGCGCGCAGGCCCTCGGCGATCTGCCAGCCGACCGGATACACCGGGTTCAGTGCCGTCGACGGCTCCTGGAAGACCATGGCGACGTCGGTGCCGCGCACCTGACGCAGTCGGCGCTTGTCGATGGAGATGACATCCGCCTCGCTGGCGCCGTCGCGGCTGCGCAGGATGACGGCCCCGGACGCGGTCGCGGTCTCGGGAAGCAGGCCCAGGATGGTCTTGGCCGTCACCGTCTTGCCCGAGCCGGACTCGCCGACGATGGCGAGCACCTCGCCCGGCGCGACGGTCAGGCTCACGCCGTCGACCGCTTTCACGGCACCCGCGTCGGTGGAGAACGAGACCGAGAGGTCCTCGATCTGGACGACGTCGCTCATGGACGCACCTCGATTCCCTCATCGTCGAACGATCCGCCCGGTTCCAGTCCGTCGACACCACCGGGACCGGCGGCGAGGACGCCGCCGGGGACGACGGATGTCTCGGCGACCTCGCCCGACGCCGCCGCGGCCCGCCGACGACCGCGCAGGCGCGGGTCGGCCAGATCGTTCAGGCTCTCGCCGACCAGCGTGATGCCGAGCACGACCAGCACGATCGCGAGACCCGGGTAGATCGAGGTCCACCAGATCCCGCTCGTGACGTCGTCCACGGCCTTGTTGAGATCGAAGCCCCACTCGGCGGCGGCGGTCGGCTCGATGCCGAAGCCGAGGAACCCGAGGCCGGCCAGCGTGAGGATCGCCTCCGACGAGTTGAGCGTGAAGATCAGCGGCAGCGTCCGTGTGGAGTTGCGCAGGACATGACGGAACATGATCCGCGCGTTGCTCGCTCCGACGACCTTCGCCGACTCGACATACGCTTCGGCCTTGATCCGTACCGCCTCCGAGCGGATGACGCGGAAGTACTGCGGGATGTACACCACAGTGATCGAGATCGCCGCCGCCAGGATGCCGCCCCAGAGGCTCGACTGCCCGCCGCTGATCGCGATGGCCATCACGATCGCCAGCAGCAGGGACGGGAACGCGTAGATCGCGTCGCAGACGACGACCAGCACGCGGTCGAGCCAGCCGCCGAAGTAGCCGGAGATCAGGCCGAGGAACACCCCGAGGAAGATCGACAGGATCACGGCGACGACGATCACGAGGATCGCGGTCTGCGTCCCCCAGATCACCCGCGAGAACACGTCGTAGCCGCCGGAGGTCGTTCCCCAGATGTGAGCGCCGCTCGGCGCCTGCGTGGTCCCGAAGGCCGTGCCGTCGGCGTTCTTCAGCTGGGCGAAGCCGTACGGCGCGATCAGCGGGGCGAAGATCGCGACCAGGAGGAACAGGACGGTGAGCACGAGGCCCGCGACGAGCATCCCGCGCTGCAGCCCGACGCTCTGCCGGAGCTGGTGGACGACGGGAATCCGGTCCAGGAGCGGGCGCTTCCGGGAGGTGAGTGACGGGGAGGTCATCTCAGTACCTCACTCTCGGGTCGATGAACGCCGCGATCACGTCGACCACGAAGTTCGTGAGGGTCACGATCACGGCGAGCAGGACGACCATGCCCTGGACGGCGACGAAGTCCCGCGCCTGCAGGTAGTGCACGAGCTGGAACCCGAGGCCCTTCCACTCGAAGGTCGTCTCGGTGAGCACGGCGCCGCCGAGCAGCAGGGCGATCTGGAGACCGATGACGGTGATGATCGGGATGAGCGCCGGCCGGTAGGCGTGCTTGCGCAGCAGCCGCGACTCCCGCACGCCGCGCGAGCGCGCCGCATCCACGTAGTCGGTCGACAGCGTCCCGATCACGTTCGTGCGCACCAGGCGGAGGAAGACGCCGGCCGTCAGCAGGCCCAGGGCCAGGGCCGGGAGGATGGCGTGGCTGAGCACGTCCCCGACGACAGCCGGATCACCGGTCTGGAAGGCGTCGATCAGATAGATGCCGGTCTTGCCGTCGAGGGTCTGCATCTCCAGCTCCGAGCCGGTGGACGCACGACCGGAGACTGGGAGCCAGCCCAGCCAGATCGCGAAGACGAGCTTGAGGACGAGGCCGACGAAGAACACGGGCGTCGCGTAGCAGAGGATCGCGAAGACGCGGAGGGCCGCATCCTGCCCCTTGTCCCGGAAGTAGGCCGCGACCATGCCGAGCGGGATACCGACGATGAAGGCGACGATGAGGGCGTAGAACGCCAGCTCGACCGTCGCAGCGCCGTACGTCAGCAGCACGTGGGTGACCGGCTGGTGGTCGGTGAAGGTGGTCCCGAAGTCGCCGCGGAGAAGCTGACCCAGGTACTCGAAGTACTGGACGAGGATGGGGCGGTCGTAGCCCGCCTCGTGCACCCTCTGCGCGAGCTGCGCCGGAGGCAGCTTGCCGCCGAGCGCGGCGGTGATGGGGTCGCCCGTCGAGCGCATCAGGAAGAAGACGACGGTGACGAGGATGAAGATCGTGGGGATGATGAGAAGCGCACGGATCAGGACGTAGCGGCCGAGGCCGCCCCCGGATCGTCGCTTCGTCGTCGTGTGCGCAGGGTCGGGGAGGCCGGCGGTCCCCGCTCCCGGCGTGCTCACAGTCGCTGTCATGGAAGCCAATCGTGGTGGTTCGTGGAAAGGGGGCGGCCCGCTGCGAGAGCGAGCCACCCCCCGGTCGGCTCAGAGCTGGTGGCTCCGCGCCGGATTACTTCGAGAGAACCGCGTAACGGAACTTGAAGGAGGCGTCGAGGGTCTTCTCGGTGCCCTTCACATTCTTGCCGACGATGGCGACCTGCGAGCCCTGCAGCAGCGGCAGGGTGCTCAGGTCGGCGGCCACCTTGGCCTGGATCTCCTCGATCAGCTTGGTGCGCTCGGCCTTGTCGGTCGTGCCCACCTGCTTCGTGATCAGGCCCTGGACCTCCGGGTTGTCGTAGTGGTTCGCGAGGAAGTTGTCCTTGCTGAAGAACGGCGACAGGTAGTTGTCCGCGTCGGAGTAGTCCGGGAACCAGCCCAGCTGGTATGCCGGGTAGACATCCGCGGTGCGGTCCTTCGAGTACTGCACCCACTCGGTCGACTGCAGGTTCACCTTGAACAGGCCACCGGTCTCCAGCTGCGACTTCACCTGGGCGTACTCGTCACCGGAGGACGGGCCGTAGTGGTCCGGGTTGTACTGCAGGTTCAGGGAGACCGGGGTGGTCACTCCAGCGGCCTGCAGGGCAGCCTTCGCCTTGTCCAGGCTCGGTCCGCCGTTCCCGTCGCCGTAGAGGTCCTTCAGCACCGTGGTGGCGCCGGTGAGGCCGTTCGGGACGAACGAGTACAGCGGGGTGTACGTGTCCTTGTAGACCTGCTTGGCGATCGCCGCTCGGTCGACCAGGTCCGCCGCCGCCTGACGAACGGCGAGGGCCTTCTTGGGGTCGGCGTCGGGGGTCTTGGAACCGAACGGCTGGGTGTTGAAGTTGAACACGATGTAGCGGATCTCGCCACCCGGTCCCTTGACGACCTTGACGTTCTTGTTCGTCTGCAGGTTCTCGATGTCGGTGGCCGACAGCTGACGCCACGCGACGTCGATCGCGCCCTTCTGGATGTCCAGCTTCAGATTCGAGGCCTGGGCGTAGTACTTCACGTTGATCTTGGCCGTCGCCGGCTTGCCGAGGAGGCCCTGGTAGCCGTCGTACGCCTTGTACGCGATCAGGTTGTTGAAGTCGTAGGACGTGATGTCGTACTGTCCGGCGAAGGCGTGACCCTTGACGATGGTGTTGTCCGGAGTGACCTTGTCCGCGGAGAAGACCTGCTCGTCCACGATGGGACCGGCGGGGCTGGAGAGCACCTGCGGGAAGGTCTGGTCGTTCGGGACCTTCAGCTTGAACACGACGGTCGTCTTGTCCGGCGTCGACACGCTGTCGAGGTTCGCGAGCAGCGACGCGGGGCCGTTGGGATCGTTGATCTTGAGCTGGCGGTCGAAGGTGAACTTCACGTCCGAGGAGGTGAGGTCGTGGCCGTTGGCGAACTTGAGGCCGGGCTTGAGCTTGACCGTGTACTCGGTCGGGCTGGTGAAGCTGGCGCTCTCGGCGATGTCCGGCTTGACGTCGGGGCTGCCGTACGGGGTGTTCATGAGGAACGGGTAGACCTGGTTCATCACCGCGAACGAACCGTTGTCGTAGGAGCCGGCCGGGTCGATCGAGGTGATCTTGTCCGTCGTGCCGACCGTGAGGGTGCCGCCCCCGCCGGAGCCGTTGTTGCTTCCCGAGCAGCCGGCGAGGACCAGCGCCGCGGCCGCGAAGGCGGCGGAGACGGCGAGCAGGCGCCGACCGCCGTAGTGTGCGGATGTCATATCCGATTACCTCTTCCTGGTGTGGGATGCGGGGCCGTCGAGCACGCGTGCGCGATCGCCATCCGCGTGACAACTTTCCTAGCACGGAATGGCGCCCCAGCGCGCATTCGGGAGCGAAACCGTCCCTCATCCGTTACCCGTGCGCAACAAATCGTTGCTCATTCGCGCATCGAGGTGCGAAATCAGCGGTCGGACGGCGAGTTTGCGCTATCGGTGGAATCCGGCCGTCGGACGGTTCACTCGCCGCGCAAGCGGCGCCGCTCGGACTCGATAGCGACCATGGCGAGCGAGATCTGACGGCGGAGCTCCGGATCCTCGGTGCGGCCGAGCCGCGACGTCAGCTCGGCCTTCTCGCGGAGAAGGTCGCGGTCGATGAGGCCATCGACGATGGAGCGGGCATACCGGCCCGGCTCGCCCTCCTGCGGCAGCGCCGCCACGGCGAGGGCGTTGACGGTCGGAGCGTAGGCCTGCGGCACCTCGGCCACGATGCGGTCCACCCAGCCGGGCTGATTCATCGTGTCGAGCCGGCTGGCGATCGCGTCGCGTACCACCGCATGCGTCGGATTCGTGAACGGCACCTGCACGGCACGCGCGGCACGATCGGCTCCGACCTCGCCCGGCAGCTGCAGCAGGACCATGAGGCTCTCGCGCTCGGTGCGCTGGGTGGGGTCGGTGAGGTCGGCCTGCGGGAGCCGTTGCGGGCGCTCACCGGGCTGGAAGCCGCCGGAGTCCGGTCGCGCACGGCCGTCGTCCCGGGAGGCGTACCCTGCGGAGCTCCGCTGGTCGCCTGGGCCGGCGTTGCGCTGGTCGCCTGGGCCGGAGCTGCGCCCCGCCGGGCCGGAGCTGCGCTGCTCCCCGTGACTGGAGCCGCGCTGCGAACCCGTGGTGCGCTGCGCTGCGCGCACGGCGCGGGTCGCATCCTGCAGTTCGGCCCCGGAGAGCCGCGCCAGCTCGCGCGTGTAGCCGCTCTGCGCTGCGGGGTCGCGGATGTTAGCCACGATCGGGGCACCGGCGCGCACCGCCGCCGCGCGGCCCTCCACCGAGTCGAGATCGAAACGCTCGACCACCTGGCGGATCATGAACTCGTACATCGGCTTGCGGGCGTCGATCATCCGGCGCACCGCGTCGTCGCCCTTGGTCAACCGCAGGTCGCACGGGTCGAGACCGTCGGGACCGACCGCGACGTACGTCTGGGCCGAGAACCGCTGCTCCTCCTTGAACGCGCGGGTGGCCGCCTTCTGCCCGGCCGCATCCGGATCGAAGGTGAAGATCACGGAGCCCTGGCTGTTGTCATCGCCCATAACACGGCGGATCACCTTGATGTGGTCGACGCCGAAGGAGGTGCCGCACGTCGCGACCGCGGTGGTGACGCCCGCCAGATGGCAGGCCATGACGTCCGTGTAGCCCTCGACGACGACGACCTGGTCCTTCTGGGAGATGTCGCGCTTGGCGAGGTCGAGCCCGTAGAGCACCTGCGCCTTCTTGTACACCGGGGTCTCGGGCGTATTGAGGTACTTCGGGCCTTTGTCGTCCTCGAGCAGGCGTCGCGCCCCGAACCCGATGGTCTGGCCCGTGACGTCGCGGATGGGCCAGATCAGCCGGCCGCGGAACCGGTCGTAGACACCACGGTCGCCCTGGGTCACGAGGCCCGCGGCGAGCAGCTCGTCCTGGGTGTACCCCTTGCCGCGCAGGTGCTTGGTGAGCTCATCCCAGCTCTTCGGGGCGAAGCCGACGCCGAAGTGGGCCGCCGAGGCGGAGTCGAACCCGCGCTCGCCGAGGAAACGACGGCCCGGGTCTGCATCCGGCGCGGACAACCGGTCGCGGAAGAACTCCTCCGCGGCCGCGTTCGCGGCGAGGATCCGCGCCCTGTTGCCCGAGCCCTCCGAGGGGCCTCCCCCGCCCTCCTCGTAGTGGAGCTGGTACCCGATCCGACCGGCCAGGCGCTCGACGGCATCCGTGAAGGAGACGTGGTCCATCTTGAGCAGGAACTCGTAGACGTCGCCGCCCTCGCCGCAGCCGAAGCAGTGGTAGCGGCCGACGCCCGGACGCACGTAGAAGCTCGGGCTCTTCTCGTCGTGGAAAGGGCACAGACCCTTGAGCGCGCCGACGCCGCCGGTCTTCAGGCTGACGTAGTCGCCGATGACGTCGCCGATGTTCGTGCGGGCTTTGACCTCTTCGATGTCGCTTTGTCGAATCCGGCCGGCCATGCTCTCGATTCTAGTGAGCCGCACCGACTCTCGACGGCGGCCGCCAGAACCTGTGGATGAGGCGCTCGCCGGAGGCTGCCTGTGGACGGAGGGTGTGCGGTCACTCCGTCACTGGCCCACTCCCCGGCGCTCCCCGGTCACCTCGGTCACCTCGGTCACTCTCCGGGCGGCCGCCTCCGACGGGTGTTCTGGGCGATCTCGATGATGGCGCAGAACACTTCGATCCCGACGCGGAGGAGCAGGACGGCCAGCATGGCGCCGACCAGCGTGATGAGGACGCCGAAGAGGAACACGAACGCGCCGATCGGCGCATGGGTGGCGATCGCGGACGTCAGCGCGTTGGCGAAGCCGACGATGACGCCCAGCGCGATCAGGACGAGTCCCACGACGTACACCGGGCCGGCGAGCTTGCGCGTGACGTAGTTCGTGAAGGTGAAATCGAACAGCGAGGAGAAGAAGCGCGAATCGTCGAGCCGGTCGGCGAGGTCGGTCACCGTCCGGCCATGGGGCACCTGATGCGGTCCGGGCACCTCGGCGGCGGTGCCTCCCGCGGCCGCGCCGGTGGCGGGATCTGCGGCTGCGCCCTCTGTGATGGCTGTCCCGACGCCGACCGGGGTCTCGGCGACGAGGGTCTCGGCGGCGGGTGTGGCGGCGGCTGGGGTCTCGGCGGCGGGTGTGTCGGTGGCTGGGGTTTCGTCGGCGACGGTCTCAGCGGCGGCGGTCTCGTCGGCGACGGTCTCAGCGGCGGCGGTCTCGTCGGCGACGGTCTCAGCGGCGGCGGTCTCGGCGGCGGGGGTCTCGTCGGCGGCGGCGAGGGGCACAGTGGCTGCCGCTGCTCCGTCGGCTTCGTGGTCCTTCGTGGTGTCCACAGTGGTCTCCCCGGTGGTGTCGGATGTGGCGGCTGCAGGCTCGGCTGGCCCGGCCGCTGCCGGTCGGGTGACCGATCCTGCCCGATCGAGGGCCGCGTCAGGCGACTCGGGCTTCGCGCGGACGACGCGAGCACGTGCGGGTGCCGATCCGGCCGGAGGGCTCCGCCGCGCGAGCGGTTCACGCGCGGAGAGCGCCGCATCCATGATGTCCGGGGCTTCGCCCTCGGGTGCGATCGGGGCGGTCTTGGCGGTCGTTCGGCGGGTGCGGGCCGCGGGCCCCTGTGCCGCGGGGCGCTTCGCCGCAGCAGGCTTCGCTGCAGCGGGCTTCGCCCCAGCGGGCTTCGCCCCGGCCGTCTCAGCCGACTTTCCCCCGGCTGTCTCAGCCGACTTCGCCCCGGCCGTCTCAGCCGACTTTGCCCCGGCCGACTCAGCCGGCTTTGCACCGGCTGTCTTCGGCGCGGCCGGCTCTGCCGCATCCTGCTTCGTCGTCGCCGACTTCGCTCGGCTCGAGGGGCGCTTCGCCGGCGCATCCGCATCCGCTGCCCCGGCGGAGGCGCGCGGCGTGCGCCGTACGGCCCCGGGGCCGGCCGGTGCCGCGCTCGACGGTTCGCCCGCTGCGGGGCTTCCGTCGTCCGACGGTGGTTCTGCGGTGCTCATCCGTTTCCTCCTGAAGGCCTGACCCCAAGCATTCTGCACAGGGCTGCGGTATTCAACCCCGGCCGTGCGCATCCCCGTTTCGTGTCGCTCAATGCTGGACGAGCCGCTCGTACCAACTCAGCGCGGACTGGTCGGTGAGACTGGCGACCTGGTCGACCACGACGCGCCTGCGCTCGCCGTCGGTGGATGCCGCTCGCCAGTCCTCGGCGAATCCCGGGTCGAGCTCCGCCGGCCCCCGCTGGTAGAGCAGGTCGGCGAGGGTGGTGAGGATCTGGCGCTGCTGGGCGTAGATCGGCTGCCGTGTGTTCCGCGACATCACGAATGTCGCCACGATGCCCTTCAGCACCGCGATCTCGGCCTGGATGCCCGGCGGCACCACGACATCGGCGCCGAAGCGGATGAGATCGGTGCGCCCGGCGGACTCCTTCGTCGCGTGGACGGCCGCGTGCGCGAACCGTCCGATCAGCTGGCTCGTGAGGTTCTTCAGCCGCGCCTGGGACCGGCGCGAGCCATCCCATCCGTCGAGCCAGATGTCCATGCTGTCGAGCCGGTCGAACGCCTCGATCAGCTCGTGGTGGGTGACCTCGCCGCCGATCCACTCGTGCATCGACTGGACGAGATCCTCGTGGTCGACCCGGCTGCCGAGGGCAGCCACGTCGATGTAGCCGTTGACCACCGCGTCCTCGAAGTCGTGCACGGAGTAGGCGATGTCGTCGGAGAGGTCCATCACCTGGGCCTCGATGCAGCGCTGGCGGTCGGGCGCGCCTGCGCGCATCCACTCGAAGACGGCGCGGTCGTCGGCGTAGAACCCGAACTTGGCGCGCCCGCTCGGATCGGCGACCGACGAGGATGCGGGCCACGGATACTTGCAGCTGGCGTCGAGGCTCGCCCGGGTGAGATTGAGGCCGTAGGGGCGCCCGTCGTTGCCGAAGACTTTCGGCTCCAGCCGGCTGAGCAGTCGGAGTGTCTGCGCGTTGCCCTCGAAGCCGCCGATCTCCGCCGCCCAGGCATTGAGCGCCCGTTCGCCGTTGTGGCCGAAGGGAGGGTGCCCGATGTCGTGCGCGAGACAGGCGGTGTCGACGATGTCCGGGTCCAGGCCCAGACTGTTCGCGAGCTCGCGGCCGACCTGCGCCACCTCCAGCGAGTGCGTCAGGCGGTTGCGCGCGAAGTCGAGGCCGGCCGTCGGGCTGAGCACCTGCGTCTTCGCGGCGAGCCGGCGGAGGGCGCTCGAGTGCAGCAGGCGCGCGCGGTCGCGAGCGAAGTCGCTCCGGCGGCTGGAGTGGTGCTCGGGCATCCACCGTTCCCGGTCGTGCTCGGTGTACCCGGATGCGCCCTCGCGGGACTCATCGCGCGATCGTGCGCCGGAGCGCGGTGCCGCCAGCTCATCCACCACTGTTGTGCACCTCCGCGTCGGCGACCTCTGCGCGCGCCGCGCCGTCGAGATCGCGGCTCGCCAGCCACCCATCGGGAAGGGCGGGGCGCTTCGGCGACCCGGCGCGACCGCGCTGGCCCTCCGCGGCCTCGCCGGGGTACTCCTGGTCGGCGTCCAGGGTCGCGAGCAGCTCGTCCATATGCTCCAGCGTGTCGACGGTCGCGAGGCTCGCACGCAGGTCGCCGCCGACCGGGTAGCCCTTGAAGTACCACGCGACGTGCTTCCGGATGTCGCGGCAGCCGCGCTCCTCGCTCTCGAAGAACTCGGCCAACAGCTCCGCGTGGCGGCGGAACGCCTGCGCGACCTGGCCGAGTGTCGGGCGCGCCTGCGCCGCCTCCGCCTCCGAAGCGCTGAGCTCGCCGGCGCGTGCGCGAAAGGCCGCGGCCAGGTCTCCGAACAACCATGGACGGCCGAGGCAGCCCCGGCCGACGACCACGCCGTCGCACCCGGTCTCGTCGACCATCCGGAGGGCGTCGGCGGCCGACCAGATGTCGCCGTTGCCCAGCACCGGCGTCGAGGTCACGGTCTCTTTGAGCTTGGCGATCGCCGGCCAATCCGCCTGCCCCGAGTAGAACTCGGCAGCCGTCCGGGCATGCAGAGCCATGGAGGCGACACCCGCGCCCTCCGCGATGCGGCCGGCCTCGAGATAGGTGAGATGGTCGCTGTCGATGCCTTTGCGCATCTTGATGGTCAGCGGGATGTCGCCCGCCGCATCCACTGCGCCTTCGACGATCTCGCGGAACAGCCCCAGCTTCCAGGGCAGCGCGGCCCCGCCGCCCTTGCGAGTGACCTTCGGCACCGGACAGCCGAAGTTGAGGTCGATGTGGTCGGCGCGATCCTCTGCCACCAGCATCGTGACGGCTTCACGGACGGTCTTCGGATCGACCCCGTACAGCTGGATGGAGCGCGGCGTCTCCGACTCGTGGTGCGTGATCAGGCGCAGCGACTCGGGCGTCCGCTCGACCAGCGCTCGGGACGTGATCATCTCGCTGACGTAGAGCCCGGCGCCGAACTCACGGCACAGCCGGCGGAACGCCGTGTTGGTGATCCCGGCCATCGGAGCGAGGACCACAGGCACGTCGAGCCGCAGCGGACCGATGGTCAGCTGGGGCGCGTGGCTTATCGTTGCAGTGGTAGACATCTCACTCGATTCTCCCAGAAGGCGTGCTGAGCTATGACCGAGAGACCGGAATCTGTGGAAGACTCCCCCGGCGTCGAAGCTGTGGACACCGGCCGGGAGCGTGTGCTCGCCGATGCCACAGCTCGCGGTGTGGACATCCGGATCATCGAACGGCCGGCCGCCCGGAGCCTCGCCGAGGCGGCGGCACAGCTCGGCATCCAGCCCTCCGACATCGTGAAGACGCTCGTCGTGAAGCGCAGCGACGACACCTTCCTCTTCGCGCTCGTGCCCGGCGGACGCAAGATCGCCTGGCCGAAGCTGCGCTCCGTGCTCCAGGTGAACAAGCTGCAGCTGCCCGACGCCTCGGTCGCGCTCGCGGCGACCGGCTACGAACGCGGCACGATCACCCCGTTCGGGAGCACCACCGCGTGGCCGGTCGTCGCCGACGCCACGATCCTCGGCCGGACCGTCTCGATTGGGGCCGGCGAGCACGGCTACTCCCTCTTCGTCGACGCGGACGCGCTCACAGCCGCCTTCGGCGCCACCGTCGCCGACATCACCGACCCCGAGTAGCCCATCCACTGGTCCCAACATGCCGTAAAGGCGCGGCGGCTTACGGCGTGTCGGGACCAGCAGTTTCCCGCCTGTGGAGAACGCACGACGCCCGCGCGCTGGATGATGCAGAGTGGCGTCATGAAGCAGCCGGGACCGCTCCCACCGATCCTCCGATCTCCCGCGTTCTCCGTCCGCGTCGCGGTGCAGGCCGGGGTGCCGGTCCAGCGTCTTCGCCGCACAGACCTCGACGCGCCATTTCACGGCGCCCGGCTGGTGCACGCGTCCAGCGGAGCCGATCTGCTTGCACGCTGCGCCGCGTACCGGACAGTGATGACTCCGGGCAGTTTCTTCAGCCACACCACCGCGGCATCGATTTACGGTCTCCCCGTGCCACGACGTCACTCGGAGAACGATCGGCTTCATGTCTCGGCAGTGCTGCCTGTCCGAGCGCCGAAAGGGCGAGGTGTGCGTGGACACGCGCTTTCGAGCCGGCCCTCAGTGCGACTGGTTCGCGGGATGCGGGTGCCGGAGCCCGCGGAGGTATGGTGCCAACTCGCTTCTCTCCTGACACTGGATGAACTGGTCATCGTCGGCGATGCCCTGGTGCGTCGGATAGATCCGTATTGCGAAGTGTCCGAGCTGATTCGGGCGGCCAGTGAGATCTCCGCTCGACCAGGGGCCCGTAGGATCCGCGAAGCGATCCGTTTGGTGCGGGCTCGGACGGATTCGCCGATGGAGACGGTGCTCCGCCTGGCCATCGTGCGCGCCGGCCTGCCTGAGCCTCAGGTGAACCACCCCATCGCCGACGGCTCCGGGAGGATCGTCGCCTCGGGTGATCTCGTGTTTCCCGCGGCGCGGCTGGTCGTCGAGTACGACGGGGACCATCACCGCACGGACGCGGTGCAGTATCAGACGGACATCGATCGTGTGTATCGGATCGAGTCTCTCGGGTGGACGGTCGTCCGCATCAGCAAGATGCACATGCGTGACGGCGCGAACGAGGCGCTCGCACGTATCCGGCAGGCTCTGAAAACGAATGGTCCCAACATGCCGTAACGCTCGGCGCTGACACGGCGTGTTGGGACCAATAGTTACGGGAGGGCGCAGGTGTCGCCGTCGCAGACGGCGCCGGCGGCGCCGAGCGGGACGAGCGGGAGGCGCGCGGCCGGCTGCGGCGCCGGAGGTGCCGCAGCGGCGGGCGCAGGCGCGGCCGGCGCAGCCGGCGCGCCCGGCGCGCCCGGCGTCACGCGGTCACCGCGGCGCGCTCGGACCAGACCTGCTCGAGGACCTGCGCGAACGTCTGCGCGTCCTGCGCACCCGAGACGCCGTACCGGCCGTCGATCACGAAGAAGGGGACGCCGTTGATGCCGAACTCGGTAGCAGTGGCCTGGTCGGCGCGCACGTCCGCCAGATACTGCCCGGACTCGAGGGCCGCCAGCGCCTCGGCGCGGTCCAGCCCGACCTCGGCTGCCAGGTCCGCCAAGTCGGCGACGCGGCCGACATGACGCCCCTCGATGAAGTAGGCGCGGAACAGACGCTCCGCCAACTCCAGCTGCGCACCCCGTGCCTTCGCGAAGTGCAGCAGCTCGTGCGCCTTCACGGTGTTGGTGTGCCGCAGGCTGTCGAAGTCGTAGTCCAGTCCGACGGACGAGGCGATTCCGGTGACGCGCTCGAGCATCTGCTCGACCTGCGACGCCGGCAGGCCCTTGTGGCCCGCGAGGAAGTCGACCTCGCTGCCCTCGAAATCGACCGGAGTGTCGGGTGAGAGCTCGAACGAGTGGTACTCGACCTCCACGCCGCGGCCGTCGCCGGCGCCGGCGAAGAGGCCGCTTCCCGCCTCGAACTTGCGCTTTCCGATGTAGCACCACGGGCACGCGATGTCGGACCAGATGTCGATCTTGATGGGTTCGCTCACGTCAGGCGCAACATCCTGAAGCGGTCCGGCTATTCCGCGACCGGCGCATCCACTGCGCCCCCGAACCGGCGATTGCGGCGCAGGTAGAGGTCCACCGCCTCCCAGAGGTCCGTCCTGCTGAAGTCGGGCCAGAGCGTGTCCAGGAACACCATCTCGGCGTAGGCGCTCTGCCAGAGCAGGAAATTGCTGGTCCGCTGTTCGCCCGAGCTTCGCACGAAGAGGTCCACATCCGGCATGTCCGGGAGGTAGAGGTGGCGCTGGATGGTCTTCTCACTCACCGCGGACGGCCGCAGCCGGCCGGCGGCCACCTCCTCGGCGATCGCCCGAACGGCGTCGGCCACCTCGGTGCGACCGCCGTAGTTCACGCACATCGTCAGGGTGAGGACGTCGTTCCCGGCCGTCAGCTGCTCGGCGTACTGCAGCTCCTTGATGACCGACGACCAGAGCCGCGGCCGCCGTCCGGCCCAGCGCACCCGCACGCCCCACTCGTTGAGCTGGTCGCGGCGCCGGTGCAGCACCTCCCGGTTGAAGCCCATCAGGAACCGGACCTCATCGGGCGACCGCTTCCAGTTCTCGGTGGAGAACGCGTAGACGCTCAGATGCTTGATGCCGGCCTGGATGGCGCCGGCCACCACATCCAGAAGCGACGCCTCCCCTGCACGGTGTCCTTCGATGCGGGTGAGGCCGCGGCGGTTCGCCCACCGGCCGTTCCCGTCCATCACGATCGCCACGTGCGAGGGAACACCGCCCGCGGGGAATGCGGGTGGATGGACGCCGGTCCAGTCGAGCGGGCGGTACTCCACCGCATCCTTGTGCGTGTAGGGCTTCGGACTCATCCACTCGCCTTCTGCTCATGCGTGTCGTGCTCGCGCGTGTCGTGCTCGCGCGTGTCGTCTTCGGGCGTGTCGTGCTCACGCCGGGTGGGCGCGTCGCGCTGTTCGTTCCGCTCCGGCGGAATGTGCTGCAGGGAGCGCAGCCCACGCTCCAGATGCCACTGGGTGTATGCGGCGACCACTCCGTTGGCACGGCTGCGGGTGGTGTCCGATGCCGCATCCGCAGCATCCCAGTCGCCGGACAGCAGCGCCCCGAGCAGCGCGATGGTGGGAGCATCCACCTTGGGGGCACCCGGGGGCGCACAGTTGTCGCACACCACGCCGCCCAGCTGGACGACCACCGCCGTGTGCGGACCGGGCGCGCCGCAGCGCGAGCAGTCCTGGAAGCTCGGCGCCCAGCCGGCGAGCGACAGCGCCCGCAGGAGGTAGGAGTCGAGCGTGAGGCCGGCACCGTGCTCCCGGCGCGAGAGGGAGCGCAAGGCACCCACGAGCAGGAGGTACTGCTGGAGGGATGCTTCGGCGTCGGTCAGCCGGTCGGCTGCCTCCACCATGGCGTTCGCTGCCGTGTAGCTGGCGTAATCGTCCGCGATGAGGGCTCCATAGGCTCCCAGCGTCTCGGCCTGGGTGACGATGTCGAGGCTGCGCCCCTCGTAGAGCTGCACGTCGGCGACCATGAACGGCTCCAGCCGCGAACCGAACCGGGACGCGGTGCGCCGCACACCCTTCGCGACCGCCCGGATCTTGCCGTGCTGACGGCTCAGCATCGTGACGATGCGGTCGGCTTCCCCCAGCTTGTGGGTGCGGAGCACGACGGCTTCATCACGGTAGACAGGCACACTCCAGTATCGCGCGGCGGGCTGACAGTACGGCGGAGGCGGTGGTCCGGCGCGCGGACGGTCGCGTGAAACGACTGGTCCCGACATGCCGTGTGGCGGGCGGGCGCTGCGGCGTGTCGGGACCAGCAGATCGCGAGAAGCCGAGCGGCTCCGCCGCGCGTGATACATATGACGGATGAGCACGCCCGCCCTCGCCATCGGCGCCCTGTCGATCCCACTGTGGGGCGACCTGATCGCCGTCGGGGTCGGCAGCCTCCAGGGAGCCATGTTCGCGGCGGGATTCCGCGACCGCCGGCTCGATCTGCTCGGCGTCGCGATCATCGGTGTGGCCACGGGCGTCGGCGGCGGCCTCCTCCGCGACCTGCTGCTGAACGTCACGCCGCTGGCACTCCAGTCCAACTGGTACCTGCCGATCACCGTCGTGGCTGCGCTGCTCGGGATGCTGCTGATCCGGCTGTTCCGGCGGCTGGATCCGCTGATCACCCTCCTGGATGCGCTCACGATCGGCCTGTTCGGAGCGATCGGCGCGAGCAAGGCGCTGGCCCTCGGCCTGCCGGAGGTACCCGCGGTGTTCGTGGGGGTGGTCTCCGCGGTGGGCGGATCCATCCTCCGCGACATGCTGCTCAACCTCCCGATCGCGCTCATGCACGTCGGCTCGCTGTACGCCGTCGCGGCCGGCGCGGGCACCATCGTCCTCGTCGTGATGATCGACTTCGGTGCGCCGCTGACCGCCGCGGCGATCGTGTGCGTCCTGGTGACCCTGGTGATCAGGCTGCTCGCCGTGCGCTTCGGCTGGAGCCTGCCGGAGCAGCGGGAGCTGGGACGCATCCCGCGTCCGCGCTGGCCTCGCCTGATCCGTGCGCCGGGCCGGACCGCGGATCGCGCTGCCGAACGGACCGCGGACCGTACCGACACCGGCGCGCTCCCCCGCTATCGCATCGACAAGGGCGAGTAGGGCCGTCGGAAACGGAGGACTTCCGTCCCGGATGACGCGGAAACGCGGGGAACGGAGGCGATCGCGTCCCGTTCGGGACACGATCACCTCCGTTTGCTACGCGGAGACGCGAGACCGGAGCGCGAGACGCGAGAGCGGAGGGCGGAGTGCGGGAGAGCGGCGTCAGGCCGTCAGCGGGAGCCTCAGGCGCTGACCAGCTGGTCGGCCGAACGGCCGGCCGCGGCGCGCACGGCGCGGTTCACCGCCGAGACGACCGCCTTGAACGATGCCGTCGTGGTGTCCGCATCGATGCCGACGCCCCAGCGGCGCTGGCCGTCCACATCCAGCTCGACGTAGGCGGCGGCCAGTGCCGACTCGCTCGCCGACAGCGTGTGCTGCGAGTAGTCGTACAGGTGGGCCTCGACGCCGTGCTGCTTCAGGATGTCGAAGAGCGCGGCGATCGGACCGTTGCCCTCTCCGGTGGCCTTGGAGACGGTGTCGCCGTCGCGCAGCGTCACGGTGAGGACCACGTGGTCGCCCGTCTCGTTCGTGGTCGACGTGCTGCCCAGCTCGAACCGGCCCCACTTCGCCTCCGGGTCGGAGGTCGGAGCGGGCAGGTACTCGTCCTGGAAGATCTCCCAGATCTGGTCGCTGGTGACCTCGCCGCCTTCGGCGTCCGTCTTCGCCTGGACGACCCCGGAGAACTCGATCTGCAGCTTGCGCGGCAGATCGAGCGAGTGGTCGGTCTTCAGCAGGTAGGCGACGCCGCCCTTGCCCGACTGCGAGTTGACCCGGATGACCGCCTCGTAGCTGCGGCCCAGGTCCTTCGGGTCGACCGGCAGATAGGGCACGGCCCAGACCAGGTCGTCGACCGGCACGCCCTGCTCCGCAGCCCGCGCCTGCATGGACTCGAAGCCCTTCTTGATGGCGTCCTGGTGGGATCCGCTGAACGCCGTGAAGACCAGGTCTCCGCCCCAGGGGCTGCGCTCGCCGACGGGCAGCTGGTTGCAGTGCTCCACCGTGCGCTTGATCTGGTCGATGTCGCTGAAGTCGATCTGCGGGTCGATCCCCTGCGTGAACAGGTTGACGCCCAGAGTGACCAGGTCGACGTTGCCCGTGCGCTCGCCGTTGCCGAACAGGCAGCCCTCGATCCGGTCCGCTCCGGCCATGTAGCCGAGCTCGGCGGCGGCGACGGCCGTTCCGCGATCGTTGTGCGGGTGCAGCGACAGGATGACGTTCTCGCGGTGCGCGAGGTGGCGCGACATCCACTCGATGGAGTCGGCGTAGACGTTCGGCGTCGCCATCTCGACGGTCGCGGGCAGGTTGATGATGACCTTGCGCTCCGGCGTCGGCTCGAACACCTCCAGCACCTGGTTGCAGATCTCGGCCGCGAACTCCAGCTCGGTGCCGGTGTAGCTCTCGGGCGAGTACTCGTAGTAGATCGCCGTGCCCGGTACGAGCGACTCGAACTGCCGGCACAGGCGGGCGCCGTTCAGCGCGATGTCGATGATCCCCTGCTGGTCGGTCCGGAAGACGACCTCGCGCTGCAGGATGCTCGTGGAGTTGTAGAGGTGGACGATGGCCTGCTTGGCGCCGACCAGCGACTCGTACGTGCGCTTGATGAGGTGCTCACGCGACTGGGTCAGGACCTGGATGGTGACGTCGTCCGGGATGGCGCCCTCTTCGATGAGGCTGCGGACGAAATCGAAGTCGGTCTGGCTCGCCGACGGGAAGCCGACCTCGATCTCCTTGTAGCCCAGCCGCACCAGCAGGTCGAACATGATGCGCTTGCGCTCGGGGCTCATCGGGTCGATCAGCGCCTGGTTTCCGTCGCGCAGGTCGACGGCGCACCAGCGCGGGGCCTGGGTGATGCGCTTCGTCGGCCACGTGCGATCCGGCAGCTCGACGCGGATCTGCTCGTGGAAGGGACGGTACTTGTGAATGGGCATGGCGCTCGGCGCCTGCGTGTTCTTCATGGTCTGTTTGCTCCTCGCGGTGTGGTGTGGAGAGCCGACGACGAACTCCGCGACGAGGGAGGCCCAGAACTAGGACTCGTCGCGGCAGCTAAGAAGGAGCAGACCGTACACAGTGGCGAGAATACCACGGAGCGCCAGAGCGTCGGCCGGGAACATCCTCACAAGTGAGTCACGCCCGTCCGCGCGCGACGGTGGCGGCCTGCCGCACGGAGAGTCCCGGCAGGTAGGCGCGCACGAGGGCGATGCCGATCGCCGGGAGTGCCACGGGGTCCGGGTAGGCCATGATCAGCGGGTGCAGCTCCGGCTGGAACTTCTGCTTGAACTTCAGCAGCGAGCGGAAGCCGTACACCGGTTCCAGCGACGAGCTGAGGTAGCCGAGCAGCCGAGCCATGGCGGCCTTGTCGCCCTCGGGCGTGGCCGCGGTGTGGGCGAGGGGCGCGGCGGAGAGCGACATGAACTCGATGCCGTCCTCCTTCATCCGGGTCGCCGCCTCGGCGATGAGGAACTCCATCACGCCGTTGATGCTGTCCGGACGGCGGCGCATGAAGTCCAGCGTCCAGCCGACGACGATGCCGTTGCGGAAGGTCGGGAGCCAGCTGGTGACCGCCTCGATCCGGCCGTGCTCGTCGACCGCGAGCATGAGGCGCACGTCCGGGTCGCGGAGCTCGTCGAGGCCGCCGAGCGTGAAGCCCATCTCGGGCAGGTCCTTCTCGGCCACCCACTGCTCCGAGATGTCGGACAGCTGGACCGTCGCACTGAGCGGCAGGGCGGCGAAGCTCGTCCACTCGGCGCGGACGCCGGCCCGCTGCGCGCGGTTGATGGAGGAGCGCACATCCTGCCACTTCTTGCCGGTCGTCGCCCACAGCTGCGGCCGGATCACGGTCTCCTCGGCGACGGTCATGCTCGACCAGCCGAGGCGCTCGAAGAGCGAAGCGTACCGCGCCTCCACGCTGTAGAACACCGGGATCCACCCGTTGTCGTCGCAGAAGCGCGCGAATCCCTGGATGGCGCCGTCGTGCGGACCGACCGCCCCGAACGGCCCACCGGTGGTCAGTGCGACGCGTCCCTCCACCCGGTAGGCGATCGCCCCTCCCCCGATGGGATCGAACCAGTAGGAGTTGCCCGGCCAGGTGGCCATGAAGGAGATCGCGTCGCCTCCGCCCCGGTGCAGCAGCTCCCGGACGTGCCCGATGTCGCCGGTGCCCCGCCTGCGCAGTCCACGCCCCAGCATCACGGGGATGGCGGCCACGATCGCGACGAGCCAGAACACCGTTCCGATGTTGTGGTAGACGACCGTCGCGAGCGGTGTCGTCGGGAGGTACTGCGCGGGCTCCCGTCGCAGGAAGCTGACCGGGATGAACCGCTCGAGCACGTCGTTCAGCAGGTCCTCGACGTCGATCGGGCGCGTGAACCCGGTGTCCTTCTGCAGCCAGCCGACCAGAACGTACACGCCGACCAGACCGAACCCGGTCGCCAGCAGCAGGATCACGTACCGGCGCACTGCCTGCGTCGTCGGCATCACGATGAAGTGCCGGCGGAAGACGACCAGGAGGATCGCCATGGCCAGGGGCACCAGGGCCGACAGGGCCAGGATGACCGTGATCTCCCAGTACCGCGCCGATACCGTCGGCCGGGCCGAGGCGACGGGCAGGATGCCGTAGTAGAGCGCCGAGAGCAGCGCGAGCAGGGCGTTCACCGTGACGCCGAGCCAGACCGCGAAGCGCCGTCCGCGGAGCAGTCCGTACGCCGCGACGAGAAGGAGGAGGAGCGGCAGCACGGACACCAGCACCGGCCCCAGTCCGTGGATGCGCTCCAGCGTCAGCGAGCGGAAGCACTGCCGGGTCACGGCGAACGCCTGGCACCGCTGGATGACGGCGGTGGCGCTGGGCGTCTCATTGCTGAACAGCAGGCCCACCGGCGACAGCATCCCGTATCGCGTCGATCCGAGCAGGCCGATGACCGGGCCGAGCGCGGTGATCGTCAGTGCGGACGACAGCAGCACCCGGACTTCGTGGTGGGAGCTGCGCAGCCAGTCGCCCGCCACCCGAGTCTGCCGGAGCAGCGGTCCGAGCGCGAGACCCGTCAGCACCGCCAGGAGCCGGTACAGGTCCGACGGCATCCCCGAGTAGAGCAGGTACATGATCGCGATCAGCAGCGTGATGACGCGGATGCGGCGGCGCCAGAGGGTTCCGGCGAATGCGCTCGCGGTCATCACGGTGCCGCCGATGGCGGTGAACGCGTCGAGCACCAGCAGTCCGTGCACGTTCCGCGCCCACAGCTCTCCGATGTCGTTGGCGATCACCTGGACGAGGACGCCGACCACGATTCCGACGGCCGCCGTGCCGAAGAAGGCGAGAACCGCCCGCCAGGTGCCCATGAGCCGCTCGGAGACGCCCACGAGCACGACGGCCAGGACGAGCACGACGATCAGCTCGAGCAGGTTGTCGGTGAACAGCACCGCCGTGAACGGGGACCACCAGTGCCCGTCCATCAGCTGGACGGCGCCGGTTCCGAGCCAGCCGCGCAGAGGCCGGTGCGGCCCGCGGAGCGGTCCGGTGGCGAGCGCGAGCCCCAGGATGAGCAGGGTGAGCGCTGTCGTGAACGGATGCTGCGCGACGAGCCTCGCCGCCCGCGCGAGGACGGCGTTGCGCGCGAGCAGAGCGGCCGGCTTCACGATCCCAGCCCCAGCTGCACGGCGATCGCCGGGAAGCCGTGGGCGAGGACGTACCGCACGGTCTTCCAGTCGTGCGCCGTACCCGGCGAGCTCAGGATCTGCGCCCGCACGCCCGCGCGGACGGCATCGGCATAGAGCTCCTGGGCGAACTTCGTGTACTTCGCATCCAGCTGACCGGTGCCGAAGATCATGACGGAGTCGCGGTAGGGCGCGTTCGCCTTCATCGCCGACGCCGGCTGGGCCTTCTCATAGGCCGCCGTCGATCCCCCGAATCCCGTGCGGATGGTGAGCTCCTTGTTCCCCAGCGTCGGCCCCAGCTCGCTCGAGGACGCGAGCGCCGAACCGAACAGGTCGGGACGGGCGCTCGCGAACTGCACGGCGCAGGTCGCGCCCTGCGAGTAGCCGAACACGCCCCATCCTGACGGGTCTGCGCTCACACGGAGGTGGGAACGCACCCATTGGCGCACATCCGTCAGCAAATAGGTCGCGGAGTCGCCGTACGCAGGCGAATCGACGCACATGGGATTGCGCCCGGGGCCGCCGAGCTGGTCGGGAGCCACCACGATCGGTGCGTAACCGCCGTGCTTGGCCGCGAACGCATCCATCACTGCGGCGACGTTGCCCGCCGTGAACATGTCCGCCGGGGCGCCCGGCTGGCCGGAGAGCGCGTAGAGCACGGGAAGAGCAGGCGGATGGGCGGTCAGGGCGATCGGCGGGAGGTAGACGACCGCCTCTCGGGCGGGGAACCGCGACACGGTCGAGGGGATGGTGACCTTGCCGACCTCGCCCTTCGCCGGGACGGCGACGGAGGCGGAGGCAGAGGCCGGCGGGTCGGCCACCGTCGCGCGCCAGTCGGTCCCGGTCACGACTTCGCCATGCTCGGAGTGCAGCTCGAGTGCCGTGTACGGAATGACGCCGAGCACGTCGTTCAGGTTGCGGTAGGCGCCGAAGTCGGAATTGATGCCGCAGAACGCTGCCGCCAGGACGACCGGGATGCTGAGTGCAGCGACGACTTTTCGCCACCACCGGGAGCGGAACAGATTGGCGATCGCAAGGCTCACACCCGCGAATCCCAGCGCCGTCCACAGGGTCGTCACCTGCGTCAACGTGACACCGAACACGTCGTACACATCCGTCACGAGCCAGACGACGAGCCAACCCAGCAGTCCGCCCGCGACGGCAGCGGTCAGCCCGGCGAGGGTCCGTCGCCAGGTGGGGCGGGCCAGCAGGTACAGCACGAGGACCGCGGCTACGACGTTCAGCGTGAGGAGGAACGGCGCTTTGTCGATCCTCAGCGTCATCAGCCAGTTCAGGGGTGGATCCTCTCGGGGGCGGGCAGAGCGGTGCCGTTGTAGCGGCGACGTCCCATTATGGTCGGCTCACTTCATCGATAGCTGAGGCTCTGTGAGAGTTCAGCCAACATTCAGCGGCGTCACTCGACGGCCAGCGCCTCCATCGGCGAGATCCGCGTGGCCCGGCGGGTCGGAGCGATCGCGGCGAGGACGGCCAGCGCTGCGGCCGCGGCGGCGATCGCACCGAGGAACGGCCACGGGAGGGCCGGGGCGAGGAGGCCGCCGCCGGGGATCAGGCCGAGCAGCGACTGTGCGCCGATCCAGCCGTACAGGGTGCCGAGCACCAGGCCCGTGAGCACCGAGGCGATGGTCAGTTGAGCGCTCTCGGCGAGGATCATCCGGCGTACCTGGGCCGCGCTGAAACCGAGCGCGCGGAGCAGCCCGAGCTCGCGGCCGCGCTGCAGCACGCTCAGGGAGAGCGTGTTGACGACGCCGCACGCAGCGATGACGGCGGAGAAGCCGACCAGCACGGTGAAGACGGCGAGCGTCCCTCCGATGACTCCTTCGGCTCCCACGTACGAGCCCGGCTCCGTGGCGGCGGCGGCTCTCAGCTGCTGGAGCCAGGTGGACGCTGCCACGACGAACATCGTGATGAGGGTCACACCGATGACCAGGCCGATCGCCGTGCGCGAGCTGCGCTCCGGGTTCCGCACGGCGTTCGCGGCCGCCAGCCTCCCGGCCGCGCCCCTCCCGAACAGCAGACCCACGCCGCGGAGGACGGCCGGCAGGAAGAACGGCGCCGCCAGCACCGTCCCGGTGAACGAGAGGATGCCGCCGAGCATCGCGACGAGCACTCCGGCATGCGTGAGGTCGGCAAGCACCCCGCCTGCGGAGATGAACACGCCGAGCCCGAGCAGAAGCCCGAGAACGAGCAGCCCGGCCCCCGAGACGAGGAGGACGAGTGTCACCGCGAGGCGTCCCCGGGTGCGCACCACCGCGGCCGGCCGCTCCTGGGCGGCGCCGAGCGCCTGCATCGGCGTGACGGCCAGGACCCGGCGGCTGCCGACCCACGAAGCCAGCCAGGTGGTGACCACCACGACGACCGCCGGAGGAATCATCGTGAAGGTCAGCACCGGATAGAGGGCCTCGGGCAGGATGCCCGTCAGGACGAAGACACGGACGGCGACCAGGGCGAGCACGGCGGCAGCCGCTCCGCCCGCCGTCGCGCCGATGAGGCCGACGACCAAGCCCTCGCCCGCGACCGAGCGGCGCTGGGCGCCGGCGCTGGACCCGATCAGCCGCAGGAGCGCGATCGTGCGGGTGCGGCCGGCGATGACGGTCGAAAAGGTGTTCGTCGTGACGATGGCGCCGACATACACGGCGACGACGAAGAAGATGCCGGCCACGATGGCCAGGGCGACCTGCACGCTGCCGTGCCCGCCCATCCGGGAGCTGCCGATGTACGCACCCAGCACGTTGACCCCGCCGACCAGGGCCACGCCGAATGCGGAGCTGAGCGCGGCGACCAGGATGCCGGCGCGGTGGTCGCGCGCGTTCGCCCGGAACGCGGAGAACGGCCGGCTCACGCCGGCGTCTCCATGCCGAGCATGAACGACGAGATCTCCTCGGGAGTGGACCGGGTCCGCTCGGCGGCGATGCGCCCGTCCGCGAGGAAGACGATGTGGTCGGCGAAGCCGGCGGCCACGGGATCATGGGTGACCATGGCGATGCTCTGGCCGAAGGTGCGTGCCGCCTCCTGCAGGACGCCGAGCACCTCGCGACCCGTGCGCGAATCCAGGTTGCCCGTCGGCTCGTCGGCGAACACGAGGTCCGGGCGGGTCGCCAGCGCACGGGCGATCGCTGCGCGCTGCTGCTGCCCGCCGGACAGTTCGTGCGGCCGGTGCGTGAGCCGGTCGCCCAGACCGAGGGTGTCGATGAGGTGGTCGATCCACTCGCTCTGCCCGGGCGTCGGGCGGTGCCCGTCCAGCTCGAACGGGAGGAGGATGTTGCCGCGCACATCCAGCGTCGGCACCAGGTTGAACGACTGGAACACGAAGCCGACACGGCGGCGGCGCAGGAGCGTCAGCTCCGCATCCCGCAGGTGGGTGATCTCGGTGTCGCCGAGGAAGACGCGACCGCCGGTCACCGAGTCGAGGCCGGCCATCACGTGCATCAGCGTCGACTTGCCCGAGCCGCTCGGGCCCATGATCGCCGTGAACCGCCCGGCCGGGATGCCGAGGGTGACGCCGTCGAGCGCGTTGACGCGCCCGGCCCCTGTGCCGTAGGTCTTCGTGGCGGCCTCGACGCGCGCCACCGTGTCGGTGAGAGTCAGCTCCATGCCTTCACGCTAAGGACGCGGGGTTGCCGGGCGGATCGGGCGGCCGGCCGATCGTGGGTCCTCCCTGAGGATGATCCTGCGCGGTTATTCGGGGACCGTGAGGCCGTGCTCGAACGCGTAGACGACCATCTGGACACGGTCGCGCAAGCCCAGCTTGGCGAGGATGCGCGAGATGTGGGTCTTCACGGTCGCCTCGCTGAGGAACTCCGAGCCCGCGATCTCGGCGTTGCTGAGGCCGCGGGCGGCGAGCACGAAGATCTCGCGCTCCCGCGAGGTGAGGGAGGCGAACTCCGGTGGTGCGGGACGCGCCGGCTGAGCGGAGGAGAAGTACTCGAACAGCTCCCGGGTGGCCCCCGCCGCGATCACCGCGCTGCCCGCGTGGACCGTGCGGATGGCGGCGAGCAGGAACTCGGGCTCCGCATCCTTCAGCACGAACCCGCTCGCACCGCCGCGGATCGCCCGGGCGGCCGCTTCGTCCAGGTCGAAGGTGGTGAGGACGACGATGCGCGGCGGTGTGCGGCCCGCGCGCTCGGCGTCCGCGAGGATCGCGCTCGTCGCGGCGATCCCATCCATGACGGGCATGCGGATGTCCATCAGCACGACATCCGGGCGGGTCTCAGCGGCCAGCCGCACACCCTCCTGGCCGTTGCCAGCCTCCCCGGCGAACTCGAGGTCGTGCTGGGAGCTCAGCAGCATCCGCACCCCGGCCCGGAACAACGGCTGGTCGTCGACCAGGAGCACCCGGATCCGGGGCGCGTCGACGCTCGCGGCCGTCACGCGGCGGTCCCCGGCAAGAAGGCGGACACCACGAACTCGCTGCCCTGCGGCGCCGCGGTGAGCGCACCGCCGGCGAGGGAGGCGCGCTCGCGCATCCCGGGGAGCCCATGCCCGATACGGGGCAGGGAGCCGGTGGTGATCGGTTCGAGCGTGGTGTCTCTCATGGTGTTCCTCACGGTGATGACGAGCCCGGGCCCGCGGTCGGCGGGTCCCTCGGCGAGGACGACACTGGCCGGCCGGCTGGTGTCGCCGTGGCGCAGGGCGTTGGTGAGCGCCTCCTGCACGATACGGAAAGCGGCGAGCTGCGTTGCCGGGCCGAGGCGGGTCATCTCGCCACGGCGCTCCAGGACGACCGCGAGACCAGCGGAACGGATGTGCTCGATGGTCTGGTCGAGGTCGGCGAGCGACGGCTGGGGCGCGTCGTGCGCACCCGGACCGGCGGGATCGGAGGGGTGCGCGGGGTCGTTCGAGTCCACCGTGCCGGTCGACGGAGACTGACGCAGCTCGGCGAGCAGCACCCGCACGTCTCCGAGCGCCGACCGGGCGGTCGACGCGATCGTCGCGAGCGCCTCATCCACCGCACCCGGGTCGGACTGCCGGGCGTAGCGGGCGCCGTCCGCCTGCGCGATGACGACGGCGAGCGAGTGCGCGACGACGTCGTGCATGTCGCGCGCGATCCGCGTCCGTTCCTGCTCGACGACCACATCCTCCACGGCTCGGTTGCGGTCGAACTCCGCCTCGGCACGCGCGCGCCGGGCCACCCGCGCGTTCCGCCAGGTGCGCACGAGCAGCCCGAGCACCCAGGACAGCCCCAGCACGGTCACGCTGACGACGAACAGGAACGCGAACCGCAGCGCGACACTGGCGATCGCGCTCGACAGCAGGTCGTAGTACCCCTGCGAGACGGCGGCGGTGACCGTCAGATACAGCGCGGCGACGACCGCACCCACGCCCGCGGAGATGAGGCCGGCCCCGCGGACGATCCGGTCGCCGTACGCACCTGTCGCGTACAGCACGACGAGCACACCGATGTCGGCGACCAGGATGCTGTGCCCGGTCGTCATCTGCAGCACCGCCGCCAGCCAGGCTATCGAGAGGGCGACGGCCGGCGACATCCGCCGGAGGGCGATCGCGACGGCGAAGGCGGTCATCACCAGGAACGAGGACCGGTCGGCGGCGCCCCCGGCCACCAGGCAGATCGCCGTGAAGGCCACCGCCCCGCCGATGTCGAAGGTCAGCTGCGGCCGGGTCAGCCGGCGCACGAGTTCCGGCCGGGACGGGTCGTCCTCGTCGATCGGGGCTCCCCCGCTGGAGGCCAGCCAGACCAGGAACGAGCGGCTGTGCGCTCGGTCGGGCGTGCTCTCCGCGCCGAGCGCATCCTCCGCCGCGGCCGCGCTCTGGGCCGCGCGCTGCCGCGCCACCAGGAAACCGAGCAGCCAGGCGGCCACGAAGATCACCGCGAGCAGCAGGCTCATCAGCGCGAACCCCAGCCCCTGACTGGTGTAGTAGCCGCCGATCACCGGCCCGAACTGCGGGAACTTCAGGTCGCCGAGCACCGTGAACAGGAACGCGGACGCCGGCGCGAGCAGAATCGCGGATACGAAGTCCAGCCAGCGCAGCGCGCGTCCGCCGTGCGCCGACACCCCGACGAGCGTCACGACGACCGCGATGGCCGAGATCACTCGGAACGTCCCGTGAAGGGGCTCTCGCTCCGTCAGCTCCAGCAGGACGGCGACCCACACGAGCCCGAGCGCCACCCCGGGGAGGATGCGCGAGAGCGCCACCGCAGCGCAGTAGAACACGAGAGCGAGGGCGGCCGCCACGTCGAACGGCAGCCCCGTCACCAGCCACGCCGCGAACAGCGCGACGGCAAGCGCCGGCTCCAGCACCCAGCGGTGCGGCGCGAGCGCGCTCAGCAGTCGGCGGCGGTCGGGCATGGTTCTACCGTACGGTCCGGTGCAATGAGGAGGGGCATCCGGTCACCGGAATCATCCTCGGGATGTACGGGATGCTGAGACCGTTCCGGGAACCCTGGAACGCGAAGCGATGGGACGTTGTGACGTTGTCCTTACCGCTGGCGGCCCAGGAATTCTTCCCGCTCCGCCTCATGTCGCGCGCTCATGGCGGTGAGGTCTTCTTCCAGCCGGTTGATCGCCTGCGATCCGCCTCGGCTGTTCTCGTCGATATCGTCGGACACTCGCCGAAGCAGGGTGCGGATGCCGGGGTGGTAGGCAATCCCCTGCTGCGCGGCGAGTTGGTATACCGTCTCGCCCACCCGATTGAGTTCCGTGCGGTAGTAGTCGAGGTGTTGCTCGGCTTGCTCAATGCGCTCTCTCGCCGCTGCGATGGCGTCGTCGTGCGCCTCTTCGAGGGCTTTGAGGGCTTTGAGGGCTTTGAGGGCAGTGTGATCCATCAGGCAATGCTCGCAATTCCGCGGGTGTAGTCGTTGTGGGTCGTCAGCGCGGCGATGCCTTCCTTCACCTTGTCGGCGACTGCTCCGGCGAGGACGCCATCGATCTTCGCCTCGATCAGGATGACGTAGATGATCCGGGCCGCATCCGCGATCTCGGCCAGCCGGCGCTCCTTGACAGCGGAATAGCGGCTGTGGACATCCAGGGGCAGGGCGCCGTTCAGGGCGTCGAGGGTGCTCCGGTGGATCTCGGCGTTGATCGCGGCAAGCAGATCGTCAGGGTCGGAGTGCTCGGTCAGGATGTCGTCGAGGGGGTTGCTCAGGCTCATTGTCGCTACTTTCTGGGCTGTTGCGCCGTGAAGCCGGCGGCCGCGCGCCCGTCTTGGACGAGGGCGTTGACCACGGACCTGTGGATGCCGTCGTGGAGGGCCGAAATCAGTGCGGTGTCCCGACGCACCTGAGAGGTGACCGCCGACACCTTGTCCAGGTCGATGTTCTGTTCGACATGCAATCGGTGAGTGTCGACACAGGTTTCGATATCGGTTCCGGTCAGCGAGTGGTGAAGCATCAGGTAGGCGCTTTTCGCGTTGCGTAGTTCCGCCTCCATCTCTTCCTCCACAGCGGTGTTCGCTGTCGTGATCGTCCGCAGTGGCTCGGCTAACCCGCCGATCGTGTTCGCCAGCTCGACCGCCGACTCCATCGCGACGAGAACCTTCCCGTAGCGGGAATTGCCCTCAGCCGCCCAGTACGCCTGCGCAGCCCCCGTCTGACCCAGGTTGTAGAGGATCACCCCGTAATCGATGGAGCCGACACCGGCGCCGACGATCCCACCGTCGACGAAACTGAACGAATTGCCCTTGCCCAGGTTGTGATACTGCCACATGTCCCTGCCCGCCTCATCGGCCACGGGAATACGGGCGCCCGTACCGTCCGGCTTGAGATTACCGATGGTGTCGAACTCGTTCACGAAGTTGCGCAACCACTTGTCCGAGCCCGTCTGCTTCTGCTTCACCCACTTCTTCGCTTCCGGTGAGAGGGCGTCCCACGCGTCCGGGGCGTTGAACGCGGTCGCCCGCAACTTCTTCTCCGCCGCCACGTACGACGCCAGAAGCCCGCCCAGCGAGTGCCCGTCCGTCTCCAATATCGCGCCGGGATTATCCACCGCCACCTTCGCGGCGAACGTCATCGCATCCGCAGCCTGCGACCCCTCCCGCGTGTTCCCGAATCCCACCAGCGACAGATCCGCCCCGACATCGTTGATGTCGTCGAAGTTGGTGCCCGCGTACGCAATGATGATGTGCGAATAGTCGGGGACTTTGTTCACCACCGGGACGACCGCCATGCCCTGAAAGCCATTCTGCGCATTCGCGGCTGTATCGATGACCTTCCACATCTGCTTGGAGGAATCGTCTCCCGTGTAAAAAGTGGCGTCCCTATCCGCATGCGCGCCTGGCCACAGCGGGTCCAAACGATAGACAAAGGCCGCAATCGATTCGTAGTCCTCAGTAGTGGTCATCGGAGCACCTCAGACGTCCCATCGCTGTAGTTCACCGTTACTGGGCCAGGGGTGAACGACGGCGGAGTCACGGGCAACTCGTCCCCACCAAAGACAATCGTGCCGAGCCCCTCCCGGTACTTCTTACCCCCGATAGTCACTACGGCGTCTGCAGCCCACTCACCAGATCCCAGCCGTCCACCTGCACTCGTGTAGGTGATGACCTCGACATCCGGCTGGAATTTGATGAACTCCAGCGCCACTTCCCTCTGGTACTTCAAACTCTGTTCCGGTGTCACGTTTTGCTGCTCCACAAACTCTCCAATCAACGAGCATCCGCTCGATGCGGTCACGAGCGCGGTCGCAACGGCCAGGCCGACGATGAGTCGTCGCGCCTTCCGCAAGCCGCTACGAACTCTCGAATCTTCAAGAACGGTCATGTGAACCCCTCCGGTCCTCCGCCCGAAAATCCGGCTGGGCGCAACCTACGACCCCTCGAAGGCGCAGAACTCAAAGATATTGCGGATCAATGCCTACCGCTTTGCGATGACCGCAATTCGACCCGAGGGCAGCCGAGCAGCAACGTGACTCGACCACTAGAACCTGGTTTCGCGAGCTGTCAGCTTGAGCTGCCTCAGGTTCTCGTCCCGTGTTGTCTGCGGTTGCACGAGTTCTCTCGGCGGGCAGCATCGGCGCATCGCGTCGCAAGCTCAGCGATGAGCGCTGCGACACGCGCCGTCGGGCATCGTGTCAGAAGCCGAGGCGGCCCAGCTGCTTCGGGTCGCGCTGCCAATCCTTCGCGACCTTCACCCGGATCGACAGGAACACGTGTCGTCCGAGTAGCCGCTCGATCGGCTCGCGCGCCGCGGCGCCCACATCGCGGATGCGGCTGCCGCCCTTGCCGATCACGATGGCCTTCTGGCTGTCCCGCTCGACGAACAGGTTGGCGTAGACCTCCACCAGGTCCTTGTCGTCCCGTTCCACGATGTCGTCGATGGTGACGGCGAGCGAATGCGGCAGCTCGTCGTCCACGCCCTCCAGCACCGCCTCGCGGATGTACTCGGAGATCCGGTCCTCCAGGCCCTCGTCCGTGATCGCCTCGTCCGGATACAGGGGGCTGGGCGAGGTCGGCAGCAGCTTCATCAGCTCGGACGTGAGCGTGTCCAGCTGGATGCCGCTCGTCGCGGACACCGGGATGATCGCCTCCCACTCGCGCAACGCCGACACCGCGAGCAGCTGCTCGGCGACCTGGGTCTTGCCCACCGCATCCACTTTGGTCACGATGGCCACCTTCTTGGCGCGCGGATACTCGTCCAGCTGCTCGTTGATGAAGCGGTCGCCGGGGCCGATCTTCTCGTCGGCCGGGACGCAGAAGCCGACCACGTCGACATCGCCGAGCGTCGACTGCACGAGGCTGTTGAGCCGCTCGCCGAGAAGCGTGCGCGGCCGGTGGATGCCCGGCGTGTCCACCAGGATGAGCTGGCCGTCCGGCCGGTGCACGATCCCGCGGATGGCCCGCCTGGTCGTCTGCGGCTTCGAGCTCGTGATCGCGACCTTCTCGCCGACGAGGGCGTTGGTCAGCGTCGACTTGCCGACATTCGGGCGCCCGACGAACGAGACGAATCCTGCGTGGTAATCGGTCACGATCGGGTCTCCTGGGTGGTCGTGTGGCGGGTCTCGGTGCGGCGGTCGGGCCGGGCGGACGTGTCGTGCCGATCGGGCTTGTCGCGCCGATCGGGCTTGTCGCGCCGATCGGGCTTGTCGCGCCGGTCGGGCTTGTCGCGCCGGTCGGGCTTCTCCGGCCCGTTCGGCCGGTCGATGCGCTCCGGCCGGTCGGTGCGCTCCTGGCGGTCGGCGCGCCGCTCCTCGTCGCGGCTGGAGCGCGTACGCTCGCCCGGCTCGGGCAGCAGCGCGACATCCCGTTCCGCGAGGACCGTCGCGACGTGCTTGTGCCGCCCTTCGATGCGCTCGACCGTGAAACGGAGTCCGTGGACGCTCACGGTCGACCCGACCTCCGGCAACCGGCCCAGCGCCTTGGTCACGAGTCCGCCGACGCTGTCGACGTCGTCCTCCTCGATCTCGATGTCGAACAGCTCGCCGAGGTCGTCGATGGGGAGGCGGGTGGCGACGCGGTAGCGGCCGTCGCCGAGCAGCTCAACGAGCTCCACCTCATGGTCGTACTCGTCGGAGATGTCGCCGACCAGCTCCTCGATGAGGTCCTCGAGCGTCACCAGTCCCGCGATGCCGCCGTACTCGTCCACGACCATCGCCAGGTGGTTCGACTCGCGCTGCATCTCGGCGAGCAGGGCGTCCGCCTTCTGCGACTCCGGCACGAACAGTGCGGGACGGGCCAGGTCACGGACCGTGATCTCATCCGCGCCGAGCGGTCGCTCGTAGCTCAGCTTGGCCGCATCCCTCAGGTAGAGGATGCCGGCCACCTCGTCGGGATCGCCGCCCTCGATGACCGGCATGCGCGACACCCCGGTGCTGAAGAAGAGGCCCATCGCGGTGCCGAGGCCGGCCGTCGCATCCACGGTGATCATGTCGGTCCGCGGGATCATGACCTCGCGGACGACGGTCGCGTTGAACTCGAAGATCGAGTGGATGAGCTCTCGGTCGTCCTCCTCGAGCACCTCGAACTCGGTCGCCTCGTCGACGATCGAGAGCAGCTGCTCCTCGCTGGTCACCGGTGCGGATCGGGCGCGGGACGGCGTCACCCGGTTGCCGAGGCCCACCAGCCCGTTCGGGATGGGGCCGAGGACGACCCGGACGAAGCGGATCAGCGGGCCGGTCAGCTGCAACAGCAGCGTCGAGTTCGCGCGGCCGACGCTGCGCGGGCTCACCCCGACCAGCACGAACGAGGCCGCGGTCATGATCAGCGCGGCGAGGATGAGGGAGAGCCACCACTGCTCGAAGATCTGCTCGAAGGCGAGGGTGACCAGCACGGCGGCGGTCGTCTCGGCCAGGAGGCGCGCGAAACTGACGGCGTTGAGGTAGGCGCCGGGGTCGTCTGCGATGGCGCGCAGCGACGTCTTCGCGCGGGACGTCTCCGCCAGGTCGGCGATATCGCCGCGGGACTGGACGCCGAGGGCGGAGTCGACCGCGGCCATCAGACCGCCGAAGGCCACCAGCAGGAACGCGACGACGAAGAAGAGCGCCTGCAGCATCCCGCCTCCTATCGCTGTCGGTCGTAGCGCGCGAATCCGACGAGGATGTCGCGCTGGATCGCGAACATCTCGCGCTCCTCGGCCGGCTCGGCGTGATCGAACCCGAGAAGGTGCAGGATGCCGTGCGTCGTCAGCAGCAGAAGCTCATCCATCAGGGAATGGCCGGCGGTCTCAGCCTGCACCTGCGCGACCTGCGGGCACAGCACGACGTCGCCGAGCAGTCCGGCGGGCGACGGCTCCTCCTCGGTGCCGGGGCGCAGCTCGTCCATCGGGAAGCTGAGCACGTCGGTCGGGCCGGGCTCGTCCATCCACTGCACGTGCAGCTGCTCCATCGCCGCCTCGTCGACGAGGACGATCGCCAGCTCGGCGTCCGGGTGGACGTGCAGGATGTCGAAGGCGTACGACGCCAGCCGCTGAAGCGCGGCCTCATCCACCGGGATGGTCGACTCGTTGTTGATCTCGATGCTCATTGCGGCCCTCTCGTCTGGCTATCGGCGCTTCGGGAGGTGGTCGCGCGGGAAGGCGCCGCGGCGCTCTGCGCGATTGGCGAACTCGGCCGCCTGCTCGCGCTCGTAGTGGCGTGCCTGCTGGCGCGCGTCGTACTCGGTGTAGGCGTCCACGATGCGCCCCACCAGATTGTGCCGCACCACGTCCTCGCTGGTCAGGCGGGTGAAGTGGATGTCGTCGATGTCGTTCAGCACGCGGGTGACCAGCCGGAGGCCGCTCGCCGCGTTGGGCAGGTCGACCTGCGTGATATCGCCGGTCACGACCATCTTCGAGTTGAAGCCCAGCCGCGTCAGGAACATTTTCATCTGCTCGGGCGTGGTGTTCTGCGCCTCGTCGAGGATGATGAACGAGTCGTTCAGGGTCCGCCCGCGCATGTAGGCGAGCGGCGCGACCTCGATCGTGCCCGCTGCCAGCAGCTTGGGCACGAGGTCCGGGTCCATCATCTCGTTGAGTGCGTCGTAGAGCGGCCGCAGATAGGGGTCGATCTTGTCCGTCAGCGTGCCGGGCAGGTAGCCCAGTCGCTCCCCCGCCTCCACCGCCGGACGGGTCAGGATGATGCGGGTGACCTCTTTGCGCTGCAGCGCCTGGACGGCCTTCGCCATCGCGAGGTAGGTCTTGCCGGTTCCGGCCGGCCCGATGCCGAAGACGATGGTGTTGTGATCGATCGCGTCGACGTACTGGCTCTGCCCGAGCGTCTTGGGGCGGATGCTCTTGCCGCGCGCGGTGAGGATGGCCTGGCCCAGCACGTCCGACGGGCTCAGCTTGAGGTCGGTGCCCAGCATCCGGGCGGAGCTGGTGACCTCGGCCGGGGACAGCTCTTGCCCGTTGCGGACCATCTGCAGCAGTTCCTCCACGAGGCGCTGCGCCGCGGCGACCTGCGTCGGGTCGCCGGTCAGGGTGATCTCGTTGCCGCGCACATGAACGTTCACGAGCGGATACTGACGCTCCAGAGTGGTGAGCAGGCGGTCCTGCGGGCCCAGGAGCCGGACCATCTGGACGCCGTCGACGCTCAGGTGAGCTTCGGCGGCCGGTTCCCCTGCGCTCGACGGTCCGGGGGTGAATTCAGAGCTGGGCAAGGGATCCTTCCTCGAGGCTGCTGCCTCGATCGTTGGCGCTCAAGAGGTGGGCGTGGACATGGAACACGGTCTGACCCGCGCCTGCGCCCGTGTTGAAGATGAGACGGAAGTCGCCGTCCGAATGCTCTTCGGCCAGCTTCTTCGCCGTGGCGACGAGCTCCGCGAGCAGCGCCGGGTCGCCGGCGGCGAGCTCCACGACGTCGCGGTAGCGCTCCGTCTTCGGCACCACCAGCAGGTGCACCGGCGCCTGCGGCGCGATGTCACGGAACGCGATCAGCCGATCGCTGTCGTACACCACGTCGGCCGGGATCTCACCCGCGATGATGCGGGAGAAGATCGTGCGCTCCGTCTGTTCCTCCATGCCTCCATCCTATTCGCCCCCTCCGACCCTCCATCGAGTCCGCAGAGATTGCACGGTCTCGGGGTCGCGGCGTGCAATCTGTGCGGACTCGACGGTGGGGCGGGAGTGATTCGCGGGAGCGGCTACCAGCGCCGAAGGGCGCCGTTCAGGACGGCGAGGGCGGCGGGGCCGGCCGTGGAGGTGCGGAGCACCGTGTCACCCAGGCGGACGAGCTCGGCGCCGGCGTCGCGGAAGGCCGCCAGCTCCTGCGGGGCGATCCCGCCCTCAGGACCGACGACGAGCACCAGGTCACGGCCGTCCGGGACGACGCCCGTCAGCGGCGCCGGCGCGTCCGGTTCCAGGACGAGCACGCGTGCGCCGGCGGTGAGCGCGGCGACCTGCTTCGTCGTCGCCAGTTCACCGACGACCGGCGTCCAGGCACGGATCGACTGCTTCGCGGCCTCCCGCACGATCACCGTCCACCGCTCGCGGCCCTTCGCGACCTTGGGACCCTCCCAGCGGGAGACCGAGCGGGATGCCGCCCACGGCACCACCGCATCCACCCCGAGCTCCGTGGCCGCCTGGATGGCGAGCTCGTCGCGGTCCCCCTTGGCGAGCGCCTGGACGAGGGTGATCGACGGCGCCGGGCGCTCGACGCGCGAAACCGCCTCCACGTCGATGGTCAGCTCGCCCGTGGTCGCGACGAGCACCTCGCCGGAGGCGACGAGACCCCGGCCGTTGCCGATCAGCACCGACTCCCCCGGTCGCGTCCGGTTCACGGTGGCCGCGTGCTTCGCCTCGGCGCCGGTCAGCGACAGCCGGGCGCCGACCTCGACATCGTCGAGATCCTCCCGCAGGTAGAGGGACGCCACGACGGCTACAGGTTCAGGAACCGGTCGCGCAGCTTCGCGAACAGCCCCTGCTGGAAGTGCGCGAGCGCCGGCTCCGCAGCCGTGTGAGCGGCCGCGAACTTCTTGATCAGCTCCTTCTCTTTGTGGTCGAGCTTCGTCGGAGTGACCACCTGGATGCCGACCCGCAGATCTCCGCGCCCGGTTCCCCGCAGGTGCGTGATGCCGCGATCCTTCACCGTCACGATGTCCGCGGACTGCGTCCCGGGCTTCAGTTCGAGCCGGATGTCGCCGTCGAGCGCCTTCACCGTCGCGGTGGTGCCGAGGATGGCATCCGTCATCGACATCTCGAGCGTGCAGAGCAGGTCGTCGCCGTCGCGGCTGAACACCTCGTGGTGCTTGACCTTGATCTCCAGGTACAGGTCGCCGTTCGGTCCGCCGGCCGGTCCGGCCTCACCGCTGCCCGGCATCTGCAGCCGGAGCCCGGTGTCCACCCCGGCGGGGATGTCGACCGGGACCGTACGGCGCGCGCGCACGCGTCCCTGACCCTGGCAGGTCACGCACGGCGTCGCGATGACGGTGCCGTAGCCGCGGCACGTGCCGCAGGGGCTCGAGGTCATCACATTGCCCAGCAGTGAGCGCACCGATCGCTGGATGCTGCCCGTCCCGTGACAGATGTCGCAGGTCACCGGGCGGGTGCCCGGCTGGCAGCAGGAGCCGTTGCAGGTCTCGCAGACGACGGCCGTATCCACCTCGAGATCGCGGTGGGTTCCGAAGATGACCTCGTCGAGGTCGATCTCGACGCGCAGCAGCGCATCCTGTCCGCGCTCGCGCCGGGACCGCGGACCGCGCGACGCTCCCCCGCCCCCGCCGAAGAACGTTTCGAAGATGTCGCTGAAGCCGGCGAAATCGCCACCGCCCGCCCCGCCGAAGCCGCGCGAGTCCCCCAGGTCGTACTGCTGCCGCTGCTGCGGGTCGCTCAGCACGTCATACGCGTGGGTGACGAGCTTGAACCGCTCCTGGGCCTCCGAACTGGGATTCACATCCGGATGCAGTTCGCGCGCCAGGCGGCGGTACGCCTTCTTGATCTCGTCGGGACTGGCGTCGCGCTCGACGCCCAGGACTTCGTAGTGGTCGGCCACGTGGGGCTGTTCCTTCTTCTTATCGATTTCGTGTGGTGTTCGCCGGCGGCGTGCGGCCTACTGGTCGCCGAGCAGCCGCGAGAGGTAGCGGGCGACCGCACGGACGGCCGCCATGTTTCCGGAGTAGTCCATGCGGAGCGGACCGAGCAGGCCCACCCGGGCCACATCCGATCCCGCCGCACTGTAACCGCTGGAGAGGACGGAGGCTTCCGTCAGGCCGAAACCCGTGTTCTCGCGGCCGATGCTCACGGCGACGCCGTGCTGGTCGGTGGCCATCTCGTCGAAGAGGCGCAGCAGGACCACCTGCTCCTCGATCGCCTCGAGCACCGGCGTGATGGTTCCCGGGAAGTCGAGCTCGGTGCGCACCAGGTTCGCGGCGCCCGCCATGACCAGCTTCTCCTGGCGGTTGGCCGCGATCTGGTCGAGCAGGGCGCTTGCCACCGGCTCCACCAGCGGACGCGTGCGATCGGTGAGCGCTGCGGGCAGCTCGCGCAGGCGCGCTGCCGCCTCGGCGAGAGTGAGTCCCGCCGCCGCTCCGTTGATCGCGCCGCGGATCTCCGCGACCTCCTCGTCGCCGAGATCGAAGCCCAGGTCGATGACCCGCTGCTCGACGGCGCCCGAATCGGTGATCAGAACGCTGAGCAGGCGGTGGGGCGACATCGCGACGAGCTCGATGTGGCGGATGCGCGAGCGCGCCACCGAGGGATACTGCACGAGCGCGACCTGGTTGGTGAGCTGGGACAGCAGCCGCACGGTTCGCGAGAGCACATCATCCAGATCGGCCGACTGCCCGAGGAAGGTCTCGATGGCCGCGCGCTGCGCGGAGGTGAGCGGGCGCATCTCGGCCAGGTGGTCGACGAACAGGCGGTAGCCCTTGTCCGTGGGGACGCGGCCCGAGGACGTGTGCGGGGCCGCGATCAGGTCCTCCTCCTCCAGCAGCGCCATGTCGTTGCGGATGGTCGCGGCCGAGACTCCGAAGGAGTGCCGCTCCACGATGCTCTTGGACCCGACCGGCTCGCGAGACGCCACGTAATCCTGAACGATGACGCGCAGCACTTCGAGGCTGCGTTCTGAGACCATCTCCGCCTCCCGTCGACCGATTAGCACTCGCTGTTCCTGAGTGCCAATGCTACCGCGCAGAAACACCCGCCAGGTGATTGCTGCCTGAGACACGGCGGCAGTACCGTATGTGCACCGGTTCGACAGTGTTGTAACCGATCACGAAAGGGTTCCGCCGATGACAGACCCGAACCAGCCCTCCGACCCCATCGGAGGCGTCCCTCCGCAGCAGCCCGGCGGCGTGCCGCCGCAGCAGCCGACCGGCAACGTGCCACCCCAGCAGCCGTACTCCAACGTCCCGCCCCAGCAGCCGTACGCGCAGCCGGCAGCCGGGCCGCAGCAGCCCTACGCCGCGGCAGCACCACTCGACCCGGCACAGGACAAGCAGTGGGCGTCGTTCGCGCACCTGGGCGGCATCCTGTGGTTCCTTCCGTCCCTGATCATCTGGCTCGTGTTCAAGGACCGCGGACGCCTGACCGACCAGGAGGCCAAGGAAGCCCTCAACTGGCAGATCACGTGGATCATCGCGTGGGTGGCGTCGCAGATCATCGGGATCATCGTCGGCAGCTTCACGTTCGGTATCGGCTATCTGATCTTCGGCCTGCTGATCCCGTGGGCTCTGTACATCCTGAACCTGGTGTTCTCGATCCTGGGCTTCGTCCGCGTGAACAGCGGAGGGACGTATCGCTACCCGATGAACTTCCGGTTCATCAAGTAGGGCGAACCCGCCCGGGGTCTTCTCGCGCCGTGGACCAGCGCCTTAGGCTGGTGCGGACGAACACGCCTGCCCCCGCACGGCGCTGCCAGCAGAGTTGCCAGTCCAGAGGAGAACCCCCGCATGTCCGCGACACCCCCGCCTCCGCCGCCGCAGCAGCCGTACGGCGGCGGCCAGCCTCAGCTGAGCCCGGCCGACGAGAAGCTCTGGGCGACGCTGATCCATGCAGGCGGCATCCTGTTCAGCTGGATACCGGCGCTGATCGGCTACCTCGTGCTGAAGGACCGGGGGCCCTTCGTGCGCGCGCACAGCGCGACGGCGCTCAACTTCCAGATCACCATCTTCATCGCCTACGTGGTGGGAGTCATCCTGTCGCTCGTCTTCGTCGGATTCTTCGTGATCCTCGCCGCGTGGGTGATCGACATCGTCTTCAGCATTATCGCCGCCGTGAAGGCGAACCAGGGCGAGTACTACACGTACCCGATCGCGATCCGGTTCGTGAGCTAGTGGTGCAGGCGGCTCAGGCCGCCTCGTCCGCCAGCAGGCGCCGCACCACGGCGTCGGCGAGGAGCCGCCCCCGCAGAGTCAGCAGGATCGACCCGCGGAGGGCGGCTCTTCCGTCGATCAGGCCGTCCGCGATCAGGGCGGGGACCGCGCGACGGCCGGCGTCGACCAGCTCGCTCGTGCGCAAACCGTCGCGGATGCGGCTGAGGAGCAGCACCCGCTCCACCCGGCGCGTCTCGACGTCGAGCGTCTCGCGGCCGGCGGCGGGCGACTCCCCCACGAGCACCCGCTGGGCGTAGGCGGCGGGATGCTTCACGTTCCACCAGCGGACGCCGCCGACATGGCTGTGCGCACCCGGACCGATGCCCCACCAGTCGTGGCCCAGCCAGTAGGCGAGGTTGTGGCGGGAGCGGTGTGCCGCATCCCTCGCCCAGTTGCTCACCTCGTACCAGTCGTAGCCGGCCTGGGCGAGCCGCACGTCCGCCGACTCGTACATGTCCGCCTCGAGGTCGTCGTCCGGCTCGGCGACCTCCCCGGAGCGTATCTGGCGGGCGAGCTTGGTTCCGGGTTCGACGATGAGCGCGTAGGCCGACAGGTGGTCGGGCTCGCAGGCGAGCGCCGTGTCGAGGCTCCGGGACCAGTCGTCGAGCGACTCCCCCGGCGTGCCGTAGATGAGGTCCAGGCTCACCTGCAGGCCGGCGTCCCGCGCCCAGCCGACGACGAGGGGGATGCGCGCCGGATCGTGGGTGCGCTCCAGCGTGGCCAGCACGTGCGGGACAGCGGACTGCATCCCGAACGACACGCGGGTGAATCCGGCAGCTGCGAGGCGGCGGAGATCGTCCGCATCCACCGAGTCCGGGTTCGCCTCGGTCGTCACCTCGGCGCCGTCGGCGAGCCCCCACGCGTCACGGACCGCACCGAGCATCGCCGCGAGGTCGCCGGGCGGGAGCAGGGTCGGCGTGCCGCCGCCGAAAAACACCGTGGACACCGGCCGCTCGGGGATGCCGCTGTCGCGGAGGACGCCGGAGGCGAACTCCACCTCGCGGACCGCGTGACCGGCGTAGTCCGACTGCGAGACGCCGCGCAGCTCCGTCGCGGTGTAGGTGTTGAAGTCGCAGTACCCGCAGCGCACCCGGCAGAACGGGACGTGCAGGTACACACCGAAGTCGCGCGCCGACGCTCCGTCGGCGGCGGTCGCGGGCAGCAGGCCGTCGGAGGGCGCCGGATCGCCGAGCGGGAGAATGCTGGGCATCAGGCGGAGCTCGCGGGATGCAGCGCCCGCAGGTACTTCGCGGTGTACCGGCGCTGCACTATCGCAAGCACCGGCGAGCCGAGCCGGTAGAACGCATTGGAGGGCCGGGACAGCGCCCGCACGACGAACCACACCGTCCCGTCGTCGTGCTGCTCGACCAGGAACAGCTCCTCGCCGCTCTCGGGATGCCCTTTCAGCGTCCCGTACGCGAACCCGCGCCGGTGCGGTTCGTCGATGACGTACACGACCCGGATCGGCGCGGAGACGCGGAACGGGCCGAACGGGACCTTCAGCACCGCCGTCATCCCGTTGCGAACGAAGGGCGTGCCGTCATCCGAGAACACGTCCTCCTCGGGCCGGTTCTCGCGCATGCGGACCGGGGTGCCGTCCGCGCCGAACTCGATGCCCTCGTACTGGACCCCGGTGCCCTCGTTCACGTTCGTGACCTGGATGCCGCTGCCCTTCTGCACTCCCCAGGCCATCAGGGCGGTCGCCGCCGTCTCGAAGCGCTCGTCCCCGCTGCCGAGCCGGATGCTGCGCTCGAGCGGCTTGTATCCCTTGGGCGGGTAGTAGAGCAGGTCGGCCGCCTGGGTGCCTCCGACCGCCCCGTACGTGACGGGTTGGTCGGTGAACGTCGCGCGGCGCATGTATTCATCTTCCGTCATCTCGGGAGCGTTAGCGAAACGGGTCTCCCGTCCGGCCGCCGCGGGTGGTCTACTCGTAGAGAAGGAAGGACCAGGATGGGCACGATCGTGGTGCAGGCGTTCATCACCCTCGACGGCGTCGTGCAGGGCGGCGGAGGTCCGGACGAGGACCGTGAGCGCGGCTTCGATCTCGGCGGCTGGGCGATGGACTACGACGCTCAGCACGACACCGGCGAGGGCGGCGAGCTGATTCTGGAGTGGGAGCGGCGGACGCAGGCGCTCCTGCTCGGCCGCAAGACGTACGACATCTTCGCCGGTTCCTGGGGTGTCTGGGACGAGGCGGCACCGGGGCTCGAGGGAGAGCTGACGAAGCGGTACAACCGCATCCCGAAGTACGTCGCGTCCCGCACCCGCGGCGAGCTGGCCTGGAAGAACTCCTACCTGCTCGGTCCGGACGTCGCCGGCGCGGTCTCGCGCGTGCGCACCGAGGTGAGCGGCGAGATCCGGATCTGGGGCAGCACCGAGCTGGTGCGCACTCTCGCGGAGCACGACCTCATCGACGAGTACCGGCTCTGCGTCTATCCGCTGGTGCTCGGGACGGGCAAGAAGCTGTTCGGGAACGGCTTCCCCCGGTCTCGGCTCACGCTCCGCGACTCGCGGCGGCTGGCGTCGGGCGTCGTGGTGAACGCCTACCGACGCGGTTAGTCGCCTCTCTCGCCTACTTCTTCTCCGTGTCCTCAGAGCGAACACCTAGCGGCCTCCCAATTGGTGGAACGCTAGTGGCGGACCAGTACGTACACGATCGCTAGGACGACAATGGTCCCGATCAGCGCGGTCCAGAAGACTCTTCTTCGTCTGTTCACGGAGCACGCATTTCCCTAGGGTGCCCAAACGGATGCTGCATAACGAAGTAAAAGGAGAAAGCGATGACTAGAACCAACAGAACGATCAGCACTACCCGCTGAAATCCCTTGGGACGTTCCACTCTCACCACTCAAGCACCGAACGTGCCGCATTGCGAGGTCCTCCGCTCGCGGTCCCGAGCACCTGATCGTGCGCCCAGTACGCCACACGCGCCGCGCCGGGCGCCCGAACCGGCATGGCTTCGCCGTGTCCGCGTGGGTCTGAGGTTTTCAACAAATGGCGAAGCACTGGCGAGGCTGCACGCGCCAGCACAGCGCGGCGCACAACGGCCTGCGGCGGAAAAAGCCCACAAATCTAGCGGATCCGCGACTCCGGAACCGGTATTGGTTCTCGGCGTGTCGCGCTTGGAATGTCAGCGATAGCCGCGAAGATGGTCCTGGTAGCACGAGACCCCGAAGGCACACCGCTCAGGGAACGAGTCAGGGCTTCCGGGGTCTGGGCTGATCTTCTTGCCGGTCGATCTTCTCCAGACTAACCCTTCGACGGCGTCGTGAGGTGGAGATTCCACACGCGGCACGCCGGAGGGGGAAGCCTGAGTGCACCAGAGAGAAAACACTCATGGCCAGCAAGAACAATGGCTTCAAGCCAGGACAGACGGTGCCCACAAGCGGCCAGTGGGGGCTCGTCGGCCCCCGAGGCGGCAACACGGGCCAGGAAGTCACGTCGGTGAAGGGCGAGCCCTTCCCGCCGACGCCAAAGCCGCACATGACCTACAAGTTGAACGACAAGACGAAGTAGGTCACTGACGCAGAAGGCCCCCGATCGAGCGAGAAGCTCGGCGGGGGCCCTTTGTCGTACGAGACCCATTCCGTTCTAGCCCCCAAGCAGCGTCGTCAGGGCTGCATATATGTGCGTGTAGCCCAGAGCGACGTTCGCAGGTACTAGGACGGCAGTTCCCACGACAGTGATGAACTTGGCGATCGCCTTGACCCTGTCTCGAATTCCCGGGTTATTCCGCATCGCCTCGTACAGTTCCGGATCGCGTATCAGGCCGCCGAGGAAGCGCTCATACTCGCGCGTAACTCCCTCAGGACCTGTCAAGTGGAAAAGGTCAACGGACCGGATGATCGCGTGCGCGTACTCTGCGAAAGCCGCTGCAACGGGACCAGGCAAATTCGCCGCGAACGCCTCGTCGAGTATCTCTTGTGCTAGGCGGCGGACAGCCTCCAGCGGAGTCTCCGCTCCCGGCTCTGCCGTGTCGCCCTCGCCGGACACGCGATCGAAGCGGGACTCGTCATCGGCTTCCTCAACGCCCGCCGCGTGATTCAGCACCTGACTGCATGTTTCAAGGTCCGTAAGGTGTCCTCGGTCGAAAAGGTGCCGAGTCTGTCCGACCTGCATACCCGCGGCCCTCCAGGCGTGCGAAAGCACTTGCTCCGCCGGGGCGACCCCTCGAACGAGCTGGGCCTTGCCCGGGATCGGACGCCCTGGAAGCGCATCGACTCTGTCGCGCACCTGGCTGGGCAACGACAAAAGGGCGCCCATTCCCGCGAGGAAACGCGAGGGCTCTCCCTCGGCAGAGGAGCCCACGTAGCTGCCCCATGCGTCCACGAGCTGCATTTGATCCGGCGCGGCGAGTGTTGCCGACATGAACTCGTACAGGCGTCCGGCCGGATTAAGGAAATGCGGATTCGTCCCCATACCCACATCCTACGAACGCCCATGACAACTTCTCGACGCCCCGCTCACGCGCGAAAGGCCCCCCGGCCGAGCTTCTCGCTCAGTCGGGGGCCTTCGTCGTTATGCACAGCGCACAGTCCTCACTGCGGTTCCAGGACCCGCTCGATTCCGGAGCCGTCGCGCCCACGAGCGGCCAAGTGGGGCGACGACAGCGTGAAAGACGTGCGCTCAATGCAGGACGGATCCCCATCTCACATCGCCGTGCGCGAAGACAACCCTTCGGTTCCCTCCTGCCCACAGGTCGATCCATGTCGGCGACCCGTGCAGGTTGACGAAGACCGGTTCGCCGATCCCTGCCGAGTCGACGACCTCTTTCGACTCGAACCATTCGATCTCACATCCTGCGACTCCGTCACCGCCGCACCCGCACGCCTCGAAAGCCAGCAAGGCACCTGCCTTAACCGCCACTAGGGCCCGAGCAGGCGATATCTCGGTTTCGCGCAGGTCAAGACGAGAGCCGATCGGGTCGAAAAACTCTCCGGCTAGGTTGAACCTTCCCGGCCGGACCCCATGCGCGCCTCGAACTTCAGAACCTTGAGGGCGAAGGCGCGCGTCTGCGGCAATCTCACTGAATGTCGGCCTGAACTTTCGAACCACACGGCGATTCTCGCATCAGCGACGACGTACCATCGAGGAGGGCGTGTGTCGCTCACCCTCGGCTCGGAAGATGAGACTATTTTTTGCTGTCTTTGGACTTCTCCGTGTCGCCGGAGAGGGCGGCGATGAACGCTTCCTGGGGGACCTCGACGCGGCCGACCATCTTCATGCGCTTCTTGCCCTCCTTCTGCTTCTCGAGCAGCTTGCGCTTTCGCGTGATGTCGCCGCCGTAGCACTTGGCGAGGACGTCCTTGCGCATCGCGCGGATGTTCTCGCGAGCGATGATGCGCGCTCCGATGGCCGCCTGGATGGGGACCTCGAACTGCTGGCGCGGGATGAGCTCCCGCAGACGCGACGCCATCATCGTGCCGTAGGCGTAGGCCTTGTCGCGGTGGACGATCGCGCTGAACGCATCCACCGTCTCGCCCTGCAGCAGGATGTCGACCTTCACGAGGTCTGCGGCCTGCTCGCCGAACGGCTCGTAGTCGAGGGAGGCGTAGCCCGCGGTCTTGGACTTGAGCTGGTCGAAGAAGTCGAACACGATCTCGCCGAGGGGCATGGTGTAGCGGATCTCGACGCGGTCCTCACCGAGGTAGTCCATGCCGAGCAGCGAACCTCGGCGGCTCTGGCACAGTTCCATGATGACGCCGACGTAGTCCTTGGGCGCGAGGATGGCGGCCTTGACCACCGGCTCCTCGACCTTCTCGATCTTGCCGCCCGGGAACTCGCTCGGATTGGTCACCGTGACGGTCTTCTTGTCTTCGGTCGTGACCTCGTAGATCACGCTCGGCGCCGTGGTGATCAGGTCGAGGCCGAACTCGCGGGACAGGCGCTCGGTGATGATCTCGAGGTGCAGGAGGCCGAGGAAGCCGCAGCGGAAGCCGAACCCCAGCGCGACCGACGTCTCGGGCTCGTAGACGAGCGCGGCGTCCGAGAGCTTCAGCTTGTCGAGGGCCTCGCGCAACTCGGGGTAGTCGCTGCCGTCGATCGGGTACAGGCCCGAGAAGACCATCGGCTTCGGTTCCGTGTAGCCGGCCAGTGCCTGGGTCGCGGGCTTCGACGCCGTCGTGATGGTGTCGCCGACCTTGGACTGGCGGACGTCCTTCACCCCGGTGATCAGGTAGCCGACCTCACCGACGCTCAACCCCTGGGAGGGAGTCGGCTCCGGCGAGGACACGCCGATCTCCAGGATCTCGTGCGTGGCCCTGGTGGACATCATCTGGATGCGCTCGCGCGGCTTCAGGCTTCCGTCGACCATGCGCACGTAGGTGACCACGCCGCGATAGCTGTCGTAGACGGAGTCGAAGATCATCGCGCGGGCCGGCGCGTCGGCGACGCCGACCGGCGCCGGGATCTCGGCGACGACCCGGTCGAGGAGCGCTTCGACGCCCATCCCCGTCTTGCCGGACACGCGCAGCACGTCCTCCGGGCGGCCGCCGATGAGGCTGGCGAGCTCCTGCGAGTACTTCTCGGGGTCTGCGGCGGGCAGGTCGATCTTGTTCAGGACCGGGATGACGGTGAGGTCGTTCTCGAGGGCAAGGTAGAGGTTGGCGAGGGTCTGCGCCTCGATGCCCTGTGCCGCATCCACGAGCAGGATGGCGCCCTCGCAGGCTGCGAGCGAACGTGAGACCTCGTACGTGAAGTCGACGTGGCCGGGGGTGTCGATCATGTTGAGGGCGAACGGCCGGCCGTCGACCTCCCAGGGCATGCGGACGGCCTGGCTCTTGATCGTGATGCCGCGCTCGCGCTCGATGTCCATCCGGTCCAGGTACTGGGCACGCATGTCCCGGTCGGAGACCACACCGGTGATCTGCAGCATGCGGTCGGCCAGGGTCGACTTGCCGTGGTCGATGTGGGCGATGATGCAGAAATTGCGGAGGGAGGCCGGGTCGGTCGCGGCGGGCTCGAGGGCCTGGAGAGCTCGTGGTGACATCGTCCGGCCATTCTCCCATGAACCCCGGCGGCTGGGCGTCGCCCGCTCAGGCGAACCGCTCGGCGCGCTCCACGACCCGGCCCCGGCCGTCCTCCCAGCGGAAGACCTCGGCGCCCCGGATGTAGACGTGCTCGGCCCGGGAGGTGACATCCAGCGGATCGCCCGACCAGATCACCACGTCGCCGTCGAGGCCCGGGGTCAACGAGCCGACCCGGTCGTCGAGGCGGAGGAACGCAGCCGGGTTCACGGTCAGCGCCTCCAGCGCCGTCTCGCGCGGCAGTCCGTCCTTCACGGCGAGGGCGGCCTGGTACACGAGGAAGTTGATCGGGACGACCGGGTGATCCGTCGTGATGGCGACCCGGACGCCCGCCTTCGCCAAGGTCGCGAGGTTCGCGATGGCGCGGTCGCGCAGCTCGACCTTCGAGCGCGAGGTGAACATGGGGCCGAAGATGACGGGGATGTCGCGCTCGGCCAGAACGTCCGCGATCTTGTGCGCCTCGGTCCCGTGGTTGACCACGAGACGGTAGCCGAACTCGTCCGCCAATCGCAGAGCTGTGGCGATGTCGTCGTGGCGGTGCGTGTGCTGATCCCACGCCAGCTCGCCGTCCAGCACGCGCACGAGGGTCTCCAGCGCCAGGTCGCGGTCGAACGGCTTGCCCTCCAGCAGGGCGTCATCGCGCTTCGCCCGGTAGTTCTGGGCGGCCACGAACGCCTCGCGGATGACCATCGCAACACCCAGCCGGGTGCTCGGCGTGACGTTCTTGGCTCCGTACACCCTCTTCGGGTTCTCGCCGAGCGCCGACTTGACGCTCACCGCCTCGTGGATCACCTGCTCGTCGATGGTCCGACCGCCCCAGGTCTTGATGGCCACCGTCTGCCCGCCGATCGGATTGCCCGACCCCGGCTTGACGACGACCGACGTGACGCCTCCGGAGAGCGCATCCCGGAATCCCTCGTCGTCGATGTTGATCGCGTCGATCGCCCGGACCGCTGCCGTGTTCGGTGTCGTCATCTCATTGGTGTCGTCGCCAGCGGGCCCGTTCGCCTCCTCGTGGATGCCGACGTGGCCGTGCGCCTCGATGAAGCCGGGGAGCACCCAGCGGCCCGCCGCATCCACCACGGTCACACCGTCGGGAACCGCGACATCGCTCGCCGGGCCGACCGCTTGGATGACACCGTCCTGGATGAGGACGACGCCGTTCTCGATGGGCTCCTGGGCCACGGGGACGACATAACCGTTGACGATGGCGATGCTGGTGCTGGTCATGGATCGAGCCTACGCGGGACATGACCGCAGCCCACCGGAGCGGGAGATCTGGGGAATGTCCGCGGCGTCGTCGCGTTGTGGACGATATGAACGTTCTCCTCACCGGCGCGACCGGCTTCATCGGAACCTCCGTCCTGCCCCGGCTCCTCGACGAGGGCCACACCGTCACCGCTCTCGTCCGCGACCAGGACAAGGCGAACGCCGTCCAGGCGGCGGGCGCCACCCCGCTGGTGGGAGACGCCGGCGACGCAGCCTTCGTCCAGCACGCTGCACAGGAAGCGGACGGCGTCATCCACCTGGCGTCCTCCCGGGAGGTGGATGCTGTGCTCGTCCCCGCCGTCCTGGCGGCCCTCGCGGGCTCGGACAAGCCGTTCGTCCACACCGGCGGCATCTGGACGTACGGCTCGAACGACGACATCACCGAGGACGCGCCGGCCGACCCGCCGGCGATCACCGCCTGGCGTACCAGCGGTGAGGGCGCGGTCCTCGGCGCCGCCGACGTCCGCGGCATGGTGGTCGTTCCGTCGATCGTCTACGGGCACGGAAAGGGACTGCCGAACCTGATCGTGGACGCGCCCCGCGCCGATGGTGCGATGCCGGCCCTGCGGTTGATCGGCGACGGCACGCAGCACTGGGCGACCGTGCACGTCGACGATCTCGCGGCGCTGTACGTGCTCGCGTTGGAGCACGGGAGCGCCGGGGAGAGGTACATCGGCGCCGGCGGTCAGAACCCGACCGTGCGCGAGCTGGGCGAGGTCGCCGCTCAAGCCGCCGATGTGGCCGGCGGCGTGCTGCCCGAGCCGGTGGAGGAGACCCGGTCCCGTCTCGGCGCACTGCTCGCCGATGCGCTGCTGCTCGACCAGCAGGCGCGCGGCATCAAGCCACGGATCGACCTCGGCTGGGAGCCGAACGGTCCCGCTTTGCTGGAAGAGCTGCTCGTCGGCTCGTACGCGCCGGCCCGCGTATAGCAGCCGAAGCCCCGGAGATATGCATCGTTTTGCCGGGACCGGGTCGTCGCTGGTAATGTTGTTTGTTGGCTTGCGTGTGGATGTGTCCGCACGAAACGCCGCAAGGCGCCCTCTCCGCTGAGCGGCACATCCCTAACTCATCCACAACGAAAGTGACCACTCGTGGCAAACATCAAGTCGCAGATCAAGCGCAACGGCACCAACAAGAAGGCGCAGGAGCGCAACAAGGCCGTCAAGAGCCAGCTCAAGACCGCCATCCGCGCGACCCGTGAGGCCGTCGTCGCCGGCGACAAGGAGAAGGCGACCGCGGCGCTGCGTCTCGCCGCCAAGAAGATCGACAAGGCGGCCAGCAAGGGCGTCATCCACAAGAACCAGGCGGCGAACCGCAAGTCGGCCATCGCCAAGCAGGTCGCCGCGCTCTAAGCAGCGACCGCCCGCGGGCCCTGTCCCGCGCCGCTAGCGAGCCCCCGTTCCGGACCATCGGTCCGAGCGGGGGCTCGCTGCATGTGCGCCCGGGCCTCGGGCGGGCCTGCGCTCAAGCGCGGCCCCACGCCGGCTCCGTCGCCGCCGGGGGCGGACGGACCGGCCCCTCGGTCGCGGCCGCGGGCAGCCGGACCGACCCCTCAGTCGCGGCCGCGGGCACTGATGATGCGGATCATGCGCTCCAGTGCGAAGACGGGGTCGCGGCCGCCGCCTTTGACATTGGCGTCGGTCTCGGCGAGCAGTTCGATGCAACGGCCGAGGCCGTCCTCGGTCCAGCCCTGGAGGTCACGGCGTGCACGGTCCACCTGCCAGGGGGCGAGGCCGAACTGCTGAGCCAGCTGTCCGGAGCCGCCGCGAGAGCCGGAGACCTTGGCCATGGTGCGGAGTTTGCTCGCGAATGCGGCTACCATCGGCACCGGGTCGGCTCCGGATGCGAGGGCGTGACGCATCGTGACGAGCGCCTCGCCGTGGCGCCCCGCGATGGCAGCGTCGGCCACCTGGAACGCGTTCGTCTCGACCCGTCCGCGGTAGTACTTGTCGACGGTGGCCTCGCTGATCTGCTCGGCCGAATCGGACAGCAGTTGCTGGCACGCCGCCGCGAGCTCGGCCAGATCGTCGGAGAACGCCGAGGTGATCGCGCGGAGCGCGCCCGGTGTGACCTTGCGCCCGGCCGCGGCGAACTCCGCCTGTGCGAAGTCGTACTTCTCCGCGTCCTTCTTCAGTTCGGCGCACACCACCTCGATCCCGCCGCCAGAGCCGGCCCGGATCGCGTCGAGCAGCTTCTTGCCGCGCACACCGCCGCCATGCCGGAGGGTCACGACGGTGCCGTCGGCCGGTTCGTCCAGGTAGCGGAGCATGTCGGCGAGGAACGCGTCGTTGCACTTCTCGACCGCCTCCACGCGGATGAGCCGCGGCTCGTCGAACAGGGAGGGGCTCGCGAGGGTGAGCAGTTCTCCGGGTGCGTAGTCGCCCGCGTGCAGGTCGCTGATCTCGAGGCTGGGATCAGCAGCCTTGAGCGTGTCCCGCAGCGTCCGGATCGCCCGCTCGGCGAGGAACGATTCCGCTCCGCTGACGAGAACCACCGGTGCCGCGCGCACCTGGTTCCACGGAACCTGCGGAATCGCGCTTGCGGCGGCGCGGGTCTTGGACGCACCGCTTCTGCTGCTGCCTCTGGTCGCCACGTTCCTCCTCGTTCGTATCCAGGATAGAGGCGACCACCGGCAGTGTCCGCGGCCTGCCGTTCGCTCCAGACACTCATGCCCGGCGACCCCGGCGAGCCCGGCGACACGAGCAGCAGCCCCTGCTCGTCGGTGCGGGCCATCGCGGTGCCGTCGTCCCTGAGGATCTGCAGAGCACGCCGGGTCGGATGGCCGTAGCCGTTGTCCACACCGACGGAGATCAGCCCGAGGCGCGCGCCGAGCGCTCGATAGAACGCCGGGCTCTGGTCCGCCGAGCCGTGGTGAGCAACTTTCACCAGATCGACCGGACGGACCGCGCCGGTGGCGAGAAGTGCGTCCTGCGCCTCCTCTCCGAGGTCGCCGAGAAAGATCGAGCGGATTCCCCTCCCCTCCGCCTCGATCGTGAGGCTGCCCGCGTTGCCGGTGTCCGTTCCGGCGGGTGTCTCGCCGGGCCCCGGCGGCCAGAGGAGCCGCCAGCTGAGTTCTCCGAGATGGCCGGAGAGTCCCGCGTGGCCCTGCTCGATCGGAACGCCGGCCGAGCGAAGGATGGCGAGGGTCCGCTCGTCGGCGTCGCGCACCGGGCGTTGGACGATGGCGCGCTGCGCCCGGGACGCGACACCGGCCACTCCCCCGACGTGGTCCGCATCGAAGTGGGTGAGGAGCAGGAAGTCCAGCCGGGTGATGCCGAGGCGGTCGAGGCAGGCGGCCGCCGGCTCCGGCTTCCGCCCGACGTCGATCATGCCGACCGCATCCCCGTCGCGCAGCAGGAGTCCGTCACCCTGACCGACATCGCAGGCCGCAATCTGCCAATCGGCAGGGATCGCGAGGGCGCGGCCAGCGACGCCTCCGCCCAGGGCGCCGACATAGACGACGGCACCTGCGCACAGCGCCACGATCGCTGTCGCCGACACCGCGCGCGGTGCGCCCCTGGCCAGGACGAGCACGGCCACCGCGACGAGGATGCCGGCGCTTGACAGGACGCCGAGCAGTCCGGGCGCCCAGGGAAGCGCCGCACCGGGCAGGCTGCTGGCGAACGAGGCCACCTGTGCGATCCAGGCCGACGGAATCCACGCGAGCCGGACGAGCGCATCGCCGAGGCCGGGCGCCCACGGAAGCACGGCGCAGGCGAGGCACCCGAGGACCGTCGCCACGGGTGCGGCGGGCTCCGCCAGCAGGTTCGCCGGTATCCCGAGGAGGGGGATGGTCGGCGTCAGGAGGATGAGGACCGGTTGGCACGCCAGTTGAGCCGCGGTGGGAACGGCCACGGCCAGCGCGAGCGAGCGTGGCATCCAGCGGGCGAACATCCTGCCGAGCGGGCCGGCCAGCACGAGCAGGCCGGCGGTCGCCAGGGCGGAGAGAGCGAAACCGTAGTCCCGGGCGAGCCACGGATCGTGGATGACGAGCACGATCAGTGCGAGAGAGAGGGCCGGCACGCCGTCGGCCGGACGCCCGCGCGCCAGTCCGATGAGGAGCACCGCCGCCATCGCGGCGGCCCGGATGACGCTCGCGCCCGGTCCGACGAGCGCCACGAAGCCCAGCAGAGCAAGCGCCGCGGCGACGACCCGTGCGCGACGGCCGAACCCGACGAGGCGCGCCAGGGCGAAGACCAGAGCGATCACCAGGGCGCAGTTCGCGCCGGACACGGCCGTGAGATGACTGAGCGATGAAGCCTTCATCGCCGCGTCGAGCTCGGCGGAGACAGCGGTCTCGTCGCCGATGGCGAGACCAGGCAGGAGCGCTCCGCCATCGCCGGCGGTGGTGGCCGCAGCTGCTGCGAAGTCGGTTCGCACCGCCCCGGCCCAGGACAGCCACGGCGGCGGAGCCTCGACGAGTGCGACGGCGTTCCGGCCGACGGCACGGATCGTGTAGCTGGTCGCCTCTCCTGGTTCGTTCCGCTGCACCGCACCGTTGACCCGGAGGACGGCGCCCAGGGCGTCCCTGCGCGCCTCCTGCTCGCTCCCGCCGAATCGGACGGACACCGGGATCGAAGCCGAGCCTCCCACCGTTCGGCCGCGGAGTGCCCACTGCGCGTCTCCCCCGAAGCCGGTGCCCCTGGGCTGCGGCGCCCTGTCCACGCGAACGAGCACCTGCACCTGCTCGGAGTGGTCGGCCAGGGCGTCCAGTTCGGCGGAGAGGCGGCCCGGAGCCTGCGCCGCCACGATCGCCGACCCGACGGCGACGGCTGCCAGCAGCGTTGCGATCAGCGGCAGGAAGGCGCCGCGGAGACGACGCCGCGTCGCGATGGACACGATGCCGAGGCCGGCGAGCGTACCCGCGGCGGCGACCGCGGTGAGAATCGCGACCACGGCTGCGAACTGCGGTATGCCGATCAGCACGCCGCATGCGATCCACAGTGCCACCGCAGGAAGCGCGAGCCGGAGGTCCGGCATCAGACCACCAGCCGATCCTTGAGGCCGTCGAACAGCTTCTGACCGATGCCCGAGACCTTCAACAGGTCGGACGCCTGCGCGAAGCGGCCGTTGGCCTGCCGCCAGTCGAGGATCCGCTGCGCAAGCGCGGGGCCGATGCGCGGCAGCGTCTCCAGCTCGGCTGCGCTCGCCGTGTTGAGATTCACGGGTCCGGCGACCGGCGCCGCGTCGGGGCCCGCGCCGCCCGTCACCGCGGTGCCGCCCACGAGCGGCGGCTCCCCCACGCGGCGGACCACCAGCTGCTCTCCGTCGGCCACCGGTCGCGCGAGGTTGATCGCCGCGGGATCCGCATCGTCGGCCATGCCGCCCGCCGCGGCCACCGCATCCACGACCCGCGCCCCCGGGCCGAGCGAGACCAGACCGGGCTTGCGAACGGCGCCCGTGACATGCACGAGGATGGTGGCCCGGGGCGAGCCGCTCGGCACCGGAACGCCCAACGGAGGCGCGGACGACGAGAACGAACCGCCGAACCCCGTCGGAACCCCGACCGATGTGCCGCGCTGCGCGGTCGCGGAGACGAGGACGGCCACCACTGCGGCGACGATGAGCAGCACCACCGCCGCACCGACGCCCACGCGCAGACCCCGGGATGCGCGTCCGTCGGGAGCCGCGTCCTGCGGGTCTACGGCGGGGAGGTCGGCGTGGTGTGGCATCCCTCCACGGTAGGAATCACGGCGATCCGACGGCCGGATACGAACGAATCAGTGGAGAAACAGCGAGAGCGCCGGGCTGTGGACGACATCCCGGCGCTCGCGCACGACCTCAGCCGCGCGGCTTGGTCGCGATGTTGACCAGGCGCGGCGCGCGGACGATCACGTTCACGATCTCGCGGTCGCCGACCGACCGGCGCACCGCATCCAATCCCCGGGCGATCCCTTCGAGCTCGTCGGACGAGATCTTCGGCGACACGTCGAGCCGGTCGCGGACCTTGCCGTCGACCTGCACCACTGCCGTGACGGACTCCTCGATCAGCAGGGTCGGGTCGGGCTTCCGCCACTGCGCCAGCGCGACGGACGGCTCATAGCCGAGCTTGCTCCACATGTCCTCGGCGGTGTACGGCGCGAACAGGTTCAGCGCCATCGTGACCACCTCGGCGGCCTCGCGCACGGCAGCGTCGGCCGGGCCCACGCCGGTGTCGATCGCCTTGCGCGTCGCGTTGACCAGCTCCATCAGGCGTGCGACGACGACATTGAACTTGAACGACTCCACCAGACCCGGCGCATCCGCCAGGAAACGGTGCGTGATCCGGCGCAGGGCCGGGTCGCCGGTCTTCCACACGACGTCCGGAGCGCTCGTCACGTCATCCGCGATGCGCCACGCGCGTGCCAGGAACTTCGCGCTGCCCGACGGCGACACGTCCGCCCAGTCGATGTCGTCCTCCGGCGGACCCGCGAACGCCATCGTGAGGCGCACCGCGTCCACGCCGTGCTCGTCCAGCTGCTCGGACAGTTTCACCAGGTTGCCCCGCGACTTGGACATCGCGGACCCGTCCATCAGCACCAGGCCCTGGTTCAGCAGCGCCGTGAACGGCTCCGTGAAGCTGATGTACCCCAGATCGAACAGCACCTTGGTCACGAAGCGCGCATACAGCAGGTGCAGGATGGCGTGCGACACGCCGCCCACGTACTGGTCGACCGGGGCCCACTTCTCGGCCTCGCGCGGGTCGAACGCCTGCGTGTCGTCCTGCGGCGAGAGGAAGCGCAGGAAGTACCAGGAGCTGTCGACGAAGGTGTCCATCGTGTCCGTGTCGCGCTTCGCCGGACCGCCGCAGCTCGGGCAGGCGACATTGACCCAGTCGGTCGCCGCCCCCAGCGGGCTGGTGCCCTTCGGCTGCAGGTCCAGGCCTTCCGCGGGCGGCAGCTCCACGGGCAGCTCCGACTCCGGCACCGGGACCTCGCCGCACTCCTCGCAGTGGATGATCGGGATGGGCGTGCCCCAGTACCGCTGGCGCGAGATCAGCCAGTCACGCAGCCGGAAGTTCTTCGCGGGCGCCCCCAGCTTCGATGCCTGCAGCGCCTCCGTCACGCGACGAATCGCGTTCGACTTGCTCAGACCGTCGAACGGCCCCGAGTTGATCAGGCGCCCCTCGCCCGTCAGCGCCACACCGGTCTCGGCGGGGCTCTCGAGCGCCGCCTCCTCGGGCAGGATCGGCTCGCCGGTCTTCGGGTCCGTGTGGATCACCGGGATCGCTCCCGTCACGGGTTGCGTGGTGTCCACGACGATCCGGACCGGCAGGTCGAAGGCGCGCGCGAAGTCGAGGTCGCGCTGGTCGTGTGCCGGCACGGCCATGATCGCGCCGTGGCCGTAGTCGCTCAGGACGTAGTCGGCCGCCCAGATCGGGATGCGCTCCCCCGTCAGCGGGTTCACCGCGTGCCGCTCCAGGAAGACGCCCGTCTTCTCGCGCTCGGTGTTGAGGCGGTCCATCTCGGTGGTGCCGCGCACCACATCCAGATAGTCGTCGAAGCGCTTGCGGACCTCGGGACGCGCGCCCTCGATGAGCTCGGCGGCCAGGTCGGAGTCGGGGGCGACCACCATGAACGTCACGCCGTACAGCGTGTCCGGACGGGTCGTGTAGACGGTGACGGGCTCGTCCCGGTCCTCGATTCTGAAGGTCACATCCGCGCCGGTGGAGCGTCCGATCCAGTTGCGCTGCATCGAGATGACCTTCGAGGGCCAGGCGCCCTCCAGCTGGTTCAGGTCGTCCAGCAGGCGGTCCGCGTAGTCGGTGATGCGGAAGTACCACTGCGTCAGCTTCTTCTTCGTGACCAGGTTGTCGCAACGCTCGCAGCGTCCGTTCACGACCTGCTCGTTCGCCAGCACGGTCTGGTCGAACGGGCACCAGTTGACCTGGCTCGCCTTGCGGTACGCCAGGCCCTTCTCGTACAGCTTCAGGAACAGCCACTGGTTCCAGCGGTAGTACGCCGGGTCGCAGGTCTGCAGGACGCGGTCCCAGTCGAAGCTGGGCGCGTAGCGGCGCATGCTCGCCTTCTGCTGCGCGATGTTGTCGTACGTCCAGCCGCGCGGGTCGAGGCCCCGCTTGATCGCGGCGTTCTCTGCGGGCAGGCCGAAAGCGTCCCATCCGATCGGATGCAGCACGTTGAAGCCCTGCTGCCGCCAGTAGCGCGCGACGACGTCGCCCAGCGCATACGCCTCGGCGTGGCCCATGTGCAGGTCGCCGGACGGGTACGGGAACATGTCGAGGATGTACTTGCGTGGCCGCTTGTCCGCAGGGTCATCGGTCGCGAAGGGGCGCAGTTCATCCCAGATCGGAAGCCACTTGTCCTGAATGGCGCCGAAGTCGTACTGCTCGCCCGGCGCCTGCTCTGCGGTCGCTCGGGTGCTCGTCGGCTGGGGGATGCTCGCTGTCGTGCTGCCGGCTGCGTCGTGCTCGTGTGCCACGTGACTCTCAATCTCGGTTGCCTCGCGCCGCGGCTGGGATTTCGGCGGCACGGAAGAGTGTCGGGCGACGAGACGCCCGGACTCCCAGCGTACTAAACCTCGGCACGGTCCCGTCCGTTCCCGCCCCGGTTCGCCGGAGCCCCTCAGCTAGCAAGGCCGGCCGCAGCGAACAGCGCCCGGGCCTTCACGCGCACCTCCTCCAGCTCTTCCGAAGGAACGGAGAGCGCCGTGATGCCGCCACCGGCGCCGATCGTGGCGACGCCGTCGGCGAAATGGATGCTGCGGATCACCATCGCGAGGTCGGCCGTGCCGTCGAGTGCGAGGTAGCCGAAGCATCCGGCGAAGGCGCCCCGCGGGCCGTTCTCGAGCCGATGCAGGATGCGCATGGCGCTCAGCTTCGGCGCTCCGGTCATCGAGCCGGCCGGGAAGCACGCGGCCACCGCATCCATCGCCGTGAGTCCCGCCCGGAGCCGTCCTTCGACGGTCGACACCAGCTGGTGCACCTGCGCATAGCTCTCCACCGCCAGCAGGTGGCTCACCTCGACGGATCCCACCTCGCAGACCCGCCCCAGGTCGTTGCGCATGAGATCGACGATCATGACGTTCTCCGCGCGCTCCTTCTCGCTCGCCTCGAGTTCGGCGCGGAGCTCGAGATCGGCGGCGACCGTCGCGCCACGTGGCCGCGTGCCCTTGATCGGCCGGGTGCGCACTCGTCTGTGCGCGTCCATCCGGAGGAACTCCTCGGGCGACGAGCTCACCAGCGACTCCCCAGCGATCCGGACGAACCCGCCGTACGGCGCCGGACTCGCCCTCCGCAGGCGCAGGTGCACGGCGAGCGGATCGGCGCCGGTGTGAGCCGAGGCCTGGTTGGTGAGACAGAGCTGGTACGCGTCGCCGGCGCGGATGGCGGCCCGGCAGGCGTCGATGGCGGCGAGGTAGGCGGTGTCGTCGTGGCGCCAGCGGGCCGTCGCTGCGGGGACGGGGCGGGCCGACTCGTAGAGGCGAGCCGAGTCGCGGATGGCAGGGCTACCGAGGGTGCGGACGACCTCGTCCGACCAGGCGCGGCCGGCCGCGTCGTCGGGGGCCACGATGACGACGGACCGGGACGCGTGCTCGAAAGCGAGGAGACGGTCCACCAGGAGGAAGGCGGCATCGACGGGCGGCTTCGTCCCCGGGGAGGCGGCTGCCGGGAGCGCGACGGGCGCTCCGGCCGCCGCGGCGCCGGCCTCGTACCCGAGCCGGCCCCACCATCCGATGGGATGACCGGACGGTTCGGGATGGCGCCGTGCGGTCAGATCCTCGCGCAGCGCATCCAGAATGTCGCCGGGCGAGGTCACTCCCGCGACCGTCACCGTCCCGCCGGCGACGGACGAGGTTGCGGAGAGGGTCCCGGTCCCGATGAAGGACCGGCCGTCCACCGCCTCCGGCCCGCTGTCCAGCCATGCCGCATCTACGTCGGAAGCACCGTAGAGCGCGACGAACGCGTCCGCCGGGTCGACCCAGGTGTCGAGGGGCTGCACGCGGAGCGGGAGGACCACCGGGCTAGCCTAGGCGAATGGACGCGCGCAGCACCGAACCGGTCAGCACCCTCGCCGATTGGGCCGGTGGCGAGTTGCGCGTCCGCGACGACTGCGAGCTGGTCGAGACGGAGCTGCTGGGGGCGGACTCGTTCCTCGTGCGGGACGGACGTGTGCTCGCGCTCGGCCTCCATCGGGGGCGGTTCCTGGAGACCGCGCGCGAGCAGGGCTTCCCCGACCGCCGTGAGCTGGAGGCGTTCTGGGAGGCGGGGACCGCATCCCTTCCGTCGGAGGGAGCCTGGTTTCCGCGGTTCGAACTGGTGCGCGCGAGAGGCGCACTGCGGCTGCGGTTCCGTCTCCGGACCGCGCCTCCGCTGACGAACACGCTCGTCGTGGCGACGGCCGAGACCGATCCGCGTCGCGCGCCGCAGCTGAAGGGCCCGGACATCGACCGGCTCAGCGCGCTCCGGCAGAAGGCGCAGCGGCACGGGGCGCAGGAGGCCGTGATCCTCGACGGCGGACGCGTCTCGGACGGCGCCACCACCGCGCTCCTCTGGTGGCGCGGCGAGACGCTCTTCGCGCCTCCACTGTCCCTGCCCCGGGTGGACAGCGTGGCCGCACGAACCGTCCGCGGGATCGCGGCGGCGCTCGGCGTACCGGTCGAGGAGGAGGCGGTGCGGCCGGCGGAGTTGGCTGGCGCGGTGCTCTGGGCGGTCAACGCACTGCACGGCATCCGGGCGGTCACCGCCTGGGTGGACGGTCCGGCGCTCGCGCTCGACCCCGCGCGGACGGACGCGTGGCGTGCGCGCTTCGCGGCCCTCGCGCGCCCGGTGCGCTAGCGCGCGTCCCGGGAGTCCGCCCGGCCGGCGTCGGGCGCCGCACGCGCGCGAGACCTGCCGAAGTGCTCGTTGTTGCAGGCGACACGCCGCCCAGGGGTGCAACTACGAGCACCTCGGCACCGAAGGCGCCGAACACCGGAGTGTGCGAG
>NZ_FOTM01000005.1:165927-232038 GCF_900114565.1 Leifsonia sp. CL147
GAAGCGGGCGAGCTGCCGAAGCGGGCGAGCTGCCGAAGTGCTCGTTGTTGCAGGCGACACGCCGCCCGGGGGTGCAACTACGAGCACCTCGGCGGAGATGGCGGGAGGCGCAGGGCGCGGGAGGCGCAGGGCGCGGGAGGCGCAGGGCGCGGGAGACACGGGAGACACGGGACGCGGGAGGCACGGGGCGCGGGAGACACGGGCGCGGGAGGCGCGCAGGCGGAACGCCTCAGGCGGGGACGAGGCGTCCGGACTCGAGGCGGAGCACCCGGTCGACGAGGTCGGCGGCCACGTCGGTGTGCGAGATCAGCAGCACGGTACGGCCGTCCGTCGCGGCCGTCTCGAGGATGTCGCGCACGATCGCGTCGGCGGCGGCTGCGTCCACGTTCGCGGTCGGCTCGTCGACGACGAGCACGGGGAAGTCCGCCAGCAGTGCGCGCGCGAGCGCGATCCGCTGCGCCTGCCCGCCGGACACCAGCGCGCCGCGCTCGCCGACCGGCGCCGACAGGCCGCCGCGCTCGACGGCCCACTCCCGGAGTCCCACGCGGCCGAGCACATCGAGCAGCTCGTCGTCCGACGCGGTTTCCCTCGCGAAGAGCAGGTTCTGCCGGAGGTCCGAGTCGAAGAGGTACGGACGCTGCTCCACCAGTCCGACCCGCTCCCGCACCGCATCCTGCTTCAACTCGCGCACCGACTCGTCCCCGAGAAGGTAGTCGCCGGTGTGCTCCAGCAGCCGGGTGAGGACGTGGGCGAGCGCCGTCTTTCCCGCACCGGTCGGCCCGGTCAGCACGACGCGCTCACCGGGACGCAACCGCAGCGTGATGTCGTGCAGCACCGGGAACGGCTCTCCCGGCCAGCGAGCCGAGACACCGTCGAGGCGTACGTCGGGAACTCCCCGGAGGGCGGGAGTGGATGCGGCACCCGGCGCATCCACGGGGATCCCCTCCGGCAGGGTCGCCGGAACGGCCGAGGCGATCCGCTCGGCGCTCGATCGCACGCGTGTCCACGCGACGAAAGCCAGCGGAACCGTCCCGAACACCTCGAAGACAGCCAGTGGGAGCAGCGCGATCACGGTCAGCGTCGGCGCATCCACCTCGCTGGATCCGAATGCCGGGATCCCAGCGGCCAGCCCGAGGAAGACGGCCGCTCCCGCGAGCAGCGAGACCGCGCCCGCGGTGAGCCCGACTCCGGTGGCGCGGGCCCGAAGGGCTGCCGTGAGCCGGTCGCTCGCCTGTCGCACGCGCTCCTGCGCCGCTGCCAGGGCACCGAAAGCGGTCAGGACGTCCAGCTCGCTCACCACGGAGTGCACCGCGTCGTACAGCGCGGACCGCAGTGGTGCGATGCGCCGTTCGGCGGCGCCCGCGGCCCAGGCGTTCACCCGGGCTCCGGCGAGGACCGCCACCGTCAGCGTCAGCAGGAGGATCACTCCGGCGGCCGGCAGCAGCACGAACGCGACGACGACGCTCCCCAGAGCGACGACGCCCGCGCTGACCAGCGGCTGGATGACCCGCAACGGGAGGTCCTGCAACCCGTCGACGTCGTCGGCGAGCCGCGCCAGCAGGTCGCCGGACCGGACGCCGCGCAGACCATCCGGCGCGAGCGGCTCGAGGCGGGCGTAGAGGCGCGAGCGGACCGTCCCGAGCTGGCGGAACGCCGCGTCATGTCCGGCCAGCCGCTCCACGTAGCGGAAGAACGCACGACCCAGGGCGAAAGCGCGGACGCCGACCACGGCCGCCGAGAGGTACATCATGGCGGGCTGCTCGGACGCGCGCGTGATCAGCCACGCCGACACGCCGAGCAGCGCGACAGCGCTTCCGCCGCTCAACGCGCCGAGGGCGATGGCCGCCCACAGTCCCTTCGCCTGCGGGATCGCCAGACGCAGGATGCGGCGGACCTCTGCCCGATCGTCGGCCGGCTGCACGGTCCCCGCCGGTCCGACGCCACGCATCGCCTCAACCGACACGGGCGACCTCCCGTCGGTCCGCCAGGATCGCATCCGACGTCTCTGCGGCTGCGGCCGGGAGCGTGAGGACGACGTCCGCCCACTCCGCCACGGCCGTCCGGTGGCTGACCACCAGCACCGCCACCCCTTCGGCCGCGACGCTGCGGAGCGATTCCAGCAGCCTCCGCTCGGTCGCCGCATCCAGCGCCGAGGTGGGCTCGTCCAGGATGAGCACCGAGCAGTGGCGGGACCGCAGCCGGTACAGCGCCCGTGCGACTGCCACGCGTTGCGCCTGCCCGCCCGACAGCCCCGATCCCCCAGGCCCAACCGACCCCTTCGAGTCGAGCTCGCCCGCAGCCGCATCGCGCAGAGCCGCCGCGATCAGCGCCGGGTCCGGTACGGCATCGCCGAGCGCGACGTTCTCGGTGATCGTTCCCGCCACGAGGCCCGGCCGCTGCCCCGCCCAGGCTGTCGCCTCCCGTCTCCCGACCGCGTCCGCGCGACCGCCGACGTGGATGCGACCCGCCACTGGAACGAACCCGAGCACGCCGGCGACCAGGCTCGACTTCCCCGTCCCGCTGGGCGCCTGCAGCACGGCGACCTCACCGGGCCGCACCCGGGCGCTGAACCCGTCGACCACGACGCGTTCGTCGTGGGCGATGCTCACGTCCTCGAACTCCAGCCCGCGATCGGGCTCAGCGCCGGCCGTGTCCCGAACCGGCAGCCGATCGACGCCTCCCGAGGAATCGGCCGCGGCCGGAGACCCGAGCGACGCGTCGGCGCCCTCCGCAGCCTCGATCACCGAGAACGCATTCGACGCGGCCTCGACCCCTTCCGCCGCCGCGTGATAGCTCGCACCCACATTGCGCAGCGGCAGGAACGCCTCCGGCGCGAGCAGCAGCACGAACAGCCCGACGGAGAGGTCCAGCGACCCTCCGAGCAGCCGCAGGCCGATCGTGACCGCGATCACGGCGACCGACAGGCTCGCCACGAGCTCCAGCACGAACCCGGAGAGGAACGACATCCTCAGCACGCGCATGGTGTGCACGCGGTACTGCTCGCTCACCTGCTGGATGCGCGCCTGCTGCCGGTGCTGGCGCCCGAAGAGCTTCAGGGTCGAGAGCCCGGCCACCACATCCAGGAATCCGCTCGACAGCGCCGTGAGCGCCCGCCACTGCCGCTTCTGCGCAGCCTGGGTGGCCCAGCCGACGAGCACCATGAAGACCGGGATGAGCGGCAGCGTGACCACGAGGATGATGCCGCTGGTGAGGTCCCTCCAGCCGATCGTCAGCACGAGGAGCGGGGTCGCGACGGCCGTGCCGATGAGCTGCGGAAGGTACTTCGCGAAGTACGGGTCGAGCGCCTCCATGCCGTGCCCGGCGATCAGCGTGACCTCCGCCGCGTTGCGCCGGGCGACCCACCGCGGTCCCAAGCGTGCGACCGCCGCGACGAGCCGCTCCCGGAGCTGCCCGACCGCGCGCGCACCGCCCCGGGCGGACACCGCGTCCGTCGCCCAGAGCAGGACGGCCCGGACGGCCACGACGACGCCGAGCTGGGCGAACATCCCGGCCAGCGAGGCGAGGGGCGTTCCCGCGATCGCCCGGACGATCAGCTCGGTGATCAGGCCGGCGAACGCGATCGCCGCGAACGTCTGCAGCACCGCCAGGATCGCCCCGGCGGCGAGCGTGCCCCGGGTCGCCGAGGCGTAGCGGAGGAGGCGGGGATCGAGCGGTCGCATCTCAGGCCCTCAGCGCGCGCTCTGCGTCGTCGGCGCCGTCCGCGTCCGGTGCTTCCGCATCCCCCGCATCCCCCGCATCCCCCGCATCCTCCGCATCCTCCGCATCCCCCTGCGGGCTCTGCGGCCCGTGCGGTCCCTGCGGGACGTGGTCGCGCGTGACGCGCTTGCGGAAGATCCAGTACGTCCACGCCTGGTACACGAGGATGAGCGGGATGAAGACGACGCCGACCCACGTCAGGATTCCGAGCGTCATCGCGGAGCTCGACGCGTTCGCGATCGTCAGACTGTTCTGCGGGTCCGGCGACGAGGGCATGACGTCCGGGAACAGCGCAGCGAACAGCGACGCGACGGCCAGTGCGATGGTCGCCGCCATGAAGCCGAAGGACCAGCCCTCGGCTCCCCGGAGGTTGGCGATCCAGGATGCGACCAGCGCGACGGCGGCGGATACCGCGAGCACCAGGAACACCACCGAGAAGTGCGCGATCCCCGTCCACGCGAGGAAGGCAGCGGCCACCGCGATCGTCACGGCTCCCGAACGCGCGGCCAGGCGCCGTGCCCGCAGCCGGAGGTCGCCGTCCGTCTTCAGCGAGACGAAGACCACGCCGTGCGTGAAGAACAGCAGCAGCGTCGTCAGCCCGCCGAGCAGGGAGTACGCGTTGAGCAGGTCGAAGAGCGTCCCTGTGTAGTCATGATGCGCATCCAGAGCGACGCCCTGAACGATGTTGGCGAACGTGACGCCCCAGAGGAATGCGGGCACTGCCGAGCCGATCACGATCATCCGGTCGAAACGCTTCTTCCAGCGCGCGTCGTCGCGCTGGTGACGGTACTCGAACGACACGCCGCGGGCGATCAGCGCGAGCAGGATCGCCAGCAGCACCAGATAGAACCCGCTGAACAGCGTCGCGTACCAGTCCGGGAAGGCCGCGAACAGCACCGCCCCGGCCACGATGACCCACGTCTCGTTCAGGTCCCAGACGGGCCCGATGGTGGTGATCAGCACGCGGCGGTCGACGTCGTCCCGCCCGAGGAACGGCAGCGACATGCCGACGCCGAAGTCGAAGCCGTCGAGCACGAAGTAGCCGACGAAGAAGAACGCGACGATGCCGAACCAGAGAACTGCGAGATCCATTGCCCTGCTCCCCCTAGTAGACCGTCGTGACGGGGATGGGCTCGCCCGCCTCATCGAGGTGCGCACTCGCGGGTTCGGGACCCTTCTGCGCGGCGCGCTTGATGAGCCGGAACTCGACGACCGCGAGAGTCCCGTAGATCGCGGTGAAGGCGAGCAGCGAGATCAGCACGTCGAGGCCGGTCGTGCCGGGCGAGACGGCATCGGCCGTCTTCATCAGGCTGAACACGATCCACGGCTGGCGGCCCATCTCGGTGAAGATCCAGCCGACGATCATCGCCAGAAGCGACAGCGGCATCGCCCAGATCGCGAGCTTCCACTGCCAGGCGCGGGTCGGCATCCGGCCCTTCCGCGTCAGCCACAGGCCGGCCAGCGCGATCAGCACGTGCAGCATCCCGAGCCCGATCATCCAGCGGAAGGCCCAGTAGGTCACCCAGATGACCGGCGTGTAGTCGCCGGGGCCGTACAGATGCGTGTACTGCGCCTGCAGGTCGTTGATGCCCTCGACCGTGCCGTTCAGTGTGTGCGTCGACAGGAACGACAGCAGGTACGGGATGCGGATGGAGAACAGCTCGCTGACACCGTCCGGCGTGCCCAGGGTGAAGATCGAGAACGACGCGTCGGCGCCGGTCGACGTCTTGTAGAGGGCCTCCGCCGCCGCCATCTTCATCGGCTGGGTCTCGACCATTGCGAGCCCCAGCTGGTCTCCGCTGAGGACGGTGCCGATTCCGGCGCCGACCATCAGCCAGAGACCGAACCTGAGCGCCGGTCGCATCGTGTCGAGGTGCCGGTTGCGTGACAGGTGCCAGGCTGCCACGGAGATGATGAGCCCCGCCGAGACCATGAAGCAGCCGAAGATCGTGTGCGGGAACGCGGCCAGCGCGACCTTGTTCGTGAGCACCGCCCAGAGGTCGGTCAGCTCGGCCCGCCCTCTCGCGGGGTCCAGGTGGAACCCGACCGGGTTCTGCATGAACGCATTCCCGGCGAGGATGAAGTACGCCGAGAGGATGCTGCCCACGGACACCACCCAGATCGTGGCCAGATGCACGCCTTTCGGGAGGCGGTCCCAGCCGAAGATCCAGAGCCCGATGAAGGTCGCCTCGAGGAAGAACGCGAGCAGTCCCTCCAGAGCCAGGGGCGCTCCGAAGATGTCGCCGACGAACCGCGAGTAGTTGGACCAGTTCATGCCGAACTGGAACTCCTGCACGATGCCGGTGACCACTCCCATCGCGAAGTTGATCAGGAAGATCTTTCCGAAGAAGTGCGTCAGCTGCAGGTAGTGCGGCTTCGCCGTCCGGTACCAGGCCGTCTGGAAGATGGCGGTGCAGGTGACCAGCCCGATGGTCAGCGGGACGAAGAGGAAGTGGTAGATCGTGGTGAGTCCGAACTGCCAGCGCGCCAGCAGGAGGGGGTCCAGCAGCTCGTGCACGAACATTCCTTTCCGTCTTGCCGTACGAGTTTCCGTCTCTTCTACACAGTGTAGAACTAAACTTCTACGAAGTGTAGAACATTTGGAGCCGAATCGCGCTACCCTGGATCCGTGGCCAATCTCGGAGAACTCGAACGGGCGGTGATGGACGCCCTGTGGGACGGCGACGCCCCCATCACGGCGGGCGAGTTGCGCGACAGACTGACCGCTGCCCGCGCGGGGAAGGCGCCCGCGCTCACCACGATCCTCACCGTCCTCTCCCGGCTGGAGGCGAAGGGATTCGTCGCACGGGACCGCGACGCGCGCCCGCACCTGTACTCCGCAGCCCTCACGCGCGCCGGCCATGTCGCCGACCTCATGCGGGAGGTGCTCGAGTCGTCCTCCGACCGCACGGAGGCGCTCGCCTACTTCGTCGGGTCCGTGGACGAGTCCGAGGCCGAGGTGCTGCGCCGCCTGCTCGACGCGCGCAGCGTGTGAGCAGCGATCCCGGCGCGGGGCTCGCCGGAGCGATCTTCCTCGGCGCCCTCGCGGTCGCCCTCGCGTGGCCCGTCCCCCTGTTGCTCGCCCGGGCCAAGTGGCCCTCGGCCGCGCCCGTGCTCGCCGTTGCCCTCTGGCAGTCCATCGCTCTCGCCGGAGGGATCTCGATGATCGGCTCGCTGCTGCTCGCCGGGCTCCAGCCGTTCGGGGACGACCTGTGGAACCGGATCGGCCGAGCCGTCTCGTCCCTCTTCCAGGGACCGCTGCCGGCCGACGCGAGCCTGCTGAACGCGTTCCTGCTGAGCGCCGCCATCCTGCTCACTGCCCACCTGCTGCTCAACCTGGCGCTCACCTCGGTGCGCAGTCGCAATCAGCGTCATCGGCACATGGAGCTGCTGCGGCTGCTGTCCTCCCCGCTGCCCGACGCGCCCAGCACGCGGGTGATCGACCATCCTGCCCCGGCCGCCTACTGCCTCCCCGGCGCGCGCAGCGTCACCGTGCTGTCCGAAGGGATGATCGCGCTGCTCTCGCCCGCCCAGCTGGATGCGGTGGTCGCCCACGAGCGCGCGCACCTGCGGCAGAAGCATCACCTGCTGCTGGACGCGTTCCGGTCGTGGAAGCGCTCGCTCCCCTGGTTCCCCATCGCCACCCGGGCGCAGGATGCTGTGGCCCTGTTGCTCGAGATGCTCGCCGACGACACGGCGAGGCGCGCATCCGGGGATGCCGTGCTCGCTGAGGCGATCCGGCTGGTCGATGAGACGGGACCTGCCGGGGCCGCCCTCGGGGCGTCCAAGGACCGGCGGACGCCGGAGCAGCGCCGCGCCGCCCTGCTCGCCCGCGAGGAACGGCTCACCGACCGCCACCGCACGGTTGGCCCGGCGCTTCGCACGATGGTCGGGCTCGCGACCGCGCTGCTCGTCATCGTTCCGCCGGTGGTCGTGCTCGTCAGCTGACCCGGCCCGGACAGCGAAGCGGCGGCCCGGGATGCCGAGCCGCCGCTTCCTGGAACCGGGTAGTCGCCTACCCGGCCATCGTCACTTGATCGGGTGGTCCTGCAGCCACTTCTTGGCGACCGCATCCGGCTGCGTCTTGCTCGCGCCCTGGTTCTCACCGTTCATCTCGATGAGGTCGGTCGTGGTGAGCTCCTTCGAGACCTTGTTCAGGATGTCCTTGACCTTCGCCGAGGCCTTCGACGTGTTGATCAGCGGCGCGATGTTCTGTGCTGCGATCAGGTTCTTCGGGTCCTTCAGCGTGACGAAGTCGTTGTCCTTGATCGCCGGGGTCGTCGTGTAGATGTCCGCCAGCTGCACGTCCCCGTTCTTCAGCGCTGCGACCGTCAGCGGGCCGCCCGAGTCGCTGATCGGCTTCAGCGTCGCGGTCACGCCGTAGGCCGACTTGAGGCCCGGGATGCCGTAGGGCCGGGTCTGGAACTCCGGATTGGCGCCCACCGTCAGCGGCTCGGTGACCTTCTTGAGGTCATCGAGGCTGGTGACCTTCCACTTCTCGGAGAACGCCTTGGTCACGTTGTACGAGTCGGCGTCCTGCGCCTGGGACTGATCGAGCACCTCGTAACCCTTCGGCAGCGCCGTGCCGAGACCGGCGTAGACGTCGTCGCTGGAGGTCGCGGTGCTGTTCTTGTCGTAGAACTGGAGCAGGTTGCCGGTGTACTCGGGGATCAGGTCGATGGACCCGTCCTGGAGCGCCTTCAGGTAGACGTCGCGCTGGCCGATGCTCGGCTTGTAGTCGACCTTCACGCCGTTCGCCGCGAGGGCCTGGCCGTAGATCTGCATGAGGATCTCGGACTCGCCGAACGCGGCCGAGCCGACGATGACCGAGTCGCTGGAGGACGATGCCGAGCTGGTGCTGAAAGCGCCGCCCCCGGACGAGCAGGCGCTGAGGGCGAGCAGCGCCCCGGCGGCCAGGACGCCGGCCGCGAGGCGGCTCTTCTTCGATGCGAACATGATCTCTCTTCTCTTCGATCTCTCGATGTGCATGGGTTGAGGTGGAACTGCTGTGGAAAATGGGACAGGTCAGGTGGTGGGAGCGCCCTCGGGCGCGGAGGCGCGCCCGGAACGCCGGGACTCCCCCTCGGTCGTGACGCGCACCCGGCCGGCCGTGACGCCGCGCGGCACGACGAGCTTCTGGGCCAGGGCGAACAGCCCGTCGGACACCAGGGCGAGCACGATGACGATGATCGAGCCGCCGAGGATCTCCGGGTAGTTCTGGACGGCGATCCCGTCGAATAGGAACCGCCCGAGACCGCCGACGGGAAGGATCGCCGCGACCGTCCAGGTGGCGATCACCTGGAGCGCTCCCGACCGGATCCCGCCGATCACCAGCGGCAGCGCCAGGGGCAGCTCCACCTTGGTGAAGACCTGCCAGCCGGTCATGCCGATCGCGCGAGCGGCGTCGATCGGTGCACGGTCGACCGATTCCAGCCCGGAGTAGGCGCCGGCGAGGATCGGCGGAATCGCCAGGATGGTCAGCGCGATCAGCGGAGGGCCGATGGACAGGTTCGTCGTGATGAGAGCGAGATAGACGACGAGTCCGAGGGTCGGGAGCGCACGAAGGGCCCCGGACAGCCCCACGGCGAGACCCCGGAGCCGGCCGCTGTGCCCGATGGCGAAACCGATCGGCAGAGCGATCGCGCAGGCGAGCAGCAGCGTCAGCAGCGAGTACACGACGTGTTCGCCGATCCGCGCGGGGATACCGCTGGCTCCCGGCCAATTCACCGGGTCGAAGATCCAGCCGAAGGCGGCGAGGACGTCGGTCATGCGCCGGTCACCGCCCTCATCGCGGCACGGCGACTGAGCCGGCGGGCACGGCGATCGGCACTCGTCCACGGCATCAGCAGGCGTCCGAGCCCCACGAGGATCAGGTCGAACACGAGGGCCAGCAGCATGATCATCACGATGCCGACCGCGACCTCTTCCGGATAGTACCCATTGAGTCCGCGCGTGAACAGCTGCCCGAGATTCGGCACGCCGAGCAGCGCTCCGACGCTCACGAGGCTCACGGTGCTGACCGAGACCACGCGCAACCCGGCGAGCAGGACCGGACCCGCCAGCGGGAGCTCGACCGTCCAGAACCGACGCCAGGCCGAGAAGCCGACGGCGGTCGCTGACTGCAGCACGTCACCCGGTACGGACGCCAGCGCATCCGCCGTCGTCCGGACCATGAGCGCCAGCGCGTAGATGCTCAGCGCCACGACGACGTTGAGAGGCGACAGGATCTGGGTGCCGATCAGTGCGGGCATCGCGAAGAACAGCGGGAGCGACGGGATCGCGTACAGGATGCCGCCGATCGTGAGGAGCGCCGCGCGCGTCAGCCGGTAGCGGTTGGCGACCCACCCGATGGGCAGCGAGACGACGAAACCGATGACGATCGGGAGCGCGCTGAGCCACACGTGCGAGAGCGTGAGATTCCAGACCAGGCCGAAGTTCGACCACAGAAAGCTCACGGCGCGTCCTCACCCTGCGCCGGAGCACCCGCGACCGAGACGGTCGCGGCCTTTGCCTCGGAGGATCCGGCGCCACGCGGCGAGCCGGAGAGGACGCCCGCGGGGCGGCCGTCGCTGTCGACGAGCACCGATCCGGTCGGCGTCTCCTCGACGTGCAACGCCCGCCGGCCCCGATCGGCGCCGATGAACGATGCGACGAAGTCGTCGGCCGGGTCGGCCAGGATTTCGGACGGCGTGCCCTTCTGGGCGACGATGCCGCCCTTTCGGAAGATCACCACCTGGTCGCCGAGCTTGAACGCCTCGTCGATGTCGTGGGTGACGAAGACGACCGTCTTCCCCAGGTCGCGCTGCAGCCGGAGCAGCTCCTGCTGGAGGTCTTCGCGCACGATCGGGTCGACGGCACCGAACGGCTCGTCCATCAGGAGGATGTTGGGGTCGACGGCGAGACCGCGCGCCACGCCGACGCGCTGCTGCTGACCGCCGGAGAGCTGGCTCGGGTAGCGGTCGGCCAGCGACCGCTCCAAGCCCACCGTGTCCATCAGGTCGAGTGCGCGCCCCCGCGCATCCTTCTTCGACACGCCTTTCAGCAGAGGCACGGTCGCGATGTTGTCCACGACCTTGCGGTGCGGCAGGAGCCCCGAGTTCTGCATGACGTAGCCGATCGAGCGCCGCAGGGCGACGGGCTTGAGGGAGAGCACGTCCTCGCCGTCGATCTCGATCCGGCCGGAGGTCGGGTCGACCATGCGGTTGATCATCCGCAGGATGGTCGTCTTGCCGCTGCCCGAGGAGCCCACCAGCACGGTGATCCGCCGCGACGGCACGACCAGCGAGAAGTCGTCGACAGCCAGCGTCCCGTCGGGGAAGCGCTTGGTCACGTCCCGGAACTCGATCACGTCAGCGCCCATTCGTTTGAGGCGGCGGCGCTCTGGGAACGGCGCGCACGATCAAGGCTCGTGCGGCCTGTCGTCGTGGGGATCATCGATCCCAGCCAAACAGCGTCGGCCGCTTTCCGCAATGAAATCCGACGTTTTATCTGGCGCAGGGTCGGTCGCATTCCGGCCCCCTTTCCGATCCGTGGCGGGTCCGTGCTGACAACAACCTGCCACACGCCACCGACATTCCCCCCGGAACCGGATTCGCCGGGACCCGGCGCCGAGGTCAGACCTTCGGCCCGAACCGCCGCTCCAGATACTCCCGGGCGACGGTCCGCGCTTCTGCGATATACCGCTCATCGCCGTGCGGATCCTCCACGAACGCGCGGTTGATCAGGGAATCCATGATCTCGACCACGACCTGGAGGCGGAAGGCGAGGTCCTGCCCCGCCGGAAGCCCGTACTCGTCGGAGAGGATCTGCGCGAACTGGGTCGCGAATCCCGAGGTCGCCACCACCTCGTCCTCGGGAACCCCCGAGCGCTCGGCGTCGGAGAACCGGATGATGCGGAAGCCCGGCTCTGTGCGGAACATGTCGACGAAGGCGTCGATGGCGCACTCCACCGCGTTCCACCAGTGCTCCGGCGACTGGGCGTCGATGGCCTCGACCACCGAGTGGCGGTAGCGGAGCAGGGCGCGGTCGCGCAGCGCTTGGAGGAGCACGATGCGATCCGGGAAATAGCGGTACACGGTTCCGATGGATGCTCCGGCGCGCTCGGCCACCATCGCAGTGGTGAGCCGATCGAAGCCGATCTCGTCGACCACTTCGGCGGCGGCGTCGAGCAGGGCATCGATCCGGGCGGCGCTGCGCTCCTGGATCGGTTCCGTGCGCACGAGCGGCGCTCCGACGGTGTTCTGACCGGTGACCAGATCATTGATGGGCACGAGGGATGCTCCTTCTTTCTCGAACAAGGCGATGTTGCGGGTCCCCAGCCCGGCGATGGGATCACCATCGCACTAACGGAGATCATATTCGTGGAAACCTCACTTCCGCTGGGCATTGCTTTCGACGCGCCGCAGAAACGGGCCCCCAGATCTGGGGGATGCATTCGTGCGCACGTTCACTCCATGAGAAAATGAGGTCAATGCTCTCTCCCGAATCGCGCCCCGAGCCCGTCTCCGGCGACCCCGTCGCCCGGCGCGCTGCAGGGGTCGAGCCGATCATGCACCGGGCGGCACGCCTGGAGGACGCCTTCCACGAGTTCCGCGCCCGGCGGGCACGGAAGCGCGGATTCCTCGCCACGGTCGTCCCGTACACCGGCTACGGTTCGCCGAGCTGGGTGCGGATCCTCGGCCGCGTCGTGCTCGCGAAGGACCCGCGCCCGGGCAGCCGGGCGGAGCGACTCCACCGCAAACGCGAGGAGTCCGTCCGCGGCTGGCGGTCGTTCGTCAGCGTGCCGCTCGCGCAGACGACCGTGACCGTGGAGGTCGAAGGCGACCGGCACGAGGTGGTGACCGACCGGGGCGGTGTGATCGACACCGTCATCCCGGTGCAGCTCACTCCGGGCTGGCACACGATCAGGCTGTCCACCTCGGACTCGTCCCGGGTCTTCGAGGCGCCCGTGTACATCGTCGACCCCAAGGCGACGTTCGGCATCATCTCCGATGTGGACGACACCGTCATGGTCACCGCGCTTCCCCGGCCGCTCCTCGCCGCGTGGAACACGTTCGTCCTCGACGAGCACGCCCGCGTGCCGACGCCCGGCATGTCGGTACTGCTCGAGCGGCTGGCGTCCGCCCATCCCGGCGCCCCCGTCATCTACCTGTCGACCGGCGCCTGGAACGTCGCACCGACGCTGTCGCGCTTCCTCTCGCGGAACCTCTTCCCCGCCGGCCCGCTGCTGCTCACCGACTGGGGGCCGACGCACGACCGCTGGTTCCGCAGCGGGACCGAGCACAAGCGCACCAGCCTGGCCCGGCTCGCGGAGGAGTTCCCCGGCCTCCGGTGGCTGCTCATCGGCGACGACGGGCAGCACGACGAAGACCTGTACGGCGAGTTCACGATGGAGCACCCGGAGAATGTGGCGGCCGTCGCCATCCGTCAGCTCTCCAGCGGCGAGGCGGTGCTGGCCGGTGGCCGGTCGAAGGCCGACAAGCACCGCGAGCTCTCCGGGAGGCCGTGGGTGTACGCCCCGGACGGCGCGGGCCTCAGCGAGCAGCTCACCGAGCTCGAACTGTTCTAGCCGCCGCCTCTGGTGACCGCCGGATGTCGGAGGTTGCTGGCAGGCTGGTGCCATGCCCGCCAGCCGATCCGACCTGCTCCGCCTGCGGCGCCTCGCCCACGCGATCGACGGCCCTCGGGAGCCGGACGCGGCGTCCGCTGTGCGCCGGATGCTGGCGGTCCAGGGCCAGGACTTCGCCGCGGGATGCTGGGCTCTCGCCCTGCGGACGACCGGGGCGACGCACGCCGATGTCCTGGCCGACCTCGACGCGGGCCGGGTGATCCGCTCCTGGCCGATGCGCGGCACCCTGCACTTCGTCCCGCCGGAGGATCTGAGGTGGATGCTGTCGGTCACCATGGAGCGCCTCGTGGCCGGGCTCGGGCGACGCCAGGAGCAGCTCGGCCTCGCGGCCGCGGACTTCGCCCATGCCGCGGAGGTCGTCACGGCCGCGCTCGCGGGCGGCAGCAGCATCGGCCGCGCGGAGCTGATGCGGCTGTGGGAGGAGGCCGGCATCGTCACCGCCGGACAGCGCGGCTACCACCTGATCTACTACCTCGCGCAGACCGGCCTGCTGTGCTGGGGCCCGGTGGTCCGGGTCGGCAACGGCAACGCGACGCAGGCACTCGTGCTGCTCGACGAATGGGCGCCTCCTCCGCCTCCGCTGGAGCCCGACGAAGCGATCGCCCGGTTCCTCCTGCGGTATCTGCAGGGGCACGGGCCGGCGACCCTGCGAGATTTCGTCTGGTGGATCAAGGGCACGGTCTCCGCGGCGAAGACGGCACGCGCGGTGCTCTCAGACGCGCTGACCACGATGGAGGTGGACGGCGTGGAGTACATCCTGACCGCCGAACTCGCGGATCGCGCTGCGGGGATGCCCGCCTCCCGAAGCGAGAAGGATGCCGTGCACCTGCTGCCGGCGTTCGACGAGTACCTGCTCGGGTACCAGGTCCGCTCCCCCATCCTCGACGACGAGCACGCCGAGCTGATCGTCCCCGGCGGCAACGGCGTCTTCCAGCCGGTCATCGTCGCCGGTGGGCGGGTCGTCGGAACCTGGCGCCGAGACGGCTCCCGGGTGGTGCCGCAGCCGTTCGAGCCGCTGAGCGCGGCGCGGACCGCGCGCCTGGAACGATCGGCACGCGAATACGCCCGCTACGCCGGGGGGAAATCCTCACGGACGTAGCCGGGTAGCGTTGAGGGGTGGCACGCACCCGCTCGTCCAGACGTCGACTCTCCGCCGGCATCGCCATTCCCGCCACCATCCGGACGAGCACCCGCGCTCCGCTCCTCCAGGTGGTGAAGACCGCCGCGGCGATGATCCTGGCGTGGACGGTCGCCACGATCTTCGTGCACGGCGAGCTCCCGATCTTCGCCACCATCGCCGCGCTGCTCGTCGTACAGCCGAGTGTCAATCAGTCGGTGGGACGTGCGGTGGAGCGGTCGCTCGGCGTCATCGTCGGCGTCGTCATCGCATACCTGATCGGCGCGGCCTTCGGAACGAACAGCTGGATCGTGCTCCTCGCCGTCGTGGTCTCCGTGCTCCTCGCATGGGCGCTGAAGCTGACGCCGGGCACCGCCAACCAGGTGCCCATCACGGCGATGCTGGTGCTCGCGATCGGCGCGTCGGACCCGCAGTACGCGGTCGCGCGCATCGTCGAGACGGTGATCGGCGCCGCCATCGGGGTGGTGATCAATGTGGCCGTCGTGCCGCCCGTGCTCACCGCACCCGCACGCCAGGCCGTTCTCGCTCTGGGGCTCGAGATCTCGTCCACCCTGGACCGGCTGGCGAACGCCCTCATGACCGGGCACACGCGAGCGGAACTGGATGCGCTCCTCATCGAGGCGCGCCTGCTGCGGCCGATGGAGGTCAAGGCCCAGACCGCTCTGACTGCGGCGAACGAGAGCCTGTCACTGAACCCGCGGCAGCGGCGGCACCGTGCTTTCCTCGAGCACGACCAGGAGCTCTTCGAGAGCCTGCGCCCCCTGATCAACCGCACGCTCGGGATGACACGGGCGTATCACGACCACTACGACGACAGCCTCGCCGGCGAGCCGACCATCCGCGCCATCGCCGACGAGCTGCACCGCGCCGCCCACGACCTGCGGCTCCTCGCCCGCGACCCGGGCGAAGCCGTCGCCGAACCGGGCACCGAGACGGCCGGGCTGCCGGTGCTCACCGCCCCGCTGACCGTCGTGACGCCGGATCCGCGCCACTGGGTGCTCATCGGTTCCCTCGTCGAGGACCTCCGCCGCATCCACGTGGAGATCGCCGGCGACGACGCCGCCGCTGCCTGACCCGGCCGGCCGCAGCCAGCCGCTGCCTCAGGCGGTGAGCTCGGCGACCGCCTCCGCCACAGGCAGGGTGCGCCGGTCGCCCGTGCGCCGGTTCCACAGCTCGACCTCGCCCTGCGCCGCCCCGCGCCCGACCACGAGCACCCGCGGCACGCCGATCAGCTCGGCGTCGCCGAACTTCACTCCCGGTGAGACCTTGGGGCGGTCGTCGTAGAGCACGTCGAGGCGTGCGTCCTCCAGCTGCCCGACGACGTCCTCGGCGACCTCGTAGGCCAGCTCATCCCTGCCGGCCGCGACCACGTGCACGTCGAACGGAGCGACGGATTCGGGCCAGATGAGGCCCCGATCGTCGTTGTTCTCCTCGGCGATGATCGCGAGGATGCGCGTCACGCCGATACCGTACGAGCCCATGGTGACCGTGACGAGCTTGCCGTTCTCGTCGAGCACCTTCAGTCCCAGCGCCTCTGCGTACTTGCGGCCCAGCTGGAAGACGTGGCCGATCTCCATGCCGCGGGCCAGCTCGACCGGCCCGGAGCCGTCGGGGGCGGCGTCGCCGGGCTTGACGTCGGCGACCTCCACCACGCCGTCCCAGGCGAAGTCGCGCCCGGCGACCAGACCGAAGACGTGCTTGCCTTCGACGTTCGCGCCGGTGATCCATCCCGAGCCGTCCACCACCCGGGGGTCGACCACGTACCGGATGCCGGTGGCCGACTCCTCCCCGAGCACCGCGCCCAAGGGCGACCAGGGGCCGATGTAGCCCTTGACGAGCCCCGGATGGGCCGTGAAGTCCTCCTCGGTGGCCGCGTCGATCTGGGCGGGCGCGAACGCCACCTCGGCGCGCTTGAGGTCGACCTCGCGGTCTCCGGGCAGCCCGACGACGATCAGCTCGCGCCTGCCGTCGAGGTGGGTCAACGCGAGCACGACGTTCTTCAGCGTGTGCGCCGCCGTCCAGGGGCGACCGTCCGGACGCGGGTGCTTCTCGTTGGCGAGGTCCACCAGCGTCTGGATCGTCGGCGTGTTCGGGGTGTCGAGCACCTCCTGCGGCGTGAGCTTCTCGTACGTGCGCGTGGGCGGCGCGATGGTCGTGAACGCCTCGACGTTCGCCGCGTAGCCTCCTGCGGACCGCACGAACGTGTCCTCGCCGACAGGAGTCGGGTGCAGGAACTCCTCCGAGCGCGAACCGCCCATCGCTCCGGCGTCGGCCTGCACGATCACGTACGACAGCCCGAGCCGGGTGAAGATGCGCTCGTAGGCGTCGCGCTGCGCCAGGTAGCTCGCATCCAGGCCCTCATCGGTGTAGTCGAAGGAGTACGCATCCTTCATCGTGAACTCCCGGCCGCGCAGCAGGCCCGCCCGCGGCCGGGCCTCGTCACGGTACTTGTCCTGGATCTGGAAGATCGTCAGCGGCAGGTCTTTGTAGGACGAGTAGAGGTCCTTCACCAGGAGCGTGAAGACCTCCTCGTGCGTCGGCGCGAGCAGGTAGTCGCCGTCCTTGCGGTCCTTCAGACGGAAGATGCCGTCGCCGTACTCCTCCCATCGCCCGGTCGCCTCGTAGGGCTCCCGTGGCAGCAGAGCCGGGAAGTGCACCTCGTGCGCGCCCGCGGCGGCCATCTCCTCGCGGATGATCCGTTCGATCTTCTCCTTCACCCGCAGGCCCAGCGGCAGCCACGCGAAGATCCCCGGCGCCTGGCGGCGGATGTAGCCGGCGCGGACGAGCAGGCGGTGGCTGGTCACCTCTGCGTCGGAGGGGTCTTCACGGAGGGTGCGGAGGAAGTAGTTGCTGAGGCGTGTTGGCACCGTTCCATGTTAGAGGGCAGCCGGGAAGGCCACCGTCCGCCCGTCGGAGGCGGCGGCTAGGGTGGCGGCATGTCCGACCGCCGGACCCGCGTCGCCCCCTCGGCGTCCGCCGCGCCGCTCGCCGCGTCCCTCGCCGCCTTCCGGCGCGAACTCGGACTGCCCGACGCCTTTCCCCCGGAGGTCGAGGCGGAGGCGCAGGCAGTGGCGGCCGCGCATCCCCTGCCCGGCGCCGACCTCACGGACGTTCCCTTCCTCACCATCGATCCAGCGGGCGCCACCGACCTGGACCAGGCGCTGCACCTCTCCCGGGATGGCGACGGCTTCCGCGTCCGCTATGCGATCGCCGACGTCCCAGCCCTCGTGATTGCGGGCGGCCGGGTGGATGCGGAGGCCCGGCGCCGCGGCCAGACGCTCTACGCCCCCGACGGCCGCGTGCCGCTGCATCCCTCCGCCATCGGTGAGGACGCCGGGTCTCTCTTGCCGGGCGTCGTGCGGGGCGCGTTCGTCTGGGACATCGTCCTCGACCCCGACGGGCACGAGAGGTCCGTGCAGGTCGCGCGGGCGCGTATCCGCTCCCGGCGGCAATGGTCCTACGACGAGGCCCAGACGGCGATCGACGACGGGACCGCTCCGCCGGAGCTGGCGCTCCTCCGAGAGATCGGCGCACTGCGCATCGCGTGCGAACGGGAACGCGGCGGCGCCAGCCTGAACACCCCCGACGAGGAGGTCGTCGTCCGCGACGGCACCTACGTCCTCCAGCGCCGCGCATCGCTGCCTGTCGAGGAGTGGAACGCCCAGCTCTCGCTGCTGACCGGGATGGCGGCTGCGCGCTTGATGCTGGAGGCGCGGGTCGGCATCCTGCGCACCATGCCTCCACCCAGCGCCGACGCGTTCACGGCCTTCCGGGCGGCGACCGTGGCCCTCGGCCGCGGCTGGCCCGAGGGCATGCCGTACGGCGAGTACCTGCGGACGCTCGACCGCGCCGACCCGAAGGCAGCCGCCGTCCTGCAGGCGGCCACCAGTCTGTTCCGTGGCGCCGGCTACGTCGCACTCGATGGTGCAGCACCGGCCGACCCTCAACAGGCCGCCATCGCTGCGCCGTACGCCCACGTCACGGCGCCGCTCCGGCGGCTGGTCGATCGCTGGGGGCTGGTCATCTGCGAGGCCATCTGCGCCGGTACGCCCGTGCCGGCCTGGGCCCGGAGCTCCCTGGCGGCGCTGCCCTCGATCATGGGCGCGTCCTCCCGGCTGGCGGCACAGGTGGATGCCGGCGCAGTGGATCGGGTGGAGGCCGCCCTGCTCAGCTCACGCGTCGGGTCCGAACTGGATGCGACAGTGCTCGCGGTGCGCAACGGCACCGTCCTCGTCCAGTTGGACGATCCGCTGGTGTCGGCCTCGGCCCCGCGGCCGGACGGGGTCCTACCGGGCGACCGGGTCCGTCTCCGGGTTCAGGCGGCCGACATCGCCACGGGCACGGTCGCATTCGAGCCTGTCACCTGAGGAAAGGGAGGACTTCCGCGCCCGCGCGCGGCGTGTCGTACGGAAACGGAGGAGGTCCGGCTGCCTGAGCAGACGGACCTCCTCCGTTTTCGACGGCCCGGTCAGTGTGCGCCGACGGAGACCGTCGGCTCGCCCGAGGCCTGGTCGCCCATCTCGTCGGCGAGGCGGTTCGCCTCGGCGATGAGGGTCGCCACGATCTCCGACTCGGGCACCGTCTTGATCACTTCGCCCTTGACGAAGATCTGGCCCTTGCCGTTTCCGCTCGCAACGCCGAGGTCGGCCTCACGGGCTTCGCCCGGGCCGTTCACCACGCAGCCCATGACGGCCACGCGCAGCGGCACGCTCATGCCCTGCAGGCCTTCGGTGACGCTGTCGGCGAGCGAGTACACATCCACCTGAGCCCGGCCGCAGCTGGGGCACGAGACGATCTCGAGCTTGCGCTCGCGGAGGTTCAGAGACTGCAGGATCTGCAGGCCCACCTTCACCTCTTCTGCCGGGGGCGCGGACAGCGAGACCCGGATGGTGTCTCCGATGCCCTCCCCGAGCAGGATGCCGAACGCGGTCGCCGACTTGATGGTGCCCTGGAACGCGGGCCCCGCCTCGGTCACCCCGAGGTGGAGCGGCCAGTCGCCGCGCTCGGCGAGGAGCCGGTACGCCTTCACCATCACGATGGGATCGTTGTGCTTGACGGAGATCTTGAAGTCGTGGAAGTCGTGCTCCTCGAACAGGCTCGCCTCCCAGACCGCCGACTCGACGAGGGCCTCCGCGGTCGCCTTGCCGTACTTCTCCAGCAGCCGCGGGTCGAGCGAACCGGCGTTCACACCGATCCTCAGCGAGACATCCGCCGCCTTCGCACGCTTGGCGATCTCGGCGATCTGGTCGTCGAACTTGCGGATGTTGCCCGGGTTCACCCGGACCCCCGCGCAGCCGGCATCGATCGCGGCGTACACGTAGTTCGGCTGGAAGTGGATGTCGGCGATGACCGGGATCTGGCTCTTCTTGGCGATGATCGGCAGCGCCTCCGCGTCGTCCCGGCTGGGCACGGCGACGCGGACGATGTCGCAGCCGGAGGCCGTGAGCTCGGCGATCTGCTGCAGCGTGGCGTTGATGTTGGTCGTCGGCGTCGTGGTCATCGACTGGACGCTGATGGGCGCATCCCCTCCGACCAGGACTTTGCCCACCCGGATCTGGCGGGACGTGCGACGAGGTGCGAGGGTTTCGGGGACTTTGGGCATCCCCAGATTGATTGCTGCCACGCGCTCAATCCTACGCGGCAGGGTGGGAGGCGGCTGGACATCCGCCGAGCGCCTGGCACCCGCGGAACAGCCCGGAACAGCCGGGAACTACCCCCGACGCTCAGCCGAAGAGGTTGACCGGCTTCACGATGTCGGCGTACATCAGCAGCACGCTCATCCCGCCGAGGACGACGACGACGGCGAACGTGAGGGGCATCAGCTTGGCCATATCGACCGGCCCCGGGTCGCGGCGGCGGAACAGCTTCGCGACCGAGCGGCGCAGCCCTTCCCACAGCGCCCCGGCGATGTGCCCGCCGTCGAGCGGGAGCAGCGGGACCAGGTTGAAGACGAACAGGGCGATGTTGAGCGAGGCCAGCATCCCGATCATCGTGTAGACCTTGTCCACCACCGGTACCCCGTCCAGAGCGGTCAGCTCGCCGGCGGCACGGCCGATGCCGACGACGCTGATGGGCCCGTTCGGGTCGCGCTGGCCGGAACCGAACGCGGCGTTCCAGACATCCACCATGCGCTGCGGGAGGTGCACGAACACGTTGACGACCGCTCCGGTCTGCGCTCCCACGGCCGGAAGCACCGACGTCACCGGCTGCGGGACGAGCTTGGCCACCGGCCCGATGCCGACGAAGCCGACCGTGAGGGTCTCGATCCCCCCGGACGCGTTCTTCACGACGGCGCCGTTCGCGTCGGTCTTGGCCACCTCGTTGACCACGGGGGTCATCTGAACGGTACGCTCCTGACCGCCGCGGCTCAGCACGATGGTGAGGGTGCGGCCGGCCGAATCCCGGATGATCGAGGTGGACTGGTCCCAGCTCGTGATCTTCGTTCCGTCGATGCTGACGATCGTGTCGCCGGGCTTGAGCCCGGCAGCGGCGGCCGGCCCCTGGGCGGCACCGGCCGGGCACGTCTGGCTCGTGCTGCCCGCCGGCAGCACGCACTGGCTGACGGTCGCCACCGTGGTCGAGCTCTGCGGCACACCGAACCCCATCAGGAGCACGCCGAACAGGGCGACGGCGATCACCAGGTTCATGAACGGCCCGCCGAACATGATGACGATCCGCTTCCAGACCGGGAGGCGGTAGAAGGTGCGCTCCTCCTCGCCGACGGCGACGGTCTCCGAGCTGGCCGTCCGCGCATCCTGCGCCATCTGCTGCATGAAGCCGGTGGTCGCATTGCGGCCGCGACCGCCGTCCTTGCCGGGAGGGAACATCCCGATCATCGAGATGTAGCCGCCGAGCGGGATGGCCTTCACGCCGTACTCCGTCTCGCCGCGACGGAACGAGAACAGCGTCTTTCCGAAGCCGATCATGTACTGCGTGACTTTGACGCCGAATAGCTTCGCGGGAACGAGGTGGCCGATCTCGTGCAGAGCGATCGACACGGCGACGCCGATCAGGATGATGACGACGCCGAGGACGAACAGGAGCACGGATTCCACGGCTCCAGGCTAGCGCCGGACGCCTTGGAAGAGGCCGCGAGCCGCCTCGGTACGCGCTATGCGGCCGCTCTGCGGCCGCTCTGCAGCTCGTCCGCTTCTCACGCAGCGATCACGCAGCGATCAGGCGGCGATCAGCGCGTCCGCCTTCGCCCGCGCCCAGCGCTCTGCTTCGGCGAGCGAATCCCGCGTGAGCACCCCGGCCGGGACGTGCGCATCGACCACACGCTCCACCGTCTCGAGGATGTCGAGGTAGCCGATCGCGCCCGCGTGGAACGCAGCCACCGCCTGCTCGTTGGCCGCATTGAAGACCGCCGGATAGGTCCCTCCCATCAGGCCGACGCGTTTGGCGAGGGCGACGGCCGGGAAGGCGTCTCCGTCCAGCGGCTCGAAGGTCCAGGTGTGGGCCCTCGTCCAGTCCAGCGGCGTGCCGACGTCCGGAACGCGATCGGGCCAGCCGAGTCCCAGCGAGATCGGCAGCCGCATGTCGGGCGGGGACGCCTGCGCGATCGTCGAGCCGTCGACGAACTCGACCATCGAGTGGATGACGGACTGCGGATGCACGGTGACCTCGATCCGGTCGTACGGCACGTCGAACAGGAGGTGCGCCTCGATGACCTCCAGGCCCTTGTTCACGAGCGTCGAGGAGTTCGTGGTCACGACGAGCCCCATGTCCCAGGTGGGATGCGCCAGCGCCTCCTTCGGCGTCACCTCCCGGAGCGCCTCCCGCGACCGTCCGCGGAAAGGTCCGCCGGACGCGGTGAGGACCAGTCGCCGCACTTCGGAGGCCGCTCCGGCCCGCAGGGCTTGGGCGATCGCCGAGTGCTCGGAGTCGACGGGGACGATCTGGCCGGGCGCGGCGGCCTGCTTCACGAGGCCGCCGCCGACGATCAGCGACTCCTTGTTCGCCAGCGCCAGCAGCGCGCCCGCCTCCAGCGCTGCCAGGGTCGGACCGAGACCGACGGAACCGGTGATCCCGTTGAGCACCACATCCGCTTCGACCGACCGCACCAGCAGTTCCGAATCGTCCGCGCCGAGGGCCGTGTCCACTACGCCGAAGCGTTCGGCCTGCGCCGCGAGCTCGTCCGCCTTGCGCCCGGCGCTCAGGCCGACGACGCGGAACAGATCCGGATTGGCCGCCACGACCTCCAGCGCCTGCGTTCCGATGGAACCGGTGGACCCGAGGATGATGACTCTGCGCACGAAGGCCATGGTACGCATGGCGCCCCGGCCCGGGCAGCCGAGGCAGCGGAACCGTCGCCTCCTCCACGCTGGCAGAAACGGAGGATTCTGCGTACCTTCAGCCCTGCATCGCCTCCGTTTCCCGCGTTCGTCGGGCGCGTCGCGCGCATCCACCTCCCTTTCCGACGGCGATGACTCGGAATGCGACACTCCGACGAAGGGTCGGGAAGGGAGGAATCCGTGAAGGACACGCCCGCTGAACGCGACAAAGGGAGGCGATTCCGGTCGAGCCGCACGATTCCTCCTCCGATTGCCGGAGGCATGAGGCCCGGCTCCGGCTCGGGAGGCACGAGGCCTGGCTGCGATTGCCGGAGGCAGAGCTGGCTCCGATTGCCGGAGGCATGAGGCCCGCCTCCGGCTCGGCGCCAGAGTGGCCGGCTCAGCCGGCTCAGCCGGCTCAGCCGGCTCAGCCGGCTCAGCCGAGACGGCCGAGCGCCTCCTCGAGCACGGTCGCGGCGTCGTCGATCAGCTCGTCGCTGATGACGACCGACGGCAGCAGACGCAGCACGCTGTCCCAGCTGCCCGCATCGAGCGGGATGACGCCGTTGCGGGTCGCGTGGGCGAGCACCGCCTTCAGCGCCTCCGGGTTGGGCGTCTTCGTGCCGGGGACGACCAGCTCGACGCCGAACATCGCGCCCTTTCCACGCACCTCCCCGACGACCGGGAACCGCTCGGCCCAATCGCCGATGCGCGCCCACAGCGCCTGCTCGACGCGGCGGGCCTGGGCCAGCAGGTCCTCCTTCTCGAACACCTCGAACACCGCGAGGGCCGCAGCAGTCGACACGGGGTTGCCACCGAAGGTGCCGCCGATTCCGCCGGGCTGGACGGCATCCATGATCTCGGCGCGTCCGGTGACCGCGGCCAGCGGGAAGCCGCCCGCGATGCCCTTGGCGCTCGTGACGAGGTCGGGGACGACGCCGTGGTGCTCGATCGAGTACCACGTACCGGTGCGGCCGATCCCGGCCTGGATCTCGTCGGCGACGAACACGATGCCGTTCTCGGCGCAGAACTCGGCGAGACGCGCGAAGTACCCGGGCGCCGGGATGATTATCCCGCCGTCGCCCTGGATGGGCTCGACGAAGAGCGCGGCCAGCTCGGTCGCGCCGATGTGGGTGCGGATGTAGTCGATCGTCCGCTCCGCAGCCTCTTCGCCGGTCATGCCCTCCGGGTCGCGGAAGGGGTAGCTGATCGGGAGGCTGTAGATCTCGCCCGGGAAGGGACCCATGCCCGCGCGCTCCGGCCAGGGCCGGTACGTCATCGCCATCGTGAGGTTGGTGCGCCCGTGGAAGGCGTGGTCGAGCGTCGCGATCGCCCGGCGACCGGTGTACTTGCGGGCGATCTTGACCGCGTTCTCCACGGCTTCCGCACCGGAGTTGACAAGGATGCTGTGCTTCTCGAAGTCGCCCGGCGTGATCTCTGCGAGCTTCTCGGCGACCGCGATGTAGTTCTCGTACGGCGTCACGGTGAACAGCGTGTGCGTGAGCTTCGCGGCCTGCTCCGCCGCCGCTGCCGCCACCGCCGGATGCGCGTGCCCGATCGTGGTGACACCGATCCCGCAGCCGAGATCGATCAGGCGGTTGCCGTCCACATCCACGAGGATGGCGCCGGATCCCGACTCCATGTAGATGTTCGCGAGCGTGCCCGCTCCCCGGCTCACAGCGGCCACGCGGCGCTGCTGCAGCTCGACCGAGCGCGGACCGGGCAGTTCGGTGACGAGATGACGGGACTGGGGCACGGAGAATTCGCGGGACATGCCCTCCATCGTAAGTGGACCATCCAGCGCTCCCAGGCGCGGCTGTCAGCCGGGACGAAGACTGATAGGGCAGGATGGTCGACCGTGCGTACCTCTCTCAAGGCTCTGACCGCGACCGCGGCGGCCGCCCTCCTCGTCGGAGGCCTTGCGGCCTGCAGCTCCTCGTCGCCCACCAGCGGCTCCACCGCGACGCCCGCCGGCGCGGCGTGCCAGAACGTGAAGCCGGGTGACACGTCGAAGTCGATCAAGGTGACCGGCGCGTTCGGGAGCGACCCGACCGTGACCTTCTCGACGCCGCTCAAGGTGACCGGCACCGAGCGCACCGTCCTCATCACGGGGAAGGGTGCCAAGACCACCAGCGGCCAGACTCTGGGCCTCGGCCTCGCCGCCTACAACGGCACCACCGGGAAGGCGATCGCCCCGTCGGAGGGCTTCGGCGCGAATGCACCGGTCACGGCCAAAATCGACCCCAAATCGTTCCTGCCTGGCTTCGTCAGCGCAGCGGACTGCCTGCCCGTCGGGTCGCGCGCCGTTGTGACGACGACGGCCGAGGGCGCCTTCGGCTCCGGATACGCCCAGCTCGGCGTCAAGCAGACGGACCCCATCGTCATCGTCACCGACGTGCGCAGTGTCCCGGTGATGCGGGCGACGGGCAAGGCGGTCACCCCGCCTGCCGGGTTCCCCGCGGTGAAGCTCAACGCCAAGACGGGCGAGCCGACCATCACCATCCCGAAGTCCGCCGCGCCGACGGAGACGAAGATCGGTCTCCTGAAGCAGGGAACCGGCGAGACGGTCCAGGCGAACGATACGGTGACGATCCAATATAAGGGCGTGCTCTGGCGCAACGGTCAGACCTTCGACGCCACGTGGACTCGCGGAACACCGTATACGAACACCGCATCAGGATTCGTCCCTGGTTTCACCAAAGCCCTCGTCGGCCAAAAGGTCGGCTCGCAGGTCATCGCAATCATCCCCCCTGCGGACGGCTACGGAAGCGCCGGAAATGGTGACATCAAGGCTACTGACACGATGGTCTTCGTGGTCGACATCCTGCGAGCGGCCAATTAGGTCATCACCACGTTGTAGTATTCAAATATCGGTTTCTATGCTAGGTAGTGCCTGTTAGTGGGCGCCGAATGAAAGGAAACCGATGAAGAAGAAGATTCTCGCCGCCGTGGCCCTCGCCGCAACGCTGTCTCTCTCTGCCCCGGCCGGAGCCCAAGCTGCGGTCACCTGGACTGCACCCGGATGCACGACAACGGGCGTCTGCATGAAGCGGGGGGACGGCACGCCCGTGGGGTACGACGGGACAGGATCCGCGTCAATCAGTCAGGGAAACATCCGATCTGTGGCCGCGGGCAACCGCACGACCACTATCCGTCTTGCGACAGGCACGACGTATGTGATCCAGGCGACAAAGATGATCACCTTCCCGAACGCCCTGCAGACGGTGGTGTCCATCTCGCGCTGATCCACGTGGCGCGCCCGGACCTGCTGGGCGCGCCACCTCGGCTGGAGGGGCCTGTCGCGGAAGCTTCAAGAGTCCGAAGCGCGAGACCGGATGTCCAGGTACGCACGGTATGGTCCTTCCGGTGCGCCCTACGCGACCCGAGTCCATCCCGATGTTCCCGCGCCTGCGCCCGCTCGCGGCGGCGTTCGCCGTCACGGCGGCGCTCGTCCTGGTTCCGGCCGCCGCGGTGGCGGAGCCGCCCACGCCGTTCGAGCCGGGCGACATCATCAGCGACGACAGCTTCTTCAACCCGGATGCGATGACGGCCGGGCAGATCCAGCACTTCCTCGAGGGACGCTCGTGCCATCCCCGAGACGCGTCGCCGTGCCTCGCCGACTTCCGGATGGACTCCCCGGCCCAGGCCGCCTCGAAGGACCGCTGCGCAGCGATGCCCGGGCGCGACCACGAGCGGGCAAGCAGCATCATCGCGCGGGTGGCAGCCGCCTGCACGATCAGTCCGCGGGTGCTGCTCGTCCTGCTGCAGAAGGAGCAGTCGCTGCTCACCGCACCGAGTGCCGCCGGCTACCAGAGGGCGACCGGCTACGCCTGCCCGGACACCGCGGCCTGCGACGCGCGCTACTTCGGCTTCTTCAACCAGGTGTACCGGGCGGCGTGGCAGTTCCGGGAGTACACCGTCCATCCGCAGGACTGGCGCTATCGCATCGGCGGAAACAGCATCCAGTACCACCCGGATGCCGCGTGCGGCGCGAGCACAGTGAGGATCGTCAACCAGGCGACGGCCAACCTCTACAACTACACGCCGTACCAGCCGAACGACGAGACGCTCAGTGCGCCTGCGGGCGAGGGCGGCGCCTGCTCGGCGTACGGCAACCTCAACTTCTCGCGGCTGTACGCCGAGTGGTTCGGGTCGCCGCTGGCGGTGCGCTACGCGGGATTCGTCGAATCCTGTCTCGTGTACGAAGGCGGCTTCGGCTGTCCGCAGCGTTCGCCGCTGCAGCCGTGACAGGGAGAGGCGCCGGACGGTCCGCCATCGTGCATGCCCCGGAGGGCATACGGGCGCGCTACCCTCGAAGGGTGAGCATCGACGAGCCCGACGATGGTGCCGCCGAGGTGAAGAGGCCCGGCGCGCTGTACTTCCTCGGCCGCGTCCTGATGGCCCCGCTGCTCAAGCTGATCTACCGCCCGCGCGTGATCGGCAAGCGCAACGTCCCCAAGCAGGGCAAGGTCATCCTCGCCAGCAATCACCTGTCGTTCATCGACTCGATCGTCATCCCGATGACGGCCCCGCGGCGGGTGCAGTTCCTGGCGAAGTCCAGCTACTTCGAGGGCAGCGGGCTGAAGGGACGCGTCTCCCGCAGCTTCTTCACGGCGATCGGCGCGGTCGGCGTCAAGCGCGGAGCGGGGGCCGCCGCCCAGGAGGCGCTGGACCAGTCCCGCCGGATCATCGAGACGGGATCCGCTTTCGCCCTCTACCCCGAGGGGACGCGTTCGCTCGACGGACGCCTCTACAAGGGGCGGACCGGGATCGGCTGGCTGGCGCTGACCACCGGTGCCGTCGTCGTCCCGGTCGGTCTCGTCGGCACCGACCAGATGCAGCCGGTCGGAGCGCGCTTCCCCCGGCCTCACCGGATCACGGTCACCTTCGGTCAGCCGATCGACGTGTCGCGCTTCGGGCCGCCCGAGTCCGGACGGGCTCGGCGTCAGGCGACGGATGCCATCATGGCGGCCATCCACGAGCTCACCGGTCAGGAACTGGCCGGGGTCTACAACGAATCCCCCCCGGCGAACGCCGTCGAGCGCGTCAAGCGCGCCCTGCGCCCCGAGCGTCTCTGACGCCGCCCCCGCCCCCCGCGTCTCCCCCGCCTCACCTCCCACCGTCGAGTCCGCAGAGACTGCACGGCCGCACGGCGTGTCGCGTGCAGTCTCTGCGGACTCGATGGCGGGGCGGACTCGATGGCGGGGCGGACTCGACGGCGGGGCGGACTCGACGGTGGGGCTGGAGTCAGGCGAGGGTGAGGGTCGAGGGGGTGTGGTGGACCGGGAAGTTCACGCTCGCGGCGATGAAGCACTTCTCGGCGGCCGGTTCGTGGAGGCTCGCGGCGAGCTCCGCCTGGGCGGGGTCGGCGATGGTCACCCGCGGGCGCAGGTTCGCCTCGGTGAAGTGGCCGCCGCCGTTGCCGGTCTGCTCCATCGTGCCGGTGGCCGCGTCCGTGTAGCCGACGACGACGACTCCCGCCCGTGCCGCTTCGGCGAGGTAGCTGAGCATATGGCACTGCGCCAGGGCGGCGAGCAGCAGCTCCTCCGGGTTCCAGCGGTCGGTGTCGCCGAAGAACGTGCGGTCGGCAGAACCCTCGATCGAGTGCTTGCCGGCGGCGCTCACGACGTGATCGCGCCCGTACTCTTTGTAGCCGCTGGTCCCGCTCCCCCTGTTGCCCGTCCACTGCAGGTCGATCGCGTATCCATGCTCCAGCTTCATGCTCCGATTCTCGCACCCGGGACCGGACGGCCGTGCCCACCAGCGACCATCGCTCGTCCACACGGACGGTGCTCGCCCCATCGCCTGGAGCCCTCCGGGATAGACTCGACGGCATCATGACCGACACCGTCAGCACCCCCGCGCCCGTCTACTCCGTTCCACAAGAACGCCGTATCGTCACGGCCATCCCCGGCCCGAAATCGCAGGAACTGCACGAGCGCCGCCTGGCCGTCGTGCCGACCGGCGTCTCCTCCGCGCTGCCCATCTACATCGCGCGCGCCAACGGCGCCGTCCTCGTGGATGTGGACGGCAACCAGTTCGTCGACTTCGGCGCGGGCATCGGCGTCACCACGGTCGGCCACACCGAGACGGCGGTCGTCGAGGCCGCCGCGGGTCAGCTGCAGGACGTCATCCACACCCTCTTCACCATCACGCCCTACGAGGAGTACGTGCGGGTCGCCGAGCTGCTCGCCCAGTACACGCCCGGCGATCACGCCAAGAAGTCGGTGCTCGTCAACTCCGGCGCGGAGGCCGTCGAGAACGGCGTGAAGATCGCGCGCAAGTTCACCGGTCGCCGCGCTGTCGCGGTCCTCGATCACGCCTACCACGGCCGCACCAACCTCACGATGGCGATGAACTACAAGGCGATGCCCTACGCGACCGGGTTCGGCCCTTTCGCCGGCGACGTCTACCATGTGCCCAACTCCTACCCGTACCGCGACGGGCTCAGCGGTCCGGAAGCGGCCGCGCGCACCATCGCCTATCTGGAGAAGGTCATCGGCGCCTCCGATCTCGCGTGCCTCGTCGCCGAGCCGATCCAGGGCGAGGGCGGCTTCATCGTCCCCGCGGAGGGCTACCTCGCAGCGCTCCAGGACTGGTGCACGGCGAACGGCGTCGTCTTCATCGCGGATGAGATCCAGAGCGGGATGGCGCGCACCGGCGCCTTCTACGCGAGCGAGCACTTCGGCCTCGTCCCCGATCTGGTGCTCAGCGCCAAGGGCATCGCCGGCGGGCTCCCCCTCGCCGCCGTCACCGGCCGCGCCGAGATCATGGACTCCGCGCAGCCGGGCGGCCTCGGCGGCACGTTCGGGGGCAACCCCGTGGCGGCCGCGGCCGCAGTCGCCGTCTTCGAGACGATCGAGCGAAACGATCTTCTCGCGGAGGCCGAGCGCATCGAGAGGGCGCTGAAGCCGGCACTGCTTGAACTGCAGGAGAAGTACGACATCATCGGCGACGTGCGCGGCATCGGCGCCATGATCGCGATCGAGCTCGTGAAGCCGGGAACCGCTCAGACGACCAAAGAGCCCAACCCCGACGCCGTCAACCGGATCATCGCGTCGGCCGCCCAGCAGGGCATCCTCTTCCTCAATGCGGGGACCTGGGGCAACGTGCTCCGGTTCCTCCCGAGCCTCGCCGTGTCCGACGAGCTGATCGCCGACGCCGTGTCGGTGATCGACGACGCCATCGCAGCGCTGTGAGCACGGAACGCGTCGGCTCGGTGACGAGCTCGTCCGGGACGGCTTCCGGACCCGCGGTGTTCGGGGTGGAGGAGGCGGTGGAGCTGGCGGCGGTCGAGCGCAGTGGCTTCGTGGAGTCGCGGCACTCGGGATCCGCTGTCGTGCTGGGTCCGGACGGCGCCGTGGTCCGCAGCCTCGGCGCTCCGGAACGCCCGGTGTTCCCGCGATCGAGCATGAAGCCGTTCCAGGCAGTCGCGGTGATGGGCGCGGGAGTTCCACTGGAGGGTGCGAGCGCTGTCCTCGCCACGGCCAGCCACGCGGGAACGCCCGCGCACCTCTCCGTCGTGCGGACGCTCCTCGCCCAGGCGCAGCTGACGGAGGACGCCCTCCGCTGCCCGCCGGACTGGCCGCTGGACACCGCAGCACGCGACGAACTCGTCCGAGCGGGCGAGCACAAGCACCCGGTTTACATGAACTGCTCCGGCAAGCACGCCGCCATGCTGTGGGCCTGCCGGATCAACGGATGGCCGACCGAGAGCTACCTCGATCCGCAGCATCCACTGCAGCAGCACATCCGCGACACCGTGGAGCGGCTGACCGGCGAGAAGGTCGTGGCGACCGGCATCGACGGCTGCGGTGCGCCGGTGCACGCCATGTCGCTGCTCGCGCTCGCCCGCGGCATCCAGCGCATCGCCACCGCCTCCACGGGCTCGCCGTTCGCGCTGTTCCGTAACGCCGCGATCCTCACCAACGCGGTTCTCGCCGACGGGTGGGCAATCGACGGTCCCGGACGCGCCAACACCGTCGTCATCGACGAGCTCGGCGTCTTCGCCAAGGGGGGCGCCGAGGGCGTCATGGTCATGACCGCGCCCGACGGCACCACGGTGACGCTCAAGATGCTCGACGGGAGTCCGCGGGCCGCATCCATCGTCGCCCTCCGCCTGCTGGCCGACGCCGGCGCGCTCACGCACGAGGACGTCGACCGCGTCGTCCCCGGCCTCGACCTGGCGGTCCTCGGCCGCGGCGCCCCCGTCGGCGCCATCCGCGCCTCCTACGCCCCGTCCGCCTGAGCTCGCGCCCCACCATCGAGCCCACGCCCCGTCCGCCTGCGCCCAGCCCCACCGTCGAGTACACGAAGACTGCACGTTTTGCGCTCAGAAACGTGCAATCTTCGTGTACTCGAGGGTGGGACGGAATCGTGGGCGGGGCGGTGCGCGGGGCGGGGGGCGCAACGGAATCGTCTGCGCAGGCGGCGTGGGGACGCGAAATCAGTACCGGGTTCCGTGGTTTTCAGTCGAAATCCTCCGTGAAGACGGCTATGGTGAGAGCGAACCATCACGTCGAGTGCCGAAGGAGCCCCATGAAGGTCGCGATCCCCCGTGAGATCAAGAACAACGAGTTCCGGGTGGCGATCACCCCCTCCGGCGTGCACGACCTGGTCGGCGCGGGTCACGAGGTCTTCGTCGAGTCGAGTGCGGGCGTCGGATCGTCGATCCCGGATGAGCTGTACGCCGGTGCGGGCGCGACCATCCTCCCGGACGCGGCGTCCACGTGGGCGGCCGGCGACCTCATCCTCAAGGTGAAGGAGCCCATCGAGAGCGAGTACGGCTATTTCCGGCGCGGGCTCGTCCTGTTCACCTACCTGCACCTCGCCGCCGACGAGGCGCTCACCCGTGCGCTGATGGACGGCGGCGTGACGGCCATCGCCTATGAGACCGTGCAGCTGCCGACCCGCGCACTGCCTCTCCTCGCCCCGATGAGCGAGGTCGCCGGACGCCTGGCACCGATCGTCGGCGCCAACACGATGCTGAAGCCGAACGGCGGACCGGGGCTCCTCGTCCCCGGTGTGCCCGGGACGCATCCGGCCGTCGTCACGGTCCTCGGCGGCGGCGTCGCCGGCACGAACGCGATCTCGGTCGCTGTCGGCCTCGGCGCCGAGGTCACGGTACTCGACACCAACATCCAGCGCCTCCGCGAGCTCGACGCCCTCTACGCCGGGCGCATCAAGACGATCGCGTCGAACAGCTTCGAGATCGACAAGGCCGTCGTCGTCTCCGACCTGGTGATCGGCTCCGTCCTGGTGCCCGGGGCGAAGGCGCCGAAGCTGGTCACCAATGAGATGGTGTCGCGGATGAAGGCGGGCAGCGTCCTCGTCGACATCGCCGTCGACCAGGGCGGATGCTTCGAGGACTCCCACCCGACCACGCACGCCGACCCCACCTTCACGGTCCACCAGTCACTGTTCTACTGCGTCGCGAACATGCCGGGCGCCGTCCCGCACACGTCCACCTACGCGCTGACCAACGCGACCCTGCCGTACGCACGCGCCATCGCGAACCGCGGCTGGCAGGAGGCGCTCCGTGCCGACGCATCCCTCGCCCTCGGTCTGAACGTGCACGACGGCCACGTCACCAACGCGGGCGTGGCCTCCGCGCACGGCCTGGACGCCATCCCCGTCTCCGACGCCCTCGCCTGACGTCCTCGCGACCCCTTCGCTGACATCCTCGTAAAGCAGTGCCGGTCAGGAGACGTCGAACCAGTGGTCGCCGATCTCGACGCGGGTGCCGCGGGTGACCCGGTAGCGCCGCCCGGCCTCGCACTGTCGGGCGACACCGCCGAGGGGATGCGCGACCGTTCCGTTGCCGGAGTAGCGGTCGCAGATCCACAGCTCGTCGCCCTCCAGACCGAATTCGAGGTGCGTCTTGGACACGCTGCGGCCGGGGTCGGAGACCACGACCACCTGGTCGACGTGCTCTCCGGGCTGCGTGATCGGCCGGCGACCGATGAGCCCCGATCCGGACACCTCGACCACATCCCCGGTCGAGAAGCTCAGCGTGTAGGAGCGGTGGAGCGGTGGATGCGCGCGCGGCGCCTCCTCCATCGGCACGATGGTCATGGCCTGCGTGGGCGGCAGGCCGTCCTCATCCAGTTCGACACCGTCCGGGAAGCGCCCCGCGATCGCAGGGGCCGGCGGCCGTTCGGCGAGCCGGTCGCCCAGGATCGAGCGGTCGGTGAGGATGGAGGTGTCGGACGGGCGCGGGTCGGCCAGCTCGGGCGCGCGCACCCGGGAGGCCGTGACGGAGCTCCCGCAGAGCGGGCAGAAGAGGGTACCGTCCGCCAGCTCCGAACCGCACACGCGACAGCTCATCGTTCCCGTCCCCTTCATCGTCCGCCCTGCTTTCCACGGTAACCGAGCGATCGCAGCGAGACGGCAGCCAGCAGTCTCTTCCACCGCGTGTCGCGCTTGGCGAGCTGGGCCCGGAGCTCGTCGACCGCCTTCCACACCGTCACGGCCTCGTCCGGCGTCGGTGCGATGCCGCTGAACGTCGCCCGGTCCGCGACCTTCGCGAGAGCCTGCGCGCGCGAACCTCCGATGGTGTCGGCGAACTCCACCCGGGTTGCTGCCGGAGGCGGTTCGTAGCCGTGATCGACCGCCGCGTCCGCGAACTCCCGCCAGCCTCCGACGATCCGCTCGCGCGCGGTCGCCGCGGATCGTCGCAGCACGCGTCGCCGCCATTTGGCGGCGAGCACGGCCAGGAACGGGGAGGCGACGATGGCGAGGACGAGCAGCGACCACCCCGCGATGACGAGCACGGCGAGGAGGGTCTCCAGCACCGGGTTCGGCTGCGGTTGGTTCGACGGGTCGACCTGCGCCTGGGGCGGCTCGTCGTTGCGCTGAGGGTTCTCGTCGACCGGCGGCTGCACGTTCGTCTGCGGCCGCGAGATCTCCGTGGGCTGGTCGGGCTGCTTCGGCGGGACCGGGCGGAGGGGCGGGGTCGGATCGACGGTCACCCATCCGGAGGTCGTCTGCACCTCGATCCAGGCGGAGATGTCCGCGCCGACCAGGGTCACGGCGCGCCCCGTGGCATCCTTCGGGGCCACGAACCCCACCACGACCCGCGCCGGGAAGCCCAGCTGGCGCGCCATGAGCGCGGCGGTGACGGAGTACTGCTCCTGGTCGCCGAGCATCGGCACCGACGTGAGCAGTTCGGTGATGCGGTCCGCACCGTGACCGGAGCGGCTGGGCGGCTCGTCCGGTCCGATCCCGTGGCTGATGTAGCCGTTCTCGGCGAGACCTCGCAGGGCGGCGGCCAGCTTCGCACCCGCCCCGGACGCGCCGGCCGTGTACTTCTGCAGGACGGACTGCAGTTCGTCGGGGATGACGGTCGGACGCGGCACGGTATCGCTTCCCGGCTGCACCTTCTCCAGCTGTGCGGCGGTCAGCAACGGCTTCACCACCGACTCCGCGGTATACGCGTCGCCCGCGTGCAGGGCCGTCGTGACCGCGCCTGTCCCGGTCACGTCGTTGTAGTAGAAGGCGCCGGCGAGCCGGCTTCCGTCCTGACCGGCGAACGCCACCTGCTCGAGCTGGCCGTTCCCCGGGAGCCAGGGGCCGCGGTAGTCGCCCACGACGACGGTCGTGGTGGTCTGCGTGCCTCGCGTCCCGGTCTGATCCATGCGATACGGGACGCGGGTGAAGGAGCCGGATGCGCTGGTCGTGTCTCCGCTGCCGACGGCGTAGGTGATGCCGTCGTAGGTGTCGAGGGTCGCGATCCTGAGCCGGCGGTCGGCCGGAAGCCCCGAGACGCTGAGCATCGGCTCGTCCGCCTTCCCCGGCTCCAGGTAGGAGCGGAACGCGCTCAGCGGGCTCGGGTAGTCTCGCGGATCGAACGGCTGCTCGACCGCCGTCCGCACCACCTGGCGCTGCCCTTGCGGCGGGAGGATGGCGGCAGCCGCGATCCCGGCGACCGCAGCGGTGACCAGCATGACCGTCGCCCCCGCCGTGGTCAGCAGCGCCGTCGAGCGCCGCTCGCTCCGGGATTCGACCAGCAGTCCGCTCTGTTCGCGCAGCGACCGGATGGATGCGGCCCTGCGCAGCAGCCGGAAGCGGATCAGCCAGGCGAGCAGCACCGCGAAGAGGGCGAACAGCAGCGCCAGCGGAACGGAGTCGGAGGACGGACCGAGCAGGATGCCCGCGACCAGGAGCAGGACCGGGGGGACGGCTGCCAGCTCCGGACGCGACGATCGCAGGGCGATGGTCACCGTGAGCGTCGTGGCCAGCAGGGTGAGCAGGAAGGCGGGGACCAGCAACGCCTGGTACGACCCGACCGGCACGCTGATGGTGACGAGCTGCTTCCAGCTCAGCCAGGTGCCCTGCACGAGGTCGAGGAAGCCGGGACCCGTCGGCAGCAGGCCGCCGCCGGCGGCCTCCGAGGGCACAGCGAGCGGAACCCCCAGAGCGAGGTAGGCGAGCACGATGAGCGCCGCGATGAGGATGCTCGGGAGGCGGAACGCCCATCCCACGACGCCGATGGCCGCGCCGGTCAGCAGCGTCACGACGAGCATCGCGACGAAAGCGCTCGACTGGTAGACCGGCCAGAACGACCAGGCGCCGAGAGCGACGGCGGCCAGGGCGAAGAGGGCATCGACGAGGCTGCGGAAGGAGCGCCGGGCGGGCATCAGGTCGCCAGCCGTTTCGCCAGGCTCTGCTGGAGGTCGTCCAGGTAGCCGATGGTCAGCACGCTGAGGTCCGAGACGCGCCGGAGGGTCGGGATGGCGCCCTCGTCGCACACGATGGCGACGACATCCACTCCGAGGGGGAAGTGCGCGGCCGCCGCACGGAGCTGGGAGGCCGTCGGCGTCGAGCCGCAGACGAGGAACGCGATGGACACGCCGGCCGAGTCGTCGGAGGCGACCCGCGCCAGCTCGGTGAGACGGAGCGCGGCGTCGGCGGTCTCGACCCCGGCCAGGTCGTCCAGGAGCCGGCCGCGATTGACGGTGCTGAGCCTCCGGGCGCTGAACACCATCCGCTTGGCGAAGTCGGGCGTCTCGGCACTCGCGACCACCGAGACCGTCCGCGAGTCGAGCATCGCCCGGACGCCGAGGGAGCCGGTGACGCTCACGGCCAGCTCGAACTCCTCCTCGGTGGCGTAGTCGGCTGCCGACAGGCTCAGTGCGACCAGGAGATGGCTCCGGCGCGTCTCTTCGAACTGGCGCACCATGTAGCTGCCGGTCTTCGCCGTCGACTTCCAGTGGATGTAGCGGCGCTCATCGCCGGGGACGTACTCCCGCAGCGCGTGGAAGGCGATGTCGCTCGCCGTGAGGTCGCGGGTCGGCGAGCCCTCGAGGTCGCGCACGAAGCCCGTGCTCATGCTCGGGACGGCGATGGTTCGCGGATGGACGAACAGGTCCAGCGACTCGGCCCAGACGACCTCGCGGCGCAGCAGCCCGATGGGATCGGCTCGGACGGTGCGCACGGGCCCGATCGGCACGATGCCGCGCCGGGAGGTCGGCACGACGAACACGTCGGAGTGCTCCTCCCCCGCGGCGAGCGAGGGAGCCGCGAACTCCGCCAGGCCGTGACCGACCGGGACCTCCACCCGGACTCCGGCGAGCCTCCGCCGCAGCGGGTTGCGGATCGAGACCTCACCGGGTGCGCGGTCGCCGATGACCACCCGGTTCGCGGGGAGGGACAGCCCGACGTCGTACGCCGTGCGGCCGATCAGGTAGCCGGATCCGACGACCAGGAGGACGAGCGCCGTCCATCCCGTGACCACCGCCTCGATCCAGCTCCACACGTACCCCGCCGTCAAAGCCAGAACGGTGAGGGCCAGCAGCGACCAGCCGAGGGAGGTCACCACGGCGCCTACCCGCCGTGCGACCGTGGCGATGGCACGACCGGCGGTCGCGGACATCCGGACGACCCACACGATCGCATCCGCGAGGAAACCGTCGCGCTCGCCGACGATGCGAGCGCGTACGTTGGTCAGCTCGGTCTGCGCACGGGTGACGGTGGTCACACAGCGACCCGATCACTCGGCGGCGGGGTCTCGATCAGCAGCTGGCCGACCAGGCTCGACGCGCTGACGCCCTCGAACTCGGCCTCCGGGTCGAGCACCAGCCGATGGGCGAGCACCGGCTCGGCCAGAGCCTTCACGTCGTCCGGCGTCACATAGTAGCGGCCGGAGGCGGCTGCGAGCGTCTTCGCGGCGCGCAGCAGCGCCAGCGCGCCGCGCACGCTGACCCCGAGACGGATCTCGTCCGCGCCGCGGCTCGCCTCGACCAACCGCGAGATGTAGTCGTTGATGGTCGCATCGACGTGCACGCTCCGTGCCATCGTCGCCATCTCGACCACGGTCCCGGCCGAGATGACCTCCGGTACGACGACCTCGTGCGCCCGGCGCTCGGAGCCCTCCAGGATGCGCAGCGTCGCCTCGTGGTCCGGGTAGCCGATCGACGCCTTCATCAGGAACCGGTCCAGCTGCGCCTCCGGAAGCCGGTAGGTGCCGGCCTGCTCGATGGGGTTCTGGGTCGCGATGACCATGAACGGGGCGCCGACCGAGTGCCGGACGCCGTCGACGGTGACCTGCTGCTCCTCCATCACCTCGAGCAGAGCGGATTGCGTCTTCGGGCTCGCCCGGTTGATCTCGTCGGCGAGGACGATGTTGGCGAAGACCGGTCCGCGATGGAACTCGAACGCGCCGGTCCGCTGGTCGTAGATGTTGACGCCGGTGATGTCGCCCGGCAGCAGATCGGGGGTGAACTGGACGCGGTTGGTCGACCCCCGGACGCTCTCGGCGATGGCGCGGGCGAGCGAGGTCTTGCCGGTGCCCGGGAAGTCCTCCAGCAGCAAGTGGCCCTCGCTGAACAAGGCGGTCAGGGCGAGCCGGATCACGTGGGTCTTGCCGAGGAGCACCTGGTCGATGTTGCCGACGAGGCGCTCGAACACTCCGGAGAACCAGCCGGCCTGCTCGGGGGTCATCGTCATGATCCGGCCTCTTTCGATTCGGGGCGCGGCCACAAGGTCCGCGGAGGAAGGGATGGGCGCCGCGGGATGCGGCTCACCTCAGTATGCCGTCGCGCGGTCATTGCAGTGCCGATCCCGGGTAGTCCACGGCGTACGTGTCGGGCTTCGACACGACGCGGACCGTCAAGGTGGGTGACGGATCGTTCGCCGGCGCCGTGCAGGAGGCGGTCTGGCCGGCCGCCGGCATCGGCAGCTGGGTCGCGCCGTCGCAGCTGTACGTCACGGCGTCGTAGGCCCCCGTGGGCCAGCTGGTCCAGGTGAAGATATGGGTGGCGGCGTCGTAGCGCGCGCCGCCGATCGAGAGGTCCACCGCGACGCCGAGATCCTGCGTCGCGCTCTGGTCGGTGCACAGGGACGAGCCGTCCGGGTAGCCCTCGCAGACCCGCGTGATCTTGACGGTCAGCGGCATGCCGTAGTGGTTTCCGCCCGAGCCGGACAGGATGCCCGTGGTGCCCTTCAGTGTTCCGCTGTCGACCACGGCCGCGCCGTCGAGCAGCTGGTAGTCGAACGTGGGATTCGCGCCGCCCCCGGACCGGTAGGAGACGGTGACCTCGAAGTCGACCGTCGTGCCGTTCTGCACGCGCCGGTTGACGGCGATCCCGGTCACGCTGCCGGGCGACTGCCGCGGAGTCGCACTGACGACGGCGGCAGGAGTGCAGCCCTGGCCGTTGTAGGCGTAGACGATGAAGTTGTACGTCTGATTCGGGCTGAGTCCGGTGAACGTCACGCTGCCGCCCTGCACATCCTGCAGGCCCGGATCCGGGTGAACCACCGGGTTGTCCGTCCCGACACCGCTGACCGAGCAGCCCGGCGCGCCCGGCCCCCGGAAGACCCCCGCGTAGTAGTCGGTGATCGCCTTGCCGTTGTCTCCGAAGACGTTCGGCCAGCTCAGCGTCGCACTGGTGCCGTCCGTCGTGTCCGGAGTGGCGACCGGCGCGATGCCCGTGGTCGTCGGTGCGCCCGCGGGCACGCCACTGCCCTGGCTCTGGTTCCACGTCGTCCGGCCCTGATAGAAGTCGTTGCGGGATGCCACCGTGAACCCGATCGCGACGCCGTTGGCGATGCCGTCCGCGGTCACGTTCAGCGAGTACGTCGTACCCACCGGATCGGATGCCAGCGCCTGCACGGAGTTCGCGATCCCTCCGACGGAGACCAGATAGGACGTGATCGGGCTCGCCCCGGGTGCATCCGCCGGCTTCGACCACGAGATCCGCAGACCGTGATCGAGCGGCAGCGACGACAACCCGGCGGGCGCGTTCGGGATGACGTCGGACCACACCGGCTCGGCGTACGCCGTCGGATCGGACAGGCCGAGCGCGTTCCGCGCGCGCACGCTCAGTGTGACGGCATCGGAGGGGCCGTTGCCGGGCGTCGTGATCGCGCAGGTCGTCGTCGCGCACTGCGTCGTCGACAGCACGGCTCCGCTCGCCGCCGAGGACATCGTCACGTCGAATCCGGTGATCGGCGAGTTGTTGAAGGCGCCGGGGATCCAGCTCACCGTCAGGCTGCGGTCGCCGATGGCGGCGATCTGCACGTTCGACACGGGCGCCGGACGGTCCTGCACGGAGATCGTGACCGTTCCCCAGGTGTAGCGGTCGGGGTCGCCCGTGGCGTCGGCCACCTCGTATTGCAGGGTCGCATCCGCGGGCGCCGCCGTCGCCGAGACGGCGACCTGCAGCTGCGAGTCGTCGGCGTTGGGCGTGATGCTCACGCCGTCCGGCAGACCGGTGCCGAGGCCGCGGACCGCGAGGACACGGAGCGGCGTGCCCGGGAACGGGTTCGTGGCGCCGTCGTTGGCCAGCACATCCACGGTCGTCGTCTGGCCGCGAGGCGCGATCACCCGGTCGGGCTGGGGGCTCGCCAGCGGCCGGGTCGAGGGCACCACCTGGATGTCGATCCGGCCGGCCTGACCGGTGTTGACCGCATCCTTCACCCCGATCGAGAGGGAGGGGGTCGATCCCTTCGCCGTCCCGGATGCGACCGTGATGGTCAGCTTCTGACCGTCGAGCGAGGTGCTCACCCCGGCGGGCCGCGGATCCTGGACGGTGTAGACGAGCTCGCCCTGGTCCTTGACGTAGGGATACGTCGTCACCTTCGTGAGGTCGACCGTCTTGGTCTGGCCCGGCTCGAAGTCGATCAGGGCTCCGGTGAACACCGGCGGCTGGTTCTCGCGCGGAGTGACGTCGATGGGGAGCACGATCGTGGCCACGTTGCCGTTCGGATCCGTCGCGCTCGACCCGTCGGTCACCTGGAACGAGATGGAGGCCGGCCCGAAGTACCGCGGCGAGGACGTGAACTGGAGGGTGTCGCTTCCGGCGACCAGGTCGTCGCCGTTGGCGTGCGTCGCCCGGACGGTCGCCGCGTCCGTGAGGCGCACCTTCCGGCCTCCCACCGCCACGATGTAGTCGTTGAGGTGGATGGTGAGCGTCTTCTCGCTCACCACCGTCAGCTTGGGAATGCCTCGCTTGAGCTGCGGCAACGCGTCGTCATACCCGGGGACATGCACGAACCCGTAAGCCATGACGGACGGATCCTCGGGATTCGCGACCCGGAACGGCACGATCTGGCTCTTCGACCCGATCGCGATCCGGAGTCGCTTCGCTGCGGTCACCTGTGCGTCGTTCGTGTAGCCCGGAACCAGCGAGAGCTTGAGCGTGGAGACCGGCCCGTCGGCGAAGAAGACGTTGGCCAGGACATTCACGTCGACGCGATCCTTGCCGAGGATGTCCGAGAGCCCCAGAGTCGTGTCGGAGACGATGGGACGCGCCGGCGGCGCCTTCGCATCCACGGTGAGCCGGAGGAACGCCTGGCTGGTCCCGCCCCGCTCGTTCTGGATGGTGTAGAGGAACCCGTAGGCGCCCTCGGTCTTCGGCGCGGTCACCGTCACCAGGTTCCCGGTGATCTTCGCCCTGGCCTTGCCGTCGAGCGACGTGACGGCCGTCACGCTGAGCGGGCTGCCGTCCGGGTCGCTGTCGTTCGCCAGCACCTGTACCAGCAGGGTCCGGCCGGGACGCGCCGTCACGTCGTCCTCGACAGCGACGGGATTGCGGGCGCCCTCCACGCGGGCCGCGATGCCGACCCGCACGGTGCCCGTCGCCCGTGCGCCGAGCGCATCCACCACGGCGTAGGTGAACGTGTCGGTGCCTGCGGCGTAGTCGCCCGCCTGGAAGTCCATCCAGTCGGGGCCGGAGGCGACCACCGCACCCTTCTGCGGGTTGGTCTCCTGCCCGATGAACTGGACGGAGTCGCCGTCCGGGTCGATGCCGGAGAGAGGGATGGTGATCCGCACCGTGTCGCCGGCGAGCACGCGGGCCGTCACGGTCTTCGGGACGGGCGGGTTGTTCGTGGCCGCATCCCGCTCGCGCACGGCGATGGAGACCTCGGCCGTCGCCCACTGGCCGTCGGCGCCGTACACCTTGTATGCGGCCGTGTAGTTTCCGGGTTTGGCGGGCGCGAGGTAGCGCAGATGATCCCCGCTGGCGAAGAGCAGGCCGGCGCCGCTGGGCAGTGGCGTGGCGAGTGCCGGGTCGAGCGTGAGCTTGTCGCCGTCCGGCTGCACGTCGTTGGCGAGCACCGGGATGTCGACCACGTCGTCGACGCGGACGGAGACCGAGTCGGGGGCGGCGATCGGCGGCTGGTGCACGGTCAGCGGCGGCAGCTGGACGATGGTGACGGTGCCGACCGTGTCGGCGAGGCCATTGCTGAGCCGGTAGTGGAAGTCGACCGGGCCCTCCAGCGGCCGGCTGAGCGTGACGCGGAGCGTGCGCTGCTGGAGCACCTGGACGCGGACGCCGGCCGCCGGCCCCGGCTCCGTCGCACCGGTGACCAGCAGCACTCCGCCGGACGGGTCGATGTCGGTCGACAGGACGTCCACATCCTGGGTCGACTGTTCCCGGATGAAGGCCGTATGCGGCACGGCGATCGGGGTGGTCTTCGCACCCGGCGGCGCCTTGACCTCGACGCGGACCACTCCTGTCGCCGTGATGACGCCGTCGGTCACCGAGTACTCGATGTTGTGCGTCCCGGCCTGATCCGACGTGAAGCGGAAGGTCCCGCCCTGGTAGTCGGGGGTGATGGTCGCGTCGGCCTTGGTCGGCACCGTGCTCAGCCGGACGGTGCCGTTGCCCCCGCGGACATGGTCGAGCGGCGCGACGGTCACCTCTTGCCCCTGATACGCGACCACCGCGAACGGGTCGGCGATGATCGGGACCTGCCCGGGCGGCCGGACGGTGACGGCGAGGAGTCCCGCAGAATCGGCCCGGCCGTCGGACAGCGAGAGCGCCACATCCTTCACCCCGGCTCCGTCGCCGTGATCGGAGTAGGCGATCTGGCCCTGCGGGGTGAAGGTGACCTGGTCGGGCGCCGGGACGGAGGCGCCCGCAAGATAGAAGGAGTCGCCGTCGGGGTCGTAGCAATCGCCCAGGACCGGCGCGGTGACCCTCCCACCGGTCTGCACGACCGCCTTGGCGGTCCGGACGCAGACCGGCGGGCTGTTCTCCACGGGTGTCCGCACGCTCACGACGACATGCGCGGTCGCCGTTCCACCGCGTCCATCGGAGATCGTGTAGTCGAACCCGATCGTGCCGGTCGCGGTTGCGGGCAGGGAGATCTGCAACTGCTGGTCCGCGTTGGTCAGCTCGATCGAGCCTTGCGCCGCGGGCACCGCGGTGAACGAGTCGATGGTCAGGACGTCGCCGTTCGGATCGTAGTCGTTGAGGAGGACCGGCAGCGGGGTGACTCTGCCCGGCCGGGCTCCGAAGGCGTCGTCCACCGCGACGGGAGGCTGTTCCTGCTTCTCGAACTGCGGCGCGGTGTCCTGCTTGGTCTGGTCGACCAGCTCTTTGGTGGACTTCTTGGAGACCAGCTCATCCCAGTTGTCGATGCGCGCATTGCCGCTCTGCACCGCCCAGGAGACGCCGGAGCGCCCGTCGTTGAGCACCACCCGGTCGCCGTTCGTGCGGAACGCCAGGGTGGCGCCGGACGGGACGTCCCTCAGCGTCGACCGGTCCCCCGCTCCCGCTGCGGAGCACGACCGCCAGGCGGTGCCGTCGTTCCAGGCCGCATAGGTGCACCCGGCGACGGTCACCGGCGCCGCCGGAGCGCCGCTCGGACGGGAGCCGCTCTGCGTCACCGCGCGGGTCGGCTTCCCGCCGTCGAGCGGGACGCGCACCAATCCCGTCGAGGTGGCGATCCAGACCGCGTTCCCTGCCGCCGACGGCTGCTGGAGCACCGCATCCGAACCGGCCGGGAGGACGGGAGCCAGGTCGATGGCGCGACCGTCCACCCAGACCGTGCGCTCGTCCGGATCGAGCAGCGCCCAGTGCCCGCCGACCGTGGTGAGCGCGACGTTCGCGCCGTCGCCGCGGGTCGCGACCGTCTGGGTGGTCGTCGACGGCGCCGCAGCCTCGAGGTCGACCCGCACGAGCGACCTGCTCGCGGGCTGATAGGCGAACAGCACCCCGGAGGGGTCCATCGCCGCCACCGCCCGGCCCCCCAGATCGATCGTGGGGGCGGAGCCGGAGTTGAATTCGTCGAGCTGGCCGACGCTGGTGAGCCACACCTGGCCGGTCACCTGCGACAGGAGGGCGACATGGCCGCCCGCCAGCGAGACCTGCGGCGATCGCGGCGGCAGGGCCACCGACTTGCCCGCCTCCGCCTTGGCCGGGTCGACGACCGCGATCGTGTTCGCCTCGCGGTCGACCAGCAGTACGTCGGTGCCGTCCTGGACGACGTCGAGCGCCTCCCCGGTGCCGGCCACCACGGTGTTCAGCTTGTCGATCTCGGTGTTCGCCCGCCCGAGCGACTTCTTCGCATCGCTCGACACCCACACCGCGGCGTCGTTCAGCTGCAGGTGCTGCGCGCTGTAGCCCCCGGAGACGACGGCGAGCGTGGCCACCAGGGTGGCCACCGCCGTTCCGCTCACGGCCGTGGCCGCGAGGGACTTGTGCGCGGCGAGCCACGAGCCGATGACGCCGAGGCGGCTCACGTCCCGCCTGCCCTCTCGACGCACTTCTGACCGCTCGGCGTCCCGCTCTTGCCGCTGCGGTTCACCGTGACCGTGACGCACACGGTCTCGCCGGGCTTCGCATCCACCCGGAACTCGGTCGCGTGCTGCAGGCTCGGCGGCTGGTCGTCCACCGTCACCTGGTAGCTGTCGCCCTGATGGAGGCCCGGATCGCTCCAGGTGAACACGATCGTGCTTCCGGTGATACGGCCGCTGAGGTCGCGGACGGTCGGGATGTCGTCGCTCGCGCCGGCGCGCACGAGCACCACCGTCGCGGTGACGGCGAGCACCACCACGAGCGCAGCGCACGCGATCAAGGACAGCACGAGCGCCCGCGACACGCGCGACGGCGGGGGCTGCTGCTGCGGTGTCTGAGCGCTGCCGCTCTCGCGGATGACGGTCCGGGTCGGCGCCCGCGTGACGGTCGACGCGACAGCTGCCGGCCTGCGCCGGCGGCGCTTTCCGCCCGGGTCGATGGCGACGACGCCCTTCACGCGCGTCCGGTCCTCCGGGTCGGCCGCCGTGGCCAGCGCCCAGTCGTCCATCGCGACCTCGATCGGCGTCTGCGGCAGGGCCAGCTCGGTCTCCACCGCCTGGAGTTCACGGATGAAGTCGAGGGCGCTCCGCTGCCGCTGCGAGGGGCGCCGGGACAGCGAGCGCAGCAGCACCTGCTCCAGCCGCGGCGGGACATCGGGCCGCCCGATCGGCAGCGGCCGGCCCTTCGTGATGCGCTGGATGAGCTCGGCCGACGTGTTCTCCTTGTCGGGCACCTCGAACGGGGACCGCCCGGCCAGCAGCGAGTACATCGTCGCACCCAGCGACCACACCTCGCTCGCGATGGTCCCGCTGGTCTCGTCGAGCAGGACCTCCGGCGCCGACCACGGGATGGAGAGCCCGATCGCCTCCGTCACATCCGCCTCGCTGAGCGTCGCCGCGATGCCGAAGTCGCTCAGCACGGGATGCCCGTAGGCGGTGCTCAGGATGTTGGACGGCTTGATGTCGCGGTGCAGAACCCCGGTCCGGTGGGCGGTCTCGACCGCACTGGCGATCCGCACCCCGGTGCTGAGCACCTCCGGCACCGACATGGGCTCTGTGCGGTAGCGCTGCCCGATCGCCGCGGAGCACAGCTCCATCACCAGGTACGGCCGGCCGTCGGAGGACACGCTCGCCTGGTACACGGTGAGGATCGAGGGATGCGTGCTCAGCTGGGCCATGAGGTTCGCCTCGGCCTGGAACATCTGCTTCACCTGGCTGGTGACGACCTCGGCGAGCATCACCTTCACGGCGACCTGGCGTCGCGGAAGGTTCTGCTCATACAGGAAGACGTCGGCGAAGCCACCCGAACCGAGTACGCGGACATACGAGAAGCCGGGAAGGTTGGGGGGCTGGGACGGCAAGCGCCGGGCCATCTGCTCCTCCCGTTCGTCGGCGGAACGCGTCGCAGGTGCAAAGCGTCGGATAAAAGAGTGTCTGGCAATTGTAGGCAGCCGCTTCGCGCCGTCGGCGGGGTCGAACCCGCACTGGGGACAACTCCTTCACCCCCAAGTCGGGGGACAGGATCAGTGCCGGGGAGCGGCCCGGTGGGATGCGCCCTCGCGATGTGCGCCGGACTCCGGAGTGGCCAGCACATCGACGACCACGACGGTCACGTTGTCGCGTCCGCCGTTGCCGAGGGCCGCATCCATCAGCTGCTGTGCGGCGTCGAGCGGCGACGATCCCTCCGCCAGGAAGTAGCGGATGCCGTGCTCGGTGAGCTCCTTGGTCAGCCCGTCCGAGCAGACCAGCAGCCGGGACCCCGCCACGATCGGGAGCAGGAAGTAGTCGGGGACGGGGTCTTCGTTGAACCCCACGGCCCGCGTGATGACGTTGCTGTGCGGGTGCACCTCCGCCTCGGCCGGCGAGATGGCGCCGGCGTCGAGCAGCTCCTGCACGATGGAGTGGTCGACCGTGAGCTGCTCGAGCAGCCCGTCCCGGTAGCTGTAGACGCGCGAGTCGCCGATGTTGAACACCAGCCAGTACGGCGAGCCGTCGACCAGGGTGAGGGCGATCCCCGTGACCGTCGTCCCGGTGCCGAGGTCCGTGTGGCCGACGCCGCGACCCATGTCGTCGACTGCCGAGCGCAGGGCCTCGGTGAGCGCCACCTCTCCGACGAAGTCCGCCTTCACCTTCTCGGCCAGGCGCGTGACGACCGCCGTGCTGGCGAAGTCTCCGGCGGTGTGGCCGCCCATCCCGTCCGCGACCGCGAAGATCGGCGACCGGGCCAGGAGGCTGTCCTCGTTGACGCTGCGCCGGTAGCCCGTGTCGCTGAGCGCCGCCCAGGAGAGGCTGATGCGCGCGTCGGTGTCGCCGGGGACGGCCACTGTGTGGCGTCTGCTGCTGCGACCGATCTGCGTCACTCGCGTCCTTCTTCTGGGGCTTCGGTGATCTCGATGATATTACCGTCGCCGATCTCGACCCTCGCTCCTGCGAGCACCACGGCGGACTCCCCCGGCCGCAGCCGCCGCGCTCCGCCGGGACCGGTCACAACGGTGCCGTTGGTCGAGCGGAGGTCGGTGACGACGACCGCGTCCCCCGACTGCTCGATCCGGACATGCGTGGAGGAGACCTCCTGCGTGGGCGACGGGACCGTGACCAGTCGCGGCCCCGCGCCGGATGCGACGCGCTGCGGCGCCGGACGGCGGCCGATGACCAGCGGGACGTCGAGGGCCACGCTGTCCCCCGACGGCAGCCGCGCCGCGAACGTCGCAGGAGCCGCCGGCGGGACGAGGGGCTGCGTCGACGGGAGCAGATCTCCGGTGTCGATCAGCAGCCGGCCGGCGGAGACGCTCGGCGTGTCGCCGGCGGGAACCGCTGAACCGGAGCGAGCGACCGGCGGCTCCTCGATGTCGACGGCCCCGGCGAGCTCGTGGGGAGCGGGATGCGCAGCAGGCCGGACATCCTCCTCGCCCTCGGCCGTCGCCCGGCCACCGAAGAGGCTCGAGCTCGGATTGCGGCCACGGATGATGGTCTCGTCGACGGCAGCGTCGGCCTCCGCAGCCCCACCCTCCGCAGTCCCGCCCGCAGCGGCCGGCTGCGCCGCCGGCGACCCGCCACGCGCCGCGCGCTCGATCGGCTTCAGCGTCCAGGTCAGGAGCTCACCGTCGGCCACGCCCACCCGCAACGGAAGCGAGTCCACGGCGAGCCGCGCGACGGGCCCGGTCGCCGCGTCGTCTCCCTGCAGCACCAGTCCGTTCACCGCCCGGAACTCCGCCAGCACCCAGGGCTGGACGCCTCCCGCCGAGAATCGCCGGGAGCCCCCGACGGAGAAGACGTCGATCGCGGCCCCGCCGCGCACGACGGCCGTCACGGTGACCTCGCCCGCCGCGTTCGGCTCGCCGATCTCCGCGACCGCGAACGAGCGCACGCTGTCCGGGCCGGCGAGCGGAAACGCCCCGACGACGGACTCGATGGTCGCGAGGTCCGAGTCCGCGAGCCAGTACACCGCGTCGACGATCTGGTCGGAGGCCGTGCTCTCGACAGCGGCGACGAATCGCCGGCCGGCGACCAGCAGCCAGCGGGAGGGACCGGCGGTGGGCGCATACCGGACGAAGCCGCCAGTCATCGTCGGCTCCTCCTGATCGCTGCGTACGGGATTCCCGCCCCGCACGCTTGTGCCCGTGGTCGATGCAAGCGTAGCCCGCCGGACGGGCGCCGCGCCGGAGCACGGTGCGCCCCGAGCGCGACTTCTAACGATTTCGTCACCCAAAACGCCGAAGAGATGCGGAATCGCTTGCCAGGCACCCCATCCGCTGACAGAATCGCTCCATGAGCACCCCTCGGGTAACAAGCGGCCAGAAGGCTGCGGTCATCGACGACGTGTCCAAAGCGATCATCGAGCAACTGCAGGTGGACGGGCGCAAGTCCTACGCCGAGATCGGCAAAGCCGTCGGTCTCAGTGAGGCAGCTGTGCGCCAGCGCGTCCAGAAGCTGACCGAGTCGGGCGTGATGCAGATCGTAGCGGTCACGGACCCCATGCAGCTCGGGTTCTACCGGCAGGCCATGATCGGCGTTCGCTGCACGGGCGACACGCGCACGATCGCCGACAAGCTGGCGGCCATGCCGGCGGTGGACTACGTGGTGCTGACAGCCGGCACCTTCGACATCCTGGCCGAAGTGGTGTGCGAGAACGACCTCGACCTCATCACGATGCTCAACTCCGAGATCCGGACGCTGGAGGGCGTGCTCTCCACCGAGACGTTCGTGTATCTGAAACTCCACAAACAGTTCTACAACTGGGGAACGCGATAACCATGACGACAACCGTAGACACGTTCGGCGAGCCCATCACGGCCGATGAGGCGACCCTGCAGGCGAAAGCGCGCGATCACCTCTGGATGCACTTCGCCCGTCAGTCCGTGATGGAGGAGGGCCACGGCGTCCCCATCATCACCCGCGGCGAGGGGCACCACATCTGGGACTCGCACGGCAAGCGGTACATCGACGGGCTCTCCGGGCTCTTCGTCGTGAACGCCGGCCACGGCCGCAAGCGCCTCGCCGAGACCGCGGCGAAGCAGGCCGAACAGCTCGCGTTCTTCCCGATCTGGTCCTATGCCCACCCCAACGCGATCGAGCTGGCCGACCGTCTGGCCTCCTACGCCCCGGGCGACCTCAACCGCGTCTTCTTCTCCACCGGCGGCGGCGAGGCCGTCGAGACCGCGTTCAAGCTCGCCAAGTACTACTGGAAGCTGCAGGGCCGGCCGACCAAGCACAAGGTCCTCTCCCGCGCGGTGGCCTATCACGGCACCCCGCAGGGCGCGCTGGCCATCACGGGCATCCCGGCCATGAAGGAGATGTTCGAGCCGCTCACGCCGGGCGGATTCCGCGTGCCGAACACCAACTTCTACCGGGCGGCCGAGATGGGCGCACCGGCCGACGACCTGGAGGCCTTCGGCGTCTGGGCGGCGAACCGCATCGAGGAGATGATCCAGTTCGAGGGCCCGGAGACGGTCGCCGCGATCTTCCTCGAGCCGGTGCAGAACTCGGGTGGATGCTTCCCTCCTCCCCCCGGGTACTTCCAGCGGGTGCGCGAGATCTGCGACAAGTACGACGTGCTCATGGTCAGCGACGAGGTCATCTGCGCCTTCGGCCGCATCGGCCACATGTTCGCGTGCGACGAGTACGGCTACGTGCCGGACATGATCACCTGCGCCAAGGGGATGACCAGCGGGTACTCCCCCATCGGCGCGACGATCATCAGCGACCGCCTGTACGAGCCGTTCAAGCACGGCAACACGTCGTTCTACCACGGCTACACCTTCGGCGGTCACCCGGTCTCCGCGGCGGTCGCGCTCGACAACCTCGACATCTTCGAGGAGGAGCGGCTCAACGAGCGCGTGCGCGAGAACTCGCCCCTCTTCCGCGCGGAGCTCGAGAAGCTGCTCGCCCTGCCGATCGTCGGAGACGTGCGCGGCGACGGCTACTTCTTCGGCATCGAGCTGGTGAAGGACAAGGCCACCAAGGAGACCTTCGACGACGACGAGTCGGAGCGCCTGCTTCGCGGCTTCCTGTCGAAGGCCCTCTTCGACGCCGGCCTGTACTGCCGTGCCGACGACCGGGGCGACCCCGTCGTGCAGCTCGCTCCGCCGCTCACCGTCGGGCCGGACGAGTTCGTCGAGATCCGGCAGATCCTCGAATCGGTGCTGACGGAGGCGTCGAACCACCTCTAGACCTCAGAACACAGGGAAGGGAGGATGCTCGCGCCGAATCGGCGGGAGCATCCTCCCTTTCTGTGCGGGGGTGGTACGGGGGTGGTTCGGGGTGGAGCAGGTCAGGCGGCTAGCACGGCCTGGAGCTCGAGCGTGATGGTGACTTCCTCGCCGAGGAGCACGCCACCGGTCTCGAGCGCGGCGTTGTAGCTGAGGCCGAAGTCCTCGCGGTTGATCTTGGTCTTGGCGGTGGCGCCGGCCTTGTAGTTGCCGTACGGGTCCTGGCCGAAGCCGCCGAAGTCGAACTCGAAGGTCACCGGCTTGGTGACGCCCTTGATGGTGAGCTCGCCGTCGACGAGGAAGTCGCCGTCCTCGTGGCGCACGCCGGTCGAGACGAAGTCGATCGTCGGGTGCTCGTCGGCGAGGAAGAAGTCGCCGGTGCGCAGGTGCGCATCCCGGTTCTTGTCCTTGGTGTTGATGGAGGCGACGTCGGCCTTGGCCGTGACCGTCGACTCGAGGGGGTTCTCGGCTGTCACGAAGGTGGCGTCGAAGTTCTCGAACACGCCCTTCACCTTGCTGATCATCAGGTGGCGGATGCTGAACCCGACCTCGCTGTGCACGGGGTCGATGGTCCAGGTGCCAGCCTTGTAGCCGGGGATCTCGATGGTCACGGTGTCTCCTTCAGGAAGTCGCGCGCCGGGCGGCCGGTCCACCCGCGTCGATACATGCAAGCGCATGGATCGCGTGGCTATTCCGGAATTCGCGAAAAAAGTTGACGCGTCACTCTTCGGCGGCGAGCGAATGCCGCAGCCGAAGCAGTTTCAGGGCATCCGCATCGACCTGAGCGAGCGGGATGCGGCCCTGCTGCACAGCGGCGACCACCGCGTCGATGAGCGCTTCCGGGTCCGTGCCGGAGGATTGCACCTCGAGCACCATGGTGTTGCCCGCCGCGATGGCCTGCACCGCGTTCTCCCCCGGATCCTGGTACTGCGGGAGCCCGGTGTCCTGCAGCATCCGCAGATCGTCGGTGATGCTCACCCCGCGGAATCCGAGCTCGTCGGTGAGGATGCGGTGCCAGGCGGGCGAGAGCGACGCGGGCGCCGCATCCACCTGGGTGTAGGCGAGGTGACCGAACATGACAAGTTCCGCACCCGCGTCGATGCCCGCCCGGAAGGGCGGCGCGTCACGGACCGACCAGTCCTGTTTCGACAGGCTGGTCGCCGGGACGGAGTGGTGGGAGTCGGCCTCGGTCTCCCCATGCCCGGGGAAATGCTTCAGGGTGCTGAGGACACTTCCCCGCTCGCCCGTCACCGAGGCGGCGACATGGGCCGCAGCGCCGGCCGGGTCGGTGCCGAGCACCCGGTCCGCGATGAAGGATGCGGGGTCGGCTGTCACATCGGCGACCGTCCCGAAGTTGACGCTGATCCCCGCCTGGTGCAGCAACTCGGCGCGCCGGGCGAACGCCGCCCGGGTGGCGGCGGGATCCAGCCGTCGGAGGGTCTCGGCGCCGGGCTGGTCGTCCCACCCCAGCCGCGTGACGTCTCCGCCCTCCTCGTCCACGCCGATCAGGGGCGGCAGGTCGGGGTCCGACGCCTTCATCATCGCTGTCTGCGCTGCGAGCTCCGCCGGGGTGGCCGGGATGTTGTCGCCCATCAGGATCATTCCGCCGAGCCCGTAGCGATCGACGAACCCGCGCAGCGCTGCCGCATCCGTGCCGGGAGCGTGCAGCATGAACAGCCCGGCGACCTTCTGGCGCAGCGTCAGGTTCGAGAGCCGCTGCCGTGCGTAGGCCTCGACGGGGTCCGTGGTCGGAGTCGGCGACGCGGTCGGAACGGTCGGCGAAGCCGGCCGCGCGGTCGGAACGGTCGGCGAAGCCGTCCGCGCGGTCACGGCCGGACCGGTCGCCGTGCCCGCTGCGCTCCTCGAGTGGCCGCCCGCTCCCCCGGCGCACCCGGCGAGGACGACGGACGCCAGCGTCGCCGAGAGCACCACGGCGGCGGCCGCGGTGGTCCTGCGTCGGGCTGCCCGCATGGATCGATGCTAACGGACCGCCCCGCCGGGCGCCCGGGCGTCCCGCTCCGCCCGCCCCGCTACGATGGCGGGCATGGCGAAGAAGGTGGTCTCCCTCCTCCTCGCCAGTCATCCCGGCCCCACGCTCGTCGTCACCCTGATCACGACCCTCCTCGGCGTCGGCCTCGGCTACGAGCCCGGACGTCTCGCGGTGCTCGCGGCGGCCATCCTGTGCGGGCAGCTGTCGATCGGCTGGAGCAACGACTGGCTGGATGCGGCCCGCGACCGCGCCGTGGAGCGCCCCGACAAGCCGGCGGCGCGCGGCGATGTCTCCGTCGCCGCCGTGCGGGCGGCCGCCTTCGTCGCGCTCGCCGCCGCCGTCCTGGTCACGATCGTCCTCGGGCCCGGCGCGCTCGCCGCTCACCTCGTCGTGATCGCCGGTGGCTGGGCGTACAACCTCGGGCTGAAGTCCTCGCTCTTCTCCTTCGTGCCCTTCGCCGTGGCGTTCGGCCTCCTCCCTGCCGTCGCCACCCTCGGTCAGCAGCATCCGGCACTCCCCCAGTGGTGGGTCTACGCCGCGGGAGCCCTGCTCGGCGTGGCAGCGCACGTCACCAATGTGCTGCCGGACCTGGAGGATGACGCGCGCACCGGCGTCCGCGGCCTCCCGCACCGTCTCGGCGCCCGGCCCAGCGGCCTGCTGGCGTTCGGCGCACTGGCCGTCGGGACGCTGCTCATCACCTTCGGTCCCGGCCTGCCGGTTCGCCCGCTGCTCCTCGCGGGACTGGTGATCGGGCTCGCCGCTGCCGTCACGGGAGTGGTGCTGCTGCTGCGGCGCAGTCCGACCCGGCTGCTCATGCAGCTGATCATGACCTGCGCGATCGTGGATGTCGCGATGCTCGCCTTGGCGGGTCAGTCCGTGACGGTCTGAATCTTCGGGGCGACGCGCGCCCGGTTCTGGATGCCGAACGCCGAGACCACGCCTCCCACGAGCAGCAGGACGGCTGCGCCGATCATGGCGCGGTGGAGGCCCTCCGTATCCAGCTTCCCGCCGATGATCATGCCCGCCGCCGCCACCGCCAGCAGGCCGGCGATGCGCGCCACGGCGTTGTTCACGGCGGAGGCGATTCCCGCCTGCTCCGGATGGATCGCCCCGAGGATCGCGCTGGTCAGCGGCGCGACGGTGATCGACAGACCGACGCCGAAGAGCAGCACGGCCGGAAGCAATCCCGTCCAGTAGTTCACGTCCGTCCCCATCAGCAGCAGCCAGAGGAAGCCGAGAGCCGCGATCATCGGTCCGATCGACATGAAGAGACGCGGGCCGTACCGTCCCGCCAGTCCGCCGAAGAACCCCGAGAGCAGGAGCATGCAGAGCGTCGACGGGATGAAGACGAACCCGGCGGCGATGGCGGAGTATCCCGCCACCTGCTGCAGGAACAGCGTGACCATCAGCGGCCCGAACGAGAGTGCGCCGTAGACGAAGAAGGTGGAGATGTTGCCCACCCAGAAGTTGTGGACGCTGAACAGCCCGAGCGGGAGCATCGGCTGCTTCACGCGCGTCTCGGCGACGAAGAAGGCGACCAGGCTGAGCACGCCGATCAGCAGCGGGATCCAGACGCGGGGACTGGTCCAGCCGTACGCCCCCTGCTCGATGAGGGCGAAGACCGTCCCCGCGAGGCCCACGGATCCCAGAATCGCGCCGAGCACATCCACTCGGCCGCCCATCCCGGTGTCCGCCGTCGAGTCGCGGAGCGTCATCAGCAGGAACACGGTCACAGCGATCGGGATCACGTTGATGACGAAGACCCACCGCCACGACAGCGTGTCCACGAAGATGCCGCCGATGACCGGGCCTGCGATCATCGCGATGCCGGTCCACGCCGTCCATCGACCGATCGCCTTGGCCTGCGCCGGTCCGTCGAAGCGGGAGATGATGATGGCGAGCGAACTCGGCACGAGCAGTGCGCCGGCCACGCCCTGCAACGCCCGCGCGACGACCAGGAAGACGCCGTCGGGCGCGAACGCGCACAGCAAGGACGTCACGCCGAAGCCGATCAGGCCCGCGTACAGCACTCGCTTGCGGCCGAACACGTCCGAGAGCGATCCGGCGATCAGGATCAGAGAGCCCAGCGTGACGAGGTAGCCGTCCACCACCCACTGCTGCAGCGGCAGGCCGCCACCGAGCTCGCGGTCGATCGCCGGAAGCGCCACGTTGATGACGGCGCCGTCGAGGAAGGCGACGAAGCTCGCCAGGATGGCGATGAGCAGCACCCTCAACTGGAGCGACGACATCCGCTCGATCTTCACGTTGGTCATGCTCTCATTCAAGGGCCTGGCATGGCCGCTGGCAACATCGCGGTGCGGGCGACCGGAATCGTGCGCGTCCGGCGTAGAGTGCGGCCATGTCCGAGCGTGAGGATGCGGCAGAGAACCCGGCGGAGGGGCGGCCCGGCCGCGGAGCTCATCCCGAGCCGGCTCAGGACGACGCGACGGCGCGACCCGATCGGGTCGTGGTCCTGACCCGGTTGTGCTGGGTGGGCATCCTGCTCCTCACCGCGCTCTTCCACGTCATCCGCGGTGCGCCGGTCGACGCCTGGATCTACGGGCTCGGCGCCGGCGTGCTCGTCCTGGACCAGCTCGGGTGGCTGCGCATCCCGCTGCGACTCACCAGCGACCGGGACACCCTGCCGCAGCGGATCGTGGCCGGCGTGCTCATCGTCGCCGCCGCGCTCGCCTTCGGCGTGAGCCCGCTCTACGGGACGGTGGACACCGCGGTCGTCATCGGCATCGGCGTGCTGTTGCTCCCGGTCGCCTGGGCCGACCGCCGGCGGCCCACCGGCAGCCGAGAGCGCCCGGGCGCCGAGCGCCGCGCCCTCCGCCGGGCCGCGTACCTGTGGTCGGCCGTCATCGCCGCCGGCTGTCTGTGGGAGATCGGGGCGTTCTTCCTGGGCCGCTCGATGCCGGGCGGGACGCAGGACTTCCCCGCCCTCTCCGACCTGATGGATCCGGTCCTCGCCTGGCCGCCGGCGCGCGCAGTGCTCGCAGCCTTCTGGCTGCTCGGCGGCTACGTCCTGGTGCGGAGGGGGTGGCGCCGATGAGGGAGATCACGGTCGCCGGTTTCGTGCTGTGCGGCATCCTGCTGGCTGCGCTCGTCGTCCAGGCACGCATCAGCCCGCTGCGTGTCGCCCGGCTGAGCAGCCTGCTCGACCTCGTCATGGCGGACCGTGCGGCGCGCCTCACGGTGATGCTGTTCTGGTGGTGGCTCGGCTGGCATTTCCTGGCGGTGCCGCCGCAGCCCTGATGCTGCGCTAGTTGTTGCCCTTGGTGCAGGTCTGCTGCGCGGCGGTCTGACCGGTGATCGTCGACGGCAGGTCGACGGGGCCGCCGGTGCCCGTCGGAGTCGGCGTCGCTCCGGTGCCCGTCGCCGTGCCGGTGCCAGTGCCGGTGCCCGCGCTCGGGCTCGCCGGAGTGGCGGGCGACGGCTCCCCGCCTGGGGACGGCGCCGGCGACGAGGTCGCGGTCGGATCCTCGGCTGCGCGGCCGGTCGAGCCGGTGAGCTTGACCGGCTGGTCGTTGACCAGCGCCTCGTCGAGCGCGTCGGCCGCGGATTCCTGCGGGACCACGCGGTTCGGGTTGTCGGGGTCGCTCACGGCCGGGTACTGGACGAACACCATGTTCTGGAGGCCCGTGTCCTTCAGCGCCAGCGCGATCTGCACGAGGGTCGTCGGGTTCGTGAGCGACTCCGACGGCGTGATGTTGTTCACGGCGGCCTTGGCGAGCGAGTAGAGCTGCACCGGATTGGACAGCACGCCGCCGCTGACGATCTTCCGCGCAAGGGCGGAGAGGAACACCTGCTGGTTCGAGATGCGGCCGAGGTCGCTGCCGTCGCCGACGCCGTGCCGGCTGCGCAGGAACGAGAGCGCGACATCCCCGACGATCGTGTTCTCGCCGGCCGGCAGGTCGAGCGGTGGGTTCGTGTAGTCGTCCTTCACGGGAGTCGCCAGGCAGACGCTCACACCGCCCACCGCATCCGACATGGCGCTGACACCGTTGAAGTTGATGAGAGCGGCGAACGGGATGTCGACCCCGGTCATCTTGGAGACCGTCGCGACCACGCAGTTCAGCCCGCCGCGCGAGAGCGCCGTGTTGAACTGCGCGTACGACGTGCCGCTGATCGTGCCGCCCTTCGGGTCCGGGCAGTCCGGGATGGGGACCATCAGGTCGCGCGGGAAGCTGACCACCACCATGCTCTTGTGGTCCTGCGCGATGTGCAGCAGCATCGTCACGTCGTTGTTGCCTGCTCCACTCGAGGCATCCTGCTCGTCGGCGCTGCTGTAGACGCCCCCGAGGTCGCTGCGGCTGTCCGTCCCCGCCAGCAGCAGGTTGACGCCGCCCGGGATCGCGGCGACATTGGGGATGTCCGCGGGGATGGCCGTGTGGCCGGGAAGCGCCTGGAGGTGCACGCCGGTCTTGATGGACCGCGCCACATCCCACACCGCGTAGGCCGCGACAGAGCCGACGCTCACGAACACGATGGCGACGGCCGCGGCGAGCAGCTTCAGCGCGGCCACGCTCCCCCGGCGCCGCGGCAGGCGGCCGTGACGCACGCCCTCCGGTCCGCGGGCGCGCTGACGGCGTCGCGGCAGATCGGTCATCGGCACCCCTCGATTCGGCGAACGTTGCTGAAATCCTAGCGACCCTCCCTTTCTGGCGGCTGCGAACGGCGCCCGGCTGCTGCGGGCGCTCTCAGCCGCCGAAGTGCTCGTTGTTGCGCATCCACGCGCGTTTCGGGCGCAACAACGAGCACTTCGGCGAGGAGCGGGCCGACGAACCCCTCCGTGTTCTGCCGGGTCACCAGCGTGGCCGGATCCTCCTTCGGAGAAGGAACGACCCTCCAGCGGCCACGATCACGGCGATTGCGGATCCGACCCCCCAGAGCCAGCCGGACGGCGCGTTCGTGACGAGGTATCCGCCGGTCGCAGCCGACGGTCCCAGAGCACCGGGACCAGGATTGCCCGGGATGGCCGGAGGGGTGCCCTCGGCCGGGTTGACCGGGGTGGAGACGGTGTCACTGGCCGGCACGATCGGTGGGACCCCCACGGGTGGGGTTCCGGTGGCCGTTGCGACATTCACCACGTTCCCCGCGGCGATATCCGAATCAGTCACCGTGTACGGGCTGTCTGCCGTGCAGGTGATCGTCGCGGCGGGCGCGAGCGTCAGCTGCGGGCAGGTCACGCTGCCGGCTTTCGGGTCGTCGACCGTGAGCGCGGACAGGGTGATGTTCCCGGTGTTGGTGAGATCGAAGGTGTAGTCGATCGTCTCGCCCAGATCAGCCAGCCCGTTCCCGTTCGCGTCGTTGAGGTGCGCCCTCTTCACCAGGGTCAGCGACCCGACAGGAATCGCGGCCGGGATGGTGACCGTGTCCACCGGCGGGACGATCGGGTTCACTCCGGCCGGCGGCGTAGCGGCGCCGGTCGCCGTGTTCACGACGTTGCCGGCCACGATGTCAGCCTCCGTGACCGTGTACGCAGCGTCTGCCGTGCAGGTCTCCGATGCGCCCGGTGCCAGAGTTCCGCTGGGGCAGGTGACGGCGCCCGCCTTCGGGTCGGACACCCCGGCAGCGGCGAGGGTCGTGTTACCGGTGTTGGTCAGCTCGAAGCTGAAGTCGATCGTCTCGCCAGGGTCCGCCACCCCGTTCCCGTTCGCGTCGTTCAGGTGCCCGGACTTCACGAGCGCCAGACCGGCTGCTGCGGCGGGAGTCGGAGTCGTCAGCGTGTCCGTCGGCGGGATCAGGCCCACGTTCAGCGGCGGTGTGGCACTGCCCGTGGCGGTGTTCACCACACCTCCGGCGACAAGATCCGCTTCCGTGACCGTGTACACGTCGTCTGCCGTGCAACTCGTCGCCGCACCGGGTGCCAGGGTCGTGGCCTGGCAGGTGACCGGGCCCGCCTTGGGGTCGGAAACCGTGACGGAATTCAGCGTGACGTTGCCCGTGTTCGTCAACACGAAAGAGTACTGGATGGTCTCGCCCACGTCCGCCAGGCCGTCACCGTTCGTGTCGTTCAGCTGCGCCGACTTCACCAGCGACAGCCCGGCCCCGGCGATCGGAGACGGTACGACGATCGTGTCCGTCGGGGGTGCGATCGGGCTGACCCCGGGCGGAGTCGTTCCGTGACCGGTGGCCGTGTTCTGCACACCGCCAGCGACCACGTCGGCCTCCACCACCGTATACAAGTTGTCCGCCGTGCACGTCTCCGACGCTCCCGCCGGCAGCGTCGCCTGCGGGCAGGTCACGCTTCCCGCTCTCGGGTCGGTGACACCGACCGCGGACAACGCCACCGTGCCCGTGTTGGTCAACAGGAACGAGTACTGGATGGTCTCGCCGGCGTCGGCCAACCCGTTACCGTTCGCGTCGTTCAACTGCGCAGACTTCGTGATCGCCAGCCCGCCGACGGGGACGGGAGTCGGGGTCGTCACGGTATCCGACGGCGGCACGATCGGGGCGATACCCGGCGGCGGCGTGCCGTGAGCAGTCGCCGTATTGACCACACCGCCCGCCAGCACATCCGCGTCGGTCACGAAGTACGACGACACGGTCGCGCACGTGATGGACGCCCCGGGCGCGAGCGTCTGGGTCGCGCAGGTCACCGGACCCACTTTCGAATCGGTCACCCCGATCGTGGACAATGCCACGTTCCCTGTGTTCGTCACCAGGAACGTGTAATTGATGGCTTCGCCCGAATCGGCCAGACCATTCCCGTTCGCGTCCACCAGAAACGCCGTCTTCACCAACGACAACCGGGCGTCAGCGCTCGCGATGACATTTGATACCGATGCGTCGCCACCGCCGCATTCCGGCCCGCAGCCTGCCGTCGTCGGGGTGACCGTCGCCACGTTGGTCGCGCTTCCCGCCGCCACCGCCGTACCGGAGACGGTGAACGTGGCGACACCGCCGGGGGGAGCGTCGATACTCCCCGACACGACATTCCCGACCACGTTGCCGGCACAGGTCGCACCGCCAGATCCCACGCAGGTGACAGTACTGGCAAGAACTGCCGCCGGGACGGGGTCGACCAGCGTCGCCGTCCCCGGGTACGGGCCCGTGTTCGTCACCGTGACGGTGTACGTAACCGGATCGCCGACAACGTAGGACGCCTTATCCGAAACTTTCTGCTGCTGGAAGAAGGGCGCGCAGCCGGCATCCTGCTTCGAGGTTGCACCGAAGATCTGGGCTCCGGCATTTGCGATCGGGGTCGTCGGCAGCGCAGCCGAAGACGGGCCGACGGGGAGCGCGTCGATCGACCTCAGGATCCCATCCGGTCCGGCGGAGTACACCACACCGCTTGATTGGGCGAGACCATACGACGACGGGATGACTCCGATCTTCGTGAAAGTCCGGTCGGGATGCATCCGAAAGAGCGGAGAACCACCGTCCTGAATGGTGGCGGATCCGGAAACGATGGTGTCTCCATCGGAGATGGTGATGAAATCGCCGCCTGACTTGTAGGGAACCGGGAACGATGCGTACGGCACGGCGGCCCCCGTTGCGGGGTTCAGCGTATAGACCACATCCCCGGCGCCCATCAGCAGATTGCCGTTCGGTGTCGCCGACAACGCATTCGGGGGTGAGCCAGCCGGCACACCGGTGATCGGCGTCGAGGACAGAACGCTGCCGGTCGCCGGGTCGATGACAGACAAGTCAGTCGGGTCGACCCCATACAGGGTCTTGCCGTCGGAGCTGAAAGCGATGTCGAAGAACAGGCTCGTCGGATGCGACGACAGCAACGTTCCCGCAGGTGAGTATTCCAGCAGGAACTGCGACGTACTGCTGGTATTGACCACGATATTGGCCGGTGGGCAGGGCACAGCCGCTTGGGCGGATGACGTCGGCCCGGCGATGGTCAGCCCGACCCCGGCGAGAGACAGGGCGCACACAGCCGCGAGCACGCGCGTCCGGCGGTGTGGAGATCTACCGGAGGAGTTCTCGACTCGGCCCTCTCCGGGGAATGACGTTCGCCAAGATTTCACATTACGATCGCTTTCCGTCGGTTCCTCCGCGCTGGGCTCATCCAGAGATCGCCGTGGCGCCCCCTCCTGGCGAGCAGTGGTCACGCGGACGCGTGACCCCAACACCTCGCGCTCAGCCGATGGCGGATTTGGGCGTCACGTTAGTCGGCACGCCGCACCCGTGACAGACAGTGTCTTTCGGCGCTCTCAACCGCCGAAGTGCTCGTCGTTGCACGCTCCTACGGCGTGTCGGCCGCAACAACGAGCACGTCGAGGAGGGCGGGAGCGGATGCGCACGTCAGAGTGTCATTCCGCGTAGGCCGCAGATCAGGCGTTCGCGTCGGAGGCCGCGGTGCCGATCCGCGGGCGCACACCGGTGAGGATCCCGCTGCGGTGGTGCTCCTCGGTGAGGTCGTGCCGCCGCGCGTGGAGGAGGTCCTGGACCACGATCCGACCGATCACCGCGCCCGTCGCGTCGACGACCGAAGCCGCGCTCTGTTCGGTCTCGGCGAACTGGTACGCGACCGACCGGAGCGTGTCGCTCGCGCGGACCGTCGGCGTGTCATCGTCCATGGAGGCTGCGCCCGCCGCGAGCGGGGTCATCACTTCGTGGACGAAGAAGGTCTCGAGCGGGTCGGTCGAGTACTCGCGGGTGAGGTGGAGCCGGCGTCGCGCGATCTTCTCCGTCAGCACCGACCGCTTGAGCAGGAGGACCGAGAGCGCGTGCGCCGAGGTGGAGGCGATCACCAGCGGGAGCAGAGCATCCCAGGCGTGCGTGAGCTCCAGCGTGAACACGACACCGGTCAGCGGTGAGCGCATCACCCCGCCGACGACGGCGGCCAGCCCGCACATCGCCCAGAAGCCGGGGATCGCGTGAGGGAAGATCATGCCTTCCAGCGCTCCGAGCGCGCCGCCGATCATGAACACGGGTGCGAGCACTCCGCCGGAGGTGCCCGAGCCGAGGGACAGCGACCAGATGAGCGTCTTGACGACGAGGATCCCCAGGATGAGCGACAGGGTCGCGCTGCCGGTGAGGAGCTGATCGATGACGTCGTAGCCGACGCCGAGCGCGCGCGGTTCGATGAGTCCCCCGGCGCCGATGATGAGACCGCCGATCGCCGGCCACCACATCCAGTGGATGGGGAGCTTGTGGAAGGCGTCCTCGGCCCGGTAGACGAGCCAGGTGGCCGCGATCGCCAGGAGCCCACCGGTTATTCCGGCGGCGACGGCGAACGCCTCGATCCCCGGAGTGAGGTGCAGCCCGGTCGCATCCACAGGGAAGACGGGCGCGCTCCCCAGCAGGAAGCCGCGGACGATGGTGCCGACCGCTACCGCTGCGACCGTCGGAACGAAGCTGCGGGGACGCCACTCGAACAGCAGGAGCTCGACGGCGAGCAGGATCGCCGCCAGCGGTGAGTTGAACGTCGCCGCCATGCCCGCAGCGGAACCGGCGACCAGGAGCGCCTTGCGTTCGTCGGCGCTCAGATGCACCAGCTGCGCCAGCATCGAGCCGAGTGCCCCGCCGGTCATGATGATCGGGCCCTCTGCGCCGAACGGGCCACCGGTGCCGATGCTGATGGCGGCGGAGACCGGCTTCAGGACCGCGACCTTGGGATGGACCTTGCTGCCTCCGGTGAGGATCGCCTCGATCGCCTCCGGCATCCCGTGCCCGCGGATCTTCTCAGACCCGAAGCGCGCCATGACCCCCACGATCAGGCCGCCGACGACAGGTGCACCGAGGATCAGCCACCACGGATGCGCCGTCGCGCCGGGAGCGACGAGCGAGACGTCCCACCGCCACGAGAACACGAGGTTGGTGGTCAGACCGATGAGCCGGAGGAGCGCCCACGCCGCCACCGCACCGAGCGCGCCGACGGGGAGGGCGAGGGCTGTGATCAGCAGCATCCGTGGGCGCACCGCGAAATCGCCCAGGGTCGTGTCCCGTGCGCGGACTGCCGCCTTCACAGCGCCGCCGGTCCGGCGAACTCGACCGAATAGAACGCCGCGGCGGCCTCCGCGAACTGTTCGAGCGCCACAGTGGTCGTCTCGCGCAGGTGCGGGTCGATTCCGGCCAGGAGGCGGCCGAGCTCGTCGTGACGCCAGGCGATCACCCGATCCACGAGCCTGCGGCCTTCGTCGCTGAGCTCGAGCGTGACCACGCTGCGCGAGTGCTCATCGGCGCCGCGGGTCACGTACAGCTCTTCGACCAGGCGGTCGGCGAGCCGGGTGACCGATGAGGCGTTCACGCCGAGCGCCCGGGCGACGCGGGCCGAAGGCGCGCGACCGAGCTCGTGCAGCACCAGCAGCATCCGGAACTTGGGCAGCGACAGGCCGTTGCCCACGACGTCGAGGCTGCGTAGAGCGATGCCGATCAGATCCCTCCCGGCGGTATGGAAGGCATGCACCTCACGATCGGAGGGAAGCAGGTCGGGGGTGGCCTGTCGAGACTCTTGCATAGTACAAGGGTTGCATACTGCAAGACCGTGTTACTTCGTGAGTCTGAGGAATAGCCGTTCGTGCATCATCGGCCGCATCCTTGAGCCATGGACGGCGACTGGATCGAGCACCGACGCTCCGACGATGGCGAGCGCGTCGGGTGGATGCAACCCGTCGATGAAGGATTCGTCGCCATCGATCTGTTGGGACGCCGGCGGACAGACGTCGTGGACTGGCTGGCCGCAGAAGAGACCCTGGATGAGCTCGGCCTGAGCTATCTCGCGGACCCGCATGAGTTGAAGCTGGACGACGGTTCCTGGCTGCGGGTACGGATCGCAGAAGTGTCGTCCGCCGAGATCCGGGTCAAGAAGGACGACTGGGGCGATATGACCGCGACGCAGCTGTACTACACGCTGCCCTTCCCTGTCATCGAGGACAACCTTCGTCCGCTCGAAGACTGAGCCGGCTCCGGCCGGCCGTTGCACGCGGCGGATGACGCCGGGTTCCTGGCGGAACCTTCTTTTTCCGAACATCCCAGAAGCGGCCGAGTGGGACATCGTTGTCATCCCTTGACGCGGCCCGGGGGTATCCCCTAGCGTCCCAATCTGACACCGTTGTCAAACTGAAAGGTCATCGAGTATGCCTTCGAAACACGCACAACCGCGCACACCACAACCTCGCGCGAGGCGCGCGACCATCGCAGCATTGACCGTATCGGCCACAGCACTCGCGCTCCTCGGCGTCTCCGCGCCGGCGCATGCGACGACTGCGGCTCCCACGCCCGCGCCGTACACCGAGACGTACCGCCCGCAGTTCCACTTCACCCCGCAGGCGAACTGGATGAACGACCCGAACGGGCTGCTCTACTACAAGGGCGAGTACCACCTGTTCTTCCAGTACAACCCGAGCGGGAACACCTGGGGCAACATGTCGTGGGGGCACGCGGTCAGCAAGGACCTCGTCCACTGGACCCAGCTTCCCGTGGCCATCCCGCAGGACGCTTCGGAGATGGTGTTCTCCGGAAGCGCTGTCGTGGACACGAACAACACCACCGGCTTCGGCACCCCCGGCAACCCGGCGATCGTCGCGATCTACACGAGCCTCGACAAGGCGACCGGGCAGCAGCGGCAGGCCCTGGCATACAGCACGGACGACGGACGCACGTTCACCAAGTACGCCGGGAATCCGGTCCTGGACATCGGCTCGAGCAACTTCCGCGACCCGAAGGTCTTCTGGTACGCGCCGGGCAACGAGTGGCTGATGACAGCGGCCCTGTCCGACCAGCACAAGGTCACCTTCTACCGGTCCTCCGACCTCAAGCAGTGGACGCACCTGAGCGACTTCGGCCCTGCCGGTGCCACCGGAGGCGTCTGGGAGTGCCCGGACCTGTTCCCGATGGCCGATCCGGCGAATCCCGGCAAGCAGAAGTGGGTCCTCGTCGTCAACCTCAACCCCGGCAGCATCGCCGGCGGCTCCGGTGCCCAGTACTTCACCGGCGACTTCGACGGCACCTCGTTCACGGCGGACGACAAAGCGTATGTCCCCCCGGCCGGAACCTCGCTGGAGAGCTTCGACAACGGGAACTGGGACGGCTGGACCACGACCGGGACCGCATTCGGTCCGGCCCCGACGGCCGGTGACGCGCCGGGTCAGGGCGGTGTCTCGGGGTATGAGGGGGCCGGCCTCGCCAATAGCTTCACCGGCGGGGATGCCACGACCGGCACACTGACGTCGCCGGACTTCACCATCGATCAGGCGTACCTGAACTTCCTGGTCGGCGGTGGAAACCATCCCTACGTACCCGGCTCCGTCGCCGGTAACACCGTCCCCGCGGGGACGACCTTCGCCGATTTCGAAGGCCCGACCTACGGCGCAGGCTGGACCACGACCGGTGACTTCACCGGCACCGGGCCGGCGGGCGGTACGCTGCCCAACCAGCAGCAGGTCACGGGCTACATCGGCAACCAGCTGGTGAACACCTACATCGACGGCGACGCATCGCAGGGCACCATCACCTCCCCGTCGTTCACCATCTCGAGCAGCTACATCAACCTCCTCGTGGGCGGCGGGAACCACCCGTGGGGCTCACCGGACCCCACATCGGTGAACCTCATCGTCGGCGGCAAGGTGGTCGCGAGCGCCACCGGCCAGAACGCAGAAGCGCTCAACTGGAACGCCTGGGATGTCCGCGCCTACGAAGGTCAGACGGCGACGATCCAGATCGTGGACCAGAACCCGGGAGGCTGGGGGCACCTGAACGTCGACCAGATCACGTTCTCGCCGCAGCCGGCGCCACCGACCGCCGTCGACACCTCCGTCCGTCTGGTGGTGGATGGGCAGGTCGTCCGGTCCGCGACCGGTGCGAACAGCGAGACCCTCGACTGGAACAGTTGGAACCTCGGCGATCTGCAGGGGAAGACCGCCCATCTCGAGGTGGTGGACGACAACGCCGGCGGGTGGGGCCACATCCTCGCCGACCAGTTCAGCCTGTCCGGAACCGCGGCGCAGTCCAGCATCCAGCGCGCGCACTGGATCGATTTCGGCAAGGACGACTACGCCGCCGTCACCTACAACGACGCACCCGGCGGCAAGCGGATCATGATCGGCTGGATGAACAACTGGGACTACGGCGGATCCATCCCGACCTCGCCGTGGCGCAGCGCGATGACCGTCCCGCGCCAGCTCGGTCTCGAGCAGGTCGATGGCAAGGATGTCCTCGTGCAGCAGCCGGTGGACCAGCTCAACCAACTGGTCACCTCCCCGGTCTCTCATGCCGAGAACGTCAGTCTGCCCACCGGAATCACCCGGCTGAACGCCAGCGGGGAGACCGCCGACATCAAGGCCGTGCTCACCGCCGGCAGCGCCAAGACCTTCGGCCTGAACGTGCGAGCCGGAAACGGACAGCAGACCTCCATCGGCTACGACACGTCGACGGGTGAGCTCTACGTCGACCGAACGAAGTCCGGCGACGTGACGTTCGATCCGACCTTCGCCACCAGCGTGCAGCGCGCCCCGCTGAAGCTGGAAGACGGCCGGCTGAAGCTGCACATCCTGGTCGACTGGTCCTCGGTGGAGGTGTTCGCGGACGACGGCCAGGTGCTCATCACCGACCAGATCTTCCCGGATCCGGCCAGCACCGGCATCAACGCCTACGCCACCGGCGGGACGGCATCGCTCGTCTCCCTGACCGTCCACAAGGTGGCATCGGCCTGGACGACCGGAAAGGCTGCGGACTAGCGCCCGAACCGAAGGGGTTCCCTGCCCGCACGGGCAGGGAACCCCTTCTTTTGCGTCTGGCACCGACTCACTCGGACGATCGGCAGCGCAAGAACGTGGCCTATCTCAATCACGCTCAGCGCGGATCGCTGTCGCGATGCGGACATTCAGGTCATCGAGCTCGTCGAGTACCGAAGTTGCGGCCCACACTCGATTGCGCTGCCTGGACGTCACCTCGTGAACGACGCCTGCGTCTTCTAGGCGCTTCATCGCCCGGTATGCGTTCACCGTGTCCACGCCCGTGATGTGTTCGGCGTCGGCGGCGGTGATGACCGGGTTTTCCAGGAGGCTGTCGATGAGTGTGCGCACCGCACTCCCCCGCCGTGCACCTGCCGATTCGTGCCACTCTCCCGGGAGTTCCCGGAACACTGCAGCGGTTCTTCCCGCCTCCCGGGCGGACGCCTGGACGCATAGGGCAAGGTCCTCGACGATCGCGTCCACGTCACCGGTACGGTAGCCGGTCAAGAGACCGAAGTAGTGGTCCTGATCGGCCGCCAACGCTGAGGCGACGGGCACCACCACCCGGTTCGAGACTCCCGTACGGCGCATGACCGCGTTGAGGAGGGCGCGCCCGATCCGCCCATTGCCGTCGGTGAATGGGTGGATCCCCTCTTTGCCAGGCTGGTTGTGAGTCAGGTTGGCTCGGTTTGGGAGGGTTCTGTTTTGGGAGTCACAACGGGTTTTACTGCGGAGGAGATCCGCGAGGTGGTGCATGAGTATCACTTGCAACCGCATGGGACGAAGCTGGCGTGGTTGCAGGCGCGCAGCATCTCCAGGGACAAGATCCGGCGGTGGTCGACGGCGGTTTTCGAGGGCGATATCGAGCGGAGCCTGTTTCCGCGGCAGGCTAGGGCTATGACACATCCCGGGAGGCGAGCCTGGTTGGAACAGCAGCGGGCCAGAGAACGAGCAGCGCATGAGGCCGAGGTGGAGCGGTTGAACGCGCGGGTCCAGGA
>NZ_FOTM01000003.1:0-94453 GCF_900114565.1 Leifsonia sp. CL147
CCTATGGTCTGGTGGAGCGGGCTGCGGCGGCGGGGTTCGACACCCTGTTCTTCACGGTGGACACCCCGGTGGCGGGGGCGCGGTTGCGGGATAAGCGCAACGGGTTCTCCATTCCGCCGCAGCTGACGGTGGGCACGATCCTGAATGCGATCCCGCGGCCGTGGTGGTGGTTCGATTTCCTGACCACTCCGAAGCTGGAGTTCGCGTCGCTGTCCCAGACCGGTGGCACGGTCGGTGATCTGTTGAACGCGGCGATGGACCCGTCGATCGATTTCGAGGACCTGAAGGTCATCCGGGGGATGTGGCCGGGGAAGCTGGTGGTCAAGGGGGTGCAGACGGTTCAGGATGCGAAGGCCCTGGTGGATGCCGGGGTGGATGGGATCGTGCTCTCCAACCACGGCGGCCGGCAGCTGGACCGGGCGCCGGTCCCGTTCCACCTGCTCCCGTCGGTGGTGCGCGAGGTCGGACAGCACACGGAGGTCGCGATCGATACCGGGATCATGAACGGTGCGGACATCATCGCCGCGTACGCGTTGGGTGCGAAGTTCACCCTGATCGGCCGTGCTTACCTCTACGGGTTGATGGCCGGCGGGCGCGCCGGTGTGGATCGCACCATCCAGATCCTCACCGACCAACTGGTGCGCACCATGAAACTCCTGCAGGTGCGCTCCCTCGCCGAGCTCGGCCCCCAGCACGTCACCCAACTCACACGGCTGCAGCCGCTGCAACGCACAGCGACGACGGAGGACATCGACGCCTGACCCGGGCTCAGCGGGGCGTGAATTCGTAGACCACCGCTGACCAGTGGTCGCCGAGCTCATCCCACGACTCCGGGCCGTGGTAGGCCAGGCCGTACTGCAGGTTGAGGATCGGGCCGAGCAGGTCGAGCACGTCCGGGAGGAACGGCGTTCCCGGCGGAAACCCGAGCCCGAAGCTGTGAATGATGCTGTCGTCCGCCGCGCGAAGCCAGATGCCCCAGCCCTGTGACACCGGCGTCGCGACGACGCGGAAGACGCCCCCCACTCATGCGCCCCAAGCCCCACCATCGAGTCCGCACAGATTGCACGCGAAACGCCGCGACAGCGTGCAATCTTCGTGGACTCGACGGTGGGGGTCCGGCGTCGGCGGGGGTCAGGCGTCGGCGGGGGTGCGCCGCAGGATGAGGAAGCGGGCGCCGTAGGCGGGGATGCTCAGCGGGAAGCTCGCCAGGTCGTCCACCACCCCGACCTCGTTGCCGTCGGCCGCATCCGTCACCGTGGCGCGGTGGGGGAGCGCCTCCGACCGCACCGTGCCGTCGAGCGGGGTGGCGGTCATGTTGAGCACCGTCAGCTGCACGACCGGCAGGCCCTGGTCATCCAGCGACTCCAGCTCGTGGACCATGACCAGCATCCCGGGATGCGCGACGTCGGGCACGTCCACCTGCCGCGCGGTCGCGATGCCCCAGCGGGTGCGGATGCGCAACAGCTCGCGCAGGCGGCTCGCGAAGGAGCCGCGCTGTCGCAGCTGCTCGGGCAGGCTGCCGTACAGGGAACGCGCCCGCGGCATCCCGGACGGGGATCGCTGCGCGTCCGGGGCGATGCCCAGCAGGTCGTGCGCTCCGCGCTCCACCCAGCGCGTATCGCCTTCGGCGATGAGGTCGGCCACCTCCGAGCGCGGGACCGTCAGCGCGCCGAGCAGATCCCAGCCGGACAGGGCGAACACGCCCGGCTGCCAGGCGTTGAACGCGGCGAGAAGCAGGTGCGCATCCCGGATGGCCGGGACGTCGGCCTCCTGGATGGAGTCGAGCGTCGCGTGGCCCTGGGTCGCGGCGATGAGCGACGCCGTCGTGCAGGCGATGCCGTTCGTCGTGAACACCAGGTTGTAGTCGGCTGTCGGCTCGGTGATCGCGCGGACGAGGTCCTGGCGGATGCTGTGCGCCAGCTCGCCGCCCGTGATCTCCTCGCCGCGGAACGTGTAGACGTCGTTCTGGTGCAGCGTCGCCCAGTGCACCAGCTCGTACGTGAGCTCGTCGTGGTTCTGCATCCCGTGGACGAGGACGGCCGGCTCCACTCCCAGCTCCAGCGAGGTCCGGAGCGTCAGCCGCAGGAACTCGGTGTCGCCGGTCGCCAGGGCGTGGTGGTAGGCGGGCCGGTTGATGAAGTCGTAGGACAGGTCCGCACCGACGGCCGCGGTGTCTCGGATGTCCTCCACGGTCAGGTTCAGCTCCTGGAAGGTGAAGCCGCCGACCTTGCGGACCATGCTCGCGATGATGTGGTTGGCGGCGTGCGACAGCGGGTGTCCCTCCGACCAGGCCGGCAGCCCCTCCGCGCTCTTCTCCACGCCGAGGAAGCCGTTCGCATCGAGTCGCAGGGCGCTCGTGCCGAGGTCCCCGAGCGAGTGCAGCGCGTCGCCGATCACCAGCCGCATCCCCGAGAAGGTGGGATCCAGCCAGTTCACCGACGGCTGGCCCTCCTTGAAGTAGTGCAGGTACACCCAGCGGCGGGTGACACCGTCGACGCCGATCACCGGGGCCGTGACGCTCCAGTTGGTCTCCTTCACGCCCGGGGCGAAGAAGATGACGCGCTGGAGCTCGCCGATGATGTAGCCGCGCGCGGCCAAGGCGGCCTCCGTCGACTCGTCCAGGTTGACCGAGTCGCGGCCTTCGGGAACCTCGGGGAGCAGGTGCCACTCATCGGGCGGGATCTCGACCATGTGGTAGATGCCCGGGTAGTCCTTGTACGCCAGCTCGGCGAGCCGGAAGTCGGCGCCCTTTCCGGTGTGGCCCGGCACGATGTCGTCGATGACGCTGCCGCCGTGCTCCTCCGCGACGTCCGTCATCCGGCGGAAGGTGTCCTCGTCGCCGAAGGCGGGGTCGATCTGCGTGCCGATGCGGTCGAAGTGCCCGTCGACGCTCGGCGTCTCCTGCCACCCGCGGATACCGCCCGCACGCTTCACCGGGCCGGTGTGGATGCCGTTGATCCCGATCCGCTCGAACGCCGTCCACAGATCGGGGTCGGCGAGAGCGCTGAGGAACGACTCCCCGGGCCGGGTGATGAGCGAGATCGGATACGCCGTGAACCACACATCGGACGTGGACACGGCACGCCGGGCGTCCGGCCGCGCGTACGGATTGCGCCACATGCTCGGGGAGCCGGACAGCTGGCGGCTCAGTACGTCCGCATCCTTCAGCATGGACTGGCGGACGAGCCACTCGACATAGGCCGGGTTCTGGCCATTGGCGGCGCGCGGGTCGGAGAACGTGCGGCGGATGCTGCCGCCGCGCAGGTTGGTGCGGGGACGCAGGCGGCGGGGACGGGCGGGGTACAGCTGCTCGTCGTAGGTGATCTCCTCCATCTCGGCGAGGGCGTCCTCCGGCAGGGCGTCGTCCGGCGCGGCGTGCTCCGGCAGAGCGTCGTCCGGCGCGGCGTCGCCCGGCAGGCCGTCCTCGCCTCGGGCCGCAGCCGTCCCGGTTTGCGTCCGGGCTTGCATCCGGCCGTGCGGCTGGGCTTGCGTGTCGGGGTCCTGCTCCGTCACCTCGAGTGCCTCGTCGTCCACGTGGTCTCCTTCCGTGACTGCCACCGTAACCCCCGCTCGCTGAGTGGCCCGATCCACCGGATGATTCGCCGAACGTCCCGCCCGGTCACTCGCTGAGCCGCTCGATCAGCTGTCCTTTCGTGAGGTGCGTCACATTGCGCAAGCCCCTGGCGCGTGCCGCGTCCCGCAGCGCCTGCACGGTCAGCCGGTCGAGTGCGGGGTCGTGCGGAGTGGATGTGGTGGCCGACCCGGCGTACTCGGCCGTGTCCTCCACGGTGTCGTCGCGGACCGAGGGGAGGGGCGGGGTGAGGTCGGCGCCTTCGGATGCGTCCCGGCGATCGCCGGAGCCCTCCGCATCGCCGGACCCGCCCGCCGCACCGGAACCCTCCGCCGCACCGGATGCGCCCGACCGTCCCGCAAGGTCGGCCAGCTGCTGCTCCAGTTCGCGAGCCCGCTTCTTCGCCTTCTTCGCATCGAGCTTCTCGGCAGCCTTCTTCGCCTCCGCGACCGCCTCCTCCGCGGCCTCCATCGCCTGTGCGGCCGCCTTCTCCAGCTTCTTCTGCTTCGCCATGCTCGCTCCTCCCGGTTCGGTCATCCAGCCGTTCGCGTCCGCCATGAACGGTGCCACCAGCCGGCGCTCGCGGCAAGGCATCCCGCTTCCACTTCCCGGCGACCGCCGCGAAGCGCGAGGATGGAGCGGTGACCATTCCGCTCACCCTCATCCAGCGTTCACCCGATCCCGAGAACGTCGGTCAGTCCCGCGATCGGCGGCCGACCATCGCCGAGCGCTTCCGCGCCGTCGGACGGAGCCGGCTGGGCGCGTTGCTGCTGCTGCTGGCGACGATCGTCGCGATCGTGTGGGCGAACATCTCCTTCACCGGATACGAGCAGTTCTGGGAGACGCATCTCACCTTCGGCGTCGGCGACCTGCACCTCGACTTCACCCTCCACGCGCTGGTCAACGACGCGCTCATGGCCCTCTTCTTCTTCACGGTGGGCCTGGAGGTGCGGAGGGAGTTCGCCATCGGCGAGCTCACCAGCTGGTCGCGTGCAGTCGTCCCGGTGGTCGCCGCGGTGTTCGGGCTCGCGGTGCCGGCGGTGATCTACGTCCTGTTCACGCTGGGCACCGGACTCGAGCACGCCTGGGGAGTGGTGATCTCGACCGATACGGCGTTCCTCGTCGGTGCGCTCGCGCTGATCGGCCCGCGCGCGACCGGCCGCCTCCGGGTCTTCCTGCTCGCCCTGGCCGTCGTGGATGACATCGGCGCGCTGACCATCATCGCCCTCGTGTACACGCAGCACTTCACCCCGCTGCCGCTGATCGTGGCGGCCCTCGGGCTCGTCGGCGTCTACTTCACGCGCTATCTGCGGGGCGGCCGGGGGCCGGTGTACGCGACCCTGGCGATCGTCGTGTGGCTCGCCTTCCTCGCCTCGGGCGTGCATCCGACGCTCGCCGGCGTCGCGATCGCCCTCCTGATCCCCGTGTACCGGCCCAACCGGATCGACGTGGAGCACGCCCTCGACCTCGCACGCACGTTCCGGCAGTCGCCGAACACCGAGTACGCGCGCGCTGCGGCCAACAGCCTCCGCGAGTCCATCTCCATCAACGAGCGGCTGCAGTCGGCCTGGTCGCCGTACGTGGCCTACGTCGTGCTTCCGCTGTTCGCGCTCGCCAACGCGGGAGTGCGGCTGAACGGCGACATCCTCCTGGGCGCTCTGGTGTCCCCGATCGCGTGGGGCGTGCTGGTCGGTCTCGTGGTGGGCAAGTTCGTCGGCGTCTTCGGTTCAGCGGCGCTCCTGCGGCTGCTCCGGGTCGGCGAGTTCGGCCCGGGGCTCGCTCTCGACCGGCTCGCCGGAGGAGCCGCACTCTGCGGGATCGGGTTCACCATCTCGCTGTTCATCGTCGATCTCGCGATCCCCGGCGCGGCCATGCAGAACGCTGCGCGCGTCGGTGTGCTCGCCGCCACGGTGGTGGGGTTCCTCGTCGCCACGCTGATCTTCCGGATCTCCGACGCCCGCCGGCCGAAGGAGGAGGTGGGGACCACTCTCCTCCGGCCGGTCGATCCCGACCGCGACCACATCTTCGGATCGATGGATGCGCCGTTCGAGATCGTCGAGTACGGCGACTTCCAGTGCGGGTTCTGCCTCAAGGCGACCGGCTCCGTTGTCGAGGTGCAGCGCGAGCTCGGGGACGGATTGCGTTACGTCTGGAGGCACGCGCCCCTGACCCGGTTCCACCCGAACGCGCTCGCGGCGGCCGAAGCCTCGGAGGCCGCTTCCCGGCAGGGCAAGTTCTTCGAGTTCGAGCGCAGCCTGTTCGCCGACCAGGAGAACCAGTTGCCCTCGGACATCGTGCGTCGCGCCCGGGAGCTCGGCCTCGATGTGGAGCGCTTCGAGGCCGACCTCCGCTCGGCCGAGGTGGCCGCGCGCGTCCGGGACGACATGCTCGACGCGGAGGCGATGGACATCACCGCCGTTCCGACGTTCTTCATCAACGGGCGCCGTCATAGCGGACCCTACGACGCGCAGTCGCTGATCCGCGACCTCCAGGCCACGGCGGACGGCGGTCGTCTGGAGCCGTCGTCCCCTGCGTGAGCCGGTGTCGGAGGGGTGCGGAATAGTGGGGGGCATGCCGCAGCCAGACACCGACTCCGACCTGCTGATCGTCACCGATGCCGCCGCGTGGCGGCAGTGGCTCGATGCGAACGAGGAGACGTCGGATGGCGTCTGGCTGGTGCTCGCGAAGAAGGGCGTCGCAGACCCGACCTCGCTGACCTACGGGCAGGCTCTCGCCGAGGCGCTCTGCAGCGGATGGATCGACGGCCAGAAGCGCGGACGGGACGCCGCGACGTTCCTGCAGCGCTTCACGCCGCGCCGCACGGCCTCGCTCTGGTCGGAGCGCAACATCGGCCTCGTCGCGGCTCTCGCCGCCGAAGGGCGCATGCGACCCCGGGGGCAGGCGGAGATCGACCGGGCGAAGGCCGACGGCCGGTGGGACCGTGCCTATGCCGGCTCCTCCACCATCCAGGTGCCGGACGATCTGACCGCTGCGCTCACCGCGAACCCCGCTGCGGCCGCCACGTTCGAGCGCCTGAACAAGCAGAACCGGTTCGCCGTCCTCCACCGCGTCGTCACCGCTCCGAGCGCCACCAGCCGCGCGAACCGGCTGCAGAAGCTCGTCGCGATGCTGGAACGTGGCGAGACGCCCCACCCCCAGGTGACGAATCGGTGAACAGGCCGTCGACCTTCTGTCGGCGTCCGCATCCGCTGGCTATGCTGCGATCGTCGGGCATTCGGAGGGGGAACGGCGATGGGGAATCTGTCGGGGGCGGGGGCCTTCGCCGGTGCGATCGCGCTCGCAGCCATCGTCCTGCTGCTCGCGCCGCTCGGCAGCGCCACCTCGCCGACCGTCCAGGCGGTGGATCTGGTGGTCGCCGTCATCGCGGGGGCGGCCGCGGCGACCTGCCTGGGCATCGCCGCGGGCGCGCGCCGCCGGCACAGAGCCCGCTAGCGGTACAACCCTCATTCGCGCAAGGGGGCGTGGGAAAGTTGACAATCCGGGTGACCGTGGGGATCATCCAGAAGATGACGTTGGTGGACGGGACCCTCGAGGACTTCGCCCGCGATTTCCAGATCGCGCTGGCGCAGCGCCAGGTCACCGTCGCCTATCAGCCGCAGATCGACGTCTCCACAGGCACGGTCGTCGGGGTCGAGGCGCTCGCGCGCTGGACGCATCCCCGGCGCGGGGCGATCTCGCCGGACGTGTTCGTCGACGTGGCGCAGAAGTCCGGCCTGCTCCCGCTGCTGACGGCGCGGGTGGTCTCCGATGTCACCGCTGAGTACATCCCCGGCTGCACCATCGACGTCGCCGTGAACGTCTCCGCGACGCAGCTCGAGGATCCGTCCCTCTACGACATGTTCGACGGTGCGTTCTCGACCGGCAGGTGCGACCCGGCCACGCTCACCATCGAGGTCACCGAGAGTCACCGCATCGCGCATCCCGACCGGGTGGCCGCACCGCTGGAGGCGCTCACGGCGGCCGGGGTCACGATCTCGGTGGACGATTTCGGCATCGGCCACTCGTCGTTCTCCCGGGCCGAAGCGTTGCGCGCCCGTGAGCTGAAGCTCGACAAGAGCCTGGTGCAGGCGGACCACCGGGCCGGCGAAGTGGCTCAGATCATCGACGAGGCGCACCGTCGCGGTATCCGTGTCGTCGGTGAAGGGGTGGAGCGAGGCAAGCAGCTCGACCGCTTGGCCGCCGCCGGCTGCGATCGTGCGCAGGGCTACTGGATCGCCAAGCCCCAGCGCGCGTCGGCGCTGCTCGCGTGGTATCGCTCGCGCTCGCACGGATCCTGAGCGGTCGCATCCGCCCGCGGGCGGACGAGCCGGTACCTCCGGACTAGAGGGCGTCGAAGGAGTCGATGTCCACGCGCGGCTCTTCCGCGCGTGGTGCAGGCGGGTCCACCTCGATCTGCGCCCACGTGACCGGCATGCCGGGGGAGAACAGCACATCGACGCCCGGGCCGCCCCGCAGCGGGGGAATGGTGACGTAGCCGCCGCCGGCCCGCACCGCCTCGAGGATCTTCGCGCGCAGCTCGTCCACCGGATCGGGAAGGAAGTAGTCCTTGCCGTCGACCGTGAGGCGGTGAACGATCATCTGCTGTTCCTTTCGGTGGTGATGCTGTAGAACACTATCGCGCGGTCACGATACACCCGTATCCCGTGCGACTAGGCTCTCAGCAGCGCCGGACGCGCGCGAGTACGACCAGAAGAAAGGCTTCCGTGGGCACCCTCCGTTACGACGGCGAGAGCTTCGAGCTCGACGACCGTCTTCTGTTCCACATGCAGATCGCGATCAGCACGAAGCTCCGCCGCGGCGAGAACTTCTTCCTCACCTGGCCCGTGGCCGCCGAGCTCGGCAGCGGCCGTCACACGATCTGGGTCGACAACGGCGTCCCCCTGCACATCTTCTACTCCGGTTCGAAGGTGCCGACGCTGAACAAGGACTGGATCGAGGCGATGATCCAGACGGCCGCCCGGGCCTCCGGGATGCTCGTCATGGAGGAGTCGGAACTCCGCCCGCCCTCGGCGCGCTGACGTCCCGTCCCGCGTTCGGGAGGCCGGTGCCGGTCAGAGCTTCGGCCACGGCCTGCTCGACGGTCAGCTCCCTGCCCTCGGCCACCGCCGCCGCGAGCCGGCCGGAGGGTGCTGTGGCGGCCAGCCGGTCCAAGTACCGCTGGTGGAAGGTGAACGTCGGCCCGTTGTGGGTTCCCGACCGCTCGCGCAGCGCGTGGGCGGCGCCGGCGAGCCGCCCGGCTCGGTCGACGTCGCCGCCGACGGCCGCGACCGCTGCCATCCCCTCCAGCCCATAGGCGATCCCCTCGATGTGGCCCAGCGACGTCGAGAGGGTGACACTGAGCGCGAAGTCCTTCCGGGCATCCTCCGGTGAACCGAGCAGAAGGTGCGCCCAGCCGAGGTGGTACGCAGCGATCCGGCCCCCGACGGCATCCTCTCCGCTCTGCGTGAGCGCGAGCGACTCGTCGAAACGCTCGAACGCCCTGCGCAACCGCTGCTCCAGCAGCGCCACCCGGCCGAGCAGCACGAGCGCCATCGACTCGCCCCAGACATCCCCGGTCTCCCGGAACAGCTGGATGCTGCGCTGCATCACCTCCGCCGCTCGCGCGGTGTCCGGGTCGTCGCCCGCGAGGAGGGCGAGCGCGAGCGAGATCTGCGCCATCGCCTCGCCGGAACGATCGGCGCAGCGGCGGAACAGGTCGGCGCTCTCTGCGAGGTCGGCCGCCACGCGCCCGTCCGGGTCCTTCCAGAAACGGATGGTGCGTGTGAAGTAGAGCGCGATGGCGCGCGTCCGGTCGTGCAGCGGGTCTCCGGACCCGAGCGGCTCGTCCATCCAGGTGCGGACCTCGCCGAGCAGGCCGATGACCCAGAAGTAGAGGAACAGGTTGAAGGCGAGCTGCGCAGCGCGGTCCCAGTCGCGCGCATCGAGCAGGTACCGTTCGGCCGCCCGCAGGTTGTCGCGCTCGTCGCCGAGCCGCTGCATCCACTCGCGCTGCCCGCCGCCCTTCAGCGGAACGCGGGCGCGGGAGCCGAGGTCGATGAAGTAGCGCGCGTGGGCGTCCCGGGCGCGCTGGAGGCCGCCTTCGCTCCGCAGCTGCTCTCGCGCGTACTCGCGGACGATCGCCTGCATGGTGAAGCGCGGACGGTCGTCGGTGTCGTGCTGGGCGACGAGGCTGGAGTCGACCAGAGCGGCGAGATCGCTGAGCACATCGCCGTCGCCGTCATCGGCCCCGGCGAACTCCGCCGCCTCGAGGGTGAAGCCGCCCTCGAAGACGCCCAGTCGTGTCAGCAGCCGCCGCTGCTCCGGGGCGAGCAGCTGGGTGCTCCACTCGATGGTGCGCCGGATGGTCTGCTGCCGCTCGGGGAGATCGCGCGAGCCGCCGACCAGCACGGAGAGGCGACGGTCGATCCGCTCGAGCAGTTCGGCGGGGGAGAGCACCCGGATGCGCGCAGCGGCCAACTCGATGGCCAGCGGGACGCCGTCGAGGGCGGTGCAGACGCGGGCCACCGCATCCCTGTTCTCCGGGGTGATCTCGAAGTCGGGCTTCACCGCGTGGGCGCGCTCGACGAACAGGCTCACCGAGGAGTCCTCGGCCAGCGGACCCACCTCGTGGCTCTGCTCGGCGCTCACCCGGAGGAGCGTCCGGCTGGTGACGAGGAGGGACAGTCCCGGCGCGTCGGCGAGGAGTCCGGTGAGCAGCGGCGCGGCGCCGAGGACCTGCTCGAAGTTGTCGAGCACGAGCAGGATGCGCCGGTCGCGCAGCGCCGTCACCAGGTTGTCCAGGATGGGCGCGTCGCCCGTGTCGCGCACCCCCAGCGCCTGTGCGATGCGGTTGGGCACGCGCGGGGGATCGTGGACCGCCGAGAGATCGACGAACACCGCGCCATCCTCGAACGTCTGTGCGGCGGCGCGGGCGGCGGCGATGGCCAACCGGCTCTTTCCGATCCCGCCCGGCCCGGCGAGGGTCAGGAGCCGCGTGCCGTGCTCGAGTCGATCCGCGACAGCGGCGATGTCGCCGTCGCGCCCGACCAGACCGGTCAGCGGAACCGGCAGCCGCACCGGCTCGACCACGCGGTCGGCGTCGCTCGCCACCTCGGCCGAGACGAGAGCCCGGCTCTGATCGAATCGCTCGGCGAGCAGCGTGGCGAGGTCGTTCTCGATCAGCTGCGCGAGCTCCCTGGGGCTCTCGAAGTACTTGTAGGCGGCACGGTCGTCGTCGCGGATGCGGGCCAGGAGCCTGGCGAGCCGCTGCTCCCGGTTCTCGGCCGGACTCTTCACGTAGAGCAGCCGCGGCAGTCCTTCAGGGCAGAGGTTGTACTCGTCCTCGAGCCCGGAGACCTCCTCGTCGGGCGCGACCCAGCCGTAGCGTTCCCAGTAGACGCCGATGAAGACATCGCTCTGGTCGAGGTACGCCCGGTAGAGCTCCCGAGGTGGATGCGGCCGCGCCCCGAGCTCGAACATGACAGGCGCGAGGTGGAGCCGTTCGATGGCGGTCCGGGCTGCACGCCGCTCGGCGGCGAGCTCCTGCAGGGTGGAGGAGACGAAGATCCGCAGCCGCTGGTCCGGCGTGCGGATCACGTGAGGATGGCTCATGTCATGTCATTGTGTTGCGTTCCTGAGCGGATGTACAGGGGGCGGAGGGATGCGCCGTCTTTAGCACGCGATGGCTTGCCCGCACAAGCCTCTACAGCCGTCCCCGTGGGCGCGGTTGGCTAGGCATGTGAAAGAAATCGCGTGGTACGTGCTGGGCTTCTCCCTCGCCGTGACGGGAATCGCCCTCGGGCTGCTGCTGGCACCCGATGCCTCCGACGCGCGAGAAGGCGCCGGCGGGCTGCTGCAGCACCTCAGCCCGACCGAGTGGAGTGACCTCGTCGTCGCGCTCGTGTTCGCGGCCGTGGCCTTCGTCGCGGGCAGCCTCCTGTCGTCGCAGGCCGCGGCCGACGCCGACGGGAGGGCCGCGGCGGTGGAGCTCGTCACCGTCGAGAGCGCCGGCTGAGCCCAGCGTCGAACCGCCGCCGCCCCGGGGGAGCGGCGGCGGCTGGTCGCGGCCCTCCGCGCAGGTAATCTCGTCGACCGTCGTGGGCTCCCTGGGCGGGATGCCGGTCTAGTGCAGCGTGGCGGTGATGATCAGGTTGTCGGTCGAGGGGGCGCCGGAGCGTTGCTGGAGGCAGGTGATGAGGACGAGCCGGCGCGGGGTGTTCGCCCAGATGGACGGATCCTCGGGGAGCCGGTCTTTCTCGATGGTCTTCGAGCCGGTGACGACGTAGGTGTGTTCGCCCACCTGCACGGTGGCACCGGGTTCGACCCGGGCGGTGCCGTGCTCGACGTCGATGAGGTAGTTGCCGGGCCCGATGCCGCCGCCGCGGACGGAATGGGCGACCACGTACAGGGTGCCTTGTCCGGGGTGATCGAGCGAGGCGCCCAGGTTGCGGACGAGGTAGGCGGAGTCGAACCCGGGCGGGGTGATGGTGCCGTCGGCTTCGCTGAGCTCCCCGAGCCTGACATTCAGGCCGACGGAGGGGACCTTGAGGCGTTGCCCGATGTCGGGGTCGGCCTTCATGGCCTCCTGCGTCCTCGCAGAGGGGAGGGTACCCGGATCGACGTGCACCTGGTTTCCGCGGAGGTCGAGCACCGTCTGGGTGGCGGGGGCGAGGATGCGGAGGGCGCCCAGGACTCCGATGATGAGTCCGGCGACGCCGACGGCGAGGACGGTGATGAACACCGTCCTCGCCGTCTTCGTGCGTGCTACTGACGTGACCGACTCTTTCTGCGAAGGAGGAACGCATCGCATCCGCACGCTAATCCGCCCATCACCTGAGCGAAAGGCAGCAATCCGGCGGTCGGGACAGCCCCATGACCCGCCTGTGCGCCGATCCTCGACGCTCGGTCAGCGCGTCGCCGCGGCGAGCGCCTCACGAATGCCCGCGACGTCGAAACGCGGCCCGTAGGCCGGGTGGTCGCGCTGAGCCCGCCAGCCTTCCGAGAGGGGCCCGAGATCCACCGGATCGAAGCCGAACTCGTCGATCAGCGCGGCGACGCGCTCCCGGGCGCCGGCGTCGTCTCCGGCGACGATGAGAGCGCGACGGCCGGGCGTCCCCGTCGGCAAGCTCTGCGAGGTGAGCTCTGCCGCCCCGATATGGTTGAACGCCTTGACGACCTTCGATGCCGCCAGCCGCTTCTGCAGGCGCTCGGCAACGGTCGTGGACTCGTCGTCCAGCTCCGCGATGTGCCCGTCGCGCTGCGGGTAGTAGTTGTTCGTGTCGATGACGATCTTTCCCGCCAGCTCGTCCACGGGCAGCGTGGCCTCGGCCGCGAGAGGGGTGGTCACCACCACGAGGTCGCCGGCCGCCGCGGCTTCCGCGGGCGTCCCTGCGCGCGCACGGTCGCCGAGCTCGTCCACGAGGGCACTCAGGGTCGCCGGGCCGCGCGAGTTGCTGAGCACGACGTCGTAGCCCCGTGCGACAGCGAGGCGCGCGAGCTGGGATCCGATATGTCCTGAACCGATGAAACCGATAGTCGTCATGACCGTCCCAACCCCCACCCCCTCACAATGATTCCCGCCCCACCCCTCGAGCCCCCCACCGTCGAGTCCACGAAGACTGCACGTTGAGACGGCGTGTCGCGTGCAGTCTTCGTGGACTCGACGGTGGGGCGGGAGTTGTGGACGACGGAGGGGGTCGGATCGGTCCCTGTCCGGGAGGTGATCGGCAGCGCTAGCATCGGCCGCACAGGTCGGATGCAGGTTGGCCGGATTCGGAGGCGACGCGATGATCCCGTTGGCGGTCGGCACCACGGTGGAGGGGCCGGAACGGCCCGCCGTCATCGACGGCTCGCGCCTGAACCGGCACACGTTCTGGTGCGGTCAGAGCGGGTCGGGCAAGACCTACGCGCTCGGGGTGGTCCTGGAGCAGCTGCTGCTGCAGACGGAGTTGCCGGTCGGCGTGCTCGACCCGAACGCCGACTTCGCGGAGCTGGGCCGCACGCGAGACGAGGTCGGCGCCGAGGAGGCGGCGCGCTGGGCAGATCTCGACATCCGGGTGCTCCATTCGAGCACGGTCCGCGATCCGCAGCTCCACATCCGGTTCGTCGACCTGAGCGTGAGCTCGAAGGCGGCCGTCGGCCGGCTCGACCCCATCGAAGACAGCGAGGAGTACAACGCCCTGCTGCACCTGCGCCTGGGTCCGGACCGCTTCGAGCGGGACCGGTTCCTCGCGGCCCTCGTGGGCTCCGACGATCCGGCGCAGCGTCGGCTGGGCTTGCGGATCGACAACCTGCAGATCCTCGACTGGCCGCTGTGGGCGATGGGTGCGACCTCCGTGACGGATGCTCTCGACGAGCGACCCCGGGCGATCGTCCTCGATGTCGGCGGATTCTCGCATCCGGGCGAGCCGCAGGCTGCGGCGCTGGGCGTCCTCGAGCACCTGTGGGAGCGCCGGATGGAGCGCCGGCCGCTGCTCATCGTCATCGACGAGGCGCACAACTTCTGTCCGCCCATCCCCCGCTCGAGCGTGGAGGCGAAGCTGACGGAGCTGCTCATCCAGATCGCCGCCGAGGGGCGCAAGTTCGGGCTGTGGCTGTTCCTGTCGACCCAGCGGCCGACGAAGATCCACCCGAACGTGCTCTCGCAGTGCGACAACCTCGGGCTGATGCGGATGAACTCGCCGCGCGACCTGGCCGAGCTGGCGGACGTGTTCGGCTTCGTCCCGCGGCACCTGCTGGAGCAGTCGCCCGGCTTCCGCAAAGGCGAGGCGCTGTTCGCCGGTGCGTTCACCGAGGAACCGCAGCTGGTCCGCATGGGGCGGCGGCTCACCGTAGAGGGCGGAAGCGACCTGGCGGTGGCAGCGCGGGCATCCTGATATCGCCCCCTTCGCCGCAAACGTCTCCAACGAATGGCGATAGCTGGCCGCTTCGTGGCCGCAGCGCCTCAAACTTTGGCCTCCTGTTCGGATAGATCAGGAGCATCAAGCGTGTAGAACACGCTGACGAGGCCTATTGCATTTGAGTTCTTCTGCTAACGTCGCAGCCATCTTCCCGTGTTGTGATTGGAGCCGCGTGAGCAGAAGAGTCCAGGTCGATCCTGACCGATTGCGGCGCGGCGGAGAGTCGTTGCAGCAGGCGAATGTCGAACGCTGGAGTCCTCACCCTGCGCCCGGCAGCCTCGGCGCTCCCGGCTCGATGGGTGCATTCGAGCAATTCGACGCCTATTGGCATCCGGCTTTGTCGACGGTGGGCGAGAGTGTCGATTCTTTGCGCTCGGCGCTGGTCTCGGCGGCGGATGTGTATGAGCAGCGTGATGCGGAGAGCGCTGCGGCGTTCGGTTTCGAGGCGCCTCGTGCGTTCTAGTCTGACGGATTGGTCTCCTCTCGGGCTGGATGATGATCCGACGCCGGGAGATGTGGACGCCGTCGTGTGGCGGTCAAAGGATTTCGGCTCGACGGCCGAGTGGCTCTGGTACCGGGCGGACCGGCTGGACGAGGTGCTGGAACTGGTGGGCGAGCCCCATTGGTCCGGTGAGGCGGCGGTTGTCTTCGCGGAGCGGCTGGACACAGTCAGCCGCGCGTGCCGGTCGGCGTCGACCCGCTTCTCCGCCGCCCGGGACGTGTCGCACCGGTGGGCGTCGGCGATGTGGAGCCAGCAGGGCGCAGCGGATGCTGCGTTGCTGGAAGCGGTGGAGGCGCTGGAGGAGATCGCGGTCGCGGAGGCGTCGATCGGCCTGCTGACCACGGAGCATGCGTCCCTGCTGGCGGCGCTGACTCGGCTGGAGTCGGCGCAGAGGCAGTATGCGACCACGATCCCGCCCGCCGGCACGCATGTCCCGACAGGGTCGGAGGTCGCGGCGGCGCGCCGCCACGCCGAGACGGCGAACCTCGAGCTCCGCAACGCGCACACCCAGCTGGAGGATGCGTACGCGCGGTTGAGGCAGGCGAAGTTCACGGCGGAGGCCGCCGAGGAGGAGTACTCCGCGGAGGAGGGGGTCTTCGTGCAGTCGCTGGAGGCCACCCTCGACGGCGCAATGTCTCCGATCGCGCCGGGGCAGCTGGATGACTTCGTTACGACGATCGACGCCTACGCGAAACTCATTCCGCTGGTGGACCCCGCCGACGAGCTCATGGAAATGCTGACCGAGCTGAGCCCGCGGGAGTTGGCGCTCCTCTTCGGCCGAGACCCCGCGCTGGCGCAGAAGTTCTGGGACAACCCGCCGCCGCCGGGGGCCGTGGCGGGTTGGTGGAAGAACCTGAGCCCGGAGGTTCGGGAACAGTGGTGCCAGGCCGCGCCGGACATCATCGGCAACCTGCCCGGGCTGGATGCGGACTCTCGCATCCACGCCAACGCCATCCAGTTGCAGCGCGACCTGAACGACCCGACCATCAACCCCGACTCCGCCAGAGGCAAGACCCTCAAGGACATCCTGGCTGCCCTCGGCCTGAAGAAGATCCCGGGCGGTTCAGCGGCGGACTACGAGAGACTCGCCAAAGCGCAGAAGCCGGCGCGCGGGCTGCTGTCCTACAACCTCCGGCACGACCCACCCCTGGCCGCTGTCGCGATCGGTGATACCCGTGCCGAGGCATGCGGCAAAGTCACCTGGATGGTCCCCGGCATGGACAGCGGACTCGGCGAACCGGGACGCATGAAGGGCTGGACCGAGGCCGGCGTCAACCTTTACAACAAACAGATGTACATGGACGGTTTGCCGCACATGGTGGTGGCGTGGATCGGGTACGCCCCGCCCGTCAGCGGGAACACGGACGTGCTCCATGGCGACAACGCGAAAGCCGCTGCCCGCCGGTTGAGGGCAGAATTGGAAGGGCAGTGGGCGGCCGACACCGTCCTCGGCGGGAACCCGCACCCTTACACCGGGGTCGTCGGGCACTCCTATGGCACCACTGTGGTGAGCAACGCGGTCGGTGATCTCATCCACAATGTGCAGTCGGTGGTGTTCGTCGCGTCGGCCGGGGTAGAAGGCGGGTTCCAGAGTGTGAAGAACCTGCATGTGGATGGCGGCACCCAGCACGTGTACGCGACACAATCCTCACGCGACGGAGTCGCCGATCTGGGCCGGTTCGGCTCGGGCAGGGTTGACCCGCGCGACGGCCAATACGGTTCCGGGGTCTACTCGTCTGAAGGAGACCCGGCCCAGCACCTCCAACCCACCGACGGCCACGACACCCTCGGACACGGCCCTGACCGTGGCAGTCTTCTCGAACCGCACGCAACCTCCGGCCACGGCTACTTCGACAACGACACCGAAGCCCTCCACAACACCGCCGCAGCAACGCTCGGCTTGGACGGCAACATCAACGGTGGCGTGGCCTTCAATCCCATGCACCCCTTTGAGCACCTGCCGGTCGCACCGTAGCCGCGCACAATGAACCCCACCCGCAGCATCCGTGCCACCATAACCCTGACCGTCGCCCTCACACTGACGGGCTGCGTCTACCTAGGAGGACCCGTGCCCCATCCCGGCGTCAACACACCGTTTGACGGACTCTCCACCAAGACCAAACCCCAACTCCTCGACGAAACCCTCGAAAAGGCCCAAGCCGTCGCCCAACTCATGGCGGTGAATGGCTCGATTCAGGGACTCCGCCGGTGGTTTTCGATCCTGCCAACCAGGAACAACGAGACGCATGGGATTGGGGTCCCTGCGACAACGAGGCAACAACGGGCCAGTATTCCGTGTTCGTGGTGCAACGCGCTGATCCCTCGACTCAATATCATCCGGAATCACTCGGCGAGAAAGTGCGCAACTACTGGGAAGGCCTCGGTTACACGATCCGGCAAATCGGTCCCCCGGCCCAGGACGCGACCAGGGGCCGTTCCATCTCTGTCGACCTTCCGCACAGTGCCAGCCTGGAGTTCTCTGCCAGCACAGAAGCGTTAGCCATCTGGGTGCATGGCGAATGCGTCAAATGGGAGTGATCAGGCGGCGCGAAGGCACGAAAACGTGGACCGAGTCGGAATGACTGTCGCGGATACAGCGCAGGTTGATTGCTCCCACAACGCCACCGCCTGCCTCGCCGAAGGTAAACAATGAACCCCACCCGCGGCATCCGTGCCACCATAACCCTGACCGTCGCCCTCACACTGACGGGCTGCGTCTACCTAGGAGGACCCGTGCCCCATCCCGGCGTCAACACACCGTTTGACGGACTCTCCACCAAGACCAAACCCCAACTCCTCGACGAAACCCTCGAAAAGGCCCAAGCCGTCGCCCAACTCATCGGCGGTGAATGGCTCGATTCAGGGACTCCGCCGGTGGTTTTCGATCCTGCCAACCAGGAGCAACGAGATGCATGGGATTGGGGTCCCTGCGACAACGAGGCGACAACGGGCCAGTACGATGTCGCCGTGTGGCAAGACGCGGACCCGTCTGCCCGGTTCGATCCCGATGCTCTGACCGAGATGGTGCGCAGCTACTGGGAAGGGCTCGGCTACACGATCCGGCAGATCGGGCCGCCGGCCCTCGATGAGACCAGGGGCCGCTCCATCAACGTCGACCTTCCGCACGGCGCCGGGCTTCACTTCGCCGCCAGTACGAAAATCCTGGGGATCGCTGTACACAGCGAATGCGTGACCTGGGAGTGACTCCGCCTAGAAGCTGGCGATCCCTTTTCCGATGAGCTGCACTCCGAAGATGAGCAGCATCACAGCCATGACCGTCGCGTTGTTGTGGACGAGCCACTCGCGCAGGGCGGCGAGCGGCGCGCGCATCTGTTCGGCGGCGACGAGATACGCGACGATCGGGATGCCGACCGAGAGGGCCGCGACGACGGTGTAGATCGCCACCACTCCAGCCGCCGCGCCGAAATCGAGTCCGGCCGAGGAGATCACGGCTCCTGCGGCGACCGCGAGAAGCAGGTTCTTCGGATTGACCGCGGCGAGGAGGAATCCGAGGACCAGCGCGCGGGCGGCCGTCATCGAGTCGATGGCGCCCATCCACGCGGGCAGTGCGGGTTCGTCACCGCCCCGTGGCCGGGAGCGCCACTGACGGAGCGCCAGGAGGAGCAGGAGGAGGCCGAGCACCAGTTCGATGGTCCCGGTGATCGGCTGGCTCGCGTTCGGGTCCTTCTCCGGGATGAGCGACGACAGCAGTATGAAGACGACGACGGCCACCACGATTCCCAGAAGCCAGCCGATCAGGAAGCCGACGCTGGAGCCCCGGGCCGTGGGCGACAGCAGCATCAGGATGGCCGCGATGATCGGGATGGGGCTGATCGCGATTCCGAGGGCCAGCGGAAGGATCTGCCCGATCGCGCTAGCCGTTTCGTCCTCCCTTCGCGCGATGCCGTTCGGTGCGACGCGCCTCCGACTCGCTTCTCATCAGCTCCCGGGTGACGGCCAGGTCGCCGATCGCCGGCCGCCACCGCCGCGCGTGCGGATCGGAGTCGACGAGCACCGCCCGGGCCAGCAGCGTGAGCGGGATGGCCAGGATCGCGCCGATCGGCCCGAGCACGACCGCCCAGAACAGGACCGAGAAGAAGGTCAGCGTCTGGCTGAGGGCGACCGCGTTTCCGACCACCTTCGGCTGGACCACCGACTGGACGATCGCGTTGATGACGCCGTACACGATGATCACGGCGATCACCGTGCCCCAGCCGCCGGTCAGGTAACCGAAGACGAGCGGCGGCACCAGCGCGATGAAGTAGCCGACGTTCGGGATGAAGCTGCACAGGAACGCCAGGATCGCCCACAGGAGCGGGGCCGGTACGCCCAGCAGCCACAGCGCGATGCCGTCGATGGCGCCCTGTGCGAGCCCGAGCAGCGTCGTGACGACCATGTAGCGACGGACGGAGTGCGCGAAACCGCTGATCGCGAACACCAGGTTGGGTTGCGTCGGCTCCAGCTGCCGGAGCAGGGTGGGTGCGTACGCCGCGTCGGCGGGCATCAGGATGAGCATGGTCAGCACGATGACCAGCAGCCCGACGATCCCGAGCGCGTTCCCCAGGGCACCGGAGAAGAACGACAGGAAACCGGCCGGATCGAACCCGGCCTTGATCTGCGCGACCTGGTCCGGCCCCACGCCGAGACTCTGCAGCCAGGAGGCGAACTGCGCGCCCGCCTGTTCGAGCTGGGGCTTGTAGTCGGGCAGCATCCCGATGAACTGGGCCGTTGCGATCCACAGGATCGCGATGAAACCGGCCAGCAGCGCGAACAGGGTGAGGCCGACGGCTCCGGTCGCGAGCCCCTGCGACGTGCCGTGCCGTTCCAGCCAGACCCGTACCGGCTGGGCGCAGATCGTGAGCACCAGGGCCAGGAGGGCCGGGGCGAGGATGTTGCCGATCGCCGCCATCCCGAAGGAGACCACCACCGCAGCGGCGAGTCCGAGCAGGATGCGTACGCCGCGTCCCAGGGCGCCCGCGGACTGCTCCGCGTCAGGGCCGGGCGGAGCGGAGGGCTCCGCCCGGCGAGACCTGCTGCCGCCGAGCAGGCGGCGGAGCGGGCCCGGTCGCGGAGCGGGCTGCTCCGTCGCGCTCGGCATCGGGTCGGTCACGACGATCGCCGGACCGCTGCGCTCAGACCGTCGGCGCTGCCGGCGGCGGCGTCGACGGGCCCGCGGCGTACCGGCCTGCAGGTGCGGTCTGGCCGGACAGCGCGCGCGCCTTCAGCTGGGCGAACTCTTCGGGCGTGATGGCTCCGGCATCCACGAGCGCCTTCGCTTTGGCGATCTCGTCGGCGGGGCCGGCCGCGGCGACCTGACGGATGTAGTCGTCGGTCGCGCTCTGCGCGCGCTGCGACTCCCTCTGGCTGCGCTCCGCCATTCCGGCTCCGCGGGCGATCAGGTACACCAGTGCGGTCAGGAACGGCACGAAGAGGAGGAAGATGATCCAGATTGCCTTCCACCACCCGTTGAGCTTGCGGTCACGGAACAGGTCGCCGATGATCGCGAACAGAGCGAACAGATAGGCCACGAAGGCGAAGCTCCAGAAGAAGAGCCAGATGACGGTCCAGAAGTTCCAGTCCATGGTCGGATTTCCTCTCTCGACGTCCGGCTCGACGAGCCTGACGTGCGCTGAGAGTAGACCCGCCGGTCGACGTGCGGATAGACACCGGGGCGACCGGTCCGGCCCCCCGCACGCTCGGGCCGCCCGGACGCCACGACGGCCCGGACGCCACGACCGCCCGACCTCCGGAGAGCAGATCAGCACAGCGCGTCGAGCTGCGCGGTGAGGCCGTCGACGATCTCCGACGCGAGGAACCCCACGCGGCCGAGGCGCTCGCTCAGTGCATCGCCCGCGGCGGTGTGGAGGTACGTTCCCCAGACCGCCGCCTGAAGCGGTTCCGCGCCTCGGGCGGCGAGACCCGTGATCGCTCCGGCGAGGGCGTCGCCGCTGCCGGAAGTGCCCAGGCCCGCGTCGCCGTCGCGGTCCGCCAGCAGGCGTCCGTCGGGGGAGGCCACGCGACCGAAGCAGGAGACGACGGCGCGATACCGGTGCGCGAGCTCCACCGTGTCCGCCCCGAGGTCGTCCGGCTCGCGCCCGAGCAGCCGTCTCGCCTCCTCGAGGTTCGGGGTGAGGATGCGCGGACCGTCGCCCGCGAGCCGCGGGTGCCCGGCGAGGACGCCCAGCGCGAAGGCGTCGAGGACGAGGACCGTGTCGCGACCGATCGCTCGCGCCGCTCGCGGAAGCAGCCGCGCCGTCTCGGTGGGGTCGTCCAGCCCCGGCCCGATGAGCACCGCATCCGCGCCGGCCAGGTCCCGGGATGCGTCGCGGATCCCGGCGCCGCGGACGCTTCCGGTGGAGGTCATGGTGAGCGGGACGACGCCGGACTCCGGAAGCGCGACGGCCACCTGCGCCGCCACGGACGCACTCACGGCGAGCGTCAGGCGTCCGGCGCCGACGCGCAGCGCCGCCCGGCCGGCGAGCAGAGCCGCGCCGGGGGAGCGGAGTGCACCGCCGACCACCACGACCTCCCCCCGCGTCTTCTTGGTGCCGGCGGGCTCCGGGAGCGGCCACCCGCGCAGCAGTTCCGGTGTCACCCGCTCGGCGACCGGATGGGCGTCGCGTCGCCGTTCACGCATCCGCTCGCGCCTCCCCGGGGTGCTCGGTCGCCGGGAGCCCGGCGGCGGCGAGGTGCGCGTCGTCGGCGAACGTGTGGAGGCTCCAGTCGCGTCCGTCGAATCGCAGCTCCGTGATCGACGCGTTCGCGATCGGATGCGTCAGCAGGTGCTCGGCGAGCTGGGCCTCCGTCATCCGCAGCATCACGTAGAGGAACAGGCTGACCACGGCGTCGTGCGCGAAGACGACGACGGTCCCGTCCGGGTCGCCCGGCACATCGCGCAGGAAGGACCGCAGGCGCAGCGCCACGTCCGTCCAGGCCTCGCCGCCCGGCGGCCGGTAGTAGAACTTGCCCGTCCACCGCCGCCGTTCGGCCTCCAGCGGCAGCCGGCGCTCCACCCCGACCGCCGTCAGCCGGTCCAGGATGCCGAGCTCGCGGTCGCGCAGGCGCTCGTCGATCCGGAGGATCACGTCCGCGCCGAGCGCGAGCTGCGCGGTCTCGACGGCACGGCGGTACGGCGAGCTGTACACGACGGCGTCCCGGGGGAGGACGTCCCGCAGGCGGGCGCCCAGCGCACCGGCCTGCAGCTCGCCCAGCGACGAGAGGGTGACGTCCGCATCCCGGGCCTCGACGGGGATCACGTCCACGTTGGCCGCCTCCGCGGCGGCCGCCGCGACGTTCGCCGTGCTCTCGCCGTGACGGATCAGAAGCAGGGTGCGAGCGGTCATGCTCAGGACTGTACGCTCGCGTCCCGGGCAGTGGAGCCGGTGCTCTCGGCGAAGGATCGGGTGCCGAGACCGGCAGGCGGGGCTACGATGTGCGGCGCCGCATCCCACGAGAGGACCAGCCCATGCCCGCACTGACCGACACCTTCACGCTCTCCAACGGCGTCGCCATCCCGAAGATCGGATTCGGCACCTGGCAGATCCCGGAGGGCTCGCAGACCTACGACTCGGTTCGCACGGCGCTGGATGCCGGCTACCGGCATATCGACACGGCGCGCGCCTACGGCAACGAGGCGAGCGTCGGGCGTGCGGTGCGCGACAGCGGAATCCCGCGGGAGGACATCTTCATCACCACGAAGTGCCCGGCCGAGGTGAAGGACGAGGACGGTGCCCGTCACGCCTTCGAGCGTTCCACCGCGCTGCTCGACCTGGGGCCGATCGATCTGTACCTCATCCACGCACCGTGGCCGTGGACCGCGATCGCCGCGCCGGCAACATCGAGGTCTGGAAGGTCTTCGAGGAGCTGTACGAGGAGGGACGCACCCGTTCGATCGGCGTCAGCAACTTCGACGTGGCCGATCTGGAGTCGCTGCTCGGCGCCGCGGAAGTGGTGCCCCACGCGAACCAGATCCGCTGGTTCGTGGGGAACACCCAGCGGGAGACGACCGCCTTCTGCGGGGAGCGCGACATCCTCGTGGAGGGCTACTCGCCTCTCGCGACCGGACGACTGCTCGGCAACCGCGACATCGCCGTGATCGCCGAGAAGTACGGCAGGTCGGTCGCGCAGGTGAGCATCCGGTACCTGCTGGAGAAGGACATCCTGCCGCTGCCGAAGTCCACCACCCCTGGCCGCATCCAGGAGAACGCCGACGTCGACTTCGAGCTGTCGGCCGAGGACGTGGCAGCTCTGGACGCGCTCGACACCCGGGAGTAGCCGGGAGGCCGGCGGCAGCGGGAATATGCACGGCCCTCCAGCGTTGAAGTTGAGTGCAAACGGCTCAACTTTGAGAAACAGGAGATCACGTGCCTGACAACTTCACTCCCGACGGTGACAGCGCCAACTCGTTCGACGAGTTCCTCGCGCGCTATCTCGCGGGGGAGCGCGCGCGCAACGCGCGCTCCATCGACATCAGCCGGTTCCTCAGCCGGCGCACCCAGGAGCTGCTCGCCGAAGCCGGACGCTTCGCGCTCGAGCACGGACACAGCGAGCTCGACGCGCTCCATGTCCTTCGGGTGATGGCCGCACAGGAGCCCGCCGCCGATGCCATGCGCCGCATCGGCGTCGACCCCGAGCGGGTCGCGCAGGCCGCCGAGTCGCGCCTGCCCGCCCGAGGCGACGAGATCCACGCGGACGGCGCCTCCATCACGGCTTCTCTGCAGCGTGCGCTGTTCCACGCCTACCAGGTGGCGCAGGCCTCCGGATCCACCTACATCGACCCCGAGCACCTGTTCTTCGCGCTCGTGATCGGCCGGGACGCGCCGGCCGGCCGCGTGCTGCAGTCCGCCGGCGTGACGCCGGAGGCGCTGACCGAGGCGATGCGTGAGAGCGCGACGGTCGGCGCAGGGCGGCCGGAGGAGCCGTCCGCCGCATCCGGTTCGCAGACGCCGATGCTCGACCGGTTCGGCACCGATCTGACGGCGCTCGCGCGTGACGGCAGCCTCGACCCGGTCATCGGCCGCCTCGACGAGATCGACCAGACGGTCGAGATCCTCTCCCGCCGCACGAAGAACAACCCGGTGCTGGTCGGCGAGGCGGGCGTCGGGAAGACCGCCATCGTGGAGGGCCTCGCCCGCGCCATCGTGGCCGGCGACGTGCCCGAGCAGCTGCAGGACAAGAAGGTCGTCGCGCTCGACCTCGCCGGGATGGTCGCCGGCACCTGGTACCGCGGCGACTTCGAGGAGCGGCTCACGAAGCTGATGGATGAGATCAGTGCGGGCAAGGACGAGCTGATCGTCTTCGTCGACGAGCTGCACACCGTGGTCGGCGCCGGAGGGTCCGGCGAGTCCGGCGGCATGGACGCGGGCAACATCCTGAAGCCCCGCCTGGCCCGCGGCGATCTGCACTTGGTGGGGGCGACGACTCTGAAGGAGTACCGCCGCATCGAGAAGGACCCGGCTCTGGAGCGCCGCTTCCAGCCGGTGACCGTCGGCGAGCCCTCCGTCGAGGACGCCGTGCTCATCCTGGACGGGCTGCGTCCCGCGTACGAGGATCACCACGGCGTGCGCTACACCGAGGACGCCATCCGCGCCGCGGTGGAGCTCTCCGACCGCTACATCTCCGACCGATTCCTGCCGGACAAGGCGATCGACCTGATCGACCAGGCCGGCGCCCGCCTGCGCCTGTCGCTCGGGAAGAAGGCGGACTCGTCCGCCCTGATGGAGCGCCTGGCCACCCTCGAGTCCGAGAAGAACGCGGCTGTCGCGTCCGAGCACTACGAGGAGGCGTCGCGGCTGCGCGACGAGATCGAAGCGGTCCAGCACTCGCTCGACGGGCTGACGACGGCCCCCCGAGTGGATGCCGTGGTCGGCGAGCCGGAGATCGCCGCGATCGTGTCGCGCGCGACGGGCATCCCGGTGTCGCGCATCGGTCAGGCCGACCGTGAGCGGCTCGCCCGGCTGGAGTCCGAGCTTCACGAGCGCGTCATCGGGCAGGACGACGCGGTCGCCGCCGTTGCGAAGGCGGTGCGCCGCAACCGCACAGGCCTCGGCGACGAGCGCCGGCCGGTCGGCAGCTTCCTCTTCCTCGGGCCGACGGGCGTGGGCAAGACGGAACTCGCGAAGTCGCTCGCCGCATCCCTCTTCGGTTCGGAGAAGGCCATGCTGCGCTTCGACATGAGCGAGTTCGGCGAGCGCCACACCGTCGCCCGCCTGGTCGGCGCCCCTCCCGGATACGTCGGCTACGACGAGGCCGGTCAGCTGACCGAGCGCGTTCGCCGCAACCCGTACTCGGTGATCCTGTTCGATGAGATCGAGAAGGCGCACCCGGACGTGTTCAACCTGCTGCTGCAGGTGCTCGACGACGGACGCCTCACCGACGGCCAGGGCCGGACGGTCGACTTCCGCAACACGGTCGTCATCATGACCTCCAACCTCGGCTCGGAGTTCCTGGCTTCGCGCAGCGGTGCCCTCGGCTTCGTGCCGGCCGGCTCGGACGGCTTCGCCTCCGAGAAGGACATCCGCGACCGCGTCATGGGCAAGCTCCGCGAGGCCATGCGTCCGGAGTTCCTGAACCGCATCGACGAGATCGTGCTGTTCCGGAAGCTCGACGCCGAGCAGCTGCGCGACATCGTGCGCCTGCTGCTGGACGCGACGGCAGCCCGCCTGTCCGCCCGCGACATCGCCTTCGAGGCGACGGATGCGGCGGTCGCCTGGATCGCGGACACCGGCTACGAGCCCGAATACGGCGCCCGGCCCCTGCGCCGCGTGATCCAGCGCGAGGTGGACGACCGGATCGCCGAGCTGATGGTCAGCGGCGAGCTGGCCGAGGGCGGCCGGGTGACCGTGGATGCGGCCTCCGGCGACCTGCGCGTCGCCGCGGCCCCCGCATCCCTCCCGGTCGCTGCGTAACCGCTCGCGCCCTTCCACGGCGCCGGTCCTGCTCTCAGGACCGGCGCCGTCGCGCGCCGTCGCGCGCCGTCGCGCGCCGTTGCGCAATCGGCTGGTCCCAACACGCCGTATCGCCTATCCGCGATACGGCGTGTTGGGACCAGCCGATGTGTGGACGGCCGCGCGGCCGGCTCGCCCCGCACCGAAGCGACAATCCGCGAGGTCGCGTGTCGTGACGCCCAGCGCATCCTGAACGACTCCATAACGATCCACACGGGACCCCCTGGACTCATCCAGGCAGCCCTGGTTGCCTGGAAGCGTGTCCGCCTCCGATCATTCCCGCCTTCCGCCGCGCCTGGCCGCCCTCGACGAGCGCATCGCGCCGCTCAAGCGTTTCGAGTTGAAGCCGGCACGCACCCGCGGGGGGTTGATCGTGCAGTTCCTCGGCTTGACGCTCGTGGCGGCGGTGCTGACCTCCCTGTTCCTGCTGCCCGGCTTCGTCGGCGCCGGGGTCGCGGCCTCCGCCGGTGTGAGCGACTTCAATGCGCTCCCGGCCAACCTGCACATCCAGCAGTTCGCGCAGAACTCCACCGTCTACGCCAAGCAGGGCGGCCAGGACGTGCCGATCGCCACCTTCTTCGCCCAGAACCGGCAGGACGTCAGCTGGGATCAGATCGCCCAGACGATGAAGGATGCGACCGTCTCCGCTGAGGACCCGCGCTTCTACACGGAGGGCGCCGTCGACATCTGGGGCACGCTCCGCGGGGCGCTCTCGACGGTGGCGGGCGGGAACGTGCAGGGCGGCTCCTCGATCACCCAGCAGTACGTGAAGAACGTCGAGGTCGAGAAGTGCGAGGCGCTGACCAGCCAGAAGAAGGTGCAGGCCTGCTACGCGGACGCGGCGGGCGTCACCCTGCAGCGCAAGGTGCAGGAGATGCGCTACGCCGTCGAGATCGAGAAGACGTACAGCAAGAAGGACATCCTGACCGGCTACCTGAACGTGGTCGGCTTCGGCGGTCAGGTCTACGGAGTCCAGGCGGCCGCCCAGTACTACTTCGCCACCAGCGCGACGAAGCTCGACCTGGCGCAGGCGGCCACGCTCGCGGCCATCCTGAACAACCCGGCGAACCTGCGCATCGACCAGCCGGCCAACAAGGAGAACGGCGCCGCCAACGGCTACAAGCTGACGAAGGAACGCCGCGACTACGTGCTCGACCGCATGTACATCACGCATCACATCACGAAGCAGCAGCGGGATGCGGCGAAGGCCACGCCCATCAAGCCCACGATCACGCCGACGACCCAGGGATGCGCGGCCGCGCAGCAGGTCAACGCCGCGTTCTTCTGCGACTACGTGCGGGATGTCATCCTCCAGGATCCCGCCTACGGCGCGACCGCGGACGAGCGCTGGCAGACGCTGAACCGCGGCGGCCTGAAGATCTACACCACCCTGAACCTCGACCTGCAGCAGGTGGCGCAGGCATCGCTGAGCAAGTACATCCCCGGGTCGCGGCCCGGCATCGACCTCGGCGCCTCGAACGTCGCGCTGGAGCTGGGCACCGGACGCATTGTGACGATGGTGCAGAACCGCGCCTTCAACAACACGGACACGCCGATCGACGGCACGACCGCGGTGAACTACAACACGGATGAGGACTACGGCGGGTCGCAGGGCTTCCAGACCGGCTCGACGTTCAAGGCGTTCGACCTCGCGGCGTGGCTGGAGGCCGGGCACAGCCTGTACGAGACGGTCAACGCTTCGCAGCACCTCTTTCCGACCTCCGACTTCACCAACACGTGCGCGAACATCGACGGTCCGGCCTGGCCGGTGACCAACGACGAGGGCTCCGCGAGCAGGCTCTCGGTGATGTCGGCGACCGCCCAGTCGGTGAACACCGCGTTCGCGGAGATGGGCACGAAGGTCGACCTCTGCTCCATCCTGAACGCGGCGAAGGCCCTGGACGTGCATCCCGCCTCGAAGAGCAACCCGTGGGTCCAGTCGCCCTCGATGATCCTCGGGGTCAACTACATCTCGCCGCTGACCATGGCAACCGCGTATGCGGGCATCGCGAACAACGGCACCGTCTGCACCCCGATCGCCATCGACCGTGTCGTGAACGCGGACGGCACCGACCACAAGGTCAGCAAGACCACCTGCACCCAGGGGCTGAAACCGGACATCGCGGCCGGCGTGACGTACGCCCTCAAGGGTGTCATCCGGGGCGGCGGGACGGCGGCGAGCGCCAACCCGTACGACGGCGTCCCGATCATGGCGAAGACGGGAACGACGGACGATTCCCTGGAGAACTGGCTGATCACGTCCACCACGAAGGTCGCCACGGCCACCTGGGTGGGCAATGTCTCCGGATCCACCCCGCTCCGTTCGCTCTATTTCAACGGCGTCGGCGGCGGCAACGTGAAGTTCTCGATCGCGAAGCCCATCCTCAAGGCGATCGACGCTCTGTACGGCGGCGATGACTTCACAGATCCGACGGATGCGGTTCTCTACGGCAGCCGGCTCACCATGCCGGACGTGACCGGCAAGGCACCCGCCGACGCCCAGAAGCTGCTCGAGGGTCTGGGGCTGGATGTGACGATCGACGACACGCCGGTCGACAGCGACCAGCCTGCTGGCACTGTCGCGGCGAGCGACCCTGCCGCTGGGGAGTCGGTGGATGCCGGCGCGTCGGTGACCCTCAGCGTGAGCAACGGACAAGGCGGCACGGGTGGATCCACCTCGTCACCGTCTCCGACGGACACGGGACCGGCGCCCGGGCCCACCCCCGAGCCCACCGCGACGCACGGTCACGGCTGAGCGGGCTCACCCTTCGAGGAGGCGCTCCAGCGGATTCTCGCGGAGCTTCCGCTGGACGCCGCCGTCGACCAGGCGCCGAGCCGACGTGGTCGGTTTCCGCTGCGCCTGGTCGGCGACGCACGCGCCGAACTCGGTGGCCAGGTCGAGGCGCGGGTACGCCTGCAGCACCTCGCGGCGGAACCCGATGGGCAGCTCGTCCGTCCGTGCGCCGGAGATATCGAGCGCCGTGGCGATCTCGAGCAGGTGGCCCTCCGCATCCATCGCGGGGTCGACCTCTGGCCAGTTGTGCCGCACGATGACCTCGTGTGCGCGGATGCGCCGGTCCGCCGGCCAGCCGGCCCCGGCGGTCAGTGCGATGGCGACGTGACCTGCGGCGTCCTCGTAGGCGAGCGTGTGGTTGTCGAACTCGGGGACGATGCCGAGGTCGTGCAGGAGGGCCGAGACGTAGAGCAGCTCGCGGTCCGCGTCGAGGCCGCGAGCCGTACGGAAGCCCTCGGCCCACAGCCACGACCGCTGCACGTGGTTCAGCAGCGACGGCGTGTGGTACTCCGTCGCGATCGCGAGAGCCGCCTGAGCGGCGAGGGTGTCGGGGCGGGGGTAGTCGGCGACGCGCATGTCCACATCCTGCCAGGACCGTTCAGCCGATGAGGTGATCGGACGGGCGGAGTACCGCGATGCCGACAGGCGGGGCGGAGTCCGCGGTCTGCAGCAGCCGGGCCGCCTCGGGGAAGCCGACCGCGCGGCCGACGAGGTCCTGGGGACGGAGCCGCCCGGACGTGACGAGGTCGAGCATCGCCGGGTAGTCGGCGGCCGCCATGCCGTGGCTGCCGAGCACGTCGAGCTCCCACGCGATGATGCGGTCGAGCGGAAGATCCGGAGTGGATGCGGGGAGCAGGCCGACCTGCACGTGACGGCCGCGCCTCCGCAACGAGCGGATGCCCGCGATGGCGGTCTCCGGCGACCCGACCGCGTCGATGGAGGCGTGCGCGCCTCCGCCGGTCGCCTCCTGGACGCTCTGCACGGCATCCGGACCGGCAGGCACGGTGTGCTCTGCGCCCGACCTGCTGGCCAACTCCCGGGCGGCGGGGGAGCGGTCCACAGCGACCACCCGGGCGCCGAGGGCCGAAGCGATCATCACCGCGCTGAGGCCGACACCGCCCGCGCCGTACACGGCGAGCCACTCGCCGGGCTGGATGCGCGCCCGCGCCGTCACGGCACGGAACGCCGTCGCGAACCGGCAGCCGAGAGCGGCGGCCGCAGCGGAATCCAGCCCGTCCGGCACGCGGACGAGGTTCGTGTCCGCCGCCCGCACGGCGACGAACTCGGCGTGCGACCCCCAGTGCGTGAAGCCGGGCTGCGTCTGATCGGGGCACACCTGCGCCGCGCCCGCCCGGCACCATTGGCACTCGCCGCAGCCGTTGACGAAGGGCGCCGTCACCCGATCGCCGGGCCGCCACCGCGTGACGCCTCGCCCCACCGCTTCGACGACGCCGGCGAACTCATGCCCGGGAACGTGCGGAAGATGCACGGAGTCGTCGTGACCCACCCAGGCGTGCCAGTCGCTGCGGCAGAGGCCGGACGCCTCCACCCGGACGACGGCGCCGCCGTCCGAAGGCGCGGGCTCGGCGAGATCGGCGACCTCGACCGGGCCGCCGAAGCGCTCGTAGTACAAGGCTTTCACGTGTCCTCCTCCTGGGCCGTCAGCAACGCCACCGCGGGCCGGTCCGCCTCCGCCCACTCCAGCTCGGCCAGCCGGGCCGGCGCGACCCACCGCAGCTCGTCATGGTCGGTGCTCGTCGGCGGCACGGGCCCGACGAAGCGGCAGTCGTAGCAGGCCAGCTCGATCGCGCGGCCGTCGCCGCGCACAGTGAGCGTCCGGTCGAGCAGCGCGCCGACCTGGATGCGGACGCCCAGCTCCTCCACGATCTCCCGCGCCAGGGCCGCCTCCAGGGACTCGCCCGGCTCGACCTTACCGCCCGGGAACTCCCAGAGCCCGGCGGCATCCCTTCCGGGAGCGCGGCGGCAGGCGAGCACGCGGCCGCCGGCTCCCTCCCGGAGGACCGCGGCGACGACGAGGACGGGCTGCACCATCCCATCCTGCCGTGCCGGACGGTCGTGCACCGCCGCCGGCTTGCCGGATCCGCCTTCCGTGCGACGCTGCCGGATCCGCCCCTCCGCACGCCGGCCTCCCGGCTTGCGCGCATCCGGGGACTAGCATCCGGGTATGGCGCAGACCTCGTCGGCACGACGGCCGTGGAACGTCGTGGGACTGTCCGCGAGCCTGCTCGCCCAGCTGTGGATGATCGTCCTCGGCGTCTGGCTGCTCGTCCTCGCGGAAGACGACGCCACGACTCTCGCCCTGCTCGCCAGCTGGTGCTCGATCGGCACCGTCTACCTGATCGTGGCGCTCATCGTCCTCGGCCGTGTCTCGAAGCGCACCGGCGCCGACGGACGTCCGGCCCGGTGGGAGACCGGCCGCATCGCCCGCCTGATATCGATGACCGAGACCATCCTCGCGAGCTTCATCGGGCTGGCCGCCGCCGTGCAGGTGCTGGCGCTCCACAACGACCCGCAGCTCGGTTCCGTCACCGATGTCGTCGGCGTCTGGTCGATGCTGCTGGCCTGGGGTTTCCTTCACTGGGGCTTCTCCCAGATCTACTTCCAGCGCTACTACGCCGCCTCCGCACCGATGCTGCGGTTCCCGCGGCTCGACGCAGTCCCGCAGACCGAGCCCGGCTTCGTCGACTTCGTGTACTTCGCGTACACCGTCGGCACCACGTTCGCGGCCTCGGACGTCGAGGTCCTCACCACCCGGATGCGGTGGACCGTCGTCTGGCACTCCGTGCTCAGCTTCTTCTTCAACGGGCTGATCATCGTGCTGGCGCTGAACACCATCATGTCGTCGGCCAGATAGCGGTCAGAGCAGAGTCTCCACGCCGATCCGCACGCGGTCGCCGAGCTCCACGCCCTCCGCGCGCCGCACCGCTGACTTGATCGGCACGACGTAATGGCCGTCCTCCTGCGGGAAGATCGAGGTCGACCAGCGCGAACCTCCGAGCGTCACCGACACCTTCACCGAGTCGAAGCCGGCGGGTGGATGCGGCTGCAGCCGGATCTCCTCGGAAACGTCCAGAGGGAGCCGGGCGAACACCCACAGCTCGCGGCGTGAGGCCCAGCGGAAGAGTTCGGTCTCGAATTCATAGCGGTAACCGGCCATGTCCGCCAAGCTACCGGCTCGACGCCGGACGCCGCATCCGATCACCGCATCCAATCACCTCAGCGCGACTGCCGCATCGGATCGCCCCATCCATCGGGGACGAGCCACTCGATCAGGGACAATAGGGGAGGGCGCCCGGTCGGGCGCCGGTTCGAGGAGTCCCATGCGCTGGCCGAAATGGTTCCGCAGACGCGCCGAGAAGACGACGCGGACGCGCCCGTTCGACGAGGGCGCGTTGCCCGAGCCCGTCGCGCCCACCCTCGAGCAGTCGGTCGACGAGGGGATGCTGCTGGCCGACTACGCCACCCGCATGGCGATCAAGAACCACATCGTCGTGGACACCATCCAGTACGGCAACTCCTACGACCCGGCCCTCCACGCCCTGGAGGCGGCGGCGATGCTGCGTGAGCTGGCCTCGGAGCAGGGCATCGCGGCCGGCCGCATCGAGGAGGAGGTGGCCGCCGCCGAGACGCTCGGCGGCGACGCGATGCACCCCCACGACTACCGCCGAGTGGATGTCGACAACCTCCGGCTGCGGCGGGATGCGGCGCTCGCGCTCGCCGCGGCCCTGCGACGGAGGGCCGACTCCGACGACGAGCTCGCGGTCCTGGTGGAGCGCGGCCGGAAGGACGCCTGGGAGGAGGTCGGCCGCGCGATCGAGGCCGGACTGGATGCGTTCTCCGGCGCCGAGGCGCTGAAAGAGGACTACGAGCGCGAGAAGCCGGCACGGCTGAACCTGCTGATCCGGCGCGACCTGGCACGGCTCGAGGAGCAGCGGACCGGTTACTGATCGCCGGTCGCGCCGGAGGAGCGGAGGCTCACCGCGGGCACGAGGTCGCCGACCTCGGAACGCACCCACACCTCCCCGGTCTCGCGCTTCTCCGCATGCGTGCTGAAGCGGTACAGGAACATCCGCGCGCGCACCGCCCGGGGGCGTGCACCGTCGAAGGGATCGCGCCGCAGCAGCTTCAAGGTCGGGCGGTCCGCCTCGAGCAGCCGCAGCAGGAGTACCTCGAACCAGGGGGAGTCGCGCGAGCCGAGCGCGAGGAACCACATCAGCCAGTCGAGGCGCAGGTGGTACGGCGCGAACTGCCGGGGGATGCGGTCCACATCACCGGGTTTGCCCTTGAAGCCGTACTCCTGCCAGTGCGCATCGGGGTCGGTGGGGTCGTCCGCCGTGCCCTCCACGACGACCTCGTAGCGCTCCTTGGTCACACTGCCGAAGGCCCCGTAGGCGTTGACGAGGTGCCAGCGGTTGAAGCTGGCGTTCATCAGCTGGCGCCGGGAGAACAGGTTCAGCAGCGGCCGCCAGCTGAGCACCAGCAGGAAGACGGTCGCGGCGACGGCGACGACGGCGAACCACAGCGGAACCTGGGTCGCTCCGATCGGACCGAGGCGCGCGCCGCCGAACAGCCACGAGAAGACCGGGTCGCTGATCCCGGCGAAGGCCAGCACGATCGTGATCCAGTTCAGCCACGCGAAGTTGCCGGTGAGCACCAGCCACAGCTGGGTGAGGATCATGATCCCGGCGGCGACGCTCGCCACCGGCTGGGGCAGGAAGAGGAACCACGGCACGATCAGCTGCGCGAAATGGTTGCCCAGCACCTCCACTCGGTGCCACCACTGGGGCAGCAGGTGCGCCGTCCGGCTGAACGGATTGGGCATCGGCTGCGTCTCGTGGTGGTAGTACAGGGCAGTCAGGTCCCGCCAGGCGCGGTCGCCGCGCATCTTGATCATCCCGGCCCCGAACTCCAGCCGGAAGACCAGCCAGCGCACGAAGAAGACGATCGTGATCGGGGGAGCGGTGTCCCACGCGCCGAGGAACGCGACGACGAATCCCGCCTCGCAGAGCAGGCTCTCCCAGCCGAAGCCGTAGAACGTCTGCCCGACGTTGACGATCGAAAGGTAGAGGAACCAGACGATCAGGAACACCGGCACGAACACGTACGTGGGAGCCAGCTGCAGAACGCCGGCGACGACGAGTGCGGAGAGGACGGCGCCGGTCCATGCCACTGTCCGCAGCAGCCGATCGGAGTAGCGCCACCGGAACAGCGTCGGCTGCTTCCGGGCGTAGGGATGCCGCAGGAACCGTCGCACCGGCAGGAGGCCGCGCTCGCCGAGCAGGGCCGGGAACTGGTTCGCGGCCGACACGAACGCGACCACGTAGAGAGCGGCGACGCCGCGCTCGATCACCTCGCGGGCGATCGTGTACTCGTCGCCGGCCAGCCATCCCGTGAGCCACGCAGGAAACTCCATCGACACCACCTCGTCGTCGGAATGCGTTCACCGTACGCCCGGCTGCCGACTCGGGCGAGCGGAGACGCCCAGTGCACATTCGTGACGAATCGTCGCTTGGCGGCGCTGTAAGTGCACATTCGTGACGAATCGCGGCTCTCGCACCCAATGCACATTCGTGACGAATCGTCGCTTGGTGGCGCTGCAAGTGCACATTCGTGACGAATCGCGGCGGGGCCGGTGCCCGCGAGCTCAGGCCGCGAGGCTCAGGCCGCGAGGGTCAGGCCGCGAGGGTCAGGCCGCGAGTTCGGCGTCGAGCCGGATCGCGCGGTGGTCGGATGCGCCGGCCGGCAGCACATCCACCGACTGGATCTCGAAACCGGTCGAGGTGACGAAGTCGAAGTAGCCCGAGAAGAACTTGTAGCGCAGGTAGGTCGGCTCCGTCGTCCGCTTCAGCGCGTACCCGGAGGTGGTGAGGTGACGTTCGAGGCCGCGGATGAACCAGGGATAGTTGAAGTCGCCCACCATGACCGCGGGGGTGTCCGGCGAGAGCGAGCGCATCCCGTCATGGGCGGAGGCGATCTGCTTGCGTCGCAGCGAGTTCAGCGCCGTCAGCGGAGCCGCGTGGAACGAGCCGACGAGGATGTCCTCGCCGTTGTCCCTGTCGCGGAGGTGGACGGCGAGCAGGCGCTCGTTCGCCGGGGCGAGCACGCGGTCGTGCAGCGACTTCTGCACGGCGAAGACCTGGCTGTGGAGGATCTCGTAGCGGTCGTCGCGCACATACACGGCGAGCCCGAGCCGGTTGGCACGCGTGCTGTCGGCGAGCACCAAGTGGTGCAGTCGTTCGGGGAGGGCCTCGCTGTCGCACTCCTGGAGGCACAGGACGTCGACGTCGTATGCCTCGGCGATCCCCGTCAGCTCACCGCTCGCCGCGTGCTTGCGGAGGTTGTAGCTCACGATCCTCACCGGTCTGCACCTCTTCTCGAACCACTCGACGCGGCCGGCGTGGATGCGGGCCCTCGTCTGTCATTCTGTCGCACTTGAGACGCGGTTCAAGCGGGCCCGTGTCATCGCACAAGGAATTCACATCGCCGTCACCCGTGGTTCGGGCGATAGTGTCGACGCATGGCAGGCGATGCGGTTGTGCTCACGGTCCCCGGGCCCCACGGCGACCGGGAGGTGCGCATTTCCAGCCCTGACCGGGTCATCTTCCCCGAGCCGGGGATCACGAAGCTGGACCTCGCGAAGTACCTCGTCGAGGTGGGCGACGCCTTCGTGCGCGCGAACGGCGACCGGCCGGTGTCCCTGCAGCGATTCCCCGACGGGATCGACGGGGAGCAGTTCTTCTCCAAGAACCCGCCGCGCGGAACCCCGGAGTATGTACGCTCCGTCAACGTCGTCTACCCGAGCGCCCGGTCGCATCCCCAGTTGGTCATCGACGAGCCCGCGGCGGCGGTGTGGGCGGCTCAGATGAATACGGTGGTGTTCCATCCGTGGCCCTCCCGCGCGGAGGACTCGGACAATCCGGATCAGCTGCGCCTCGACCTCGACCCGCAGCCCGGCACGGGGTTCGCGGACGCCGTCCCGGCCGCGATCGAGCTGCGCGCGGTGCTGCGGGAGGCGGGGCTCACCGCGTACATCAAGACCTCCGGCAACCGCGGCCTCCACGTCTTCGCGCCGATCGCACCGTCGCGCGAATTCCTCGAGGTGCGCCACGCGGTCATCGCCGCGGCCCGGGAACTGGAGCGGCGGATGCCCGACCGCGTCACAACGGCCTGGTGGAAGGAGGAGCGCGGCGAGCGGGTGTTCGTCGACTTCAACCAGGCGAACCGCGACCGCACCATGGCCGGCGCCTACAGCCCGCGGCCGCTGCCTCACGCCTCCGTTTCCGCGCCGGTCACCTGGGACGAGCTGGAGCACGTCGACCCCGCGGACTTCACGGTTCTGACGATGCCGGAGCGCTTGCGCACGATCGGCGATCCGTGGGAGGACTTCGGCTCAGAGCCCGGTACCGTCGACGCCCTGCTGGAGTGGTGGGAGCGCGACCTCTCGAAGGGGCTGGGCGAGCTGCCGTTCCCACCCGACTACCCGAAGATGCCGGGGGAGCCGCCGCGCGTGCAGCCGAGCCGGGCGAAGAAGGCCTAGCGGTCCGCTCCGGTTTCGGCCCCGTTCGCGCTGCGGGCGGCCTTCGCCGCTTTCGCCGCGGCCTCCAGATCGGACACGAACGCGTCGTACGCGGCATCCCATCCCGGGTCGTCCTTCAGCCTCAGGAGCGCGGACGGGTGCGTGGTCACGAGCACCGCGCGGCCCTCGGGCGATTTCTGGAGGCGTCCCCGCTCCTGCTGGATGCGCGTCGTCCGGCCGAGCACGCTCCGTCCGGCCGTGGCGCCCAGGCAGACCACGACCTCCGGCTGGACCGCGTCCAGCTCCGCCTCCAGCCAGGGGTGGCACGCCACGATGTTCCCGACGGCCGGCTTCTCGTGGATGCGCCGCTTGCCCTGGCGGCGGAAGCGGAAATGCTTGACCGCGTTGGTCAGGTAGACCTCGTCGCGGTCGATACCGGCGTCCCGGAGCGCCTGATCGAGGATGCGCCCCGCCGGCCCGACGAACGGCGCGCCCTCGACGTCCTCCCGGTCGCCCGGCTGCTCGCCCACGAGGACGAGGGCGGTCCGCGCGTGTCCCGTGGAGAAGACGACCTGCGTCGCGTCCCGGTACAGCTCGCAGCCGCGGCAATCCGCCGCCGCCGCCCGCAGGCTCTGCAGATCGCGCGCCTCCGGCAGGAAGCGCTCCGCCCCCGGCCGTTCCTCGTCCGCCATAAGCGCCACGCAACCACCCCCGCGCAGCCCGCGCAACCACCATCGAGTCCGCAGAGATTGCACACGAAACGCCGCCCCGACGTTCAATCTGTGCGGACTCGATGGTGGGGGGTCAGGTCAGGACGTCGGCGAGGTCGTAGGCGATCGGGCGGTCGAGCTGGTCGAAGGTGCACGAGGCCGCCTCGCGGTCGGGGCGCCACCGCTCGAACTGGGCGGTGTGGCGGAACCGCATCCCCTCCATCTGGTCGTAACGCACCTCGAGCACGCGCTCGGGCCGGAGGCGGACGAACGAGACGTCCTTGCCGGAGGAGAACCGGCTGCGGTCGGTCTCGCCGGTGACGGCCTCGCCACTCTCGTCGCGCTCGACCAGCGGCGCCAGCTCGTCGATGAGCGCGAGTCTTTTGGCGTCGCTGAACGCGGAGACTCCGCCTACGTTGCGCAGCATCCCGTCGTCGCCGTAGAGCCCGACCAGCAGCGAGCCGACGCCCTGACCGCTCTTGTGGATGCGATAGCCGAGCGCGACGACGTCGGCCGTCCGGTGGTGCTTGATCTTGAGCATGGTGCGCTTGTTCGGCGCGTACACGCCGGAGAACGGCTTCGCGACCACGCCGTCGAGCCCGGCGCCCTCGAACTCCACCAGCCAGTGGCGCGCGACGTCCACATCGGTCGTCGTGCGGGTCAGCGCGATGGGGGCCGGCAGGTCGCCGGCGAACTCCTCCAGCGCGGCCCGCCGCTCGGCGAATGGCCGGTCGACGAACGACTCGTCGCCGATCGCGAGCAGGTCGAAGGCCACGAAGGTCGCAGGCGTCTTCTCGGACAGCAGCTTCACCCGGCTCGCGGCCGGATGGATGCGCTGCGACAGCGCCTCCCAGTCCAGCCGCTGCTTCCCGGGCTCGCCGGTGGGCACCACGATCTCGCCGTCGAGGACGCACGGACCGGGCAGGATGCTGCGGAACGCCTCCACGAGCTCCGGGAAGTAGCGGGTCAGCATCTTGGATCCGCGGCTGCCGATCTCCACCGACTCCACGGCGCCCTCGCCGTCGGCGTAGACGATGGCGCGGAAGCCGTCCCATTTGGGCTCGTAGCTCAACCCGCCCGCCACGCTGTCCGGTGCGGGCACCTCGGGCACCGCCTTCGCGAGCATCGGAGCGATCGGGGAGGAGGCGGAAGGCTGCATGCTCCGATCATGCCGCGAACCGCCGACGCTGGGAAGGGATGCGGTCGGCCACCGGCCAGAGAAGGTGAGGTTAGGCTCGCCTATACTGGAGGCGTCATGTACCGTCCCGATCACGCCACCCATACCGCCTCCACGGCGCACGCCGACGACCGCGTCCAGTTCCTGGTCGTCGGCGACGAGACCTCGCTCGTGGAGCTCTCGGCCGAGCTGGCGCTGCTGCCGCTCTGTGCACGTGGGCGCGTCTTCGTCGAGGTCGAGGACGCCTCCCAGATCGTGCCCCTCGGCACACCGCTGCGCGTGACGCTCACCTGGCTGCCGCGGTCCGACCGCAGCGGCCGCCCCGGGACGGGCGAGCGTTGCGCTCGCGGCGAGGCCGCAGCGCGGGCGGTGCGTGCCTGGTGCGACGAGATGCTGTGCGACGGCCCGGGCGAGACCCGCGCCATCGTCACCGGCGGCTTCGCCCTGGCCACCGAGGTGCGCGACCACCTCGTGGCAACCGTGGGCATGTCGCCCGCCGCCGTCTCCACCCCGGGCCTCTCGGCCCGCTGACCCCCTGGGCGGGGCGCCCTACACGGGATCCGCCCTACGCGGCGACGTCGACCCCGACGAGCTCCGCGCTCGCGGTCCAGAGGTCGCGGCCCAGCTGCGCGCTGCGCGCCTGCGGATGCGTCCGTCCGTTCGCTTGGAGCCGGTCGAAGTACGTCCCGCTCGGCGCGCCGACGGGGACGGGTCCGGACAGGAACACCAACGGCGCCGCGCCCGCCGACACCGGGATGCCGAACGAGCTCCGCGTGACCAGGTGGCCGAAGCGGATGAGCGGCGACGAGTTGCCGAAATTGGTGGCGATCGTCCCGGGATGGAAGGAGTAGGCGGAGACGCCCGTGCCGGTCAGCCGTTCGGCGAGCTCGGCGGCGAACAGGATCGTCGCCAGCTTCGCGGTGCCGTACGCACGCCAGCCGCCCTGCCAGGGCCGTCGCTCCCAGTCGAGGTCGTCCACGCGGAGGTTGCCGAAGCGGTTCGCCATACTGGCGGTCGAGACGACCCGGACGTCCCGGCCGGTAGCCGCCGTCTCCACCAGCCGGGGTCGCAGCAGAGCGGTGAGCAGGAAGGGTGCAAGGTGGTTGGCCTGGATGGTGCGCTCGTGCCCATCGACCGTCAGCTCCCGCTCGTGGTAGAGCCCGCCCGCGTTGTTGGCGAGCACGTCGATCGTCTCGTAGCGCTCGAGCAGCGCCTCGGCCAGCGCCCGGACGTCGTCGAGGCGTTCGAAGTCGGCCAGGAAGGGCGTCGCGCCGATGCGCTCGGCGACCGCGCGCGTCCGCTCCGGGTTGCGGCCGACCACCGCGACCTCGTCCCCGCCGGCAGCGAGTGTCTCGGCGGCGACAGCACCGATCCCGGAGCTTGCGCCCGTGACGACGACCGTGCGCGTCATACGTACCCGCCCTTCTCGAGGCCCGCCTCGATCTCGAACCGGTTGCCCAGGGGGTCGCGTCCGGCCAGGAGGTACAGGAACGGGAACAGCATCCCGTACTGCTGCCATTGCTCTTTGTGGACGGCCTCGTGCTCGAGGATGTCGTCGCTCACGTTGTGGTCGGTCAGGTAGACACCGCCGACGCACGATCCGCCGCGGCCGAACGTCGCCTTCGGCATGCCCTGGAAGACGGTCAGGCCGCCGCGGCGCTCGATGCGTCCGGTACTCCAGACGAACCCCCAGACCAGCCCGACCGCCGTGGCGTACAGATAGCCGGCGCGCGTGATCGCGCGGGAGAGCTCACGGGTTGCGCTCATCTCGCTGGGCTCATTTCTCCGGCCGCCCGTACGCTTCCAGCAGCCGCAGCCACACCTCGCTGATCGTCGGGTACGACGGCACCGCGTGCCACAGCCGGTCGATCGGCACCTCCCCGACGATGGCCACGGTCGCGGAGTGCAGCAGCTCCCCGACCTCCTGGCCGACGAAGGTCATTCCGAGGACGACCTTCCGGTCCTCATCCACCACCATGCGCGCGGTGCCCTCGTAGCCGTCGGCGACGACGTACGCGCCCGAGACCTTGCCGATGGGATAGTCGACGACGCGGATGCGGTAGCCGGCCTTCTCGGCCCGCGCCGCGGTCAGTCCCACCGACGCGACCTCGGGGTCGGTGAACGTCACCTGGGGGACCGCCTGATGGTCGGCGGTCGCCACGAATGCACCCCACGGCTCGAGCGACACGTCCCGTCCGTGGGCGCGTGCGGCGATGGCGTCTCCGGCGGCGCGCGCCTGGTACTTGCCCTGGTGCGTCAGCAATGCGCGATGGTTGACGTCGCCGACTCCGTACAGCCAGCCGCCGTCGACCGGTTCGCCGTCGGCGCCCAGCACGCGGAGACTGTCGTCCACTCTCAGCCAGCCGCCATCCTCCAGGCCGAAGGCGTCGAGCCCGATGCCGGAGGTGCGGGGGACGCGGCCCGTCGCCACGAGGAACTCGTCGGTCTCGAGCACCGTGTCGTCGCTCAGCTCCAGTCGGAAGCCTTCGTCGTCCGTGCGCTCCACGCGGCGGGCCTCGGTGTCGAGGTGGAGGGTGACGCCCAGCTTTTTGAGGGACTCGGCCACCAGCTCTCCGGCGAACGGCTCGTCTCCGGCCAGCAGTCCGCTGCGCGCGATGAGGTGGACCTCGGCGCCGAACCCGGCGTAGGCCGTCGCCATCTCGGTGGCCACGACGCCGCCGCCGAGGATGGCCAGCGACAGGGGAACGCGCTGCGCACTCGTCGCCTCGCGGCTCGACCACGGCTCGCTCTCCCGCAGGCCCGGGATGTCGGGGAGCAGCGAGGCGGAACCCGTCGATACCGCGACGGCGTGCTTCGCGCGCAGCACCGTGACCGTGCCGTCCTCCGCGGTGACGGTCACCTCGCGCGGCGCCGTGATGACGCCCCAGCCGCGGACGAGGTCGATGCCGGCGCCCTCGAGCCACTCGACCTGCCCGCTGTCGTTCCAGTTGCTCGTCATCTCGTCGCGCCGCTTGAGCACCGCGGCCACATCCAGGTCGCCGGTGATCGCCTCCCGCGTGCCCCCGACCTTCCGCGCCGCCCGCAGCAGCGCGCCACTGCGCAGCAGCGTCTTGGACGGCATGCAGGCCCAGTACGAGCACTCCCCGCCGACGAGCTCCGACTCGACGATGACCGTCTTCATCCCGCCCTGCGCAGCGCGGTCCGCGACGTTCTCGCCGACCGCCCCCGCGCCCATCACGATGACGTCGTAGTCCCTGGTCTCCGTCATGCCCACTCCCTGCTCTCCCGCGGACCCCGCCGCGATTCTCGTCCTGTCCGCCATATCGTGCTCCCCCCTGCGGCCTCGTCGCCCGGTGGCCCTCAGGGGATCCGCAGTCCGCGAGGACCCGGAGGTCACCGCCCCACGAACTGCGCCTCGGTGCGCGTGAGGAACGCCTCCATCCCGATGCGCGCGTCCTCGCTCGCAGCCAGCCGCACCAGGGCGGGCTGCAGCTCGGCCTCGGCCGCCGCATCGCCGGCGCGCACCGCGCGCTTCGCGTTCGCGAGGGCGGCCTGCACCGCGAGCGGCGCCTGCGCGGCGACCCGCTCCGCCAGTTCCAGCGCGCGATCGAACTGCGTCCCGTCGTCGACCACCTCCTGCACGAGGCCGATGCGATGCGCCTCCGCGGCGTCGAACAGGTCGCCGGTGAGGATGTGGCGCATCGCGTTGCCCCATCCCACCGCCCGCGGGAAGCGCAGCGTCGCACCGCCGAACGGCAGGATGCCACGCGTGACCTCGATCTGCCCGAACCGGGTGCCGCGCGCGGCGACCGCGATATCGGAGGCCAGGATGAGCTCGACCCCGAGGGTGAGACAGGTGCCCTGCACCGCGATCACGACCGGCTTGGTCAGGGGGGTTCCCGACACCTGCCAGGGGTCGATGCCGTCCGGGCCGACGAACGACAGCCCGCCGGGTCCGATGCGCGGGCCGAGGTCGGCGAGGTCGAGGCCGGCCGTGAAGTGCTCGCCCACGCCGTACACCAGCCCGACCCGGAGTTCGGGATCGCGCTCCAGTTCCCCGTAGGCGTCCGCCAGCCGGCTCAGCAGGTCGAAGTCGGCGGCGTTGCGCTTCTCCGGGCGGTTCAGCCCGATGAGCAGGATGTGACCCCGCCGCTCCGTGATGATCTTCGGCTCGCTCATGGCCTCCACGCTACTGCCCTGCTTCCGGGCCCTCGGGCGGCGTGGCCGCTGCCGGCGAGGCGGTCGGTCCGGTGAGTGCCCCGAGGATGCGCAGGATGACCGGGAGGTCGCGTCCGGCCGCGTCCGGGGATTCGGGGGCGAACTCCATCAGGCCGGCTCCGGCCAGATCGAACCGGCGGCGGAGCGCCCGGACCGCCTCGGTCAGCCGATCGGGCTGCACGCCGAACGGCTCCGGGTAGCCGATCCCGTCGATCGAGGACGGATCGAGCACGTCGAGGTCGATGTGGACGTACACCGCCGTCGCGCCCGTGGCGGCCACGGCCTCCACCAGGGCGTCCGGGTCGTCCAGCTCGTCGGGGGAGAGGACGCGGATGGCGTGCTCCTCCACGAAGGCGGACTCGCCGTCGTCCAGCGCGCGAGTGCCGGCGAGGATGAGCTGCAACGGCTCCAGCATGTTCGCCCCGGCCGAGGCCAGACCGTCCGGCCCCTCGCCGAGGAGCGCGCGGAGCACCATCCCGTGGAACGCTCCCGAGGGCGAGGAGGCGACGTCGTTGAGGTCGCCGTGGGCGTCGAACCAGACCACGGCGACCGAGCCGGCGGGATGCGCTCCCAGCGCATGCTGCACCGCGCCCAGCTCCGCGCCGCAATCGCCGCCGATCGTGATCACGGGAGCCTCCAGCAGCCCCAGCTCCGCCGCCGTCGCCTCGCGCACGGCGGCCAGGGACGAGAAGCGGTTCACGCCCGTGCCGAGGGACTCGCCCGCCGTCGCCGGCACCGGGACCACATGCGTGCGCGCGGGCGGCAGGTCGCCGCGGATGGCGTCGGCGCCGTCGATGAGGCGCATCGCGCGCGAGGACCCCGAGCCCTGCCACTGCGGGACGACGAGGAAGGATGCGGGGCTCACGCCTCAGCGCCCGACGTGCCGGCCTTCAGCGCCGCGAGCCGCGCATCCACCTCGGTCAGCTCGCCCAGGTCGTCCAGCTGCTCGAACTGCGCGTCGAGGCTGGAGGAGGCGAGCTCCTGCGCGCCGCGCACACGGGCCTCCTCGCGGCGGATCTTCTCCTCGAAGCGGGAGACCTCGCTGGTCGGATCCATGATGTCGATGCTCTTGACCGCATCCATCACCTGCGCCTGCGCCCGGGCGCTCGCGGCTCGCGCGACCAGCTCGGCGCGCTTGCTCTTCAACTGCTCCAGCTTCTCCTTCATCTGGTTCAGGCCGGTCTTCAGCTTCTCGACGACTTCGGTCTGCGCGGCGATCTGCGGCTCGGCGGCCTTCGCTTCGTTCTCGGCCGAGATCTGCCGCTGCAGCGCCACCTTCGCCAGGTTGTCGAACTTGTCTGCGTTCGCCGCGTCGCCGGAGGCGCGGTACTGGTCCGCCTGGCGGCTTGCGGCCAGCGCCTTGTCGCCCCACTCGCCCGCGGCGTCCACGTCTTCGCGGTGGTCGTCCTCGAGCATGCGCAGGTTGCCGATGGTCTCCGCGATCGCGCTCTCGGCGTCCGCGATGCTGTTCGTGAAGTCGCGGACCAGCTGGTCCAGCATCTTCTGCGGGTCCTCCGCTTGATCGAGGAGGGAGTTGACGTTCGCCCGCAAGAGTTGCGAGATCCGTCCGAAGATGGACTGCTTCGCCATGTGGTCTTCCTTTCGCTTCCGCCCCGAGGGCGATCATCCCTGTTACGTCAGGTCGTTCAGAACCGTCCGCCGCCGCGCCGGCTCCGGGTGCCGCCGCCGCCGAAGCTTCCGGCGCTGAAGCCGCCGCCGCCCCAGCCGCCTCCGCCGCCCCAGTTCCCGCCGCCGCCCCAGCCGCCGCCGAGGCCGCCGCCGAGGCCGCCGCCGAGCACGGAGTCGATCAGGATGCCGCCGAGGATGGCGCCGACCGCGCCGCCTGCTCCACGGGGACCGGCCGTCCCTCCGCCGAAGACGCCGCCCAGGCCGCCGCCCATTCCGGGCTGGAACCCGCCGACGTCCTGCTGTGCCAGCTGCGTGGCCTCGTCCGCGAGTTGCGCGGCGCGCTGGGCCTGTGCGAGCGCGGACGCCGCATCCGTCGCGGCCGTCTGCTCCGCCTGCGCGACGAGGCGCGACGCCTCGGCGAGCCGGGTGCGGGCTGCGGGTCCTACCGCTCCGCGCCGGGCGGTGAGGAAGTCCTCGCACGCGGACACCCGGGCACGCGCCGTCAGCAGCGTCTGCTGCAGCGCCGACTGGGCGCGCTGCGCCTGCGCCCGAGCGTCGCGGACGCCCTGCAGGACGGCGTCGATCGACCGGTTGGCGGCGTCGAGCCGCCGGGCGAGCTCCAGCGGATCCACCCGGCCGGCAGTCAGCGCTGCCTGGACATCCGTCACGGTCTGCTCCGTGCCCGCAGCGGTGGCCGCGATCGTGCCGCCCGGATCGCTGGAGGCTGCGAGCGCGCGTGCCTCCGCGAGATCGCTGCGCAGCTCCGCGATCGTGCGGTCGAGGGATTGCTGCGCGGCGTCCAGGTCGGTGCCGAGCCTGTCGACGGCGTCGAGCAGCAGGCCGGCCTGATCGGCGGACTCCTCGGCGGCGCGCACGCCGACCGCGGCCGCGCCCGCGTTCCCCGCCGCCTGCTGCGTCGCGCCGGCCAGTGCTGTCTCGGCGAAGTCGAGCCGCTGGCTCGCCTGGTCGACGTTGTCGTGCACCGTGGCGAGCGCGGCGTCCGCGTAGCGCCGGGCGAGCCCGTCCAGCGCGGACCGGGCGGTCGTCAGGCGCTGCCGGAGCACTGACACGCGGCTCGTGAGCTCGGCGGTCGCCTCCGGGATGCGCTTCTCCAGCGCGCGCAACTCGTCGAAGGCGTCGGCTTGGGCGTCGAGTGCCTGGTTGGCCGCGCCGCACAGCTGGACGATGTGGATGTTCCACTCGCGCCGCTGCTCGTCCGTGTCGGGCTCAGCGTCATCCAGCCGCTGCTTCAGCGCGAACGCCTCGCGCAGCTGTCCCTTGGCCGCATCGAGCGCCGCCTGGAACGGCACGACGGCCGGCCCGCCGTACTCGGCGGTGGCGTACGCGAGCTCCTGTTCGCTGGTGCGGATGGCATCGTCCGTCTGCACGAGCGCCGAACCGGCTCGCCGTTCCAGGTCGGCGAGCGGGATGGTGTGCAGCTCGCTCTGCGGGGTCGCCGGCCCGGCGGCGGCCTGCTGCCTCCGCGAACGGCGCGTGCGCACCAGCAGGAAGACGAGGAGACCGACCACGATGACGCCGATCAGGAACACCCAGAAGAAGGTCGCGCCTCCGCCGGAGCCGCCCAGGGCGTCGCCGAGGCCGGCCGCCGCCGCGACTCCCGCTCCCGCCCAGTCCCCGGCATGCAGCTTCGGCTCGATGTTGTTCTGCTCGATGCCGTCGAGCTGTTCCGGGCTCACCGGGCCGGCGTCGTCGCCGGAGAGGTAGTACGTGCGTCCCGTGGTGGACACCGCGAGCAGGTAGTCGCGCTGGCCGAGCCCGTTGCGGGCGGCGGTCTCATTGGCCCAGTCCGCTGCCTCGGTCGGGGCGGTGAAGGTGTCGACGTAGACGACGAACAGGTCGATGTGGTGCTGGGCGTACAGCTGCTCGGCGGCCGTCGTGATGGCCGCCAGGTCCCCCTGGCTCAGCACGTGGGCGTCGTCGACGACGTGGCCCGCCCCGAAGTCGACGGGGTCCTGCGCGGCGACGGTCGCACCGGCAGGGGACCCGGGTCCCGCCGCGAGCGGTCCCGCCGCGAGCGGTCCCGCCGCGAGCCCGAGCGCCAGCAGGGCCCCGGTCAGCAGACGTAGACCTGGCAAGCGCATCCACCCCTCGCGTTCCCGGGTCCGGCTCTCGGGCCTGGGTTGTACCCCGCCGAGTCTATTTCCGGCGCCTGTGCGCTGTCACTGTTTCCGCCTGTTACACCTGTGTGTGCGCTCGGCGGGGCCGGCTGCTGGGATGGAGGGGTCCGGTCGAGAGGAGGAGCGCATGTCGCAGCAGCCCGTCCTGGCCGTCGTCGAAGCGACGCGCTTCCGCCCGCACGACCCCGCCTATCACGAGTACGTGCAGTTGCTCGTCGGCAACGTGATCGCCGAGGCGCGATCCCACGGCTGGGGCGTGATCCGGCTCGCGGCCGACCGCGGAACCGCTGCCCTGCTCTCCGGCACCGCCCAGGCGGACGCCATCGTGATCGTGGGCGGGGAGGACATCCACCCCCGCTTCTACGGTGCGGAGACCGGCTACGCCAACGAGTCCCGGCATCTTCCGGTCGCGGACGCCGCCCAGATCGCGCTCGTCCGGTCGGCCGTCGCACGCCGGACGCCGCTGCTGGGCATCTGCCGCGGCCTCCAGATCGTGAACGTCGCCCTCGGCGGGACGCTCGTGCAGGACCTCGGCGACGAGTGCGGCCACGTGAACCGCGGAGTGCCCATCCCGCAGGTGCTCACCACCCACACGGTCCAGCCGGAGGTGGATTCCCGCGTCGCGGAACTGCTCGGCGCCCGCCCCGTGGAGGTCCGCAGCGCGCACCACCAGGCCGTCGACCGGCTCGGCGCCGGCCTCGCCGTCACCGCCCGGTCGCACGACGGCCACGTCGAGGCGATCGAGCACCAGGACGCCCCGTTGCTCGCGGTGCAGTGGCACCCGGAGGACGTGCAGGCGCCGGCCGGCCAGCTCACGGCGCTCCTCGGTGTCCTGCGGTCCGGCATTCTGGATGCGGAGCTCGCCTCCCGCTCCGTCGTCGCAGCCTGAGGGCGCTCGCTCTCTACGGCGGTCAGTCCTGCACCGGCCACCCGTGGTCGCCCAGCAGCGGCACGAAGGCGACGGCGCCCAGGTCCGTCTTGGTCAGCATCCCGTCGTCTCCGCGGGTGAACAGCGCGAGGTGCTGCGCTCCTCCCGGCCGGCCCACAGGCATCACGATGCGGCCGCGCGGCGCGAGCTGCTCCGCCCAGGGACGCGGGACGGATGGCCCGGTCGCCGCCGCGACGATCGCGTCGTAGGGTGCGCCCGGCGGCCAGCCGAGCGTCCCGTCGCCGGTCACGACCTCGACACGGTACCCGAGCGCTTCGAGCGTCGCAGCGGCCTCCACCGCGAGATCCGGATGCCGTTCGATGCTCACCACCCGATGGGCGAGCTCCGCGGCGACGGCGGCCGCGTAGCCGGACCCGGTCCCGACGTCCAGCACCGCGTCCTCGGGCCCGATACGGGCGGCCTGCAGCGTCAGGGCGACGATGTACGGCTGCGAGATGGTCTGGCCGTTCCCGATGGGCATCGGATGGTCCTCGTACGCATACGGCGCCGCCCGCTCGTCGACGAACAGGTGCCGCGGCACGCGCCTCATCGCATCGAGGACCCGCTGATCCTCGATCCCGCGGCTGACGAGCTGCTCCTCGACCATCCGCGCTCGTTCGAAGGTGTGCTCGTGGTTCGTGCCGCCATTGAACCACCGCGGCGGCTCTCGCGCACGGCCGAACTCCTTCTGCTCGAGCTGAACCATCCCGGGATGCCGAACGGCACGATGATCATGCCGTCGTTGCTCATCCACACCATCCTCGGGGGAGGCTCCTGTTCGGCAGGCGTCGTGCGGGTCACCCGAACGCGCGGGCGTGCTCCACGAGGCGGTCGAAGGCCGCATCCAGGTCCGGGTCGGCCCGCTGACGTTCGGGATCGGCCAGGTACCACTCCACGATCTCGCCAGCGCCTCGCGCGAACGGGATCCGAGGGCGGAACTCGGGCACGAGCGCTTGCACCTTCCGGTTGTCGAAATGCATCGAGTGGGCTTTGTCGCCGAGAAGACCCGGCCCCACCTCCGGAATCACTGCGGCGATGGATTCGCTGGCCACGTGCACGAGGTCGGCCTCCACCCCGAGCGCCTCCGCAAGGTAACGGTAGATCTCGTCCCAGGTCGGCGCCTCGTCGCCCGTGATGTGGAAGGCGTCGCCCACCGCCTCCGGCCGGCCGAGCAGCCCGACGAAGGCGACGGCGAAGTCGGTGTTGTGGGTGATCGTCCAGCGGCTCGTCCCGTCGCCGTGGACGACGACCGGGGCGCCGCGCCGCATCCGCTCCAGGTCGGTCCAGCTGCCCGTCGTCGGGATCAGCGTGCGGTCGTACGTGTGCGAGGGGCGGACGATCGTCGCCGGGAACCCGCGGTCGCGGTACGCCTCGACCAGGAGGTCCTCGCAGGCGATCTTGTCCCGTGAGTACTTCCAGAAGGGGTTCCGGAGCGCCGTGGACTCGGTGACCGGGACGCGCGACGGCGGCTTCTGGTACGCGGACGCCGAGCTGATGAAGACGAACTGGCCGACCCGTCCCTCGAACAGGTCGAAGTCCGTCCGGATATGGTCGGGGGTGAACGCGAGGAACTCCGCCGCCACGTCGAAGCTGCGCTCGCCGAGGACGCGGTGCACGCTCTCCGGGTCGCGAATGTCGGCGTGCAGCACCTCCACACCGTCGGGCAGCGGCCGCGTGGAGCTGGCGCCGCGGTTGACCACCGTGACCTCGTGTCCGCGATCGACCGCCTCGGCGACGCACGCCGAGCTGATCACGCCCGTCCCACCGATGAAGAGTGTCCGTGTCGCTGCCATGCCCCGCTCCTTTACGCGTCCCCGTCGTGCACCTGCCCGTCGCCGGTGCCGGGAGGTTCCGCCGAATGGCCAGGCTAACCCCGCGGGACGCGGCACGCGAGGTGCCCCATCATCCCATCCGCATCGTCCGTTCCTCGTCCCGTCCCTCGTCCCTTCCGTCCCTTCCCGCTTGCGAAGGAGATTCGACCGTCTCCCGTCCGAATCTCCTTCACTACTGCCAATCGAAGGAGATTCGAAGCTGTTCGTCCTTCGTTGCACAGCACCCGCCTGCTGCGGGTTCTCCACAGATCGGCGGCCGGCCCGCCGACGATGCCGCCGTCGCACGGAGACTGGGCACATGATCGACCAGCACACGTTGACCCGCCTGGGCGGGATCGCCACCGCCCATCAGCTCCGCGCCGCAGGGGCTTCGTCCGAACAGTTGTCGGCGGCCGTGCGAGCCGGAGAGCTCCGCCGGATCCGCAAGGGCGTCTATGCGCTGCCCACCGCCTCGCGCGATGCGCTCACCGCTGTCGTCGCACGGGGACGGCTCTCGTGCGTGACCGCGGCGCGCACGTATGGTCTGTGGGGAGGCGATGACACGCGGTTGCATCTTCAACTCGCTCCGAACACCCGAGCGGGACCCCGGGGTGGTTGCGTCCGGCACTGGCGGCCGACCGAATCGCACGAGGAACTCTGGAGGGTCACACTCGCGGACTGCCTCCGCTCGGTGGGGCGGTGTGCCGACGAGGAGACCGCCGTCGCGGTATTCGACACCGCCATCTCGGCGGGCCTGACGAATCCTCTGGCGTTGCGGGACGTGCTCGCCGGAACGCCGGCCAACGTTCGCGCGAGGGCGCTGCTCGCTCGCCCGGGTTCCGATTCCGGTGTCGAGTCGATCGTGCGCCAGCGGCTCCAGCGCCGCGGCCATCTCGTGGAGCAGCAGGTGCACGTCGACGGTGTGGGGCGGGTCGACCTGCGAGTCGACGGCGTGCTGTATGTCGAGGTCGACGGCTTCGGATTCCACAGCGACCGCCAGGCGTTCGAACGCGACCGCCAGAGGGATGCCGGGCTGGGCGCCCGAGGGCTGGCGCGTATGCGGGTCTCGGCCGCTCAGGTGCGCAGGAACTGGCCGGCCGTCCTCCGGGCGATGGATGGCATCCTCGCGCACTCGGTGAACTCACAGGGAGCTCGGGACCAAGCCGGTGCCCTCGCGTGTTCCACCTACTGACGGCGTCGCAGCCAGCGCGCCGCACGAGGAGGAATCGTGACACAGGACTACCGCAAGGACCCGGAGGCGGTCTCCCGCCTGACCCCGCGTCAGTACGAGGTGACACAGGAGGCCGCAACCGAGCCGGCGTTCCGCAACGAGTACTGGAACAACCATGAGGAGGGCCTCTACGTCGACGTCGTGTCGGGGGAGCCGCTCTTCGCGTCCGTGAACAAGTACGACAGCCGCTCGGGATGGCCGAGCTTCACCGTTCCGGTCGAGCCGGGCAATATCGTCGAGAAGGTGGATCGGGCCTACGGAATGGTGCGGACGGAGGTGCGATCCGCCCACGGTGACAGTCACCTGGGCCACCTCTTCGACGATGGTCCCGCCGAGGCCGGAGGGCTGCGCTACTGCATCAACTCGGCCGCTCTCCGCTTCGTCCCGCTCGCCGAGCTGGACGCTGCCGGATACAGCGAGTACACCCACATTTTCGAGAAGTAAGGAGCATCACAATGACGCAGAAGGCCATCCTCGCCGGAGGCTGTTTCTGGGGAATGCAGGACCTCATCCGCAAGCTCCCGGGCGTGGTCGGCACGCGCGTGGGCTACACCGGCGGCGACGTCCCCAACGCCACCTACCGCAACCACGGCACCCACGCCGAGGCGATCGAGATCGAGTTCGACCCGGAGCGCACCAGCTACCGCGATCTGCTCGAGTTCTTCTTCCAGATCCACGACCCGTCGACGAAGAACCGTCAGGGCAACGACGTCGGCACCAGCTACCGCTCCGCGATCTTCTTCGTGGACGACGAGCAGCGCCGGATCGCCGAGGACACCATCGCCGACGTGGATGCGTCGGGCCTCTGGCCGGGGAAGGTGGTCACCGAGGTGACGGCGGCCGGACCGTTCTGGCAGGCGGAAGCGGAGCACCAGGACTACCTGGAGCGTATCCCGTGGGGCTACACCTGCCACTTCGTGCGCCCGGGCTGGAAGCTTCCCAAGCGGGAGGCCGCCACGAGCTGACAGCCCGAGCCGCCACAAGCTGACAGCCCGAGCCGCCACGAGCTGACAGCCCGAGCCGCCACGAGCTGACAGCCCGAGCCGCCGCAAGCTGTGGGCTCAGGCGGCGGGGGCCGCCCGCTCCAGCAGGACGGCCACCTCCAGGTGGCCGGTCTGCGGGAACATGTCGAGCACACGGCCGGTCCGGATGCGGTAGGACGGCATCCGGGCCAGGTCGTGGGCGAGGCTCTTCGGGTTGCAGCTGGAGTACACGACGCCCGGGACGCCCGAGCCCTCCAGCCACCGGGCCAGGTCCGCGCCGATGCCCCGGCGCGGCGGATTCACGATCACCAGTTCGGGTGGGGCCGCAGCGCCGAGGGCGAACGCGGTCGCGTCCCCGGCGCGGAACGCGACCTGCGGCAGCCCCGCGGCGGCCGCACTCGCCCGGGCGCTCCGTACCGCCTCCCGGCTGGTCTCCACGCCCACCACCCGTCGGCCGGGCGCCGCGACGTGCAGCGCGAAGCCGCCGACCCCGCAGTACAGGTCCCACACCGACGCGGGCGCGAGTTCGTCCACCCACGACGTCACCTGTTCGTAGAGCGCCGTCGCGACGGCCGTGTTCGTCTGGAAGAAGCTCTGCGGACGCAGGCGCAGCGACACGGCTCCGAGCCGCATGGGCAGCGCGGACTCGCGGGTGAGCACCACATCCGTCTCGCCTTCGACCACGGCCTTGTGCTCCGGCTGGATGTTGACGGTGACGACGCGTGCGGCCGGCAGCTCGGCGAGCAGCCACGGCAGTCCATCGCGGACGAGTGCGACCGTGCGCTCGGACCGCACGACGAACCGCACCATCAGCTCGCCGTCCGGCGACTCGGTCACGAGGACGAATTTGAGCTCGCCGCGGCGTTCCGGCACCTGATACGGCTCCAGCCGCTGAAGGCCGACGAACCGGGCGAGGACAGGCAGCGCCGCGCGGATCCCGGGGGAGCAGATGCCGCACTCGCGCAGGTCGACCCCACGCCCGGCCTCGTCGAGGATCCCGATCGTCGGAGCCTCGAGGGTCCCCCCGACGACCATCTTGGCCTTGTTCCGGTATCCCGCTTCGGCGCTCGCCACCGGCGGCAGCCAGACCGCATCGCCGAACGGTGCGAGCAGCTCACGGGCGAGGCGGTCCTTGCCCATCAGCTGCTCGGCGTAGGGGACACCCATCAGCGTGCACGAGCGGCACACGCCGGCGTCGAAATACGAACAGTCCATGGATGGTGCCCCCAGTAGGATTTGAACCTACGGCCTTCTGCTCCGGAGGCAGACGCTCTATCCCCTGAGCTATGGGGGCCAGGGTGCTCACCAGGCTAGCATCCCCTCCGGCGCGGCCGTGAATCCGGGCGGCTGTCCCTCAGGACGCGGGAATGTTGCCCAGCACGCTCTGCATCAACGGTGCGGCATCGCCCGGTTCGAAGAAGGCGCCGGACTCCGCGACCACCCAGTAGCTGCCGCGGAAGATCTGGACCTGGCCCGAGGTTCCTGGCTCGAAGTAGCCTTCCACCTGCGGGGGGACGCCATACGTCGGCACCGGCTTCGAGGCCGTGATCGCCGCGTTCTTCAGGCCTTCCAGCTGGCTGGCCGGAGGCTTCGCGACAGCGATCTGGACAACTTGTCCGCTGGTCTGGTTCTTCCAGGCGCAGGACACTCCCTGCCAGTCGGCGATCTTCTTCTCGAGCGTCCCGTCCTTCGGCGCGTAGTCCGGGTCGACTCCGTAGTTCGGGTTGAACGCGTAGAGCTGGTCGGCGGTCAGCACCTGATCGCAGGTGAGCCCCACGGGGGTCGGCGGGTCGGTCGGAGTCGGCGTGGGCGTCGGGCCCGCCGACGGGGAGTCGCTCGCCGCGGCGGGTCCGTCGGAGGAGGCCGACGACGTGGGCGTCGACGAGCAGCCGGCGAGGGCGGCGACGATGAGGCCTGCGGCAGTGGTCGCTGCGAGAAGGGCGAAGCGGCGGGAAGTGGAGGGCATTCGTCTCGTCTTTCTGCTCGGCGCGCGGCGTCCGGGAGCGCGTCGGGTTGACCCTATCAATTCGGCCGGTGGGGACCGCGGGAGCGGCCCCGGGCATCCCGGTAGAATCGTTCCTCATGACTCCCGCTGACCTCTCCGCCGCTCTCCTCGACATCGTGACGACGGTGGTCGAGCGTCGACGCGAGGCCGGCGCCGACGTCCCCGAGCTGTCCCTGACCGCGGACGACGTGCCGCTGGAGCGGCCCAAGAACCGCGACCACGGCGACTGGGCGTCCAACGTCGCCATGCGACTGGCCAAGAGGGTCGGAGCGAACCCTCGCGAACTCGCGGGTGAGATCGCCACCGCTGCAGTCGGCATCGACGGCGTCGCCTCCGCCGAAGTGGCCGGCCCCGGCTTCATCAACTTCCGGCTGGATGCGGCCGCCGCCGGCCTCCTGGCCAAGACGATCGTCGACGCGGGCGACGCCTACGGACGCGGTCACACCTACGACGGCCTCCGGGTGAATCTGGAGTTCGTGTCCGCCAACCCCACCGGCCCTGTGCACATCGGCGGAGCCCGGTGGGCGGCCGTCGGCGACAGCCTGGCGCGCATCCTCCAGGCCGAAGGCGCGGACGTCACGCGCGAGTACTACTTCAACGACCACGGCTCGCAGATCGATCGGTTCGCCCGCAGCCTGCTGGCCGCCTACCTCGGCGAGCCGACACCGGAGGACGGCTACGGCGGCGCGTACATCGGCGAGATCGCCGAGCGCGTCGCAGCCGCCTACGCGGCCGACGAGACCGGCGGCGACCTCGCGGGCCTCCCGCGCGAGCAGCAGCAGGAGGTGTTCCGCTCGATCGGCACCCAGCTGATGTTCGCGGAGATCAAGGCGCGCCTCCACGCCTTCGGCGTCGACTTCGACGTCTACTTCCACGAGGATTCGCTGCACGAGTCGGGAGCGGTGGAGCGCGCCATCGCGCGCCTCCGGGAGCAGGGGCACATCTTCGAGGCCGACGGCGCCATCTGGCTGCGCACCACGGCATTCGGCGACGACCGCGACCGCGTCGTGATCCGGTCGAACGGCGAGCCCGCGTACATCTCCGGCGACCTGGGCTACTACCTGGACAAGCGCGAGCGGGGCTTCGAGCAGAACATCATCATGCTCGGCGCCGACCACCACGGCTACATCGGCCGCATGATGGCGATGGTCGAGGCGTTCGGGGATGTGCCGAACGTCAACCTCCAGATCCTCATCGGCCAGATGGTCAACCTGCTGAAGGACGGCGAGCCCGTCCGCATGTCCAAGCGTGCCGGAACGATCGTGACGCTCGACGACCTGGTGGATGCGGTGGGCGTCGACGCCGCGCGCTATGCGCTGGTGCGCTCCTCGACCGACTCGCAGCTCGACATCGACCTCGACCTGCTGACCAAGCGCAGCAACGACAACCCCGTGTACTACGTCCAGTACGCTCACGCGCGGACCCGGTCGGTCGCGGCGAACGCCGAGAAGTCCGGGGTCGACCGCAGCGTGTTCGCGCCGGAACTGCTCACGCACGAGACCGAGTCGGCGCTGCTCGGCGGTCTGCAGGAGTTCCCGCGGGTGGTGGCCCTCGCGGCCGAACTCCGGGAACCGCATCGCGTCGCGCGCTACATCGAAGAGCTGGCGGGCCTGTACCACGCGTGGTACGCAGTGAGGGACGGTTCGACGCGCGTGCTCCCGCACGGCGAGGAGCCCGTGACCGATCTGCACCGCACGCGCCTCTGGCTGAACGACGCGACCGGCCAGGTCATCCGCAACGGTCTCGGCCTCGTGGGGGTGTCCGCGCCGGACCGCATGTGACCGCCCGACCGCACCACGACCGAACGGAGGGACGACCGGATGAGCGACGACACCACGGAGCTGTCGACGGAACCGGAGACGCCCGCCCCCAGCGGGAGCCGCCGTCCTCGCTGGCAGCGGCTGCTGCTCACCGTGGGCATCCCGGTGGTCGCGGTCGTCGTCCTGCTGGTCGTGGCCGACAGCGTCGCCCGCGCGTATGCGGAGCAGCGCGTCTCGGCCGAGATCGAGAAGAACCTGCCTGCGGGGGTGAGCGGCCAGGTCTCCACCCACATCGGCGGGTTCTCGGTGCTGCAGCAGTACCTCTCCGGGAGCTTCGAGCGCGTCGAGCTGGATGCGCCGCACCTGATCGTGCAGGGCGCGCCCCTGAACGCGACCATCGTCGCCACCGGCGTCCCGACGGATTTCTCCAAGCCCATCGCGGACGCGACAGGGACGCTGTCCATCGGCCCGGCCGCCCTCAACACGCTCGTGAAGATCCCCGGCGCGACCGGGGACATCACCCTCGGGCCGGGCACCATCGGCTACGACGGCAGGATCGATCTGCTCGGCCTCCCGGTCGGGTACACGGTCACGGCGACGCCGAAGGCGGACGGCAAGCAGGTGCTGCTGCAGCCGGACAAGGCATCGCTGAAGACCGGCGCGGGCAGCGTGAACCTCGGCCGGCTGCTGGAGGCGCTCACCGCGCGCGGCCCCTTCCCGGTCTGTGCCGCCCAATACCTCCCGGACGGCGTCCAGGTCGCGAACATCGCCGTGACGCCGACCGAGGCGACCGTCCAGCTCACCGCGAGCGGCTTCGTCCTCGACCAGCGCTTCCTCACCAGCAAGGGGAGCTGTTCGTAACACGCAGGGGGCCCGCACGAGGCCCCGATAGACTTCTCGTGTCATCTCCATCCGGCTTCAGGGACCAATCCGGGTCCGCTCGCCTGTGAGACCCCCACTCGTCACCACCCGTGAGGTTCCCTATGGCCCGTTCCGATGCCGCACCCAACCCGCTCGCCCCGCCGTGGCTGCATGTCCCGGCGGACGCCAACGCGCTCGTCCCCGGGCTCTGGTCCCGCACGACCGACCGCGTCGACGGTGAGCTCGTCGTCGGCGGTGTAGCCGTCGGTGAGTTGGCCGGGCGTTTCGGGACACCGCTGTACGTGGTGGACGAGGCCGACGCCCGCGCCCGTGCCGCTGAGGTGCGCCGGGCGTTCGACCGGGCCTTCGCCGAGGTGGGGTCCGCCGCGAAGGTCTACTACGCAGGCAAGGCGTTCCTCAGCATCGAGATCGCGCGGTGGATGGATGAGGCCGGCCTGAACATCGACGTCTGCACCGGGGGCGAGCTGGCTGTCGCACTCGCCGCGGGCGTCGACCCCGAGCGGCTGGGCTTCCACGGCAACAACAAGTCGCTCGCCGAGATCGACCAGGCGGTCGGCGCGCGCGTCGGCGCGATCGTCATCGACAGCCTCCAGGAGATCGGCCGCGTCGCCGAGGCGGCCGAGCGCCACGGCGTCCGGCAGAGCGTCCGCCTGCGGGTGAACAGCGGCGTGCACGCGCATACCCACGCCTTCCTCGCGACCGCGCACGAGGACCAGAAGTTCGGCATCGCCCTCGACCGGGCGGCCGAAGCGGTCGCTCTGATCCGGTCGCACGGGTCGCTGGAGTTCCGCGGACTGCACTGCCACATCGGCTCGCAGATCTTCGGCGCGGACGGCTTCGTCGAGTCCGCGGCGCGTCTCCTGTCGGTGCACAAGGAGCTGCTGTCCGGGGGAGACGTGCCCGAGCTGAACCTCGGCGGCGGATTCGGCATCGCCTACACCGCGGCAGACGACCCTGCGTCGATCGACGAGTTGGCGCGCCGTATCGCCGTGACCGTCCAGACAGGGTGCGAGGCGCTCGAGATCCCGACGCCGGTCGTCGCCTTCGAGCCCGGACGCTCCATCATCGGGACGGCAGGCTTGACCCTGTACACGGTCGGCACGATCAAGGACGTCCCCGTCATCGTCCAGGACGACGGCGAGACGGCGGTCCGCCGTTACGTGAGCGTGGACGGCGGGATGAGCGACAACGCCCGCCGCGCGCTGTACGAGGCCGACTACTCGGCCCGGATCGCGAACCGGGTGTCGGCAGCGGCCCCGGAGCTCGTGCGCGTCGCCGGGAAGCACTGCGAGAGCGGCGACATCGTCGTGGACGCCGAGTACCTGCCCGGCGACATCGTTCCCGGCGACCTGCTGGCGGTGCCCGCGACCGGCGCCTACTGCTGGTCCCTGTCCAGCAACTACAACCACGTGGGCCGGCCGCCGGTGATCGCCGTGCGCGACGGGGAGGCGCGGGTCATCGTCCGCGGTGAGACCATCGAAGACCTCCTCGCCCGTGACGCCGGGTACGCACCCGCCGCACCCGCGACCACCGCCGGATCCGTGCCGAAGGAGCGCAGCAACGCATGATCGAGTACCGCAATCTCCGCGTCGCCCTGCTCGGGGCCGGCTCCGTCGGCTCCCAGGTCGCCCGTCTCCTCCTCGAGCAGGGGGACGAGTTCGCCTCCCGCATCGGCGCCCGGCTGGAGCTCGTCGGCATCGCCGTCCGCGACGTGGATGCGCCGCGCGACGCCGACCTGCCGCGCGAACTGTTCACGACCGATGCGAGCTCCCTCATCCTCGGGGCCGACATCGTCGTGGAGCTGATGGGCGGCGTCGAGCCCGCCCGCGGCTTCGTGCTGGAGGCCTTGAACTCCGGAGCGGATGTCATCACCGCGAACAAGGCCCTGCTGGCGACGCACGGTCCCGAGCTCTTCGACGCCGCCGAGCAGGTCGGCGCGCAGCTCTACTACGAGGCCGCGGTCGCCGGTGCCATCCCGATCATCCGCCCGCTGCGCGACAGCCTCGCCGGCGACCGGGTCAACCGCATCCTCGGCATCGTCAACGGCACCACGAACTTCGTGCTGGACCGGATGGATGTGCACGGCGAGACCTTGCAGGACGCCCTGGCCACCGCCACCGACCGCGGCTACGCCGAGGCGGATCCGACCGCGGACATCGGCGGGTACGACGCGGCCCAGAAGGCGGCCATCCTCGCCAGCCTCGCCTTCCACACCGTCGTTCCGCTGGAGCGCGTCTACCGCGAGGGCATCACCAGCGTGACGAAGGCCCAGGTGGATGCGGCGCGCGAGGCCGGAGCGGTCATCAAGCTCCTGGCGATCTGCGAGCGGCTGACCGACCCCGAGACGGGCGAAGAGGGCGTCTCCGCCCGCGTGTACCCCGCCCTGATCAGCCGGGACCACCCGCTGGCGGCCGTGCACGGCGCGCACAACGCCGTCTTCGTCCAGGCGGCTTCCGCCGGCGACCTGATGTTCTACGGCGCCGGCGCCGGCGGCGTCGAGACGGCCTCCGCCGTCCTCGGCGACGTGGTCTCCGCCGCCCGGCGGCACGTCGTCGGCGGACCGGGCGTTGCCGAGTCCACGCACGCCGACCTGCCGGTTCTCGACATCGGCCGGGTCGTCACGCGCTACCAGATCACTCTGGAGGTGAAGGACCAGCCCGGCGTGCTCGCGGCCGTCGCGCGCATCCTCAGCGACGGCGGCGTCAGCGTCGAGACCGTCCAGCAGTCCGTGCCGAATCAGACGGGCCCGGTGATCATCCCCGGTCCGGCTCTCGCGGGAGGTGCCTCCGCGGCCGCCTCCGGTGCAGCCGCCGGGAGCCCGATTCACGGCGGTGGCAGGGCCACCGCTACCCTTGTCATCGGTACCCACGAAGCCGAGGAGGCCGCGCTGGCGGCCACCGTGGAGGCTCTCGCCGCGAGCGACGTCGTGATCGCCATCTCTTCCGTTCTCCGAGTCGAAGGATCGTAATGCCCCAGCCCAAGGCCTACAGTCGTCAGTGGCGTGGCGTCCTGCGTGAGTACGCGGACCGCCTGAACATCTCCGACGCCACTCCGATCGTCACGCTGGGCGAGGGCGGCACGCCGCTCATCCCGGCCCCGGCGCTCTCCGCGCGGACGGGCGCCGACGTCTGGGTGAAGTTCGAGGGGATGAACCCCACGGGGTCGTTCAAGGACCGCGGCATGACCATGGCCATCTCCAAGGCCGTCGAGCACGGCGCGAAGGCCGTCATCTGCGCCTCCACCGGCAACACCTCGGCGTCCGCCGCCGCCTACGCGACGCACGCGGGCATCCAGGCCGTCGTGCTGGTCCCCGAGGGCAAGATCGCCATGGGCAAGCTCAGCCAGGCGATCGCGCACAACGCCCAGCTGCTGCAGGTGCAGGGCAACTTCGACGACTGTCTCGACATCGCCCGGGAGCTCGCCACCAACTACCCGGTGCACCTGGTGAACTCGGTCAACCCCGACCGCATCGAGGGACAGAAGACGGCGGCCTTCGAGGTCGTGGAGGCTCTGGGCGACGCGCCCGACTTCCACATCGTCCCGGTCGGCAACGCCGGCAACTACACGGCCTACCACCGTGGCTACACCGAGGAGCTGCAGCGCGGCGAGTCGACGAAGCTGCCGCGCATGTTCGGCTTCCAGGCCGCCGGCAGCGCGCCGATCGTCCTCGGCCACGCCGTCAAGGAGCCGGACACGATCGCGACCGCCATCCGGATCGGCAACCCCGCGTCGTGGGAGCTCGCGCTCAACGCGCGCGACGACTCCGACGGGTACTTCGGCGCGATCGACGACGCCAAGATCCTGGAGGCGCACCGCATCCTCTCCGCCGAGGTCGGGATCTTCGTCGAGCCCGCGTCCGCGATCAGCGTCGCCGGTCTCCTCGAGCGGTCGGACGCGGGCATCATCCCGGCGGGATCCACCGTCGTCCTGACCGTCACCGGCCACGGCCTCAAGGACCCGCAGTGGGCCCTCCGCACGGCCGACGGCTCCGACGTCCAGCCGACCGTCGTCCCGGTCGACACGACCGCGATCGCCGACGTGCTCGGGCTGTCGGCGAACGCCGAAGCGACGTCGGAGGCGACCGCGTGACCTCGCCCGACCTCCGGGGCCGCGCGGTCACGGTCAAGGTTCCCGCGACCAGCGCGAACCTCGGGCCGGGCTTCGACACGCTCGGGCTCGCGCTCGCGCTCTACGACGAGCTCGAGGTCGCGGTCCGCGACGAGCCCGGCGCCACCGTCGAGGTCATCGGCGTGGGCGAAGGCGAGGTGCCGACCGACGAGAGCAACCTCGTCGTCCGGGCGATCGCGCACACCTTCGACGCCGTCGGCATCCCGGTGCCCGGCCTCCGCCTGCGTGCGCGCAACAGCATCCCGCACGGCCGGGGGATGGGCTCCTCCGGCGCCGCCATCGTCTCCGGCATCATGGCAGCCACGGGCCTCCTGGAGGGCGTGGTCGACCTCGACGCGCAGCAGCTGCTGGCGCTCGCGAACGACATGGAGGGCCACCCCGACAACGTCGCGCCCGCCCTGTTCGGCGGTCTCACCATCGCCTGGGTGACTCCGGACGGCCCGCGTTTCAAGAAGCTCATCGTGCACCGCGGCGTCTCGCCGCTCGTGCTGGTCCCCGAGCACGTCATGTCGACGGCGCTCGCCCGCAGCCTCCAGCCGGAGTCGGTGCCCCACGAGGACGCCGTCTTCAACGTCTCCCGCTCCGCACTGCTCGTCGCCGCTCTCATCCAGAGCCCCGAGCTGCTGCTCGCCGCCACCGAGGACAAGCTCCACCAGAGCTACCGGGCGTCGGCCATGCCGGAGACCGACAGGCTGATCACGCTGCTCCGGGAGAACGGCTTCGCGGCTGTGGTCTCCGGGGCGGGTCCGTCGATCCTGGTCCTCGGCAGCGACCCGGGTCAGCGGCTGGCCGCGGCGAAGCTCGTCGAGCAGTCGGCGCAGACGCGCTGGCAGCCGCTGATGCTGGCCGTCGACTTCAAGGGCGCCACCGTGACGCGCCAGGAGGCGACCGTCTCGGACACACCGGCGGCCTAGGGTCGGGAGCGTCGGTGCCGAGGTGGTAAACTGCAGACGCACCCGCGAAGAACCCGCGTCACGAGCGAATCCAGCTTCCGGGTGATCTCCTAGCAATCATGCCGTCACTCCTGCCTGCCGTCCCGGATGTCCGGGCGGCGACGTAGCGCGGATCAGAACGCAGCGCGTAACCGGCAGTTCATGTGACGAAGCTTCACAGACGGCGCGCGTAGACGCGCCGGGGGAAAGGATCCTCTTCCGTGACTGATGTCGAACTCCACGCCGGGGGCGTGGACACCAGCGACCTGACCGCGCTCAAGGTGCCAGAGCTCCAGGCTCTCGCCGCCGGGCTCGGGCTCCAGGGCGCGACCCGGCTCCGCAAGGGCGAGCTGGTCGAGGCGATCGCCGCCGCACGCGCGGCGTCCGCTCCGGCCGACGCCGGCGGGGCCGCCGAGACCGTCGAGCCGGCCGTCGCCGCTTCGCAGGTGCTGACCGAACCGCTCATCGCCGAGCCGATCGGCGCCGAGCGTGTCGAGCCGACCGTTGGCGACCCGGTGCTGCCGCAGGCGGATGCGTTCGCTGCGCCGGCTGCCGACGCGCCCGCCGCCGAGGCGCCCGCCGCCGCTGCGCCCGCCGCCGAGGCGCCCAGCACTGCCGAGCAGCCGCGTCGCCGTGGCTCGCGCCGCGCCAGCAGCCCGGACGGCACCGCCGTGTCCGGTTCCGGCGTCGCCGCCGGCACGCACGTCAACTCCGGCGCCACCGGCGTCGAGTCGCTCATCCCCGATGTGGATGCGCTGCTCGATTCCGCGCTCGCCTCCCGCGAGCAGGCCCGCGGCCAGCAGAACGGCGGCCAGCAGAACGCCGTCCAGCAGGGCGGCGGCCAGCAGAACAACCAGAACGGCGAGCAGGGCCAGGGCAACGGCCGTCGCCGCCGCGGTCGCGGCCAGGGCGCCCAGAACGGCGACCAGGGCCAGAACGGCGAGCAGCCTCAGTTCGGCCAGACCGAGCAGACGTTCTCGCAGCCCGAGCAGGCCGAAGCCGGTCTTCCGGCCGAGAATGCGCAGGGCGAGCAGGGCGACCCCTCCGCCGAGCAGCAGGGCCAGGGCCGCAACCGCCGCAACCGCAACCGGAACAAGAACTCCGGCCAGCAGAACGAGCAGACGCAGGCCCAGGGCCAGCAGGCCCAGGGCCAGGGCCAGCAGAACCAGGGCCAGCAGAACCAGCCGCGGGACCTGCAGCAGGGCGGCCAGCAGGGCGACGGCCAGCAGAACCGCGGGCAGAACGCGCAGCAGCAGGCGGAGGGCGACCGCGCCGGCCGCTACCGCGACCGCAACCGCAAGCGCCGCGGCGGCCCCGTGGGCGACGAGTACGAGCCCGAGCTGGCCGACGACGACGTCCTCATCCCCGTCGCCGGCATCCTCGACGTGCTGGACAACTACGCCTTCGTGCGCACGACCGGCTACCTGCCGGGCGCGAGCGATGTCTACGTCTCCCTCGGCCAGGTCAAGAAGTACAGCCTGCGCAAGGGCGACGCCGTCGTCGGAGCGATCCGCCAGCCGCGCGACAACGAGAACAACAGCCGCCAGAAGTACAACGCGCTGGTCAAGGTCGACTCCATCAACGGGCAGACCCCGGAGGAGGCCGCTGCGCGCGTCGAGTTCGGCAAGCTGACCCCGCTGTACCCGCAGGAGCGCCTGCGGCTCGAGACCGAGCCGAGCAAGGTGACCCAGCGGATCATCGACCTGGTCGCTCCGATCGGCAAGGGCCAGCGCGGCCTCATCGTCGCGCCGCCCAAGGCCGGCAAGACCATCGTGATGCAGCAGATCGCCAACGCGATCACCGCCAACAACCCCGAGGTTCACCTCATGGTGGTGCTGGTGGACGAGCGGCCCGAAGAGGTCACGGACATGCAGCGCACGGTGAAGGGCGAGGTCATCGCCTCCACCTTCGACCGCCCCGCCGAGGACCACACCACCGTCGCCGAGCTCGCCATCGAGCGCGCGAAGCGCCTGGTGGAGCTGGGCCACGACGTCGTCGTGCTGCTCGACTCGATTACCCGCCTGGGTCGCGCCTACAACCTGACCGCTCCGGCGTCGGGCCGCATCCTCTCCGGTGGAGTCGACGCCTCCGCGCTGTACCCGCCCAAGCGCTTCTTCGGCGCCGCCCGCAACATCGAGCACGGCGGCTCGCTCACCATCCTCGCCTCGGCGCTGGTGGAGACCGGCTCCAAGATGGACGAGGTCATCTTCGAGGAGTTCAAGGGCACCGGCAACATGGAGCTGCGCCTGTCCCGCCAGCTGGCGGACAAGCGCATCTTCCCGGCCGTCGACGTCAACGCCTCCGGCACGCGCCGCGAGGAGATGCTGATGGGCCAGGACGAGGTCAAGATCACCTGGAAGCTGCGCCGCGCCCTCGCCGGGGTCGACCAGCAGCAGGCGCTCGAGATCGTCCTCGGCCGCCTCAAGGAGACCTCGAGCAACGTCGAGTTCCTGATGCAGGTGCAGAAGTCGATGCCGGCGCCGGCCAACGGCCACGGCACCGCGCACTCGCACGGACACGAGAACGACCACCGCTAGCGACGTTCAGCGCCCGTCCGCCCATGCCTGAAGCATGGCGGGCGGGCGCTTCGTCGTTCCCGGCCCCGCCTCACGAAGAAAGAAGACCCCATGTTCGAATCGGTGAACACCCTCATCGCCGAGCACGACGACCTGCAGCGCCAGCTCTCCGACCCCGAGCTGCACAGCGATCCCGTACGCTCGAAGCGGGTGAACCGCCGCTATGCCGAGCTCTCGCGCATCGTCGCCAGCTACCACGAGTGGAAGCAGCTCTCGGACGATCTGGAGGCTGCACGCGAGCTGGGCGCCGAGGACGCGGCGTTCGCCGAAGAGATCCCGGGGCTCGAGAAGAGCGTCGAGGAGTCGGGGGAGAAGCTGCGCCGTCTCCTCATCCCGCGCGACCCCAACGACTCCCGTGACGTGATCATGGAGATCAAGATGGGGGAGGGCGGGGCCGAGTCCGCGCTCTTCGCCGGCGACCTCCTGCGCATGTATCTGCATTACGCCGACGCGAAGCGGTGGAAGGCGGAGATCATCGAGCAGACCTCCAGCGACCTCGGCGGCATCAAGGATGTGCAGGTCGCGTTCAAGGGCAGTTCCAGCGACCCCGCGGAGGGGGTGTGGGCGCACCTCAAGTACGAGGGCGGCGTGCACCGCGTGCAGCGCGTTCCCGCGACCGAGTCGCAGGGCCGCATCCACACCTCCGCTGCCGGGGTGCTCGTGTTCCCGGAGGTGGACGAGCCCGAGGAGGTCGAGATCAACCCGAACGATCTCAAGATCGACGTCTTCCGGTCCTCGGGCCCGGGCGGTCAGTCCGTCAACACGACCGACTCGGCCGTCCGCATCACGCACGTCCCCACCGGGATCGTCGTGTCGATGCAGAACGAGAAGAGCCAGTTGCAGAACCGCGAGGCGGCCATGCGCGTGCTGCGGGCGCGCCTGCTCGCGCGGCAGCAGGAGGAGGCGGACGCGGAGGCGGCGGAGTTCCGCAAGGGTCAGATCCGGACCATGGACCGCTCGGAGCGCATCCGCACCTACAACTTCCCCGAGAACCGGATCGCCGACCACCGCACCGGCTACAAGGCCTACAACCTGGACGCCGTCATGAATGGCGCCCTCGAGCCCGTCATCGAGTCGAACATCCTCGCCGACGAGGAGTCCCGCCTGGCCGCTCTCGCCGAGTGACCCGCCCCGACTCTCGGCTAGCGCGCGCGCTCAGCGGAGAGCGGTGGTGGTGCGGTCGCGTGTGGTGAGGTCGCGGTGGGTGGCAGCGGCGCGCCAGCCGCCGGCCGTGAGGAGCTCCCGGATCGCCGCGCCCTGCAGCTCGCCGTGCTCGAGCACCAGCGTGCCCCCGGGATGGAGCAGCCGGCGGGCGACGCGCGAGATCGTGCGCACCACATCCAGGCCGTCGGGGCCGCCGTACAGGGCGGCGTGCGGGTCGTGCAGCCGCACCTCGGGATCGCGCGGGATGGCGTCGTCGGGCACGTACGGCGGGTTCGAGATCACGACGTCCACTGTGCCGTCGAGCTCGGGGAGGGCATCGCCCAGGTCGACGAACACCGGCGTCAGATTGGCGGCGCCGATCTCGTCGGCGTTGCGCCGCATCCAGATGAACGCCTCGGGGGAGTTCTCGACCGCATAGACGCGGGCGTGCGGAACCTCCGTCGCCAGGGCGAGCGCGATCGCACCGCTGCCGGTTCCCAGGTCCACCGCGACAGGCGAGGGAGAGGGGATGGCGCGCAGCGCGTCGATCGCGAACTGGGCGACCTGCTCGGTCTCCGGCCGCGGGACGAAGACGCCGGGCCCGACGTTCAGCTCGAGCGACCGGAAGGGCGCCCGCCCCGTGATGTGCTGCAGCGGCTCGCGGGCCGCGCGGCGCTCGACGACCTCGCGGAATCGTGCGACCTCCGCGGCGGCGATCGTCTCCTCCAGCACGACCAGGGCCTGGACGCGTCCCCGGCTCACACCCAGGACATGGCCGAGCAGCAGCTCGGCATCCACCTCGGGGTCGGGTACGCCGGCTCGCGCCAGCACGGCGACGGCGTCATCGCGGAGCGTTCGGGCCGAGACGGGAGCGGGGGGAGAGTCGGGGGTCATCGCCCGTCGAGCCTACCCTCGGTCACACTCGTTCTTCACGGCGTCGCGGCGTCTAGAGTGGTCAGGCGATCCCCTCCGCGACGATCCCCGGCAACACGATCCCGCGACAGGATCCGCGCACGACCATCTCGCAAGGAAGAGGCCCATGTCCGGACAGATCTATGCCAGCGTCACCGAGGCCGTCGGGCGCACCCCGCTCGTGCGGCTCAATCGCCTGACCGAGGGTGTGGATGCGACGGTCCTGGCCAAGCTCGAATCCTCCAACCCGGCGGGAAGCGTGAAGGACCGCATCGGCGTCGCCATCGTGGATGCGGCCGAGAAGGCCGGTGCGCTCCGCCCGGGAGGGACCATCGTCGAGGCGACCAGCGGCAACACCGGCATCGCCCTGGCCATGGTGGGCGCGGCACGCGGGTACCGGGTGATCCTGGCGATGCCGGAGACCATGAGCACGGAGCGACGCGTCCTCGTGCGCGCGTTCGGCGCCGAGATCGTCCTCACGCCGGGCTCCGGGGGGATGAGCGGAGCGGTCGAGAAGGCGCGGGAGATCGTCGCCTCGACCGACAACGCGATCCTGGCGCGGCAGTTCGCCAACGAGGCGAACCCGGCGATCCACCGCGCCACGACCGCCGAGGAGATCTGGGCGGACACGGACGGCGGCGTCGACATCTTCGTTTCCGGCATCGGGACAGGCGGCACGATCACCGGCGTCGGCCGGTTGCTCAAAGAGCGCAAGCCCGGAGTGCAGGTGGTCGCGGTGGAACCGCTGGACTCGCCCATCCTGAACGGCGGCGAGCCCGGTCCGCACAAGATCCAGGGTCTCGGCGCGAACTTCGTGCCCGAGGTCCTCGACACGACCGTCTACGACGAGGTCGTCGACGTGTCGTTCGAGGACGCGCTAGAGGTGGCCAAGCGGCTGGCTTCGGAGGAGGGCATCCTCGCCGGCATCTCCTCCGGCGCGATCGTCTGGGCGGCTCTTCAGGTGGGGAGGCGTCCCGAGAACGCCGGCAGGACCATCGTCGCCATCGTGCCGGACACCGGCGAACGGTACATCTCCACGCCCCTGTGGGCCGACCTTCAGGACTGAGCGAGGTGTCGATCTTCCGGCTGCGTGAGGACCTCCGCAACGCGCGCAAGCACGACCCGGCAGCGCGCGGAACTGTGGAGGTGGCGCTCGTCTACAGCGGACTGCACGCGGTGTGGTCCTACCGCATCGCACACCGCCTGTGGCTGTCCGGATTCCGGACGCCTGCCCGGTTCCTGTCCCAGTTCACCCGGTTCCTGACCGGGATCGAGATCCATCCCGGGGCCCGCATCGGCCGGCGCTTCTTCATCGACCACGGGATGGGCGTGGTGATCGGCGAGACGACGTGGATCGGCGACGACGTGATGCTCTATCACGGCGTGACGCTGGGCGGCCGGGGGAAGGGGCACGGCAAGCGGCATCCCACCGTCGAGGACGGCGTCGTCGTCGGCGCCGGCGCAAAAGTCCTCGGAGCCATCAGGATCGGCGCGCACTCCGTCATCGGCGCGAACGCGGTCGTGACGCGGGATGCGCCTCCCGACTCGCTCCTCGTCGGCGTCCCCGCGCATCCTCGCCCGCGCTCCGGCCACGAGCAGATCCCCGGCGACGACTGGCTCGACCCCGCCATCTACATCTGACTCCCCCCGCTCCCGCCTCACCCCCCACCGTCGAGTCCGCAGAGACTGCACGCTTCAACGGCGTTTCGCGTGCAGTCTCTGCGGACTCGACGGTGGGGGGTGAGGCGCGGGGAGAGGGGTCAGCGGGCGGCGAAGGCGTGGAGGGCGTCGAGCATGCCGTCGGTGTCGAAGCTGCCGTCGGGGCGCTTGACGAAGTGGTGGGCCTGCATCCCGGCGGCGCGGGCGCCCTCGACATTGGCGAGCGAGTCGTCGAACAAGATGGCGTCCGCCGCATCCACGCCGAACAGCCCGAGCGCCCGCGTGTAGATGCGGCGCTCCGGCTTCCGCGCGCCGAGCACGGCCGACACGAGGTCGTTGTCGCGCAGCACGTCGACGATCTCCGGCGTCAGCACGGGGAGCGAGTCCTTGAACGGGATGGGGTTGTTCGACAGCAGCGACACCGTACCGAGCCCTGCTGCCTCGTGGAGCGCGGCGATGGCGCCGGGAATGGGCGTCATCGCGGCCTTCCGCGCCTCCTGCCACTGGGCGAGCGACAGCCGCGCGCCGGTGACCTCGGCGAACGCGTCCAGGTACTCCTCGCTGGTGGCGTACTCGCCGATCTCCGCCGCGCGCTCGTGGCCGCCCGCCCACCAGGCCGACGCGAGCCGGTATTGGCTGACACCCCCGAGCTCCGCGAGCTTGGGAAGCCGCTTGTGGAAGTCGTAGTCGTAGAGGGTCTTATCGCAGTCGAAGAAGTAGACATCCATCGCCTTCAAGTATCGTCCTCCCAGTCGGGGCGTCGGCGCCCCGGCTATCATGGGAGCCGTCATGGCTCCCATCTACGACTGCTCGGTCGACTCCGAGCTGCTCTCCGGCATGCGTCTCGCCCGTGCAGCGATCGGACGCGGCGAACTCGTCGTCATCCCCACCGACACGGTGTACGGGGTCGCGGCCGACGCGTTCAGCCCCGCCGCCGTGCAGCGCCTCCTCGATGCGAAGGGGCGCGGCCGCCAGTCGCCGCCTCCCGTGCTCGTGCCCGGCATCCCGACGCTCGCAGCCCTCGCCGAGCGGGTGCCGGACGAAGTGGATGCGCTGGTCCGGGCCTTCTGGCCGGGCGGGCTGACCATCGTGCTCCCGGCCTCCCCGTCGCTGGTCTGGGACCTGGGGGAGACCCGGGGCACCGTCGCCCTGCGCATGCCCAAGGACACCATCGCGCTGGAGCTGCTGTCGGAGACCGGCCCCCTCGCCGTGTCCTCCGCCAATCTCACGGGTCGCCCGGCCGCACGCACCGCCGCGGAGGCGGAGGCGATGCTCGGCGACTCCGTCGCGGTCTACCTCGACGGCGGAGAGGCCGGTTCGGCGTACGAGCGCGTCGAGGGCAAGGACTCCTCGTCGACCATCGTGGATGCGACCGCGCTGGCATCCGGCGCCGGGGGGCTGCGGATCCTCCGCCACGGCGTCGTATCGATCGAGCAGCTCCGCGAGGTCGTCGGCGCCGCGCTCGAGGAGCCGGCCGCCGCCGCGGACGCCCAGCCGTGACCCTTCTCCTCGCCCTCGCCCTGATCTCGGCGGTGATCACCTTCGGGATGTCGTTCGTCGTCTACAAGCTGGCCATGCGCTACCGGCTGTACCCGAAGATCCGCGCCCGGGATGTGCACACCCGCCCGACACCGCGTCTCGGCGGCGTGGCCATGTTCTTGGGAATCCTGGTCGCGTTCGGGGTGTCCTGGCTGCTCTCCAGTCAGTTCGGCGTCCTGTCGCTGATCTTCTCCGATCAGGGACCCATCCTCGCCATCCTCGGGGCCGCCCTCCTCATCGTCGTCATCGGCGTGGCCGACGACATCTGGGACCTGGACTGGATGACGAAACTCGCCGGCCAGTTCGTGGCGGCCGGCCTCGTCGCCTGGTTGGGGGTGCAGATCTACTCCCTGCCGATCGGCGGGCTGACGGTCGGCTCTCCCGTGATGTCGATCGTCATCACCCTGTTCGCGATCGTCCTGGTGATGAACGCGATCAACTTCATCGACGGCCTGGACGGGCTGGTCGCCGGCGTCGCTCTCATCGCCAACGGCACGTTCCTCGTCTACACCTACCTCCTGCAGCGCGAGATCAGCCCGCAGAACTACTTCAGTCTCGCGGGTGTGATCGCCGCGATCCTGGTGGGCGCCTGCGCCGGCTTCCTGCCGCTGAACTGGCACCCGGCGAGGATGTTCATGGGGGATGCGGGCGCTCTCCTCATCGGCCTGCTCATGGCGACGTCCGCCATCTCGGTCACCGGGACGATCAATCCCGAAGCGCTGCAGACCCTCGGCAAGTCGTCGCTGGTCCCCGCCTTCATCCCGATCATCCTGCCGTTCGCGGTGCTGATCATCCCGCTGCTCGACTTCGGGCTGGCCGTCATCCGGCGCCTGCGCGCCGGGAAGTCGCCGTTCAGCGCGGACCGCAAGCACTTGCACCACCGGCTGCTCGACATGGGGCACAGCCACCTGCACGCGGTGCTGATCTTCTACGCGTGGACAGCGGTGCTCTCGATCGGCTGCCTGCTGTTCTTCTTCGACCCGTACTGGATGGCGATCGTGTTCGTCGCCATCGGCCTGGTCGTCTGCACCGCCTTCACACTCGCACCGCTCAGCCGCCGCAAGGCGAACGAGGCCGTCGCCGAGCTGACCCCGGCCGGCAGCCGCGAGGCAGCCGAGACGGCACGCTTCGACCAGCTCGACCAGGCCAGCGAGCACGTCCCGCGGCGAACCGCGCCGACCGACCACCCCGCCCTGACCGAGGAGCCCCGATGACCGAGCACCCAGACGGCGCAAGCCCCGCCCAGCCGCCGGCTCAGCCGAGCTCCACCCCGGTCCTGCGGGACGTCCTCAAGTACGGCCTCATCCTCGCCGGCATCATCGCCATCGCCGGGATGCTGCTCGGCGGGATCTTCGCCGGCTGGATCGGCGTGAGCAGCGCCCTGATCGGCACGGCGATGGCCGCCGTGTTCCTCTCGATCACGGCGCTGAGCATCCTGATCGCCAACCGCTTCATCGGTTCCGACCTCTTCGTCGGTCTCTTCTTCGGCATCGTGCTGGGCAGCTGGATCGTGAAGTTCGTGCTCTTCCTGGTGCTCGCCATCCTCTTGCGCGATCAGCCCTGGATCAGCCCGGTCGTGCTGTTCCTGAGCCTCATCGCCGGGGTGATCGGATCCCTCGTCGTGGACATGATCGTGGCCTTCCGCTCACGGGTCCCGTACGTGAGCGACGCCCGCTTGCCCGGGCAGAAGCGCTGAGCCGTATCCGATTCGTTACCCACTGAAAACTCTTGTAGAGTTACTGGTGATCCCCCGCCCAATTGCGCCATGAACATCACCGGCGCGTCACCACTGGGCGTCCACCGTTCGTCGTCGCGAGAGCCCAAGGCTCGACGCCCCGAAACAGGAGATAGCGCTGTTAGCTAACGCTGTGAACCTGCTGGTCCAGGCCGCAAGCTCCGATGGAGGAAGCTTCCACGGGCCCTCGATCGATGAGTTCTTCCCGCCCACCCTCTTCTCCATCGGGGCCTTCGAGGTCAACCGGATCATGATCATCCGGTTCATCGCGGTGGCGGCCCTCGTCCTGATCTTCTGGCTCGGCACCCGCAACATGAAGCTGGTCCCCGGCCGCTTCCAGTCGCTGGTCGAGATGGGCCTCGACCTCGTCCGCGTCAACATCGCGGAGGACCTCCTCGGCAAGAAGGACGGCCGGCGCTTCCTGCCGCTGCTCACGACCATCTTCTTCATGGTCCTGTTCATGAACCTGACGGGTGTCATCCCGTTCCTGAACATCGCGGGCACCTCGGTCATCGGCGTCCCGCTCGTGCTCGCCGCCGTGTCCTACATCGCCTTCATCTATGCCGGTGTGAAGAAGAACCCGAAGTCGTTCTTCAGGAACGCCCTCTTCCCGCCCGGCGTGCCGTGGCCGTTCTACATCATCGTTACCCCGATCGAGTTCTTCTCGACGTTCATCCTGCGTCCGATCACGCTCACGCTGCGACTGCTCATGAACATGATCGTCGGGCACCTGCTCCTCGTCCTGTTCTTCAGCGGCACCGCGTTCTTCGTCTTCACCGTCGGCAGCGGCTGGGGCCTGCTCGGCTTCGGCACCATGGCCTTCGGCTTCGCCTTCACCTTGTTCGAGATCCTGGTCGCGGTTCTCCAGGCTTACGTCTTCGCACTGCTCGCGGCTGTCTACATCCAGCTCGCAGTCGCCGAGGAACACTAATCGGGTCGCGCATCCGCGCGGCTGACATCACGGAAGGAAACACATAAGTGGACATCGCTGCTATCTCCGGCAACATCGCCACCGTCGGATACGGCCTCGCGGCCATCGGCCCCGCCATCGGCGTCGGCATCGTGGTCGGCAAGACCATCGAGGGTGTCGCGCGTCAGCCTGAGCTCGCCGGTCGTCTTCAGGTGCTGATGTACATCGGTATCGCGTTCACCGAGGCGCTCGCGCTGATCGGTATCGCAACGTACTTCATCTTCACCGCCGGCCAGTAGTCCCTCTTTATCTCTCTTCAATAAGGAGGAACGATGCTCAACGGTGTGGTGACCGCCGCAGCCGCGGCCGCTCCGAATCCGCTTTTCCCCGAGTGGTACGACATCGTCGGCTCTCTGATCTGCTTCTTCATCATCCTGTTCTTCTTCTGGAAGCTCGCGCTTCCGCGAATGAGGAAGCTGCTGGATGAGCGCGCCGAGGCGATCGAAGGCAACATCGCGAAGGCCGACGAGGCGCAGCACAAGGCGGAGGCGCTCCTGGAGCAGTACACCGCGCAGCTCGCCGAGGCACGTGCCGAGGCTGCGAAGATCCGCGAGAACGCCCGGACCGACGGTCAGAAGATCGTCGCGGAAGCCCGCGACACCGCCGTGGCCGAGGCGGCACGCGTGACGGCTCAGGCTCAGGCCCAGCTCGAGGCCGAGCGCCAGACGGCGCTCGTCCAGCTCCGTGGCGAGGTCGGCTCGCTGGCGATCGACCTCGCGTCGACCGTCGTGCGCGAGGCCCTCGACGAGGACAAGCGCGCGCAGGCCATCGTGGACCGCTTCCTGGCGGACCTCGAAGCCGACGAGACGGCCCAGAAGGCCGGGTCGGGCAACTGATGGGAAGCGCCACCAGAGAAGCACTGGCCCGATCCGTCTCGGCCCTCGCCGGCCTCGGGTCCACGGCCGATCTGGCGACGGCTGAAGACCTGTTCGCTGCAGGCCGGGTCGTCGCCGACTCGGCCCAGCTCCGTGCGGTCCTCGGCGACCCGACGGTCTCGGCGGAGGGCAAGGCGGTGCTCGTGAAGCGGGTCTTCGCCCCGCTGTCCGCGCCGGCCGTCGAGCTGCTCACCGTGGTCACCGCTCAGCGCTGGTCGACCCACGACGACCTGCTCGCCGGGATCGAGGAGCTCGGGATCCGTGCGATCGCCTCCTCCGCCCCGGGCGACGTCGACATCGTGGCCGAGCTGTTCGCCTTCGGAGGCGCCGTGACCTCCGACGCGGGCCTCGAGCTCGCCCTGCGCAGCAAACTGGCTCCGATCTCATCCAAGGTGGCCCTCGTCGAGCGCCTGCTCGGGTCGCGGGCCTCGAAGCAGACGGTCGCGATCGTGCGCCAGCTCGTCGAGCAGCCCCGCGGGCGCAGCATCCGCGAGTCGCTCCGCGCTGCCGCCCGCACCGTCGCAGCCCAGGACGGCCAGACCATCGCGACCGTCTACGCGGCGGCGCCGCTTCCTCAGGCGCAGTCCGAGCGTCTGCGCTCGGTGCTCAGCGCCACTTATGGCGACCTCAAGGTCAATCAGGTCGTCGACCCCTCGATCATCGGCGGATTGCGCGTACAGATCGGTGACGACGTCATCGATGGAAGCGTCGCGTCGCGTCTCGCCGAACTCCGGCTTCAGCTGGCGGGCTGACCGCCTCAAGATAGGAATCACCATGGCAGACACCAAGAGCAGCCCGACATCCTCCATCAGCGCTGACGACATCCGCGACGCCCTCAAGGACTTCGTCACCACCTACGAGCCCGCCTCGGCCGAGGCGACGGAGATCGGCCACGTGCTGGACGCCTCCGACGGCATCGCGCACGTCGAGGGCCTCCCCAGCGTGATGGCCAACGAGCTCATCCGCTTCTCCGACGGCACGCTGGGCCTCGCCCAGAACCTCGACGAGAACGAGGTCGGCGTCGTCGTGCTCGGCGAGTTCGACCAGGTCGTGGAGGGTATGGAGGTGACCCGCACCGGCGAGGTCCTCTCCGTCCCCGTCGGCGACGGCTACCTCGGTCGCGTGGTCGACCCGCTCGGCAACCCGATCGACGGTCTCGGTGAGATCGCCAGCGAGGGCCGCCGCGAGCTCGAACTGCAGGCGCCCGGCGTCATGCAGCGCAAGTCCGTGCACGAGCCGCTGCAGACCGGAATCAAGGCGATCGACGCGATGATCCCGGTCGGCCGCGGTCAGCGCCAGCTGATCATCGGCGACCGCCAGACCGGCAAGACGGCCATCGCGATCGACACGATCATCAACCAGAAGGCCAACTGGGAGTCGGGCGACGAGAACAAGCAGGTCCGCTGCATCTACGTCGCGATCGGCCAGAAGGGCTCGACCATCGCCTCGGTGAAGGGCGCGCTCGAGGATGCGGGCGCGATGGAGTACACGACGATCGTCGCGGCTCCCGCCTCCGACCCCGCCGGCTTCAAGTACCTCGCGCCGTACACGGGTTCCGCGATCGGCCAGCACTGGATGTACGGCGGCAAGCACGTCCTCATCGTCTTCGACGACCTGTCCAAGCAGGCCGAGGCCTACCGCGCCGTCTCCCTCCTCCTGCGCCGTCCGCCGGGACGCGAGGCCTACCCGGGCGACGTCTTCTACCTGCACTCCCGCCTGCTGGAGCGTTGCGCGAAGCTCTCCGACGAGCTCGGCGCGGGCTCGATGACCGGCCTGCCGATCATCGAGACCAAGGCGAACGACGTCTCGGCGTACATCCCGACCAACGTGATCTCGATCACCGACGGCCAGATCTTCCTGCAGTCTGACCTGTTCAACGCCAACCAGCGTCCCGCGGTCGACGTGGGCATCTCGGTCTCCCGCGTCGGCGGCGACGCCCAGGTGAAGTCCATCAAGAAGGTCTCCGGCACGCTCAAGCTCGAGCTCGCCCAGTACCGCTCGCTCGAAGCGTTCGCGATGTTCGCATCCGACCTCGACGCGGCCAGCCGTCGTCAGCTGGCGCGCGGCGCCCGCCTCACCGAGCTGCTCAAACAACCGCAGTACTCGCCGTTCCCGGTGGAGGAGCAGGTCGTCTCGATCTGGGCCGGCACCAACGGAAAGCTGGACGAGGTCGCCGTCGAGGACGTCCTGCGCTTCGAGGCGGAGCTGCTGGATCACTTGCGGCGCAACACCGACATCCTGGACACGCTGCGCGAGACCAACGTCCTGAGCGACGACACGGTGGCGCAGCTCGACGCGGCGGTGGATGCGTTCAAGCTCGAGTTCCAGACCGGCGAGGGCAAGCCGCTCGCCTCGGTCGGACGCGAAGAGTTCGAGGCCATCGACGAGAAGGACGTCGACCAGGAGCGCATCGTCAAGGCCCGGCGCTGAGCGCCGTCCCGACGAGCGACTCAGGCCCAGAAAGAATCAGGTAAGAGGAGAGACATGGGAGCACAGCTTCGGGTCTACCGGCAGAAGATCAGGTCTGCCCAGACGACCAAGAAGATCACCCGTGCGATGGAGCTGATCTCCGCCTCCCGCATCCAGAAGGCGCAGGCGCGGGTCGCCGCCAGCTCGCCGTACGCCCGCGCCATCACGCGCGCGGTGTCGGCGGTGGCGACGTACTCGAACGTCGACCACGTCCTGACCACGGAACCGGAGAAGATCGAGCGCGCAGCGATCGTCATCTTCTCGTCGGACCGGGGTCTGGCCGGGGCGTTCAACTCGAACGTGCTCAAGGAGTCCGAGAAGCTCGCCGAGCTGCTGCGCAGCCAGGGCAAGGAGGTCGTGTACTTCCTCGTCGGCCGCAAGGCGCAGGGCTACTTCAGCTTCCGGCGGCGGGCGTTCGAGCGGGTCTGGACGGGCAACACGGACAGCCCGGAGTTCGAGCAGGCGAAGGAGGTCGCCGACGCGATCCTGGAGTCCTTCCTGCGCGATGCGTCCGACGGCGGTGTGGACGAGATCCACGTCATCTACAACCGCTTCATCAGCATGCTGACGCAGGAGCCGCAGGTCGTCCGCCTCCTCCCGCTGGAGGTCGTGGAGGGCCTGGAGGAGCCGGACCGCACGCAGGTCCTGCCGCTCTACGAGTTCGAGCCCGATGTGGCCACCGTCCTCGACTCGCTGCTCCCGGTCTACATCGAGAGCCGCATCTTCAACGCGATGCTCCAATCCGCCGCCTCCAAGCACGCGGCGACGCAGAAGGCCATGAAGGCCGCCAGCGACAACGCCGACAAGCTCATCACCGACTACACGCGACTCGCCAACAACGCCCGGCAGGCGGAGATCACTCAGCAGATCTCCGAGATCGTCGGCGGCGCTGACGCGCTCAGCTCGGCCAAATGATCGTCCAACGAGAGAGATAAGAATCATGACTACCGCTACCGCCGAAGCCCAGGCTTCGACCGCGCAGCCGGCCGGTGTGGGACGCATTGCCCGTGTCACCGGTCCGGTCGTCGACATCGAGTTCCCGCACGACGCGATCCCGGGCATCTACAACGCCCTGAAGACCACGATCACGATCGGCGACCGGTCGACCGAGATCACCCTCGAGGTGGCCCAGCACCTGGGCGACGACCTGGTGCGCGCGATCGCCCTGAAGCCGACCGACGGCCTGGTCCGCGGCGGCGAGGTGCGCAACACCGGCGCCCCGATCAGCGTCCCCGTGGGGGATGTCACCAAGGGCAAGGTCTTCAACGTCACCGGTGACGTGCTCAACGGCGAACCGGGCGAGAAGATCGAGATCACCGAGCGCTGGCCGATCCACCGTCAGCCGCCGTCGTTCGACCAGCTCGAGTCCAAGACCCAGCTCTTCGAGACCGGCATCAAGGTCATCGACCTCCTCACCCCGTACGTCCAGGGCGGCAAGATCGGCCTGTTCGGCGGTGCGGGCGTCGGCAAGACCGTCCTCATCCAGGAGATGATCCAGCGCGTCGCGCAGGACCACGGCGGTGTGTCGGTGTTCGCCGGTGTCGGCGAGCGCACCCGTGAGGGCAACGACCTCATCCACGAGATGGAGGAGGCGGGCGTCTTCGACAAGACCGCGCTCGTCTTCGGCCAGATGGACGAGCCGCCGGGAACGCGTCTGCGCGTCGCCTTGTCCGCTCTGACGATGGCGGAGTACTTCCGCGACGTGCAGAAGCAGGATGTGCTGCTCTTCATCGACAACATCTTCCGCTTCACGCAGGCCGGCTCCGAGGTCTCGACGCTGCTCGGCCGCATGCCGTCCGCGGTGGGCTACCAGCCGAACCTCGCCGACGAGATGGGTGTGCTCCAGGAGCGCATCACCTCGACCCGCGGTCACTCGATCACCTCGCTGCAGGCGATCTACGTGCCGGCCGACGACTACACCGACCCCGCGCCCGCGACCACCTTCGCGCACCTGGACGCGACGACCGAGCTCTCGCGTGAGATCGCGTCGAAGGGCCTGTACCCGGCCGTCGACCCGCTGACCTCGACCTCGCGCATCCTCGACCCCCGTTACCTGGGTGAGGACCACTACCGCGTGGCCACGACGGTCAAGCAGATCCTGCAGAAGAACAAGGAGCTGCAGGAGATCATCGCGATCCTCGGTGTCGACGAGCTGTCGGAGGAGGACAAGATCACGGTGTCGCGTGCGCGCCGCATCCAGCAGTTCCTCTCGCAGAACACCTACATGGCGAAGAAGTTCACCGGTGTCGAGGGCTCGACCGTGCCGCTGAAGGACACCATCGAGTCGTTCGACGCGATCGCCAAGGGCGAGTTCGACCACGTGGCCGAGCAGGCCTTCTTCAACGTCGGACCGATCTCCGACGTCGAGGAGAAGTGGGCGCAGATCCAGAAGGAGAACGGCTAGTCATGGCTGTTCTCACTGTCAGCGTCGTCGCGGCCGACCACGAAGTGTGGTCGGGCGAGGCGAGCATGGTCGTCGCGCGGACCGTCGAGGGGCAGATCGGTATCCTGCCCGGACATGAGCCGCTGCTCGCCATCCTCGCCGAGGGCGAAGTGCGCGTGATCCTCAACGGGGGCGAGTCGATCACCGCCAGCGCCGACGGCGGCTTCCTCTCCGTCGAGAACAACACGGTCACCGTGGTGGCCCGTCAGGCCGAGCTGGTCTGACATGCCGGAGCAGCAGGGAGCCCCGCTGGAGCGCCAGTTCGGAGACGTCCGCGTCCCGATGCTGGTCGCGATGGCGGGGCTTCCCGGTTCCGGGAAGTCCACCATCGCGGAGATCCTCGCCGGCCGGCTCGGCGCGACGATGATCTCGGTGGATCCGATCGAGGCGTCGATCCTGCGAGCGGGCATCGACTCCGACCAGCCGACCGGGCTCGCGGCCTACCTCGTGGCCGAGACGATGGCGGAGCAGGTGCTCCAGTCGGGCCATTCCGTCGTCGTGGACGCGGTGAACGCCGTGGAGCCCGCGCGGCTGCAGTGGCGCGACCTGGCGGAGCGGTGCGGCGTGAAGCTCCGTGTCGTCGAGACGGTGTGCTCCGACACTGAGCTGCACGAAGAGCGCCTCGCGAAGCGGACGGGGCTGGTCGCGGCGTACGCCGTGGAGCAGAACACCGACGAGTACGACGAGTGGAGGGGCGCTTGCGGCACCCTCCCGCGTGTCACCCTCGACACGTCTGCGCCGCTGGGCGAGAACGTCACCATCGCCGTGAGCTTCGTGGAGGGTTAGGCGTGCTCATCCTGCTCCCGCCCTCCGAGACCAAGAGGGACGGGGGAGCGGGGTCGCCGCTCCACCTCGACCGGCTGAGCTTCCCTTCGCTGAACCCCGTCCGCCGGGAGGTCGTGGATGCGGTGGTCGCGCTGGCTGCCGACCGCGACGCCGCGATGCGGGCGCTCAAGCTGGGGCCGAAGCAGGCCGACGAGGTCGATCGCAACCGGGCGATCCCGCTGGCGCCGACGATGCGGGCGCTGGAGCGGTACACGGGCATCCTGTACGACGCGCTCGGTGCGTCATCGCTGAGCGCAGCGGACTGGGCGGTCGCCGGCGGTTCCGTGGTGGTGCAGTCGGCGATGCTCGGACTCGTCGGCGCCGCCGACCTCGTTCCGGCTTATCGGCTGTCCTTCGACTCGCGGCTGTCGCTGCAGCGCGGCTCGGCATCGCTGAAGAAGCGCTGGGCCGCTGCCGGAAGCATGGCCCTGGCCGAGCGGGGCGATCTCGTGCTCGATCTGCGGTCCGAGGGGTATGCCGCGCTGGCCCCGCTCCCGGACCGGGAAGGCGCTCACTACATCCGGGTGCTCGCCCGGGACGAGAACGGCCACGTCCGTGCGCTGAACCACTTCAACAAGCAGGCGAAAGGGCTTCTCGCGCGCGCCCTTCTGGAGGCGGGTGCGGCCTTCGCGACGACGGAGGAGCTGCTTCGCTGGGCCGACTCGGAGGGCTACGAGCTGCGTCCCGCCGGGAACGGGACTCGCGACCTGAACCTCGTCGTTCCCGAGGTGCGCGGTGCGCCGGGAAGCCTGATGGCGGTACTCCGCGTCTAGCCCCCCTATTGGGTGGGCGCGCCGCGAACTCGCGGTGGTGCCGGGAGTAAAAGTGAGATAAACTCACGACCAAGAGAGAGGATCCCTGATCCGAGGCTGTCGGGCACGCATTCGCTGCGACCGTACGACCTCAACAAGTCGGGCCGATGGTGTGGTGGCCGGCGCGTTCATCCCCAATGCGTCGTTTCCTTACCGGAGCGTGAAGCGCATCAATCCCGCCTGCGGTCGGGCACGAGCGGTAGCGCGTCACCAGCGAGAATCCGGTGATGGAGCCAGATCCCGCCGTCGGCCCGACTCTCTCGGTCCCGTACGCGGCCGTGGAACCTCACGCCCGGAAGCAGCCCTCCAGGTGGTCGTCGACCATGCCGGTCGCCTGCATGAGCGCGTACATCGTGGTCGGCCCGACGAAGCGGAAGCCTCGCCGGCGCAATTCCTTGCTCAGCGCCGTCGATTCCGGGGTGACCGCAGGAACATCGTCCCATCCCCGGGGCCGGCGATCCAGCGGCTTCGGCGCGAAGCTCCACATCAGCTCCTCGAGCGGTACCTCGAGCGCCAGCACGGCCCGGGCGTTGGAGATCGTCGCCTCGATCTTCCCGCGATGGCGGATGATGCGTTCGTCCTGCAGCAGGCGCTGCACATCCGCTTCTGTCATCGCAGCGACCCGCTCCGGCTCGAAGCCGAGGAACGCCTCCCGGAACGCCGGCCGCCGTCGCAGGATCGTGATCCAGGACAGACCGGCCTGGAAGCCCTCCAGGCACAGCTTCTCGTAGAGCGCCCGCGGATCGTGCTGCGGCCGGCCCCATTCCTCGTCGTGGTAGCGGCGGTACTCGGGGTCGGCCGCCGACCAGGAGCAGCGGGCGAGGCCGTCCTCGCCCACGACGAGCGCCGCGCGCACCGGTGTCGTCGTCTCGCTCATGCGGCCAGCAGGATCCCTTCGTGCTCGAGGAGCCACAGCTTCGTCGGGATGCCATCGCCTCCGCTGTAGCCGGTGACCCGCCCGTTCGACGACAGGACGCGATGGCAGCCGACGATGATCGGGATCGGGTTCGCGCCGACGGCCCCGCCGATGGCGCGGCCGTAGCCGGTGTGGCCGAGGGAGGCGCCGAGCTCGCCGTAGGAGACGAACGTGCCGAACTCGAGTCCGGCCAGCCGTTCCCAGACGGCCTGGCGGAAGGGGGTGCCCTGCAGGCGGATCGGGACGTCGAAGGCGCGGCGGGTACCGGCGAAGTACTCGCCGAGCTGTGCGTCGGCATCATCGAGCACGGCGGTGGTCCGTTCGGGATGGTCCTCGAGCGGCAGGTGACCCTCGCGCTCGATGGAGAGGGACGTGACGGCCGTGCCGTCGCTGGTCAGCTCGAGCCGTCCGATGGGGCTCGAGGTGCGGAGGAGATAGGCGAAGGAACTGCTCATGGGTCGACTCTAGGGCGGACCGCCGACGCCCACTCGCGGGAATCGGACATTGGGGACAACTCGGCAGTGCGCCCGCCTGTGGACGGAATCCCAACCCGGTGACCGCCGGTCGGCGTGCCTAGACTCGACGGCATGGTGAACATCGACTACCGCACCCTCGGACCCTCCGGCCTCGTCGTCTCCACCGTCGGCCTCGGCTGCAACAACTTCGGCCGCGCGGGCACCGCGACCGAGACGCAGGAGGGAACCGACGCGGTCATCGGCGCTGCGATCGACGCCGGCGTCACGCTGTTCGACACCGCCGACATCTACGGCAAGGAGCGCGGACTCTCCGAGACGCTGATGGGCAAGGCCCTCGAAGGCAAGCGCGACACGATCGTCCTGGCGACCAAATTCGGGATGGACATGGCCGGCGTGAACGGTCCGGACTGGGGCGTCCGCGGGTCGCGCCGCTACATCCGCCTCGCCGTCGAGGGCTCCCTGCGTCGGCTGCGCACCGACTGGATCGACCTCTACCAGCTGCACCAGCCCGATCCCGTGACGCCGATCGAGGAGACGCTCGAGACCCTCGACGACCTCATCGCCGAGGGCAAGATCCGCTACATCGGCCACTCCAACCTCTCGGGCTGGCAGATCGCCGAGGCGGAGTTCACGGCGCAGCTGCACGGGCATCCGAAGTTCATCTCCGCGCAGAACGAGTACAGCCTGCTGGCGCGGGACGCCGACCGCGAGGTGCTCCCGGCCGTGAACCGGTACGGCCTCGGATTCCTGCCGTACTTCCCGCTCTACAACGGACTGTTCACCGGCAAGTTCAGCCGCGAGGGCGGTCCCGCCGACAGCCGGATCATGAGCGCGCGTCGATACCTGCTCGACAGCGCCCCCTGGGATCGGATCGAGCGCTACCAGGCGTTCTGCGACGAGCGCGGCGTCAGCATGCTGGCCGCGACGTTCGCCTGGCTGCTCGCCCAGCCCGGCCTCACCAGCGTGATCGCCGGCGCCACCAAGCCCGAGCAGATCGTCGCGAACGCCGAGGCCGCCTCCGCCTGGACCCCCACCGCCGGCGACCTCGCGGAGATCGCCGCCATCTTCCCCTCCCCGTCCTGACCCCCACCTCCCTCCGTCCCGTCCCGTCCCGTTCCGTCCCGTCCCGCTCCGTCCCCGCCCTCACCTGACGCCGAGGTGCTCGTAGTTGCACGCGACACGCCGGGAGGGCATGCAACAACGAGCACTTCGGCGGAAGAAGCGCGAGAAAACCGCTTGTGAGTGAGCACTCACTCCGCTTATAGTGTTCGGGTGACCGAGGATGCCGTGACCGCCGAACCGCGCACGCGCGCGCAGCCGATGCAGGCGGAGGACCGCAAGGCGATGATCGTGGATGCGGTCATCCCGCTCCTGCTCCAGCACGGCCGCAGCGTCACCTCCCGCCAGATCGCGGAGGCCGCCGGGATCGCCGAGGGGACCATCTTCCGCGCCTTCGGCGACAAGGAGACGCTGGTGCAGGCGGCGATCGAGAAGTATCTCGATCCCGAGCCGCTGCGCGAGGCGCTCCGCAGCATCGACCCGGCGCTTGCGCTGGAGCACAAGGTCCGCGCCATCCTGTACCTGCTCCGCGAGCGTTTCAACAGCGTCATGCGGATCATGCCGGTCGTCGGGCCGCAGCGCCCGCCCATCCCGCAGGCGCGCGGCGAGTTCGCGGCGATCATCGCCCGCGTCCTCGAACCGGAGGCGGAGGAGCTCAATTGGCCGCCGGAGCGCGTGGCGCACCTGCTGCGGCTGCTGAGCTTCTCGTCGGCCTTCCCGGCGCTCAACGAGGGCATCGAGTTCAGCATCGACGACCTCGCCACGATGACCTTGGTCGGCATCGCCGGCTCCTCCCCGCACGTCGGCTCCCCGTTCAGCCCGGATCCGCGCACCCGCACCTCCACCCCATCCATTCCGACGGAGGCATCATGCTCCTGAGACTCCTGGGCCGGTTCCTCCGGCCGCACTGGCCGCTGCTGCTCGCGGTGATCGTCTTCCAGCTGGCCCAGTCGCTGCTCTCCCTCTGGCTGCCGACACTCAACGCGGACATCACGGACAACGGCATCGCCAAGGGCGACACCGGCTACATCCTCTCGGTCGGTGGAGAGATGCTCGGCGTCACGCTCCTGCAGATCGCGTGCTCCATCACGGCCGTGTACTTCGGTGCGAAGGTCGCGATGCGGGTCGGCCGCGACCTGCGCGAGGCGATTTTCCACCATGTCGGCGAGTTCTCGGAGCGCGAAGTGTCGTCGTTCGGGGCGCCGTCCCTGATCACGCGGAACACGAACGATGTGCAGCAGGTGCAGATGCTGGTGATGATGACCTGCACGCTGCTCGTCTCCGCCCCGATCCTCGCCGTCGGCGGGATCGTGCTGGCGATGCGGCAGGACATCGCCCTCTCCTGGCTGATCGCGGTGAGCGTGCCGGCTCTGCTCATCGCCGTCAGCATCATCATCTCCCGCATGATCCCGCAGTTCCGCCGCATGCAGGAGCGCATCGACCGCGTGAACCGGGTCATGCGCGAGCAGCTGAGCGGCATCCGGGTGGTGCGCGCCTTCGTCCGGGAGGAGGTGGAGATCCGCCGCTTCCGGACCGCCAACGACGAGGTGACCGAGACGGCGCTGAAGGCGGGGCGCCTGTTCGCGCTGATGTTCCCGATCGTGATGCTGGTGCTCAACGTCTCGAGCGTCGCCGTGATCTGGTTCGGTTCGTTCCGCGTCCAGGACGGCTCGCTGCAGATCGGGACGCTGACGGCCTTCCTTCAGTACCTCATGCAGATCCTGATGGGCGTGATGATGTCGACGATGATGGCCGTGCTGGTGCCGCGCGCCTCGGTCTGCGCCGACCGCATCGGCGAAGTCCTCGGCACCGAGACGACGGTACGCATCTCGGATGCACCGGTGACCGAGGTGACGTCCCACGGAACGGTGGAGTTCGTTGATGTCGGCTTCTCGTATCCCGGCGCCGAGCATCCCGTGCTCACGGATGTCACGTTCCTCGCCGAGGCCGGCCGCACGACGGCGATCATCGGCAGCACCGGCGCCGGCAAGACGACCCTGGTGAACCTCATCCCGCGCCTGTTCGACGCCACGAGCGGCATCGTCCTGGTCGACGGAGTGGATGTGGCCGATCTCGACCCGGAGCTGCTCTGGTCGCGCATCGGCATCGTCCCGCAGAAGCCCTACCTCTTCTCGGGCACGGTCGCCTCCAACCTCCGCTACGGCAACCCGCAGGCGACCGACGAGGAGCTGTGGCACGCCCTAGAGGTGGCCCAGGCACGAGACTTCGTCGAGGCGATGCCCGAGAAGCTGGAGGCGCCGATCGCGCAGGGCGGAACGAACGTCTCCGGCGGTCAGCGGCAGCGGCTCGCGATCGCGCGGGCCCTCGTGCGCAAGCCGGAGATCTACGTGTTCGACGACTCGTTCTCGGCGCTCGACACCGCCACGGACGCACGTTTGCGGGCGGCGCTGGCCCGGGATGTGGCGGACGCGACCATGATCGTCGTCGCGCAGCGGGTGTCCACCATCGTGGACGCCGACCAGATCATCGTCCTCGAGGACGGCCGTGTCGTCGGCCGGGGGACCCACGACGAGCTCGTGCAGAGCAGCGAGACCTACGCCGAGATCGTCTCGTCGCAGCTCGCCGCCCAGGATGCGGTGTAGGGAGGCACGGGATGAGTGAGAAGACGACAGCGCCGGTCCGGCCCGCAGGCCCGCCGATGCGGCGGGGCCCCGGCGGCGGCGGCCCGTTCGGCGGGATGGCGATGCCCGTGGAGAAGTCCATGAACTTCGGTCCCAGCGCCAAGCGGCTGCTCGGCCGGCTGCGCCCGGAATGGGCCGCCCTCTCCGCTGTGACCGCGCTCGCCGTCGTGTCGGTCGCCTTCGCCGTGCTCGGCCCGAAGCTGCTGGGCAACGCGGTCAACCTCGTGTTCGCGGGGGCGCTGTCCCTCGCCTTCCCGAAGGGGATGACGCAGGCGCAGGCCATCGCGGCCGTGCGCGCGAACGGGCAGACGCAGTTCGCGGACCTCCTCTCGGGAACCACGTTCACTCCCGGAGCCGGCATCGATTTCACCGCGGTCGGCCACACCCTGCTCTGGGTGCTCGCGCTGTACGTCGCCTCGTCGGTGTTCAGCTACCTGCAGGCATACGTCCTCAACGGCGTCACGCAGCGCACCGTCTACCGGCTGCGTGCCGACGTCGAGGACAAGCTCCACCGCCTGCCGCTGAGGTACTTCGACACCATGCAGCGCGGCGAGCTCCTCAGCCGGGTGACCAACGACATCGACAACATCTCGCAGTCGCTCCAGCAGACGATGAGCCAGCTGCTCACCTCGCTGCTGACGGTGGTCGGCGTGGTCGTCCTGATGTTCGTGATCTCGCCGCTGCTCGCCGTCATCGCGTTGATCACCATCCCGCTGACCCTCGTCATCACCACGGTGATCGCGAAACGCTCGCAGAAGCTCTTCGTCGCTCAGTGGAAGCACACCGGCGAGCTGAACGGACAGATCGAGGAGGCCTTCACCGGCCACTCGCTGGTCAAGGTGTTCGGGCGGCACCGCGAGGTGGAGGCGCGCTTCCGCGAGAAGAACCAGGAGATGTACCGGGCGAGTTTCGGCGCCCAGTTCATCTCCGGCATGATCATGCCCGCGATGATGTTCGTCGGGAACCTGATGTATGTCGCGATCGCGGTGGTCGGCGGTCTGCAGGTGGCCAGCGGTGCGATGCAGCTGGGAGACGTCACCGCGTTCATCCAGTACTCCCGACAGTTCACCCAGCCGCTCACCCAGCTCGGCTCGATGGCGAACCTGCTGCAGTCCGGAGTGGCGAGCGCCGAGCGCGTCTTCGAGCTGCTGGATGCCGACGAGCAGTCGGCCGATCCCGGGGAGCCGGAGAGCCCCGAGGGCACGAAGGGGCTGCTGGCGTTCGAGGATGTGTCGTTCCGCTATGCCGAGGAGACCCCGCTCATCGAGGACCTGTCGCTGGTCGCCCAGCCGGGCCAGACCGTCGCGATCGTCGGCCCGACCGGCGCAGGCAAGACGACCCTGGTCAACCTGATGATGCGCTTCTACGACCTGGACGCCGGACGCATCACCCTCGACGGCGTCGACATCGCCACGATGAGCAGGCACGACCTGCGCAGCCGGATGGGGATGGTGCTGCAGGACACCTGGCTGTTCAAGGGGACCATCCGCGACAACATCCTCTACGGCCGTCCGGATGCGACCGAGGACGAAGTTCTGGATGCTGCGCGCGCCACCTACGTGGACCGGTTCGTGCACTCGCTGCCCGACGGGTATGAGACGGTGCTCGACGACGAGGGCTCGAACCTGTCGGCGGGGGAGAAGCAGCTGCTGACGATCGCGCGGGCGTTCCTCGCACGGCCGAGCGTGCTCATCCTGGACGAGGCGACGTCCTCGGTGGACACCCGGACGGAGCTCCTGGTGCAGAAGGCGATGAGCGCGCTCCGCGCGGATCGCACCTCGTTCGTGATCGCGCACCGGCTGTCCACGATCCGCGACGCGGACCTCATCCTGGTGATGGAGGCGGGGCGGATCGTCGAGCAGGGCACCCATGCGGAGCTGCTGGCCCAGGGAGGCGCGTACTACTCCCTCTACAACGCGCAGTTCGCCGGGGCTGCGACCGAATAGCGGGGTGAGGAGCAGGAGGGCGAGTGCCCTACTGCTCCTTCAAACGGGAGGCGAAGGCGCGCACGCACCAGAAGGCGCCGTAGGCGATCAGCCCGATCGCGATGAGCACCAGGAGGACGACGCCGAACGGCACCTTCGTCAGCTCCTTCAGGCTGCCGTCCAGCCCTCCCGCCTGCTTGGGGTCGGAGGTGATCGCCCCATACGTGACCAGCCCGCCGACGATGACCAGCGCGATGCCTTTCGCGATGTAGCCCACCCGGCCGAGGATCGCCGTGATCGTCGCCCAGCGGTCGGGCGGGAGCCGCAGGTCCCGTTCGAAGCGGCGGGTCACGCCGTTGACCAGGAAGTCGATCCCGACGGCCACCACCACGAGGCCGACGGCGGCGAGGAGGAAGGCGCCGCCGGGCGTCCCGAGCAGCTTGCCGCTCGCCGACTGCTCCGATGCGGAGGAGTTCTTCCGCGCGCCGGCGGCGATCGAGATCGCGGCGCCCGCCAGGATCGCGTAGACCACGAACTTCGCCACCTCGACCAGCTTCTCGCTGCGTCGATGGGCGGTGATGGATTGGAGGAGCTGCCACACCGAGAGGAAGATCAGCCCGACGATCACCGCTCCCAGAGCGAACAGGCCGCCCGGAACGGCCACGATGGCCTGGAGCGCGCCCGACTGGTCGGCGTTCCCGCCCGCGCCGAAGGCCACGGCCAGCGCGATCGCGCCGATGAGGATGTGCAGCAGGCCGATGGCGGCGATCCCGACGCGGGCGAGCGCGCGCACGGCGGGTTCGCGTTCGACGCGGGAGGCGAGTCGGCTGGGGGACACCATGGCCTGCACGGTACCCGGCGTACACGCCGTGGGGAATCTCGGGTAGCGTAGAGGACTGAGTCCGCCGCGCTGTCACGCGGCGGCGAGATCTGAATAGAGGAGGCCGGCATGGACATCGACCTCAGCGTCTTGCGTCTCATGGAGCGCGAGAAAGAGATTCCGTTCGACGAGCTGGTGCAGATCATCGAGCAGGCGATCCTGACCGCGTATCTGAAGCACACGAACCAGGCCGATCACCGTCACGGTCACAGCGACCAGCCGCCCGCGGCCCGCGTGCACCTGGACCGCAAGACCGGGCACGTCACGGTCTACGTGCCCGAGCACGACGAAGAGGGCAATGTCATCGGCGAGGCCGAGGACAGCCCCAGCGACTTCGGCCGGATCGCGGCCTTCGCCGCCAAGCAGGTGATCAACCAGCGGCTGCGCGACATCGCGGACGACGCGGTGCTGGGCGAGTTCCGCGGACGCGAGGGCGACATCGTCGCCGGTGTCATCCAGCAGGGTCCCAACCCGCGGATGGTGCACATCGACCTGGGGACGGTCGAGGCCATCCTCCCGCCCGAGGAGCAGGTGCCGGGCGAGGAGTACACGCACGGGTCGCGCATCCGGGTGTATGTCACGAGCGTGTCGAAGGGTGCGAAGGGTCCGTCGATCACGGTGTCGCGCACGCATCCCGCGCTCGTCCGCAAGCTGTTCGCGCTCGAGGTGCCGGAGATCGCCAGCGGTGTCGTGGAGATCGTCTCGCTCGCCCGCGAGGCCGGTCACCGGACGAAGATCGCCGTGCGCGCGACGGAGCCCGGGGTGAACGCCAAGGGCGCCTGCATCGGCGAGCTCGGACAGAGGGTCCGCGCGGTCACGGCCGAGCTCAACAACGAGAAGATCGACATCGTCGACTACTCGCCGGACCTCGCGACGTTCGTCGCGAGCGCGCTCTCTCCCGCCAAAGTGACCAGCGCGTTCGTCATCGACGAGTCACTGAAGGCCGTCCGGGCGCTCGTCCCCGATTACCAGCTGTCGCTCGCGATCGGCAAAGAGGGCCAGAACGCTCGCCTCGCTGCGAAGCTGACCGGCGCGAAGATCGACATCCAGCCGGACTCGATCCTCGATCGGGACTGAGCGGGCTACTTCACGTAGGCGGCGAGGGAAGCCTGCACGTCGTCGCCCACCACATCGCTTCCGCCGACGAGCGAGATGTGCGACGGACCGATGCGGGTGAGCTGCTGACCGACGGCGGTCGGCACGGCCCCGGAAAGCGTGAGCAGGAGCGGGGCGCCGCTCGTGCCCGCCGCGGCGGAGGCCGACAGCGCGTCGGGGAAGTCGACGCCGGAGGCGACGAAGGCGGACGCCGTCCCGGCCGGGAACGCCGCCGCCGCTGCGGCGCTGGTCTCGAACCGGTCCGATCCGCTCACGCGCGTGACGGACCCGGTCGTGTAGCTCTTCAGCGCCGTGAGCACGGCGTCGGAAACGGCATCCGGCCCGCCGACCACGACGATGGAGTGGGGAGCGAGGCGCGCCAGCTCCGTCGCGATCGGCGACGGGATCCATGACGGCGCGGTGAGCAGCAGAGGAGCACCGGCGGTGCGGGCGGCCAGGGCGCCGGCCGAGAGCGCATCCGGGAAGGACACACCCGAGACGACGTACGCCACCGCCGGTCCTGTCGCGGCGGTGGCACGTGAAATCGCAGCGCTCGTCTCGTACCGGTCGCCACCGTTCAGGCGTGACACGGTCCCGGTCGTGAAGGTCTGCAGCTGGGTGAGGACGGAGTCCGCGATGCTGTCCGCACCCCCGAGCACCACGATCTTCCCGGGATGGAGGCGCTGGAGCTCGGTCTGCACGGCGGGCGGCACCGCTCCCGGCTGCACGAGCAGCATCGGACCACCGGCGCGCGCGGCCGCGGGGGAGCCGGACAGCGCATCCGGGAACTGTGCGCCGGAGGCGATGTAGGCGACCGGCGCGTTCGCCGGATAGCTCGCGGCGGAGACGGCCGCGCTCGTCCCGTAGCGGTCCGCGCCGGCCAGGCGGCCGACCTTCTGCGCCCCGGCGGGGAGGGCGTAGGCGCGGAGCTTGCCACCGCCGTCCGTGAAGTACAGCCGCCCATTCGTCACGATCGGACTCTGCCAGTGGAGCCCGCTGCCTCCGGCCGCGTCCGTCCACAGCTGCGTCCCGGTCGCGGGGTCCAGTGCCCGGACCCCGTTCTTCGAGAGGTAGAACAGCACACCGCCGGCCACGATGGGCGTGGTGCCCGCGGCGGCCTGGTTCCAGACCGGGACGAGGGAGGGCGTCCCGCCGGTCGCCTGCAGCTTGAGGCCGGAGATCCCGCTGTTGTTCGCGACGAAGACCCATGACGTGCCGGCGCCGTCCACCCAGTTCGCAGGCTGGGTGAGCACCTGGCCTCCCTGGGGGACGGCGATCGAGTTCAGTTCGCCGCCCGTGGTGCCGGGCTGACCCCTCCCGCCGAGGTTCGCCGTGTTCAGGAGGCGGAGGCGCGCATCCTTGCCGCCCTGCACCGCCAGATGGGGGACCGACGAACCGGCCGGAGCCGTCACCACCTGGGGCGCTGTGCTGCCGAGGTCGAGGTCCGCCTGGTCGAGGCTGGCGTAGTTCGTCGGCGTGTAGCTGTCGACCGGTCCCGTTCCGGCGCCGGTTCCGTCGGGGTTGATGGCGAGCACCGAGTCGCCCCAGTCGTGGCTGCCGTCGAAGGCGCCGTTGCCGGTGGAGAACAGGATGCGCTGGGTGCCCGGGTCGTAGACGACGCTCGGCCGGGCCCAGACCGCCGACTGGCTGGCCGGGCATCCATTGGCTGCGATGTGGCCGGTCTGATCGCTGCACAGCGTGTTGAACACGCGCTGCGACCCCGTTCCGAGGTCGATCGTCGTGACGTGGCCCTGGTAGTCGCCCCGGTCGCCGGGGTACCCGCCGTTCGAGACGTACAGGTAGGTGTGCCCACCGAATCCGAGGGTCGTGAGCGCAGGAGAGCTCTTCTCGTCGTAGGGCTTGAGGGTCGCGATCTCCGGCCAGCCTCCGCCGGTGACCTCAGTGCCCGTGCCGATGGCGTACTTGTGCACCTTCCCGTCGAGTCCGTAGCTGTAGACGTAGGCTCCGCCCGGGTCGATCGCCGGCGACGACGTGGTGAAGCAGGGCGTGCCGCCGTTGTTGATCGTGCACGAGCCCGGGCCGTTCTGGTGCTTCCACACTTCGGCCCCGGTCGTGGCGTCGGTGGCCGTGATCCAGCCGTCCTTGGTCGTCGTGAAGAGGAGGTCCCGCGTGCCGCCGGCGGTCGCCACTGCGGGCTGCTCGACAGGCGGGCCGTCGGAGACGCCCGGCAGCGTCGCGGTGAACAGCGGAGTCAGGGACGCCACCGTCGACGGAGTGATCTGCGTCTCCGCTGCGTTCACTCCGGAGTGCGATGGGCCGTTTCCGAACTGGCTCCAGGCCGCCGAGGCGGCGGAGGCCGGCGCGGCGGCGGAGGCCGGCGCGACGACGGAGGCCGGCGCGACGACGGGCTGGGCGGCCTGCGCGGCAGTGAGGGCCGCGACGCCGAGCCCGCAGGCGACGACGAGCCGGAGCGTGCGCCTTCCGGCGGGCCGCGCCTCGCGGTCCAGTCTCTTCATGGTGCCTCCCCACGGGAAGTGTCCGCCGATCGCGGCACGGTGACCAGTCCTCCATCTGGCGGACCGGCCGGTGGCACTAGCCTGGAGAGGCCGTCGTCCGACCGTTCGGCGCGCGCCGCCGGGAGGAGTAAGATGGAATCCGTCAGAACGTGCATCGGATGCCGTTCTCGCGCTCCCCGGTCCTCTCTTCTGAGGATCGTCGCCCAGAATTCAGAACTCGTGGTGGACCCGTCCGCCACCTGTCCAGGGCGAGGTGCGTGGCTGCATCCGGTCGACGAGTGTCTCGACCTCGCGCTCAAGCGCCGAGCCTTCGGGCGGGCGCTGCGGGTGGAAGGGACGCTCGGCACCGCGGCCATCCGGTCGCAAATTATGAGAACAGGCTGAAGAAGTTGACTTCACATGAGTGACAACCGATGAGCGGCTCGAAATGAGATCCGTCCACAACTAACGCCTGCCCCTGTCCTGGGGTGGGCCCCCAGACAGGAGAATTGTGGCTGCAAAACCACGCGTACACGAGGTCGCGAGCGAACTCGGTGTCGACAGTAAAGTCGCGCTCGCGAAACTCAAGGAAATGGGCGAGTTCGTCAAGGGACCGTCCTCCAGCATCGAGCCTCCGGTAGCACGCAAGCTGCGTGCGGCCCTCGAGGCCGAGGGGCACTCCGGCTCGGCGAAGGCCCCCGAGACAGCGACCGCCGCCGGTCCGAAGGCACCGTCGCAGGCTCCGCGCCCCGGTGCGCCGCGCCCGCAGGCGGCTCCCGCGGCGCCCGCCGCAGCAGAGGTCGACGCGGAGGCCGGCCCCAAGCCGCAGGCGCCGCTGTCGGTGGCCGAGCGTCAGGCCGCGGCCGAGAGGGCCGCCGCCGAGAAGGCTGCCGAGAAGGCCGCCGAGAAGGCGGAGGCCGCCAAGGCCGCCGCCGCGACGGTTGAGCCGGGCACCCCGGCCACCCCGGACGCCGTGAAGCCGTCCAGCGCTTCACGCCCCGGCGGCGCGAGCAGCATCCCGCGTCCCGGCGCCCCGCGCCCGGGCAACAACCCGTTCTCCAGCAATCAGGGGATGGGCCAGCGCACTCCGCGTCCGGGCAACAACCCGTTCGCGTCGTCGCAGGGCATGGGCCAGCGCCCGTCGCCCGGCAACATCCCTCGTCCCACCCCGCCGCGCCCCGGCGCTCCGCGCATCGGCGCTCCCGGCCAGGGCGGCGGAAACCGCCCGGGCGGCGCGCGCCCCGGTGGTGGCGGCGGAGGCCGTCCCGGCTTCCAGCAGCGCCCCGGAACCGGTGGCGCAGGGGCCGGTGCCGGTGCAGCCGGCGGCTTCCAGCGTCCCGGCGGCGGCTTCGGCGGCCCGCGTCCCGGTGGTGGCGGCGGTCGCGGTCGCGGACCGGGCGGCGGCACGGCCGGCGCGTTCGGCCGCGGTGGCGGCAAGAGCAAGGCCCGCAAGTCGAAGCGCGCGAAGCGCCAGGAATTCGAGATGCGGGAGGCCCCGTCGCTGGGCGGCGTGACCGTACCCCGCGGCGACGGCAGCACCGTCGTCCGTCTGCGCCGTGGCGCATCCATCTCGGACTTCGCCGACAAGATCGACGCGAACCCCGCGTCGCTGGTCACCGTCCTCTTCCACCTGGGAGAGATGGCGACGGCGACGGAGTCCCTCGACGAGGCCACCTTCGAGGTGCTCGGCGAGGAGCTGGGCTACCGCATCCAGGTCGTCTCCCCGGAGGACGAGGACAAGGAGCTCCTGGAGGGCTTCGACATCGACCTCGACGCCGAGCTGGAAGGCGAGTCCGACGAGGACCTCGAGATCCGGCCCCCGGTCGTCACGGTCATGGGCCACGTCGATCACGGTAAGACCCGGCTGCTCGACGCGATCCGCAACGCCAACGTCGTCGCGGGCGAGGCCGGCGGCATCACCCAGCACATCGGTGCATACCAGGTGTGGACCGAGCACGACGGCTTCGAGCGGGCCATCACCTTCATCGACACCCCGGGCCACGAGGCGTTCACCGCCATGCGTGCCCGTGGTGCGCAGGTCACCGACATCGCGATCCTCGTGGTCGCGGCGGACGACGGCATCATGCCGCAGACCATCGAGGCGCTGAACCACGCCCAGGCGGCCAACGTGCCGATCGTGGTGGCGGTCAACAAGATCGACAAGCCGGACGCCAACCCGGCGAAGGTGCGCCAGCAGCTCACCGAGTTCGGGCTGGTGGCCGAGGAGTACGGCGGCGACGTCATGTTCGTCGACGTCTCCGCGCGCAACGACATCGGCATCCAGGACCTCCTGGACGCTGTGCTGCTCACCGCTGACGCCGGTCTCGACCTGCGTGCGAACCCGAACAAGGACGCACGCGGTGTCGCCATCGAGGCCAAGCTCGACAAGGGACGCGGCGCGGTCGCGACCGTGCTCATCCAGTCGGGAACGCTGCGCGTCGGCGACGCGATCGTCGCGGGAACGGCGTACGGGCGCGTCCGTGCGATGGCGGACGAGAACGGCGACCCGGTCTTCGAGGCGGCACCGTCGCGTCCGGTCCAGGTGCAGGGTCTCTCCAGCGTCCCGCGTGCCGGCGACGTCTTCCTCGTCACCGAGGAGGACCGCACCGCCCGTCAGATCGCCGAGAAGCGCGAGGCCGCAGAGCGCAACGCGCAGCTGGCGAAGGCCCGCAAGCGCATCTCGCTCGAGGACTTCACCCGTGCTCTGGAAGAGGGTAAGGTCGAGGCGCTCAACCTCATCATCAAGGGCGACGTGTCCGGTGCCGTGGAGGCGCTGGAGGAGTCGCTCATGAAGATCGAGGTCGACGACTCGGTCAGCCTGCGCATCCTGCACCGCGGCGTCGGCGCGATCACCGAGTCGGACATCGACCTGGCGACGATCGACAACGCGATCGTCATCGGCTTCAACGTCCGCCCGGACGTGAAGGCCCGCGAGCGTGCAGCCCGAGAGGGTGTGGATGTCCGGTTCTACTCGGTCATCTACAACGCGATCGAGGACATCGAGAACTCGCTCAAGGGCATGCTCAAGCCCGAGTTCGAAGAGGTCCAGTCGGGTGTCGCCGAGATCCGCGAGGTGTTCCGTTCCTCCAAGTTCGGCAACATCGCCGGTGTCATCGTCCGGTCCGGCACGATCACGCGCAACGCCAAGGCGCGCGTCATCCGCGACGGCGTGGTGGTGGGGGACAACCTCGCCATCGAGTCGCTGCGCCGGTTCAAGGACGACGTCACCGAGGTCCGTACCGACTTCGAGGCCGGTATCGGTCTCGGGAAGTACAACGACATCCAGATCGGCGACGAGATCGAGACGACCGAGCTTCGCGAGAAGCCGCGCGTCTAGGTTCACGAGATGGCCGGTGGCTCTGCCACCGGCCATCTTGCCCGTAAGGAGAAACACACATGGCTGATCCGGCTCGCGCGAGGAAACTCGCGGACAGAATCAAGGAGATCGTCGCCAAGCGCCTCGACCGCGGCCTGCGCGACCCACGACTCGGCTTCGTGACCATCACGGACGTCCAGGTAACCGGCGACCTGCAGCACGCGACCGTGTTCTACACGGTGTACGGCAGCGAGCAGGAGCGCGAGGACAGCGCCGCGGCATTGAAGGCGGCGACCGGGATGCTGCGCAGCGAGGTGGGCAAGAACATCACCGCCCGGCTGACGCCCACCCTGGAGTTCCAGCTCGACGCCATCCCGGAGAACGCCGCCCACATCGAGGACCTGCTTCGGGAGGCGCGCGAGCGCGACACCGAGGTGGCTGGGCTTGCGGCGGGCGCGAGCTACGCCGGCGACGAGGACCCCTACGTCAAGCCGCGGACCGACGAGGACGACGAGGACGAGGAGGACGAGGCCGAGGCCGAGGACGAGGCCGGGCGCTGAGCGCATCCCGGACCTAAGCTGACGGCATGTACGCCGTCTCGTTCTACGACGCCGACCCGGACGCGGGCCCGGAGCACTTCCAGCGACTGGTGGAGACCTATCCACGTCATCGCGCCTACCTGGACGAGTTCGCGAAGGGTGGGGAGGTGCTCATGATCGGCACGTTCGGCGACCCGGCCACGCAGGGCTCCATGGCGATCTTCCGTTCCCGCGAGGCCGCCGAGCGGTTCCGCGAGGGCGACCCGTTCATGACGGAAGGCCTCGTGTACCGCTCGCGCATCCTCGACTGGGACCCGCTCGTCTTCGCCGACCGCTGACGTCCCGTCCCGCGGTGCTCGGCCCCCTCCCGCGGGCGGTGCTCGGCCCCTGCCCCGAAGTGCTCGTTGTTGCACCGCGACACGGCGTGTCGCGTGCACCTACGAGCACTTC